>NZ_FOUG01000001.1 GCF_900114785.1 Variovorax sp. OV329
CAGGCAAGCCAGCCGCCCAGAACAGCCAAGCTGCTCATCTCCGTGCTCCTGCTCTTGCTGTCCCCGTAGGGAGGGAGGCATCCATTACATCTCCTTGGGAGGAATTGAAGGTGAACCCAGTATCGAATCGGCTTGCCGGTGGCACTGCTAATTCTTTGCTACGCGATCCTTAACTTTTCGATAAGCAAGGAGAAACATCAAACTTGTAATGAGACAATTTTCTCATTATGATTTCATCAACTCACTCTGAGCGAGGAGAGACCGCCATGACGCTGAGCCCGCAGGAAATGAACCGCCTCATCGACGAGCACTTCGGCCATGAAGCCGCCGACGACGTCGAAGGCGTGCTTGCCACCCTGTCGCCCGAGGTCGTGCACGACGTGGTCGGCTGGCCCACCGGGCCGTCTCGCGGGCGCGAAGGTGCCCGGCCTTTCTATCAGGCGCTGTTCCAGGACCTGTCGGAGAGCCGGGTCGAGCCGGTGCGCCGTCTCTATGGTCCGGACTTCCTGGTCGACGAGTCGATCTGGCGCGGCCGCGCGCCCGGCCGTCCCTTCGGGCTCGAAGGCGGCGACCGGCCGCTGGAGTTCCGCCTGCTGCACGTGATCGAGTTCACCCAGGGCGGCCAGATCGGGCGCGAAAACGTGTGGGTCGACCTGGCGGCCATCCAGGCCCAGTTGCCGCAGAACCGAACATGAGCGACGGAACCCGACGCGCCAACCAGTTGCGGCGCACCCGCAAGGACCTGCTGCAGGCTGCCGCGCGCCTGGCGCGCCAGGGCCGCACGCCCACACTGGAGGAATGCGCCGAAGAGGCCATGGTGTCGCGCGCCACGGCCTACCGGCACTTCCCGGACCTGTCGGCGCTGCTGATCGAGGCGTCGCTCGACATCTCGACGCCGCAGGCCGAAGAGCTGTTCGCCGATACCCGGTCCGGTGACCCGGTGGTCCGGCTCGATCGGGTGGACGCCGCCTTCCACGACATGACGCTGGAGAACGAGGCCGCCCTGCGCGTGACGATGGCGCGCTCGCTCGAGGCGGCCAACCGGCGCGGCGGTGCGGAAGTACCGGCGCGGCAGAACCGCCGCAGCCCCCTGATCGATGCCGCGCTGGAGCCGGCGCGCGCGCAGTTTCGGCCCGGTGCGCTCAAGACCCTGAGCCGGGCGCTGGCGCTGGTGATCGGGCCCGAGGCCATCATCGTGTTCAAGGACGTGCTGCAGCTCGACGATGCCGAGGCGCGGCGCGTCAAGCGCTGGGCGATCCGCGCGCTGGTCGATGCGGCGCGCAAGCCGGGCGCCAACTGATCCCTCGCGAGAACAAGGGAGCTGGCACATGCAGGGCTTCGAACAGCGCGAGACGCCGGACATCGCGGCTGGCGGCGCAAGCGGCCGACAGGTGCGCATCCGCCACCACCCGCGCGACGGAAGCGTGTTCCTCGACGACGACTACCTGGTGCGCGGCGTCGCCGGCGGAATTCTGGTCAAGCTGGTGCGTGAATACCTGGCCACGGGCCGGCAGGACTTCAGCACGCGCGAGCTTCGCCTGGCGGGCACCGAACTGCGCCTGCCCGAGCTGCACGACAACCTGAGCGTGCGGCTGGGGCTGTTGCAGCAGCGCCTGCGCGAGCGTGCGGCGCCGCTGCAGCTGGCGCGCACCGGCCGCGGGCGCTTCCGTCTGCAGGTGCACGGCTGCTTGACGCTGTCGCTCACGCGCATGGCCTAGACCCGCGATCCTTCGCGCCGGCATGCGAGGTGGCAGGCCGACGCACAATGGGCCATGCAGTCTTCACTCGATGTTGTTGCCGCGCTATGGCAATCGGCGGCGCTGCCGGCCGAGGCCTTGGGCATGCTCAGGCTCGTGGGCAGCGATCCGGTCTACCCCTCGTCTTTCGCGGTGGGCACCGCCGCGCAGAGCACCATCACGGCCGCGGCGCTCGCCGCCTGCGAAGTGGGGCATGCGCGCGGCACGCCCCGTCAGGAGGTGAGCGTCGATATGGCGCACGCGGCCGTGGAGTGCACCGGCTGGTTCAGCCTGGACGGCAAGGTGCCCGAGGTGTGGGATCCGGTCTCGGGCCTGTACCGCTGCGCCGACGGGCATGCGCGCATCCATGCCAACTTCGCGCACCACCGCGAGGGCGCGCTGAAGCTGCTGGGCCTGGACCCCGACGTGGCCACGCGCGCCGATGCCGAGGCCGCGCTGCTGGGGTGGAAGGCCCTGGACTTCGAGGACGCCGCTGCGGCGCAAGGGCTGGTGGCGAGCGCACTGCGCAGCTTCGCGCAATGGGACCAGACGCCGCAGGGCCTGGCGGTGGCCGCGCAGCCCTTGTTCACGCTGGAGCGCATCGGCGAAGCGCCTGTGCGAGAGTTGCCGCCGCTCGCGGTGGACCGGCGCCCGCTCGACGGCATCCGCGTGCTGGACCTGACCCGCGTGCTGGCCGGGCCCGTAGGCGGCAAGGCACTGGCGGCCTACGGTGCGGACGTGATGCTGGTGAACTCGCCGAATCTGCCCAACATCTCGGCCATTGCCGACACCAGCCGCGGCAAGCTGTCGGTGCATGTGGACCTGGACACCGACGAGGGCCGCGCCGCCATGCGCCAGTTGCTGGACGATGCGCATGTGTTCGTGCAGGGCTACCGGCCGGGTGGACTGTCGGACCGTGGTTTCGGCCCCGAGGACCTGGCGCGCCTTCGGCCCGGCATCGTCGCCGTGTCGCTGAGCGCCTACGGCTCGCAGGGACCGTGGGCCGGACGGCGCGGCTTCGATTCACTGGTGCAGACGGCGATGGGCTTCAACGCGGCCGAGGGCGAGGCCTTCGGCCATGCCGACAAGCCGCGTCCGCTGCCGATGCAGATCCTGGACGAGGCCACCGGCTACCTCATCGCCTTCGGTGCCGCCGCCGCGCTGTGGCGCCAACAGCGCGAGGGCGGCAGCTGGCTGGTGCGCGTCGCGCTGGCGCAGACCGGGCAGTGGTTGCGCAAGCTGGGCCGCGTGCCGGCGCAGCCGCAGGGGCCGCGGCCGGACATCGAGCCCTACCTGGAGACCACCGCCTCGGGCTTCGGCGAACTGCGCGCGGTGCGGCACAGTGCGCAGCTGTCGCGCACGCCTGCGAGATGGGAGCGGCCCTCGATGCCGCCGGGCACGCATCCGCCGCAGTGGCCGGCGGAGTGAGCGATCGCGCGGCCTACTCGTGCTCGCGCTGCTTGCTCTCGAGCAGCTTCACCAGCACCTGCAGCACGCGATTGGCCGGCGTGGCAATGCCCAGCGCCTGGCCGCGGCGCACCACGTAGCCGTTGAGGTAGTCGATCTCGGTGGGCTTGCCGCGCGACAGGTCCTGCGAGGTGGAGGAGTACTGCATCGGCATGCTGCCCGGAAGGCGCTGCACTGCGGCCTCGATGTCGGCGCGCGAGATGCGGGCGCCATCGGCCTCGCCCACTGCCAGGCACTCTTCGACCACGTCGTGCAGCACCGTGCTCACGCCTTCGCCTTCCGCCACGCGGCCGTAGGGCAGGTGGGTGATCGCCGAAAGTGCGTTGTAGGCGCAGTTGAGGATCAGCTTGCTCCACAGCGCGCCGCGCACGTTGTCGGAGATCTGCACCTGCGTGCCCGCCTCGCCCAGCACGCGCGCCGCTTCGTCGCTGCCGGAAGCGGGTTCGATCACCAGTTCGCCGCGGCCATGGTGCTTCACGTGGCCCGGTCCGGCCATCTCCGTGGCCACGTAGACCACCGCGGCCGCCACCGCCTGCGTGGCGGGCAGCACGGTGCGCAGGCGGTCGGCATTGTCCACGCCGTTCTGCAGGCACAGCACCAGCGAATCGGGCGCCAGCCAGGGTGCGAGCAGGCTGCCCGCGGATTCGGTGTCGGGGGATTTCACGCAGAACAGTACCAACTGCGCGCCCTGCACCGCGCTGGGTTCGGTGCTGGCCTGCAGGTTGACCTGCTCGTCGAAGGCGGCGGTCTGGATGCGCAGACCGCCGCGCTGGATCGCCGCCACGTGCGGCTGGCGGCCGATCAGCACCACCTCGTGGCCGGCACGCGCCAGCAGGCCCCCGTAATAGCAGCCGACCGCGCCGGCGCCCATGACCACGACTTTCATTGTTCGTCTCCTGGTTTCTTCGAGATGGACTTGCAGGTGCCATACCTGCTCGCCGGCAGGGCCGGATCGCATAGTCTCGCGCAGATCGGGCGGCGCTGCTTGGGCGCCTTGGGTACCGCTGCTTCAGTCCGGCAGCAGGATCGCCCGCTGCGCCTCCACCGTCTCGCGCAGGAAATCCCACACTGCCTTCATGCGCACCAGGCTGCGTGTCTCGGCCGGCACCGACATCCAGAAGGTGCGCGTGAAGTTCGCCTCCCTGGGCAGCACGCGGCGCAGGCTCTTGTCCTGCTCGGCGATGAAGGCCGGCAGCACCGCGATGCCTGCGCCCGCGGTTGTCGCGCGGTGCTGCGCCAGGATGCTGGTGCTGCGCAGCGCGAAGGAGTCGGGCTTGTACAGCTCGTCGAGGTACTGCAGCTCCTTCGAGAAAAGCAGGTCGTCGACGTAGCTGATGAAGGTGTGGCCGCGCAGGTCCTCGCGGCTGCGGATGGGCGCGTGCTGAGCCAGGTAGTCCTTCGACGCGTACAGGCGCAGCACGTAGTCGGTCAGCTTGGTCACGACCACCGGCCCGCGCGCCGGCCGCTCCAGCGAGATCACGATGTCGGCCTCGCGCCGCGAGAGGTGCACCAGGCGCGGCATGGCCAGGAGGTCGATCACGAGCTTGGGATGCGCGGTGGCGAACTGCGCCAGGTGCGGCGCCAGCACCACCGTGCCGAAACCCTCGGTGGCGCCGATGCGCACCAGGCCCGACAAGCCTTCGTTCGACGCCGGCGCGGCGCTCTCGACGGCACGGAAGGACTCCTCCATGGCCTCCACCTGCGGCTGCAGGCGCCGGCCCGCCTCGGTCAGCCTGTGGCCGCCGGCCTCGCGCGAGAAGAGGGCGGTGCCCATCTCCTTCTCCAGCGCCTGGATGCGGCGCGCCACCGTGGTGTGGTCCACCGACAGCCGCCGCGCGGCGCTGATCAGGGTGCCCGAGCGGGCCAGTTCGAGGAAGTAGCGGAGGTTGTCCCAGTCCATCTGGAAGGAGTTGCAAATTTGCAGATCGTGGATGCGTATTTGTCTATTGTTATCGCAAATCTGCAAAGCTAGGATGGCCGCCTGTTCACACGCAAGCACCCCTCCAGGAGACAACAGACATGGATGCCACCACCACCTCTGCGGCCAGCACGCAGGTCGCCACCGTCAAGCTGCTGATCGGCGGCAAGTTCGTCGAATCGAAGACCACCGAATGGCGCAACGTCGTCAACCCGGCCACGCAGGAAGTGCTGGCCCGCGTGCCCTTCGCCACGCAGGAGGAGGTGGACGCCGCCGTGGCCTCGGCCAAGGAAGCCTTCAAGACCTGGCGCAAGACCGCCATCGGCGCGCGCGCCCGCGTCTTCCTGAAGCTGCAGCAGCTGATCCGCGAGAACATGGGCGAGCTGGCCGCGATCCTCACGGCCGAGCAGGGCAAGACCCTGCCCGATGCCGAGGGCGACGTGTTCCGCGGCCTGGAGGTGGTGGAGCACGCCTCGGCCATCGGCAACCTGCAACTGGGCGAGCTGGCCAACAACGTGGCCACCGGCGTGGACACTTACTCGGTGCTGCAGCCTTTGGGTGTGTGCGCGGGCATCACGCCCTTCAACTTCCCGGCCATGATCCCGCTTTGGATGTTCCCGATGGCCATCGCCACCGGCAACACCTTCGTGCTCAAGCCGAGCGAGCAGGACCCGATGGTGACCATGCGCCTGTGCGAGCTGGCACTCGAAGCCGGTATTCCGCCCGGCGTGCTGAACGTGGTGCACGGCGGCGAGAACGTGGTCAACGCCATCTGTGACCACAAGGACATCAAGGCGATCTCCTTCGTGGGCTCGACCAAGGTGGGCACGCACGTCTACAACCGCGCCTCGCTGGCCGGCAAGCGCGTGCAATGCATGATGGGCGCGAAGAACCACGCCATCGTCATGCCCGACGCGAACAAGGAGCAGACGCTCAACGCGCTGGCCGGTGCGGCCTTCGGTGCGGCGGGCCAGCGCTGCATGGCGGTGTCGGTGGCGGTGCTGGTGGGCGAGGCGCAGAAGTGGATTCCCGACCTGGTGGCCAAGGCCAAGACGCTGAAGATCGGCGCCGGCACCGAGAAGGGCGTGGACGTGGGTCCGCTGGTGTCCTGCGCCGCGTATGACCGCGTGAACGGCTTCATCGACCGCGGCGCGGACGAAGGCGCCACGCTGGAACTGGACGGCCGCAAGCCCGCGGTGCCCGGCTACGAGAAGGGCAACTTCGTGGGCCCGACGATCTTCTCGGGCGTGAAGCCCGGCATGAGCATCTACGAGCAGGAGATCTTCGGCCCGGTGCTGTGCGTGGCCGGCGCGGCGGACATCGACGAGGCGATCGAGATGATCAACGCCAACCCCAACGGCAACGGCACGGCGATCTTCACGCAGTCGGGCGCGGCGGCGCGCCGCTTCCAGGAAGACATCGACGTGGGCCAGGTGGGCATCAACGTGCCGATCCCGGTGCCGGTGCCGCTGTTCTCCTTCACCGGCTCGCGCGCTTCCAAGCTGGGCGACCTGGGGCCGTACGGCAAGCAGGTGGTGCTGTTCTACACGCAGACCAAGACGGTGACCGAGCGCTGGTTCGACGACGAGACGGTGTCGCACGGCGTGAACACGACGATCAGCCTGAAGTGACGGGCCCGGCTGGTGCGCGGTGACGACGCGGAGCGGGCCGCGCACCGCCACACAATACGAGCACCATGGACTATGAACTGACAGAAGATCAGCGCGCCTTCGCCGACAGCGCGCGCGCGTTCGCCCAGGCCGAGTTCGCGCCCCACGCTGCGCGCTGGGACGCCGAGGCCTTCTTCCCCAAGGACGCCATCGCCAAGGCCGGCGAGCTGGGCTTCTGCGGCCTCTATGCGCCCGAGCGCGTCGGCGGCCTGGCGCTGCCGCGGCTGGATGCGGCGCTGGTGTTCGAGGAGATGGCGGCGGTCGATCCGTCGACCACCGCCTTCATCACCATCCACAACATGGCGACCTGGATGCTGGGCACCTGGGGCACGCCGGCCGTGTGCGAGAAGTGGGGCGAGGACCTGACCAGCGGCCGCAAGCTGGCTTCCTACTGCCTGACCGAACCGGGCGCGGGCTCCGACGCCGGCTCGCTGAAGACGCGCGCGGAACTGGTGGGCCACGAGTACGTCATCAACGGCGGCAAGGCCTTCATTTCGGGCGCTGGTTCCACAGACGTGCTGGTGCTGATGGCGCGCACCGGCGGTGGCGGCGCGGGAGGCATCTCGGCCTTCGCTCTTGCCGCAGACGCGCCCGGCATCAGCTACGGCAAGAAGGAACACAAGATGGGCTGGAACAGCCAGCCCACGCGCACCATCAGCTTCGACAACGTGCGCATCCCGGCCGACCACCTGCTGGGCAAGGAGGGCGAGGGCTTCAAGATCGCCATGAAGGGGCTGGACGGCGGGCGCATCAACATCGCCACCTGCTCGGTGGGCGCGGCCCAGGGCGCGCTGGATGCGGCACGCCGCTACCTGCACGAGCGCCAGCAGTTCGGCAAGCCCTTGGCCAGCTTCCAGGCGCTGCAGTTCAAGCTGGCCGACATGGCGACCGAGCTGGTGGCCGCGCGCCAGATGGTGCGCCTGGCGGCGAGCAAGCTCGATGCGGGCCATGCGGATGCCAGCACCTACTGCGCCATGGCCAAGCGCTTTGCCACCGATGCGGGCTTCAACGTCTGCAACGACGCGCTGCAGCTGCACGGCGGCTACGGCTACCTGGGCGAATTTCCGCTGGAGCGCCTGGTGCGGGATGCGCGGGTGCACCAGATCCTGGAAGGCACCAACGAGATCATGCGCGTCATCGTCGCGCGAAAATTGCTGGAAGGCGACAGCGACATCCGCTGAGCTTTTCCGCTTCACTGCATCACTTTCTCAATGTCAGATTCCGTCGTTCTCTTCGAAGAAATCCAGACCGCCGGTGGACACCGCTTCGGCGTGGCCACCCTCAACGCGCCGGCGGCGCTCAATGCCTTGTCGGTGGACATGGTCCGCCTGCTGCTGCCGAAGTTCCGCACCTGGGCCGATGACCCGCAGATTGCAGGCGTGGTGCTGCAGGCGGCGGGCGAGAAGGCCTTCTGCGCCGGCGGCGACCTGCGCCAGCTCTACCAGACGCTGCTGGAATGCGGCCCGAAGCGCAACACCTACGCCGAGGACTTCTTCCGCGAGGAGTACGAGCTCGACTACCTGATCCACACCTTTCCCAAGCCGCTGATGTGCTGGGGCCACGGCATCGTGATGGGCGGCGGCGTGGGCCTCATGGCCGGCTGCTCGCACCGGGTGGTGACGCCGGCCAGCCGCGTGGCGATGCCCGAGATCAACATCGGCCTGTACCCCGACGTGGGCGGCAGCTGGTTCCTGCGCCGCATGCCCGGCCGCACGGGCCTGTTCCTGGCGCTGACGGCCGCGCAGATCAATGCGGCGGATGCCATCTTCACCGGCCTGGCCGACCAGATGGTGCCGCAGGAGAACAAGGGCCAGGTGATGGAGATGATCGCCGCCACCCGCTGGCTGGGCGAGGCCAAGGCCGACCGCGCCGAGCTGTCGCGCATCCTGGCGAGGGCCGGCCAGGGCGCGCAGCTGCCGCCTTCGAAGCTGCGTGAGCACTACGACGAGATCGATGCGCTCATGGCCGGCGAAGACCTGCTGGACATCGCCGCGCGCCTGAACGCACTGGCCGCGAAGGAGGGCGCCGATGCCTGGCTGCAGAACGCCGCGCGCGCCTTCGCCAAGGGCGCGCCCAGTTCCGCCGCGCTCACCTTCGAGCTGTGGCAGCTGGTGCCGCGCATGTCGCTGGCCGAGGTGTTCCGCCTCGAGTACTGGGCTTCGCTGGGCTTTTGCGCGCACAAGGACTTCGCCGAAGGCATCCGCGCCGTGCTGATCGACAAGGACCGCAACCCGAAGTGGCAGCCCGCGCGCCTGCAAGACGTCACGCGCGAGTTCATCGAGGACCACCTGCGCGCGCGCGAGCCAGGGCCGCATCCTCTCGCCGCGCTGACCTGAAGACCCCCGCAGAATCACCACGGAGACAAGCAACACCATGCAGAAGATCGCATTCATCGGCCTGGGCAACATGGGCGGCCCGATGGCCCTGAACCTGCACAAGGCGGGCTTTGCGCTCAGCGCCTTCGACCTCTCGCAGGAGGCCACGCAAAAGCTGCTGCTCGACGGCGTGGCGATTGCCGAATCGGCGGCGGCCTCGGTGGCGGGCGCCGACGTGGTCATCAGCATGCTGCCGGCCAGCCAGCACGTCGAATCGCTGTTCCTGGGCGGCGGCGACGGCAGGACGGGCTTGCTGGAACATGTGCGCGCCGGCGCGCTGGTGATCGACTGCAGCACGATCGCTGCCGCCACCTCGCGCAAGGTGGCCGAGGCCGCGGCCAAGCGGGGCATCGCGATGATCGATGCGCCGGTGTCGGGCGGAACCGGCGGGGCCATCGCCGGAACGCTGACCTTCATGGTGGGCGGCGAGACGGCCGACCTGGAGCGCGCGCGGCCGGTGCTGGAAAAGATGGGCGCCAATATCTTCCATGCAGGCGGCGCAGGCGCAGGGCAGACCGCCAAGATCTGCAACAACATGCTGCTGGGCATCCTGATGATCGGCACCTCCGAGGCACTCGCGCTGGGCGTGGCCAACGGGCTGGACCCCAAGGTACTCTCCGAGATCATGCGCCGCAGTTCCGGCGGCAACTGGGCGCTGGAGAAGTACAACCCCATGCCCGGCGTCATGGAGACGGCACCGGCCTCGAAGAACTACGCCGGCGGCTTCGGCACCGACCTGATGCTCAAGGACCTGGGCCTGGCGCAGGAAAACGCTGCCGCCGTGCGCGCCGCCACGCCGCTGGGCGGCATGGCGCGCAACCTCTATGCCGCGCACAGCCTGGCGGGTTACGGTGCGCTGGATTTTTCCAGCGTGATCAAGCTGGTACAGAAGAAGGGTTGAGAGCAAGGGCGCTGCTTGCATCGCAACGCGAGCGGCGCAAAATCACGGGCCGATTGAAGGAGTGCCCATGTCCGACGATCTCGCCCATTTCCATCCCCTGGACCCGGGGCGCATCAACACGCTGGACCCGGTCGAGCTGAGGTACTGGTGCCGGCAACTGAAATGCAACGAGACCCAGCTGCGCCAGGCCGTCATCAAGGTCGGTGACCACGTGACGGCAGTGCGCAACCAGCTGGTCACCACCGCACCCGGCTGACTCGAAGCCTGCTGTTCGCCGGATCTCCGTCAGCGCGCGTGGATCGCCTGCGCGCCCAGCAGGGCCTTGAGCCGCCGCACCTCGCGCTCCAGGTCGATGATGAGTGCGGCCGCGTCCAGGCTGGCGCCGAAGTCGCGCTCCAGGCGGCGCGCTTCCAGCGCGCACTGCAGCGCGGCGCTCTGGAAGCGCCACTCCTGCGGCGGGCGCTCGCTGCCATCGGCCTCGACAATGCCCACGTCCACGAGTTGAATCACCCAGTCGAGCTCCGCGCCGCAGGCGTGTGCGAGTTCATGGGCGGCCAGGGGCTGGGCGTCGCTGATGGCGGTGACGGTGTAGCTGCTCTTGATGGTGACCATGGTTTCAGACTCCCAGGTGGCTGCGCGGCGAGAAAGCGCTGCTCGCTTGCGCCAGGGCCTCGTAGGCCTTGCGGGCGGCGTCGCTGTCGGCCGGCGGCAGCACGATGTCGATCAGCAGGTAGAGGTCGCCCGGCGGCTTGCCTGCCAGGCCTCGCCCCTTCAGCCGCAGCTTGAGGCCGTTGCGCGCATTGCGCGGCACCGTGACCTCGACCACGCCGCCGGTGGGCGTGGGCACCTGCACCTTCGCGCCCAGGGCGGCCTCGGTGGGCGTGACGGGCAGGGTCATGTACAGGTCGCGCTCTTCCACGCGGTAGAGCTTGTGCGGCGCGATGCGCACTTCCAGGTACAGGTCGCCGGGCGGCTCGCCGCCGTGGCCGGGCATGCCCTGGCCGGCCAGGCGGATGTACTGGCCCGGATGCACGCCGGCCGGGATCTTCACCTCCAGCGTGCGCGGCTTCCACTGCATGTGGCCCTGTTCGTCCACTTCCATGGCACGCAGGGTGATCTCGCGCTCGGCGCCTTTGAGCGCGTCTTCCACCGTGATCTCGATGGCCGCGTGGTGGTCCTCGCCGCGGGCGCGGAAGTTCTGGCGCTCGGCCCCGCGGCGCTGGGCATTGCCGAAGATGGAGGAGAAGAACTCGCTGAACTCGGCATGGTCGGCCGGGCCCTGGCCACCGGGGCGGTGGTTGAACTCGAAGCCTTCGTCCCAGCCGGGCGGCGGCTGGAAGTCGCCCTGCGGGCTGCCTCCGCGGGCCACGCGGTCGGCGAGCTGGTCATAGGCGGCGCGCTTTTCCTTGTCGCGCAGCACGTCGTAGGCCTCGTTCAGCTCGCGCATGCGCGTCTCGGCGTCGGCTTCCTTGCTGACGTCGGGGTGGTACTTGCGCGCGAGCTTGCGGTAGGCCTTGCGCACCTCGTCCTCGGAGGCCGTGCGCTCGACGCCGAGGGCCGAGTAGTAGTCCTTGAAGTCCATGGCGTGTCTTGGAGTGGGCGGTGGACTCGTGGGGCGCGCGTCGTTCTCGTTCTTCTTCTTGCTTCGCTGCTCAGGCCAGGGCCGCGCCGCCGTCCACCGCTTGGGGTTGCATGAGGGGTTCGATGTTCCAGATGGTGCCGCTGCGCACGAATCGCAAGGGCTGTGCGTTGCCCAGCAGCTTCAGGTCCATGGGGATGCGCAGCATCGCGGTGAGCGCGTAGAGCGAGCCGCCGTGGGCCACCACCAGCACCGGCGCGGGCAGCGCAAGGGCGCGGTGCAGGGCATCGTGCTTGCGTTGCATGAAGATGGCCAGCGTTTCACCGTCCTCGGGCTCGCAGGCCCAGTCGATGCGTTCCGAGGAGGTGCCGATGAGCGCGCCGAAATTGCGCTCGCGCAGGCCTTCGTCGGGCAGTGGCGCGATGCCGTGTGCCGCGGCGACAGTCTGCGCGGTGGTCATCGCTCGCTGCGCATCGCTGCAGACGATGCTGCGGATGGTCTCGCCCGCCAGCAGCTCGGCCGCCCGGCGCGCCTGGTCCAGGCCGGTGTCGTTCAGCGGTTCGTCCGGGGCCTGGAAGATGCGCTGCACGTTGCGCGCCGTCTGTCCGTGCCGCAGGAAGTAGAAGTGGTCGCAGGCGGGCAGCAGCGGGTGCTCAGCGCCCAGCCTCAGGAATTCCTCGAGTCCTTGTGCCATGGCGGGAGTGTGCCGCCTACAGCTTGGGAATGCGCAGGGTCTTGCTGATCATCAGCGTGCCCGAGAGCGCGAACATCAGCACCAGCGGATGCAGTTCCCAGGGTCCCAGCTGCCATTGGCCGCCCCAGACCGCATCGCCCACGCGGCCCTGCCACGCCGCGATCGCCAGCACGCCGACCAGTGCCACGCTGGTGGGAATGGGCGTCCCCTCGAAATACTTCACCTTGGCGCTGCCTTCGGACAGGGCCTCGGCCGTGACGTTGTAGCGCGCCAGGCGGCTCACGCCGCAGCAAACGAAGTACACCAGCACCGCGCAGTCCCAGCCGCCGTCCAGGCCGGCGGCAAAGCCCAGCGTGGCGGGCATCACGCCAAAGGAGATGATGTCGGCCAGCGAATCCAGCTCGCGCCCGAGTGCCGACTGCGTCTGGCGCCAGCGTGCGATGCGCCCGTCGAAGACGTCGAACACGAAGGCTGCAGGCGCCAGCGCCGCCGCCCACAGGAACTGGGTCAGCGACTGGGTGGACATGTAGGCCATGGCCAGGAAGACGGCGCCCACGCCGCAGGCGGCGTTGCCCAGCGTGAACACGTCGGCCAGGTGGAACTCCCGGATCATCGAGAAATGCTTGCGCGGCTTCTTGTCGGCCGCGCTGGTGGTGGTGCTCATGTCGATCCTTCAGTTTCAGCAGCAGCAGGGGCCGTGGCGGCGGCCGAGCGTTCGGCGACCAGGTTGCCGAAGCGCTCCAGCAGCCGGGCCGCTTCGGGCGTGGCGCACACGCGGTCGCGCAGGGCCTGGGGATTCTCCAGGCTCGCCCATTGGCGGTCGATGTAGCCGCGCATCGCGTCTTCGTCGAACTCGGGATGGAACTGTACGCCCCAGGCCTGTTCGCCGACGCGGAAGGCCTGGTTCGATTCGAAGCCGTTGCCGGCCAGGCGGACGGCGCCCGGCGGAAGACACAGCGCGCTCTGGCGGTGCACCACATGCGCCTCGAAGCGGGCGGGCATGGCGGCAAACAGGGGATCGTGGGCGGCGGCTGCGGTGGCCTCGACCTGAACGGTTCCGATCTCCATCGACACCGGATGGTCGCCGGCCTGGCCGCCCAACGCGTGTGCGAGCAGTTGGTGGCCATAGCAAATGCCCAGCACGGGAACCTCGTCCTCGCGCACCAGATTGCCAAGCCACTCGGCGGCGCGCTCGCTCCAGGCTTCGCGGTGCGAAACCATGGCGTGCGAGCCGGTCACGACCACGCCGGAAATCTGGTTGGCGGGGGGCAGCGCCTGTTCTGCGACGCGCGCATCGATGACGCGCACCGGCATTGCGGCACCCAGGCCAGAGGCGACCCAATGCTCGAAATCGCCGCGCGGCGAGCGCAGCTCCTCGTAGGTGTCGCCCGTTTTCAGAATCAGTAGAGGGCGGGGGAGAGGGGTGCTTGCTTCTTGCATGCCCGCCATGATGCCCGAGCGCGCGGACCGCCTAGGCAGCGGGCCGGCACCGGGCGTATTGTCAGCGCAGGCCGAAGAAAGAGAGCACGGCCACAACGACCACGACCAAGCCGACGATGTAGATGATGGAGTTCACGGCTAAAGCCTCCTGTTTTGAAGAAGGCTCAAGCATCGGGCGCCGGACGGCCCGCGCGCGTCAGCAGGGCTTGTAGTCCTTTGTAGGACACGCCGGTCGGCGGTTGCGGGAAGCCGCCAGCCGGATGGCCGATCAGGACTTGCGCTCGTCCTTGAGCTGCGGCAACTCGGCCCCCGTGGACGGTGCGAGCAGGCCGGTCTTCACGTACGTCATCAGCTTGTCGCGCGTGTCCACGATGTCCAGGTTGCGCATGGTCAGCTGGCCGATGCGGTCGGCGGGCGAGAAGGGCGCGTCCTCCACCTTCTCCATCGACAGGCGCTCGGGCTTGTAGGTGAGGTTGGGCGAATCGGTGTTGAGCAGCGAGTAGTCGTTGCCGCGGCGCAATTCCAGCGTCACTTCGCCGGTGATGGCGCGTGCCACCCAGCGCTGGGCGGTCTCGCGCAGCATGATGGCCTGCGGGTCGAACCAGCGGCCCTGGTAGAGCAGGCGGCCGAGCTTGATGCCATTGATGCGGTACTGCTCGATGGTGTCCTCGTTGTGGATGCCGGTGACCAGGCGCTCGTAGGCGATGTGCAGCAGCGCCATGCCGGGCGCTTCGTAGATGCCGCGGCTCTTGGCCTCGATGATGCGGTTCTCGATCTGGTCGCTCATGCCCAGGCCGTGGCGCCCGCCGATGCGGTTGGCCTCTTCCATCAGCTCCACGGCGCTGGCGAAGGTCTTGCCGTTCAGGGCGACCGGCTGGCCTTCCTCGAAGCGGACCGTCACCTCTTCGGCCTTCACGGCCACGGCTTCCTTCCAGAAGGCCACGCCCATGATCGGGTTGACGATGCGGATGCCCGAGTTCAGGAACTCCAGGTCTTTCGCCTCGTGGGTGGCGCCCAGCATGTTGGAGTCGGTGCTGTAGGCCTTCTCCACGCTCATCTTGTAGTCGAAACCGTTGGCGATGAGGAACTCGCTCATTTCCTTGCGGCCGCCCAGCTCGTCGATGAACTTCTGGTCGAGCCAGGGCTTGTAGATCTTGAGCGAGGGGTTGGTCAGCAGGCCGTAGCGGTAGAAGCGCTCGATGTCGTTGCCCTTGAAGGTCGAGCCGTCGCCCCAGATGTTGACGTCGTCTTCCTTCATGGCGGCCACCAGCATGGTGCCGGTCACGGCGCGGCCCAGGGGCGTGGTGTTGAAGTAGGTCACGCCGCCGGTGCTGACGTGGAAGGCGTTCGATTGCAGGGCGGCGATGCCCTCGGCCACCAGCTGCGCGCGGCAGTCGACCAGGCGGGCCTTCTCGGCGCCGTAGGCCATGGCCTTGCGCGGGATCTCGTCGTAGTCGGGCTCGTCGGGCTGACCCAGGTTGGCGGTGTAGGCGTAGGGCTGCGCGCCCTTCTTCTTCATCCACAGCAGCGCGGCGCTGGTGTCCAGGCCGCCGGAGAAGGCAATGCCGACCTTCTGGCCGGTGGGGAGGTTCTGCAGGATCGTGCTCATGATGCTTCGGCTACTTGGATAGGGGAATCGCCGGCGGGGGAGGTGGCCGGGAGAACCCTAAATTGGACCACAAGTGGGGCAGAGGCTTTCTTCGGTCAAGGGCCGTTGTGCGAGTGAACATGTTTGTATCCTTGTGGCTACAATCGAGTGCATGTTCACGGTCGTCGAAACCGATGGGTTTGCACTTTGGCTTGGAGGATTGAAGGACCGGGCCACGCGCATCCGCCTGGCCCGCCGGCTCGACAAGGCGCGCCGCGGAAATCTGGGTGACGTGGCGCCCGTGGGCGATGGCGTTTCGGAAATGCGCGAGTTCTTCGGTCCCGGCTGGCGCATGTACTTCATGGAGCGGAACGGAACCATCATCGTCATGCTGGGCGGAGGCGACAAGTCGACGCAGCAGCGTGACATCGAACGAGCCCGCAAGATGGCCCTGGAGTTGCGAAATGAGCAAGATCAAGACCCGCCCCTTTGACGTTGCCAACTACCTGCTCGACGAGCAGGACATGGTCGAGTACCTGCGCCAGGTGGTGGAAGACAACGACCCCGCGGAGCTGGCCGGCGCGCTGGGCGCCATCGCGCGCGCCCGCGGCATGGCCCAGTTGGCGAAGGATACCGGCCTGTCGCGCGAGAGCCTTTACAAGAGCCTCTCCGGGGAACGCGCGCCCAGCAGCGATACCTTGTTCAAGGTCATCCGCGCGCTGGGCTTCAAGCTCAAGGTGGAACCCGCCTGAGATCGGGAATCAATCCTCCTCCCCCAGGAACCCCCCGCTCTGGTGCGCCCACAGCCGCGCATACAGCCCGCCCTGCGCCAGCAGGCTCTTGTGGTCGCCTTCCTCCACGACGCGGCCCTCGTCCAGCACGATGAGCCGGTCCATCGCGGCGATGGTCGAAAGGCGGTGGGCGATGGCGATCACCGTCTTGCCTTCCATCAGGCGGTAGAGGCTGGCCTGGATGGCCGCCTCCACCTCGGAATCGAGCGCGCTGGTGGCTTCGTCCAGCAGCAGGATGGGCGCGTCCTTGAGCATCACCCGGGCAATGGCGATGCGCTGGCGCTGCCCGCCCGAGAGCTTCACGCCGCGCTCGCCCACCTGCGCGGCCAGGCCCTTGCGGCCCTGCGGGTCGGTCAGCGTGTCGACGAAGTTCGACGCCTCGGCGCGCTCGGCCGCGGCGCGGATCTGCGTCTCGGTGGCGTCCGGCATGCCATAGGAGATGTTCTCGGCCAGCGAACGGTGCAGCAGGCTGGTGTCCTGCGTCACCATGCCGATGTGGGCGCGCAGCGAATCCTGCGTGACCAGCGAGATGTCCTGTCCGTCGATCAGAAGCCGCCCGCCGCTGAGGTCATGAAAGCGCAGCAGCAGGTTCACCAGCGTCGACTTGCCCGCGCCGGAGCGGCCGACCAGGCCCACCTTCTCGCCGGGGCGCACCACCAGGTCCATGTTCCGGATGACGTGCTTCTTGCCCTCGCCGTAGGCGAAGGAGACATCCTCGAAGCGCACCTCGCCGCGCGGCACCTCCAGCGCGAAGGCCTCGGGAGAATCGACCACGGTGCGCGGGCGGCTCAGGGTGTTGATGCCGTCCTGCACCGTGCCCACGCTCTCGAACAGGCTGGTCATCTCCCACATGATCCAGTGCGACATGCCCTGCAGCCGCAGCGCCATGGCGGTGGCGGCGGCGACTGCCCCCACGCCCACCTGGCCTTGCGACCACATCCATAGCGCGGTGCCGGCCATGCCGCCGGTCAGGCCCATCGACAGGATGTGGTTGACGATCTCGAAGGCGCTCACCAGCCGCATCTGGCGGTAGCCGGTGACGGTGAAGTCCTGCATGGCGGCGCGGGCGAACTGGGCCTCGCGCTGGGTGTGCGAGAACAGCTTGACGGTGGCGATGTTGGTGTAGGCGTCGGTCACGCGGCCCACCATCACCGAGCGGGCGTCGGCCTGCGCCTTGCCGATGCGTCCCAGGCGCGGCACGAAATAGAACATGGTGGCGATGTAGAACACCAGCCACACCACGAAGGGCCAGACCAGCCCGCCGGCGAACACGCCGGCCAGGATGATGATGGTGGCGACATAGATCACCATGGCCACCAGCACGTCGGCCATCACGAAGAGGGTGTCGCGCACGGCCAGGGCGGTCTGCATCACCTTGGTGGTGATGCGGCCGGCGAACTCGTCCTGGTAGAAGGCCATGCTCTGGCCCAGCATCAGGCGGTGGAAGTTCCAGCGCAGGCGCATCGGCAGGTTGATGGCCAGCGTCTGATGCTTCACGATGGTCTGCACGGCCACCACCGCGATGCTGGCCACGAGGGCGACGGCCAGCCATGTCAGCGTGTTGCCGCGCTGGGCCCACAGCTGGCCGGGCTGTACGCCCGAGAGCCAGTCCACCATGCGCCCGAGCACGGCAAAGAGCAGCGCCTCGAAGGCCGACATGGCCGCGGTGAGCATGGCCAGCAAGAACACCTTGCCGCGCAGCCCCTCGGTGCAGGCCCAGAGGAAGGCGAAGAAGCCCTTGGGCGGCAGCGCAGGCTCGGCCGGTGGATAAGGCGAAAGAAGTTTTTCGAAAAAGCGGAACAGCAAGAATCTCTCCCCTGATCGGAGGCGAGACTTTAGCCGTGACGAGCGAACCGGTGCTCGCCCTGGGTCCGGTGGTGACGACTTGGTCGGGCAGTAGACGCTCGGAGCAAATCCCTGCGCTGGAACGTGTAACGGTTGGGCAAGGATGAGTTGAATACTGTATAAATATCCAGTTATCAGCATCATCATGGGCCTCCTTTCTCTCTCCAGTCTTTCGTCCCTTCCTGCCGGCCAGTCGATCTGGCGCGGCGACGAGCTGGGCGCGGCCGATGCCGCGGTGGTGCCCACCGGCCATGCCGTGCTCGACGCGCAGCTGCCCGGAGGCGGCTGGCCGGTGGGCGCGCTCACCGAACTGCTGCAGGCCAGCCCGCAGGCCCATGTCTGGCAACTTCTGTTGCCGGCGCTGGCGCAGGCGGTGCAGCACAGGAAGAGTGCGCCGGTGGCATTGGTCGGCGCGCCCTACGAGCCTTTCGTCCCGGCCCTGGCGGCTGGCGGCCTGCCGCCCGAGGCGCTGCTGTGGATCCGCAGCGAGGCCCCGGCCGCGCGCCTGTGGGCCTGCGAGCAGGCATTGCGCTGCGCCGAGGTGTCGGCGGTGCTGGCCTGGCTGCCGCGCGTTCGGGTGGGCGAGCTGCGCCGGCTGCAACTGGCGGCGGCGCAGCACGAAACGCTGCTGTTCGTGTTCCGGCCTGAGTCGGCGGCGCTGTCGGCTTCGCCCGCGCGGCTGCGTCTGGCGTTGTCCGAGGCCGGGCCGCAGCAGCTGGACATCCGCATCCTCAAGCGCCGCGGCCCGCCGCTGGCGGCGCCACTCACCCTGCCGGCGCGCAGCGACCGCCTGGCTGCCTTGCTGGCGGCCAGCCAGCTGCGGCGCAAGGCGCGCCAGCAGCAGGCCGGCCAGGTGGTGCCGGGCGAGGCGCCCACCGTGGTGCGCCTGCAGGGGCTGACGTCGTTGCAGACGCAGAAGGAGGGCATCCATGCACTGGATCGCCTTGCGCTGGTCGCCTGAAGAATCGGTCCCCGACACCGACCCGCCTCGCCCCATCGACATGCCCGATGCGCAGGCGCTGGGCTGGTGGGCGCTGCAGTTCACGCCGCGCGTGGCCTGGGTGGACGAGGGCCTGCTGCTGGAGGTCTCGGCCTGCGAGCGGCTCTGGGGTGGCAAGCGTGCGCTGATGCGCGAGCTGGCGCGCCTCAACCCGGTGCCCGGCACCCGCATCCAGCAGGCGCAGGGCGCCACCAGCCTGGTGGCGCTGGCGCGGCTGCGCCTGTTCGCGCGCGGCGAAGCGCTGCCCGCCGAGCTGCCCGGCGGACTTCCGCTGGACACGCTCACTGCCGCCCGCGAGCACCTGGAGCTGCTGGCCCGCATGGGCTGCCGCAGCTGGGGCCAGGTCGATGCGCTGCCGCGCGGCGGCCTGGTGCGGCGATTCGGCGCCGGCCTGCGCGATGCGCTGGACATGGCCTGGGGCCGCCGCCCCGAGAGCTACCGCTGGCTGGAACTGCCCGAGGTGTTCGAGCAGAAGCTGGAGCTGCCCGCCCTGGCCGAGAGCGCGCCCGAGCTGCTGTGGTCGGCCAACCGACTGCTGGCCGGCCTGCAGATCTGGCTGCGGGCCCGGCAGCAGGGCGTGTTGGCGCTGGAGCTGCAATGGACGCTGGACCTGCGCCGCTTCAACGGCGTCGACCTGCCGCGCAACGAGCAGGTCGTGGTGCGCACCGCCCAGGCCACGCAGGACATGGCGCACCTGCGGCGCCTCTTGTCCGAACGCCTGGCGCTCATCCGGCTGGGCGCGCCGGCCAACTGGTTGCGCCTGCGCTCCATCGAGACCGTGCCCTGGGCCGGCGCCAGCACCAGCTTCCTGCCCGAGGACAACCGCAAGGGCGACAAGCTTCACGAACTGGTCGAGCGCCTGGGCGCGCGCCTGGGGCCCGACCAGGTGCTGGTGCCGGTGGCCCAGGCCGACCACCGGCCCGAGCGCATGCAGCGCTGGGCGCGCGCGACCACCACCGTCGCCGCGGCGGCACGCGGCCGCAAGAAGAGCGCTGCCAAGGCCGATGCACCGGCAAGCCCGTTGCAGCCGTCGGCGCCGGGCGCCCTGTACCCGCCCTGGCTGCTGCGCGAGCCCTTGCGGCTGGAGTTGCGCGAGGGCCATCCGCACTACCACGGCCGCCTGGCGAAGCTGGTCGGGCCGCAGCGGGTGGAGGCCGGCTGGTGGAACGAGGGCCAGCTCGCGGTGCGCGACTACTTCATCGCCGAGAGCCCCGGCGCGGGGCTGGTGTGGATCTACCGCGAGCGTTCCTCGGCCTGGCTGGCCGAGGAGGCACCGCGCTGGTTCCTGCAGGGCGTGTATGCCTGAGCTCAGCGACAAGCAGCTGCGCGCGCGCCGCAAGCAGAAGAAGGTGGTCGAGCTGCCGCGCCGCCCGTCCGGCCCGCCCGCGCTGCCGGACTATGCGGAGCTGCACTGCCTGTCCAACTTCAGCTTCCAGCGCGGCGCCTCGCATCCGGAGGAACTGGTGGAGCGCGCCTACCGGCTGGGCTACTCGGCCCTGGCCCTCACCGACGAATGCTCGGTGGCCGGCGTGGTGCGCGCCCACGTGGGCCTGCGCGAGCTGCGCGAGGCGCTGGACGAGTTCGACAAGGAACATCCCGAGCTGCCGCCGCAGCCGCGCAACGAGGCCTTCCGCTTCCTGCCGGGCAGCGAGTTCGACTTCGGCCACCTGAAGCTGGTGGCGCTGGCGCATGATCTGCAGGGCTGGGGCAACCTCTGCGAATTCATCACCGCCGCGCGCATGAGCGCGCCCAAGGGCGAGTACCACGTGAGCTGGGAAAGCAGCGACATCGCCTCGCTCACGCACTGCGAGATCCTGGTCACGCCCCGGCGCGTGAACGGCGGCATCGCCGACTTCGACGGCTTCTGCGCCGACCTGTCGCGCGCCCTCCAGCTCCACGGCGAGCACCTGTGGCTCGCGGTCGAGCTGCCCAACGAGTTCGACGACGACCTGTGGCTGATGAACCTGCAGCGCGTGGGCGAGGCCACCGGCGTGCCGCTGCTGGCCAGCGGCGACGTGCACATGCACGCCCGCTCGCGCAAGCCATTGCAGGACGTGGCCACCGCGGTGCGCGAGGGCAAGTCCGTGGCCGAATGCGGCTTCGCGCTGCAGGCCAATGCAGAGCGCCACCTGCGCGCGCGCCTTCGCCTGGCGCAGCTCTACCCGCCCGAGCTGCTGGCCAACACGCAGGTGGCGGCCGCGCGCTGCCGCTTCGACCTGGACGTGATCCGCGAGCACTACAAGTACCCGCTGGAGAACGTGGCCGGCGGCGACACCCCGGCCCAGACGCTGGCGCGCAAGACCTGGGCGGGCGCGAAGCTGCGCTATCCCGCCGGCATCCCGCCCAAGGTGGACAAGCAGGTCCGGCACGAGCTCGCGCTCATCACCGAGATGCAGTACGAGATGTTCTTCCTCACGGTGGAAGACATCGTGGCCTTCGCCAGGAGCCGGAACATCCTGTGCCAGGGCCGCGGCTCCTCGGCCAACTCGGCGGTGTGCTATTGCCTGGGCATCACCGCCATCGACCCCGAAAAGGGCACCTTGCTCTTCGAGCGCTTCATGAGCCGCGAGCGGCGCGAGCCGCCGGACATCGACGTGGACTTCGAGCACCAGCGGCGCGAGGAAGTCATCCAGTACATCTACGGCAAGTACGGCCGCGAGCGCGCCGCCATCGCGGCCGTGGTCATCTGCTGGCGCTCGCGCAGCGCCCTGCGCGACGTGGGCAAGGCACTGGGCATCCACGAGCGCCTGGTGGACGAGTTCGCCAAGGACCACTACTGGTTCAGTGACAAGCTGCTCACCGACCGACTGCAGGAGGCGCAGGCGCGCTGCGGCGTGCAAGAGAACGACGAGTTCAAGCTCACGCAGTGGCTGGAGCTCACGCAGACTCTCAAGGGCTTTCCGCGGCACCTGAGCCAGCACGTGGGCGGCTTCGTGCTCACCCAGTCGCGGCTCACGCGGCTGGTGCCGGTGGAGAACGCGGCCATGAAGGAGCGCTCCATCATCCAGTGGGAGAAGGACGACCTGGAGGCCATGGGCATGCTCAAGGTCGACGTGCTGGCGCTGGGCATGCTCAGCGCCATCCGCCGCGCGCTGGACCTGCGCGCCCACTGGCGCAATACGCCCATGGCCATCTACCAGGTACCGCAGGCCGACGAGAAGGTCTTCGACATGATCTGCGCGGCCGACACCATCGGCGTGTTCCAGATCGAGAGCCGCGCCCAGATGTCCATGCTGCCGCGCCTGCGTCCGCGCTGCTACGAGGACCTGGTGATCGAGGTGGCCATCGTGCGTCCCGGCCCGATCCAGGGCGGCATGGTGCATCCGTACCTGAAGAACCGCGAGAAGCTGCGGCGCGGCGAGGAAGTGCCCGAGCCTTATCCGGCGCTGCGGCCCGCGCTGGGCCGCACCCTTGGCGTGCCCATCTTCCAGGAGCAGGTGATGCAGATCGCCATGATCGCCGCCGAGTTCAGCGCCGACCAGGCCGACCGCCTGCGCCGTTCCATGGCCGCGTGGAAGCGCAAGGGCGGCATCGAGAAGTTCTACGTGCCGCTGGTGCAGGGCATGATCGACCGCGGCTACGCGCCCGAGTTCGCCGAGGGCATCTTCCAGCAGGTGCTGGGCTTCGGCGAGTACGGCTTTCCGGAAAGCCACGCGGCCAGCTTCGCGCTGCTGGTGTATGTGAGCGCGTGGATCAAGCTGCACGAGCCCGCCTGCTTCCTGGCGGCCTTGCTCGACTCGCAGCCCATGGGCTTCTATTCACCTTCGCAACTGGTACAGGACGCGCGCCGCCACGGTGTGGAAGTGCGGGCGGTGGACGTGGTGCACAGCGAGCTCGACTGCACCCTGGAGCAACCCGGCCCGCAACTGCCGCCTGTGGATGCGCGCCATGCAGATCGCCATGGCGACGGCCCGCAGCCCGCGCTGCGACTTGGCCTGCGCCGCGTGGCCAGCCTGAGCGAGGCGGGCGCCGAACGCATCGTGAAGGCGCGCGAACAGCGTCGCTTCACCAGCACCGAGGACCTGGCCCTTCGCGCCGAACTCGATGCGCGCGACATGGGCGCGCTGGCCGCGGCCGATGCGCTCGCCTCGCTCTCGGGCCACCGCCGCCAGCAGGTGTGGGACGCGACCGCGCAGCGCCGCGCGCCGGCCCTGCTCAAGGGCGTGCCCGTGGAGGAAGCATCGCTGGCCCTGCCGGCTGCCCCCGAGGGAGAGGAGATCGTGGGCGACTACGCCTCGCTGGGCTTCACCCTGCGGCGCCATCCGCTGGCGCTGCTGCGTCCGCGCCTGGCCCGCCTGCGCCTGGCCAGCGCGGCGCAGCTGCACGACCTGGAAAGCGGCCAGACGGTGCGCGCCTGCGGCATCGTCATGGGCCGCCAACGGCCGGGAACGGCCAACAACACCATGTTCGTCACGCTGGAGGACGAGACCGGCAACATCAACGTGATCGTCTGGGAGCGCGTGGCCGAGGACTGGCGCGAGCCTCTGCTCAAGGCGAAGCTGCTGGCGGTGCAGGGCACCTGGCAGCGCGACGTGGACAGCGGCGGCGAGGTGCGCCACGTGGTGGCCACCGGCTTCAGGGACCTCACGCCGCTGCTGGGTCGGCTGGCGGAGGCCAGCCGCAGCCGGGACTTCCACTAGCCGCTAACCTTCCACGAATGTCCGAGATCCCCTTCGGCCGCCTGCACGCGCGCCGCCTGCGCGAGATGTACCGCAGTGCGGGCTGGCCCTGCTGCGACGGCATCGAGATCGAACTGCTGGCCGCCGGCCTGCTGGAACGGGTGCGTTCCGCCGAGGGCCACGAGACGCTGCGCGTGAGCGACGCCGGCATCGCCCGCATCGCCGACACCCTGGGCACCAACCGCGCGGTGATGACCTCGCACGAGGCGCTGGTGGAGCAGGTGGCGCGCGAGATGACCCGCGCCGGCCGCGTCGCCTGGCGCGGCCTGATGCTGCGCGCACGCGTGGGTGGCGCCACGCCCGAAGACCCGGCGCGCTGGTGCATGGCCAAGCCGGATGTCTTCTCCATCCGCAACACCAGCGTGGAAGCCTATGCCCATCCCATCGTCCACGAGATCAAGGTGCGCCGCGCCGACCTGCTGGCCGACTTGAAGAAGCCCGACAAGCGCGCCGCCTACCTCGACCTGGGTGGCGAGTGCTGGTACGTGCTGGGCTGCGACGCCAGAGGCAAGCCGATTGCCAGGGCGGAGGAAATCCCGGCCGAGTGCGGCGTGCTGATTGCCCAGGAAGGCCGGCTGACGGTGGAGCGCGCCGCCCAGCACCGCGAGCTCGAGCGGCTGCCCTTCCAGGTGTGGCTGGCGCTGGCCAAGGCCCAACCGGTGCCCGGTTTCGACGAGGAAGCACAGGGCCTCCTCAACGGAGAGGAGTGAAGCGGTAATAAGTCTCGAAATCCGGGGGATGCACAAATAGACACGGACGTTAAAAGTAATGACAATGGGTTACACCATGTCTCAAGACCGCAACCCGTATTACGACTCCGTCCGCGACAAGCCGGACCGCTCCGAATTCGCCTCCTTGCGCATGGACATCCAGCAGTCGCGCCGCCCGAAGTCTTCCGGCCGCGGCTGGGTGCAGATCGCACTGTGGGTGGTCGGCCTCGTGATCCTCGCTGCCGTCGTCAAGCGCTTCCTGCTTCACTGACTGGCCTTAAGCTTCGCCGATGACCAGACTCATCGGCATCTCCGGCGCCCTGCGTCGCGCATCCTTCAACACCGCCCTCCTGAACGCCGCCATCGAGCTGGCCCCTGCAGGCGTCGAGCTGGTGGCGGGTTCCATCCGTGGCATTCCCCTGTACGACGGCGACCTCGAGGCCGCCGAAGGCATTCCGCCGGCCGCCGCCCAGCTCAAGGACCAGATCGCCGCGGCCGACGGCCTGGTGTTGTTCACCCCCGAATACAACAACGGGATTCCGGGCGTGTTCAAGAACGCCATCGACTGGCTCAGTCGCCCGGCCACCGACATCCCTCGCGTGTTCGGTGGCAAGCCGGTGGCCATCTGCGGGGCTTCGCCGGGGCCTTACGGCACCCTGATCAGCCAGACCGCCTGGCTGCCGGTGCTGCGCACGCTGCAGGCCGACACCTGGGCCGGCGGCCGCCTTGCGGTGGCACGTGCCAATACCTTGATGGATGCCCAGGGAAAGCTGTCGGATGAGGCCACGCGCACGCGGCTGGCGAAGTTCATTGCGGACTTCGCGGCCTACGTGCAGGCCAGGCAGCCGGCTCAGTCGTAGCTGACTTCGGCCACCGCCTGCGCATCCGGCGCGCGGGTGTCCGAGTTGGCGAAGGCGTTTCCCTTGCGGAACCAGTAGCGGCAGCCGGAGCGACCCAGCATGTTCACGCACATCTGGCCGTCGTCGCGCAGTGTCCAGGTGCCCGAGGCACTGCCAAGGCCGTTGCGGCTGACCGCCTCCACGCGGCCGTCGGGATGGAATTCCCAGTGCGAGAGCTTGCCGCTCGCCACGTTCTTCGACAGGATGCCGTGCCCGACGATCTGCGTCTGGATCTCGGGCTTGCTGAGGTAGCTGCGCTCGTCATCGGATGCAGCCTGCGCCGGCGCGGTCACGGCCCATGCACTGGCCGCCAGCGACAGCACGGCGACCAGGCGGACCAGGGGGCGTTGGGCGAATGACATGGCGCTAACTCCGGTGTGAGGAGACCGCGATGCCGGTTGCGCGTCTCATGGACGCGAATCTACGCAAGAGACTGCCCGGCGTGGAGTGCGCATTGCACCGCCGCAAAGTGACATTTTCACGTCAGGCCGCGCGGGCCGTCGGATCGCCCAGGTCCTTGTTCAGCCGCGCCGCCTCGCGGGCCAGCTTCAGCGCCCTGGCCGGCGCGATGGCCATGCCCTCGCGCAGCTCCAGCGTGGCCATCTCGAACTTGCCGCCCGGACGCAGGCCGGGCTCGATCTCACGCAACCGCCGGCCGCGCCAGAAGCCGAAGAGCACACGCGCCTCCTCGGCCCGGATCAGCAGCACCGGGCCGTTCGAGAAATAGACCAGGTGCCCCCACTTGATGCGCTCATCGCCCAGGCCGGCGGAACGCACGGCGTCGCGCAGCGCCACGACCAGCGCATGGCGCCAGCCGTCGAGCGCGGCCACGTAGGCATCGGGCGATTCGGCGGCGGGGCTTTTCTGCATGCGTGGCTCCTGGAGAAGAGGCCGCGCAGATTAGCAGGATGGTCGCTGTTTCAGGCCGGCGCCATGCCATGCCGGCGCTTGGACTCGTCGCAGGCGGGCGATGCGAGAAAGCCGAGCAGGGCGCGCGCCGCCTCGGGTCGTGCCCCTGCGGTGCAGATGGCACCGCTGAAGACTGTGTCGATCCGGATGGGTTCGGGCAACGGTCCCAGCAGTTCGATGCCCGGCAGGCCGATCAGCTCGCTGAGCTGCTGGAAACCCAGCGTCGCTTCGCCGCGCGCCAGCAGCGTACCCACCGGCACGCCGGAAGGCGCCTGCAGCAGCCGGTTGCGCAACTGCTCGCCGACGCCCCAGCGCTGGAACAGCTCCAGCAGCGCGACGCCACTCGGGCCGGTGGAGTAGGCGATGCGGGGGGCCGCCAGCACGGCCGCGCGCACGGCCGCTTCGCTGGAAAGATCGGGCCGTAGGGCCCCCGCCGGCACGGCCGCCGCGACGCCCGACGTCACCAGAGCGGTTTGACTGGTCGGGTCCACCTTGCCAGCGGCCGCCAGCCTTGCGATGGCATCGGCCGCGAGGAAGACCACGTCGAAGGGCTCGTCCGCCGACACCCGCTTGGCCGCGTCGACACCGCCTGCGGCCTCGATGTCGATTGCGATGCCACTGCGCTGCGCGTACTCGGCGCAAAGCTCGGCCAGCAGACCGCGCGTGGCCATGGAACAGATGCCGCGGATGTCGGTGTTGCCCATCGCAATGGAGTTCATTCGCGAAGGAGTCAATCGGGCTGGATGCCCGCTTCGCGGATCAGCTGGCCATAGCGCGCGGCCTCGCTCTTGATCAGCTTGTCGAACTGGGCGGTGGGGCCGGGCAGGGGAATGCCGCCCGCGGCGGCGAGTTGCTCGCGCACCTCGCGCGACTCGATGGCCTTCTGCACGGCCTCGTGCAGCTTCGCGACGATGGGCTGCGGCAGCCCCGCGGGGCCGAAGAAGCCGTACCAGACGCTGGCCTCGAAGCCCGGGTAGCCCGACTCGGCCACCGTGGGCACGTTGGGCAGCACGCCGCTGCGCTCGGGGCTCATCACCGCCAGCACGCGCAGCTTTCCGGCCTTGGCCAGCGGCGCAGCCTCCAGCGCGTTGACCGCCACGATCTCGGTGTGGCCGCCGATGGTGTCGGTGAGCGCCTGCGAGCCGCCCTTGTAGGGCACGTGGCGCAGCTGGATGCCGGCCGTGTGCGCGAACAGCTCCATCGCCAGGTGCGGCGTGGAGCCATTGCCCGGCGTGGCCAGGCTGAGGGCGTTGGGCCTGCCCTTGGCCGCGGTCACCAGTTGCGCCAGGCTCTTGAGCTCGCCGTCTTCGCGGGTGGCGAACACCACCGGCACGCGGCCCACCAGGGACACCGGCGTGATGTCCTTGGCCAGGTCGTAGGGCGCGGGCTTGAACAGCGACGGATTCACTGCCAGTGCGTTGGCCGCCAGCATCAGCGTGTAGCCGTCGGGCGCGGCGCCGGTGACCGACTTCACCGCGATGTTGGTGCCGGCCCCCGGCTTGTTGTCCACGATCACGGGCTGGCCGAGTTGCGCGGCAAGCTGCTGACCCACAGTTCGCGCGATCAGGTCCACCGCGCCGCCGGCGCTGTAGCCCACCACCACGCGGATGGGCCGGGTGGGCCAGGCATCGGCCGCGCAAGCAGCGAGAGAAGAAGCGAGCAGGCCCGCGCCCAGGCAGGCGGCGGCGACTTTGCGAACAAGCGATGTCATGGGATGTCCTTGGTCTGGAAGTTCTTGATCAGCGCGGGGCGGGTGCTGCCGCGTCCCACGCCTGTGGCGCGGCATCCTTGCCTGCCACCGAATACAGCGCGCCCGGCGCGTTGCGGGTCTTCTGGAATTCTTCGAGCGATTGGCCGCGCATGGCGGCGTAGATGTGCAGGTTGGACACGCCCACCACCGCGCCCAGCTTCTCCAGCATGAAGAAGATCACGCCGTAGCGGATGAGCGCGCGCCAGTCGCGCTGGCGCACCATCTCGCACTCGACTTCGCTCAGCCCGGCTTCCTCGAACAGCGCCTGCGCATCCGCCATGAAGCGCTCGCGGTGCGAGGGCAGCACCATGTCGTGCAGGAACTTGTTCAGCCGGTAGGCGCGCACGCTCGTCTCCAGCGTGAAAGGGTAGGTGCCGGGCAGCTTCTCGACGCCGGCGACCTGCTCGTCCATGTGGCGGCGATGGCGCTGCACTTCGCCCGCGATGGGCTCGCTCGCCAGGTTCTCGTAGATGGCGGTGGCGATGCCCGTCATCGATGGCAGGTAGTAGCTCTGGTGCATCTTGCGGATGTTGGCGGAGAGGGCACCCCGCATCACCAGCCACATGATCACCTCGGCGCCCTCGAAGCCGCCCAGCGTGGCCAGCTCCGCCTGTGTCATCTCGGTGATGCGCACCGGGTCGTTCTCGATGAGGCCGAGGAACTGCTCGTCCCATGCGGTGTTGTTGAAGCCCGCCCGTTCGCCGTGCACCTGGTGCGACAGCCCGCCGGTAGCGACGATGGCCACCTTCAGGTCTTCCGGGTAGCTCTCGATGGCGCGGCGCAGTGCCTGCCCCAGCTTGTAGCAGCGGCGCGCCGAGGGAACGGGCGACTGCAGCACGCCCACCTGCAGCGGGATCACCGGCACCGGCCACGTGGGCTCGTGCGGGCACAGCAGGGACATGGGCGAGTACACGCCGTGGTCCAGTGCCTTGTCCTGGAAGAAGGACATGTCGAACTCGTCTGCCACCAGCGAGCGGCCGATGTGCTGCGCCAACTGCGGATGGCCTGCCAGCGGCGGCAGCTCGCGCGCGCCGCCGCCCTCGTCGGCCACCGGGTGCTGTGGTCCCACGCCGAGCGCGAAGGCGCTGTAGTGGTCGAAGAAGAAGGCGCTGACGTGGTCGTTGTAGATCACGAAGAGAACGTCCGGCTTCTTCTCCTGGAGCCACCTGCGCACGGGTGCGAAGGATTCGAAGATGGGTGCCCACACCGGGTCCTGCTGCTTCTTCTTGTCGAAGGCGAAGCCGATGGTGGGCGTGTGCGAACAGGCGATCGCGCCGATGATGCGAGCCATGTGAAGCTTCTTCTGGTGAGTGTGTGGCGGAGGGTGGTCAGTCGATGTAGCGAAGGCCTGCCTTGGCCAGGGGCTCGCGCATGCCGTACATGTCCAGGCCCAGCTCGCCGGCGGCAAAGCGCTGGCGCTTGGCGCCTTCGTTGGATTCGCGCGCCTGCGCAGCGTCGGCCACCTGCTGCGCGCGCGCGGCGGGCACCACCACCACGCCGTCGATGTCGGCCAGCACCACGTCGCCGGGGTTGACCAGGGCGCCGGCGCAGACCACCGGCACGTTCACCGAGCCCAGCGTCGCCTTGATCGTGCCCTTGGCGTGGATGGCGCGGCTGAACACCGGAAAGCCCATCTCGGTGAGATCGCGGACGTCGCGCGCGCCGCCGTCGATCACCAGCCCCGCGCAGCCGCGCGACTTGAAGGAGGTCGCCAGCAGGTCACCGAAGAAGCCGTCGGCGTTCTCGGTGGTGCAGGCGGCCACCACCACGTCGCCCGGCCGGATCTGCTCGGCCGCCACGTGCATCATCCAGTTGTCGCCCGGCTGCAGCAGCACGGTGACGGCGGTGCCGCACAGGCGCGCCTGCGGGTAGATGGGGCGGATGTAGGGCTGCATGAGCCCGAGGCGCCCCATGGCCTCGTGCACGGTGGAGACGCCGAAGCGCGACAGCGCCTCGACCGCCGCGCGGTCGGCTCGCACGATGTTGCGATACACCACGCCCAATTCCTGGAATGCGTTGGCCATGGTCAGAGTCCCTTCGCCTTGAGTTGCCTGTCCAGGCGGGGATAGACGCGCCGTGCGTTGCCTTCGTACACCTGCCTGCGCTGCGCATCGTCGAGCTTGGGCGTGGCGTCGATGTAGCGGCGCGTGTCGTCGTAGTAGAAGCCGGTCTCCGGGTCCACGCCGCGCACCGCGCCGATCATCTCGCTGGCAAAGAGGATGTTGTCGACCGGGATCACGCCGGTCAGCAGGTCGATGCCCGGCTGGTGGTAGACGCAGGTGTCGAAGAAGATGTTCTTCAGCAGGTGGTCCTTCAAGAGCGGCTTCTTCATCTCCTGCGCCAGGCCGCGGAAGCGCCCCCAGTGGTAGGGCACCGCGCCGCCGCCGTGCGGGATCACGAAGCGCAGCGTGGGGAAGTCCTTGAACAGGTCCGAGGTCAGGCACTGCATGAAGGCCGTCGTGTCGGCGTTCAGGTAGTGCGCGCCGGTGGTGTGGAAGCAGGCATTGCAACTGGTGCTCACGTGCACCATGGCCGGAATGTCCAGCTCCACCATCTTTTCGTAGATGGGATACCAGTGGCGGTCGGACAGCGGCGGCGAAGTCCAGTGGCCGCCCGAAGGATCGGGGTTGAGGTTGATGCCCACGAAGCCGTAGTCCTTCACGCAGCGCTCCAGCTCCGGAAGGCAGGTGCGCGGGTCCACCCCCGGCGACTGGGGCAGCATGGCCGCGCCCACGAAGTTGTCGGGGAACAGCTGCGCCACGCGATGGCACAGCTCGTTGCAGATGGCAGCCCAGGTGCTGCTGGTCTCGAAGTCGCCGATGTGGTGCGCCATGAAGCTGGCGCGCGGCGAGAAGATGGTGAGGTCGCTGCCGCGCTCGCGCATCTTGGCCAGCTGGTTGGTCTCGATGGATTCGCGCAGCTCGTCGTCGCTGATCTTCAGCGAGGCGGGCGAGGGCGTTTCGGCGGGGTTGCCCAGGCTCGCGACCTGGCGGTTGCGCCAGTCCTCGAGCGCCTTGGGCGCGGTGGTGTAGTGACCGTGGCAGTCGATGATCATGGCCGTGCTCGAAGGGAGTTGTGTCTCTGGCTGGAGTCTGATGCGGGCGGGGGGGTCCTGGGGTGAGTTCGGCTTGTTCTGCCATCAAACTTTCTGATCTGTTAGGGTTGCGCCTCGGATGCCTCCAGCAAGGGGCCAGAGAGAACAGGCCGGCCATGAAGCCCGACGAGCGCCACGAAAAAGTGATCGAAGCCGGTGCCCTGGGCATCAACCTGCGGCACCTGCGCGCCTTCAGCGCGGTGGCCGAGGCGGGCAGCGTCGCGCGCGCCGCCGACAGCCTCTACCGCGTGGCCTCGGGCGTGACGCGCGCGATCTCTGAATTGGAGGCGGCGCTGGGCCGGCCGCTGTTCGAGCGGCGCGCGCGCGGCATGGCGCTCAACGCCTACGGCGAGCTGGTGCTGGCGCGCGCAAGACGCATCGAGAACGAGTTCGAGGACGCGCGCGCCCTGCTGGCGGCGCGCGGCATCGGCGCCTCGGCCGACGTGCGCTCGCTCTTCGGCGCCATCCTCAACGGCCGCCGCCTCGCGGTGATCGCCAGCCTGGCCGAGAAGCGCAGCATGCCGGCGGTGGCGCAGGAGTTCGGCATCGGCCAACCGGCCATCAGCGGCGCGCTGAAGGACCTGGAGGAAGGGCTGGGCACGCCCCTGTTCGAGCGCAAGGCGCGCGGCCTTTCGCCCACCCCGGCCGGCGAGATCGTGGCCTTCCACTTCAAGCGCGTGCTGGCGGAACTGCGCCACATCGGCCCCGACATCGCGGCCAGCGAGGGCCGGCTGCAGGGCAGCGTGGTGGTGGGCGCGCTGCCGCTGGGGCGCACGCAGATCCTGCCGCTGGCCATTGCTCGGCTGCTGTCGCAGCACCCGGGGCTGCATGTCGCCACGGTGGAGAGTCCCTACGCGGCCCTGGCCGCATCGCTGCGCAGCGGCGACATCGATTTCATCCTGGGCGCATTGCGCTCGGCCGAGGAGGCGCCTGGCCTGCAGCAGCAGCCCTTGTTCGACGACCGCATCGCCGTGATCGCGCGCGCGGGACACCCGCTCGCGCGTGCCGGGCGGTACGTCGACTTCGATGACTTGCGGCGGGCCAGATGGGCCCTGTCGCGCCAGGGCGCGCCGTCGCGCGAGCTGCTGGAGCGCTTTTTTGCGCAGGCCCGGCAGGCGCCGCTGGTGCCGGCGGTGGAGACCGGCGACCTGGCGGTGCTGCGCGGCCTGCTCCTGGAGAGCGACATGCTCACCGCCATCTCCCCGCACCAGCTGCGCTACGAGATCCGGGACGGCAGCCTGGTGGTGCTCGACTTCGCGCTCGACGCCACGCGCCGGCAGATCGGCCTCTCGCAGCGCCAGGGCGCCTTCGCCTCGCCGGGCGCCCGGGCACTGATGGCGCAGATCGAGCAGGTGGTGTCGCAGTCGGAGGATTTCCAGCGCCTCGAGCCAGGGCCCTCTTAGCGCCGCGAAGCTCGTCGCCCGCGCGTGGGCAGCGTGCCGGGTTGCTGCCCTTGCATATCCGGTTGCCCCTTGTTGCCACGTTTGGGGGTAGCGTGTGGCCCACTTCCGAAACTGGAGGCGTGGCCATCATGACCCTTGAAGAAGTCGTCACCCAGGGCAAGGTGCTGACCTTTCCGCAACTCGCCGGCGACGAGATGCTGGCGCTGCAGGTGCAGAAGCGCCTGGGCGAGATCGGACTGCTGGATCCGCCCGCCGACGGCCGATTTGGCCCGGTGTCGCAATGGGCGCTGTCGGAGTTCCTGCGCCGCATGCTGAACGTGCCCGTTGCCGAGCGGCTGGGTGCGGAAGGCGCGAGGGCCATGCTCGACCCGCAGGCGGCCAGCCTCTTTCCGCTGCTGCCCGGCGGCGACTTTGCAGGCCGGGTGGTGAGCGCGATGCTTGCGCGCGGCGACTGGGTCTGCCGCCATCCCGATTGCCTCAACATCGTGTACGTGGACGGCACCGACGCGGACGGCGCACCCAACGAGGACTCGCACAACAAGTTCCAGGACGTACGGCTGCTCATCCGCGTGGACGCTGGCGGCGTGCCCACGGTAGGGGCCGCCTGGGAAGCCACCACCGAGCCCGGCACCTTCTACGTGAAGACGAAGAAGCTCAACGTGGAAGGCGCGGCCCACATCGTCGCGGGGCAGTACAAGGCCTGGTCGGTTGGCATCCACAAGGCCAACACGCCCAGCGCGCACGAGGCGCTGGTGCAGACCGAGAACCTGAGAATCTCGCGCGACAAGGACGAGAATTTCGACCCCGCGGGCGACAAGATATTCACCGGCATGTTCGGCATCAACCAGCACTGGGGCTTCGACTTCGCGCGCGACGACGTGCGCAGCGCCAGCGCCGGCTGCCTGGTGGGCCGCACCCGCAACGGGCACCGGCAGTTCATGGCGCTGGTCAAGACCGACCCGCGCTTCCGCGTCAACAACAGCTACCGCTTCATGAGCTCGGTGTTGTCGCCCCAGCTCGTGCATGGCGGCGGGTGAGGAGGGGGGCCCGGCTCACTCCGGGCAGCGGTGGACCTCGATGGTGGAGTGCACGATCTCCTCGTGCACCGCCAGGCGCCGGCGGATGTCCTCGGCGCTCAGGGTGGCGCTGTGCGTGACCACCGTGATGGCGCAGGCGTACACCGCCTTGCCCACGCGCCAGACGTGCAGGTCGGCGATGCGGGTCTCGTCCCTGGGGTCGGCGTCCTGCTCGACCACCTCGCGGATCTCGTCCACCACCGGGTGGTCCATCTCGCGGTCCAGCAGCACCTTGCCGGTCTGTGCCAGCAGGCCCCTGGCCCAGACGGCCACCAGCACGGCGCCCGCGATGCCCATCATCGGGTCCAGCCACCGCCAGCCGTAGAGCCAGCCGCCCACCAGCGCCACGATGGCCAGCAGCGAGGTGGCGGCATCGGCGACCACGTGCATGTAGGCGGACTTGAGGTTCAGGTCCTCGCCGTGGTGGTGCCCGTGGTCGTGGCCATGGTCATGGCCGTGCGCATGGCCGTGCGCATGGCCATGATCGTGGCCATGACCGTGGTGCGCACGGCCCAGGATCAGCGCGCAGGCCGCGTTGACGAGCAGGCCCAGCATCGCCACCACGATGGCCTCCCGGTAGGCGATGGGCTGGGGCGAGAAGAGCCGCTCGACGGAGCCCGCCACCATCAGCGCGGCAACGCCCAGCAGCAGGATCGCACTGGCGAAACCGCCCAGCACCTCGATCTTCCAGGTGCCGAAGGCAAAGCGTGAATCCTTCGCATAGCGCCGCGCGGCGCCATAGGCAAGTGTCGCCAGGCCGATGGCCAGCGCATGCGAACTCATGTGCCAGCCGTCCGCCAGCAGCGCCATGGAGTTGAACCACCAGCCGGCGCCGATCTCCACCACCATGGTCGCCAGCGTGATCCACATCACCAGCCGCGTGCTGCGTTCCGCGCCCTGGTTGCCGGTGTTGAAGACGTGCTCGTGCTGCCAGGGGGAAAGGTTGTGGGTATGCATGGGCGTAGGATCGGGAAGGTCGGGCCAGCCTGGGATCCAGGCTCATCGACAGGAAAGCCCGATGATGGCGCAAGCACGCCGCCGCCGCGACCCTGGTTTGCTGCCGCCTGAACGGAACTTCGAGCACCGCGAAGCCCTTCTGGGACTGCCAGCGACGAGGGGACTTTTGCATGCCTTGCGCCAACACCGGGTGGCAGGAAGGCGACTGGTAGAGTTCACCGCTTTGTCGAGATAAATATGACCACTGTAAAGAAGCAAACGGCGTTCACACGCGCCCTGTCGCCCAGCAACGAACTCGCAGCCATCATTGGCTCCACGCCGCAGCCTCGGACTCAGGTCACGAAGTTGCTGTGGGACTACATCAAGGCGAACAACCTCCAGAACCCAGCCAACAAGCGCAATATCCTTTGCGATGCCAAGCTTCAGGCGGTGATGGGGAAGCCCGAAGTGACGATGTTCGAGATGTCAGGGCTCGTGGGAAAGCACTTGTCCTGACTTGCGTCGCCGGACTCTCGCAATCGATTCGTCGTAACTGAAGGTTGCGGGAAGCCGCTCAATGCATCGCCATGCGAGCGCAGGCCCTGCGGCCTGTGCCCTACAGTCGCGGCGGTCCGATGTCTGCTACAAAGTCCGGCCATGGCCATTCCGCTCGCGGCTTCGATCGTCGATCTCCTGCTTGCCTCCAAGCTGGGGCCTTCTGCCGCCGGCGCAGGCAACCGATTCCTGATCGAGGGCGCGACATGGCAGCCCGGCAACGAAGGCGCGGGTGAACTTGGCATCCAGCGTCTTGAAGCCTCGGCGCTGCATCTCTCCTCGGGCCCCCTGGTGCTGGAGATCGATCACATCGTCTTGCACAAGCTCGTCGCGCAAGTGCAGTCCGCCGTCGGCGCGCCGCGGCTGTCGCTCGTGCGCGCGGCGCAGGTCGAGCTGTCGGGCGTGAAGATTGGCGGGCCGCTGCTCGTTTCGCCCCAGATCAAGGGCCTGTGGGACGCAGTGCAGGCCGGGCGAGCGCCCGCGCCGGTGGCCGACATCGCAGCCGGCGGCGCGCCGGCCCGCGCATGGAGCCTGGAGCCGCTGACCACGGCCGACGGCACCATCCACGCCACGATCACCGATGCGCACCTGCTCTTCGATGCCGACGTGACGGTTCCCATTCGCCACGGGCAGGTCGATTTCAACGACGCCACCGTGGAGCACGTGGGCCCGGATTCGCGCATGGGCGTGAGCCGGATGGGCTTCTACGTGGATGCGCCCAACGGCCGCAGCTATGTCTACCAGTTCGCGTCGGCGCCGCTCGCCGGCGTGGAGTTCGAGGAGCGTGGCACTCTTTTAGGCCCCTGGGTGTCCGAGCGCGGCAAGGTCTGGCTGCAGCCCTTTGCCGAGGCGATGCTCCAGCGAGGCCCCGCCAGCCGCGCGGGCCCGGGCCTGACCGAGCAGGCGCGGCAGCTGCTCGGCCGCACGGCGCTGGCGGGCGAGCTGCAACTGGCCGACGGCCGCTTCGTTGCGCCCGGCGTGCAGGCGCGCACCGAAGGGCGTGCGCAGGGGCGCAATGCGATCCGCCTGAGTTCTCGATCCGTGGGCAGCGGCCTGGGCGCGCAGATCGCCTCGCTGGCCGTGCGTGACGCGCTCGCCGCATGGGGCGGGGGCCAGTGCCGCTGCGACAGCATCAGCGCGGCGCTCGAGCTCCAGCTGACGGTTTCTGCGGGCGCGCAGATCGGCTTCGAGCTCAAGCTTGCAATGGCCAGTCTCGAGAGCCTGGGCGTGGAATTCGGCGAATCCGCGCGCGCAGGCTGAAGCGACTGCCGATCACGCCGCCGTCGTTTCGGGTAATGACCACCGTGGACGAGCGCGGGCGGCCCGCGCCGTCGGGCCAGCGCGAGATGGCCAGCGGCTGCTCGGGACTGCTGCGCTCGTTGGCCGGCTCGCCCGGGTGCTGGATGTTGATGAACAGCGAACGCAGGTCCGGCGTGGCGGTGATGCCCGTCACCTCGCAACCGGAGGGGCCGACCAGGAAGCGGCGGATGTCGCCCTGGGTCGGGTCGCAGGCGAACTTCGTGCCGTCCAGGTCGCCGTCTTCCTTCCAGCGGATGATCTGGCCCATGGAGTTGTTGCTGCGCGGGGTGGCCGCATCCTTGAAGGGCTGGCCCGGCTGTCCGCGCGCGAGGGCGCGACCTGCTTCCAGGTGCCGCTGCCGCGCTCGATCTCGATCACCGACACGCCGTGGGCGTTCATCGACTTGCGCACCTTCTCGGCGGTCCAGGTCTTCATGCCGTCGGGATGCAGCAGGCCGTCGTCCACGTACTCGTGGTTCATCACCAGCAGGCCGCGGGTGGACGAGCCCTCGGCCGGGAAGAAGGCCATGCCGTCGTGGTGCATGCCGGCCTGCGCGGCCTGGTCGTCGGCACTGTTGCTGGCGTCGGGCGCAAAGGCCGGCAAGCGGCCGGCGATGCCCACCGGATCGCCCCAGCGGTACAGCACGGAGGCGGTGTAGCCCTCGGGCACCACCACCGAGTCGACGGCCTGCATGGGCACGCTCTTGAAGCCGATGCCGCGGCCCATGGAAGCGGGGCTGCCGCCGGTGGCGCAGCCGCCCAACGCGCCTGCCGCGAGCGGGCCGAAGAGGCCGGCCAGCGCGGTGGCGACGCCGCCGCGACCGCCGCACCGGCGCCTGGTGCGGGCCTCAGGGCGCCGGCGAGGCCAGCGGCTTGCCCTTTTCGACCACGTAGACGCCGACCAGGCGCACTGGCGACGAGCCGGCGTTGTGGGCATCGTGCACCACGCCGGCCGGAATCACGAAGGACTCGCCCGCCTTCACCACCTTGGGCGGCTGGCCGTCGATGAGCAACTCGACCTCGCCTTCGCTGACGTAGCTGATCTCGTCGCCGGGATGCGTGTGCCGGCCGGCCCGCGCGCCCGCCGCGACTTCGACCCTGGCGACCACCGCCTCGCGGCCGGGCACCGAGACGTCGCCACGCCCGACCATGGTGCGCGTGAGGCCGCTGGCCTGGGCATGGGCGCCGGCCGCGGCCAGCAGGAGGAAGCTGGCGAGGCCGAGGGCACGCAGCGAATCGACGGATTTCTTCATGTTGGAATCTCCTGGTCGTGCACTGAAGGCAGGACGCGCACTTTTAGCCGCTTGGGCTTGCCCCTGTCAGCGGGATTGCCCTGTCGCGGCGGCGGGCAGCCTGTGCTTCAGTCTTGTGGCTTGCGCCAGACGCTGGCCAGCCAGTTCTGCTCTTCGATCGGCAGGCCTTCGGGACGGAAGTAGTGCTCCAGCTCGACGAAGCCGGCCGCCGACAGGTGCGCGCGCCAGGCTTGCAGGTCGTGCCAGGCGCCGTAGCGCTCGCCCTGCCAGCCTTCCTCGCCCTGGCCGCGCGGGTTGGAGGAGAACAGCACGCCACCCGGCCGCAGGGTAGCGAAGAGCTCGCGCAGCACGCGGGGCAGTTCCTGCGCCGGTACGTGGAAGAGCGAGGCATTGGCGAACACGCCGTCGAAGTGGGAGGGCGGCAGATCGAGCGCCAGGAAGTTCTGCACCAGCACCTCGCAGCCGCTGGCCTCGCGCGCCATGGCCGCGAACGACGCCGAACCTTCCAGGCCCGTGGGCGCGTGGCCCAACTGGCGAAAGGCGAGCAGGTCGCGCCCCGGCCCGCAGCCGAAATCCAGGATGCTGAATGGCGCCGGACCGTCGATGTGGCGCAGCAGGGCCGCGATGTTCTGGCGCACATCGTGGTCCCAGGTACGGTCGCGAAAGCGCTGCGCGTTCTGTTCGTAGTGGCCCAGCGTGACGGCGGTGATGCGTTCGAGTTCGGCGGGGTTCAATGGCATGGCGTCTTCATTCTAGGCAGCAGGCTGCGCCGGCGTAGCCTGGCGCCGGCTGGTCGTGCGGGAGCCAACTGCGTGCAACGGGTCATTCACGCCAACGTCACAGCGGCTTGCGAGCATCGCCGTCCATGCATGAAAACATGGCGCCCTGCCGCATTCGCTGAATGCCGCAGGGTTTTTATCTCCTGATCGCCGGCCAGGCGATTTCCGCCCTGGCCGACAACGCGCTCCTCATCGTTGCCATTGCTCTGCTTTCGGAGCGCAGCCTGCCGCTGTGGTGGGCGCCCCTGCTCAAGTTCGCCTTCACCCTTGCCTACGTGCTGCTGGCGCCGGTCATCGGCCCGCTGGCCGACGCCATTCCCAAGGCGCGGCTGATGACGGCGATGAACATCGTCAAGTTCACCGGCGTCGCCATGCTGCTGGCCGGGGCGAATCCGCTGCTGGCCTTTGCGGTGGTGGGCTTCGGCGCGGCTGCCTACGCGCCGGCGAAGTACGGGCTGGTCACCGAGATGGTCGGGCCGCGGCAACTGGTCGCGGCGAACGGCTGGATCGAGGTGTCGGTGGTGTGCGCCGCCTTGCTGGGCACCGTGGCCGGCGGCCTGCTGGTCGCCGACGGGGTGCGCGGTTCGGCGGCCAGCGTCGCGGTCGGCCACTGGCTGAGCCCGGTGCTCGTGCCGGGGAACCCGAGCACGCTGCTGCTGTCGATGGGGGTGCTGCTTCTCGCCTACCTCGTCTCCGCCGCAATGAATGCCTGCGTGGCCGACAGTGGCGCGCGCTATGCGCCCACGTGCATCCGCGCGCTGTCGCTGCTGCGGGAGTTCCGCGAGGCCAACCGCACGCTCTGGCGCGACCGCGACGGCGGGCTGTCCCTGGCCGTCACCACCATCTTCTGGGGCGTGGGCGCGACGCTGCAGTTCGCGGTGCTCAAGTGGGCCACCGAGGTCCTGGGTCTCTCGCTGGAGCGCGCGGCCTACCTGCAGGCCGCGGTGGCGGTGGGCGTGATAGCCGGTGCCGGCCTGGCCGGCCGCCATGTGCGCCTGGGCCGCGCCAAACGGGTGCTGCCGGCCGGGGTGCTGCTGGGGCTGTGCATGCCGCTGGTTGCTTCCACCGACTCGCTGTGGCTGGCCGTGCCCCTGCTCGCGCTGGTGGGCCTGGTGGGGGGCATCCTCGTGGTGCCGCTGAATGCGCTGCTGCAGCACCGCGGCTTTCGGCTGCTGAGCGCCGGCCGCTCGATCGCGGTGCAGGGCTTCAACGAGAACCTGAGCGTGCTGGCGATGCTGGCCGGCTACGCGGCGATGGTGGCCATCGACGTGCCCATCGTGCCGCTGATGTGGGGCTTCGGCCTGCTGGTGGCCACGGCCATCGCGCTGCTGATATGGCGCGAGCGCTGCGTCACGCGCGAGCGCGGGCCCAGCCAGGACAGCCAGTTGACGACGCTGCGCTGAGCGCGGCAGGCCTTCGGCTCAGGCAACGCCAGCCATCGGCCGGCCGCGCGCGTCTACAGCCTGCGTGGCCTTGCCGCTCGCCAGCGTGGCGAGCAGCACTTCCTCCACCTGCGCAACGATGCGGTCCCAGCCGGCGTCGCCGGCCGTCTCGCGGGCACGCAGGCCCATCTGGCGCGCATGCGCGGGGCTGGCGACCAGGTGGTGCGCGAGGCGCACGTACTCCGCCTCGTCGGCCAGCGGCGCGATCAGGCCGTTCTCGCCGCTCCTGATCATCTGTCCCGCGCTGGCATGGTCGTAGGCCAGCACGGCCAGGCCGCTGGCCATGGCTTCCAGCGTCACATTGCCGAAGGTCTCGGTCATGCTCGGGAAGACGAACAGGTCGGCCGACGCGTAGTAGCTGCCCAGCTCTTCGCCGCGCCGCGTACCGGCGAAGATCGCATCGGGCACGCTGGAGGCGAGCTGCTGTGCGGCAGGGCCTTCTCCCACCACCACCAGCTTCGTGTCGGCGCGCTGGGCGCGCATGGCATTGAAGGCGTTGGCCAGCGCGCCCAGGTTCTTCTCGGCCGCGAGGCGGCCGACGAACAGCGCGACGGGTGTCTCGGGCGTGGCGCCCCAGGACTGCCGCAGCGCTTCGCTGCGCCGTGCAGGGCTGAACAGCTCGGTGTCCACGCCGCGTGTCACCAGCACCAGCCGCTCGAAGCCGTTGGCCCGCAGCTGCTGGCGCAGGCTTTCGCTGGGCACCATGGTGAAGGCGGTGCGGTTATGGAACTTGCGCAGGTAGCCCATGATGGGCCGGTACAGCCAGCCGATGCCGTAGTGCTTGCTGTAGGCGTGGAAGTTGGTGCGGAAGTCCGAGCACACCGGCAGCCTGAGCTTGTGCGCGATCTGCAGCGCCGACCAGCCCAGCGGCCCCTCGGTGGCGATGTAGACCAGGTCCGGGCGGTGGCGGCTCCACAGCTGCCCCAGCGCCTTGTTGGCCGGCATGCCCATCTTCATCTCGGGGTAGCGCGGAATGGGAACCCCGCGCATGAGCACCTCGTCAAGGCGGTCCACGCGCCTGGCCAGGTCACCCTCGGCTTGGCGCGGGCGCACCAGCTGGATGTCGTGCTGCAGGTCGCGCAGCCCTTCCACCACCCGCTGCAGCGTCAGTGCCACGCCGTTGACCTCGGGCGGGTAGGTTTCGGTGACCAGCGCAATGCGAAGCGAGCGCCGCGCTGGCGGCATGTGATCGACGACGATCGGGGCAAGCGTGGTGCTCATGCCCGCGAATGCTGGCGGGCGATTGCAACAGAGAGATGACGGTGTGCACACCGTCACCAAGAATTCATGCGCGCTCGTCACGATGCCGTCACGCGCGGCGCCACCCTTCGAGTGCCGGCGTGGCCCATCTCTAGATCACAGGAGAACCCGTGAACGAATTCTTCAGCACCCTCCAGACACAACGCTGGGACGACCACCGCTACTACCACCACAGCCGCATCAACCAGTCGCTCCACCTGGTGAGCGCGGTCAGCTTCGTGATTGCCTATGGGCTGCTGTTCGTCGACCCGGTGGCCGCTGCGCTGCTCGGCTGGTGCGTCTCCATGACCAGCCGCCAGGCCGGCCACTTCTTCTTCGAGCCCAAGGGCTACGACCATGTGAACCGGGCCACGCACGAACACAAGGAAGAGATCAAGGTCGGCTACAACCTGCGCCGCAAGGTGGTCCTGATGGTGTTGTGGGCCGCCGCACCGGTGGTGCTGTGGTGGGACCGCTCGCTCTTCGGCCTGATGGATCCGAGCACGGGCTTCGAAGGCTACGTGCGCCAGGTCGGCATGGCCTGGCTGGTGCTGGGGATCTCAGGCCTGCTGTTCCGCACCGTCCATCTCTTCCTGCTGCAGGACGTGAAGACGGGCCTGGTGTGGATGACCAAGATCCTCACCGACCCCTTCCACGACATCAAGCTCTACCACCGCGCGCCGCTGCACCTGCTGCGCGGCGAACTGATCGACCCCATGGGCGGGGCCGATCGGCATCACGCTTGAGAGACTCGGCTGGCCAGGCGCGGCCAGCGCTGCGCGAACATCTCGCGCACGATGCCGCGCTTGATCGACTGGTTGGTCAGCGCCTCGCCATGCCACCACCAGCCGTCGGCCTGCATCGCGCGGGCCGCGGCCACGAAGCGTTCGCACACGGCTTCGAAATCGGCATCGGAATAGTTCAGGCTGAAGATCAGCCGGCCGGTGCCCACCCAGCTCAGCGCCAGGCCCTGGGCGCGCAGGTAGTACTGCAGCAGCCAGTTGTAGCGCGAGGGTTCGCTGTACATCACCGTCCAGATCGAGGAGATGTTGGCCACGCGCACCGGCAGGCCGGCGTCGGCCATCTTGCTGTTCAGCAGCTGGGCACGGGCGTTCCAGCGCTCGTCCACTCCTTCGTAGAGCGACTGAACCTCGGGCGTCTCGATGCGGCGCAGGAAGGCGTTCATCGCGCCCATCACGTAGGGGTGCGCGTTGAAGGTGCCGCGGGCGAAGCAGATGTCGGCCGGCCGCTCTTCGCGGTAGCGCTTCATCAGCGATGCGCGTCCGCACACCACGCCCACGGGCAGGCCGCCGCCCAGTGTCTTTCCGTAGGTGACCATGTCGGCCTGCACGCCGAAGTATTCCTGCGCCCCGTGCGGCGCCAGGCGGAAGCCCACGAAGATCTCGTCCATGATCAGCACGATGCCGCGCTCGGTGCACACCTGGCGCAGCGCTTGCAGCCACGCGGTGTAGGCGGCGCGGTCGAAGGCGGCCTTGCGGCTGCTGTCCACCAGGGACGAATCGCCCGGTGCACCCGCGTTGGGATGCAGCGCCTGCAGCGGGTTGACCAGCACGCAGGCAATGTCCTTGCGGGTGCGCAGCACGTGCAGCGTGCGCGGGTCCATCTCGCGCAGGGTGTAGGTCTCGCGCGGCGCCAGCGGGTTGCCCACGCCGGGCTGCACGTCTTCCCACCAGCCGTGGTAGGCGCCGCAGAAGCGTACGAGGTGCGTGCGCCGCGTGTGGTAGCGGGCCAGGCGCACCGCCTGCATCACCGCCTCGGTGCCCGACATGTGGAAGGAAATCTCGTCCAGCCCCGAGATGTCGCGCAGGCGCTGCACGTTCTCTGCCACGCAGGGGTGGTAGGCACCCAGCACCGGGCCGAGGGCTTCGGCGATGCGGCTGCCTTCGGCGATGCACTGCTTGTAGAAGTCCACGCCCAGCAGGTTGACGCCGTAGGAGCCGGTCAGGTCGTAGAAGCGCTGGCCATCCAGGTCTTCCACCTGCACGCCGTCGGCCGCCTGCAGGAAGGCGCCCACCGGCAGGTGCTCGCGCACGTAGGGGCTGTACTGGAAGGGCACGCGGTAGCTGCTGGTGAACTGCAGGTCCGACAGGGCAGGGCGTGCCTCGCGCGTGGCCGCGATGGAGCGGGCATGGCGCGTCTTCAGCAACGTCGACAGCGCGTGGAAGCCGGCACGGCGGCGGGCGAGAACCTCGGCGGGCGCGCCGTCGGAATCGAAGAAGCGCTGTTCGTCGTAGGCGTAGCCGGGCAGCTGCGCGGCCACCCGCTTGGCCATGCGCGAATGGCCGGTCAGGGAGGGGTGCTTGGCACGCGAGAGGGCCATCCGGCGCCAGGCCATGGGCAGCGTCGCGAGCGTGGCCGCCACCGCAACGGAAGACAGGAGAAAGGTCTGGTTCATGAATTTGTAGCGCTAGCGAAAGAACTCCCCATGTCTATCCCAGCTTCTTGACGCTCTCATGAAAACCATTCGACAAGCCCGTGACGCCTTCCTCCAGCAGGAAGACATCAATTTCCTGCTGACCAACCGCGTGCCACGCATCGCGCTCACGCGATTCATGGGCTGGTTCAGCAAGATCCGCAACCCGCTGGTGCGCGATCTGTCCATCGGCGCCTGGCGCCTGTTCACCGAGCTGGACCTCAGCGAGGCGAAGAAGACCCGCTTCGACAGCATGCACGACTGCTTCACCCGCGAGCTGAAGGAAGGCGCGCGAACCGTCGACGCCGACCCGGCGGTGCTCAGCAGCCCCTGCGACGCCATCGTGGGCGCCTGCGGCGCCGTGGCCGGCATCGAGGTCTTCCAGGCCAAGGGCTTCCCGTACTCTGCCGCCGAGCTCTTCGGCGATGCGCAGGCGGTGGAGCCCTTCCGCGACGGCAGCTTCGTCACGCTGCGGCTCACCTCCAGCATGTACCACCGCTTCCATGCGCCGCAGGACTGCACGGTGGAGGAGGTGCGCTACCTCTGGGGCGACACCTGGAACGTGAACCCGATCGCGCTCAAGCGGGTGGAGCGCCTGTTCTGCCGCAACGAGCGCGCCGTGCTCAAGGCGAAACTCGCCACCGGCGAGCCGATCGCGCTGGTGCCGGTGGCCGCGATCCTGGTGGCCAGCATGCGTCTGCATTGCCTGGACGTGCTTCTGCACGTGCGCTACCGCGGCCCGGAGCGCATGCGGGTGAACGCGGCCTACCGAAAGGGACAGGAGATGGGCTGGTTCGAGCACGGCTCGACCATCATCGTGTTCGTGCCCAAGGGGTTTGCGCTGGCCGAGGGCATCGAGAGCGGCACGCGCATCCGCATGGGGCAGGCGCTTCTGCGGCGCCTGTAGCCGGCAGCCTGGCAGGCGCAGGGGCGGATCGGGTCGCTCGGCACCGCCAGCTGCGCGCCGCCGGTCGCGGACCTGATGGGCGCCTGCGTGACCAGCACCGTGTCGCCGGGCGGCGAAGGGAAGGTTGGCGTGCGGATCTACAGCCCCCTGGGGCGCAATGTCATTTGCTCGAAGGACAGGAACAGACGCTTTTGTCTTACACATCGGCATGCGATTTCGTAACAACATGCGTAGTGATCGACTGCCGCTTCCACGCCCCAACGCCATGACCAAATATTGCGACGCATGCCACACCGTGAACAGGGACCGCGCCCTGTACTGCCGCGGGTGCGCGGGCCGTTTTGGCACCGTCGCGCCAGACGCTCGCCAGCGCCAGATCCATCCCGCCGCCGCGAGCCTGTCGATGCCCCCTCCGCCGGCCCTGCCCACGCCGGAACCCTCTGCGACGCCGCAGCCACGCATGTCGCGAAGCCGCATGCTGCTGGGTGTGGCGCTGCCAGCGTGCGCCTCCCTGACGGCCGCGCTGGTGATCTGGCAGCAATGGACGCTGGCTGGCGAAGTGCGCTCGCGGCCGGAGCGCGAAGTCGCGCAGCAGCCCGCAGCCGGGCCCGTGCCGACGGCAGCGACTGCCGCGACTGCATCGGCATCACAGGCGCAAGCCACGCCCGCGCTCGACGCGACAGCCAATGAATCGCCCGTCGATCCGTCCGCAGCGGCCATTCCGCAGGAGTCGCTGCTGGCGCTCACGGTGGAGCACAACGCCAAGGGCGCGGCCTACTCGCCGGACGGCACCACGCAGCGTCTCCTGCATCCGGCACCCGCGCAGCCTCCGCGGAACTACGCAGTCGTCCAGCGCGTGCCGACGGAGACGGAAAGCGACATGAGCATGTCCACCGCCGAGCCAACGGATCGCCCCTCGACCCGTCGTGCGCTTCCGTCGCGGCCGGTGGTCGCGGATTCGCGCTCCCAGCGTCGCCCGGGAGCCAAGTCGGAGACACCGGCGCGCGCGGTCTGGACGGCCCAGGGCTCCGCGATTCCGTGCAACCGGTACAACCCCTTCGGCGATGCGGTCTGCGCGACCATTCCGGATCCGTCACGGCAGGCGCGGCCCAGGGTGTATTCGCAGCGCTGACGCGGGTCCTCCTGACAGGACGTTGTCAGTGGTGGGCATCTACAGTCCCCCACACAACAACTCAATCAGGGAACCCCAAATGGCCAGCTTCTGGATCGGTGTCGTATCGCGGTCGCACGTACAAAAAGGCGTGCGGGAAGGATTCATCCAGCTCAACCACGGCAAGAAGGCCGCGGTCCAGCGGCTGCACGCCGGCGACGGGGTGGCCATCTATTCGCCGCGCACCGACTACCCCGACGGGGCGCCGCTGCAGGCCTTCACCGCCATCGGCACAGTGGTCTCAGGCGAGGTCTATCAGGTGCAGATGACGCCGGACTTCCATCCCTTCCGGGTGGACGTCGAGTTCCACACGTGCAGCGAAGCGCCGATCAGGCCGCTGATCGAGGACCTGTCCTTCATCCGTGACAAGACCCACTGGGGCGCGGCCTTCCGCTTCGGCTACCTGCGCGTGCCCGAGGCGGACTTCCTGCGCGTCGCGCAGGCCATGGGCAGCGCGGCTGCCTTCGCCGTGGCGGCCTGAACCCGCGCCACCCTTCAGCTGAAGTCCACCACCATCCGCCCCAGGGTGCCGCGCTGGCGCATGCGCGCCATGGCCTCGGGCAGTTCCTCGAAGGCCACGGGCTGTGCGATGCGCTCCAGGTGCCGGGGGCGCAGGTCGGTGGCCAGCCGCTGCCACACGCGCTCGCGCAGCGGCATGGGGCTGTTGGCATTGATGCCGATGAGCTTCACGCCGCGCAGGATGAAGGGGAGCACCGTGGTGTCCAGTTCCATGCCGCCGGCATTGCCGAAGCTGGTGATCACCGCGTCGGGCGCCGCACTGCGCAGCAGCCAGGCCAGCATGCCGCCGCCCACCGAGTCCACCGCGCCGCTCCAAAGGCCCTTGTCCAGTGGCTTGCCCGTGGGTTCGGCCACCGAAGGCGGCAGCACCCGGGCGGCGCCCAGCGCCATCAGGTAGTCCTTCGCCTCCGCCTTGCCGCTCACCGCGTGCACCTCGTAGCCGCGCTGCGCCAGGATGTCGATGGCCACGCTGGCCACGCCGCCGGTCGCGCCCGTCACCGCCACCGGCAGGCCGCCGGGCGCCAGGCCGTTGTGCTCCATCCAGTGCACGCTCAGGGCCGCGGTGTAGCCGGCGGCACCGAGGATGGCGGCCTCGCGCAGGCCCAGGCCCTGCGGCAGCTTCATCACCCAGTCGCCCTTCACGCGGGCCATCTGCGCATGGCCGCCGTCGTGTTCCACGCCGATGCCGAAGCCGTGCACCACCACCGCGTCGCCCGGCACGAAGCGCGGGTCGCCCGAATGCGCCACCGTGCCGCTGAGGTCGATGCCGCCGATGCGCGGGTAGTCGCGGACGATCTGGTTCAGGCCCGCTGCGGCAAGCGCATCCTTGTAGTTGATGCTGGTGTGGGCCACGCGGATGAGTACCTCGCCGGGGGAGAGCTCGCTGACCTTCATCTGCACGAAGCGGCCCACGGGCGGCGCGTTCGCGTCATCGCGGCAGAGCCGGAAGGCGCGGAAGCTGCCATCGGCGCTCAATCGCGGCCTCCGACCTGGAAGCCCGCCTTGGCGATGGTGCGCCTGGCGATGTTGAGCTGGTGGATCTGGCTCGTGCCTTCATACAGGCGGAACAGGCGCACGTCGCGGTAGAAGCGCTCGATGGGGTGGCCCTGGATGAAGCCGGTGCCGCCCAGCATCTGCACGCAGCGGTCGGCCACGCGGCCGCACATCTCGGAGGCGAAGTACTTGCAGATGGAGGCCTGCAGCGTCACGTCCTCGCCGTCGTCGCGCTGGCGCGCCGTCTGCAGGATGAGCGCGCGCGCCGCCTGGATCTCGGTCTGGCAGTCGGCGATGAGCGCCTGCACCAGCTGGAACTCCGCCACCGGCCGGCCGAACTGCCGGCGCTGGCAGGTCCAGGCGATGGCTTCGTCCAGCATGCGGATGGCCGGGCCGGTGCACAGGGCGGCCAGGTGGATGCGCTGCTTGTTGAGCACCTTCATGGCGGTCTTGAAGCCCATGCCTTCCTGCCCGCCGATGATGTTGGCCGCCGGCACGCGGCAGCCCTGCAGATGCACCTCGGACACCGGCGAGCCCGCCTGGCCCATCTTGCGGTAGGGCGCGGCGGTCGAGAGTCCCGGCATGCCGCGCTCCACCAGGAAGGCGCTGATGCCGCGCGCCGTCAAGTCCGTCGGGTCGGTGCGCGCCATCACGGTGAACAGCCCCGCGATGGGCGCGTTGGTGATGAAGCACTTGGTGCCGTCGAGCACGAAGTGGTCGCCATCGCGCACGGCGCGGGTCTTGAGGGCGACGGCGTCGGAGCCGGCCTCGGGCTCCGTCAGTGCAAAGGCGCCGGTCAGCTCGCCACGGGCCATGCGGGGCAGGTAGCGGTCCTTCTGCTCGGGGGTGCCGTCGGCCACGAGCGCCTCGGAGCCGATGCCGGTGTTGGTGCCCACGCGCGCGCGAAAGGCCACCGAGGCCTGCGACAGTTCCATCGCGGCCAGCACCAGCTCCTCGGTCGTCATGCCGGTGCCGCCCCAGGCTTCGGGAATGGACCAGCCGAAGAAGCCCAGGCCGGCCATCTCCTGCACGATGTCCTCGGGCACCTCGTCGCGTTCCTCGACTTCGGCTTCGCGCGGGATCAGGCGCTCCTTCACGTAGCGGCGCAGGGAGCTCAGGGTCTGCTCGAAGGCGGATGCATCACGGATCATTCTTGGCTCTCTTTCTTCTTCAGATGACGCGCGCGGCGCGCAGCGCGGCCAGGTCGCCGTCGGTCATGCCCAGCGCGCCGAAGACCTCGGCGTTGTGCTCGCCCACATCGGGGCCGGTGCGGGGCACGGGCGCGCGGTGGCCGGTGAAGCGCGGCACGGCGGCCGGCGCGGGCACCGAGCCCAGGGCCGGGTCGGGCAGGCGCACGAAGGTGCCGCGGGCGCGGAAGTGCTCGTCCTGCAGCACGTCATCGATCGTGTAGACCTTGCTGAAGGGCACCTCGTGCGCGGCCAGCATGGCGCGCAACTCGTCGCAGTCATGCCGGGCGCACCAGGCGGCCACCAGGCCGTCCAGCTCGTCCAGGTGCGTAACGCGCTGCATGTTGTCGATGAAGCGCGGGTCTCGGCCCAGCTCCGGCTGGCCCATGGCCTGGCACAGGCGCCTGAAGATGTGGTCGGAGGTGCCCACCAGCGTGATCCAGGCATCGTCCTTCGTGCGGTACACGTTCGACGGCGCCGCATAGGTGGCGCGTGCGCCGGTGCGGGTGCGGGCCTGGCCGCTGCGCTCGAATTCCACCGCCAGCGGCTCCAACGCGCACCAGCGCCTCGGTGGCCGAGAGGTCGATCTCGCGGCCCGGTGCATCGGGGTTGCGTGCGCGCTCGGCCGCGGCGGTGGCCAGCGCGAAGGCGCCGAACAGGCCGGCAATGGAATCGCCCAGCGGGAAGTTGCTGTGCAGCGGGCCGCCAGCCGCTTCGCCGGTGAGCGAGGCCAGGCCGCTCATCGCCTCGAAGATGCGGGCGAAGCCGGGGCGGTTCGAATACGGCCCGGTCTGGCCGAAACCGGTGAGGCGCATTACCGACAGTCGCGGGTTGTGCTGGTGGAGCGTGGCCAAGTCCAGGCCCCAACGGTCCAGCGTGCCGGGGCGGAAGTTCTCCACCAGGATGTCGAAGTCCTCGATCAGCTTCAGGAAGATCGCCTTGCCTTCGCTCTTGCGCACGTCCAGTGAGATGCCGCGCTTGCCGCGGTTGAGCACCTTCCAGTAAAGCGCGTGGCCGGGCTCCACCGGCGCCAGGGTGCGAAGCGCATCGCTGCCGTCGGGCAGTTCCAGCTTCACCACCTCGGCGCCCATGTCGGCGCACATCGTGGCGGCGAAGGGGGCGGCCACCACGGTGGCCATGTCGAGGATGCGCAGCCCGGCGAGCGGGCCGTTCTGTTCGTAGGTCGAGGTCATGAGGTCTTTCAATCGATCTTCGCGCCGGTGCTCTTGACCAGCGCGGCCCACGACTTGGTTTCGCGGGCGATGAGCGTGCCGAATTCCTCGGGCGTGGTGCCCGCGGGCTCGGCGCCCAGGTCCACCAGGCGCTTCTTCACCGACGGCTTGGCGAGTGCCTTCACCGCGGCGTTGTGCAGCTTTGCAATGACGGGCCTGGGCGTGTTGGCCGGCGCCATCAGGCCCTTCCAGGCGGTGACAGTGAAGCCGGGCAGGCCGGACTCGGCGACGGTGGGAATGTCGGGCGCGCCGCTGGCGCGGGTCTCGCTGGCCACGCCCAGGGCGCGCAGGCGGCCAGACTGCACCTGCGGCAGCAGGGCGGGCATGTTGTCGATCATCACGGTGATCTGGCCGGCCAGCAGGTCGTTCATCGCCGGACCGCTGCCTTTGTAAGGCACGTGGGTCATGGTGGTGCCGGCCTTCTGGTTGAACAGTTCGCCGCCCAGGTGCGCCGGTGTGCCGTTGCCCGGCGAGCCGAATGACACCTTGGTCGGGTTGGCCTTGGCGTAGGCGATGAACTCCTTGACGTTCTTGGCCGGCACCGCCGGGTTCACCGCCATCAGGTTGTGGTCGCGTGCGATGAGGGTGATGGGCGCCAGGTCCACCGCCGGGTCGTAGCTCATCCTGGCGTACAGGCTGGGGTTGACCACGATGGGGCCGGTGGCCGCAAGCAGCAGGGTGTAGCCGTCGGCCGGTGCCTTGGACACCGCGTCGCCGCCGATGTTGCCGCCGGCACCGGGCCGGTTCTCCACCACCACGGGCTGGCCCAGCTCGGCGCGAAGCTCCTCGGCCATGATGCGGCCGACCACGTCGGCCGAGCCGCCGGGCGCGAAAGGCACGATGAGCCTGATCGGCTTGCTGGGGTAGCTGTTCTGCGCCGAGGCAGCCCAGGGCGAGAGCGCGGCGGCCAGCGCCAGGGTGGCGGGGATCAGGGTCTTGAACACGGGCGTCTCCTTCTTGGGGTGGCCGCTTCGGGCCTTTTCTGGAGCCCCCGAGACTAGGCAGCCGGCGGGCGTGGCGCCAACGATGTTTTGCTATATTGAACACATCCATGGCCCCCTCCAACGCACTCGACGCCCGCTTCGCGACCACGCTGGCGCACGGGCTGGACGTGCTGGAAACCTTTGCCCAGGGGCCGCCCCTTCTGTCCAACAAGCTGCTGGCCGAGCGCACGGGCCTGTCCAAGGCGACGGTGACGCGGCTCACCACCACGCTGGCCACCCGAGGGCTGGTCGAGAACGATGCTTTGCTGGGCGGGCACCGACTGGGCACCACCGCGCTGACGCTGGGCTACCCCTTGCTCTCGGGCCTGGGCCTGCGCCGGGTGGCGCGCCTGCCGATGAAGAAACTGGCCGATGCGCTGGGCGGCACCATTTCGCTGGGCATGCGGGAGCGCAGCCGCATGGTCTATGTGGAGACCCTGAGCAGCAGCAGCCCCGTCAGCTTCAGGCCCGACCTGGGCGCGCCGGTGCCCATGCTGCAGACCGCCATGGGACGCGCCTGGCTGGCAGCGGCGAACGGCGACGAGCGTGAGCTTGCGCTGGACGCGCTGCAGCGCATCGCGCCGGCGCATTTCCGCCAATGGGCGCCCAGCCTTCGAAAGGCTGCTGCGCAGCTCGCGCGCCAAGGCTTCTGCATCTCGCAGGGCGACTGGCTGCCCGACATCCATGCGGTGGCCATTCCCTTGCGCGTGTCGCTCCACGGCGAGCGCCTGGTGCTCAACTGCTGCATGCCCACGCAGCGGCGCACGCCCGGGCGCCTGGAGTCGGAGATCGGTCCACGCCTGATGGAACTTGCGGCGCAGATCGAGCGCGACTGGGCCAGCGAGGTGCAGCGCACGCCATCGACACCGCCTGCGTGGCTGGTAGGCGCGCCCGGCAAGGGCAGCCGCCCGCCCGACCCCGAGGACCGCAGCTTCGCCCGCACGCTGGCCCGCGGCGTGGACCTGCTGCTGTGCTTCAGCCCCACCGACCCGGCGCTGGGCAACCGGGAACTCGCGCGCCGCCTGGACCTCGGGCCGACCACGGTGGTGCGCCTCACCCACACGCTGTGCGAGCGCGGCTACCTGCGCCGCGATGCCAACGACGGCAAGTACAGGCTGGGCGCGGCGACGCTGGCGGCGGCCTATCCGATCCTCTCGGGCCTGCGCATCCGCCGCCTGGCGCGCCCGGCCATGCTGGCGCTGGCCCAGCGCGTGCAGGGTGCGGTGTCGCTGGGGCTGCGGCACCAGAGCGGCATGGTCTACGTCGAGACCGCCTGGCGCACCGACGAGCGCCTGCTGCCGCCCGACACCGGCGCCCCCATGCCCATGCTGCTCACCGCCATGGGCCGCGCCTGGCTCAGCCGTGCCGATCGGACGAAGCAACGCGAAGTGCTCAACCGCATCCGGCTGCACGATCCGCAGGGCTGGCAGCGCCACCAGCAGGTGGCACTCGAGGAAGCGGCGCTGTGCAGGCGCCGGGGCTGGTGCAGCTCCAGGGACTTCCGCTCGGAGATCGTCGCGGTGGCCGTGCCGTTCCGGCAGCCGGTGGACTCGGTGCAGTACGTGATGAACTGCGGCGTGCTGGCGCGCGGCGTGGCCAGCCGCCGACAGCTCGCCGGGATCGGCGAGGCGCTGCAGGAGACTGTGCGCGAAGTGGAGGCCCTCGCCGCGCAGGGCTGAACCTGTGGTGTTGCGGGCCGGCTTCGCGTGCATTGCCAAACCCGCGGACCGGGCCCCACAATGGCCGCGCGCCCGGCCCGGCCGGCAGGAGGAGGAGGCAATCCCAGTCGAAGCGTTTCGACGGCGTCCCTGCTGGCGCCGCGCAAGCGCGCGGCTGCGATTGAAGTCTTCCTGGTGGCCTGTTGGGCGAATCCTGTCTTGAAGTCGACAACCCGAACGGCTAGCTGCCGAAGGAAGAACGAATGATCAATCGCCGCCCGGCGCTTCTCGCGCTGCTGCTCGCCTCCACCACCTTGCTGGCCGCCTGCGCCACCTCGCCGGGCACCTCGTCCGGCGGCGCCCTCGGCCGCATCGCCCAGACGCAGACCCTGAAGCTGGGCTACCGCGAGGACGCCAGCCCCTTCGCCTTCAAGGGCACCGACGGCAAGCCGGCCGGCTACTCGGTGGCGCTGTGCCAGCGCGTGGCGACCTCCCTGCAGGCGCAGCTCAAGCTGACCAAGCTGGACGTGCAGTGGGTGCCGGTGACGGCCGGCTCGCGCCAGCAGGCCGTGCAGGACGGCAGCGTGGACATCGAATGCGGCAGCACCACGCGCACCCTGGGCCGCGAGCAGCAGGTGGACTTCAGCAACACGATCTGGGTCGAAGGCTCGTCCTTCGTGACGCTGGCCACCTCGTCCGTGAACCGGGCCGGCGACCTGAACGGCAAGCGCGTGGCCGTGATTCCCGGCACCACCACCGAGACGGTGCTGCGCGGCATGCCGGCACGCGGCATCACGCCGATCTTCGTGCCGGTGCAGACCAGCGTGCAGGGCATCGCGGCCGTGCGCGAGGGCCGGGCCGATGCCTTCGCTTCCGACCGGCTGATCCTGGTGGGCGAGGTGCTGGGCACGCCGTCGACGGTGGCGCTGAAGCTCAGCGACGACTTCCTTTCGATGGAGCCCTACGCGCTCATGATGCGCCGCGATGCCGACCTGCGCCTGGCCGTGAACCGCGCGCTGGCCGAGACCTCGCGCAGCGGCGAGATCGTCAATGTGTTCCGCGCCAGCTTCCCGGCAGGCGCCACGCCCTCGCCGCTGGTCGAAGCGGTGTACGTGCTCAACGCGCTCCAGGAGTGATGCCTTTCGCGCCCGCCGCAACGGCGGGCGCGCTGGTGCCGTTTCAGTCGGCCTCGATGCCGGTGGCCTTCACCACCTCCGCCCAGCGCGCGGATTCGGTCTTGATCGCCTGCGCCATCTGCTGCGGCGACTGGTAGTCGGCCACCGCGCCTTGCTCCAGCGCCTTCTGCTTGAAGGCCGGCGTGGACACCACCTTGGCGATTTCGCTCGTCAGCTTGTCGATGACGGGCTTGGGCGTCTTGGCCGGCGCGAACACGCCGAACCAGGAGGTTGCGTCCAGCTTGGGCAGGCCGGCTTCGGCGGTGGTGGGCACATCCGGAAGGCTCGGCAGGCGCGTTTTTCCGGTGGTGGCCAGCACGCGCAGCTTGCCCGACTGCACATGCGACATGAAGGGCGGCGCGGTGCCGAAGGTGAGATCCACCGTGCCGCCCAGCAGGTCGGTCAGCGCGGGGCCGGTGCCCTTGTATGGCACGTGCGTGAGCTTGATGCCCGCCTGCTGTTCCAGCATGGCACCGGTGGCGTGCTGCAGCGAACCGTTCCCCGAGGAGGCGTAGTTGAGCTTGCCCGGATGCGCCTTGGCATAGGCCACCAGCTCAGCCATGGTCTTGATCGGCAGGTCGGCGCGGATCACCACGATCTGCGGCGCCGACAGCACGTTGGCCACCGGCGTGAGGTCGCTGGCCTGCCACTGCTGCGTCTGCTTGCTCACCAGCGGCGTGATGACGTGGTAGCCCGAGTACTGCATCAGCAGGGTGTAGCCATCCGGCTCGGCGCGCTTGACCGCGACCGCGGCGATGGCGCCGTTGGCCCCGCCCTTGTTGTCCACCACGATGGTCTGGCCCAGCGCCGTGCCCAGGGGCACGCCCAGCATGCGGGCCGCGATGTCGGTGGTGCCGCCGGCCGCGGTGGGCACCAGCATGACGACGGGGTGGTTGGGGTAGCCGCTGGCCGTCTGAGCCTGCAGCGGGCCGGCTGCCAGCGCAAGGGCCGCGGTGGCCAGGGCGGCGCCGGCGATGGCGCGGCGCGAGAAGTGAAGCTTGGAACTCATGTTGTTGTCTCCGTCGTGGATGGAATGAAAATCTTGGTTCAGTGCGATGCCGCCGCCTGCTCGCGCGCCAGCGCACGGTCGCGCCAGGTGGCGAAGTCGGCCGGTGGCACGTGCAGGTCCAGGCGCTGGCCGGCCTTGACGATCTGGCTGGGGATGTCGTGGCCGACCAGGCCTGGCAGGCGCGCCGCGCAATCGATCAGCGCGGGCAGGTCGCAGCCGGTGTCGAAGTCCATCAGCTGCAGGGCATGCACGATTTCCTCGGTGCACACGTTGCCGCTGGCGCCGGGCGCATAGGGGCAGCCGCCCAGGCCGCCCAGCGAGGCATCGAAGCGGTCGGCGCCGGCGTCGATGGAGGCCAGCACGTTGGCCAGGCCCATGCCGCGGGTGTTGTGGAAGTGCAGGGTGGCTTCCAGCGAGGGGAATCGTTCCCTGAAGCCCCGGACGATGCCCGCCACCTGCGTCGGGAAGGCCATGCCGGTGGTGTCGCACAGCGTGATGCCGCGTGCGCCGGCCTCTGCAAAGCGCAGGCTCCAGTCGAACACGGCCTGCGGGTCCACCTCGCCTTCCATCGGGCAGCCGAACACGCAGGACAGCGACACGTTCACCGGCACGCCGGCCTGGCGGGCCAGCGCCATCACCTCCAGCAGTGCCGAAAAGGACTGCGCGCGGGTCATGCGCAGGTTGGCCAGGTTGTGCGTCTCGCTGCAGGACATGACCAGGTTCAGCTCGTCCGCGTTCGCGTCGATGGCGCGCTCGGCGCCGCGCACGTTGGGCACCAGGCAGGTATAGACCACGCCCGGCGCGCGCTCGATCCCGCGCAGCACCACCTCGGCATCGCGCAGCGCGGGAATGGCCTGCGGCGAGACGAAGGCGGTGGCCTCGATCTTGGCAAGGCCCGCAGCCGAGAGCGCATCGATGAGCGAGATCTTTTCTTCCGTGGGCACGAAGGCGCTTTCCATCTGCAGGCCGTCACGTGTGCCGACCTCCTGCATGTGGATGCGGCGGCCGGCGCCTGCCCAGGTGCTGGCTTGACGCAGGCTCATGCCACGGCTCCCTGCGCGCGCAGTGCGGCGATGTCGCCTGCCGCCAGGCCCAGCTCGGACAGCACCGCGTCGGTGTCGTCGCCCAGGTGCGGCGCGCTGCTGCGCACCGTGCCCGGCGTGAGCGAGAGCTTGGGCACCACGCCCGGCACCTCGATCTCGCGGCCGTCGCGCGTGGTCTGCTTCAGGATCATGTCGCGGGCCCGGTAGTGGGGGTCTTCATGGATGTCCTTGGCCGTGTAGACGCGGCCGGCCGGCACGCGCGCATCGGCCAGCATGGCGAGCACGGTGGCGATGCCGCGCGCCTGCGTCCAGGCCTCGATGGCTGTGTCCAGCTCGGCCACGCGCGCCACGCGGCCGGCGTTGCTCTGCAGCCCGGGCGCACTGCCCAGGTCGGGGCGGCCCACCACTTCCATCAGTCGGCGGAAGATGCTGTCGCCGTTGCCCGCGATGAGCACGTAGCCGTCGCTGCAGCGGTAGGCGTTGGAGGGCGCGATGCCGGGCAGGGCGCTTCCGGCGGCCTCGCGCACCGCGCCGAAGGCGCTGTATTCGGGGATGAGGCTTTCCATGACGTTGAGCACCGCCTCGTTCAGCGCCACGTCGATCACCTGGCCGGGGCCGCCGTGTGCCGCGCGGTGGTACAGCGCCATCAGCACGCCGATGGTGCCGTGCAGGGCCGCCAGCGTGTCGCCGATGGAGATGCCGGTGCGCACCGGCACGCGGCCGGGCTCGCCGGTCAGGTGCCGCAGCCCGCCCATGGCCTCGCCGATGGCGCCGAAGCCCGGCAGGTCGCGGTAGGGGCCGGTCTGGCCGTAGCCGGAGATGCGCAGCATCACCAGCCTGGGGTTGAGTGCATGCAGCGCCTCCCAGCCCAGGCCCCAGCCCTCCAGCGTGCCGGGACGGAAGTTCTCGATCAGCACGTCGGCCTCGGCGATCAGCTGGCGGGCGATGTCCTGCCCCTGGCTGGCGCGCAGGTCCAGCGCGATGGAGCGCTTGTTGCGCGACTGCACCTGCCACCACACGGAGGTGCCGTCCTGCAGCATGCGCCAGTTGCGCAGCGGGTCGCCGCCGCTGGCGCCGGGACGCGAGGGATCGGCCGGCGGCTCGATCTTGATCACGTCGGCGCCGAACTCTCCGAGCGTCTTGCCACAGAAGGGGCCGGCGATGAGCTGGCCCATCTCGACGACGCGCAGGCCGGCGAGGGCGCCTGGGGTGGGGGGTGACTGGTGGGCTGTCATGGGAGCGGATGATCGGCGGCCACCGATACCCTGCAAAGCGCTCATTGGCGAGGGTGCCATCGCGAAACGCGATGGTGGGAGGCCCTTGGGTTCTAATCGGGCCATGAGGATCGATCCGGTCTCCCTGCGCCTGTTCGTCGCCGTGATGGAGGAGGGCACCATCGCCGCCGCCGCGCAGCGCGAGCATCTGGCGCCCGCCGCGGTGAGCAAGCGCCTGAGCGAGCTGGAGGCGGCGCTGGACACGGTGCTCTTCCTGCGCAGCAACAAGGGCACGCAGTCCACCGCCGCGGCGCACGCGCTGCTGGGCCTGGCGCGCAACGTGCTCAACGGCCTGGACGACATCGCCGAGCAGATGGCCGGCTTCGGCAGCGGCCTTCGCGGCCATGTGCGGGTGTTCGCCAACATCTCGGCCATCACGCAGTTCCTGCCCGACGACCTGCGCAGCTTCATGGACGCCGCGCCCATGGTGCAGGTGCACCTGCAGGAGCGCATCAGCACCGCCATCGCCCGTGCGGTGGCCGACAGTACGGCGGACATCGGCATCCTCAACGCCGGCGACTACGGCGAGCCGCTCGGCTTCCTGCCCTACCGCACCGACGAGCTGGTGCTGATCGTGCCCGGCAACCACGCGCTGGCACGGCGGCGGCGCGTACGGCTGCGCGAGGCGCTGAACCTGGACTTCGTCGGCGCTCATCCCGGCAGCGTGATGAACGACCTGCTGCACCGCGCCGCCAGCGAGGCCGGCATGCCGCTGCGCCTGCGCATCCAGGTCAGCGGCTACGACGCCATGGCGCTGATGGTGGCCGCGGGCATGGGCGTGGGCGTATTGCCGCGCCTGAGCGCGCGCCTGTACGTGCCGTCGCTCAACATCAAGGCGGTGGCGCTTGACGAACGCTGGGCCAAGCGCCAGCTGGTGCTGGCGGTGCGCGACCGCGAGGCGCTGTCGCCGGCGGCGCGTGTGCTGGTGGAGCACCTGGCGCGAGCCGGCGGGCAGCCAGCCGCCGCGTGAGAACTCAGGGCGCGGCCAGCTCGCGCTCGCGCCGCCACGCCGCTGGCGGCTTGCCCACGGAGCGCTTGAAGGCACGGGCGAAGGCGGCCTCCGACTCGTAGCCCACGTCCAGCGCGATGGCGGCGACCGTGGCACGCGACTCCAGCAGCATCCGGGCGGCGGCCTGCATTCGCCACTGCGCGAGGTACTGCATGGGCGGCACGCCGACCAGCTGCATGAAGCGCTCGTGCAGTGCCGATCGCGACAAGCCTACCTGCCGGCCCAGTTCGTCAATGCTCCAGTCCTCCGCCGGCTGTTCGTGCATCAGCGAGAGCGCCTTGCCGACGAAGCGGTCGCGCAGGCCGGCCAGCCAGCCGGCGCTGTGGTCGGGCAGGGCGTCGGCATAGCGGCGCACCGCGTCCACGAACATCATCTCGCTCATGCGGGCCAGCATGGCCTCGCCGCCCGGCCTGCGCGCATGCGACTCGGCGGCCGCCTGCTCGCTGAAGCGGGCGATCCAGGCGTCGCGGTCGCTGGCACGCAGGTGCAGCATGCGGGGCAGGGAGGCGATCAGCGGGTTGAAGGGCTGCATGTCGCAGCCGATGAAGCCGCACACGATGGTGGACTCGGCATCGGGCGCCGGCTCGCCGTGCAGCGCCACGTCGCTGCCGTCGTAGGCCACGCGCAGCGGCAAGGGCGCGGCCTGCACGCCGCCGAACCAGCTCATGTCGCTGCTGCCGCGCAGGCCCGGTGCGCTGGACACCACGTGCGCATCGCCGTGCGGAAACATCACCACGTCGCCGGGGAAGAGCTGCACCCCCGCTTCGCCCGGCATGGCGGCCCAGCAGGTGCCACGCACCAGCGCGTGGTACTCCACCACGTGCTCGATGCCCGGCATGATCAGCGGCGCGATCTCGCGCGCCGGAGGCGCCTCGGCCGCCCAGTTGCTGTGCCCGCTCACGTGGAAGAAGACGGCGCCGCGCAGTCGCACGCTGCGCAGCACGTCGGACAGGGTGTCCAGGCTCATGGCAATTCAAACGCGGACGCGCGATCAAGCGCGGGCGACGCCCGATCAAGCGTCGCCGCGTGCCAGCCAGAAGAATGGAGCCACTTCTTCCTCACCCCTTCACCCCGGGAGTTCCATATGCAGTCCCTGAGCTACCTTACGCTGGACAAGGACGTCCGGCAAGTCCGCCCCGCCGAGCTGGAGGCCTTCGCGGCGCAGGTCAGCGGCGGCGTGATCGGCATGGCCGATGCCGCCTACGAGGAGGCGCGCAAGGTGTGGAACGGCATGGTGGACCGCCGTCCCGCATTGATCGCGCGCTGCATGAACGACGCCGACGTGCAGGCGGCCGTGCGCTTCGCCGCCGCGCACCAGATGCTGCTGAGCGTGCGCGGCGGTGGCCACCACATCGCCGGCAACGCGGTGGCCGAGGGTGGCCTGATGATCGACATGTCCGGCATGCGCGGCGTGAGCGTGGACGCCGATCGCCGCACCGCCCGGGTCGAGCCGGGCGCGCTGCTGAGCGACTTCGACCGCGAGGCCCAGGCCCATGGCCTGGCGGTGCCGCTGGGCATCAACTCCACCACCGGCGTGGCCGGGCTCACGCTGGGCGGCGGCTTCGGCTGGCTCACGCGACGCTACGGGCTGACCATCGACAACCTGCTCGGCGTGAAGATCGTGACCGCCGACGGGCAGCTTCGCACCGCGTCGGCGCAATCGGAGCCGGAGCTGTTCTGGGCAGTGCGTGGCGGCGGCGGCAACTTCGGCGTGGTCACCTCCTTCGAGTTCCAGCTGCATCCGGTCGGGCCCGAGGTGTACTCGGGGCTGGTGGTCTACCCCTTCTCGCAGGCGCAGAAGGTGCTGCGCGCCTGGCGCGACTTCACCGAGAAGGCGCCGGACGAACTGAGCGTGTGGACGGTGATGCGTCAGGCGCCGCCCCTGCCTTTCCTGCCCGAGTCGGTGCATGGCAAGGAGGTGGTCATCTTCGCGATCGTGTGGTGCGGCGAATTGGCCAAGGGCGAGCAGGCCGTGGCACCTGTGCTGAAGTTCGGCGAGCCGGTGGGCAGCGCGCTCGGGCCCACGCCCTATGCCGGCTTCCAGACCGCCTTCGACCCCCTGCTGGCCCCTGGGGCGCGCAACTACTGGAAGTCGAACAACTTCGACCGCATGAGCGATGCGGCGATCGACATGCTGATCGAGAACGTCGGCAAGCTCCCCGGGCCGGCCTGCGAGATCTTCGTGGCGCAGCTTGGGGGCGCCATGGCGCGGGTCAAGCCCGACGCCACCGCCTTCGTCGGCCGCGATGCCCGCTACATCATGAACGTGCATGGTCGCTGGACCGACCCCGCCGACGACGACAAGGTGCGCAACTGGGCACGCGCCGTGTTCCAGCAGGCCGCGCCGCACGCCACCGCCAGCGGCTACGTCAACTTCCTCACCGAGGACGAGGCCGGCCGCGTGGCCGACAGCTACGGCGCCAACTACCCGCGGCTGCGCGCGGCCAAGCGGCGCTTCGATCCGGACAACCTGTTCCGGATGAACCTCAACATCGCGCCCGCGCAAGGAGGATGAGATGCGCCGGGCCGACGCGCGAGGCTGCGCCGTGACAGGCGCGTCGGCTGAAGGCCTGGCCGACTTCGAGCAGGCGCTTGCCGCCAGCCTGGCCTGGCGGCGCGGCGCTGACCTGCCCCTGGCGCGCGCGCTGCAGGCGGCGCCGCGCTTCGTGATGGCGCACGTGCTGCAGGCCTGGATGCTGCTCGCCGGCCGCGACCTGCGGCGTGCCCGCGCGGCGCGGCCGGTGATGCTGCATGCCCGCACCCTGCAGGCCAACGAGCGCGAGCGCCTGCACCTGGCGGCCATCGCGGCGGTGGTGGGCGACGACTACGAAGCCTCCAAGGCCTTGCTGGGCGAACTGCTGAAACGCTACCCGCGCGATGCCCTGGCCCTGCAGGTGGCGCATGGCTTCGACTACGTCACCGGCGACACGGCCCGCATGCGCGAGCGCGTGGCCTCGGTGATGCACGCCTGGTCGCGTGACCTGCCGGGCTTTCACGCGGTGCTCGCGATGCGCGCCTTCAGCCTGGAGGAGTGCGGCGACTACGCACGCGCCGAAGAGGCGGCCAGCGCCGCCATCGAGCTGCATCCCCTGGACGCCCGCGCGCATCACGTGATGGCGCACGTCTTCGAAATGACCGGACAGGCCGATGCCGGCGCCCAATGGATCGGCGAGCGCATGCAGCGTTGGGGTACCGACACGGTGGTGGCCATGCACGTGTGGTGGCACCTGGCGCTGTTCCACCTGGCGCGGGGCCACGAAGACCGCGCGCTGACGATCTACGACCGGCAGGTCCGCGCGGACCGCTCGATGGAGATCGCCGACCTGATCGATGCCGCTTTGCTGCTGTGGCGCCTGCGCCTGGCGGGCGTCGACGTCGCATCGCGCGCCACCGAACTGGCCGGGGCCTGGGCGCCGCATGTGCAGGACGCCTTCTGCAGCTTCAGCGACCTGCATGCGATGCTGGCCTTCGTCGCCGCGGGGGATTGGGCGCACGCCAGGCAGCTCGCGGCCGAGCTGGCCAGGGCGCAGTTGCGTCCGACGCGCCATGGCGAATCGACGCGGCTGGTGGGCCTGCCGGCCTGCCGCGCGATGCTCGCCTTCGGCCAGGGCGTGCTGCATCGGGCGGCGGCGCTGTTCTCGCGGCTGCCCGCCTTCGCGCACCGCATCGGCGGCAGCCACGCACAGCGCGACGTGCTCACGCTGACGCAGGCCCAGGCCGCCGCGGGCCAGCGCAGGAACCGCATGGCGGCTCAGGTGGTGTAGTCGCCGCTGGCTTCGGGCTGGAACAGGATTTCCGCCACCTGCCCCGAGGCCTCCTCGCCACCGGGCATGCGCCAGCGTGCGACCGTGCCCACGCGCGTGCCGATCAGGCCCAGTCCGACGGGCGAGAGCACCGAGACGAAGCCCGATGCCGGTTCCGCGTCGGCCGGATAGCACAGCGTGATCTTCTGCCGCTGGCCGGAGCGCGCATCGGCCAGCACCAGCTGCGTGTACATGGTGACGACGTCCGCCGCGACCTCGCGCGGGCTCACCACGTCGGTGGCATCGAGCAGCTCTTCCAGCGCCGGCGGCGACTGCGGTCCCTGCAGCTTGCTGAGGCGGACGTGGTCCAGGTCGGTGAGCGTGCGCTCGCCGTGAATGAGGGTATGGGTTGTTTGCATGACGCATTCCGATCGATGAAAAGGGCGACCCCTCGGGGTCGCGTTCGCGCGGGCGGTGGGTGGGCCCGGCGATCGGTGGTTGCGCTTACGAGGAGAAGGGGGAGAGGGATCGCCGGGCGGAGGAAAGTGCGGCCGGCTGCTGCTGGCTTCGCATGGCCTCGCGGCGAAGTGCAGGCGTGCGCAGGCCGGGCGCCGCGGCAGGGGCGGCGTCGATGGCGTGGCAGGCGGTGCGGGAACTCATCGGCACCATTCTAGGCCGCGAGGCAAGGCCTCAGCCATTGGCATGCATCGTCCAGGCGGTGGCCATGCCCAGCGCGCACCAGAACAGCGGAACCGGCCACAGCAGCCACTTCCAGCCGCGGTGTGCCGGCAGCAGGAGGAGCGCACCCAGCGTGCCGGCGGCCGTCGGGTCCGGCGCCATGCCGAAGACCTCGGCCTGCACCCAAGGCCGGCCTTGCAGCACGCCCAGCGACGGCAGGACGAAGAGCGCGAGCAGCAGCAGGCCGAGCCCGGCCAGGCGCCTGCCGCGGTCTGGTGCGTCCGCATCCGGCGCGGATGCAAACACGCTGGCCAGCAGGAGGAGAACGCCTTCGATGGCGAAGGCGATGGCGAACCACGGCGCGGCCCAGTTGATGGTGGCGTAGCGCTGCCAGAGAAAGGCCCAGGCCACCCACAGCCAGCAGGCCGCCAGCATCGCCCGGCCCGCGCGGGCCCAGCCCCGCCATGCGGCCACGAGCAGCGCCATGCCCAGCAGCAGGGCGGCCAGGTGCATCGGCCAGAGCGCGGTGTTGTAGAGCTCGAACAGTCGGTGGTAGGTGCGCGGCGAGAAGAGCAGGAAATCCGAGAAGCTGTAGGTCCACCATTCGGACATCGGTCGCGGCCTTCCTTCGGCTACAGCGCCGCGACGTGCGCGGCCATGCGCTGGCGCATGGCCTCGTCGGGCAGGGGGTCGAGCGCGGCGCCCATGTTCTGCCGCACATGCGCGACCTGGCTGGTGGCCGGAATGGCGCAGGTCACGGCCGGATGCGAGACGATGAACTTCAGCGCGAACTGCGCCCAGCCGTCGCAGCCGATCTCGGCCGCCCAGGCGGGGAGCGGCCACGATTGCAGGCCGCGCAGAAGCGCACCTTCGCGAAAGGGCCGGTTGGCCAGCACCGCGATGCCGCGCTCGCGCGCCAGCGGAAGAATGCGCTGCTCCACCTCGCGGCCCAGCAGGTTGTAGCTCACCTGCACGAAGTCGATGGGCTGGCTTCGCATGATCGATTCGATCTCGCGATGGCGCCGCCCCTCGGAGGTGGTGATGCCCACGTAGCGCAGCCGTCCGGCCGCCTTCATCTCGAAGAGCGCGGGCAGGTGCGCTTCCCACGCCAGCAGGTTGTGCACCTGCAGCAGGTCGAAGCGCTGCACCCGCCACAGGCGCTGCGACTCCTCGATCTGCGCCGGGCCCCGGCTGCCGGGTGCGATCCAGACCTTGTCGGCGGCGAACACGCCCGCGCTGCGGCCGATGCGCGCCAGCCCTTCGCCGACGACGGACTGCGAGGAGCCGTACATGGGCGAGGAGTCGATCAGGCGGCCGCCGGCATCGAGGAAGGCGCGCATGACCTGCGCGCAGTTCTCGCGCGCCACGCGGTCGTTGCCGACGTTGAAGGTGATCCAGCTGCCCAGGCCCACCAGCGGCAGGCGCTCGCCGGTGGAGGGGATGGGCCGGGTCGACAGGGCAGGCTGGGCTGCGGCGGTGCGCGGCCACAGCGCCGTCGGCATCGAGGCCGCGAGGCCCGTGAGCAGCAGGTCGCGACGCGAGGGCGGAGGAATCAGGGGTTCAGCTTGCATGACGCTTTCGGACGGACCGGAAAACGCTTCCGATCGTGAGGCAATACGAGACGATCATGGGTAACGCATCACAACATCTGCGTGCGCTGTTTCCCCTACCATCCTCGAAGGAGGTGAAGACAAGGATGCGGACCCGATGGATGGCATTGGCGCTCGCGCTGCCTGCTCAGGTGGCCATGGCTGTGCACCTCCAGTGCGTGCAGACGCCGCGCGCAAGCATCCCCCAGTGCCTGTCCCCGGACGAAGTCAGGGAACTCGATGGCATCCGCGGCGCGCCTCTGTACCTGGGCATCGGAAAGGATGCGGCCAGGTCCCATCTGTCCATCCACGCCAACTGCGCCACCGGCTTCACGCAGGTCAAGGATGAGGAGGGCGTGGTCATCGCCGGCATCGAAAGCCAGACCGTGCGCGAGCTGCGATCCCTGGTCTGCGGCGCGCCGGTGAAGGGCAGCCCTCCAGGCGCGCAAAAGGAAAAGGCCCCTGCCGGGGCCTCTTGAAAAGACGGTGGAGCGGGCGAAGGGAATCCAATATCCGGCCACAGGGCGTATGGATGCTTCACTTCATCAATTGGAAGTCAGAAATTGCCCCCACCCATGCCCCCACGAAAGTTGTGCTAGACAGGGGAATCGTACCGTCGTCCAGAGCATATCCCGAAAGGGTCACCAGCGGCCCGAGGCGCCGCAATCAGGCCCGAGGTGAGGGTGGCGGTGCCGAGTGGGGCGAAAGGGTCTCCCAGAGGCCCGCTTGCGAACGGCTACGGGTAGGCGTACCGTGTGGCCGCTTCCCTTCCCCCACGGGGCTATAGATGCGGGCCTCACCGCATTGATGCATGGCGAATTCCGGGGACATGCCCACCAAGGCGGCGTGGTGCCGCTTGTGGTGACTGTCATTCCATCCCAAGGAGTTCTCCCATGTCCAAGTCCAACCCGATTGGCTACGACCAACTCACCGTTGATGCTCAATGCGCGCTTCTTGAGAGCCACCACCGCGAGCTAGATTGTCGAGTCGATGCCGAGGGCCTGCGCTCGGATATCGCCTCCGGAATCGCGGTGATGCTGGCCACCAAACACGCCATCGCAGTGGTGACTCAGGCCCCCGCGCCTTTGGGCATCGGTGGCAAGAACATCAAGTGGCATGGGCTATACCTGTACGTGCGGCCCGGCCATCGCGGCCACGGGGAGGGCGCGGGCATGATTGGCCTCATGCGAGAGCGTTTCCCGGGCCATATCTGGATTCAATGCAAGGGCGAGCAACGCGCGGCTTACTTTGAGCGCCTCGGCTTCATCCGTCCGCTCTTCAGCCAGGACGGGTACTTCTACATGAGCACCTACCCGGGCCAGAACAATCATGTTTCCCCGGCCATCAAGGCACTGTTGACTCGGGCGTGAGGTCGGTGCCTCACCGCCGCATGCTGCGGCTCATCGCCCCCATGGTGGCCAACACGCTGGAGGAGGCGCCCGCGTCATCATCCAACAGGTCCTCGGGGCCGATGCCGCGCTCGGCCAGGATGATGGCGGCCTTGCGCAGGGCCCGCGCCTCCACGCGCCTCACGCCCTCCTTGGTGATGCCCAGGCGCTGCGCGCATTCTTCCAGCGTAAGCGCGTCCGTGGCGGCCACCACACGGTCCTCATGGGCCGCATCCTTGAGCGCCTTGGCCGCCCACGCCTTCGCCATGCGGTGGGTCACCTTGGCCCCCTCGGGCCGCTGAGGCTCTTGGACACGAAAGGCAGGGGTGAGGCCCGGCTCACATCCGATGAGGGCGCCACGGCCCGCGCAGGCCCTCCCGTTGGCCGAGGCGGCGGTGGCGGAGTAGAGCGTCTGACAGACGGGACGGGGCGGCGGCGTTCGCTGGCCATGGTGGTCCTCCAAAGGGGACCGGCCGGGCCATCCGTCGCCGGAGATGCATCACGGTGAGTTCGGTCAATTCTGCGGATTCGCAGAATTCCACCAACTCCTAAGCACGCCTCAGCGCAACGGTGGCTCGGGCCAACGCGGCGCAGGCTCGGGCCTCCACCACCTCGCGGCACGCGGACGGCTTGGGTTTGCTGGCCGCAGCCTCCAGGGTCTGGAGCCGCTCCAGCATCGGGCGCAGGAGGGGGCGCATCCGGTCGGCCAGAGCGTCCACCTCTCGCGCCGTGAAGCCGGAGCGGCGCATTGGCCTCGCGGCTCGGTTTTGAGGTGGGAGCACGCCCGTGGCCAGCCGCTTGGCGATGTCAGGGCGGTCTTGCGAGACCAACTCGATGCCGCCACCGGGCAGGCGCACCACCATGAGCCCATCGGCGCGGCGGATGATGTTGGAGGACATCATGGCCATCACCACGCCACGTCCTGAAGTACTTGCACCGCGCCGGGCGCCAGGAGTTGCCAATTGACCTCCCAGATGGCTTTCATGGCGGCGCAGTTGGTTTGAAAAAGCGAGCGCACGGGCGAGGCCACCGAGATGTCCTCCTCCAGCGCGGCCGGGTCGGATTCCTCATGCACCACCGCCTCATCCGAGACCTCGATGAGCGGCGCGTCCGCCGTGAAGGCCACCGCGCGGAAGTCCATCAGATACACCACATCCGAGGGCACCGTGGGCGCGGACATGATCGCGTAGCCCAGGAGCGTGCCGCGTGTCTGCACCTCCGCGAACTCGGCGGCCAATGTGGCGGCCGAGCCGCTGTTCATCACCCACCGCGTGGTGCGCGCGTTGCCGTACCCGTTGGCCAACAGTTGGTCCAGGCGCGCGCGCAAGTCGTCGGTGATGTTGCGCGTGGTGGTGCCGCTGGACACCGCCGTGTCACCGGCCGGGATGCCGTAGCCGATGCCGGCCGGGCGCTCATCGGTGGCCGCTTGGTCATCGAAGAACGTGGCGTCCAGCACCTTGGCCGAGTCCACCAAGATGGCCTCGCGGATGATGGCCTCCAAGTCCGAGGGTGCGGCGGCCGAGAGCGCCTCCTTGGAGTACGTGCCCATCACGCCCATGCTCTTGGGGGTCAGCACGGTGCCGGAGACCGTCAATGCGCCCACGCGAATGGGCGCACCCTCGGCCCTCCAGGCCGCCGCGAGATTCACCGCCGCGCCGGGCTTTCGCATCGGCACCCTTGCGGCTCCTCGCACCAGGGGCACGCGGCGCATGGGCAGTTGCGGGACCAGGGCCCCAGCCTCGGTGGCCAGGAGGTCCACGAAGCCGGTGGCCACCTCCTGCACCAGGGCGCCTGCCCATGGCTCGTTGAAGGTGGTGGCCGGGTCTTGGACCGCGCGGGCCACCAGGGAGGCCGCCGCGCGGGTGATGGACTCGGCGTTGGCGGCCCCCAAGGTGGCCTCCAGGCTGCGGCCAGCGGCGGCGGCCTGTGCAACGAGACCCATGGATTGGAGGAGATGTTGCGCGGTCATCTCCGGCATCGGGCGGTAGGGCGGCACCACCAGCGCGGCAAGCTGCGCGCTCATGATGAACCTCGCATTGCGGTGGCGAGGGTCGCACCGGCCTTGGAAGCGGCCACCGCATGGTTGGCCGGAGGCGGTGATGGGGCCTTGGCGTTGAGCGCGGCGCGCAGCAACTGGCCCAGGGTGGGGCCGGGGATGGATTGCGCGAAGGGCTGGGGCTTGGTGTCGGGCATGGACAAGGCTCCTTTGAGAGCGGCTCGTCCATCAAGCCGGGCGGTGGTGTGAAGAGTAGCGCGAAGACGAGTAATTTCAAACAGGGTACCCATTGGTCATTGCCCAAACGGCGAGAGCCAGCATGCATACCGTTGCGTCCAGCAGGCCGGCCTGTTATCGCCCGTTTTCTACCTTCTGGTAGGAAGTTCTGGCACCTCCCCGGTTTGCGAACACCCACCTAAATTTCCCACACCGAACTCAACTATTCATGGACATCGCTGGGCGCTTTTCTGTACCCTTTTATTCCCTCTTTTGAGAGGGACATGCATCAAAGTTTCTGCAACAAAGAGGCACGATCATGAACCTGGACGAGGCAAGTGCGGCGACCACACTGGAGCCACTGGCGCCACCGGAATGGACGATGGATGTGCACCAAGAGAGCGGCCAATTCACGGCCGAACTGAAGCGCAATTTGGTGTTGGTGTGCAGGTTGTCCTTGATGCGCGCGGATGGAGATGAGGCAACCGCCCGCGCATTCTTGGCGGACAAGGCGCGGCGATGGATTCACGACTACCTGCGCAGGTCCCCGAATCCGTAACCATGGGCCCCTATTGCAAGCTCCGCGCGGTCCGACTTCTTGTCGGCCCCAGTGCCGCAGGCGCGGCTGGGAACCGTCGTCGCATTTGCTCCACGCGAGCGGTAGCTTTGGTCCTACGCGCTTCACAAAACCGTTCAGCTAGCGTGCGACATGGCTCAACATGCGTCCAACGCGGCAGGACTTCTTCGGGAATATGTCGCCGAGCAGCAGCTATTGCTGGCCAAGCTGGACGACGCCATCGCGGGAATCCGCCCGTGGCCTCGTCCCGAGGAATATGAAGCCGTCGCGCGGGTGGGGTGGGCTGCGTTCGCTGAACTTCTTCGCTTTCGCGAAGAACTCAAGGAGCTTCGACGCGAGAGCCGAGTCGCGCGAATTCAGAGGTTGTCCGCAGCTGAGCGCTATTGGCAACCAAGTCCTGAGCTTTGGCTTCGCCGTTACACCGAGGACTGACCTACCCCAGTAAGCGAATCTCAGCGCTTGTTCGCGGCAGCCAGTGCGCTCATCTCACCCAAGAAAACGCGCAGCAACTCTGAGGCTCTAGCCCGCAATGCTCTAGCGTCCTCGATCTCATGCGCTGCTGGGACTGAAGCACCGCTGCCATGCGCAAAGAAGATTCGGCGTTCTATGGCTGTGGCTGCGCGTTCGGCCTGTTTCCAAGCAAGCAGATGCGTTTGGAGCTTTCGCACGATGCACCTCCGGACTTCCAGAGAGAGTGCAACGACACATCTGATGAGAAGGGCTCTGCGGCTTAGGGCACGAAGGAAAGCCACTCAGGCACTACCGAAACTTGATGTTGATCGTGTTTGGGGGTGCCTGCAAGTCTCAGTCGGCCGAGGCGACGTAGTCTGAGGCCTGAGTCTATTGCGCAAAACGGCGGCTCTTGGCCGGGTGCGGCCTCTCAGAGCATGCCACAGCCACCCGGAGTCCCATGGTCTCCGGTCGCTCGGGCCTCCTCCATGGTGATGACCAATCAGTCCCAGGAGCGCGGCGCTGTGCGGTCATCGAGGCCCGGTCAACTAGATGGCCGGGGGCCCCCAGAGGCGCCAAAATGGGTTATGCGTAAAAACTATCGATTGGCGCTCTGAAAAAGAAACGCTTAATCGTGAGCAATAGCCAGTTAATGAATTCGCCCGGCATCTTTTGCCATGCCCCCCGCGCAACGGAAGCCCGCCTGCTTCAAGCTTTAGCGGGCCTTCAGCTCTTCTGCGTCTCTGACCTCATTTTCGATCATGGCTTGCCTAACCATGACTCTTTCCTCATACACATCTCGCTTTTTTAGATCGATTTTTAGAAATTCAGCGAGATCCTTGATTGCGTCACCAAATCCTTTTGCCAATTTTTCATCAAGCTGATCGCCTTCTAATAGTTTTGCGGTTCGCAACTCCTTGTCAATCCTTTCGCCAAAATAGCTATTAAAGAAATGAGGCGACGTAGGATAGGCGCGGTCGATAACAGGTTGAATCACTTCGTTCGGGACGGCGCTCTCTTGAAGTCTTGCGATCGTTGCCTCACGCTCCAATCGGTCCTCAACTGCGCGGGCAAGCCGAGTAAATTCATCCGCGCCCTTGTCCATGTAGACATCCATCAAATATCGTGAAACTTTGCCAAGTTCACTGTGGCGCCGATATTCTCTTATACGCGCCTGGCGCTCTGCCTTGTGACGTTTCTCCTTTAACGAATCAACTGCCGAAGAGACTCCGAGGGACGAGACAATTAAAAGGATGAGAATCGCGAAGGTCAAAATGAAGTAGACGACCCCTCTTACAAGATGAACCCAAAACGAGTCTCCTCGAATCGCTTGACGCCAAACCGAAAGTCCGTCTTCCGGTGAGTTTGGACCGACTAAAAGTATGCTCTTTATCCCTGCAATTTTGCCGGCGACTCGTACTTCTGGTTTCACGGCCTCCGGACCTAGCAAGAGCAAGGTGATTTCGGCGGAATCTCCCGGTTCAAAAATAACGGGCGAGAACTTGATGGAGTTCTTTCCGGCTTCAATCAGCAAATTCTTTTCCAGATAAGCGTTTGACGTCACTAGCGTTGGATGGTCCACTACCTGTGCATTAAGGACATCTAGGCCCCACGGCGCTTTTTCATCGTAGTCACCTTTTTTCAGCTCCGCGTTGCCGGTATTGCTGATCGTCGCCTTGAAAACCCATAGGGCTTTCTTGGCTGAGCGCAAGTCTTCACCAGAATAAGATACTGATAATCCGCCGACTGGTTGATGAATGTCGAATACCGGAGACAGCGCGTCAATTTTTACAGTAAGTTCCGGCTTCCTTTCGTAAAAAAATCCTTGATAGACGGCGAGTGCAATACTGAAGATTGCAACGGCCGCCATTACGCCGGGAGACTTGACCCATATCCAAATGCGCTGCATGAAATCCTCGTATTTTTCGGAGTGCATCAAAGTGCAACACGCGAAGCTTACCGCCTCGCGGCTGACGTCTTGACCCGGGGTGTCCCGGTGACCCACCGGTTTCCCGGTGGTTTCCCACCTAACCGGAGAAAGGGAGGGGAGACACCCGGGATACCCGTTGTCCCGGTGTCCCACTCCTTTAAGGGCGGGACACCGAAAGTGGGACACCGAAAGCGCCTCTTTTTTTAGCATCGGCCGCCTGCGGTGTTCCATCGGTGTCCCGCTAGCGCTTGGCTTTGGTCTTGGGTGGCACCGGCTCCCCCCAGGTGTCGCGCGGTGCGGTGGTGCCGATGGGGTGGAGATAGTTTTGGTCCGCCGGATTGGCTCCGCGCCAATCAGGACGGCGCCAGTAGGCAACGCGGCCCTCCGCAATGAGCATGGCCACGGCGGCGGCCAGTTCATTGCGGCCGATGCCCGCCTCGGAGGCCACGGGCTTGAGCATGTTTTGGCTGTAGCGGCGCCCTTGCGCAAGTTCGGAGTTGATGAGGTTCCACACCTGATTGGCCACGCCCTCCATGGACGGGCCGCTCAACTTGCTGGAGGTGGTGACGGTGCTCAAGGTCTGCGCGGTGTGGGCCACCACATCGGAGCATGCGATGGTGATGCGCTTGGTGTTGCCCAGGACATCCGTGCTCTCCACCGAAAACGTGCGGCGCGTGAATTGGAGTTCCTTGATGTGGGTCTCGAATCGGCGCTTTCCGAGCAACAGGTATCGCGCGCCGGTCTCGCGGTCCTCGGTGTCAAACACGAAGGCCAAAGCCTGTTGCACATCACCAAGTTGACTGCTGGCACCCCTGGGGGTGAGTTGGAAGGGGTCGAAGTTCTTGCGGTTCAACTCGACCTTGGGAAGGTGCGCCAGGATCAGCACCGGCAGGCCCTCCATGCCGGTGCGCACGGCACTCAGGATGCGCGAGTTCTCGGCGTTGGCGTTTTCATCGTCCATGCGAAAGAGGGCGCTCTTGGTGTCGATGACCACCACCGGCTTGGCCGGATAGACCAGCCCATCAATCCGCTTGTTGGAGGTGGTGGTGAACTTGTCGGCCCACACCCGCGCCACTTGGATGACCTCCTCCACCGGCATGGCCACGGCACTCACCACATGGAACCATTCATTGATGATGGCCTCGGAGAGGGCCACGCCATCGTTGGCCAGCGCGAGGCGCACCGCATGGAGCACCCGGTGAACTTGGGCCGGGTCCTCGCACACATAGACGATGTGGCGGCGCAGGAGCGGGCGCATGGGATCGTCCGCCCGGCAGAACCATGCGGCATAGCGCATGAGGCTCACGATGCCCTCGGTTTTGCCCACGCCCGCAAGACCCGCCAGCATGGCTAAGCCGCTGGCCAACACATCGTCCACCACAAACTCGATGGGCGTGATGGTCGGCGTGTGGGGGATGTAGTTGTCCAGCGGATGCGGACCATCACCCCAGGGAGGGCGGGGCGCTTGGTTGGGATACACCACCGCGCGCTCGGCCGTGGACCCCGAGAACCCGGCCGCCACTTCATCCTCGGTGGGGTGGCCGTTGACGTGTGGCGCTTGCTCCACCTCCGGAGCCTCGCGTAACGCGCGGTCCACCCCAAGCCGGTTGCGAGGCGTGCTCATGCGCGTGCCTCCGTGGCGTTGAGCAGGCTCAACAAGTCATTGAAGTCGGTGTCCTCGGCCTCGCGGTTCAAGCCGGTGAAGTCCGGCACCAGCACGCGGCCTCCCACCGCGCGCGCGGCGGCCTCAGCTTGTGTGCGTCCTGGGTTGTCCTTGGACTTCCAATCATCGTCGGCGGCCAGCACCAACACGGCCTTGGGGTATCGCTTGCGCAGGGCAACCGCCACAGGCAACAAGTTGGTGGCGGAGAACGCCACGGCCACGGGCAAGCCGGAGTCCTCATGGAGCGACAGTCCGGTGGCGAGGCCCTCGCACACCACCAGCGCATCGGCCGGTTCACCGAGGAGATGAAAGCCACCGGCAACGCGGCCTCCTCGCAGGAACTTTTTTTCACCCGAGGGCGCGATGAGTTGCAGGGACTGCATGTGGCCGTGGATGTCCACCACCGGCACCAAGAGGTTGCCATGGCGGTCCACGCGCAGGCCAGCAGGCGCCACCGCCTTGGCCACCAAGTAGGGGTGGTCCAGGGGCGCGGGCCGGGCCGCGGTCCAGATGGCCGCAGCCTTGCGTGCGGCCTCCTCGGCAGCGGCCTCGCTTTCAAGTTGCCAGGCCTCCAGGCGCTCCCGTAGTGCCTGGTTCAAAACCGCGCGGGCCAGGCCATTCAAGAGGCGGTCGCGCAATGCCAACGCCTCACCGATGGCCGCGCGTTCAAACCCCTTGAATTCCGCAACATCCGGATGTCCATCGGCTTCGGCACGGTCGGTGGCGCGGCGGGCGGTCTCGGCCACGTCCAGCGCCTGCGCCTCATCGGCCCTCAAGCCCATCAAGTCCAACATGGTGGTGGCCAGGATCATGGCGAAGCCCTCCGCGCGGTCTCAGGCGCCAGCGGCGAGCACCACGCGGGCCAGGGCGCCCGGGCCCAATCCGGGCGCCAGCGCGCGGGCCAGGGTGAGGCCTCGGTGTAGCGGCTCGCGCCGATTCCGTCGCGGCTCCGCGCGGGCGTGGTGTTGGTGGTCATCGCCATGTTCATCTCCACGGTGTTGGAGTTCATGGCCGGGTTTGCCGCATCGGCTCGGTGACGCCTACACTGGCCGCAGCGGGTCCGAATCCACCGCGAGTCAGTGCAGGGCGAGGGCCGGGATGCGAAAGCACCCGGCCTTAGCTTTTCTGAATCGCATGTGCGCCGATCATCCGGTAGTGGGCAAGCATCTCCCCAGCGCGCCAACGCTTGCCGCGTGCGCCGAAGGTCACAGGAGGAGGGTGGATGCCGGCCGCCACCTTGCGGTCACGGGTGGAGTTGGAATCACCATCCAGCGCTTGCAAGGTGTCCGAGGTGAGTAGGGCATCGGCGCAATACAGCGTCTCGGGCGGCTGAATGCGCGGACCTTTGCGGACGGTCTTCCGTGGAGCTTTGTGATGCGTCATGCGGTGCATTGCACTGCGATGGCGCCTCATGTACTAGGCGCAATGCGCTCGTTGCTGCAGCAATACATGCGTTGATATAGCAGTGCGCCAGTTGCTACTTCTTCTTGCTTATGCCCCAACGGTGATGGGTGTCATTCCACTCGCGCACGTACCGCTTGACGGTGATTGGTGCGCGCGCCACTACCTTACCCACCGCGATGCTCGCGGCCTCGATGCTGGAGACCTTGGAATGGTTGGCATCCAACCATTGTTTAACCTGCTCACGGGTATCGCGCAGGCCCGCGTTGACGCGTTTCTCATGTATCTCCCTCAGACTGCCTTGCGTCTCAGCCCACTTTCCACTGGCAAAGTCGAGAAGGTTCTCGTAGAGGTCCATCATTGACTCAAAGTCGCTCGCCAACGCCGTCAGCGCGGCGTCCGGGTCGCCTTTGTTGCGGCGCTTGTAATCGCGCACATACGCATTCACGCGCTTGACGCGTGCACGCTCAAGGGCCACATCCAGTGGCACGCGCGGTTTTGACTTGCGTGGGGCACTCATGCGGCTGCCTTGCGCGACATGCGCACCACCTTGGCCTTGTCAGCCTTGGGCTCATTGGTGAGCCCCTCAAGGTACGCCCCCCAGGTCGCCATGGCCTCGCGGCGTTGTTTCCTCCATTGGGTTCTGTCGTAGGCTGAGCCCAATGGGCCCGTCTTGCCGTGGCCGAGTAACTCCTCCAGCACGGCCTCGGGGATGTCGTGGTGCTCGGCCAGGACGGTGCGGGCCATCGCTCGGAAGCCATGGCCGGTCATCTCTTCTTTGCTGTACCCCAGGCGCCTGAGCGCGGAATTGACGGTGCCATCGCTCATGGGCCTCTCACCCGTGCGCTCGCTCGGGAAAACATACTTTCCGTGGCCGCTCAGGCTCTGGAGGCGCTTGAGGCATTCGATGGCTTGAGCCGAGAGGGGGACGATGTGGTCCGCGCCTTGTACCTTGGCGCGCAGGGTGCGCTTCATTTCAGCGGAAGGGATGACCAGTTGCTGCGCGCCGAAGTCGATCCACTCCCATTGCAAGCCGCGCAGGTTTCCGGGGCGTTGAAAGAGCAGGGCGGCAAGCCACAACGCCTCTTTGGTGAGGACGCGGCCGTGGTAGCCGTGGATGGCGCGCACCAGATCGGGCAGGCGCTCCACATCGGTGATGGCCGCATAGCCCCGTTGAATGGGCGCTTTCATGGCACGGCGCAGGGACGTGGCCGGATTGGCCGTGGCTCGCTCGGTTCGCACCGCGTAATCGAAGACTTGGCCCGCGTACTGGCGCAGGGATGTGGCGGTCTCCAACTTGCCGGTGTGTTCCACCGCTTGGAGAGGTACGTGTAGCACCTTGGCCGTGATGGCCGTGATGGGCAGGCGGCCGAGGCGTGGAAAAATGTGGCGCACCTGCATGGCCAACCACTTCTTCTTGTGGGCCGCCTGCCAGTTGAGCGGGTTGAGTTCGTGCATCTCGCGGGCGATGCCCTCGTACGTGGTGGCGCTGGCCGTCTCTGCACGCACCCGCTCCAGTTGCCGCTTCTGCACCGGGTCATGGCCATCACGCACAAGTTCCTTGGCCTCCTCGCGGCGCTTGCGGGCCTCGGCCAAGCCCATGCCCGGATACGTGCCCAACGTGATGCGCCGCTCAGTACCGGCAACCCGGTATTTGAGGTTCCATGTCTTGCGCCCGTTGGGACTTGCTTCGAGGTAGAGGCCGCCACCATCGAAAAGCTTCTTGGCCACGGGGTGGCCGTGCTCCGCGTGGAGGGCATACGTGGCCGCTTTGACTTCCTTGTCAGTCAGCGGGCGAACAATCTTAGGCATCGTGTGCATCCATATCAGGTGGTGCGTGGGTCGTTTGGGGAGGGTGTTGCCCCCAAAACCCCAAAACGAGGGGCGTTGCCCCCATCATTGCCCCCACGCACGTTGAAAAGCCGTGCAGCCTCTTGCTGCCTTGTGCTACCTGAAATTATGCAGTTCCCCAATGAAAAAGGCCCCGAATGGGGCCTCTTCAAGTCTCTTGAAGTGTGAATTTGGAGCGGGCGAAGGGAATCGAACCCTCGTATGAAGCTTGGGAAGCTGCCGTTCTGCCATTGAACTACGCCCGCGTCGAAGGCGGATTCTAGCGGCAACCCCGACCGGGCAAGTCGACCGCGCCGCGACCGACCCGCGCCCGCCGGCGTGAATCCATCTCCCCAGTTTGGTGGAGCCGTCTCGCGTCCTCCTGTGCGCAAACGCACATCGCCACAACGCCGCTTCAACCACCATCGGAACCGTCCGCAGCGATCGCGATGCGACTCGCGGCGTGGATGCGCAAGCCCAGGCCGACCGGACAAGGCGGATGGACTTTTTCCCTAGGTATCTGGAGATGACGATGACGATGACAACGAAGCATTCCCGTACTGCGGCCTGGCGGCTGCCCGCCGCGGCCCTTGCGATGGTCGCGTTGGCCGCAGGCCCCATCCTGGCCCATGGCCAGGTCGCCGCCATGCCTGACAAGACGCAGAGCGCGCCACTGACCTTGCTGCTCAGCGGGCCAAAGGGCGAGCACTCGTCGCTGGTCTATGCCGCCGAGAGCGGCTGGCGCATGCAACCGGGCTGGAACGTCAAGGCGGCGGACACGGCCAGCGGGTTGCGGCTCACGCCGGTGGCATTGCCCCTGGCACCCGCGCCTCCCGCCGAAACGCCCACGCTGGCCCGCCCGTTGACGGTATTCCTCGACGGGCCGACCGGCTTCACTTTCGTCTACGTGGCCGACGAAGGCTGGAAGTTCGTCGGGCAGCTCGCCACCCCGGCTCATTGAGTACCGTGCGCTGGCGCATCTCGTTCGGCAGCCTGCTGGCCGCGGCAGCCGATGTACAGGGCTAGGCGACAGCATCATTTCCAGACGCTTGTTGCAGATGCTTGGGCTATGCCAAGCGGCCAGCCGTGAGGGGGCCTGCGCCAGCCATTGGCATATGCCATCAACATCTCACATTTGCTGACACGTACTGCTAAAGTGTTCATTGCTTCCGAGGCCTGAACTCCTCTACATCGAACACCGCCTGGCATGACATCACGCTACCTGATCACTGGGGGAGCAGGTTTCATTGGGTCGCACCTGGCCGACGAGCTGCTCAGGCGCGGCGCCGAGGTCGTCGTGTTGGACGACCTGTCGACGGGGCGGGTGGACAACCTGAGCGCCCGCGTTCGCATGGTCGAGGGCGACGTGCTCGACGCGACCCTGGTCGAACGCCTTGCGAAGGATTGCGTGGGCATCTTCCATCTGGCCGCCATCGCCTCCGTGCCCCGGTGCAACGACAGCTGGGTCCAGAGCCACGCCGTCAACCAGACCGGCACGGTGACAGTGCTCCAGGCCAGCCGAAGCCTGGGCCGCATCCCCGTTGTGTACGCCTCCTCGGCTGCCGTCTACGGCGACCAGAAGGCCGAGCGCATCGCCGAGGGCTGCGAGCTGCGGCCGCTTTCCTCGTATGGCGCGGACAAGCTCGGTGCCGAACTGCATGGGCGGGTGGCCCACTCGCTGTTCGGTGTTCCCAACATCGGTCTTCGCTTCTTCAACGTCTACGGGCCGCGCCAGGATGCGCGCTCTCCCTATTCCGGCGTCATCAGCATCTTCGTCGCACGCGCCGGCGAAGGCGCGCCGCTCACCATCTACGGCGACGGCCAGCAGCTGCGCGACTTCGTCTTCGTCGGCGACGTCGTCTCGCACCTGATCCAGGCGATGTCCCTCGCCGAGCGACCCCAGGGAACCAGTGGCGTCTTCAATGTCTGCACCGGCCACGGCCACACCGTGGCTGAACTGGCGCAGCTGGTGATAGCGCTCATGCACTCGCACAGCGCCCTGGTCCATGCACCAGGGCGGGCCGGCGACATCAGGACCTCGGTCGGCGACCCCAGCGAAACGCGTCGCGTGTTCGGTCTGGGCGCCGAGATCCCCTTGCACGCGGGGCTGGGGCATCTCCTGCACGCCATCCACTGATGCGTTGCCGAATCGGGCGAGGCCTTCGACCGGAACAGCCGAGGCGTCCATGAGCCTGCATCCCGGTGTTTCCGCCTCGCTCGCCGTGGATTCGCCGCATGGCCGCCAGGGCGTGCTGGCCAGGCAGCTGCTCAAGCCGGAAGTCCTGATCCTGCTGGCCATCCTCAGCCTGGTCGTGCGCGTGCTCCTGATCCCGGAGCCCGTGCTCATGTCCGACGAGTACTACTACATCAAGACCAGCCAGCTCTGGCATGACGGGACCATCGACATCCGCTCGATCACCAGCCTGCCCACCCGGGGCGAGGCGAAATTCCCCAACTCGCTCTTCTTCGCGATCTACCAGTTGAGCTTCTACTTCGGCGACAGCTTCTACGCGGTCGCCAAGTTGTTCAACGTGTTCTTCGCCTCGGTGGCGGCGCTGGCCATCGCGTCGGTGGCGCGGCGCTTCATGTCGGACCTGGCGGCGGCCGGGGTCGCGGTGCTGGCGCTGTGGCTTCCGTCGAGCAGCTTCCTGCCCTACTTCATGCCCGAGGCGCTCTACGAGGCGCTGGTGTGGCTGGGCATCGCGGCGCTTTTCGCGCTTTACGAGCGCAGGCTCAGGCTGGCGATGGCGGTGCTGGGGGCCTGCACGGGCGCGGCACTGCTGGCCAAGCCCAATGCGCTGGCCGTCATCGCGGCCTGCAACCTCGTGGCGGTCTGCCTGCTGTGGAAGATTCGGGCGCAGAAGGACCCCTGGCGTCAGGCCATCGTGTGCCTGCTTCTGCTCAACCTGTGCTTCGTGATGAGCGGCTATCTACTCAACCTGCTGCTGACCGGGCAGCTGCATTGGGATCCGATGGGCAAGTTCTACGAGAACGGACTCTCGAAGGTGGGCGAGGTCGACGCGGGCAATTCCTTCATCGAGGCCTTCGCGCGCTACCTCGCGGTCTACGTGTTCATCGTGCTGCTCGTCTTCGGCTCGGCGCTGCTCGCGATGGGCGTCGGGGCGGCCTCGGGCAAGTCCCTGTCGACCGGCGACGTGCTGCTGCTGGCCATGACCGCGTTCGGCGTGGGTGTGCTGCTGCTGGGCAGCGTCAAGGTGGCGGTCAACTGGGAGCGGGTCTATGTGAATCACATCGGCCTGTACAGCTCGCGCTACATGTCGGTGATGTTTCCGCTCTTCATGATCGGCTTCGTGCGCTTCTTGCCGGACGCCGCGCCTCGGCGCCGAACGCGCATGTGGGTGGGCGGGGTCCTGGTGCTGGCCTGCCTGCTGCTGATGGGCACGCGCAGCTATGTGAACAACTGGCTGCAGGTGCGCGACCTGTTCTGGCCCCGCGAACTGCCGCCGGTCGCACTGCGCCTGGTCTGGGCGGCCATGCTGCTGCCCCTGGTGTACTGCACCCTGGCGCGTGCACCCAAGGCCAGGGTCTACGTGGGCGTCATCGCGCTCTATGCCTTATCTTCCGGCGTGGTGCTCTGGAAGAAGGATTTCCTGTCCTGCCAGGTGGGCAGCGAGAGGGTCTACGCAGACGCGGCGCGCACGGTGCGGTCGCTGGTGCGTCCCGAGCTTTACGACCAGGGGCACGTGGTCTTCAACGGCCAGACTTCCGCCTCGCTCTTCATGAGCACCTTCCCGGGGATCGTTTCCGTCACGAGGCTGAGCGTCGATCCGCAGGGACATGTTCCGCCATCGGCGCGATGGGTGGTCTACCTCGACGGCATCCGGCCCGAGTCCGCGGCCGGTTGCATGGTCCTCAAGTCGACGATCTTCTGTCCGCTCGGCGAGGGCGTGCTGATCCCCACCGCCCGGTGATGCGCGGCACCCGCATCCTCGTCACCGGCGGCGCCGGCTTCATCGGCCGGCACACCGTGGCGGCGCTGCGCGCGGCGGGGTACGGGGTGCGGGTGCTGGTGCGCCATGCCGGCCAGGCGGCGGCGCCGGGTGTCGAGGTGGCGATCGGGCACATGAACGATCCGGCGTCGCTGCGAGAGGCGTGCACCGGATGCGCCGGGGTGATCCACCTGGCCGCCCACACCCGGGACGGACCGGATGCGGACCGGGTGAACGTGGGCGGTGCGGCGTGCCTGATCGAAGCTTGCAAGGCCGCGGACTGCCGCCGCGTCGTGGTCGTCAGCACGCAGTCGGCCAAGATCGAGCGCAAGGGCGACTACGCCCGCACCAAGGCCGCCGCCGACGCGCTGTTCCTGGCGTCCGGGCTCGAGGTGACGCTGATGCTGCCCAGCGTGGTCTACGGCACGCTCGACGACGGGATCTTCGGCGTGCTCAGGCGGGTGGTGGCCAGCCATCGCGTCGTGCCCGTCCTCGGCGACGGCCGGTGGCGCTGCGCACCGGTCCATGTCGACGACGTTGCGGGGGCGCTGGTGCGCGCGCTGGATGTGCCGGCGTCCATCGGCCGGAGCTACGACCTCGCGGGGCCGCAGGAGATCGGCTTCGATGCGCTGCTCGATCGCATCGCGCAGGCGCAAGCGCTGCCGGCGCCGTGGAAGCTGCATGTGCCGCTGTCCGTCTCGCTCGCGGCGGCGGACCTGCTGGCCCGGCTCATGAAGTCGCCGCCGATCAGCCGCAGCAACGTGCTGGGCTCGAACCAGGACACGCACATCGACATCGGCCGCGCGCGCCAGGACCTGGACTTCGACCCGATGCCTCTTGCGGCCGGGCTCGAAGCGCTGTTCGGCCGCATAGACGACCTGGCGGCCCTGCGCGCAGAGGCGACGGCGCTGTCGCGCTACCTCATGGGTACCGCCGCTTCGCCGGAGATCGTGCAGCGCTACGTGGACGCGCACCGCGTGCTGCTGCCGGCCACGCCGGACCGCATCACCGCTTTCGTCCGGGCGCACCCGTGGTCCGCGGGGTTGCTCGACGCGGCGGCGGCGCCGCGCGGAATGCGCGAGCCCTTCAGGCAACGGGTGCTGCTCATGGCCTCGGTGCTGGAGGCGACGCCCGAACACGCCTTGCGCTTTCTTCCCGCGTCGAGATCGCGCTTCGCGACGCTGGCGCTGCTGGGCTGGCATGGCCTGCGCGCCGTGGCTCTGGCCGCGCTGGGCATGCCGCTGTACCTGCTCCTGCGCACGAGGCCGATGCATGAGTGAGGCGCCGACGTTCATCGTGGTCGGCTCCGGTGCGAGTGCCGTGGTGGCCGCGGCCCGCGTGCTGGATGCGGGGCACCGCGTCCTCATGCTGGACAGTGGCGATGTCGACGACCGCTATTCGCAGCGAATCCCGCAGCGGCCTTTCGCGACCCTGCGGCAGGAAGACGCCTCGCAGCACGAATACCTGCTCGGGCACGCGGCCGAAGGCATCGACCTGGGCGGCACCGGCCCCCTGGCGCAGGCGACCGCGCCGCGCCGCTTCGTGTTCCGTCGCGCGCTGCAGCTCTTGCGCACCAGCGGTGATTCTTTCGCCGCAGTCGAGAGCCTGGCCCGCGGCGGCCTGGCCGAGGCGTGGGGCGCGGGCGCCTTTCCTTTCACTGACCATGAACTGAGGCAAGCCGGCCTGGATGCCGGCGAGATGGCCCCGCACTACGAAGCGGTGGCGCGCCAGATCGGCATCTCCGGGGCCGACGACGACCTGGCGCCATGGCGCGGCGCGCTGGCTGCCCTGCAGCCGCCGCTGGCGCTGGACCACAACGCCGCGGCCCTGCTGGCCAGCTACGAGCGGCGCAAGCAGCAGCTCGCCCGGATGAACGTGCGGCTCGGACGGCCGCTGCTGGCGGTGCTGAGTGAAGGCCTGGGCGAGCGCCGCGCCAATCCCTTGCATGGGCTCGACTTCTGGAGCAATGCGGGTGCCAGCGTGTTCCGGCCTTCCGTCCTGCTGGACACCTTGATGGGACGGCCGGGCTTCGAGTACCGGTCCCAGCTCCTGGTCACGCATTTCGACGAGCCGGCCTCGGGCGGCGTGCGCGTCAACGCGACGGATCTTCAGCATGGAAGCCGGATCTCCTTCACCGCGGATCACCTGCTGCTGTGCGCGGGCGCGCTGGGCAGCACCCGGATCGTTCTTCGCTCGACGGGCCACTACGACCAGCCCGTGCCGCTGGTGTGCAACGAGCATGCGTACATCCCGTCGGTTCGTTGGCGCGGACTCGGGGCGGCCGCCTCGGGCCGCTCGCACGCGCTGGCCCAGTTGACGGTGTTGATGGACCCGACTGGCGATCAGCAGCATCTGGTGCAGGCGCAGATCTATTCCTTCACCGGCATGCTGCTGGCGCGGCTGCTGAAGGACTCGCCGCTCGGTCTGCGCGATTCGCTGAGCATCTTCCAGGCGCTTGCCAGCAGCTTCGTGATCCTGGGTGTGCAGCACGAGGACGTGGCGAGCCCCGGCAAGCACCTGGTGCTGCGCCGAGGCCCGGTGCCCGAGGAGGATGTGCTGGAGATCCGGTGGCGCCCCGACGCTTCTGTGCAGGCGGTGCAGGATGCGGCGCACCGCGGCTTCTGCGAAGCCATGCGCGTACTCGGATGCTGGCCGCTGCGCGTGGTGCGGCCTGGCGCGGGGTCCAGCGTGCACTACGCCGGCATGCTTCCGTTCGCGGACGAAAACCGGCCGCTGACCCTGGACCGCAGCGGCCGCTTGCGCGAGACGCGCAGCGTCTACGTCTGCGATGGCGCAGGCCTGAACTACCTGCCGGCCAAGGGCCCGACTCTGACGTTGATGGCGAACGCGAGGCGCATCGCCTGCGAGCTCGCCCAATCCTTGTGCAAGCGCTGACGATCGCCGAGACTGCGCTGCACCTGAACGACACCCGGCACCCTTCACAACACAGGCACCGAAACATGCGCCCTTGGCAAGTCATCCTGTTGGTCGGCTACACCGTGGGTATCGCCCTCGGGCAGCTGCTGTTCAAGCAAGCGGCCGTGACCTTGAAGGCGAGGGAGTCCACATCGCAGTTCGTCTGGATGCTGATGACCAATGCGCCGCTGGTCTGCGCGGTGCTGCTGTACGCGGGGCTGACGGCGCTGTGGGTCTACATCCTGTCGATCACCGACCTGTCGAAGGCCTATCCCTTCCACGCCTTGACGATGGTGCTGACGCCCTTGCTGGCGGCGCGGCTCTTCGACGAGAAGCTCAATGGCTACTTCTACGTGGGGCTGGCCGCGATCCTGGTGGGCATCTTCTTCATCGCCTGGGGCAGCGAATCCTGAGAGCGGCGGCCTTCAGCCGCGCTGCACGGGGTCGGCTTCTTCGCTACGCTGCAGCGCAAGCTCGCGGATCAGGTTGGTGAAGCGTTCATTGGCCACGCGCATCTTCAGGTGCAGGTAGAGCAGGGCGACCAGGCTGAACAGGATCCAGAGGTAGAAGATCAGGTCCACGCCGCGCCCGATGCCTACGCTGTTGGCCACGCGCATCGCCTGATCGGGAAAGAGGACGAAGTACTCGCCCACCAGCGCGATGACGATCGCGAAGGCCGTCACCTTGGGGGCCATGCGCCCCTGCGTGTAGGCATAGAAGGCCACGCACAGCAGCACTGCGCTGGCGATGAACTGGAAGATCATCGGAGCAGTCCCTTCAGCAGCAGGTCCACGAGGATGTGCACCGAGTTGCTCAGCTTCTGTCCCTTGGCCAGCGAGTATGCGGTGTAGCGGATGGTCACCGGGACCTCGATGTACTTCAACCGCAAGCGGGCCACCTGGGCCACGATCTCGGTGGCATGCGCCATGCCGGCCTGCCGCAGCCGCAGGCGCTCGGCCGCAGCGCGCGTGAACGCGCGCAGGCCGTTGTGCGCATCGGAAAGGTGCAGCCCGGTCAAGGCGAAGTTCACCCAGCAGGCCACCCGCAGCAGCGTGCGGCGCGCCATGGGCATGTCGATGGTGCTGCCCTTGAAGCGCGTGCCCAGCGCCACGTCGGCGCCGCCGGCCAGGCTCTGGATCAGGGCGGGGATCTGCTTGGGGTCGTGCTGGCCGTCGGCATCGAAGGTCACGATGTGGCTGGCACCCAGGCGCAGTGCGTAGGTGATGCCGGTCTGCAATGCCGCGCCCTGGCCCAGGTTGATCGCATGGGAGATGACCCTGGCGCCGGCCAGCCGCGCGCGCAAGGCGGTCTCGTCCGAGGAGCCATCGTTGACCAGGACGACGTTGGGGCACACGCGGCGCACCTGCTCGATCACCTCGCCCACCACGGATGCTTCGTTCAGCGCCGGGATGACCACAAAGACGGAATCGGGGAGGCCGCTCATCGCCGTGTTCTTGGAGGAATTAATACGATGTAACTACACCGTATTTCACTGCCTTGCCCGATGCCCCGCAAGACTTCGGGCGTCGTAGGCCGTTCGGCCGGACCCGGCGGTCCTCGCTGCCGGAGCGTCGTCGGGCACGCTTCGTGTAAGCCTCGTGACGGCTGACTCTGCCGTGCGGCATAGCCCGAGAAAGTGCAACAAAAGTTTGCATTTGATGCAGAATGCCCATTCCAATGAAATGTGATCCGCCTGCCTGAAATGTTGATGGTCCGGAGTGAACGAGGATTCAGGGAAGCGTCCTCTGCACGGATGGGCATGGCCCTGGGCGCCCTGGTGCTCGTGCTGACCGGCTGGCGCGTGTTCTTCGCCAGTGCCGGCCTGCCTATCCAGGTGGGCGACGCGCTTTTCTTCATCCCCACCGCCGTCCAGCACATGCTCTTGGGCGACTTGTCCAACCCCTACATGAGCCCGATCCAGCAGAGCGGGGGGCCCTATGTCTGGCACGGCTGGCTCTACCCGATGGCGCTGAGCGCGCTGGGCAGCCTGGTGGGTGGGCAGGACGTGCGCGCGATCCTGGTGCTCGACAGCCTGCTGGTCGTGCTGGCCGCGCTGCTGTTCGCCTGGAAGGTAAGCATGGTGCGCGCCCCGGCCTGGCTCAAGGCAGCGACGGTCGCCTGCGCCTGCGCCATGCTGACTTCCAACGCGGGCCGGCCGGAAGTGATCGCGCAGCTGCTGCTGGTGCTGTGGCTGCTCAGCGTGAAGTGGCCGCTGGACCGCGGATCGGACATCGTCACGGCCCTCATCCTGGCGCTGATCGCCGTCGCGCAGCCCACCATCGCGCTGCTGGGCGGCGTGTTCTTCTCGATCTACCGCAGCCATGCCAGCTCGACCGGGCATGCGATCTGGTCGATCGCCTGGGTGGCGCTGTCCTCGGCCATCCTGGCGCTGCTGCTGACCGCGCTCATCTATCCGTGGAGCATGCGCGAGCTGGCCATGGGCATCCTGGAGCAGGGGCGCAGCCTGTCGCGGCGAGACGACGGCGACTTCGCCCTGATGTACCTGAAGCTGGCCGCCAGCCCGCTGCAACTGGCCTGGATCGTCCTGGCCGTGCTGCTCGGCGCAGTGCTGGTCATGCGCGGCGTCCTGCAGAAGCCGGCCTCGGCCGTGCTGTTCTATCCGCTTCTGCTGCTGGCTCTCTACCTGTGCTGGCGCTTTGGCATGCGCATCTCCTACACCGCCTACAACGTGGCGGTGTTCTTCCCGCTGGTGGCCTACGCGCTGCTGCTGGCCAGCGTGGACCAGCGGCTCATGCCCTTCACCGTTCTCTTCAAGCTGGCGCTGGTCGGCATGGCCCTGGTGCTGCTGCTGGCGCAACTGCGCACCTTTGCCGTCTTCAAGGGCTCGGCCGCCGACGCGGCCGTGATCTCGCGGCTGGAGCAGGACGTCGAGGCCGACCTGCGCGCCGGTTCGCGCGTCGCCCTCAGCCCGAACCTGGCCCTGACCAACTACGGCTGGGCCCAGCGGCGCAACGTGACTGTGCTGCCCCTCATCGACATCGGCCGCGCCGGCCAGGCCGACGTGGTCTACCTCAACCAGGCCTCCACTGGCGCGCGCACCCCCGCCGAGTACCCGGGCTGGCGCGTGGCCGGCAACCACTTCGTCGACGGCGTGCAGTTCCTGGGCCGGACGGTGGCGAACACGCCCGTGTCCTATGCCTATGCGCGCTATGTGCGAGCCGCGGCCCGGCCGGCGAAGGCGCCGGCCGGCGCCCCATGAATCCGAACCGTTCCTAGACAAAAGGGAGAGAAATGACTGTTGTGACCTTCGGGATCATCCTGGCCAGCGTGCTGCTCAATTCGGCCGCGCAGCTGGCGCTCAAGGCCGGCGCCAGGGCGATCGGCACCGCGGTGCCCGGCAGCGGCGCCGCGCTGGTGAACGCTGCCCTCGGGGCGGCCCTGCAACCCTGGATCGTCTTCGGCCTGGTCTGCTATTTCGTGAGCGCCGGGCTGTGGATCGCGGCCCTGACCCGCGTGGACATCACCGTGGCCTACCCGATGCTGTCGATGGGCTACGTCATCGCCGCCTTCGCCGCCTGGCAGCTCTTCGGCGAGCAGCTGGGCACCATGCGCCTGCTGGGCATCGGCACCATCCTGGTGGGCGTGGTCATCCTGGCGCGTGCCTGAGGTGCCGACCATGTCTGCTGCATTCGACTTCAGCGCAAGCGCCTCGGCGCTGCCCGACCTGTACGTCGATCTCGACGGATCGCTGATCGCCACCGACCTGCTCGACGAGTCGATGCTGCGCCTGGTGCGCGATTCGCCCATGTCGCTGCTGAGCCTGCCCGCGTGGCTGCTGCAGGGCAAGGCGGTGCTCAAGGACCAGGTCGCCTCGCGCGTCGAGGTGGACGTGAGCACGCTGCCCTACCGCCCCGAGGTGCTGAGCTACGTGCGCGAGGCGCGTGCCCAGGGCCGGCGCGTGGTGCTGGCCACGGCCAGCGACCAGCGCCTGGCCGATCGCGTGGCGAAGCACCTGGGCGTCTTCGACGCGGTGCTGGCCTCGGACGGCAAGCGCAACCTCGGCGGCTCGAAGAAGCTGGAGGCCATCCGCGAGGACGCGGCGGGCCGCGACTTCGCCTACCTCGGCGACCGGCACGTGGACCTGCAGGTGTGGGACGGCGCCCAGGCCGCGGTGGTGGTGAGCCGCTCCGACGCGCTGGCGCGCCAGGCGGCGAAGAAGACCGCGCTGGAGGCGCACATCCGCCCGCCGGCGACCGCGCCGCGCCGCTACCTGTACGCCATGCGGCTGCACCAGTGGCTCAAGAACCTGCTGGTCTTCGTGCCGCTGATGCCGGTGCTGCACGCGCTGACGCTGCCGGTGCTCGTCAACGCCTGCATCGCCTTCTTCGCCTTCGGCCTGATGGCCTCGGGCATCTACATCCTCAACGACCTGCTCGACCTGGAGTCGGACCGCAAGCACAAGCGCAAGCGCTTCCGGCCCTTTGCGGCGGGCGAGATCAGCGCACGCACCGGCCTCTTGATGTGCGCGGGGCTGTGCCTGGCCTCGCTGACCATCTCGCTGGTGTTCATGCCGCCCATCTTCCTGGCGGTGCTGCTGGTGTACCTGGCGCTGACCACGGGCTATTCCTTCTTCCTCAAGCGCCGGGCCATCGTGGACGTGTTCTCGCTGGCGGCCCTCTACACGATCCGGCTGGCAGCCGGCGCGGCGGCCACAGGACTGCCGCTGTCGCTTTGGATCCTGTCCTTTTCTCTCTTCATCTTCGTGAGCCTGGCGTTGGCCAAGCGCTACGTGGAGCTCAGCGGCACGCCCACCGAGGTCAAGCAGATGAGCAGGGACCGCAACTACCACCCCACCGACGTGCAACTGGTACTGGCCGGCGGCGTGGCGGCCGGCCAGATGGCCACCGTGGTGCTGAGCCTGTACCTGCAAGACCCGCAGATCGTCGCGCGCTACGCGCATCCCATGTACCTGTGGGCGATGGTGCCGCTCATCCTGTTCTGGATCATGCGCATCTGGCTCAAGGCGGTGCGCGGCGCGCTGCATGACGACCCGGTGGTGTTTGCGGCGCGGGACTGGGTCAGCCGCCTTGCGGTGGCGATCAGCGCCGTGGTTCTCTGGGCGGCGGGCTGACGATGGCGCTGCTGCTCGCGGTGCTGCTGCTCGCCGGCCTGGTGCTGGTGGTCCTGTGGCGCCGGCCGGCGCCGAATTCTTCCGACCCGGTGGCGCGCAGCTGGCGCCTGTGGCTGTGCTTCGTGCTGGGCGGCCTGTGCATCGGCGCGCTGGTGTCCATGCTGGACGGGCGGCCCGTCGACAACGCGGTGCGCTATGCGGTGCGGGTGTTCATCCCGCGCGGCGCGGTGGATTCGTGGGGGCCGATGGTGAACGCCATCCACCTGCTGCAGGCCAATCCCGGGCAGTCGCTCTACCAGACGCTGTTCTTCGAGCAGCACATGAAGTTCCAGTACCCGCTGACTTCCCTGGTGCCGCTGGACCTGGCGCAGCGCCTGTTCGGACTGGCCGACGGCACGCTGCTGGTGGCACTGCAGGTGGTCTCGCGGCTTTGCGTACCGCTCATCGGCCTGGTGTTCGCCATGCTGATCGCCAACGCGGCGCGTGCCTCCGAGCCCTATGCCCGTGATGCGTCCGCGCCGGGCGTGGGCTGGCGCGGCGTGCTCATCGGTATCTTGAGCACGGTGCTCTTCTACCCCATCGCGCTGTCCGAAACGCTGGGCCAGGTGCAGACCATCATGACGCTGCTGGCCGCGGTCGCGCTGCTGGCCTGGCAGCGCGGCGCCAAGGTGCTGGCGGGCATCTGCATCGGCCTGTGCTGCATCGTGAAGCCGCACTGGCTGGTGATCGCGCCCTGGGGCTTCATCCGCCGGCAATGGGGCTTCACCGCTGCCATCCTGGTGACCACCGGCCTGTTCGGGCTGCTCGCCATCGGTCTGTATGGCCTGCACAACGTGCTCGACTACGCACAGGTGGCTTCCTACATCAGCCGGCGTGGCGAGAGCTACGCGGACAACCAGACGGTGAACGGCCTGGTCAACCGCCTGCTGTTCAACGGCGACAACGTGCTGTGGCGCGGCGATGCCTTTGCGCCCTACCACCCCGTGGTGTACGGCGTGACGCTGGCCAGCACGCTGCTGCTGCTGGGCCTGGGCGTGTTCTTCGCCAGGAAGGACGTTCCCAGCGCCGTGCACCTGGCGCTGGCGATGCTCGCGCTGACCATGGCCTCGCCCATTGCGTGGACGCACCACTACGGCGTGCTGTTCCCCATCTTCGCGGTCGTGCTGCCCTGGGTGCTGGCGCGCAAGCCCTGGGGGCGCTGGAGCGTGCCGGCGATGTTCGCGGGCTATGTGTTGGTGAGCCAGTCCTTCGTCTACATCACCAGGCCGCTGGCGGACACGCTGCTCAATCCGCTGCAGTCCTATGTGCTGATCGGCGCGGCGCTGGTGCTGGCGCTCATGGTGACGCTGATCCGGCGCGGCCGCGTGCTGCTGGTGACGAAGGACGCCCGCGGCGGCGGAGCCACCACGGCTGCGGCGCTGCTGTCTCAGCGGCCCATGTAGATGTCGTAGCTGCGCGATACCCGGTCGATCAGCGACGGGTCGCGCGGGCCGTTGGCATCGAACTGCACCCGCACGCTGCCGTCCGCCTGCTGGCGGATGTTGGCGGTGACGGTGGCGCCGCCCTGCGCTCCCACGATCACGCCATTGGCGCGATCCTCGGTGCGGATGGCCAGCCCCTGGTCGCGCATGGCGTTGCCCGCGGCGCTGAACGAACGGTCGAAGCTCGCGGGAACCGCGGTCGTCACGGGGTAGGGCCCGTAGTAGGCGCAGCCCGCTGACATCAGCAATGCCCCGCACAGGGCCAGCGTGGCGGTGGCGCGGGTGGTGCGGCTCTCGGTCATCCAGCTTCTCATGATCGCCCTCCGGTGTATTCGAGAGGGCGATTGAAGCATGCCGGCGGGCCTGCCGGAAGGCTTCGCCCGCAGACCTGCGGGAATCCCGCTCAGAACATGCCGGCCAGCAGCAAGCGGTCGGGTCCGAGCCGGTCGAGCACCACCTCGTGGTCTTCCTCCGAGAATACGAAGCAGCCTTCGCTGCGGCCCAGCTTGCCCTGGGCCTGCAGCACCTCGGGGCCCACATAGGGCGCAGCGTGGATCACGATGGCACGCACTTCGGCATTGCTGTTGCTCGGGTCCAGCCCGTCCAGGCGGATCGATCGCCCATGCTTGCCGACGTAGCGCTCGCCGACGCGGTAGGCGCCTTCGGAACTGGCGTTGGAGCCCACCTCGTTGGAAAAGCGCAGCACCCGGCCGACGTGCCGGGGGTCGGAGCCGCGGCCGTGCGCCACCAGGAAGCTCTGCTCGATCTCGCCGGTCTGCATGTCGATCAGATGGAAGCGCGGAAGGTGCGATGGCTGGGAGAAGTCGGCGACGGCGACCAGATCCTGCAGTGCAATGGCCTCGCCGAGGCGCGCCAGTTCGGCGCGGGCGCGCTCCAGCAGCGGGTTCGGCGATTCAACGGGTGCACCGGCCTCGGTCACCGCCGGCGCGTCATCCGGCACTTCGGCGCGTGCCGCCTTGGGCGCTGCGATCCAGCCCAGCCCGGCGAGGGCGGTGGACGCCACGAACAGGCGCCGGCTCGAAGGCAGGAGGCGGGCAGGACGGCTCACCCAAAGAGTGAGGGCGACCACGTCGTGGGAGTTCCCTGGGGATCGGACGCATTGTGTCGGGAATGCGCCAGAACGCGCCCCGTCCGGATGCCAGCAGGGGTTCTGCGCGCTCAGTCGGCCGCGCGGGCCGGATGGAAGTGCTGGCGGATGCGCTGCGCGACGATGGTGGGATGCACCCTAAGGGCCTGGGTGGCGTACTGGCCGATGAACAGGCCGTCCAGCTTGAGCTCGACGCTGGCGAAGTAGCGGTCCAGCGACGCGCCGGCGTCGAACAGGCAGCGCTCCAGCGAATCGAAGGTGGCACTGTCCCCCGTCGTCTGTGCGCCGGTGGCGCTGACGCGGTAGGTGTACGCGTTCATCGCGATTCGTTGGACGTGGACCAGGGGCTTCATTCGGCGCTCATGTCTGTCGGGGTGGAGGCCTCGCTTGCATGCAAGAACTGTCGATGCCGTGATCCTCTCCACAAGTGACCCGCAGGTAAATAGTCCATTTGGACCGGTCAGGCCGCCGGTGCCTTGGGCAAAATGCCCTCCATGCCTTCGGGCCCCGGCTCTCGTATCGCTTTCGTACTGCTTTCGTTCTCCATGCTGCTTCCGCCCCGAATCCTTCTTGTCGATGATCACTCGCTGTTCCGCTGCGGACTGCGCATGGTGCTGAGCGCGGCCATTCCCGACCTGGAAGTGAGCGAGGCGGCTTCGCTGGAGGAAGCCATGCTGGCGCCCATCGATCCGGCGCTGGTACTGCTGGACATCCAGCTGCACGGGCTCAACGGCCTCGAAGGCATCGCGCTGTTCAAGCGCAAGTGGCCGCAGGCGGCGGTGGTCATGCTGTCGTCCGAGGCCTCGCCGCAAAAGGTGCGCCTGGCCATGGAACGCGGCGCGGCTGCCTTCGTCTCCAAGGCCGATCCGGCCGACAAGATCCTGGGCGTGATCGCGCAGGTGCGCCGCGGCCTGCCCGCTGGACGCGACGCCTTTCCCGCCCAGGCGCCGGGCACCGAGGCCGGCGGCCAGGACGACCAGGCGCCGCTGCTCACGCCGCGCCAGAGCGAGGTGCTCGACCTCATGTGCCAGGGCCTGTCCAACAAGGTGATCGGGCGCCGGCTCAGCCTGTCGGAGAACACGGTGCGTGGCCACGTGCAGGCAGTGCTGGCCGCGCTGCAGGTGTCCAGCCGTTCCGAGGCCGGCTTCGCGGCGCGCCAGCGCGGCATCGTGGCCTGATGTCGGGGCAGCGCCTCCCGGAAGACCGCATGCTGGTCGAACAGCTGCGGCTGCAGCTGGGCAACATCGGCAGTTCCCTCATTCCCACGCTGGTGGTGGCACCGATCCTGGTCTGGGTGCTGGCCAACGACCAGAACGCGCTGGCCCTGTGCCTGTGGTGCGCTGTGATCGTCTTGCTCAAGCTGTACCTGGTGTGGGACGCGCGCCGGCTGCTGGCCGGGCCCATCCTGCCGGAACAGGCACCGGTGCTGATGCGCCGCAAGATGGTGCTCAACCTCATCGACGGCACGGCCTGGGGCGCGCTGGCCTGGGCCACGCTGGGCACCACCTCGGTGGCGGGCAGCGTGCTGGTGGTGGCGGTGCTGGCGGGCGTGGCGGGAAGCTCCATGTCCTCGCTGGCGCCCATCCTGCCCGTGTTCGTGGTGTTCGGCGTTTCCGAAGGCGTGGTGCTGTCCACCAAGCTGTGGACCTTGGACGACCCGGCCTACAAGACGCTCGCCGTGGCGGTGCTGCTTTACGTGGCCACGCTCATCGGCCAGGCGCGCAACGGCACGCGCGCCGCGCGCCGGGCCATCGCGCTGCGCTTCGAGAACCTGGAGCTGATCGAGCGACTGCGCGTCGAGACCGAGCATGCGCAGGCGGCGCATCGCGACGCCGAGGAGGCCAACCTGGCCAAGTCCAAGTTCCTGGCGGCAGCCAGCCATGACCTGCGCCAGCCCATCCATGCGCAGGGCCTGTTCCTGGAGGTGCTGGCGCGCACGCCGCTCAACGTTGCGCAGCAGGCGGCGCTGGCCAATGCCCGCGCCACCTGGCAGGCCTCGGCCGAGATGCTGGACACGCTGCTGGATTTCTCGCGCCTGGAGGCCGGCGTGGTGCAGCCGCAGAACCAGCAGTTCGCGCTGCAGCCGCTGCTCAACCGCATCGAGAACGAGTTGGCGCCGCAGGCCGATGCCAAGGGCATCGTCTACCGCTCGCGCGAGACGCATGCGGTGGTCGATGCCGACCCGGCGCTGGTGGCGCTGATCCTGCGCAACCTGGTGTCCAACGCCATTCGCTACACCGAGCGCGGCGGCGTGCTGGTGGGCTGCCGGCTGCGCCGCAGCCAGCTGGTGGTGGAGGTGTGGGACACCGGCGTGGGCATCGCGCCATCCGCGCACCAGGAGATCTTTCGCGAGTTCCACCAGCTGGGCAACGCCGAGCGCGACAGGCGCAAGGGGCTGGGCCTGGGCCTGGCCATCGCGCAGGGCCTGGCGCGTGCGCAGGGGCAGCAACTCACGCTTTCTTCGGTGTTCGGACGCGGCAGCGTCTTCCGCCTGAGCCTGCCGCTGGCGCGCGTGGGCGTGCTGGCTGCCGCCCAGCCCTTCGCGGCCGAACCCAAGGGAACGCTTCGACCCTTCGAGGAAGTGCGCGTGCTGGTGATCGACGACGACGAGACCGTGCGCGCCGCCATGCAACTGCTGCTGCAGGCCTGGGGCTGCGCCTGCGACGTGGCCGACTCCATCGAAGAGGCCCTGGACCACGCGCGCCGCAACGCGCCGGACATGGCCATCATCGATTACCGCCTGCGCGACCAGCGCACCGGCGCCGGCGCCACGGTGTCGCTGCGCGCCGAATTCGGCGCTGAGCTGCCGGTGCTGTTGATCACCGGGGACACCGCGCCCCAGCGCCTGCGCGATGCCATCGCCAGCGGCGTGCCCCTGCTGCACAAGCCGGTGCTGCCCAGCGAGCTGCACCGCGCGATGAGCTACATGCTGAGCGGCCGCGCGCTGGATTCTTCCTTCGCGGGGCTGCGGGGGTAGGAAGGCGAGGGCGGCCCGGCGGGCCGCCTCGTGCGTCTGGCGGCGTCAGGCGGACTGGCCGACCACCCGGGCCCAGGCAGGAAACTCGCGGTCGAATTCCTGCGGCGTGATGTCGCCCAGGTGCGTGCAGGCCGCATCGGGCATGGCCACGCCAGCGTTGGCGCAAGCGTATGCGTGGCGCGACGTCCGCGCAATTCGACAAAGGCCCTGGCTTCCGCGAATTACGCACGGTTGGCGCCGAATTCGTTGTTCGGACGCAAAACGCGCCGATTGAATCCTTTGCCGTGCGCATTGGCTCAATTGCGTCGGTGGCGGGTCAATTGAATTTCAGAAATCCGGCAGCACGCCGGTTCGCTCGATGTGCTCGCGCAGCGCGTCCAGGAATGCGTGCACCTTGCGGGCGCGGTGCCGAGCGGCTGGAAATACCGCGTAGATGCCGCTTTCCGGGAGCGACCAGCCGGGCAGCAGCTTCAGCAGCCGGCCGGCCGCCACCTCGGTCTTTACCGCGTAGTCCGGCAACACCGCCAGCCCGCCGCCCGCCAGCGCCGCCGAACGCACCGCGTGCGAAGTGTTGCACGACATCGCCTGCTCGAAGCGCAGCGTGCGTCGGCTGCGTCCGCTGGCGCTGGTGAAGGTCCAGTTCAGCGGCTGGGTCAGCACCGACAGGGCGATGAAGGGCAGGCCCGTCACATCCTGCGGCCGGGCCGGCACATCGCCGGCCTCGAACCTCTGCGGACTGGCCACCAGCCATTCGCTGAAGCTGCCGATCCGCGTGGCCAGCAGGCTGGAATCGGCCAGGCGCCCCGCACGGATGGCCACGTCGATGCCTTCCTTGAGCATGTCGACCACGCGGTCGCCCGCCACCAGCTCCACGCCCAATCCGGGGTGCCGCCGGCGCAGCGCCACGGCCACAGGCGCCACCACGGTGGCCGCATAGTCGTTGGGTGCGGCGATGCGCAGGGTGCCGCGTGGTTCCGCGCTGTCCTGCCCGGCGGCGCTGATGGCTTCCTGCGCCTCCTGGACGATGCGGCGGCTGGCCTCGTAGAAGGCTTCGCCTGCGTCCGTGAGGCTCTGGTGCCGGGTGCTTCGCAGCAGCAGGCTGGCGCCGACCTCGGCCTCCAGCCGCTGCATGTGCGCGCTGACCATTGTCTTGGCCAGCCCCAGGCGCCGTGCCGCCGCAGACAGCGAGCCGGCTTCCACCACCGCGACGAACACCACCAGCCGGTTCAAATTGACGCCGCTCAGGGCCTACATCGATTGTCCATTTCAAGTGAACTGAGAAAGCTGGATCGTCCATCTTATCGAAACAGCCCGCGGTGCCTACGCTACAGGCATCCGCAACCACCCGAGAGGAAATTTCATCATGAAGATCGCATTGATCGGCGCCACCGGCATGGTCGGCTCGCGCGTGCTGGCCGAAGCCCTGCAGCGCGGCCATCAGGTCGGCGCCATCGCCCGCAACGCGGGCACCCTGGCGCCGCGCGCCGCCCTGCGCACGCTGCCGCTGGACGTGAAGGACGGCGCCGCGCTCGCGACGGCGCTGGCCGGCCATGACGTGGCTGTCATCTCGGTCAAGTACAGCCAGGTCGACCCGCGCCCCATCCTGAAGGCCATCCAGGACGCGGGCGTGCCGCGCGTGCTGGTGGTGGGTGGGGCCGGCAGCTTGCAGGCCGCGCCGGGCGTGGACCTGGTCGACACGCCCAGCTTTCCGGCCGCCTACAAGGACGAGGCGCTGGCGGCACGCGAACTGCTGCGCCTGCTGCGCGCAGGCTCGGCTCTGGAATGGAGCTTCATCTCGCCTTCGGCCCTGCTGCAGCCGGGCGAGCGCACCGGCCAGTTCCGCATGGGTGGCGACCAGTTGCTGGTCGATGCCGCCGGCGCGAGCCGCATTTCTGTCGAGGACCTTGCGCTGGCCCTGGTCGACGAACTCGAATCGCCGAAGCACACCGGGCAGCGATTCACCGTCGGCTACTGAGCGCTTTTGCGTGCACGGCCGTTGCCGTGCGTTCATACTGGGCATGTAAAAGACGTAACGCGAAGCACGGTCTGCCCGGCCCGTCCGCATGATGCCCTTTTGACATGCTGCGATCGATCCACGTCCATGGATGCCAAGCTGACCGACCCGAGAGCGCAGGCGCCATCAGGCGTGGACTCGGTCGGGCGCTTGCGGCGGCGCTGCTGGCGCTGGCGCTGGCGCCGGCATGGGGACTGAGCGCCATGCCCCAGGACGCCAAGGTCTCGCTGGCGGTGATGGGCGATTCGAACAGCCTCTCCTACCAGGACCGCATCTCCAACCCCAATCCCGAGCAGCGCGGCGGGGCCTTGCGCGACCGCACGCTGCAATGGGGCGAGGTCATCGCCCGCCTGCGCGCCGACGAAATCGACCAGGGGCCCTGGGAAATCTCGGGCGAATCCAACCCACGACTGCGCTGGTTCGACTCGCTGCGGCTGCCCGTGGCCCGTGCGCCGCGCAAGGAAGACTTCCGCTTCAACTTCGCCAACGAAAGCGCTTCCTGCACCCAGCTCATGACCACCCGCGTGCGGCAGGCGCCGCGACTGGTGGCCCTGATGGACCGCGAGCCGCAGCGCTGGGAGAGCGGCGTGGTGGTGATCCGCATCGGCATCGCCGACCTGTCCGGCCTGATGGAAACCCAGGCGAGGTCGCCCGGCGAGCCTGCGGCGCAGGCGGTCGTGCAGGGCTGCGTGCAGCGCTATCGAGAGGCGGTGGACCTGATCCGCAGGACGCATCCCGGCACGCACATCGTCCTCGTCGACTCCTTCGAGGATTCGAACGATGCGCACAACCTGGATCGCTGGCAATCGGCCGCCGAAATCCGCAACATCGCGCGCGTGTTCGATGACTTCGACGAGGGCCTGCGCGCCATCGTGGCCGAGGTGCCGCACACCAGCTTCTTCGACGACCGCGCCTGGTTCCGCGGGCTCTGGGGCTCGCGCGATGCGCAGGGCCGGCCGGCCTTCCGCACCGTGAGTGTCGGCGCGCTGCAGGTGACCCACTCCGTTGGCGACGAGCCCACGCATTCCCTGCTGGCCGACGACCACAACGGCCTGGTGTGGAACGTGCTGTGGGCGCAGGCGATGGTGCGGCACCTGCACGAGGTGGCCGGCCTGCCGGTCACGCCCATCAGCGACGAGGAGGTCGAGCGCCTGGTGCGCTCGCTGACGACTTCGGACGCGGCGCGCTAGAAGCTGGCCGCCAGGCCCAGCGACACGCCCGAGACGTTGTTGCCGAACATGTAGCGCAGAACGGCGCGCAGCCGGCTGACGTACAGGGGGTTGTAGGCGCTGGTGTCCAATTCCAGGCCGGCGCCCAGGCTGGTGAGGTGGTCGAAGCCCAGGATGTCGGTCTGGTTGCCCAGGTAGCGCGAATGCGAAAACTCCAGCACGTAGCGCACCGGCCGGTCCAGCGCATGCATGCCGGCGATGGGCGCGCGGTAGCGGGCGTAGATGTTGGCGGTGCGCGCCGAGGATTCGCCCTGCACCAGGTCCGAGGTGTTGCCGAAGGTGCGCAGGCGGATGTCGGTGTAGCGCAGCTCGACGTCGATGAGATATTCCTCGCGCACATGCTCCCAGTCGAGCATGACCGCGCCGCCCAGGCCGTAGGCGTTCATGGTGCCGTTCTCGAGGAAGTCGACCTCGCGGCCCGTGATGCGGCTGAGCGCGAACTCCGCCACCCGCAGGTCGGTGGCCATCTTGCCCAGTGCGAAGTCGAAGATGGGGCGGAACACCAGTTCGGAGGTGATGGGAAAGTCCCAGCCCACGCCCGCCGTGCCGGTCAGGGTGTTCCAACGGGTGGGCAGGCGCCGCGCATCCACGCCGTTGCTGGCGATGAAGGTGGGGTCGTAGCGGCTGTAGGCAATGGCGCCTTCCAGGTACAGCGGAAAGCTCTTGCTGAAGGTGTCGCCGCCGCCCAGCTGGGTCATGAAGACCGAGGGGTTCTCGGTCTGGGCGTTGTTGATCGACAGGTTGCTGGAGGTGAGGTCGGGCACCACCGAATAGCCCATCAGGGCCAGGATGCCGTTGGCCCGCTGCTGCAGCCTTGCCTCCTGCGCCAGCCGGAACTCCTGGGCCGAGGCGGCGCCAGCCAGGGTGAATGCGGCGAGGCCGGCGGCGATGGCCCTGCCGCGGCGACGGAACGCGAAGCTTGCCTGGCTGAATCTTTCCTGCATCTTGAGGATCGCCCTTCCCGTGACTTTGTGGTTGTCTGCGGGCGATGCTACTGGCAAGCGTCATGCCAGGCCAGCCAATGGCCCTGCGCGCGCCCGGCATGGCGGGCGCAACGACGCCTGACACCGGCGTGTCATCTGCGGCGGATGGGGAGCGTCTCCCGGCGCATGAGTTGATCGGGGCGGGCGGGCGTGGTTCCCGCGCCTGGGCGGCTTTCAGGCTGCGGTCATGCCGCACTCCTTGCTTCATAGACCAGGTTGAAGGGCGTCTGCGTGGCGCGGCGGAACTGGGCGAAGCCGCCCTGCATGACGAGCTCGCGCGTGCGCGCCTCGCCGGCCTGCGCGCCCAGGCAGGCGGCGCCCTTCTGGGCGCGCGAGGCCGGCGTGCAGATGAAGGTGGAGGCGGAGTAGAAGACGCGCCCCACCGGGTTCAGGTTGTCCTCCACCTTGTCGTTCGCGAAGGGCTCGACGATGAGCCAGCTGCCGTCGGGCTTCAGGCTCTTCTTCACGTGTGCGGCGGCGCCGACGGGGTCGCCCATGTCGTGCAGGCAATCGAAGAAGGCCACCAGGTCGAAGCCCTGGCCGGGGAAGTCCTGCGCGCTTGCCACCTCGAAGCGCAACCGGTCCTCGCCGATGCCCGCCTCGCGCGCCATCGCGCTGGCATGTTCGATGGACGGGGCGTGGTAGTCGTAGCCCACGAAGCTGGAGGCGGGGTAGGCCTGCGCCATCAGCAGGGTGGATGCGCCATGGCCGCAGCCCACGTCGGCCACGCTGGCGCCTTTCTGCAGCCGCTCGCGCATGCCGGTGAGGGCGGGAATCCACTGCTCCACCAGGTTGGCCGCGTAGCCGGGTCGGAAGAAGCGTTCGGTACCGCGGAACAGCGCCGGGTCGTGCTCGTGCCAGCCCACGCCCAGCCCGGTGCGCATGGCCTGCTTCATCTTCGGGATGCTCTTGAACTGGTCCACCGCGATCTGGAAGGCGCCGGGGATGAAGGCCGGACTGCCTTCCTGCGCCAGGGCCATGGCCTGCTCCTCGCTCAACGAGAACCTCTGGCTCGCCGGGTCGTAGGTTACGTAGCCGCTCGCGGCCTGGGCATAAAGCCATTCGCGCAGGTAGCGCTCGTCGACCTCCAGGCGCTTGGCCAGTTCAGCGCAGGCGCCCGGGCCCTGGGCCAGGCCCTTGTACAGCCCGAGTTCGTCGCCCACCACCACGGTGGCCGCATGCATCACGGCGCCGATGTCCTGCACGAACTGCGCCATGAAGGCGTTGAGCTTGTCTTCGTTGATGGCCATGGCGAGGGTCCTCCTTCGTTCAGGCAGCACACAGCCGGCCTTCCTATACTGCTTGCAGCAGGAAAGCCCGGACACGCGAGGCCCCATGGTCCCTCCGACGGGGGAGCCCGGCCAATACGCAAGCTTGCGTAGATGCTTCCTGCCAAGCGAGGTGCGGCCATGAATCACCTGACGCGCAAGGACTACGCCCAGGCCCTGGACCTGCTGGCAGCGCTGGAGCCGGCCAGCGGCGACCTCGATGCCTTTGCGCGTGCGGCAGTCCGGTTGCTGGGCAGCTTTGTCGCGGCGGAGCTGGTCACGCTCTCGGTGTGCGACCTGGCCAGCGGCCACCGGGCAGTGGTGGGACTGCCGGGCATCCGGCTGGGCGCGCAGGACATCGCGGCCTTCGACCGGCATTTTTTCGAGCATCCGCTGGTGCGCCACCATGGCTTCGACGGCGGCGGCAAAACGCACCGGATCTCCGATTCGCTGAGCGGGCGCGACTTCCATGCCACACCCCTGTACGTGGACTACTACCAGCGCATCGGCCTGGACCAGGTCGTGGCCGTGCCGCTCTACGTGGATGCCCACACCCTGGTGAGCATCGTGCTGAACCGGCGCGACATGGACTTCAGCGAACGCGACTGGGAGCGGCTGGAACTGCTGCGCCCGCACCTGGCCTTTTTCTACCGGCAGGCCTGCCGCGCCCAGGCGGGGCTGACGGTGGACGGGGAGGGCGCCACGCCGCTGTTGCCCTTCAAGGCCCTGCCCGTTCCGCCGGAACTCACGCCGCGCGAGCGGGAGGTCTTGCGCTGGCTCGCCGCCGGCAAGACCGATGCGGACATCGCCTGGCTGCTGGGCATCAGCGTGCGCACCGTGCACAAGCACCTGGAGCACATGTACGTGAAGCTGGGCGTGGAGACCCGCACGGCGGCGGTCATGCGGGCGCTGGGCATGCTGGGCGTGCGGCCCCATTTGCACGCCTGATGTTCATGAGCTGGGAGCGATGCCCCGGGCGGGGGACGACGAGTCCGAGCTCGCCGGCCTCCATTGCTGCCGAGGGGCACCGCCGCCCAGCGGCTTGGCCGACGGCCAGTGCAAGCGCAGGCCGGCCATGTCCAGCACCCGCAGACCCAGGCGCTCGATGCGGATCAGCTGCAGGGCTTGCAAGCGGTGCAGCGCCACGTTTGCACGCTGGCGCGACATGTTGGCCAGCAACGCCAGTTCGGCCTGCCCGATCTGCAGAAGGCCAGGCGCATGTGGGCACAGCGATTCGTCCAGAAGGCTGGCGATGCAATGGGCCATTCGGGCGTCGGTGTCGAGAAGACGTTCGCGCTCCAGCGTGCCGATGAAATGGCTCAGCCGGGCATTGAGCAGGTCCTGCAGGTAGTGGTTGAAGGGGATGCTGGTCCGGCGCAGCCATTCGAAGGTCCGGCGCGGCATCAGTGCGACATGTGAAGGTCGCAGGGCCAGCACGTCGTAACGCCTTGGCTCGTGCTTGAGCAGCGATCCTTCGCCGAACCAGAGTCCGGCGGACACCCCTGCGAGGGTGGAGATGCGGCCGTCGCTGTTGCCGACCGACATCTTCACGAAGCCGTGGACGACGCCGATCCAGTAGTCGACCGGCTCGCCTGCGTGTGCGATGAAGTCGCCGGTAGCCACGTGACGGTCGAGCATGTTGCCCAGCACGTGCTCCAGCATGTTCGGCGGCAGAGCTGCGGCCCATCGGGACTGCAGGACCATCGACTCGAGCGCGCGCGCTCCCGCGGGCTCTGGGAATACCCGTGTGCTTTTTTGTCTCATTTGTCTTTGCGACGACTCGAGTCGTCGCGCTCCCTGATTACCGTGGCGAGTCTAACCACACAAATCAGGGAGCATTTGATGACATTTCGCACCTCGCGGACGCAGCGCCGCGCGTATTGGGCAACGATGCTGGCGGCGGCCACGGCCGTCGCGGTGATCGGGGGTTGCGGCGGCGGCGGCTCCGCGTCACCGGCAGCGTCATCGGCATCGCCGCCGGCATCGCCACCGGCATCGGCAGCATTCAACCTGAAGGTCCTTTCCTCCGACCCGCAATACGTCAGCGGCGGCGACGCTTTGGTGGAAGTGACGTTGCCGCAGGGCATCGACGTCGCGTTCAGCAGGGTTCAGCTTGCGTTGAACGGCAAGGACCTGGACCTGCCACTGGTTGCATCGGCCGATGATCCGCGCAAGGCCAACGTGCTGGTTTCCGGCCTGACGCAGAACACCCCGTCTCCTCCCAGCGAGGGGAAGGCGGTCGAGGGAAGTGCCAACGTGCTTCAGGTGCGGAACCTGGACCTGCCTGCACAGAAGTCGCAGCTGACCTTGACCAACTTTCCGATCACGGGACCCATCCTGTCCGGGCCCCAGATCTGGCCCTACGACTGCCTCACGGCCGAGAGTGGGCTGGGGGCGCCCGTCGACGCCTTCTGCAGCGCGAACACGCGCGTGGACTGGTACTACCGCACCCAGGACGTCGGTACGACGCCAGGAAGCTTCAAGTCGTACGCGCCTGGCCAGCCGTCGCCGGCGGACATGGCAACGGCCACGACCGCGGCGGGTGCGACGGTGCCGTTCATCGTGCGCGTGGAGTCCGGAACGATCAATCGCGGCATCTACCTGCTGGCGGTGCTGGACGACCCGAGCACCAGTTCGTCCCTGCCGAGGTGGCAGCCCGGGCCCCGATGGAACAAGAAGCTGATCGTCGGCTTCAACGGGTCCGCCGGCGCCGCGTACAACCAGGGAAAGTCCTCGGCGCTGGACTTCCTTCAAAACGCCGGCATCCCTCTGTCGCGTGGCTATGCCTACATGGCCTCCACCGAGCTTTGGAATCAGCAGCACGCCAATCCGCACGTTCAGGGCGAGACATTGATGATGCTGAAGGAACACATGATCAAGGTGTTCGGTCAGGTCCCCAGGTGGACGGCGGGGTTTGGAGGCTCGGGCGGCGCCATCCAGCAGTACCTGATTGCCCAGTTGTATCCTGGCCTGCTCGACGGAATCCAGGCGCTGGTGTCCTTCCCTGAGAGCTTCATGGCGGAGGTTGCCGAATGCCGGCTGCTGCAGAACACCTACACGGTGGCCCGGCCGACGATCGGGCAGGTCATCGACTCCCTCCCGCCCGAACTGCAGTCGCAGGTGCCCAAGAACGTGCCACGCGACATGAAGCTGCGCGTATACGCCTGGCCGGACGCCAAGCGGCAGGCGGTCGAAGGATTCCAGTCGAACGTCTGCGGCGCATGGGACGCCACCTATGCAGGCATGTTCGATTCGAGCTACGCCACGAGCTGCCTGGGCTCATCCCCCAATCCGCCGTCCTACACCATCTTTGATCGCAACCTGCATCCAGACGGCGTTCGATGCGACATCTTCCAGACGAATGCCAATCTCCTGGGCAAGCTGAACGCAAAGGCGCGCAGGCCATTCGACAACGTCGGCGTGCAGTACGGCCTGGACGCGCTTAACAAGAAGCTCATCACGATCGAGGAGTTCCTCGACCTGAACGCCAAGGTCGGGGGCCTGGACGAGGATGGGGCTCCCCAGGCGGCGAGGTCGGTCGCCGACCCCGACGCGTTGCGCCAGACCTACGCGGGCGGCTTGAAGAACAGCTTCAGCGGCTGGGGCCTGTCCAGCATTCCGATCATCACGTCGCGCAACAACAGCGATGCGCTCACGCTTGCGGCGTCGACGGATCCGACTTCGGGCGTCCTCCTTCAGGCGTACAAGCTCGCGGGGGTCGATGCGAGCAACTGGCGCATGGACATCCATGAGCCCATGCAGGACCTCGTCATTCGCGAGCGCCTCAAGGCCGCCAACGGTGGCAGGGCGGACAACCAGATCATCTGGAGCATGCCTTCTAGCGTTCCGCTGGCCGACCTGGTCCAGCGCTCCTTCGACCTGATGGAACGTTGGCTTGATGCCATCTCGACCGATCCGGCCCCGCGGTCCATGGACAAGGTCGCGCGGCTCAAGCCGGCGGATGCCGTGGATGCCTGCTGGGCGCCCGATGGCACACGCATCGACGAAGTGGCCTCGGACAGCCCCGGAACGCAGTGCAACAAGCTCTACCCACGGGCAAGCACCCCTCGGCTTGCCGCGGGCGCAAAGCTTGGCAACAACGTCGTCAAGTGCGCGCTCAAGCCAATCGACCTCCTCGACTACCAGGTCAGCTTCTCGGGCGATGAAATGGCCAGGTTGAAGGCCATCTTCCCCGATGGCGTCTGCGACTGGAGCCAGCCAGGCCAGGGCGCGGTGCCGCTGCGCGGCACCTACCTGACGCTCCCGCTTTCGGGCGCAAACTGAGCAGAGCCCGCTCAAAGCCCATGGGCCGCGCCCCCTCCACAGGGGCGCGGCCGTGCAACCGCTCCGGGAATCGGCCTCAAATCTATAATTGACGGCTTCCCCAGAAGCCAGGTGGCTTCGACCTGAATACGGGCCAATTCCGGCCCCGTCCGGCCGACAGCGGCCAGCCACCTTGCCCAAACCCCAGGACAAGATGAGCCAGCCCACGTTCACCGTCGCCGACATCCGCAAGTCGTTCCTCGATTTCTTCGCCTCCAAGGGGCACACGGTGGTGGCCTCCAGCCCGCTGGTGCCGGGCAACGACCCGACGCTGATGTTCACCAACTCGGGCATGGTGCAGTTCAAGGACGTGTTCCTGGGCAGCGACAAGCGCTCGTACAACCGCGCGGTCTCGGTGCAGGCCTGCCTGCGCGCCGGCGGCAAGCACAACGACCTGGAGAACGTGGGCTACACCGCGCGGCACCACACCTTCTTCGAAATGCTGGGCAACTGGAGCTTCGGCGACTACTTCAAGCGCGAGTCGCTCAAGTGGGGTTGGGAACTGCTCACCCAGGTCTACAAGCTGCCGCCCGAGCGCCTGCTGGCCACCGTCTACCACGAGGACGAAGAAGCCTACGACATCTGGACCCAGGAAATCGGCCTGCCGCCCGAGCGCGTGATCCGCATCGGCGACAACAAGGGCGGCAAGTACAAGTCCGACAACTTCTGGATGATGGCCGACACCGGCCCCTGCGGCCCCTGCTCGGAGATCTTCTACGACCACGGCCCGCACATCGCTGGCGGCCCTCCGGGCAGCCCGGATGAAGACGGCGACCGCTTCATCGAGATCTGGAACCACGTGTTCATGCAGTTCGACATGCAGCCCGATGGCAGCGTGATCAAGCTGCCCGCACCCTGCGTCGACACAGGCATGGGCCTGGAGCGCCTGGCGGCCATCCTGCAGCACGTGCACAGCAACTACGAGATCGACATCTTCGATGCGCTCATCAAGGCGGCCGGCCGCGAGACCGGCACGGCCGACCTGGGCAATGCCTCGCTGAAGGTGATCGCCGACCACGCGCGCGCCACCTCCTTCCTGGTGGCCGATGGCGTGATCCCGTCAAACGAAGGCCGCGGCTACGTGCAGCGCCGCATCGTGCGCCGCGCCATCCGTCACGGCTACAAGCTGGGCCAGAAGAAGCCCTTCTTCCACAAGATGGTGCCCGACCTGGTGGCACTGATGGGCGAGGCCTATCCCAAGCTCAAGGCCGACGAGAAGCGCATCGTGGAGACGCTCAAGGCCGAGGAAGAGCGCTTCTACGAGACGCTTGCCAACGGCATGGAGATCCTCGATTCGACCCTGGCGGGCGATGCCAAGGTGCTGCCCGGCGAGGTTGCCTTCAAGCTGCACGACACCTACGGCTTCCCGCTCGACCTGACGCAGGACGTGTGCCGCGAGCGCGATGTGACGGTGGACGTGGACGGCTTCAACGCCGCCATGGAAAAGCAGAAGGCCGCCGGCCGCGCCGCGGGCAAGTTCAAGATGGAGCGCGCGGTGGACTACGCCGGGGCCGGCAACGTGTTCACCGGCTACGAACACCTGGAAGAACAGGCCAAGGTGCTTGCCCTGTACTTCGAGGGCGCACCCGTCAACGAGCTGAAGGAAGGCCAACCCGGCATCGTCGTTCTCGACACCACCCCGTTCTACGCGGAGAGCGGCGGCCAGGTGGGCGACCAGGGCGTGCTTTGCGCCGAGGGCGTGCAGTTCGGCGTGGAAGACACGCAGAAGATCAAGTCCGACGTCTACGGCCACCACGGCGTGCAGACGCAGGGCACGCTCCAGGTGGGCGATGCGGTGAAGGCCCAGGTGGATGGCGCGCGCCGCGCGTCCACCATGCGCAACCACTCGGTCACCCACCTGATGCACAAGGCCTTGCGCGAAGTGCTGGGCACGCACGTGCAGCAGAAGGGCTCGCTGGTCGATGCGGACAAGACCCGCTTCGACTTCGCCCACAACGCCGCCGTCACGCACGAGCAGATCCTGGAGATCGAGAAGCGCGTGAACGCCGAGATCTTGTCCAACGTGCCCACGCAGGCCCGCGTGATGGACATGGAAGCGGCCCAGCAGACCGGCGCGGTGATGCTCTTCGGCGAGAAGTACGGCGATACGGTGCGCGTGCTGGACATCGGCACGAGCCGTGAGCTGTGCGGCGGCACGCACGTCACCCGCACCGGCGACATCGGCCTGTTCAAGATCGTGAGCGAGGGCGGCGTGGCCGCCGGCGTGCGCCGCATCGAGGCGGTGACCGGCGCCAATGCGCTCAGCTACCTGCAGGACCTGGAATCCACCGTGCACAGCGTGGCCGCCACGCTGAAGGCGCCCACGGCCGAAGTCGGCGTGCGCCTTACTCAGGTGCTGGACCAGGTGCGCGCGCTGGAACGCGAGATCGGTGCGCTCAAGGGCAAGCTGGCATCGTCGCAGGGCGACGAGCTGGTGTCGCAGGCGGTGGACGTCAACGGCATCAAGGTGCTGGCCGCGAAGCTGGAAGGCGCCGACGCCAAGACCCTGCGCGACACCATGGACAAGCTCAAGGACAAGCTCAAGACCGCGGCCATCGTGCTGGCGGCCGTCGACGGCTCCAAGGTGCAACTGGCGGCCGGCGTCACCGCCGACGCCATGGGCAAGGTGAAGGCCGGCGAGCTGGTCAACTTCGTGGCCCAGCAGGTCGGCGGCAAGGGCGGCGGCAAGCCCGACATGGCCATGGCCGGCGGCACCGACGCGGCGGCCCTGCCGGCGGCGCTGGCCTCGGTGCGCGGCTGGGTGGCCGAGCGCGCCTGATGATGCGCGGGCGCGGCGGCAGCTCCATGCCGTTGCCGCCCACCGCCGCAGCCGCCGCGGCCGCAGTGCTGCGGCCGGTCCCCGAGCTGCCGCGCCGCGTGCCCTACCGCACGCTGGGCGTGTCGGCCCTGATCCTGGCGCTCATCGCGCTCTTCGTCGGTGGACTCACGGCCTGGAACCGCAGCGTGCCGGGCGGCCGCCCCATCCCGGCCGGCCTGGAGCTGGAAGCGGGGCGGGGCGTGTACTACCGGCCGGCCGACGACTGGAAGCTGGACACCGTGCGCAGCCGCACCGGCAGCGTCTCGGCCATCTTCCACGGCGCCAACCGCTTCACCGTGCGCGTGCTGGAATGGCGTGGCGGCCCCGAGGGGCCGCTGCTGCGCCAGCGCGCCCGCTTCGAGCGCGGCCAGCGCCTGGCGATCGAGGGCGAGCCCGAACCCTTCAAGACCTCCGGCGGCCTGCAGGGCATGAGCTTCGGCTACTTCGGACCCACCCTGTCCGGGCGCTACTGGCAGATCACCGACGTGTCGCGGCAGCGGGTGGTGCAGGTCGACTTCCACAGCGTGCCCGAAGGCGCGGAGAACAGCCTGGACGAAGCCGAGGAGATGGTCGATTCACTGCGGCTGGAGGCGCGGCCGTGAGCGGCGCGGCCCCGTCCGCCGCCGCCACAAGCCAGGAGTGGCCGATCGGCCTGGACAGTTTCTTCCAGCCGCGCCGCGCGGCCTTCTGGCTGCTGGTCTTCTTGCTGGTGATGGGCGCGGTCTCGGTCGTGAAGATGTTCGCCATCGGCTACCGGGTGGTGCCGCTGACGCTGCTGTCGGGCGTGGTGCTGTGGGCGCTGTACACGCTGCCTTTCCTGATGCTCTTCCACCTGCTCGACCTGGACGAGGAGCATCCGCCGCTGGGCTTCGTCATGGCCTTCGCCTGGGGCTCCCTGGCCGCGGTGTACCTGGCGCTGCCGAGCAACAGCGCCATCCTGGGGCTGTGCGCCAAGCTGGTGTCGCCCACTTTCGCTGCCGAGTGGGGCGCGGCGGTGGCCGGGCCCGTTACCGAGGAATTCCTCAAGCTGATCGGCGTGGTGCTGATCATGCAGATCGCGCGCAACCAGTTCCGTACGCCGCATTCGGTGCTCATCCTGGGCGCGCTGTCGGGCCTGGGCTTCCAGGTGGTGGAGAACCTGAGCTACACGGTCAATTCGGCCGTCTCCTTTCCCACCGACAGCCAACTGATGCCGGTGGCGCACAACTTCGTCATGCGCGGGCTGCTCAACGGCCTGTGGAGCCACGCGGCCTACACCACGGTGGCGGCCTTCGGCGTCGTGTGCTTCAAGTTCAGGCGCGACCTGGCGATGCCGCTGCGGGTTCTGCTGGCGGCGCAGTACTTCCTGCTGGCCTGGGCGCTGCACTTCGTGTGGAACTCGCCGCTCATCAACGACTGGATCCCGGGCAACGGCTTCGCCTCGATGGTGGTGCTGACGCTGGTCAAGGGCCTGCCGGCGGTCATCGCCGTGTGGCTGATCTGGGGCGTGGCCTCGCGCGTGGAGAGCCGGCACCTGCAGGCGCTGGCCGCGTACTACGTGCCCGAGCGCGAGCTGATCCGCGACGACGAGCGCCGCCGCCTGGGCGCGCCGCTTCGGCGGCTGGCCGTGCGCCGCAAGCTGGCGCAGCGCTACGGCCGCCGCGCCGGCCGGCTCAAGGGCCGGCTGCAGCGCGAGCAGCTTCGGCTGGTGCTGCGCGCGGGCGAGAAGGGGCGGGGTGCGCACACCCGAAGGCTGGAACACCGCATCCTCCTCTTGCGCAAGGAGCTGGACTGGCTCTGCGAGCCGCCACGGCCTGAGGCATGATCGTCGCGCCGCAGGGCCGGCCGCCTCGCGCGTCTACCTTCCCGATCCCAAGAGACAACCTCTGGAGCCTTCTTCGACATGACCGCCTCCGTACCCGGTGAATTGCTCGTGATGGGCGCAGGCACCATCGGCTGCTACCTGGGTGGCCGGCTGGCCGCCGCGGGCGTGCCGGTGACGCTGGTCGGGCGGCCGCGCACGCTGGACGCCGTCGCCACGCGCGGCCTCACCGTGACCGACTTGGACGGCCTCAAGGCCCACGTGGCCGCCGGCCAGATGCGCCTGGCGCAGCAGGTGCCGGCGGGCGCGAGGCCGGCGCTGGTGCTGCTGTGCGTGAAGAGCGGCGCCACGGCGGAGGCCGCCGCGCAGTTGGCGCAGGCGCTGCCGGCGGGCAGCGTGGTGGTCTCGATGCAGAACGGCATCTCCAACGCGGCGACTGCCGCACAGGCCGGCCCGGGCCTGGTCGTGCTGCCGGGCATGGTGCCCTACAACGTCGCCGAACTGGGCCCCGGCGCCTACCACCGCGGCACGGCCGGGCGGCTGGTGGCGCAGCAGCACGAGGCGTTGGCGCCCTGGCTGCCGGTGTTCGAGGCGGCCGGCGTGCCGCTGGACGTGGTGGCCGACGCGCGGCCCGTGCAGTGGGGCAAGCTGCTACTCAACCTCAACAACCCGGTCAATGCGCTGTCGGGCCTGCCGCTGCGCGCCGAACTCATGGAGCGCGGCTACCGCCGCTGCTTCGCCGCGCTGATGGAAGAGGCGCTGGGCGTGCTGTCGCGAGCCGGCATTGCGCCGGCGCAGGTGGCGGCACTGCCGCCGCGCAAGCTGCTCGCGATCCTGCGCCTGCCTTCGCCGCTCTTTCGAATCGTGGCCGCGCGCATGCTCAAGATCGACGCCAAGGCGCGCTCCAGCATGGCCGACGACCTGGCGCTGGGCCGACGCACGGAGGTCGATGCCCTGAGCGGCGAGGTGGTGCGCCTCGCGCAGGCCCACGGCATGGCCGCGCCGCGCAATGCGCGCATGGTGGAACTGCTGGACGTGTGGCCCGCGCAGCCGCGCAAGCTCGCGCCGGCGCAGATGGTGGAGGCGCTCGGGCTCTGATGGCCTTGCCTGGCGTCATCGGCACGCTGCCGGACCGCTCGATGCCCCGGCCGGGCGGCGCGTCTGGCGCTGGGAACACGAGCGCGCTCCGCTGGCTCGCGTGGCTTCGGCGTTTCGCCTTGGCGATGGCCTGCCTGGCGCTGGTGGGTTGCGCCGGTTTGCCGACCTACCAGCCGCAGCCGCAGACGCAGGCCCCGTCGCCTGCCAGCGTGGCGCAGACTCAGCTGGCGCGCATCGCCCGCGCCGACGCGCCTGACGACCGCAGCCTCTCGGGCTTCCGCCTGCTGGCGCAGGGGCCCACGGCCTTCAACGCACGGCTGGCGTTGGCGCGCTATGCCGAGAAGAGCATCGACGCGCAGTACTACGTGCTGCAGCGCGACGCCACCGGCCTGGCCTTCCTGCGCGAGCTGCGCGCGGCAGCGGAGCGCGGCGTGCGCGTGCGGCTGCTGGTGGACGGCCTCTACGCCCCGGTGAGCGAAGACCTGTACGCCGCCCTGTCGGTCATGCCCAACTTCGAGGTGCGGCAGTTCAACCCGCTGCCCGCCCGCGCCGGCCCCTTGCCCTGGCGGCTGATGCTGTCGATGCGCGACCTGCGCCATCTCAACCGGCGCATGCACAACAAGCTCTTCGTGGTGGACAACAGCATCGCCATCACCGGCGGGCGCAACATCGCCGACGAATACTTCATGCTCTCGGACGTCAGCAACTTCGTCGACCTGGACCTGCTGGTGACCGGGCCGGTGGTGCCCGAGCTGTCGCAGAGCTTCGACGAGTTCTGGAACAGCGAGCAGGTGCGGCCCATGTCGCTGCTGCAGCCGGTGCCCGAGAAGGAAGATGCGCAGCGACTGCTCGACAGCGCCCTGGCCTCGGCGCCCCGACGTTTCATCGAGCCGGGCGTGGACCTGCTGGGCCTGCCGCCGGTGGAGACGCAACTGGAGGCCGGCTGGCTGACGCAGGTCTGGGGTGACGCGCGCGTGCTGGCCGACTTCCCCGGCAAGATCACGCTGGACGACCCCGAGGCCAGCTTTGCCGATAGCGTGACGCAGCGCACCGTGGCGCAGATCCAGGGCGCGCGCAGCGATGTATTGATCGTCTCGCCTTATTTCGTGCCGGGCGAGCGCGGCCTGGCGCTCATCCAGGATGCAGCCAGCCGCGGCGTGCAGACCTCGGTCATCACCAACGCGCTCAATGCCACCGACGAGACGCTGGTCTACAGCGGCTACTCGCGCTACCGCGAGCCCATGCTCAAGTCCGGCGTGCGCCTGTACGAACTGGGCGCGCACCTGGTCACGCGCGACCGCAAGCTGGGCAACTTCAAGTCATCGAGTGGGCGGCTGCATGCCAAGGTGGCGGTGGTGGACCAGCGCCGCATGTTCATCGGCTCGATGAACTTCGACGGCCGCTCGGCCTGGCTCAACACCGAGGTCGGCCTGATCGTCGAAAGCACCGAGCTGGCCGCAGAATTCCGCCTGCTCGTCGACGAATTGGGCCCCGGCACCTACGAGTTGCGCCTGGACCCGAAGCAGGGCGCCATGACCTGGGTGGAGCGCGACATCGACGGCGGCGAGACCGTGCAGTTCGACGAGCCCGGCTGGAGCACCTTCCATCGCTGGCGCGACTGGCTGCTGCTGCAGTTGGTGCCGGAGGAGATGCTTTAGCCCTGTTGGCCTGACAGGGCGCGTCCACGTACGTGTCTTCGTCCGAGAACTAATTCTCACCCGCGCGCTGTCGCGCCGCGCTATGCTGATTGCAGGCCAAGGTCCTCGAATGGAGGGCTTGAATCCTCAACCGTTGTCACGCGGTTGCTGCAAACGATCAGGGAGTGCAAAACAATGTTCCAAGCGCTGTTGACCAGCGGCTTGTCCGCGTGCGCGTTCTCGCGCCCGGCTGCCGCAATTCAGATGGGAGGCCTGCAAGGCCTCATCTCACCGAGCCAGGCTTCCTTCAGGTCGTCGCCCATGAGCACGATCCTCCGGGGAGTGCGCTGATGGCTCCCATCCGAACAGACACGCAGCACCCGATTACGATCCCCATCCCTGAAGACAAGCGGACGGCCACAGGCGCCGTTCAGTGGTTCTTGGAAAAGAACGAGGACAGCAAGGTTGCGCCGGTGCGCTACCGCAACGAACTCGACGTCTACATTTGCGGCGAGGACGCGTTCCGACAGATCGCAGGTGACATCAGAAGCGCCCGGGCCAGCGTGGAAATCATCTGCTGGGGCTTCGATCCGGCGATGGAACTGACGCGCGAAAGGCAGGAGACCTGGCCGCGAGGCGTCACTTGGGGCGAACTGCTGCGGGACGTGGCGGCGGGCAAGTTCAATGGCGGGCATCCGGTCCAGGTTCGCTTGCTGGCGTGGTATGGCTTCATTGGCAGCACGATGCTGGGCGCCAACAACATGCCAGGCTATAGCCATGACCGTCGCAGCACCAGTCAGACGAACCGGCCATTGAACCCGGACGACTGGACCGAAGGCCTTGTCTTCATGCCTCAAGACAAGCGCAAGGAGTTCAATGCCCGCTGGTACCAGGATGCCTTTGTCGGCGCCATCGACCACCTCGCCATTCGCACGCGCGACAACAGCCGCAGCGCGGTTCAGAAGAGCCTTGCCGATGAGGCCGGCAAGCGCGGGGCGGTCGAAAACCTGGGGTTGAGCGGGCTTCCCACCGATCACCAGAAAACCATCTTGATCGACTACGAACATGAGGGTGGCAGCCATGCGGTCGGCTACGTGATGGGGCTGAACAGCGTCACGGACTACTGGGACACGCAGAAGCATCTTTTCAACGATCCGCGGCGCGGCCAGCCTTGGGAAGGCGCAGGTGACGGGGCGCCGGGCCTCAAGCCATATCAGGACTATGCCTGCCGCATTCGCGGCGGTGCCTTGGTGGAGGTCAGTCGCAACTTCACTTCAGCCTGGAACCGTGCCTCGGGCAACGGGACTGCGATATCCCGCAAGCACGATGCTGCAGCACCCCCTCCACCGGGGCTCACCAGCACGCTCAAGGGCGACCTTCACAGCGCGCAGATCGTGCGTACCCAAGCGCAGGAGGGCGAAAAGACCATCGCCCGCCTCTACCACCAGGCCAGCAGCTTCGCGCGAAACTACCTGTACGTCGAGAACCAGTACTTCCAGCACACCGAGTGGGCGACGCAACTCAAGGCACATCGCGCGAGCTTCGCCAAATACTGGAAGGCCGCCGGCAGGGCTCAGTCGGATCTTCCTGACCTGCACGTCATGGTCGTGATCCCCACGCCGGAACGCAGCCAGATGGTCCCGCGCACCTACGACAGCATCAAGGCGCTGGGGCATGGAAGCTCCATGCCCAACCAGAACAAGCTCGTGGAGGATGAACTCAAGCGTCACGGCGAGCAACAGGCTCGCTGGGAAGCGCACGTGCAAAGCCAGGCCGCAAAAGGCGAGGTGCCGGACCCCGACTACTACCCGGCGCCGCTTTCTCCCATTGCGGCGAGTGCCAAGGCATTGGGCGCCGAGGGTGGCATCTCCAAGGATCTGCAATCCATCGGCATGCGAACCTTGGTGGCAAGTCTCTGGACCTTCGACCACGACTGGCGCAGTACCCAGCGCAAGGAGCTTGGCGTCCTGGCCGAGTTGGAAGCCACCGCGCGTTCAGACGCCAGCCAAGCAGAGCGGATCAAATCCCTGCGCGAGAAATTGGGAAGAGGGCGGTACCGGGAGATCTACATCCACAGCAAACTCATGCTCATCGACGACAGCTTCTTTACGCTTGGAAGCGCGAACTTGAACTTGCGAAGCATGGCAGTGGATACGGAGATCAACGTGGCCAGCGACAGCCCTGAGATAAGCAAGGATCTGCGAAAGCGGGTGTGGGCGATGCTGACGGAGGGGACCCTTGACGGTTACAGCGGAACTCGTGCAGACATCAAACATTCGTTTGAAAAATGGGAGGAGCTTGCCGAATCGAATGGTATCGAAAAGAGCAAGGGTAAGGGCCCGGTTGGGTTCTTGATGCCTTTTGAGGATGTGCGAACTAGCCGAATACGTTTGGCATGAGTACGGCCATGCTCTCTCGTCTTCGCAACCTCAATGTCATCCTCCTGTTTGCTATTTGCGCCTGCTCCATGAAGAACTTACCCCGAAACATGTCCTTGGACGCTTTTGATCCGCACCGCAAAGTTTTCGTTTGTAAGTACGAAGCCGATGCGGTGCCTTCCATTGACGCACAAGCGGAAGTTTATTTTCTAGAAGGGATGCGCTTGACGAGTCCTTCATTGTGGCCTGAAGACCGCAACTACAAGAAGGCAGCAGAACTCTGGGAGCAAGCTGCCGAACGGCGACACTGGAAGGCCATGCTCAACTTGGCTGACGCTTATGCAAGCGGATTGGGTGTGCCGCGAGATCCAGAGCGCGCGCTACAGATTGTCGAGCGGGCAATGACGCTCGGCATACCTGCTGCCTACGACCTGATGGGGTCGTTTCACATGAATGGCACTGGAGTCACGCAAGACCCAAGCCGAGCGTTTGCCTTCTGGCAATTGGCGGCCGACATGGGCAGCCCAAGTGCGATGGCCTACTTGGGTGACAAGTTGACGGCCACTTATGACGATCCTCCCGCGTTCTGGGCAAACAGAAAAGTAGGGCTAAAGATGCTTGAGTGTGGTCTGGCGCAAGGCAACGGTCAGGCCGCGTACCGTTTGGGACTAACGCTTGCTGGGACCGATAAGTCGCTGGACGAAGACAACGCGCGCGCTCTGTGGGTCTTTCATGAGGGCGTGAAGTTTGGCAATGCTCGATGTGCCAGTCGCCTGTTTGGTGCATTCGACGATGGCGCCCCTCTAGTGATGCACAAGAAGGATGCTGCACGGGCAGAGCGCTATTTAACAATCGCCGATGCGCTTCGTAGGAATCCTGACCTTCGTTTGCCGAATCTCGACAAGGTCCTGCCACTGCCCCCTGCCCAATTGCCTCAATGGAATGCGGGCGAACCCTCAATCTTGATCGATGCTGCCAAACCGATCATTCCCGCGCTCCCCGTCACGCCGACGCCTGGCTCGCAGCGAACCGGACGTGCGCACATACCTCAAGGCTATGCGCTTCCAAGTCAGCCAGTTGCACCGGTCGCAGAGTGGACGGAGACCTTCGACCGAGAGACGGCGGACATCTGGCCGCAGCGCGAAGGCGCCACGGTTTCGTTCACCGGTTATTGGGTTGCCGCCCTGACGGAATCCGTTCGAGACTACCAACAGGAGTGGGGTGCACGCCAGACACCGATGCGCTTTGCAAAAGGAGAGGTCTTTCCAGCAGCGGACCGTCAAAGCCTTGGTGAGTTTGCGCGAATTCTTGGCGTGAGATGGCACTATCTCGGCGAACTGGTCAGATTGCCAGAGCCTCGTCCTCCCGTGCAGGTGGCGCGTGGCGTTGCTCGCATGGGGCGCCGGCCGGCGGAGGCGCTTGCTTGCTGGGGGCGAGAGCGCCCATGTCCTCGAACGGGCGTCTGGGAGGCTGAGTTGCAGGCCACTCATCCGTTGGCCAAGGTTTTTCACCAACGCTCTTGGCAGACCTATCTGGAAGAAGGCCAGCTATTTCCAGATCCCTCGCAATTGCACTTGGACATCGATGCGCGGATGGTGCGCTGGCACTGGATCGACAACGCCAACGAACCGGGGGCGGTGGGGTATCGCGTCACCTTGTCCGACCTGCATGACCATCAGGGCAAGGCGTTGGCGTAGGGGTCCAGGATGCGGGGCCTTGCTGTGCTTGTTGTTGTCATCATCCTCCTAGGGGTGTTGGGCGTGATGGAAACGGTGATTGGCGCCGATGTGTCACGCAACATGCGCCTGAAAGCCTTCGATCCTCATCGAAGCGACTTCACATGCAATAAGGAGGCTGATGTCGTTCCGCTCACGGATACGCAAGCGGAGGCATGGTTTCAGGAAGGCCTGCGGCTGTCTAGTCCTGAGTTGTGGCCCGAGGACCGCAATTACAAAGAGGCAGTCGCCTTGTGGGAGCGGGCTACTCAACGACAGCACTGGAAAGCCATGCTGTATCTCGCTGATGCCTACGCGCGTGGGTTAGGATCACAGCGTGACACCGAGCGGGCCGTGCAGATCATCGAGGGCGCCATGAGGTTGGGTATACCCACTGCGTACGACCTGATGGGGACTTACTACATGAACGGGGTTGGCGTGAACCATGACGTGACCCGCGCTTATGCGTTTTGGCAGCTTGCGGCGGATATGGGCAGCCCCAGTGCCATGGCGTATTTGGGTGAAAAGATCAGTGGTACTTACGATGATCCTCCTGCGTTCTGGGGAAATCGTTCCATTTCGCTTGCGATGTTGGAGTGCGCCCTTGCACAAGGAAATGGCAAAGCGGCATACGAACTAGGGATGTTGTTGAACGGAGTTGTGAGCCGTGACTATCAGCGCGCCCTCAAAGTACTTCACGAGGGTGTGAAGTTCGGAAGCGATGAATGCGCAGGCCGACTCCTTGTGGCCTTTAATGATGGCGATGCGATGGTTGGCCACCACAAGGACCCTGCTCGTGCGACCCGCTACCGGGTCTTTGGTAACGCTCTGCGCCACAACCCCCAACTCCGTCTCCCCAATCTGGAGAAGGTCCTCCCCTTGCCGCCTGCCGCACTGCCTCCCTGGGACATGAGCAAGCCCAAGACTTTGATCGACACGGCCGCGTCGACCGCGCCTTGATGAACTAGGCGCTCGGCGCCACGCTCGCGCCCTTCACCTTGTGCCGCGCCAGCGCCTCGGCCACGAAGCCGCTGGCCTTCATCTCTTCCACGAAAGCCGCCAGCGCCCGGCCCGCCTCGGCGCCGCGCGATGCCGGCGTGCCCATGGCCTGCTGGATCACCATGAAGCGGCCGGGCAGCATGCGCAGCCCGGCATCGGTAGCTGCTTCGGCCTCCAGCACCTGCCGGATGCCCGCCGCCACCTGGACCTGGCCGGCGCGCAGCGCTTCCATCACGCCTTTGGCACCGGCCACGCGCTCGATTTGCGCCGCCTTCAGTTCGCGCGTCAGGAACAGGTCGTAGGCGCTGCCGCTGCCCACGGCCACGCGGTTGCCGGCGACATCCACTTCCTCGTTGGTCTTCAGCGCCGAACTCGCGGGCACCAGGTAGCTGCCCTCGATCAGCACGTAGGGCGCGGTGAACTGCAGGCCCTCGCTGCGCGCCGGGTCGATGGCGAAGAAGCCGATGTCCGCCTCTTCGCCGCGCACCGCCTCCACCGAGGCCGCGGCCTTCTCGAACACCTTCAATTCCACGGCCACGCCCAGCCGCTGCGCAAAGGCGCGCGCCAGGTCCACCGACACGCCCGCAGGCTCGCCGCTGGACGGATCGCGCCCGGCCAGGATCGGGTTGCCCAGGTTGATGGAAGCGCGCAGCACGCCGGTGGGCGCAAAGGCAGCGACGAGGGAAGGGGGACAGGTGGAAGTGCTCATGGATGGAGGGCGTTTCTGAGGGGGTAACAAAGCCTAGAACTAGGGTTACTACTTAGCACCAGTTAACAGTTCGGTCATATCCTTCGTAGGTCGTTCCAAGAATAAAACATTGTTCCATTAGTGAAACGTACGGGATTCGAGGAACGGCAAGGCATTTCAACCCAACCGCCCCGCGAGAGTCCCACATCATGATGAACATCGCACGCCGCCGCGCCGCACTGGCCGTCGGCCTTGGCCTTGCAGCCGCGACCCTGGCCGGCCCCAGCCTGGCGCAGTCCGCCTATCCCACCAAGCCGATCACCATCGTGGTGGCCTATCCGGCCGGCGGCGACACCGACGCGCTGGCGCGCATGTTTGCCGAGAAGCTGCAGGAGCGCGTGAAGCAACCGGTGCTGGTGGACAACAAGCCGGGCGCCAGCGGCGTGATCGGCAGCGCCTACGTGGCCAAGGCCGCGCCCGACGGCTACACGCTGCTGCTGGCACCCAACACCTTCGCGATCGCGCAGTTCGTGCTCAAGACCGGCGGCGCCTCCAGCTACGACGTGCTGAACGGCTTCACGCCCATCATCGAGGCCGACACGCTCCCCATGTTCCTGGTGGCTTCTTCCGCCAGCCCCTACAAGAGCGTGAAGGACGTGGTCACGGCTTCGCAGAAGGGCGAACTCTCCTACGCATCGCCCGGCAGCGGCTCGCCGATGCACGTGCTGGGCGAGATGGCCAACAAGTCCACTGGCGCCAAGGTCGTGCATGTGCCCTACCGCGGCGTGGCACCGGCCATCAACGACGTGCTGGGCGGCCAGGTGCCGCTGACCTACATCACCCTGGGCCCTGTGGCGCCGCACCTGCCAGGTGGCAAGCTGCGCCTGCTGGCCGTCGCGTCCAAGGAGCGCTCGCCCCTGGCACCCGAGGTCCCCACCTTCGCCGAGCAGGGCTACAAGGGCCTGGACGTGGAAGGCTGGCACGGCCTGTTCGCACCCAAGGGCACGCCCGCCGACGTGGTGGCGCTGTTGAACAAGCACATGAACGAGATCGTGCGCCTGCCCGAGCTGCAGTCGCGCATCGCCCAGTGGGGCGCCATCCCGACCGGCGGCACGCCGCAGGCGCTGCAGGCCACGGTCGCCGAGACGTACAACCGCTTCGGCAAGCTGATCAAGGACTTCGGCATCCAGGCCGACTGAGCGCAGCCATGAGCGAGATCAAGTCCACCCCCGACGCGCAGAGCCTGCAGGCCCTGCTCGCCGAGCTGCCCGCCAACCTGCTGGCCGGCCGCCGCGTGCTGGTCACCGGCGCGGCGCGCGGCCTGGGCCTGGCCTTCGGCAAGTGCATCGCCAAGGCCGGTGGCCGCGTGGTGATCGCCGACATCCTGGCCGACCTGGCGCAATCGGAAGCGGCCGCGCTGCGCGACGCCGGCTTCGACGTGCAGGCCCTGGCCATCGACCTGTCCAGCCCCGAATCCATCGAGGCCGGCGCGGCCGAAGCCTCGCGCCTGCTGGGCGGGCTGGACGGCCTGGTCAACAACGCCGCCATCACCAACTCGGGCGGCCGCGACGTGCACGAGCTGGACGTCGCCACCTGGGACCGCGTGATGAACGTCAACGTGCGCGGCACCTGGCTGATGAGCCGCGCCTGCCATCGCGCGCTGGCTGACTCGGGCCGCGGCGCCATCGTCAACCTCGCCTCCGACACTGCGCTGTGGGGCGCGCCCAAGCTGCTGGCCTACGCATCGAGCAAGGGCGCCGTGGTCTCGCTGACCCGCTCGCTCTCGCGCGAGCTGGGCGGCGACAACATCACCGTCAACGCGGTGGCGCCGGGCCTCACGCTGGTCGAGGCCACCGAGTACGTGCCCGCGGCGCGCCACCAGTTCTACATGGACGGCCGCGCCATCCAGCGCGAGCAGCAGGCGGCCGACGTCTGCGGCGCCGTGCTCTTCGCCCTGTCCGGCCTGTCGCGTTTCGTGACCGGCCAATTGCTGGCCGTCAACGGCGGCTTCGTCATGCACTGAACCCACTTGCAGGAGAAAACTTAAATGAGCGATCTGTCCGACCAGAAGAACATCGACCAGCCGAGCTGGGCCCGCCCCGAGGGCGCGAGCCTGGAGCAGTGGATGAACACGCGCGTCGCGCGCTATTCCACCCGCAAGTACGACTGGGACGCGCTGAAGTTCCAGTCCGACTTCGATCCCAAGTTCCGCCGCGCGCAGATGCGCTACGTGGGCACGGGCGGCACCGGCGTCGCCGCCGACATGAACACCGTACCCTCGGAGAACTTCACCTTCTCCACCATGGTGATCCCGGCCGGCCACGAAGGCCCGCCGCACATCCACACCGACGTGGAAGAGATCTTCTTCCTCATGCGCGGCAAGCTGAAGGTGGTCATCACCACGCCCGACGGCGAGCGCTACGAGACCGTCATGACCGACCGCGACCTGATCTCGGTGCCGCCCGGCGTGTACCGCGAGGAGATCAACATCGGCGACGAGGACGCGCTGATGTGCGTGATGCTGGGTTCCAAGAAGCCCGTCACGCCGACCTATCCGGCCGACCACCCGCTGGCCAAGATCAAGCGCTGAGTGCAACCCAGGCCCGCGCCATGACGACCATGCTCCCCGCCAGCGAACTGGCCCGCCTCGAATCCCGCTTTGCTGCGCGCAGCGTCGCGCTGCCCGGCGGCGAGGTGGTGTCGGTGCGCGAATGCGGCGCGGGGCAGGGCGGCCCGGTGTTCGTGTGCCTGCACGGCATCGGCTCGGGTGCGGCCTCCTGGCTGGAAGCGGCGCTGCTGCTCGAAGGGCAGGGCGCACGCGTCATCGCCTGGGATGCGCCGGGTTACGGCGATTCGACGCCGGTGGCATCGCAGCAGCCGAAGGCCGCCGACTATGCGCAGCGCCTGCAAGGCCTGGTCGACGCGCTGGACCTGGAGCGCTTCGTGCTCGTGGGCCACTCGCTGGGCGCCATCACCGCCGGCCATGCCGCACGCACGGGCTCGGCGATGGCAGCGCGCATCGCGAAGCTGGTGCTCATCAGCCCGGCGGCCGGCTACGGCGCGCCGGGCAAGGAAGAAGCGCAGCAACGTGTGCGCACCCAACGACTGGCCACGCTGGCGCAAGAGGGCATCGCCGGCATGGCTGCCAAAAGCGACCAGCGCCTGCTGTCTGCGCAAGCCGGCGAGCTGCCGCGCCAATGGGTGCGCTGGAACATGGGCCGCCTGCACGAAGCCGGCTACGCGCAGGCGGTGGAGCTGCTGTGCGGCGCGGACCTGCTGGCCGACCTGCCGCCGGCCGTGCCGGTGCACGTGGCCTGCGGCTCGCTGGACGTGGTCACCACGCCCGAGGCCTGCGAGAAGGTCGCGGCCGCCTGCGGCCTGGGCCTGGAACTGGCGACCGGCGCCGGCCATGCGAGCTACGTGGAGCAGCCCGCGGCCGTGGCCGCACTGCTGCTGCGCGAAGCGGCCCGGGCTTGAGATAAACGAGCGAACGAACGAACCGAGCAGAACGAGGAGATCCAAGGCATGAGCGACAACGACATCACCGAAGAAGGCGCAGACCGCTACAACGTGCCCGCGCTGGAGCGCGGCCTGCGCGTGCTGTGCGAGTTCAGCCGCGAGCACCGAACCCTGTCGGCGCCGGAGCTGGCGCGCCGCTTCGACCTGCCGCGCTCCACGGTCTTCCGCCTGCTCAGCACGCTGGAGAACATGGGCTTCCTCGAGAAGGCCGAGGGTGGCCGCGACTACCGCCTGGGCCTGGCCGTGCTGCGCCTGGGCTTCGAGTACCTGGCCTCGCTGGAGCTGACGCAGCTGGGCACGCCGCTGCTGCAGCGGCTGTCGGAAGAGCTGCACACCTCCTGCAACCTCGTCGTGCGAGACGGCCGCTCGATCGTCTACGTGGCCAAGGTCGCGCAGGCCACGCCCTTCACCAGCTCGGTCAGCGTGGGCACCCGCCTGCCGGCGCATGCCACCGTGCTGGGCCGCATCCTGCTGGAAGACCTCACGCTGCCGCAACTGCGCGCGCTCTATCCGGAAGACCACCTGGAGACCTTCTCGCCCAGCACGCCGAAGACCGTCACCGAACTCTTCGACATGGTGCAGGCCGACCGCCAGCGCGGCTATGTGCTGGGCGAAGGCTTCTTCGAATCCAACATCTCCAGCATTGCCGCGCCGGTGCGAGACCACAGCGGCCACATCGTGGCGGCCTTGGGCGCGACCATTCCCTCGGGCCACATCGACGAGGGCCGCATCGACGAGATGGTGACGCGCGTGCGCGCCACGGCCGACGACATCTCGGGCCTTTTGAACTACGCGCCCGCTGCCAGCAGCAAGGTCGTGCCCATGCGCCGCGCCTGAGCCGGCCCCCACGAGTTCGCTCCCCATGAACAACACCCAGCACTTCATCGCCAAGGACGCCCTGGCAGGCCGCGTGGCCGTGGTCACCGGTGGCTCCTCGGGCATCGGCCTGGCCACCGTCGAGCTGCTGCTCGAAAGCGGCGCCGCCGTCGCCCTGTGCGGCCGCGATGCCCAGCGCCTGGAGCAGGCCGTCGCCGGCCTGCGCGCCACGCGCCCCGACGCAAAGCTCTTCGCCCGCACCTGCGACGTGCTCGATGCCAACGCAGTTCGCAGCTTCGCCGCGCAGAGCGAGGCCGCGCTCGGCCCGGCCTCCATGCTGATCAACAACGCCGGGCAGGGCCGCGTCTCCACCTTCGCCAACACCGAAGACCAGGCCTGGACCGAAGAGCTGAACCTGAAGTTCTTCTCGGTGATCCATCCCACCCGCGCTTTCCTGCCGCAGCTGAAGGCACAGGGCGCGGTGCACGGCGATGCGGCCATCGTCTGCGCCAACTCGCTGCTGGCCCGCCAGCCCGAGCCGCACATGGTCGCCACCTCGGCCGCCCGCGCGGGCCTCTTGAACCTGGTGCGCTCCATGGCCACCGAGTTCGCGCCGCAGGGCGTGCGCGTCAACGGCATCCTGATCGGCCTGATCGAGTCGGGCCAGTGGCGCCGCCGCTTCGATGCCCGTGAAGACAAGTCGCTGGACTGGGCAACGTGGAGCAGCCAGCTCGCCAAGGACAAGCACATCCCCCTGGGTCGCCTGGGCCTTCCGATGGAAGCCGCACGCGCGATTCTTTTCCTCGCTTCGCCGCTGTCCTCGTACACGACGGGCAGCCATCTCGACATTTCCGGAGGCCATTCGCGCCATGCCTAAGCAACAAGTCACCGTCGGCACCGTGGTCGCCGCCTTCCTCGAACAGTGCGGGGTGAAGGCCGCCTTCGGCGTGATCTCGATCCACAACATGCCGATCCTCGACGCCTTCGCGCAGCGCGGCAAGACGCGCTTCGTGATGGCGCGCGGCGAGGCCGGCGCGGGCAACATGGCCGATGCGTACGCGCGGTCCACCTCCAGCCTCGGCGTGTGCATCACCAGCACCGGGCCGGCCGCGGGCAACATCGCCGGCAGCCTGGTGGAGGCCTACACGGCCGGCACGCCGCTCCTGCACATCACCGGCCAGATCGAGACGCAGTACCTGGACCAGAAGCTCTCGTACATCCACGAAGCGCCAGACCAGCTGACCATGCTGGGCGCGGTCTCCAAGGCCGCCTTCCGCGTGCGCAGCGCCGCCACCTGCCTGTCCACGCTCAAGGCGGCCGTGCAGGCCGCGATGACCGCGCCCACCGGCCCGGTGAGCGTGGAGATCCCGATCGACATCCAGCAAGGCGTGATGGAGATGCCCGACGACCTGTCGCCGCTGCCGGTGGCCGTGCTGGCCCCCAGCGAGGCTGCGCTCGACACGCTGGCGGACACGCTGGCCAAGGCCCGTCGCCCGCTGCTGTGGCTGGGTGGCGGCGCACGCCATGCCGGCGCGGCCGTGCGGCGCCTGAAGGCCCTGGGCTTCGGCATCGTCAGCACCGGCCAGGGGCGCGGCATCGTGCCCGAGGACGATCCGGCGTCGCTGGGCGCCTACAACATCCAGAAGCCGGTGGAGGCCTTCTACCAGCGCTGCGACGCCATGCTCGCCGTGGGCACGCGCCTGCGCAGCAACGAGACGCTCAAGTACGAACTGAAGCTGCCCCGCCCGCTGCTGCGCGTGGACGTGGACGCCGCCCAGCAGGGCCGCTGCTATGCCGACGACGGTTTCGTCTGCGGCGATTCGGCCCTGGTGCTGGCCGGCCTGGCCGACCGGCTGGAGGCGCGCGGCTACAAGGCCGACCCCGAACTGCTGGCCGACCTGCGCAACACGCACGAGGAGGCGGTCGCCGCCCTGCGAGACGGCCTGGGCCCGTACGCCGCGCTGGTGAAGCAGTTGCAGGAGGTGGCCGGCCGCAACTTCAACTGGGTGCGCGACGTGACCGTCTCCAACAGCACCTGGGGCAACCGCGAGCTGCGCTTCTTCGAGCGCGATGCCGGCGTGCATGCCACGGGCGGCGGCATCGGCATGGGCATGCCCATGGCCATCGGCGCGGCCGTCGGCGCGGCGGTCACCGAATCGGGCCGCAAGACGCTGGGCCTGGCCGGCGACGGCGGCTTCATCCTCAACCTGGGCGAGCTGGCCACGCTGGTGCAGGAGCAGTGCGACTGCCTGATCGTGCTGATGAACGATCAGCGCTACGGCGTCATCCAGAACATCCAGGACGCGTCCTACGGCGGCCGCCGCTGCTACGTGGAACTGCACACGCCGGACTACGCGCAGCTGTGCGCATCCCTCCAGCTGCCGCATGCCCGCGTGCAGGACCTGAAGGCACTGCCCGAGCTTCTGAAGACGCAGTGGTCGACGAAGGGGCCCTTCCTGCTGGAAATCGACATGCGCGCCATCGGTGCCTTCAAGACGGCCTTCTCCGGCCCGCCAGTGAACAAGCTGGACCAGATTCCCGCCGCCCCCGCGGCCTGAGGACGCGCCATGAGCTTGCGATTCGCATTGATCGGCTGCGGTGCCATCGGCATCTCGGTGCTGGAACTGCTGAAGGATGACGCGGACCTGTCGGTCGCGGCCATCGTGGTGCCCGAGGAAGGCATGCCCGCCGCACGCGAGGCCGGTGCCCGACTGGCGCCCGGCGCGGCGGTGGTGTCCAGCGTGCCGCTGGCCGGCATCGACCTGGTGGTGGAGGCCGCCGGCCATGCCGCTATCGAGCAGCATGTGCTGCCGGCGCTGCGCCGTGGCACGCCTGCGGTGGTTGCATCCGTTGGCGCGCTGTCGGCGCCCGGGTTGGTGGAGGCGGTCGAGCGTGCCGCCGTGACCGGCAAGACGCAGGTGCAGCTCATCGCCGGCGCCATCGGTGCCATCGATGCGCTGGCCGCGGCCCGCATCGGCGGCCTGGACAAGGTGCTCTACACCGGCCGCAAGCCGCCGCATGCCTGGAAGGGCACGCCGGCCGAGCAGGGCCGCGACCTGGCCGCGCTCCAGGAAGAAGTGGTGATCTTCGAGGGCAGCGCCCGCGAGGCCGCCACGCTCTATCCGAAGAACGCCAACGTGGCGGCCACCGTGTCGCTGGCCGGCCTGGGCCTGGACAAGACCTTCGTGCGCCTGATCGCCGACCCCGCCGTGACCGAGAACGTCCACACGGTGGAAGCCTTGGGTGCCTTCGGCCGCTTCGAGCTGACCATGCGCAACCAGGCGCTGGCCGCCAATCCCAAGACCTCCGCGCTCACCGTCTACAGCGCCGTGCGCGCGCTGCGCAACCGCGTCGCGCCGCTGGCCATCTGAGAACGCCACCATGATTTCCAACGAACTCCTTCCCATCAACATCGCCGGCGAATGGCGCCTGGGCGGCGGCGACGTCTACGAGAGCCTGTACCCCGCCAACGGCGAGCCCATCGCCCGCCTGAAGGCCGCGAGCCTGGCCGACGTGGAAGAGGCCATCACCCGCGCCCACGAGGCCTTCCGCACCAGCGGCTGGGCGATGATGCTGCCGCACCTGCGCGCCTCGGTGCTGCACCGAGTGGCGGCCCTGATCCGCGAGCAGGCCGAGGACCTGGCGCAGAAGCAGCGCCTGGACAACGGCAAGCCCATCAGCGAGACCCGTGCCCTGGTCGCCAGCGCGGCAGGCACCTTCCAGTTCTTCGCCGCCGCGCTGGAGACGCTGGAAGACACCATCACGCCATCGCGCGGCCCCTTCGTGACGATGAGCGTGCACGAGCCCATGGGCGTGGTGGCGGCCATCACGCCGTGGAACTCGCCCATCGCCAGCGAGGCGCAGAAGCTCGCGCCGGCCCTGGCCGCGGGAAACGCCGTGGTGGTCAAGCCCGCCGAAGTCACGCCGCTGATGGCACTGGAACTGGCGCGCATCTGCGAAGCCGCCGGCGTGCCCAAGGGCATCATCAGCGTGCTGCCGGGCAAGGGCTCGGTGATCGGCGACGCCATCACCAAGCATCCGCTGGTCAAGCGCGTGTCCTTCACCGGCGGCACCACCACCGGCAAGCACATCGCCCACATCGCGGCCGACAAGATGATGCCGGTGTCGCTGGAGCTGGGCGGCAAGTCGCCCACCATGGTGCTGGAAGACGCCGACCTGGACCACGCGGTGGCCGGCGTGCTTTACGGCATCTTCAGCTCCTCGGGCGAGTCGTGCATCGCGGGCTCGCGCCTCTTTGTCGCGCGCAGCATCTACGACGAGTTCGTCACCCGCCTGGCCGAAGCCGCCAAGCTGCTGCGCGTGGGCGATCCGGCCTCGGAAAGCACGCAGATGGGCCCGCTCATCACGGCGAAGCACCGCGAGAGCATCGAGCGCTACGTGGCGCTGGGCGTGTCCGAGGGCGCGCACATCCGCACCGGCGGCGTGCGCCCGCACGGCGAGGGCCGCGACAACGGCTACTACTACACCCCCACCATCCTCGAAGGCCTGACGAACAGCGCCCGCACTACGCAGGAAGAGATCTTCGGCCCGGTGCTGGTGGCCATGCCCTTCGACAGCGAAGAGAAGCTGATCGAGGAAGCCAACGACAGCGTCTACGCCCTGGCGGCCGGCGTGTGGAGCCGCGACTTCAAGCGCGCCTGGCGCCTGGGCCGCGCGGTGCAGGCCGGCACCGTCTGGGTCAACACCTACAAGCAGTTCTCCGTCTCCACGCCCTTCGGCGGCTGGCGCGACTCGGGCCTGGGCCGCGAGAAGGGCCGCGAGGGCATCTTCCAGTACATGGAGCAGAAGAGCATGTACTGGGGCACCAACGAACAACCCCTGCCCTGGAGCAAGTGACATGAGCGTTTTGGGCATCGACCAGATCACCTACGCGGCGGACGACCTTCCGGCCTGCCGCACCTTCTTCCAGGACTGGGGCCTCGCGCTCCAATCCGAGAGCGCAGACGGACTCGTCTTCGAATGCCTCAACGGCTGCCGCGTGCTGGTGGCCTCCCTGTCCAAGCCCGGCCTGCCGCCGGCGATGGAGGAGGGGCCGACTCTGCGCGAAGTCGTGTGGGGCGTGCAGAGCAATGCCGACCTCGATCGCTACGCCGCTGCAATCAAGGATGCACCAGGCTTCTTCGATGCTGAAGTGGACGGCGCACGCCGCATCGGCTGCATCGACCCCAACGGCCTGGCAGTGCGCCTGCAGGTCACGCGCAAGCGCGACATCGAGATCGACTGCGGTGCGATGAACACCTGGAGCACCAAGGCCCGCATCAACCAGCCCGCACCCATCTACGAGCGCGCCACGCCCATCGAGGTGGGCCATGTGGTGTTCTTCACCAACGACGTGGCAGCCACCAGCGCCTTCTACCGCGACCACTTCGGCTTCGTGAGCTCGGACAGCTATCCCAAGCGCGGCGCCTTCATGCGCTGCGCGCCGGACGGCGGCCACCACGACCTGTTCCTGCTGCAACTGCCCTCGGGCAAGCGCGGGTTGAACCATGTGGCCTTCACCGTGCGCGACATCCACGAGGTGTTCGGCGGCGGCCTGCACTTCTCGCGCAAGGGCTGGGAAACGCAGCTGGGCCCGGGCCGCCACCCGGTGTCCTCGGCCTACTTCTGGTACTTCAAGAACCCGGCCGGCGGCCTCATCGAGTACTACGCCGACGAGGACCAGCTCACCGCCGACTGGCAGCCGCGCGAGTTCGAGCCCGGCCCGACGGTGTTCGCCGAATGGGCCGTCGATGGCGGCCTGGACGGCAACACGCGCCGCCAGAAGAACGCGGAAGGACCCAAGGGCGCCTTCCTCACCGAAAAGAAATAACCCGAACCGCAGCAAGCCATGACCCGTCTTTCCGTTCTCGCCAAGTCCCTCGCCGCTTCCTTCGCCTTGGCGCTGGCCTTCGCCCCTGCGCATGCGCAGACCGATGCGCAGAAGCAGCTGGCCTCCGGCCCCTTCAATATCGTCTCGCCCTTCCCGGCGGGCGGCCCGGTGGACACGCTGGCGCGCGTGCTGGCCGAGGGCCTGAACAAGCGCTACGGCCAGGTGGCAGTGGTGGAGAACTCGGCGGGCGCGGCCGGCAACATCGGCATGGACAAGGTCAAGCGCGCCAAGGGCGACGGCCACACGCTGCTGGTGGTACCCGCGGGCAACCTCACCATCAACCCCACGCTGATGACGAACTTCCCGTTCAACGTCGAGAAGGATTTCGTGGCCGTGACCATGCTGGCCAAGGCGCCCAACGTGGTGGTGGCTTCTCCTTCCTCGGGCATCAGGAACGCCAAGGAGCTGGTGGCACAGGCCAAGGCCAAGCCCGGCACGCTGGCCTATGCCTCGCCCGGCGTCGGCAGCGGCCTGCACCTGGCCGGAGAGCTCTTCAAGCAGCAGACGGGCACCGATTTGCTGCACGTGGCCTACAAGGGCACCGCGCCAGCCCTCACCGACACGGTGGGCGGCATCGTGCCGCTGATGTTCACCAACCTGCCGGCCGCGCTGCCCTTCATCCAGAACGGCAAGCTGGTGGCCATCGGCATCACCGAGGCACAGCGCACGCCCGTGGCGCCCAACATCCCCACGCTGGCGGAGCAGGGCATCCAGGGCGTGAACGTGACCTCCTGGTACGGCCTGCTGGCCCCGGCCGGCACGCCCGCCCCGGTGGCCGAGCAGCTGGCCAAGGACGCCGCCGAGATCCTCGGCACCGCCGAGGTGCAGGAAAGGCTCAAGGCCCAGGGCATGACCCAGGCCACCATGAGCCCGTCGGCCTTCGCCAAGGCCATGAAGGACGAGACGGCCGTGTGGAGCGGAATCATCAAGTCGCGCCACATCGTGGCCGAGTAACGAGAAAGAAGACGGAGACATGAGCAGCAGCAACACCATCGGCATCGTCGGTGCCGGCATCGGCGGCCTGGCCGCCGCCATCGCCCTGCGCCGCGCCGGCCACGACGTGATCGTGTTCGAGCAGGCCAAGCAGTTCGCCCGCGTGGGTGCCGACATCAACCTCACGCCCAACGCGGTGCGCGCCATGGACGGCCTGGGCATCGGCGAAGCCGCCCGCGTGACCGCTGCGCGCCCCTCGCATCGCATCAGCCGCAGCTACGACAGCGGCGAAGAGACCTCGCGCCTGGAAATGGCCGAGACCGCCGAGCAGAAATACGGCGCCCCGCAGCTCACCATCCACCGCGCCGACCTGTTGGCGGCGCTGGCGGAGCTGTTCCCGGCCGAGCGCGTGCAGCTGGGCAAGCGTGCGCAGAAGATCGTGCAGGGCGACGAGGGCGTCGAAGTCACTTTCGAGGACGGCAGCAGCGCGCAGTTGGGCGCACTGATCGGCGCGGACGGCATCCACTCGGTGGTGCGCACCGCGATGTTCGGCGCCGAAAGCCCGCGCTTCACCGGCATCGTGGCCTACCGCGCCGTGGTGCCCGCCGACCGCCTGCAGGGCGTGCCCAACCTGGGCGCCTTCACCAAGTGGTGGGGCCCGAACCCGCAGAGCCAGATCGTCACCTTCCCGCTCAACCGCGGCAGGGACATCTTCATCTTCGCCACCACGCCGCAGGACACGTGGCACCTCGAGTCGTGGACTGCGCCCGGCAGCGTCGACGAGCTGCGCGATCAGTACAAGGACTACCACGGCGAGGCCCGCGCCCTGCTGGACGCCTGCGACACCGTCCTCAAGACTGCTCTGTACGAGCGCGACCCGATGCCCTCGTGGACGCAGGGCCGCTTGGCGCTGCTGGGCGATGCGGCGCACCCCATGCTGCCCTTCATGGCGCAGGGCGCCGGCATGGCGATCGAAGACGCCGTCGTGCTGGCCCGTTACCTGGAAGGCGTTGCCGTGCAGGACCTCCCCGTCGCGCTGCGCCGCTACGAGCGTGCCCGCCTGCCGCGGACCAGCCAGGTGCAGCTGGGCTCGCGTGGCAACAACTGGCTGCGCGAAGGCGGCAACGCCGACTGGGTCTATGGCTACGACGCCTGGGCCGTGCCGCTGGCCAGTGAAGAATCGGAAGAGAGCCTGGCATGAGCACCCGCACGGCCGCTCCGAAGGGTGCTCGCACCGCAGTGCGCAGCACGGAGGTTTTCTGTGTCTGACAGCGGCAAGCTCCTGCTGACGGTGGTGCTCAAGCACCACCCCGGCCTCACGCTGGACGATGTGCAGGCGCGCATGAAGGCCAGCGACTGGTGGGAGTCCTTCCCACCCGAGGGCTGCCGCATCGTCTCCTGGACCGTGGCCATGGGCCTGGGCCAGATCCTCACGCTGGAGCTGCCGCCTTCGATGCTCCCGCTCGTCAACCTGGAGCTGGAGCGCCGCGCCTGGGGCGTGTTCAGCACCGAGTGCTACCCCACTTACGACTTCGTGCCGGTTCGCGAACGCATCCGCGAACGCGTGCGCAATGGCGGCCAGTGAGCCGCGACCAAGACAAGAGTTCAACCGCCCACCGATGGAGAGCCCCATGACCGACCGCTACCTCGATCAACACCAGGCGCGCAAGCGCACCCCCACCACCTACGAAGACCTGCTGGGCGACGCCATCGAGCGTGCCTACGGCAGCGGCGTGCATGACCTGGCCGGCCTGGTGCAGGCACTGAACGACAGCGGCCTGGCCAGCCCCAGCGGCAAGGAATGGACCGAAGAGGTCTACCGCCAGGAAATCGCCGGCCTGGCCAACCAGTCCGCCTGAAGCGCGCACCCCACGAAGGAATCGACATGACCACCATCGCCATCCACGCCGACCCGGTCGACCAGCTGCTCGAAGTGGGCCTGAAGGACCTCTGGTATCCGCTGTGCCCGACCTCCTTCATCAAGGAGAAGCCCATCTCGCTGCGCCGCCTCGGCCGCAAGCTTGCCCTGTGGCGCGACCACCAGGGCGTGCTGCACGCACTGGAAGACCGCTGCCCGCACCGCGGCGCGCCGCTGTCGCAGGGCGTGATCCTGGGCGACCGCCTCTCGTGCCCCTACCACGGCGTGGAAGTGCGCTGCGACGGCACCGTGACCCGCGTGCCCGGCAGCCCCGGCTGCAAGCTGGAGGGCTCGCGCCCCACCTTCCACTTCCACGTGAAGGAAGCGGCCGGTGCCGTGTGGCTCTACAACAGCCGCGAGCCCGTGGACGAGCCGCCGCCGCTGCTGCTGCCCGAGCAGCTGACCAACGACGAGGAGTACGGCCACTTCCTCTGCTACACCGAGTGGAAGGGCGACTACCGCTACGTGCTGGACAACGTGATGGACCCGATGCACGGCACCTTCCTGCACAAGCAGTCGCACTCCATGGCCGAAGGCGATTCGCATGCCAAGTTCGGCATCCGCGCCACCGACACCGGCTTCGTGTTCGAGAAGGAAGGCCAGCGCAACGTCAACTTCGACTGGACCGAATGGGCCGACACCGGCGTGCACTGGATGCGCCTGGAGATCCCCTATCCGAAGACCGGCGGCCCCGGCGGCAACTTCATCATCGTGGGCAGCTACACGCCCATCTCGCCCTCGCTGTCGGCGGTGTTCCACTGGCGCTGCCGCAAGCTCCCCAAGGGCTGGGAGCGCGACACCTGGCGCTTCCTCTACCAGAACCGACTGGAGGCGCGCCACTGGCACGTGCTGGAGCAGGACCGCCGGATGCTCGAGGACATGGAACCCGATGCCAACCAGCACGAGAACCTGTACCAGCACGACCTGGGCGTCGTGCGCCTGCGCCGCCACCTTAAAGGCTTGGCGCAGCAGCAGGTTGAGTCGCTGCAGAAGGCCGCGGCCTGAAGAGGATGGATGCCGTGCAGGTGAAGCGCGTCGTGTGCGAGGCCGTGCCTGACCTGGCGCACGCCAACTGGTCCAACGCCATCGTGGTGGGCCAGGAGGTGGTGCTGTCTGGCCAGACCGGCCACCCTGCCACGCGCAACGCCGCGCAGGCCGGCTCGCCCCTGGGCGCCTACGAGCAGACGCTGGTGGTCCTGAAGAAGATCCAGGCGCTGCTCGAAGCGGCCGGCGGCGGCGTGCACAACATCCTCAAGCTGGTGGTGTATGTCACCGAGATCTCCGACAAGGACGAAGTGGGGCGCGCACGGCGCGACTTCTTCGGCCAGGGGCCGTACCCGGCCTCCACGCTGGTGGCGGTGAGTGCCCTGGTGTTTCCCGAACTGCGCGTCGAGATCGACGCCACCGCGCGGCTGGACGTTGACCTGCGTAGCTTGCCGACTGCCGCACCCTGACATCCGAAGTTTTTCCCGAGGTTCCGCCATGTCATCCCCCACGCTGAAAGCCCTGGTCCACACCATGCGCCACGAGGCCGACGGCATCGTCAGCGTCGAGTTCCGTCCCGCTTCACCGGAGGTGGACTTCCCCGCTTTCGAGGCCGGCTCGCACATCGACCTGCACCTGCCCAACGGCCTGGTGCGCAGCTACTCGCTGTGCAACCCGGCCAGCGACCGCCAGCGCTACGTGGTGGGCGTGCTCAACGACAAGAAGAGCCGCGGTGGCTCGCGCTACGTGCACCAGCAGTTGCGCGTGGGCAGCACCATCGAGATCTCGCATCCGCGCAACAACTTCGCGCTGCAGGAAGGCGCGGAGCGCTCGGTGCTGATGTCCGGCGGCATCGGCGTGACGCCCATCTGGTGCATGCTTCAGCGCCTGAGTGCGCTGGGCCGTCCGGTGGAGATGATCTACTGCGCGCGCAACCGCAAGGAAGCCGCCTTCATCGACGCCATCACCGCGTTGGCTGCCGACAAGGGCATCCCGATCACTTGGCACTTCGACCAGGAGAAGAACGCGCCGCCCAACCTGGTGCAGATGCTGGAAGGCAAGGGCGCGGCCAGCCACTACTACTGTTGCGGCCCCACGCCCATGCTGGACAGCTTCGAGAAGAGCTGCGAGCAGCTGGGCTATGCCAACGCGCACATCGAGCGCTTCGCCGCCGTGGAAGTGGCGGCGCCGGCCGCCACCGAGACTTACGTGGTCGAATGCGCCAAGAGCGGCAAGAGCGTGGAGGTGCCGCCCGGCAAGTCCATCCTCGACAGCCTGATCGAGGCCGGTCTGAACCCCGACCACAGCTGCAAGGAAGGTGTCTGCGGCGCCTGCGAGACCGTCGTGCTGGAAGCCGGCGAGATCGAGCACCACGACGGCATCCTCACCAAGCTGGAACGCCAGTCGAACAAGACCATGATGATCTGCGTGTCGCGCTGCAAGCGCGGTCCGCTGGTGCTGGACATCTGAGGCGCAAGGCCTCCCCGTTTTCCCCACTCTCGTCCCTTAGAAGAACCAATGAAGAAGACTCTCGTGGCGGCTGCCGCCTGCGCAGCCGCGGGCCTCGCCTGCGCCCAATCCAGCGTGACCGTGTTCGGCGTGCTCGATGCCGCACTCACCTACACCACCGGCTCGGGCCCCGTGTCCACCAGCAAGTGGCAGATGACCAACAGCGCCAACAGCTTCAGCCGCCTCGGCTTTCGCGGCACCGAGGACCTGGGCGGCGGCCTGTCGGCGGGCTTCTGGCTCGAAGCCGGCCTGATGAACGACACCGGCAGCGGCTTTCCGACCAACACCAACAACCAGGCCAGCGGCAACCTCGCCAGCGGCGGCCTGACCTTCAACCGCCGTTCCACCGTGAGCCTGTCGGGCCGTTTCGGCGAACTGCGCCTGGGCCGCGACTACACGCCCAGCTTCTGGAACACGGCACTGTTCGATCCCTTCGGCACCGGCAGCGGCATCGGCGCGAGCCAGCTCTACTTCACCGGCCTGGGCGGCGTGGCCGCGCCCACCGGCACGCGGGCATCCAACAGCATCGGCTACTTCCTGCCCGCGGGCCTGTCGGGCTTCTACGGCCAGGCCATGTACGCCATGGGTGAGAACGCCTCGAACACCGTGCCCTCGGATGCGCGCCACGACGGCGACTACGCAGGCGTGCGTGTGGGCTGGCAGGATGCTGCCTGGCATGTGTCGCTGGCGACGGGCACCACGAAGTACGCGACTGGCGACCTGCGCGTGTCCAACATCGGCCTCGCCTACACCTTCGCGTCGCTGAACAACCTCAAGCTGACCAGCGAGCTCTACGACGAGTCGCTGGGGCAGGTGGATGGCCGCGGCGCGCTGGTGGGCTTCATCTGGCCGGTGGGCCCGGGCGACGTGCGCTTCTCCTATGCGTGGTACGAGCGCATCCCCGTCGGCGACGTGCCGAAGCCCACCACCTCGAAGCTGGCGCTGGGCTACGTGCACAACCTCTCGAAGCGCACCGCGGTCTATGCGACCGTGGCGCGCATCTCCAACAGCAACGGCGCGTCGCAGGCGCTGACCGGTGCCACCACCTCGCCGAACAGCTCGTCCACGGGCACCGAGTTCGGCGTGCGCCACGCGTTCTGACGCAAGCATTGAAGGAGTAGCGCCATGCAAGGCAGGCAAGCCCGTTGGTACGGCGTGATCACGCTCTTCGTGATCGTCGCCATCTCGTACATCGACCGCATCAACATCGCGGTGCTGATCACCGACAGCGGCTTCCTGCAGCATGTGGGCATCGAGCGCAGCGACCGCGTGAGCCAGGGCCTGCTGGCGACCGCCTTCATGGTGGGCTACGGCATTTCATCGGTGGTGCTGACGCCCTTCGCGGCGGCATTGCTGGGCGTGAGGCGCAGCCTGCTGGTGGGCCTGATGCTGTGGGGCGTGGTGACCTTCCTGTCGCCGGCGCTGAACAGCTTCGGGCTGCTGCTGGCCTCGCGCATCCTGCTGGGGCTGTCCGAAGGCCCGGTGTTCGCGCTGGCCGGTGCCTACATCAAGGCGCACTTCGAAAGCCGCGAGAACGGCAAGCCCAACTCCTTCGTCAACATGGGCACGGGCCTGGGGCTGGCGATCGGCTACCCGCTGGTGGGCCTGCTGCTGGCCTCGCACGACTGGCAGACCTCCTTCCACGTGCTGGGGCTGATCAACATCCTGGTGGGCGTTCCGCTGGTGCTAGCCTTCGTGCACATGCCCAGGGTGGACGACAGCCGCGCGCAGACGGCCGGCAGTGCCGGCGCGGCCCTGGCGCAGGTGGGGCGCATGGTGCGCGGCGCCATGCACACACGCCACCTGGTGCTGGTGACGCTGCTCACTTCCGCCTTCCTGGCCTACCTCTGGGGCAGCAGCAACTGGCTGCCCAGCTACCTGCAGGAGGCGCGCGGCTTCTCGCTCAAGGAGATGGGCTGGCTCGCCTCGCTGCCGCAGTACGCCACGGTGGTGGCGGTGCTGATCGGCGGCGTCGTCATCGACCGCATCCGGCGCAGAAGTGTGCCGCTGATGTTCGTGTGGTGCAGCGTGGGCGTGGCGCTGTCGGTGCTGCTCGCGATCGAGACCGAGAGCCGCTACCTGGCAGCCTACAGCCTGATCGCTGCCAACTTCTTCTGGGGCCTGATGAGCCCGGCCATCCCGAGCACGGTGCAGCACTTCTCGCGGCCCGAGCACGTGGCCAGCAGCTACGGCGTGGTCAACGGCGTGGGCAGCCTGGTGGCCGGCTTCATGCCGGTGTTGATGGGCGCCGTGATCGCCCATGCCAGCACGCCGCCGGCGGGCTTCCTGGCGGGCTTCGGCGCGCTGATCGGCACGCAGTTGGTGGTGGTGCTGTGCGGGCTGGTGCTGTGGCTGCGCGAGCGCGGGCCGCAGGAGGCGACAGCACACGCCAGCGCTGCCTGAGCCGGCCGCAGGCCGAGGCTCAGGAAGAGGGCGCCGACTTGGCGCGCGTGCCCTTGCGCGCGCGGGCGGGTGCGGTGCTTTCCGCCGGTGCCGGCGCGGGCGCAGCGCCGGGCTGGGTCATCTGGTCCAGGGCCAGCAGCCCGTCCACGTAGGACACGAAACGGTGGAAGTACTCGGGCGAGGTGTCGCGCATGGAAGCCAGCGCCCGGTGCACCAGGTGGTGCGAGTTGAGCGGCCCCGCCTTGTCCGGCACCTTGGCCAGCGACTGGGTCAGGCGCTTGTTGGCGCTCAGGCGCGACCAGGTGCTGCGCAGGTAGCGCAGGGTTTCGGGTTCGCCGGGATGGGTGTTCAGGGCATCTGCTGGCGAGGGGGCCGGTCGGGTGTGCGAGGGCGCGTGCTCGCGGATGTAGTCGAGCAGGGCACGCATGGGGCCGGCACTGCGCGCCGCTGGCGGCTTCGGCTTGCCGTCCGATACGGCCGTTGGCTCGGCTTGCGTCAGATCGTTCGCGTACGCCGCCATCAGCGTTGCCAGCTTGTCGTCGAGCAGGCGCCGCGCCTCGCCCTCGTGGCCGGCGGCGCGCCGGGCCAGCGATTCGATCATCTGGAAGCGCACCGGGTCCAGCCGCGAATCGCCACGCTCCCGCCAGGCGGCCAGCGTCGCGTTCACGTCTTCCGTGGCCGGGGCTTCTTCGCTGCTCACGAACTCTTCTTCACGTTGCCGTGCGTGGAGCGCGGCGTCGGCGCCATCTCCACGCGGCGGTTCTTCGAGCGGCCATCGGCATCCGAGTTGGATGCCACCGGCTGCTCGGGCCCGAAGGCGGCGGCGAAGATCGAATCGGAAGGAACGCCTTCCTCGATCAGCGTGCGCGTCACCGTCAGCGCGCGCTGCGCCGACAGCTCCCAGTTGTCGGCAAAGGCCTTGCTGCCGCCGCGCACCTGGCGGTCGTCGGTGAAGCCGCTGACCATCAGGATCTCGTCGCGCGAGCGCAGGTAGCCGGCCAGCGGCGCGGCCAGGCTCTTGAGCAGCTGGCGGCCCTCGCCCTGCAGCTCGGCCGAGCTGGAGGAGAAGAGCACGTTGCCGCTGATGCCGATGCGTCCGTTCACCAGCGTCACGCGGCCCGCCGCGAGCGGGCCGGCCAGCACTTCTTCCAAGGTCTTGAGGCGCTGCGCCTGCTCCTGCCGCTGCTTCACCTCGGCTTCGAGCTGGGTCGTGAGTTCCAGCTGCATGCCGATCACGCACACCAGGATCAGCACGAAGGCGCCCAGCAGGCCCGACATCAGGTCGCCGAAGACGGCCCACACCGGCGCGTTGGCTTCGCTGCCGGCGTCCAGTTCGTCCGTGCCCATGCTCAGGCCTCGCTGGCGGCGAGCGGGCCGCGGCCGTGGCCGCCGGCGCCGATCTGCTGCAGGTCTTCGAGGATCTGCTTCTGCGAGCGGATGCTCAGGTCCACCACCTCGCGGGCCTGGGCCACGTAATAGTCCAGCTGCTCGTCGCTGCGCGCCATGGCCTTGCCCAGCGCGCCCTCGATGCGCTGCAGCTGCGCCACCATCTTCTCGTTGGCCTGGCCGAAGACCTGCACCGAGGCGCCGAAGGCCTCGCCCAGGCTGGCCACTTCGACCGCGCTGCCGGTGAGCTGCGCGGCCACGGTGCCGAACTGGCCGGTCTGCGCCTGCACCTGCTCGCCGAAGTCCTTGCCCACGCGCTCCAGCAGCTCGGAGGAACTGGCGACCAGTGCATCGATGGCGGTGCGCTGCTCGGTGGCGGCATGGTTGATGGCGCCCAGCAGGGTCTCCAGCGTCTGCAGGATGGTGGCCCGCTCTTCGAGCAGGCTGTTGTCGCGCTCCATGCTGTCGGAGAGCTTCTGGCGCAGCTGCGCCATCACTTCTGCGGCGGCGCGCGGCGCCTCGGAGGCGGCTTGCACCAACTGGCCGATCTCGGCGATGGTGGCGCGCGCCTGCTCCTGCGATTGCGTGGCCATCTGGTCGGCGGTCTGCGCGAGGGTGTCGCAGATCTTCTGCTGCTGCGCCAGGTTCTGCGCGCCGGCGTCCTGCCAGTGCTGCTCCAGGCCGGCGGCCAGGCCCTGCAGCGATTCGGTCCAGGCACCCAGGCGCTGCTCGTCGCGCGCGGCCAGTGCGTCCTGCTGGCGCACGTGGGCTTCGTCCATGCTGCGCAGCAGTGAGGCCGAGTGCGACTCGAAGCCGGCGGCCGCGTTGCGCAGCGATTCCTGCGTGCTGGCCGACAGCGCCTCGTGCGTCTGCTGGTGCAAGGCAAGGGCGCCGCCCCAGCTGCCGTTGACCTGCTCCACCGAGGCCTGAAGTTGAGAGGACACGTGGTCCAGCGTGGCTTCGAGCTTTTCGGACACGCCCTGCAGCGTGGAGGCCAGCTGCGTGCCCACGCCTGCCAGGTTGGCGTCCAGCCTGCCGGACACGCCATCGACGGTGGCTTCCAGCTTGCCGGCGATGCCGTCGGCGGTCGAATCCAGCTTGGAGGAAATGCTGCCGAGCGTGGTGTCGAGCTGCGTGGAGACGCCGTCGAGCGTTATATCGAGCTTGCTGGAGACGCCTTCGAGCGTCGAAGCGAGATTGCCCGAGACGGCATCGACCGTCGAATCCAGTTTGGCGGACACGCCTTCCAGCGTCGCGTCCAGTTTCGAGGACACGCCGTCGAGCGTCGTGTCCAGCTTCGACGACACGGCATCGAGTGTCGTATCCAGCTTCGTTGAGACGCCACCCAATGTCGATTCGAGCTGGGTCGAGACGCGGCCCAGCGTGCCTTCCAGCGTGGCGGAGACGCCGCCCAGCGTGGAGGCCAGTTGCGTGTTCACCTCGCCCAGCGTGGTCTTCAGATCCGCGGACACGGCGCCCAGCGTCGACTCCAGGTGCGAACTCACGCCGCCCAGGGTCGATTCGAGCTGCGTGTTCACGCGGCCCAGCGTGTCGCCCAGCTGCGAGGACACATCGCCCACCGCCGAGGCCAGTTGCGTCGACACCGTGCGCACCAGCGACTCCGAGCCCTGCTCGAAGGTGCTGGCGATGCCGGCCATGGTGCTCTGCACCACCGGCTCGATCACCGCGCCGGCGGCGCGCGCGCTTTCGCGCAGGCTCTCGTTGAGCGACTGGCCCACCGAGGTGGCCAGGTCGGCGTACGCGGTCGAGGCCTTGTGATGGAAGGCGTCCTGGCCCGCCAGCAGGCGCTCGTTCATCGTCTGGTTCTGCTGCTCCAGCGTGGCGATCATGGCCTGCAGGCGATCGACCAGGACGGGCATGGCTTCGCTCTGCTTCTGCAGCAGCTTGAAGGATTCCTCGCGCTGGTGCGCCAGCGAGAACACGCGCAGGCTGGTGCCGATGCGCGCGTCCAGCTGTTGAGCGGCTTGCAGCCGTTCGCGCCGGCACAGGGCCGACAGCAGGCCCAGCATGGCCGAGCCTGCGATGCCGGCCAGCGAGGTGCCGAAGGCCAGGCCCAGGCCCTGGACCGGCGCGGCCAGCGAGGAGCGCACGGCCTGCAGGTCCGAGGCGCTCTGCAGTGCGCTGCCGGTGCCCTGCAGCGTGACCACCATGCCCAGGAAGGTGCCCAGCATGCCCAGCAGCACCAGCAGGCCCGTGAGGTAGGGCGCGAGGGCAGGGGCCGGCAGGCCGGTGCGCTCGCCCTCGATGCGCAGGCGCACCGCGTTGCGCAGCGAGGGATGCAGCCGGTCCAGCCAGGCACCCAGGCCGGCGGCGGGCTGCGGCATGCCGGCCTCGTCGGCCACGGCCTGCCTCAGGGTGTCGGTGGCCTGCTGGTAGCCGCGCAGCTCCCAGGCACCCACGAGGTAGAAGGCGGCGATCACCAGGATCACCATCAGTGCCAGTGGATTGCTGGCGAGGTAGCCGGCGCCGGCCCAGCCGATGGCGGCCAGGCCTGCCGCGAAGGCGAGGGTTCGGAGAATGGACGATCGGTTCATGTGCGAAGAGCGGCTCGCTGCTGAATGGATGTGGCGCGAAGGGCTTCGACGAGCCCCTCGACGGGTTGGAATCGGATCTCCAGCTCGGCCATGAGCACGGCCTGCGCGTCGCGGCAGAAGCGCTGCAGCCATTGGCCCTCGGGCGGCGCCTGGAGGCCGGCCTCGGGGTCGGCGGCAGCGGCTTCTTCCGCTTGCAGGCGATGGCGCTTGCGCAGCCTGGCGAAGTGCTTCTCGAGCATGCCGGGCACCAGGCCCAGCAGGCGGCGTTCCTGCTCGCCCAGCACCTGCTCCATCACCGCGTCCAGCGAGGCGAGGCGGGCGGCGTCGGGGGACTGGGCCGACAGGCGGGCGCGCAGCTGTTCGCGCAGCGGCGACAGTGCGGCTTCCATGCCCAGCTGGCGGGCCTGGTAGCGCAGGCGGTAGGGCGTGAAGTCGCCTTCCTCCACCACGGGCGCAGGCGGAGGCGGCGGTTCGTAGGGCTGGTTGCGCGAGAGCAGCACGCCGCGCGAGGCCGCGGGCTTGACCGGCGGGGGCGGGGCAAAAAGGTTGTCCTCGGCGATGGCCTTGGCCAGCGAGGCGCGCACGCGCACGCACTCGCCTTCCTCGGCTCGGGCAGAGGAAGGGCGTGCTGCGGCCACGGGCGCACTCGCAGGCGCGGGGCTGCCGTTCATCGCCGAGGAGAGCGAGATGGCATCCGCCCAACCGAGCCATTGGCTCAGTCGATCCGCGAAAGCTTGTTGGGATTCGGGTACTTCGGCCTCGGTGAGGCGGGCGAGCAAGCGAATCAGCGCCGGGCCGGTGAAGACTGTGCGTCGCTGTGACACTTTCAGCTTACTGCCGGTGGGAAGAGATCAACCACCCAGTTTAACCGACGGGTGCCCGGGTTCCGGGGTCGCGCACGCCCCGTTACCACTGGGAAAACGAGCATCGCCAGCACTGCGCGTATCAAGTTGAAAAACGGTACGCAGGGCGCGCGGCGGTGCCAAGATCGGCGCCAAGGAGATCCTGCCCATGAGCACAAGCGATCGCTTCGAGAAGTCCGTCCTGCTGGGGGCACCGCGCGAGCACGTGTGGCGCGCCGTCAGCCTGGCCGAGAACTTCGGCAGCTGGTTCGGTGCCGACTTCGACGGCCCCTTCATCGCCGGCGCGCAACTCACCGGCACCATCGAGCCCACGAGTGTGGACCCGGCGGTGGCGCGCATGCAGCAGCCCTACGCCGGCAAGCGCTTCGAGTTCCAGGTCGTGGAAATCGATCCCATGAAGAGCTTCTCCTTTCGCTGGCACCCCTATGCCATCGACGAAGGCCTGGACTACAGCGCCGAGCCCATGACGCTGATCGAGTTCGCGCTGCGCGACGAGACGGGCGGGACGCGGGTTCGCATCTCGGAATCCGGCTTCGACCAGTTGCCGATGGCGCGGCGCAAGGAGGCTTTCGCGGCCGAGGAGGGCGGCTGGACGCATCAGTGCGAACTGCTGCGCAAGTACCTCGCGATGCACCCGGCCGCGTAGCCCGAGCCGGGTGCCCGCAAAGAAGGCAATCTGACGCAGGGCCTTGTCCGACAAGGCTTTTGGAACTTGGCCTACAAGTTGTCCACAAGCTTGTCCCCGTTCTCGGGGGACAGTTTTGCGGCGCGCCCGGCACCGCGCAGGTGCGTCAAGCGTCGCGGCCGCAAAGGCGAGCGATCACCTCGGGAACGGGCAGGGCGCAGAGGCTTCCGTCCTCGCGCTTGCCGCCGAAGATGCGCACCTCCTCGCATTCCAAAACGAGCGTGTCGCCGCGCGTGACGGTGTAGGCCTGCACGAAGCTCTTCGTCCTCCATACCGAGACGCGGGTGGCGATGTCGAGCGTGTCGCCATAGCTGGCGCTGGCCACAAAGCGGGTCTGGGTGTTGACAAGCGGCGTGCCGATCACGCCCAAGGTCTTCGCCGTCTCCGTCCAGTGCGGCACGCCGCAGGCCACGAAGAAATGGCGCGATGCCGCATCGATCCAGCGGAAGAAGTTGGGAAACCAGACGATGCCGGCGGGGTCGCAATCGCCGAACTCGACGTGCACGGTGTGGATGACGGTCTTGCTGCTGCTCATGGGGCCGCGATCATCCCATCTTCGTGGGCAACCACAGCGCGATCACGGGGAAGGCGATCAGGATCACCAGGCGCACGATGTCCGTGAGGATGAAAGGCAGCACGCCCTTGAAGATGGTGGTGAAGCTCACGTCCTTCACCACACTCTTGATGACGAACACGTTCATGCCCACCGGCGGATGGATCAGGCCCAGTTCCACCGTCATCACGATGATGATGCCGAACCAGATCGGATCGAAGCCCAGGTGCACGACCACCGGGAAGATGATGGGCACCGTGAGGATGATCATCGCCATGGCGTCCATCAGGCAGCCCAGCACCAGGTACATGACCATGATGAGCGCCAGCACGCCATAGCGGCCGATGCCCAGGCTGGTGAGGAATTCGGTGAGCTTCTGCGGGCTCTGCGTGATGGTGAGGAAGTAGCCGAAGAGCAGCGCGCCGATCAGCACCGTGAACACCGCCGCCGCCGTACGCGTGGCCGACAGCAGGGCCTGGCGGATCTTGGGTCCGTCGAGCTTGCGCCGCAGCAGGCCCAGGATGAAGGCGCCGCTGGCGCCCACGCCGCCAGCCTCGGTGGGCGTGAAGAAGCCCCCGTAGAGCCCGCCGATGACGAAGACGAAGAGCACCAGCGGCGCCCACACGTTGCGCAGGTCGGCGATGCGCTCCTTCCATGGCTTGGCCTCGCCGCCGGGCAGCCAGTCGGGGCGCAGCTTGACGATGAGCATGATGGTCAGCACGTACATGCCCATGGCCAGCAGGCCCGGCACGATGCCCGCCATGAAGAGCTTGCCGATGTCCTGCTGCGTGAGGATGGCGTACACCGCCAGCACGGTGGAAGGCGGCAGCATCGCGCCCAGCGTGCCGCCGGCCGCGATCACGCCGGTGGAGAAGGACTGCGGGTAGTTGAAGCGCCGCATCTCCGGATAGGCCACGGCAGAGAAGGTGGCGGCCGTTGCCACCGACGAGCCGCAGATGGCCGCGAAGCCGCCGCAGGCCAGCACCGTGGCCACGCCCAGGCCGCCGCGCATGTGGCCGATCATGGAATTGGCCGCCTTGAAGAGCTCGCGGCTCACGCCCGAGACCGACACCAGCGCGCCCATCAGCATGAACATGGGGATCACGCCGAAGGTGTAGTCGGTGACGGTGCGCATGGAGGTCTGGCCGACCAGCTTGAGCGCCGGCCCGGGGCCGACGATCCACGCATAGCCGGTGACGCCGACCAGCCCCATCGCCATGCCGACCGGCACGCGAAGCAGCATGAGCGCAAAGAGGGCGAAGAAGCCAAGGATGGCAATGGCGTCGGTGCTCATTCGTCCGCCTTCATCTCGGGTCTCTCTTCATGCAGGTCCTCGGGATGGAACACCAGGCGCCAGGTGCGGATGGCGATGAGCACCACCGCCGACACGTCGCCCAGCCAGGCCACGGCATAGAAGGGCCAGGTGGGAATGTTCAGGTCGTAGGTCAGCACGTGGTCGACCCAGGTGGCGCGCACCTTGTCGAACAGCATGATGGTCTGCACCGCCACCACGAAGAGCAGCACCAGCGTGGCGAACACGTCGATCACGCGCTTCCAGCGCGGGCTGGCCGCGGTCCACACCAGGTCCACCGTGATGTGGCCGCCGCGGTAGCTGGTGGCCGCGATGCCCCAGAAGATCAGGATGCCCAGCAGCATGCGGCCGAAGTCGTAGGCGTCGGGGATCTGCGTGTTGAAGAACTTGCGCAGCACAACAGCCGCGAAGATGTTCAGCGCCACGATGCCCACGAACATGGCGGCCAGCCACTCGATCGCATTGATCATGCGATCCATCGGGCTGACGTGCGGCCTGGAATGCGGCGCGGGCGGCGGTGCGGTGGCGTCGGAAGACATGCGGCGTGGCGGCGCCGCCTACTGCAGCGCGGCGTTGTACTTGACCAGGCTGGCCTTGAGCGAATCCATCACCGCCTTGGGATCGCCGCCCGCCTTCTTCACCTGCTCGCCCCACTGCGCCTCGCCGGGGGCGGTGGCCTTGCGCCAGGCGTCCAGCTGGTCGGGCGTGAGCTTGTAGACCTCGTGGCCCGGCAGCGCGGCGATCTTGGCGCGGCCGGCGAACTCGAAGTCGGCCCAGGGCCCGGCCACCTTCTCGGCCCATTCGCTGGTGCAGTGGTCGTCGATGACCTTCTTCTGCGACGCCGACAGGGCGTTGTACTTGTCCTTGTTCAGCGCCCACACGAAGGGCGTGACGTACAGCGGCACGTCCATGTGGTAGTTCACCACCTTGTCGATGCCGAAGAGGCCGATGGAGCCCCAGGGGAAGGTGATCGCATCGGCCACGCCGCGCTCGAGCATGTCGCGCGACTCGGGTGCCGAGGCCTGCACGTTGGTGCCGCCCAGCGAGGTGACCATCTGCCCAATGGTGCTGGTGGCCGGGCGGATCTTCATGCCCTTGATGTCGGTAGGCAGCGTGATCTTCTTGCGTGCATGGAAGGTGCCGGGGTCGTGCACGAAGGCGAAGCAGAACTTCACGTCCTTCATCTCCTTCTCGGCGTACTGGCGGTACCAGGCGTCGATGGCGGCCGAGCCGCTCTTGCCGTTGGAGAACAGGAAGGGCAGGGACGCACCCGCCATGATCGGGAAGCGGCCCGGCTGGTAGCCGGGGTTGATGTAGGCCGCATCGGCGATGCCGTCGCGCGCCATGTCGTAGTGGTCGAAGGCCTTGCCCAGCTGCTCCGACGGGAACAGCGTGGCGGTGATGCTGCCGCCCGAGGCCTTCTTGATGTCGTCGGCCCAGGCCTGCAGCGAAGGGTTGAGCGGATGCTGGGCCGGCACCCAGCTGGACATCTTCAGCGTGACGGGCTTGTCCTGCGCCTGTACGCCGGCCGCGGCGCACAGGACGGTGGCCGTCACCAGGGTGGCGCGCATGGCGGCCGTGAAGAGGATGTTCTGCTTGCTCGTCATGCACTGTCTCCTTGGGTTTTCGTGAAGCCGTTGAATGTCCAGGATTTGGTTATTCTTCATAAGCTGTATCCCGGCTGCATCCGCGTTTACCTTGAGTGCGCGTGCGGCTCTTGCCGTGCCTGCGATGGCGGGCGCTTCATCCAGCGGATGGGCTGGGCCGTCACCGGCCGCGGCGGCGCGCCGTGGCGTACCAGTGCCGCGTCCAGGGCCTTGCCGCTGTCTTCCTGCAATGCGGCCTCGCGGGCGGCGGCAATCGCTTCCGCGCGCGCCTGCGGCGAACTGCCGGACTTGTGCGCCACCGCCAGGTGCTCGATCACGTGCAGCAGGTTGCGCTTGCCGTGCTCGTTGGTGCTGCCGTAGCCCTTGATGAGCCGGCCGCACAGCGCGATCTCGTGGCCCAGGCGCCAGCTGCCTTCCGCCATGCCGGCGATCACCGCGTTCAGCCAGCGCTCGATCAGCGCCTGTTCGTGCGCGAAGCGGCTGCCGCGCTTGCGCAGGCCGCGCATGGACGCGAGCAGCCGCAGCGACAGCATGCCCAGCACAGAATGGCTGCCCACCTTCAGCGCCAGGGCCCAGGGCTTCTCGCGGCGCGCGTCCCAGGCAGTGAGGCGTGCCGCCAGCGACGCCGGAAGCAGGGCCGCGAACTCCGGCACCCCGGGCTTGAAGTGCTCATAGACCTTCACGATGTCCGCATCGCCCGCCTTCACTTCGCTGCGAACGCGGCGGCTGCGGCTGGCGCGGCTCTTCAGGTCGGCCACGCGCACGATGTCGTCGAAGGCCATCCACAGGGCAAGCCAGCGTGCCATCTCGCGCGTGGTGGAAAAGCCGTGCACGCCGCCCGGGTCCACCTCGCGCTCGGCCTGCAGCACCTGTTCAAGCCGGTCCACGTAGAGCGCCGCGTAGGCCGCGTCCTGGTAGTCGAGCATGCGCGCATGGCCGAGCGAGAGCAGGTCGTGAACCGCGGGCGGAAAGCGGCTGCGCACCGTGTCGGGCAAGGGCGGCGCCACCGCGGCTGGCGCGTCGCCGCCGTCGAGCATCTGCCGCAGGCGCATGGCGTGCTCGCGCGGCTGGTGCATCGCGTCGAAGGCCTGGGCGAAGCCGCGCAGGCTGGCCTGCGTGGCGCGCGAGGGGTTGGCCGGGTCCTCGTGGCCGCGGATGGCGGCCTCGAAATGCTCGCGCGCGAAAGGCAGCACGCCGCTGCAGGCCAGGGCACCCAGCATGACCGCGCTGACCACCGTGCCCGACTCTCTCGCCATCGCGCCCATGTCGAAGACCTGGTGCTCGCGGCTGAAGGCACGGATGACGTCCACCAGGCGCTGCGCGTCGGCGCGGCCGTCGCCCGGCACCATGCGCTCGGCGGTGGTCAGGCTGCGCGCGGACGAAGAGATGACCAGCGTGCGTTCGGGCGAACTCATGCCGTTGCCGACCTGGCGCACCGTCTCCAGCAGTTCGGAGGACACGACGGCATCCAGCGCCCCGGGCACGGGGCTCAGGCTGAACACCGGTCTGCGCCCCTGCAGCGACGTCAAGGCCAGCGGGAAGACCTCGACGTAGTAGGTGGTGGCGCCGGTGCGCTGCGCCACGCCGGGAATGGAGGTGCTCTGCGCCGCATGGCCGGCAACGCGCGCCGCCTCGATCAGCCATTCGGTCAGCACGCCGCCGCCTTCGCCCCCCAGGGCGCAGATGAGCAGGGTGATGGGCTGGACCAGGTTCATGTCGCCCTCGTTCATGCGGTTTGAAGGCTCCGCACCACCGCGCCCCGCAGGCCCTGCCACAGGCGCTCGTGCCAGCGCGGGTTCTGCACGATCTCGGCGCGGTAGAAGGAGGGGCACAGCGTGGCCGCGTGCGCGTTCGAGCCGCACAGCCCGCAGCCCACGCAGCCGTCGATGACCGTGGCCACCGGGTCGACCTTGAGCGGATCCGGGTTGTCCTTGACGGTGAGCGTGGGACAGCCCGAGAGCCGGATGCAGGCGTGGTCGCCGTTGCACACGTCCTCGTCCACGCCGTACTTCACCCGCAGCACCCGCTCGCCACGCTGCAGCAGGCTGGCGATCCAGGGCTTGATGCGGCGCTGGCGCTCCAGCTGGCACTCGCCCTCGGCAATCACAACCTTCAGGCCGTTGAAGTCGCTGGTGAAGGCCTCGGTGAGCGTGCTGCGCATGGCGGCCACGTCGTAGCTGTGCACCGTGCGCAGCCACTGCACGCCCAGGCCGCGCAGGGTGCTCTCGATGGTCTTGTTCTTGTCGACCAGGCTCTGCTGCTTGTCGACGGCGGCTTCCTTGATGGCTTCGTCCGGCGTGGAGATGATGTCCTGCGTGCCGGTGGCCGAGGTGTAGCCGTTCTTGAAGATCAGCAGCACCGCGTCGTCACCGTTGAACAAGGCGCTCTGCACGCCGGTGAGCAGGCCGTTGTGCCAGAAGCCACCGTCGCCCATCACCGAGAGCACGCGCCGCTGCATCACCGGCGACACGCCGGCGCGGCTGGCCAGGCTCATGCCGTAGCCCAGGATCGAGTGGCCCATGGAGAAGGGCTCGAAGGTGCCGAAGGCATGGCAGCCGATGTCGGCCGCGATGTGCACCGGGCCGGTGTCCTGCTGCGCCAGCTTCAGTGCGGAGAACACCGGGCGCTCCGGGCAGCCGATGCAGAAGCCGGGCGGGCGGGTGGGCAGCGGCGTCTCCAGCATCTTCGCCACGGCGGCGCGGCGGTCGCGGTTGGCGGCGAGCAGGTCGTTCGCGCCCGCGTCGGCGCGCTGCGGCAGGTAGCGGGCGACCCAGCCGCCCAGGCCACCGGCCAGCGCCTCCACGCCCAGCTCGCCGGCCAGGGGGATGAAGTCCTTGCCGTGCAGCGGCGTCTGGATGTCGCGGCGGCGCAGCAGCGTGGCGATCTCCTGCTCGATGTATTCGGGCTGGCCTTCCTCCACCACCAGCACGGCGCGCTTGCCAGCGCAGAAGGCGGCAAGCTGCTCCGGCACCAGCGGGCAGGTGACGTTGAGCACCAGCATCGGGATGGCGCTCTCGCCGAAGGCATCGGCCAGGCCGTGCAGCTGCAGCGCGCGCTGCAGTGCGTTGAAGAGGCCGCCCTGCACCACGATGCCCAGGTCGGCATGCGCGCCGCTGCCGGGCAGGTCCTCGTTCAATTCGTGCTCGACGATGTAGCGGCGCGCCGCGGGAATGCGCTCCTCGCCCTTGAGCTTCTCCTGCCGGAAAGTCACCGGCGGGTGCGCCAGGCGCATGTAGTCGAAGCCCGCGGGCTCGCTCATCAGCGCGCGGGTGGAGATGGCCGGCGCGACGTTGTCGCTGCAGTCGAAGCTGCCGCGCACGTGGCAGGCGCGGATGCGCAGTTCCATCATGCAGGGCATGTTCGATGCTTCGGAAAGCGCGAAGCCGTGCTCCACCATGCGCACCATCTGCGCCAGCTCGGGCCGCGGGTCCAGCAGGCACATGCCGGACTTGAGGGCATAGGCGTGGGTGCGCTCCTGGATCACGCTGGCGCCTTCGCCGTAGTCCTCGCCCACCACGATGAGCACGCCGCCCTTCACGCCGGGCGACGAGAGGTTGGACAGCGCATCGGCCGCCACGTTGGTGCCCACGATGGACTTCCAGGTCACCGCGCCGCGCAGCGGGTAGTGGATGGAAGCCCCCAGCATCGCGGCCGCCGAGGCTTCGTTCGAACAGGCCTCCACGTGCACGCCCAGCTCGTCCATGTAGGGCTTGGCCTGCACCATCACGTCCAGCAGGTGCGAGACCGGCGCGCCCTGGTAGCCGCCCACGTAGGCCACGCCCGACTGCAGCAGCCCCTTGGTGATGGCGAGGATGCCTTCCCCGTGGAAGGTCTGGCCTGCGCCCAGGCGCAGCGCCTCGATTTCCTTGCTGAACGAAACTTCCAAGCTGAGTCTCCCTCAGGGCGGCGCCCGCCGGCGCGCCCGATCATTCTTCTGGTGTCGTGGGTGGCGGCTGGCTACTTTGTGCCGGGCGTGAAGCGTGCGAGGTAGTACGAGAGCACGTCCAGGTCGGCCGCAGGCACCGGCCGCAGTGCCTCGCTCATCGCCATGCTGTAGCCCGGGCGCTTGCCGTTCTTGAACTCGTGCAGCGTGGCGTTGAGGTATTCCTCGCGCTGCTGCGCGATGCGCGGCACCTGCTGGCCACCGGAGAAATCGTCGCCGTGGCAGAACACGCACTTGTGCTCGGTGGCCAGCGCCTTGCCGCGCGTCATGCGTGCCGCGTCCACCGGCCCGGCCGGCGGCGGCGCCGCCACCGCCGGCAGGGTGCCGATGAATTCGGAGAAGCCGCGCATGTCGTCGTCGGTCATGGTCTTGGCGACCGCCGTCATCGCCTCGTTCGAGCGCCGCCCTTCGCGGAACAGGAAGAGCTGCGTGATCGCATAGAAGGAAGGCTGCCCCGCCAGCGAAGGCGTGCCCGGCATCTCGCTGCGTCCGTTGGCGCCGTGGCACGCTGCGCACAGCGCCGCGAAGCGCTGTCCGTAGTTCTGCGCCGGTGCCGCCGCCGGCTTGGCCGCAGCCGCAGAAGGTTTGGCGGTGCTGCCCGCGTCCTTCTTCTGTTGCTGCTGCTGTGCCCAGGCCGCTCCAGGCGCGCCCGCCGCGAGGACTGCGCTCGCCGAGAGAAAGATGCTGATGGCGAGGCGCCGTCCCTTCTTCATCACTTGCCGCTGTAGCTGATGCGGTAGATCGCGCCGGCGTGGTCGTCGCTCACCAGCAGCGAGCCGTCCTTCATCACCATGAAGTCGACCGGGCGGCCCAGGTAGGTGTTGTTCTCCACGAAGCCGGTCATGAAGGGCTCGACCTTCGCGCCGCCCTTGCCGTCGGGCCAGGCGACCGACACGTCGGCGTACTTCACGGTGCGGTTCCAGGGGCCGTGGCGGGCGATGAACATGGCGCCGCGGTACTTGGCGGGGAACATCTTGCCGTCGTAGAACTTCAGGCCCAGCGAGCCGGCATGCGGGCCGAGCAGGGCGGCGGGCTTGACGTAGTCGCTGCACTTCTTGGACCAGCCGAACTCGGGGTCGGGGATGTTGCCCTGGTGGCAGAAGGGGTAGCCGTAGTGCTGGCCCAGCTTGGCCTTCATGTCCACCATGTTGAGCTCGTCGTTGGGCAGCTCCTCGCTGAACCAGTCGCGGCCGTTGTCGGTGAACCAGAGGTTGCCGGTCTTCGGGTCGAAGTCGAAGCCCACGGTGTTGCGCACGCCGGCGGCGATGGTCTCGACATTGCTGCCGTCCAGGTCCATGCGGTAGATCTTGGCGTACTCGCCCGGGTCGCAGATGTTGCAGGGCGCACCAATGGGGAAGTACAGCTTGTTCTGGTGAATGCGCAGGAACTTCCAGCTGTGGTCCTCGCCGCCGGGCAGCTTGTCGTAGATGACCTTGGGCTCGCCGACGTTGTCCAGCTTGCTGTCGATGTTGTCGTAGCGCATGATCTTCGTGTTGGTCGCCACGAAGAGGGTGCCCTTGTCGTAGGCGATGCCTGCGGCCAGCGGCATCTTGTCGATGATGGTCTTGAGTTCGCGCTTGCCGCCGTTGTTGGTGATCGCGTAGACCTTCTGGCCCACGAACAGCGTGCTCACGAAGATGGTGTCGCCGGCGCCCTGGCGGATCTCGCGCGCGTCGAGCACGCCGGGCATGAAGGTCTCGACCTTGAAGCCCGGGGGCAGCTTGAACTTGGCGGTGGGCAGCTTGTCGGCCGCGGTGGGAATCGGGAAGGCCGGCACCGGTGCCATGCGCATGGCGTCCGAGTTGGCCTTGGGCCGGCCCTTGGCCCAGCCCGGCTCGTCTGCCGGCTGCGTCTGCGCCAGCGCACAAGTGGCAACACCGGCAAGCAGTGTGGCCCGGATCGAAGCGGAAATCCAACGGATGCGTTGCATTGCGAAGTCTCCTTTTCTTGTAGGGCGGGGCTGCCGCCAGCGCGTGAGTTTGCGTGCGGGTCAACCACACTTCAATACAGTGTTCGGCCTAAGTAACATGCATGCCATGCATATCGAGGCCATCGATCTGAACCTGCTCCGGCTCTTCGATGCGGTGTACCGCGCCCGTAGCGTGAGCCGTGCCGCCGAGGCCGTCGGCCTGACGCAGCCGGCGGCCAGCCACGGCCTGGGGCGGCTGCGCCTGCTGCTGGGCGATGCACTCTTCACCCGCGCCCCCGGCGGGGTCGCGCCCACCCCGCGCGCGGAGCGGCTGGCCCAGGCGGTGCAGTCGGCACTGGCCACGCTGGAGGACGCGCTCAACGAGCCCGACCGCTTCGAGCCCACGGCCTCGCGCAAGTCCTTCCGCATCCACATGAGCGACATCGGCGAAGGCCGCTTCCTGCCTGCGTTGATGGCCGGCCTGGCCCCGCGGGCGCCGGGCGTGCGCATTGAGACCATGGCGCTGCCGCCGCACGATGTGGCACCGGCGCTGGACAGCGGCCGCATCGACTTCGCCTTCGGCTTCCTGCCGGAGGTGAAGGACACGCAGCGCAAGCTGCTGCTGAAAGACCGCTACATCGTGCTGCTGCGTAGCGGCCATCCCTTCGCGGAACGCAAGCGCCGCGGCGCCGCGCTGCTGGAGGCGCTGCGCAAGCTGGAGTACGTGGCGGTGCGCACGCACGCCGAGACGCTGCGCATCCTGCACCTGCTCAAGCTGGAAGACCGGGTGCGCCTGACCACCGAGCATTTCATGGTGCTGCCGGCCATCGTGCGCGCCACCGACCTGGCGGTGGTCATGCCGCGCAACATCGCGCGAGGTTTTGCAGAGGAGGGTGGCTACACCATCGTCGAGCCGGCCTTCCCGCTGCGCGACTTCGACGTGTCGCTGCACTGGAGCCGCCGCTTCGAGGACGACCCCGCCAACCGCTGGCTGCGCCAGGTCATCGGCGAGCTGTTCGCCGACAAGAGCGCCTGATGCGCAGGCGCTCGCCATGGATTCGCTGATCGCCGCCTCCGCACGCGCCCTGGCCGCCGGCGATGCGCTGGGGGCGCTGAAGCGCGTGGCTTTGCGCGACGACCCGCCCGCGTTGGCGCTGCGCGGCATCGCGATGGCGCAACTGGGCGAGCATCCGCGGGCGCGCGAGCTGCTGCGCCGGGCCGAGCGCGGATTCGGTACGCACGAGCCGCTGTCGCGCGCCCGCTGCGTGGTGGCCGAGGCCGAGGTGGCGCTGGCCATGCGCGACCTGGGCGGATCGCCGCGCGCGCTGGTGGCCGCCTCGGCCACGCTGGCCGCCGGTGGCGACCGGGTGAATGCGGTGCAGGCCCGGCTCATCGCATCGCGGCGCGCACTGCTGCTGGGCCGGCTGGCCGAGGCTGCAGCATTTCTCGACGGCCTGGATGCGAGCGGCCTGCCACCGGTGCTGGAGGCCGTGGCCGAACTCAGCGCAGCCGAACTGGCACTGCGATCGCTGCGAACCGAGGAAGCGAAGGCCTCGCTCGCAAGGGCACGCCAGGCGGCCTACCGCGCACAGGTGCCGGCGCTGTTGGCCGAAGTGGCCGACGCGTGGGCGGCCTTCGAGCGGCCCGCGGCACGTCAATTGAAACAGGGTACGGAGGCAGCACTGCGGCTGGACGAGGTCGAGGCGCTGCTGGCTTCCGGCGCGCTGGTGGTCGACGGCTGCCGCCACGGCCTGCGCGTGGAGGCGCAGTGGCTGTCGCTCGCGCGGCGGCCCATCCTCTTCGCCCTGGCGCGCGAGCTGGCCGCCGCGTGGCCCGGCGACGTGGCGCGCGAGGACCTGATCCACAGCGCGTTCCGCACACGCGATCCCGACGAGACGCACCGCGCCAGGTTGCGGGTGGAGATGGGCCGGCTGCGTGCGCTGGCCGCGCCCATGGCCGGCATCGAATCCACCGCGCGCGGTTTCGTGCTCAAGCCCGCCCCGGGACGCGAGGTGGTGCTGCTGGCGCCGCCCATCGACGGCGAGCAGGCCTCGCTGGTGGCGCTGCTGTCCGACGGCGCGGCCTGGTCCACCTCGGCGCTGGCGCAGGCCCTGGGCGACAGCCAGCGCACGGTGCAGCGCGCCCTGGCGGAACTGGAGGCGCAAGGCCGCGTGCGCGCCATCGGCCAGGCGCGGGCCAGGCGCTGGCTGGCGCCGCCGCTGTCCGGATTCACGACGATCTTGTTACTCCCTGCTGCGCTGCAGCTTGATTAGATTTGCACCCATGGCGCCGCGAGTTGCGCGCCAACCCACCAGGAGCAAGCCATGTCAGCAGCAGCAACAGCAACGACGACCGAACGCAAGGCGCCGGTCCGGCCCGCGGAGATCGTCCGCGAGTACGGCCCCTTCGAGGGTTCCACCAAGGTCAACGGCGTGACGCACGACGGCCAGCGCGTGTGGGCCGCCACCGGCCCCACGCTGGTGGCCTTCGACCCGAAGAGCGGCAAGACCGAGCGCACGCTGCCCTGCGTCGGCGACGCCGGCACCGCCTTCGACGGTCGGCACCTCTACCAGATTGCCGAGGCGCGGATCGACAAGATCGACCCAGCCACCGGCCAGGTGCTTCACTCGATTCCCGCGCCGGGCAAGGGCAACGACTCGGGCCTGACCTGGGCCGAGGGCAGCCTGTGGGTGGGCCAGTACCGCGACCGCAAGATCCACCAGATCGATCCGCAGACCGGCGAGGTCAAACGCACCATCGAGTCGAACCGCTTCGTCACCGGCGTCACCTGGGTCGACGGGGAGCTGTGGCACGCCACCTGGGAGGGCGAGCAGAGCGACATCCGCCACATCGACCCCGACAGCGGTGCCGTGCTCGAGCGGCTGGAGATGCCGCCGGGCATGGGCGTGAGCGGCCTCGAATCAGACGGTGCCGACCTCTTCTACGCGGGTGGCGGCAACAGCGGCAAGGTCCGCGCGGTGCGGCGTCCGCAGGCGTTGCGCAAGAAGGCCGCCGTACCCGCGGCCTGACCAGACCGACCCTTCGGGTCACCCCGGCGCAAGCCGCCCCGCGCGGGCGGACGGGCAGCGCTTTGCCTTCTCTTTCTCTCTCGACAACCCAAGCAAGGAGTTCACCATGAGCATCGCTATCGCAAACAAGCAGGAATCGGGCGCCACCGACCACGCGGTCGTTGCGCAGGACAAGTGGCTGGCCGCGCGCAAGTCGCTGCTGACCCACGAAAAGGAGCTGACGCGGCTGCGCGACCAGATCGCCCGCGAACGCCGCGCGCTGCCCTGGGTGCAGGTCAAGAAGAACTACGTCTTCGACACGGCCGAGGGCAAGCGCACGCTGGCCGAGCTCTTCGACGGGCGTCACCAGCTGCTGGTGCAGCACTTCATGCTCGGCCCGGACTGGGAGCAGGGCTGCCCCAGCTGCTCCTTCATGTCCGACCACCTGGGCGGCATGGAGCCGCACCTGCAGCACCGTGACACCACGCTGATGGCCGTGTCGCGCGCGCCGCTGGCGCAGATCGAGCGCTTCCGGCGCCGCATGGGCTGGGAGTTCAAGTGGGTGTCGGCTTTCGACAGCGACTTCAACCAGGACTTCGGCGTGAGCTTCACGCCATCGCAGGTCAGCCGTGGCACGGTGCCCTACAACTACACCACCCAGGCCTTCCCGGCCGAGGAGGCACCGGGCGTCAGCGTGTTCTACAAGGACGACGTGGGCACGGTCTATCACACCTACTCGACCTACGGCCGCGGCGTCGAAGTGATGATGGGCACCTACGACCTGCTGGACCTCACGCCCAAGGGCCGCGACGAGCACAACCCGAACTGGCCGATGGACTGGGTCCGGCACCACGACCGCTACGAGCGGGCTGCTGCCAAGCCCCAGGCCGCCGACGGCTGCTGCCACGCGCAGGGCTGAGTGCGGTTGGCGCCGGGTCCGTACAAAGCGAGGCCACCATGTCCGCCGCTGACCTGTGGCCTTGGCTCACCCTGGCGGGGATGGGTGCCCTGCATGGCTTGAACCCGGGTAGCGGCTGGATGCTGGCTGCCGCCTGGGGGCTGCACTCGGGCGACCGGCGCCAGGTGATCAAGGCCCTGTGGCCCATCGGGGTGGGGCATGCGGCATCGCTTGGACTGACGGTGGCGCTGGTGCTGGGCGGAACGAAGCTCGATCGCACGACGCTGCAGGTGCTGGCTGCCGTGCTGCTGGCGGTGAGCGTCGCCCTGCATGCGTGGCGACGCGCGCCCTGCACGGCACGACGGCCCGCAGGCCAAGCCGGATTGGTGCTGGGTGCCTTCCTCGGCTCGTCGTTTCATGGCGCCGGCTTGATGCTGGTGCCCGCGTTGATGCCCATGTGCTTCGGGATGGCCGGGCAGGGCGGCGAGATGGGCCGCCTCGTCGGCGCGCTTGCTGCGGTGGCCGTGCATGGGGTCGCCATGCTGGCGGCGACCGGCCTGGTGGCCGCCGGCGTGTGTGGCGGCTTGGGCTCGCTTATTCCCCAACTGCGCAAATGCCCGCCCGGCAATAGCCGTCGGCCGGCACGGAAATTGGGCGCCAAGGCGGCGTCGATTCCCTGAATTGGCATCGCCAAGCTCCTGCCGCGTCTCGGGTTTTAGGCGCGGCATCTCGATTTGCGGCACTTCGTCTCGGAATTGATTCGTGCAATTCCGGAAATTGGCGCATATCACAAATCGGTACGAATCAATTGCTCGAACAAAGGGGATTTAGTCACGCAATTCAATGAACGAGTTTTCGGGTAGTTCCATTTGGCTAATACATTGACCATGTTTGAAACCAAAAGTTACTGCTTCGAAGATCATGAGCTCCACGCCTCTCGCCCCGTGCCCCAAGCCCCTTTTCGTCCATGCACTCGCAGCGACCGCCACTGCGATGCTGCTCGCCGGCTGCGGGGGCGGCGGCTCCGGCGGTGCCTCGGCACCGGCGGCCGCACCCCCGCCGCTCAATGCCCAGGCGCCTGCGCCTGCACCCGCACCGGCATCCAACAAGGCACCGGTGGGTGACGCGGGCAAGGCGCAGGTCGCCCGCGTGGGCACCGCCAGCCAGCTCGACGGCAGCGCCAGCAAGGACGAGGACGGCGATACGCTGAGCTACGCCTGGACGCTGACCAGCAAGCCGGCTGCCAGCAATGCCACGATCGCGGACTCCACTGCAATCAAGCCCAGCTTCACGCCCGACGTCGCCGGCACCTACGTGGCCAGCCTGGTGGTGAGCGATGGGAAGACCAGCAGCGCGGTCGCCACTGTCAATCTGCTGGCGGAAGCGGCTGCTTTCGACTCGGTCGCCGCGCCTTTCCCGCCGAACATGGCCAGCTACGGTTTCGAGGCCAAGAGCCTCGTCAGCCTGGGGGACAAGGTGACGCTCGCCGCGGGCACGCCCCGCCTGCTGCGCAGCGTGACGGTGGCCATGAGCAGCTGGGCGTGCCAGACGGGCTCGTGGGACGCCGGAACCTGTGCCTCGGCTGCCAACGCCACCTTCGACCATCCGGTAACGATCCGACTGCTTGATGCGAGTGGCCACGAACTGACCACCTTGACTAAGACCTTCGCCATGCCGTACCGCCCCACAGCGGACGCTACCTGCACCGATCCCAAACAGTGGCGTGCGGCTGCCGACAACAAGTGCTACAACGGCTTCGCTTTCAAGCTCAACTTCGACCTGAGTGACCTCAAGTTAGTGCTGCCCGACACCGTCATCTACGAGGTGGCTTACAACACGCAGCACCGCGGCGCGGCGCCGACGGGCGTGTCCGGTCCGTACGACTCGCTGAATGTTGGCGTCCGCAAGGTCAGCGACGTGGCGCCTTCTGTCGGCACCGATTTCGCTCAAGCCTTCAATCGACAGAACGGCAACGACACGGCCGATGGCTACAGCCCGATGGCGCAGATCGTGGTGACCGCGCCCTAAGCGTTCGCGTCACAGGAAATCCAACCTGGCGCAGCGATGGTTCGCGCGCCGGGGCCCCAGGGGCCGGAATCCGCAAGGAGTCCGGCCCTTCTCTTTTTTCGAACCGGTTCGAGCCACGCGCACCGCTCCCGATGGACAGCCGCGCATGCTGCCGACTAGTTCACATCTAAGGGTTTCTTCTAGGGGCTAACCCGTACACATCTTGAGTCATTAGTACACAGTCGGTTACTAAAATGTAATCCAACGTTACCTGTTCCGGTGACACCTCGTCCTTCCACGGCGTGCCACCCGGCGATGGGTTGTGCGTGCCGGTGCCCGAGCCTGGAGAAACCGCATGCACAGCCATTCGTCCATGAACCGTGTCTACCGTGTCGTCTGGAACGACGCCCTGTCCATGTGGGTGGCAGTGGCCGAGACGGCGAGGGGACGCGGCAAGGGCGGGGCACGGCGCCGTCGCGTGGCAGCGCTGCTGGCGGCACTGACGGGGGCCGCCGCGCCCCTGATGGCGCGGGCCGGGCCGGCGGACAACATCGTTCCCGACGGCCGCACGCAGACCACGGTGAACGCCGCGGGCAACGTGGCCAACGTGCAGACCACGACCACCAGCGGTGGCAACGCCTTCAACTCCTTCTCGCGCTTCGGCGTGACGGCAGGCGACATCGCCAACCTGCACCTGCCCGCAGGCGCCAACAACCTCATCAACATCATCAGCGGCAACTCGCGCACCGACATCAATGGCGTGGTGAACGCCATCAAGAACGGCGCGATCGGCGGCAACGTGTGGTTCGCCAATCCCTACGGCGTGCTGGTGGGGGCGAGCGGCGTGGTCAACGTGGGCTCGCTGACGCTCACGACACCCACCAGCGCCTTCGTGCAGGGCTTCTTCAATTCGCCCAACAACCCCAACGCGGCCTCGGTGGCGGCCCTGCTCAACGGCACGGCGCCCCTCAACCCCGACGGCGTGATCTCGGTCCAGGGCCGCATCAACGCCATCAACGGCGTGACGCTGAGCGCTGGCGCCATCAACGTCGGCGGCGTGATCTACAGCGGCGCGGCCTTCCAGGGCACGGCGCCGGACTTCAGCGACGTCGTCAACGCCAACGGCCTGACCACCGCCTCGGCCATCGTGAATGCCGACGGCCGCATCCGCATCGTGGCCGAGCAGGCGCAGGGCGGCACGGCCGCCATTCGCCTGGCCGGCGCGCAGCTGGTGGCCAACACCATCGAGCTGGAAGCCAACGCGACCCGCACCGATGCCTCGCTGGCCGTCTCCAGCGGCATCGAGATGGCGCAGGCCACGGCCCTGGTCGACATCCAGTCGAGCCAGCTGCATGCGAAGCAGGACCTGAGCGCGACCGCACGCGCCACCGTCAACACCGACACCTTCACACTGCCGGTGGCTGCGACAGTGCAGCGCGTGGGTTCCAGCGCAGCCGTCAACGTCGGCGGCACGACCGTGCTGAAAGCCGGCCGCGATGCGACGCTGAGCGCCAGCTCGTCCGCCAGCACCCATGCGGCGCCGACCTCGGCACTGGCCAACCTGGCTGGCGATGCGGCCGTGGCCGTGTCCGACGTCACCAGCAGCGCCCAGGTGCGCGTGACCGACAGCGCCGACCTGCAAGTGGGCGGCAAGCTGGGCCTGTCCGCCAGCAACGCGGTGAATACCGTGTCCATCGCCGACGCCTCGGCGGCCGGCAGCAACGCGGCCGGCGCCTCGGTGGCGGTGAGCCTCATCGACAGCACGACCACCGCGGCGGTGGATGGCGCCGCGCGCATCAGCGCCGGCTCGCTCGACCTGTCGGCCACGGCCAGCCACACGGCCACTGTCACGGCCAAGGCTTCGGCGCAGGGCGCGGAGGAAGACAGCAGCGGCGGCAGCGAAAGCAGCCAGACCCTGGCCAAGTACAAGGACAGCGCCAGCACCGCCGACAACGCCGATGGCGAAGGCATCAAGGTGGCCGGCGCCGTGGTGGTGAGCGACCTGAAGAGCAGCACCCAGGCCTACATGGCGTCCTCGCAGGCCGCCACGGTCACGGGCGATGTCAGCATCCAGAGCCGGGCCGGCAGCCGGGTCACTGCCAGTGCCGACGCGAGCGCCACCGGCGGCGCCAACGGCGTGGGCGTGGCGGTGGCCGTCAACCTGGCCAGCCTGAAGAACGAGGCCTATGTCGCGCAGAGCCTGCAGGCGGGCAGCGCCAGCATCGGCGCGACCATGTCGCCCACGGTGGCGTCCAACGCCTTCACCACGACGGCGCTGTCGGGTGCCGGGGCGCGCGGCGTCGGCGTGGCCGGCGCGGTGGCGGTCAATGCCATCGACAGCGCCACCCATGGGCAACTGCGCAGCGGCGCCAGCGTGACGATGGCGGGCGGCACGGGCGACGTGTCGCTGGTGGCCAATGAAGACGGCAGCAGCAGCGCCAAGGCCGCGCCTTCGGACGGCCCAACCACCGGCGACAAGGTGGGCATCGGCGCCTCGGTGGCGGTCAACGTGCTGGGCACGCGCACGGTCGCCAGCCTGGAAGACGGCGCGCAGCTCGCGGGTGCGCGCGACCTCGGCCTCTCGGCCACCAGCACCCACGCGGCGAAGACCGAGAGCGAGGCCGGCTCCGAAGGCGGCATCTCCATCACGCCCTCGGCCGCGGTCTCCATCGTCAACAACACCACGCAGGCGAGCCTGGGCACCGGTGGTGCACTCACGCTGAGCGGCGACCTGTCGCTGGTGGCCTCGCAAGCATCGAGCACCGAGACCGCCGCCAAGGGCAGCGCCGTGGGCGGCAAGGCGGCCATCGGCGCGGCCGTGGGCGTGGCCCTGGTCGACGACCTGGTGTCGGCCGGCACGGCACGCGCCATCGTCGCGGACGGCACCGGCGGCGCAGGCAAGGGCAAGGTGAGCCTGCAGGCCACCGGCGCCTCGTCGAGCACCGTGGACGCCACGGCCAGCGCCAGCGGCGGCCATGCGTCCGAGGATGCCGGAGCCACCGATTCCGGCACGGGCAAACCCAAGGAAGACGGCTCTGTCGACCAGAAGGTCGGCAAGCAGCTGGCGCTGGGCAAGAAGAAGCAGGGCGCCAACAACGTCGGCGATACCAAGCAGCAGGCTTCCACCAGCGGCGGCGTCGACGCGCAGAAGAACGGCCAGGCCTCGGCCAGCACGAGCGAAGGGCAGGTGGCAGTCGCCGCGGCGGTGGGCGTGAACATCCAGAACGCCACCACGCGCGCGCAGCTGCCGGTGGACGTGACCGCGGCCGGCAGCGTGACGCTGGCCGCGTCCGGCAACACCGATGCGAAGGTCTCGGCGGACGGCAATGCGCTGCCCACCGACGACGGCACCAGCAAGATCGGCATCGGCGCCGCCGTGTCGGTGAACAAGGTGGCTTCTGTCACCGAGGCACTGGTGGGCGGCAACGCGCACATCAGCTCGCAGGGCCTGTCGCTCAGCGCCGGCATGACGCCGGTGGGCAGTGACAGCGTGCACACCATCGACGCGCAGGCCAGCGCCGGCGCGGGCGGCAGCAAGGTCGGCGTGGCCGGCGCGCTGGCGCTGAACCTGGTGGACACCAGCAGCCGCGCAGCGGTGCAGGGCGGCGCGAGCGTGGACGCGGGTGCAGGGCCGGTCGCGCTTTCCGCAGAGAACAACACCAGCATCAGCGCCAAGGCGGTGCCGGTCGACAAGGGCGCCAGCGGCGGCCAGGTCGGGATCGGCGCTTCGGTGGCGGTGAACGTCGTGGGCAACCGCAGCACGGCCGAGATCGAGGACGCGGCCGGCGTGGCCAGCACCGGCGCCATCTCGCTGGATGCCAAGGCGGCGCATGAAGCAGCCACCGAGGCCGAGGCCGGCGCGTCCGGCGGCATTGCGATCACGCCGGCCCTGGCGCTGGCGATGCTCAACAACAGCACCAGCGCACGCATCGGCGCCGGTGCGGCGATCTCGAATGCCGGCGGCGTGTCGCTGTCGGCCGATCAGACGAACAGCACCACCACCAAGGCCAAGGGGAGCGCCCAGGGCGAGAAGGCCGCCATCGGCGCGGCCGTGGGCCTGGCGCTGGTCGACGACAACACCAGCGCGAGCGTCGAGCGCGACATCCTCGTCGCCACCGGCGACGTGAGCGTGGCCGCCAGTTCGGTGTCGCAGCACGCGACCACCGCCAGCGCCAGTTCCAAGGGCGGCAAGTCCGACGACGAGGCCGGCAAGACCGATGCCGGCGGCAAGAAGCAGGAAGACGCCACAGTCGACGACAAGACCAACAGCCAGCTCGACTACGGCAAGCAGCAGCAGGCCAGGAACAACGTCGGCAGCAGCAGCCAGCAGGGTGCGACCGGCAGCGCGGCGGGCGGCAAGAAGTCGGCCTCGTCCGGCGAAGGCAAGGTGTCGGTGGCGGCGGCCGTGGCGGTGAACGTGGTCGAAGCGCAGGCCAGTGCCACCATCGCCAACGGCCGCACGGTGTCCACCAGCGGCAAGTTCGCGCTGGACGCCAAGGGCCAGACCGACGCCAGCGCCAGCTCGGACGGCACGGCGGTCGGCAAGACCGCGCAGGTGGGCATCGGCGCCGGCGTGTCGGTGAACCAGGTCGACTCGGCCACCACCGCCAGCGTGGGGCAGGACGCGGTGGTGCGCGCCAACGGCATCGCCATCGGCGCCGCCATGGCCGACGCGGGCGGCGGCCTGCGGCACGACCTCTCGGCCTCTGCCCAGTCGGGCGCGGGCGGCAGCAAGGTTGGCATCGCGGCTTCCCTGGCGCTGAACATCGTCGACACCGCCAGCAAGGCGCAGGTGGGCGATCGCGCCACCCTGGATGCCGGCGGCGGCGACGTGAACCTGCAGGCGCAGGACACCGTGAAGGTGGTGGGTTCCGCCACGCCGACGACCAGCGGCGGCGCCACCGGCGGCCAGGTAGGCGTGGGCGCATCGGTGGCGATCAACCTGGTCGATTCGACCAGCGCCGCGCAGATCGGCACCAGTGCGAGCGTGAGCAACGCCAACGATCTCAAGCTGAGTGCCACCAGCAGCGTGGACAGCGAAGCCACCGCGACGGCCGGCTCCACCGGCGGCAAGCTTGCCTTCGACGCGGCCGTGGCCGTGAGCACCATCAACCAGAACACGCGCGCCACCATCGCTTCGGGCGCGGGCATCTCGACCACCGGCGACGTGGCACTGCAGGCCACGAGCAGCGGCGCGCACACCGCCACTGCCAAGGGCACGGCCAAGTCCGGCACCGCGGCCGTGGGCGCCGCCGTGGCCGTGATCACCAGCGACAGCCAGACGCAGGCCACGCTGGACCGCGACCTCTCGGCCGGCGGCAGCCTGGAACTCGGTGCCGAGGCCACGCGCGCCTACACCTCCGATGCCACCGCCACCGCGGGCGGCTCGCAGTCCGACAAGACCTACGCCGACAACAAGACGCAGGCCGACGGTTCGCAAAGCTCGCAGACCCTGGGCAAGAGCCAGGGCAGCCAGAGCAACCAGGGCGCGCAAGGCGGCAAGGTCGCCATCGCCGCGGCCGTGGGCGTGAACGACCTGGCCGACAACGTGCAGGCCGGCGTGACCGGCGGACGCACGCTCTCGTCCGGCGGCGCGATGACGGTCAGCGCCAACAACGACAGCAATTTCAGCGCCCGCGGCGCGGGCGACGCGGTCGACCCCAAGACCAAGGTGGGCGTGGCGGTGGGCGTGGGCATCAGCCTCGCCGACAACAGCACCAGCGCGCAGCTGGCCGACAGCACGCACGTCGCCACGGCTGGCGACCTGACGGTGTCGGCCGAGTCGACCCAGAACACCTCGCCCGATTTCGCACGCAAGCTGGCCGCCGAGGGCGTGGCCGGCGCGGGCGGCAACAAGGTGGGCGTGGCCGGCGCCTTCGCGGTGGTGGTGTCCAACGCGCAGACGCTGGCGCGCATCGGCGCCAACACGCGCATCGACGACGCGGGTGCGATCCGCATCGATGCGACCAACACCAGCATGCTGGGCGCCAAGGCGTGGGCCGGTGCCGTGGGCGGCAACGTGGGCATCGGCGCCTCGGTGGCGACCGTGGTCTCCAACAACAGCTACCAGGCGCTGCTGGGCAGTGGCGCGCAGGTCAACGCCGACAGCCTGTCGCTCTCGGCGCAGAACCAGCGGGTGAGCATTCCGGGCGTGTCGCTGCAGGTGAGCAGCGTGGACGACGTGAAGAACCTGCCGGACCGTCTCACCAGCGGCCCGCTGCTGGGCGGCACCAACTACTACGCCGAGGCCGTTTCCGGCGCGGCCGGCGACAGCGCCGCCGTGTCGGGCGCGGTGGCACTGAGCGTGTTCACCGACACCACCGAGGCGGCCATCGGCAGCGGCAGCACGGTGACGACCAGCGGCAAGGTCTCGCTGGACAGCGGCAACGACACCAGCGCGACTTCGCTCGCGGTGGCGGCTTCCGTCGCCGGCAAGGTGGGCGTGGGCGTTTCCAGCGCCTCGGTGTCCAGCACCAACACCACCACCGCGCACATCGACGGCGGTGCCAACGTCACCGGCACCGGCGGCATCTCGCTGGCGGCGCAGAACACGCAGGACGTGAACCTGATCGGCTTTTCCGGCGCGGTGGGCGGCAACGTCGGCGTGGCCGGCGTGGCGAACGTGCTGGTGGGCAGGAACACGGCGCAAGCCTACGTGGCGGATTCCACCGCGACGCGCCTTCGCACCGGCGGCGACCTCAGCTTCAAGGCCGGCAACACCCTGTCGGTGTTCGACATCGTGAGCGGCGTGGCCGTCGGTGGCTCCGCCGGCGTGGGCGTGGCCGCGGGCGTGCACACCATCGAGAACGACACGCGCGCGACCCTGGGCAGCGGCGTGCAGGCACATGCGGTCGGCACCACCTCGCTGGACGCCAAGGCCAGCGAGGACTTCCAGACCTACGCCATCGGCGCAGCGGCCGCCGGCTCGGTGGCCGTGGGCGGCGCGGCCATCGTCAACGTGCTGGACAACACCACGCTGGCGGGCATCGGCAGCAACGCGCAACTCAACAAGGGCGACGCACTGGCCGCGCAGGCGGTGCGGGTGTCGGCCAGCGATCAGACCACCGTGTTCGACATGGTCGTGGGCGCGGGCGGCGGCGGCTCGGTGGGCGGCGGCGCCGCGGGCGACGTCGGCGTGATGGACAAGAGCACGCAGGCGGTCATCGGGCAGGGCGCCTGGGTGGAGGCCGGCGGCAACGTCGCCGTGCAGTCCGATTCGCAGGATGACCTGCGCCTGACCAGCATCGGCTTCGGTGCCGGCGGCTCGGCGGGCCTGGCGGGCTCGGCGGCCGCCTATACGCTGACCACCGACACGCAGGCGCGCATCGACAACAACGCCACCGTGCGCGCCAACGGCAATGCGGTGGTGGCGGCCGATGGCCGCACCGCCGTGGACCTGATCGCGGGCAGCGCGGCAGCCGGCGGCTCGGCCGCGGTGGGCGCGGCGGTGGGCGTGGTGGTGCTGGACAAGACCACGCTGGGGCGCATCGGCGACGGCGCCTCGGTGCAGGCCCTGGGCAACGGCCCGGCCGTGCAGGTGGCCACCGGCCACTACGACGTCAGCTACGGCGCCAACATCACGGGCGAAGGCCGCGTGAGCAAGAGCGGCCTGGCGCCCACGGATGCGCAGGGCAACGACATCAGCGGCCGCGACGCCTTCCGTGCCCTGGTGCAGCAGCGCAATGCCACGCGCCAGACCACGGCCATGAACGGCCTGGGCGTGAGCGCCACCAACAGCGACAGCGTCAAGGCCTACGCCGTCACCGGCGCCGGGGCCGGCGCGGCGGCGATCACGCTGGGCGCCAACGTGTCGACCATCGACACCTCGACCCACGCCGAGATTGGCAACAACGCGCAGATCAACACCGCCGGCGGCAGCGCCAACGCCGCGCAGTCGGTGCGCGTGGCCGCAGGCAACGAGCAGTTCCACCTGGGCCTGGCAGGCGCAGCCTCGGGCGCGGGCGCGGTGGCCGTGGGCGCGGGTGCCGACGTGCTGGTGTCCGACAACGACACGCTGGCCAGCATCGGCACCGGCGCGCAGGTCAAGGCCGCGCGCGACGTGCAGGTGCAGGCCGAAAGCCGCACGCAGGTGCTGGACATGGGCATCGGCCTGTCGGCCGCGGGCAGCGTGGCGGTGGCCGGCTCGGTGGCGGTGGTTTCCATCGCCGACAAGACGCAGGCCCTGGTGGCCGGCGGCAGCACGCGCATCGACGCCGGCGGCAACGCCCGCATCGCCGCGCGCAGCGACACCCCGGTGGACATGGTGGCCGGCGCGGCCGCCGCAGGCATCGGCGTGGCCGGCGTCGGCGCGGCCGTGGGTGTCAGCAGCATCACCAAGGACACGCAGGCCGGCATCGGCGGCGGCGCCACGGTCAACGCGCTGGGCAACAACACCAGCGACATGACGGCCTACAGCGGCGCCGACACCGACGCCACCGTGAGCGATGCGCGCGGCGTGCAGGTTCAGGCCACGTCCTCGGAAGACCTGTTCAGCGTGACCGCCAGCGGCGCGGCGGGGCTTTACGCCGGCATCTCCGGCGCGATCTCGGTCGAGTCGGTGCGCTCGGACACGCAGGCCTTCATCGGCGACAACGCACAGATCAACCAGAGCAACACCGGCGCCAACGCGAAGCAGGACGTGAGCGTCACCGCGCGCAACGACCTGCGCTCGCAGGTCATCACCGGCTCGGTGGCGCTGGGCGCCGGCGCGCTGGCCGGCGGCGTGGACGTGGGCACCATGAACAACCGCACCGGCGCCACCCTCGGCGCCGGCGCCAAGGTGACGGCGGCACGCGACATCCAGGCCAACGCGCTGGGCAAGCAGCGCTTCGACACCACGGTGGTCAGCGGTGCCGGCGGCCTGGTCGGCCTGGCCGGCGGCGTGGCCGTGTACGCGGTGGGCGAGGCGATGAGCCAGGACGCGAAGGACCAGCTCTCGCACGACGGCAACGCGCGCAACGTGAACCAGGAAGCCGACGCACAGGCCGGCGACGACACGGTGGGCCGCATGCTGGCCGGCTCGAACGACGCGCGCATGCGCGACGTCGGCGGCCAGGCGCAGGCGAAGCGATCGTCGGTGAGCATCAGCAGTTCGTTGTCGAGTGCGCTGCCCTCGGGCAACACCGCGCAGGTGGGCAGCGGCGCAGTGCTGCAGGCCGGCCGCGACATCGGCGTGAACGCACGCGGCACGCTGGACTTCGGCATGACCACCGGCGCCGTGTCGGTGGGCGCGCTGGGCCTGGGCGCCGGCGTGGGCATCGCCAGCTTCAACATCAACAACCAGGCGCTGGTGGGCGACAACGCCTCGCTGCGCGCGACGGGCGACATCAAGGTGCGCGCGTCGCTGGCCGAGACGGCCGCGGCCCAGGGCTTTGCCGGCACCGGCGGCATCGTGGCGCTCAACGCGGCCTACGCGGGCCTGTCGGACGGCAGCATCACCCGCGCCGCGCTCGGCAACAACGTGGCCGTGCACCAGGCCGACGAAGTGATCGTCAACGCCACCGACAGCCGCTCGCTCAATGCGCAGGCCTGGGGTGCCAGCGTGGGCGCGGTCGCAGGCGGTGCATCGGTGGCCACGGCCGACATCGGCGGTGCCACCAGCGCCACCGTCGGGACCGGTGCCGCCATTGGCTCCGGCACGGGCGACGCGGTGCGCTCGCTCGACGTGTCCGCCAGCGGCGACGTCAACGCGCAGGCCCACACCGTGGCCGCCGCCGCCGGCCTGGGGCTGGCCCTGAGCGGCTCCGTGGCCACGGCCACGGCCCGGCCGGACGTCGATGCCGGCATCGGCGGCGGGCAGGTCGTGCTGTCGCAGGACGCCAGCGTCTCGGCCACAGGCAAGACCCGCGCGCAGGCGCAGGCCGAGGGCGTGAACGTGGGCCTGGGCGCCGCGGCGGGCGCCTCGGTCGCCATCGCCGACGCGGTGTCGCGCGTGGACGCGGCGTTGGGCGCCAACACGCAGTTCACCGGCCGCAACCTCACGGTGTCGGCCACGCAGGCCCTGAGCGGCAGCGGGGCGGACGTGCGGGCCAACGCGGCCGGCGCTTCCGGCGCCCTGTTCGCCGGCATCAACGCCACGGAGGCGAAGGCCTCGCACGACAGCCGCGTCAACAGCAGCATCGGCGCGGGCAGCGCCATCACGCTGACCGGCAATGCGGCGGTCAACGCCACCAACAACACCAGCCAGTCGGCGGATGTCTCGGGCCTGGCCGGCGGCATCGTGGCGGCGGGCTTCAACGATGCCAGCGCCACCTCGAACAGTGTGACGCAGGCCACCGTGGGCGACGGCGCGAAGATCGGCGCGCCGGTGACCACGCCGGCCAGCCTGGCCAATTCGGTCCAGGTGGTGGCTGGCGGCACCGACAGCAACTTCGCCAACGCCACCTCGGGCAGCGGCGGCCTGATCTCGGGTGCCGCGGCTTCGGCGCGCACCGCCAGCACCAGCAACACGCAGGCGGGCACCGGCAGCGGCGACGCCACGCACGGCATCACGGCCAAGGCCGTGAAGGTGCAGGCGACGCACACCACCCACTACAACGCGGCCGTCAACAGCGTGAATGCCTCGGTGGTGGGCGCCAGCGGCGCGCAGGCCGACAACGCAGTGAACAGCACCGTGGGCGCCAAGGTGGGCGCGGACGGACGCGTGGCCGCGCAGGACATCGACATCGTCGCGGGCAACAGCAGCCGCAAGGACTGGATCGGTTCCACGAACGGCGACACTGCCACCTTCAACATCGACTCGGGCTCCGGCGGCCTGATCGACCTGCCGGCGGCTTCCAGCACCACGGTCATCCGGCACGACACCACGGCCGCCATCGGCGATCGTGCCGTGGTGCATGCGCTGATGCCTTCGGCGGGCCTGGCCACGGTGAACATCGACGCGTCCAACGACATCGTGGCGCGCGACAAGGCCAAGGTGGATTCGGGCGGCGCGATCTCGGTGGCGCAGGCCGCCTCGCGCATCTCCGTGCTGCAGTCCGATGCCACCGTGTCGCTGGGCGACAGCGCGCTGCTGAGCAGCGACATCGGCAACATCAGCGCCGGCACGCGCTCCAACGTGTCGCTGGACGCGCGGGCCTCGGTCAACGTGTACGGCCTGGCCGGCGCACCCTCGGGCTACGCGGACATCGTCTACAACGGCAACAACCGGGTGCTGGTGGGCAGCAACGCCACCGTGCATGCGGACGACGGCTCCATCACGCTCGCCGCCGGGCAGGGCTCGGACGGAACGCAGACGCGCATCGACGCCAGCGCCGCCGTCAACCTGTGGAACAAGACGGCAATCCCGATCAGCATCACGCCGGAACCCACAGTGCGAATCGCCAGCAACGCCAGGGTCGACCTCGCCGCCGGCAGCACGGTGGAGGCGGCGCAGGACATCGCCTTGTACGCCGACAAGGGCACGGTGACCGCCAGCGCCAAGGGCGTCGGCAAGGACTTGTACCGCGAGGCCGCGGCCGCCGTGGCCAGCGGCATCAGCAACCTGTTCGGCGGCGGCGACGTGTCCTTCGACGTGACGGGCGGCAGCACCTTCACCGGCGGCGCCGCCACGGTGCACGTGGACGGCATCGCGATGACCGGCATCAACCGCCGCGCCTCGCTGAGCTTCGAGATCGAGCTGATCGACGCCAACGGCAACCCGGTGAGCACGCCGGTGTACGCGCCGGTCTACCAGACGGATGCGAACGGCAACCGCGTGCTGGTCAACGGCAACCCGGTGGTCATCGGCCAGACCGTGCTGTGGCGCATGAAGGCCACCGCCAGCGAAGGCGTGAGCTACTCGGTGGAACTGGCCAAGGGCATCGGCGCGGACATCCTGGACCGCATCCAGCGCCTGCGCAACCTGATGTCGCAGTACGCCGGCGACACCATCGCCACCGGCGCCTACCAGTCGGAAATCAACTTCCTGATGTACAAGCTGGTGGAGCTGGGCCTGGCGAAGGGCAGCACCGACGGCAGCGGCCAGATCCTGGTCGATGCGACCACGGGGCAGCCGGTGATCAACCCGGGCCAGTGGAGCAACCCGACGCCGCGCGAAGTGGCCGAGACGCGCATCCGCCAGTACCAGGTGCAGGTGATGAGCGAGACCGGCAAGGTCACGGGCAGCGGGCAGGTGATCCAGACCACCGCCACGTCTGCGGTGACCTCGGGCAACAGCATCGGCACCAGCGCCGGCAGCATCGCGACGAACGGCGCCACGCTGGTCACGACCAACAGCAGCATCGACACCGAACTGCGCAAGCTCAGCGGCTTCAACGCGGCCAACACAACCTACGTGTCGATGAATGCGCTGATCGCGGACAACGTGACGCAGCTGTCGAGCATCGCCACGCAGCGCAGCGCCAACGCCACCGACCTGACGACCATCGGCGCGCGCAACGGCTCGATCAACACCCTGCTGGGCGAGATCGACACGCGCCGCACGCAGATGCAGTCGCTCACGGTGGGCACGGCGCAATACAACACCCTGCAGGCCGAGATCGACACGCGCCAGGCCAGCATCAAGACCTACGCGGGCGAAATCCAGACGCTGCTGGGCAATGTGGACACGCGCAATGCGCTGATCGACACGGCGGCGACCAAGGTCGCGGCGAACAACGCGACCATCAGCAGCAACCAGGCCACCCTGGCCGCCGCCTTCAAGGGATCGGCCAACGGACAGGACGCGATCGTCACCGGCATCACCACGCTGAGCAACAACGCGGCCACGGCCCGCTCCAGCATCAGCACCGCCGCCACCACCATCGACACCGAGGCCGGCAAATTCGACGGAAGCACCGGCTACGTCCAGAAGGTGTCGGAGACCTACACCGCCCTGGGCTCCGCGCTGGACAGCAAGACCAGCGCCTCGACCAACCTGGCGCAGGTCACGGCCGATCTGCCCAACCAGTCGACCACGCGGGCCAACGGCCCCATCGCCGACTTCATCACGGTGGACGACATCACCGTGAAACTGGGCAACATCCGCGTCACCGGCGACAAGCTGGAAGGCACGGGCAGCCTGAACTCGCCGGGCGATGCGCGCATCGACATCACCAACAACACGCCCAACTTCCTGAAGCTGGGCAACCTCACCATCAACAGCGACGAGGGCGGCACGCTGCGCTTCAACGGCGTGCTGGTGAACGCCACCGGCGACATCGACCGGCTGAACGCGGGTTCGACCGGCGCCGGCGGCCTGACGGTGCTCACGCGCGACAGCAGCGGCGCGCCCAAGCCCTCGATCAACATCAGCAGCACCTACGACCCGAACGCGGCCGGCACCACCGTGCTGTCGCCGGCACCGAACATCGAGCTGGCGGGCGACATCGCCAACCTGCGCGGCTCGGTCAACGTGCACAGTGCGGCGGGCAGCATTTTGTCCAACGGCTCGATCCGTGCGGGCTCGGTGGACATCAAGGCGCAGAACGGCGACTTCGTGCAAAGCTACGTGGACAACTTCTTCCACGTGGGCGGCGACGCGGGCTCGATCAAGGACGGCCTGACCACCACCGGCAACGGCATCATCGCCAACGGCAGCGTGTTCCTGAGCGCGCGCTACCTGAACATCAACAGCCTGGTGCAAAGCGGCATCGAGAACTGGAACCTGACGCTGCCGGTCTCGCCCAAGCTCACCGGCCCGGCCAGCTTCTTCGGCATCGCCCAGTCCTCGCTGGACGCGGCCGTGACGGCCTACAACAACGCCGACGCGGCCACCAAGGCCGGCCTGCGCTACAGCTTCTACACCGTGGCGGCGGGCCAGGTGCGCTACGACGCGCTGCTGCAGCGCCTGGAAGTCGACATGGACTTCGCCAAGGCCGACCGCAACACGACCGACTGGTCCACGCGCACCGCGGCAACGGGTGGCCTGTACAAGCTGGTCTCGGACTACGGCAACATCGGCGCGAGCTACGACGTGGTGAACAACCGCTTCGAGCTCGACGGCACGCAGGTCAGCGGCGGCTACATCCAGGCCTACGGCCAGATCATCAACACCTCCAGCACGGCGGGCACGCTGCGCGCGCTGGACGGCTACGGCCAGATCAAGGTGGACAACCCCACGGGCCTGGCGGTGGTGATCAACAAGCTGGACACCGGCAAGGACTCGACCGGCACCGGCCGCGGCATCGCCGGCATCATCGAGATCACCGACATCCAGAGCGCCGACGTCAACACGCCGGCCATCACCACCATCTACAAGCGCGAGAACGGCGTGGTGACCAAGAACGGCGTGGCCGACACCAGCGCCAGCAGCGGCCGCATCACCAGCTACGCGCCGCAGAACGGCCTGCGCTACGCCTGGACCACCGGCACCGACAACTCCACCATCACCTACTGGGAGTATTCGGGCGCGCAGTTCTTCGGCTCCAGCGACCTGCGCAACGCGCCCACCGGCCATGTCGAGAGCCAGTCGGGCCCCTACGTGCTGAGCAGCTTCCGGCTGGACAACGGCACGTATCTCTACAAGGACACCGGCGCCACCGGCACCGGCTATACCACCAGCTCCGACACGCGCCAGAGCGGCTCGTCGCTGTGGGTGAAGACCGACGAATGGTCGACCTGCAACTGGTGGACGCTGTGCATCGCCGGCGACTACCACATGACCTTCACGGAAACCACGCCGACGAAGACCATCACCACCAAGACGCTCAAGGCCGACAACCCGATCCGCATCGAGTTCAGCGGCTACGACACCGGCACGGTGGCGATCAACTCAGCCGCGGACGTGCTGCTCAAGGGCGAGGTGCGCAACAGCTCGGGCAACACCACCATCAACGCCGGCAGCGGCGTGACGGCGGCGGCCGGCGTGTCGACCACCGACCGCTCGATCGTGCAGATGAACGACACGGCGCTGGTGACGGGCAGGAACGTCACGCTCAACGCCACCGGCGACGTGGGCGGCGCCATCAACGGCAACCCGGCCAAGGCGGTGCAGGTGGCGGTGAACGGCGGCGAGCTGAACGCGGCGGCCACCGTGGGCAACGTGAACGTGGACCAGACGGTGGGCGACCTGCGGGTGGGCACCATCACCGCCGGCGGCAGCGTGCTGGACGGCAACGGCCGCGTGACGCTGGCCTCGGACGGCAGCATCCTCGCGGCGCGCACCAGCAGCCTCATCCAGGGCCAGCGCATGGACCTGAGCACGCAGGGCGGCAGCATCGGCAGCATCGCCTCGCCGCTGAAGGTGAACGTGGGCTACAGCACCGACCTCAGCAAGCGCGGCCTGTACGGCCTGCGCGCCTCGGCCCAGGGCGACATCGGCATCGAGGCCGGCACCTGGAGCGGCAACGCCAACGGCGACCTGCTGGTGGACACCGTGGTGTCCAAGGGCGGCGACGTGCTGCTCAAGACGCCGGGCCGCATCATCGACAACAACCCGATCGAGTCGGTCGACACGCGCACCTGGAACGAGCTGGTGGCCTTCTGGGACACCGCCGGCCTGCGCGAGGGCACGGCGCAGAACACGGCCAACCAGGCGATGGCCATCAAGTCCTACGAGCAGGGGCAGACGCAGCAGTACAAGCTGTACTGGCAGATGCGCAGCACGCAGGCCGATCCGTCGGTGTACGACCCGGCCTTCGCCTACCACGCAAGCGCCGCCGAGAAGCAGGCGCTGGGCACGCCCGCGGCCATCGACAAGTTCGAGAAGGAGCGCACCGCGCAATACCACCAGCTCAACGGCTCGGTGGGCACGCTCACGGCCAGCTACGACAGCAGCTTCAAGTTCAAGGCGGACGTCGACCAGACGAAGGCGATCCTGAACAAGGCCTCGTGGAGCGACCGCGAGCTGGGCATCTCGATCAGCGCCGGCCTGCTCAAGGACGTGACCAGCACCAACCCCGTGGTCAAGAGCGCCAACGTCTCGGGCCGCACGGTGACACTGCAGGCCGGCACCGCCATCGGCGAGACGCAGGCGGCGGTGGTGGTGCCCACCAACATCGCGCCGCAGGACCTGACCGACGACATGAAGGTGGCGCTGGCCTCTGCCGAGCGCTCCGACGTGATCGTGACCGACAGCACCATCACCGTGCTGCGCCGCGCGCCGGTCAACTTCGCGGTGGTGGACGCGCTCAACGTGGCGGTGACGGCGGCGCCGGCGGCCGGCACGGACAAGGGCGCGGCCTACCTGGCGTCGATGGGCAGCGCGCCGCTGGGCAGCATCGACGTGACCGGCGACACGCGCATCAAGGTGCGCGGCTCCATCACCAACGCGCTGGGCACCTCGCCTGCGGTGCAGACGGGCAACCTGGTGCTGGAAGCCGCCGGCGGCGGCATCGGCTTCGTGCCGGGCGACGGCACCACGCCGGGCACCTCGCAGCCGCTGCGGCTGAACCTTCGCGACGGAGCTTCGCTGACGGCGCGGGCTGCCGACAACGTGGAGATCGTGGAGCAGGGCGACATGAACGTCGACACCGTCTACTCGCGCAAGACGGTCAAGCTGACGGCCGCCGGCTCCATCACCGACGCGGTTGGCACCAGCGAGCTGAACGTGCTGGGCGAGCAGGTCGAGCTGCGCGCCGACGGCGGCAGCATCGGCGCGGCGGGCAACGGTGCGCTGGGCACCGGCGTGTCAGGCACCGGTGGTCGCATCACCGCCTGGGCCGCGGACAACCTGTACCTCAACGGCGTGGCGGGCCGCAACTTCTTCCTGGGCGACCTGACGGCCGGCGGTGCGCTGGGCCTGGCCGGCCAGATCGACATGCTGCTGGACGGCCAACTGGTGGCCGGCGGCAACGTCGGCGTGTCGGCGGGCTACGTGCTGACGATGAGCGCGCAATCCTCCACGCGGTCCAGCGGCGGCAACATGCAGCTGGCGGCCTACGAGCTGCGCATGGCCGACGGCGCCAGCCTGACGGCCGACACCGGCACCGTGCGCATCGACACCACGACGGACGCGACCATCTCCGGCATCAGCTCCGGCAGCGGCGCCGCCGACGCGGTGCACATCCAGGCCGGCGGCGACATCCGCGATGGCGGCGACACGCGCCTGGACATCGTGGCCGACACGGCGCCCGCTGCCGGCGTGACGCTCAATGCCGGCGGCAACATCGGCCCCGGCAACGCGCTGGAAATGCGGCTGCTCAAGCTCGATGGCAGCGCCGGCGGCAGCGTCGACCTGGCAGTGCAGGGCGGCGTGCAAGTCGGCACGTTGGCGGCCGTCGACAACCTCAACCTCAACGCCACCGGCCTCATCGCCACCGGCCAGGTGAGCAGTGCGCTGGGCAGCGTCGCCCTGGCCACGAGCGGCGGTGACATCGCGGCAGGCACGACCAGCGCCCACGGCGACGTGGCGATGAATTCCGCCACCGGCGCGGTGCAGGCCAGCCAGACCAGCGCCGGTGGCAATCTCGACATCGCCGCTGCGGGCGATGCGAGCGTGGGAAGCGCCACCGCGGGCGGCAATGCCAGCATCGTGGCAGGCAGCGATGCCACGGTGAGCAGCACCACGGCCGGAGGCAACGTCGGCGTGCAGTCCAGCAGCGGCAACGTGTCGACGGGCGCCGTCTCCAGCAGCGGCGGCAGCGTCACGCTGCAGGCCGACGCGGGCCGCGTCGACGCCAGCCAGACGCAGGCCGCAGGCGCCATCGAGGTCGCCGCCGCGCAGGGCGCAACGGTCGGCAGCGCCACCGCGGGCGGCAATGTCGGCGTGCAGGCCAGCACCGGCAACGTGTCGACGGGCACCGTCACCAGCACCGGCGGCAATGTCGCGCTGCAGGCCGACGCGGGCAGCGTCGATGCCGGCAGCACCCAGGCAGCCGGCGCGATCGGCATGACGTCGGGCGCGGGCTCGGTGCAGGCCACCAGCAGCCAGTCGGGTGCCGGCTTCAGCGCCAGCGCCACGGAGGACATCACGCTGGGCACGGTGGTCGCCGGCGGCGACATCGCCCTGAACGCAGGCCGCGACATCGGCGCGACCTCGCTCACCAGCACCGGCGGCGGCATCAGCGCCGCCAGCGGCCGCGACATGCAGGTGGGCAGCGCCACGGCGCCGGGCGACATCACGCTGGACGCCGGGCGCAACCTCACGGCCGGCTCGCTCACCAGCAGCGCCGGCAGCGTCGCCGCGCTGGCGCGCACGGGCAACCTGCAGGTGGGCAGCTTCAGCGCGCAGCTGGACGGCACGCTGTCCGCACCGCAAGGCAGCCTGAACGTCGGCAGCGTGCGCACGGGCCGCGACTTCACGCTGGTCTCGCGCGACGACGTGTCGGTGGCCAGTGGCACATCGGGCGGCGTGTTCACCCTCACGTCGACCGCGGGCAACGCCACGGCCGGCACGCTCACTGCGCGCGGCGTGGTGATGAATGCCTACGGCACGGTGCAGGCCGGCCAACTCGACGTGTCGTCCTTCTTCCGCCTGGCGGGTGACGTGGTGAGCGCAAGCGTGGCTGGCGGGGCCAGCGAAGTGCAGGGCACCGTCACCGGCTACCAGGGCGCAACGGCCAGCCAGGTCACGCTGGCGCTGGCCGGGCAGGGCGGCTTCGCCATCGACGACTTCAAGGCCAGGACGGCAGCGGTGGACGTCAAGCAGGGCGCCATCTCGGTGGAGGACATGCTGATCGTCGACCGCGCGACGGTGAACAACCCGATGACCCGCGTGGTGGTCGACCAGCACGACCGCAGCGTCCAGCCGGGCGCGGACGTGCAGATCTACTCGGCCGGGGCGCCCTTCAGCTTCGCCATGTACGACAACCACGTCTTCACCGACACCTACGTCGTCTACCGCGGCGCGCTGTTCGACCAGATCGCCAGCATGGGCCTGAACCGCAGTGCCCTGGAGTACAGCGAACTGGCGCTCACGCTGGCCAGCCGGCCGGGCGAGGATTCCGCCGCCGCCGCGCGGACGGGTGAGCAGGAGCAGGCGTCGCCTGTGAAATTTACGGGTGCGCCGGTATCGCTGGGCGATCAGTGCGGCCTGGTTCCGGAGTGCAAGCAATGATTCGACAAAGCGCAGCGGCCCTCGCTGCCCTGGCCACCTTCCAGGTGGCTGCCCAGGTGATCCTGCCGCCGTCCATCGACGCCGGCGCGCAGCAGCAGCGCCAGATCGAGGAGGAGCGGCGCCGCCGCGAAGCCGAGCGTGAGCTGCCGCAGCCCGCGCAGCCGCTCACGCGCCCGGCCGCGCCGGTGGCCCCCGCGCTGCCGCGCGCCGATGCCGGCGTGCGCGTCACGGTCAAGGAGATCCGCTTCACGCCCTCGCAGATCCTGAGCGCGGCCGAGCTGGAAGCCATCGCGGCCGACTACCGCGGCAAGCAGGTGTCGCTGGCCGACCTGCAGCAGCTGGCCGACCGGGTGAATGCGCTCTACAAGGCCAAGGGCGTGGTGACCGCGGTGGCCACCATTCCGCAGCAGGACGTGACCGAGGGCGTGATCGAGGTGCGACTGGTCGAAGGCCGCGTGGGCGCCGTCAAGCTCTCGGGCAACGAGAGCACGCGCGAGAGCTACATCGCATCGCGCATCGGCGCGCAGCCCGGCGAGGTGGTGGACCTCAACAAGCTGGAGAAGAGCCTCGTCTGGTTCAACCAGACCAACGACATCCGATTGCAGGCCGACCTGCAGCCCGGCAGCGCCTTCGGCACCACCGACATCAACGTGGCCGTGGAAGAGCCGCCGCGCCACGAACTGCTGGCCACGCTGGACAACCTGGGCAGCAACCTGACCGGCGAATGGCGCGGTGGCGTCTCCTACCGCAACCGCAGCCTGCTGGGCTGGCGCGACGAGCTCTTCATGTCCTTCACCGGCGCCGACGGGCAGCGCAGCGGGGCGCTGGGCTACACCGTCCCCTTCAACCCCTGGGGCGGTCGCCTGAGCCTGTCGCAGTACGAGGACCGCACGGAGATCAAGCACGGCCCGCTGAAGACCCTCAACATCACAGGCGAGTCGCGCGCCACCGTGCTGGGCGTGCGCCAGCCGGTGTGGGTCGACTCGCGCAACCAGTGGCTGCTGGTGGGCGGCGGCAAGGACCGCGTCAGCAAGAACTTCATCTCCAACTTCCTTCCGCAGCAGACCGACGACAAGGACAAGAACCTGGGCGTGGAGTGGACCTGGGTGGGCACCAGCAGCGTGGTGTCGGCCAGCTACGTGAGCTACTGGGTCGACGCCACCACGGCCGACATCCAGAGCAAGCACCGGGTCGACCGCGCCTGGCTGCGCTGGAACCAGGCGCTGGGGGGCGACTTCTCGCTGCGCGCCTTCCTCAATGGCCAGGCCACCGGCGACAAGAACCTGCCCTCGGCCGAGCAGTTCGTTCTGGGCGGCGATGGCAGCGTGCGCGGCTACCCGGTGGGCGCACTGTCCGGCGACCAGGGCTACACGGCCAGCGTGGAAGTGCACCACCCGTTGCCCACGCTCGACCTGGGCTCGCTGCCCCTGGCCAGCAGCGCCTTCGTGTTCACCGACTACGGCCGCGTGGAGCCTTTCCGGCCGCCGGATTCGCTGCTCGCGCCCAGCGAGAATCTCACGAGCATGGGCTTCGGCTTCAACGCGGCGCTGGGCAAGAACCTGAGCGGGCGGCTGATCTTCGCGTGGGGGCTCGACAAGCTGCCGGCGCCCAACGAGGGCTCGCAGAAGAAGGTGATGTTCCAGTTGGTGGCCAGCTTCCTTTGACGGCCTGAAAGTACAACTTAAGGGCTCTTTTCAGGCTGCGAAAGCGGGAATAGTTCACACAAGTCTCGTACTCCGAGACGCCAAAGCGATAGCAAAATTGGGCATCAGGAGTCGAATGGCACATCGGCCCCGTCAGGAGAATGTTCGATGAACCAAGCTGAGAAATACGCCGTCGAGGCGCAACTGCGCGAAACCGGCCGTCGGTTGAACGAGGTCTCCGAGTTCTACGGGGCGCTGTCCCTGGACGCCCAGTTGCGGGACGAATTGCGCGAGGCCATGGACGGGTATTCCCTTGCGACCACCCGCATCATGGACCTGCTGGCCAACGCGATCAGGATCGGCCGCGATCCGTCGGCGCGCGACGACGCGGAAATCCAGCGCAACCACCGCATGCGCCTGGCGGCCATGTCGACGCTGATGGGCATCGCGGCCGAAGCCGCGATCCACTGAACGGGCGCGGGCCGCCTAGTAGGGCAGGACGAAGCCGCCTTTTCCCGCATTGATGCGCTGCGCCGTCGGCGCGCCATTCACCATCTGCGCGCTCAGCGACACGCTGGCACCGGGAACGAGCAGGCTGCGGTCGCCCGGCTTGAAGCTCACGACCGGCGTGCCGACCGGCACCATGACGGTCTTCTCCCCATCCTTGTATTTCAGATGCAGCGTCCGCCCCGACGGCGCTTCGGCCAGATCGGCGACGGTCGCGTTGGTCATCGTGCTGTCGGGCTGCAGGTCGAATGGCCGGAAGCCTTCGCCCGCGCCACGCGCCGACTCCGGAAACACCGTGACTGCGATCGCCCGCTGGGTGCCGTCCGCCTGCGGCATCGCGGCCGTGCCGATGAAGCTGCCGGGCTGGATGTCGGCCAGCTCGATCGGGTAGACCTCCTGCACCACGAGCTTGTCCGGCAGGCCGAGCACGACGGTCTCGCCGCGCCGCTCCTTCACCGTCACACTGGTGGGGGTCACGCTTTGCACGGTGCCGCGCAGGCGCACCGGGGGTTCGGAGCCCTGGGCGCCGGCCGTGCTGGCCATCACGGCCAGGGCCGAGCCAAGGATCCATGTACGCAGTTCGGTTCTCATCGAAGTCCTTCTACAGATGGCAGGGCGCGATGATCGCCGATGCGGGCACGCGAGGTGCGCAGGCACACCGGGATGCCCGTGGCCGCCGCGTGTCACGGCGGCGGTCGCTTCGCCGCCGCCGTCGGTCTCAGTTCAACGTTTCGGCCGGCCCGAAGAACTCGTAGCGGCTGCGTTCGTCCGGCACGCCCAGTTCGCGCAGCGAGCGCTTGATGAATGCCATGAAGGGCTTGGGGCCCAGGAAGTAGGCGTCGAAGTTGCCATCTGCCGGCAGCCACTGACGCAGTTGCTCCAGATGCGGGCGGCCGGTGGCGTCGGGCTGTCGCGCCGGCGCAGGGGCCAGTTCCTCGTAGGCGATGTAGGACTTGAAGCGCTGCGGGAAGCGCGCGGCCCAGTCGTCGACCAGCGCGTCGAAGGCATGGACCTCCGGATTGCGTGCGTAATGGATGAAGACCACCTCGCGCTCGGTGCCGCCCAGCGCCGCCTCGGCCATCGCCAGCGTCGGGGTGATGCCCACGCCGCCGCTGATCAGCACCACCGGACCGTCGCCTTCGTCCAGCGAGAAGTTGCCCGAGGGCGGGAAGAGCTCCACCACCTCGCCCTCGGCCACCCGGTCGTGCAGGTGGTTGGAGGCCACGCCGCCGGATTCGCGCTTGACGCTGATGCGATAGCTGCGGCCGTTGGGCGCCGCCGACAGCGAGTAGTTGCGGCGGATCTCCTTGCCGTCCACCGTCAGGCGCAGGCCGATGTACTGGCCAGGCTTGAAGTCCAGCACGGGGCCTCCGTCCACCGGTTCCAGGTGGAATGAGGTGATCTCGGCGCTCTCCGCCACGCGGCGCGCCACCCGGAAGGCCCGGCCGCCGCGCCAGCCGCCCGACGCCGACGCCAGCGCGTCGTAGACCTCGCCCTCGGCGTTGATGAGGATGTCGGCCAGCTGCTGGTAGGCCGCGGCCCAGGCGTCGATCACCGCGTCGGTGGCGATCTCGGCGCCCAGCACCTCGCGGATGGCGCGCAGCAGGCAGGCGCCGACGATGGGGTAGTGCTCCGGCAGTATCTGCAGGGCCACGTGCTTGTTGACGATCTGGGCGGCCAGCGGGCCCAGGGCCTCGAGCCGGTCGATGTTCCGGGCGTACATCAACACGCCGTTGGCCAGGGCCCGGGGCTGGGTGCCGCTGGCCTGGTGGGCCTGGTTGAACAGGGGGCGCACCTCGGCGTATTCGCCGAGCATGATCTTGTAGAAATGGGTGGTGAGGGCCTCGCCGCCGGTTTCGAGCAGGGGCACCGTGGCCTTGATGATGGCGCGTTGTGCATCGGTCAACATGGGTTCGTCCTTTCCTTGGGGTGTGCGCCATGTATTGCATGCCGCGTGCCAGCGGGAGCGCCCAGCAAAATCAAGGACCTGCAGGCGGTGCGGGTCAATCTGAAATGTGAAAATGACTTCTTTCTCAACCTGATTGGCTGTCATTTTGACCCGCTCCTCCCACCTGCTGGATGCCTTGCTGCCGCTCGTGGCCGACCTCGCCCACGAGTTGCCGGCCGAACTGCGCTACCAGCGCCTGCTGGCCGCCATGTGCCGGCTGCTGCCCTGCGATGCCGCGGCGCTGCTGCGGCTGGACGGCGGGGTGCTGGTGCCGCTGTCGGTGCAGGGCCTGAGCGCCGACACGCTGGGCCGGCGATTCGAGGTGGAGGCCCATCCGCGACTCAAGGCCCTGCTGGGCGCGCCCAGCGCGATGCGCTTTCCCACCGACTGCGATTTGCCCGACCCCTACGACGGCCTGGTGGAAGGCGCCGGCGACAAGCTGGAAGTGCACGACTGCATGGGTTGCGCGCTGCAGGTGGGCGAGGGCGTGTGGGGCGTGCTCACCCTGGATGCCCTGCATGCCGAGCGCTTCTCCGACGATGACCTGCGCCTGCTCGATGCCTTCGCCGACCTGGCGGCGGCCACGGTGGTCGCCGCCGCTCGGCTGGACCAGCTGACCATGTCGGTCGAGAGCGAGCGCAGCCGGGCCGAGGCCTACCGGCTGGCCGCGCAGCCGCAGCGCGCGGTGCTGGCAGGGCAGAGCCCGGCCTACCGGCAGATGGCTTCGGAGATCGCACTGGTGGCGCCCAGCGAGCTGACGGTGCTCATCACCGGCGAGACCGGCGTCGGCAAGGAGCTGGTGGCCCGGCAGCTGCACGCCAGTTCGCCGCGCGCCGACAAGGTGCTGGTCAGCGTCAACTGCGCGGCCCTGCCCGAGACGCTGGTGGAGAGCGAGCTCTTCGGCCACGTGCGCGGCGCCTTCTCGGGCGCGGTGGGCGACCGGCGCGGCAAGTTCGAGATGGCCGACGGCGGCACGCTCTTCCTCGACGAGATCGGCGAGCTGCCGCTGGCCGTGCAGGCCAAGCTCTTGCGTGCGCTGCAGGACGGGCAGCTGCAGCGCGTGGGGTCCGACCGCGAGCACCGCGTCGACGTGCGATTGATTGCCGCCACCAACCGCGACTTGGCCGCCGAGGTGCGGGCCGGGCGCTTTCGGGCCGATCTCTATCATCGCCTGAGCGTCTTCCCGTTGAACGTGCCGCCGCTGCGCGAGCGCGGCCGGGACGTGCTGGTGCTGGCCGGCGCCTTCATCGAGGAAAACCGCCGCCGCATGGGCCTGCGCGGGCTGCGGCTGTCAGCGGGCGCGCAGGCGGCGCTGCTGGCGCATGCCTGGCCAGGCAACGTGCGCGAGCTGGAGTACCTGATCGCCCGCGCCGCGCTCAAGGCCAAGGCCCGGCAGGCCAGCGCGCCGGCCCACGCGCCACGCCACGCCCGCGCCGCCATCGTGACCGTCGAGGCGACGGACCTGGACCTGGAGGCGCATGCGGCCGCATTGCCTGGCGTGACGGCTGCGCCGGTTCAGGATGCGCCCCGCCTGCCCCCAACCGGAACCCCCCGCGACCTGCGCACCGAGGTCGATGCCTTCCAGAAGCGCCTGGTCGAGCAGGCGTTGGAACAGCACCAGGGCAACACGGCAGCCGCCGCGCGCATGCTGGGGCTGGATCGCGCCAACCTGGTGCGGCTGGCGGAGCGCCTGGGCGTGGCGCTGCGAAGCCGGCCGCCGCAGGCGCGCGGCGGCGGGCGAAACGCGGGAACGGCTTGAGTCCGGCGCCTTGATGGCGCAACATTTGCTAAGCCAAGCAAGGGTTTACCCCGGGTCCTTCATACCGCCCGCCACATACGCCATATCGTTTCGAAGATATGCGCATGGGCGCGCCAGGCACTACCTTCAGGGTGCACGAAGTCGGCCCGACAACACACCAGGCCCCACGAACATGAGCAGCACCCAACCGATCCGTTTTTTCCACCAGGGCCGCGTCGTCGACGTCAGCGGCGTCCACCCCACCCGCACGGTGCTCGACTGGCTGCGTGACGATGCGCAGTGCACCGGCACCAAGGAAGGCTGCAACGAAGGCGACTGCGGCGCCTGCACCGTGGTCATCGGTGAACTGGCCGACGCCAACGACAAGGACGCGCAGGGTGGCCTGAAGCTGCAGACGGTCAACGCCTGCATCCAGTTCCTGCCCACGCTCAACGGCAAGGCGCTTTTCACCGTGGAAGACCTCAAGCGCCAGTGCGGCCCCGCTACGCGCGACGGCCACGAGCACGGCAAGCGCGCGGTCACGCCGCTGCACCCGGTGCAGCAGGCGCTGGTCGACTGCCACGGCTCGCAGTGCGGCTTCTGCACACCCGGCTTCGTGATGTCGCTGTGGTCCACCTACGAGTCGCACCAGGGCTGCGGCACGCGGCCCACGCGCCAGCAGCTGGCCGACGACCTCTCGGGCAACCTGTGCCGCTGCACCGGCTACCGCCCCATCCTCGACGCCGGCCAGCGCATGTTCGACCTGCCGGCCGTCCGCCTGGACACGCAGCCGGTGGTGCAGGCCCTGCAGTCGCTGCAGGACCCGGCCACCTTCGACTACACCGCGCCGCTGGGCACGCGCACCGACCACTTCCACGCGCCCAAGACCCTGGCCCAGCTGGCCGAGCTGCGCGTGGCCAAGCCCAATGCGCAGGTGCTGGCCGGCTCCACCGACGTGGGCCTGTGGGTCAACAAGCAGTTCCGCGACCTGGGCGACATCATCTACGTGGGCGACGTGGAGGACATGAAGGTGGTCGAGGAGCGCGACAGCGCCCAGGGCCGCGAGCTCTACATCGGCGCCGGTGCCTCGCTGGAGGTCGCCTGGTCCGCGCTGGCGCAGCGCTTCGAGGGCCTGACCGACGTGTGGCTGCGCTTCGCATCGCCGCCCATCCGCCATGCCGGCACCATGGGCGGCAACGTGGCCAACGGCTCGCCCATCGGCGATTCGCCGCCGGTGCTGATGGCGCTGGACGCGCAGATCGAACTGCGCCAGGGCGCACGCGTGCGCCGCATGCCGCTGACCGACTTCTACGTCGACTACATGAAGAACAAGCTGGAGCCGGGCGAGTTCGTGCAGGCGGTCTCGGTGCCGCTGGCCATCGCCTCGCGCCGCATCCGCGCCTACAAGATCAGCAAGCGCTTCGACTGCGACATCTCGGCCCTGTGCGCCGGCTTCTCGCTGGAGCTGGGCGCCGACGACAAGGTCAAGGCGATCAACCTCGCCTTCGGCGGCATGGCCGCCATCGTCAAGCGCGCGGCCAAGGCCGAGGCGGCCCTGGTGGGCCAGCCCTGGACGCAGGCCAGCATCGACGCCGCCCGCGCGGCCCTGGCCGAGGACTTCTCGCCATTGAGCGACATGCGCGCATCGGCCGGCTACCGCCTGCAGGTGGCGCAGAATCTGCTCACGCGCCTGTGGCTGGAAACGCGCCACCAGGACGCGCTGCCGCCCGAGGCCACCAGCGTGTGGAGCGTCATGCCCCATGCCGTGGGTGTCACCGCCACCGCAGAAGGAGCCTGAGATGAACAAGCCCATCGATCCCCGCCTGCTCCAGAACGCGGAAGCCTTCGCGGACTACGCCACCAACACCGCCGCACGCATCGACACCGGCGCCGAGGCCAAGGCCCACGCGCAGGGTGCCCGCGTGGGCATCAGCCGCCCGCATGAATCGGCGGCGCTGCATGTCTCGGGCGAGGCCACCTACATCGACGACATCCCCGAGCTGGCCGGCACGCTGCATTGCGCGCTGGGCCTCTCGCCGGTGGCCAACGGCCGCCTGACGGCCACGTCGCTGGACCTGATCCGCGCCATGCCCGGCGTGGTGGACGTGCTCACCGCCGCCGACATTCCCGGCAGCAACGACTGCGGTTCCATCGTCCACGACGACCCCATCCTGTGCGACGGCGAGATCCGCTTCCTCGGCCAGCCGGTGTTCGCGGTGGTGGCGCGCACGCGTGACGCCGCCCGCCGCGCCGCCGCCCGGGCCAAGGACGCGCTGACCATCGAGTCCGCGCCGCCCGTGCTGACCCCGCAGCAGGCGCACGAGAAGGGCCAGTACGTGCTGCCGCCCATGCACCTGGAACGCGCCACCAATGGCGGCGCCAAGGCCGCCATCGCGGCCGCGCCGCATCGCCTGAAGAGCACCTTCGACGTGGGCGGCCAGGAGCAGTTCTACCTGGAAGGCCAGATCAGCTACGCCATCCCGAAGGAGGGCGGGGCGATGCTGGTGCACTGCTCCACGCAGCACCCCAGCGAGATGCAGCACCTGGTGGCGCACGCGCTGCACCTGCATGCCAACGAGGTGCAGGTGGAATGCCGCCGCATGGGCGGGGGCTTCGGCGGCAAGGAATCCCAGTCCGGCCTGTTTGCCTGCGTGGCCGCGATTGCGGCGCACAAGCTGAAGAAGCCGGTCAAGCTGCGGCTGGACCGCGACGACGACTTCATGATCACCGGCCGCCGCCACTGCTTCTGGTACGACTACGAAGTGGGCTACGACGACGAGGGCCGCGTGCTGGGCGCCGAGATCACCATGGTGTCGCGGGCCGGCCATTCGGCCGACCTGTCGGGCCCGGTGATGACGCGCGCCATGTGCCACTTCGACAATGCCTACTGGCTGCCGGACGTGTCCATGCACGGCTACTCGGGCAAGACCAACACGCAGAGCAACACGGCCTTCCGCGGCTTCGGCGGCCCGCAGGGCGCCATCGCCATCGAGAACATCCTGGACTCCATCGCCCGCCAACTGGGCAAGGACCCGCTGGATGTGCGCCGCGTCAACTTCTACGGCAAGGGCGAGCGCAACGTCACGCCCTACCAGCAGGTGGTGACCGACAACGTGGTCCACGAACTGGTGGGCCAGCTGGAGGCCAGCAGCGACTACCGCGCCCGCCGCGAGGCCATCGAGGCCTTCAATGCGGGCAGCCCGGTGCTCAAGCGCGGCATCGCGCTGGCGCCGCTGAAGTTCGGCATCTCCTTCAACGTGAAGCACTTCAACCAGGCCGGCGCGCTGGTGCACGTCTACACCGACGGCTCGATCCTGGTGAACCACGGCGGCACCGAGATGGGCCAGGGCCTGAACACCAAGGTGGCCCAGGTGGTGGCGCACGAGCTGGGCGTGAAGTTCGAATGCGTTCGAGCCACGGCCACCGACACCTCCAAGGTGGCCAACACCTCCGCCACCGCCGCGTCGACCGGCGCCGACCTGAACGGCAAGGCCGCGCAGGACGCGGCCCGCCAGATCCGCGAGCGCCTGGCTGCCTGCGCCGCCGCCCGCCACGGCGGCAAGGCCGAGGACGTGCGCTTCGCCAACGACAAGGTGGAGGTGAACGGCCGCACGCTGGACTTCTCCACCATCGTGGCCGAGGCCTACATGGACCGCGTGCAGCTGTGGTCCGACGGCTTCTACGCCACGCCGGGCCTCTCGTGGGACCGCGACACCATGACCGGCCGCCCCTTCTACTACTACGCCTACGGCGCCGCCGTGAGCGAGGTGGTGGTGGACACGCTCACGGGCGAATGGAAGCTGCTTCGCGCCGACATCCTGCACGACGCCGGCCGTTCGCTGAACCCGGCCGTGGACATCGGCCAGGTGGAAGGCGCCTTCATCCAGGGCATGGGCTGGCTCACCACCGAAGAGCTGGTGTGGCACCCCAAGAGCGGCATGCTCACCACCCACGCGCCCAGCACCTACAAGATCCCGACGGCCAACGACTGCCCGCCGGTGTTCAACGTGCAGCTCTTCGAGGGCGACAACTTCGAGGACTCCATCCACCGCAGCAAGGCGGTGGGCGAGCCGCCGCTGCTGCTGCCTTTCTCGGTGTTCTACGCGATCCGCGATGCGGTCTCGGCCGCGGGCGAGCACCGGGCCGACCCGCCGCTGCGGGCGCCGGCCACCAGCGAAGCCATCCTGAACGCCATCACTGCCGTCCGGTCCGCAGCCGGCTGACGAGCGCGGGCCCGTCGCAGCGCCCCGGCGCTGCGCGGCAACCCCCATTCCCAACGAAATTGCGCGCTGTATAACTGCCCGCGTATGAACCTCCTGCGCGGGCGGATATGAGAGAACAAGCGCTTTTCGACAAGATCGACCTCCACCTCATCCGAGTACTGCACACCGTGTTGACCGATCGCAGCGTCTCACGTGCCGCCATCCGGCTGGGCATGTACCAACCCGCAGTGTCCGCGGCGCTCAAGCGCCTACGCGACCTGGCGGGCGACCCGCTGCTGGTGCGCTCGGGCACGGGCATGGTCCCCACGGATGCGGGCCTGCGGATGATCGAGCCGGCGGCGGCCATCCTGCGCTCGGCCGAGATGCTGTTTTCGGATGCCCGAGGCTTCGATCCGCAGACGGCCACCAGCACCTTCCGCATCGCGGCCAGCGACTACCTCGACCCGCTCTTCCTGCCCCTGCTGATGGCGCAGATCAAGAGCCTGGCGCCGCTCGCGCGCATCGAGATCCATCCGCTCACCTCCGACTCCGACTACCACGCGCACCTGTCGCTGGGGCAGGTGGACGTGGTGATCGGCAACTGGCAGAAGCCGCCTGAAGACCTGCACATGGCGCGCCTGCTGGACGACGACCTCGTGTCGCTGGTCAACAGGGACCATCCGGCCACGCGCCGCGGCTGGGACGCCGAGACCTGGCTGGCGGTGGACCACATCGCGCCCACGCCGCTGCACCCCGGCGCGCGCGGGATCATCGACCAGATGCTCGACGAGATGGGCCTGCGCCGGAACATCTCGGCGCGCTGTGCGCACTTCGGCCTGATTCCCGACATGGTGGCCTCCAGCCTGCTGGTTCTGACCACCGGCCGCCAGTACTGCGAGCGCTTCACCGAGCGGCTGCCGGTGAAGATCCTCGAGTGCCCCATCGCACTGCCGCGCCTCGTGTACTACCAGTTGTGGCACGAGCGCACCCATTCATCGGCCTCGGCGCGCTGGCTGCGCGAGCGAATCAAGGCGGTGGCCGCGTCGCTGCGGCCGCCCACGGGCGAGAGCGACACGAAGACCTAGTTTCTTCACCCAGAGCGGCGGCCTTTCCCATGGCCGCCTGTATTTCAAAAAGACAGACGGAGACAAGCGACATGGACAGGACAGAACAGATGCCCAAGGCGGGCGGGCAGGGCACAGCCCATCACGAGGAATCGAGCTGGATCGAGAAGGTGTTCAAGCTCAAGGAGCACAACACCACCGTCCGCGTCGAATTGGTGGCCGGCCTCACCACCTTCCTGACCATGGCCTACATCATCTTCGTCAACCCCAGCATCCTGGGCGCGGCGGGCATGCCCAAGGAAGCCGTGTTCGTGGCCACCTGCCTGATCGCGGCACTGGGCACCGGCATCATGGCCTTGTACGCCAACTACCCGATCGCGCTGGCGCCGGGCATGGGCCTGAACGCCTACTTCGCCTTCGTGGTGGTGGGCCACATGGGCTTCACCTGGCAGGCGGCGCTGGGCGCGGTGTTCGTGTCGGGCTGCCTGTTCCTGCTGGTCACCGTGACGGGGTTGCGGGAACTGATCGTGAATGGCATTCCGCATTCGATGCGGATCGCGATCACGGTGGGCATCGGGATGTTCCTGGCGCTCATCGCGCTCAAGAGCGCGGGCATCGTGGCGGCCTCGCCGGCCACCTTCGTGACGCTGGGCGACCTGCACACCGCGCCGGTGATCCTGTCCTCGCTGGGCTTCCTGCTCATCGTGGCGCTGGACCGGCTGAAGGTGCCGGGTGCCATCCTGATCGGCATCCTGGTGGTGACGGTGCTGTCCTTCTTCTTCGGCGGCAACCAGTTCAACGGCGTGGTGTCGGCACCGCCCTCGATCGCGCCCACCTTCCTGCAGCTGGACATCATGGGCGCGCTCAAGGGCGGCATCCTGAACGTCATCCTGGTCTTCTTCCTGGTGGAGCTGTTCGACGCCACCGGCACGCTGATGGGCGTGGCCAAGCGCGCCGGCCTGCTCACCGAAGGCAAGATGCACCGCCTGAACAAGGCCCTGCTGGCCGACAGCGGCGCCATCTTCGCCGGCTCGCTGCTGGGCACGTCCAGCACCACCGCGTACGTCGAAAGCGCGGCGGGCGTGCAGGCCGGTGGCCGCACCGGCCTCACGGCCCTGACGGTGGCCGTGCTCTTCCTGGCCTGCCTGGTGATCTCGCCGCTGGCGGGCTCGGTACCGGCCTATGCGACCGCCCCGGCACTGCTGTACGTGGCCTGCCTGATGCTGCGCGAGCTGACCGAGCTGGACTGGAACGAGTCCACCGAAGTCATCCCCGCGGTGATCACCGCGCTGGTGATGCCCTTCACCTATTCGATCGCCAACGGCCTGGCCTTCGGCTTCATCTCCTATGCGGCGATCAAGCTGGCGACTGGACGGGCACGGGACGTGCATGCGATGGTCTGGATAATCGCGGCCGTGTTCCTGTTCAAGTTCGTCTACATCGGCGGTTGAGCGGGTCCCAGCCTCCTTCATCCAGGAGACCCCGCATGACCGCACCCAGACTACAACTTTCGAACATCACCAAGCGCTACCCTTCCGTGGTGGCCAACAGCGACGTGTCGCTGACCGTCCAGCCCGGCGAGACCCACGCCGTGCTGGGCGAGAACGGCGCCGGCAAGTCCACGCTGATGAAGATCATCTACGGCTCGGTGAAGCCGGACGAGGGCACCGTGCTCTTCAACGGGCAGGCGGTGTCCATCCGCAACCCGCAGGAGGCGCGTTCGCTGGGCATCAGCATGGTGTTCCAGCACTTCAGCCTGTTCGACACGCTCACCGTGGCGGAGAACGTGTGGCTGGGGCTGGACAAGCACCTGGCCCTGGCCGAGGTCGCTCGCCGCATCACGCAGAAGGCGGCCGAGTACGGGCTGGACATCGAGCCCTCGCGGCCGGTGCACACGCTCAGCGTGGGCGAGATGCAGCGGGTGGAGATCATCCGCGCGCTGCTCACCGACCCCAAGCTGCTGATCCTGGACGAACCCACCTCGGTGCTCACGCCCCAGGCGGTGCAGAAGCTCTTCGTGGTGCTCAAGCAGCTGGCGTCCGAGGGCTGCAGCATCCTCTACATCAGCCACAAGCTGCACGAGATCCGCGAGCTGTGCAGCGCCTGCACCGTGCTGCGCGGCGGCAAGGTCACGGGCGTGTGCAACCCGCAGAACGAAAGCAACGAGTCGCTCTCGCGCCTGATGATCGGCGCCGAGCCGCCGCCGCTCACGCACCGGCCGGTGCACGCGGGCGCAGTGGCGCTGCGCGTGAACAAGCTGAGCCTAGCGCGCGAGGACCAGTTCGGCGTGGACCTGGAGCAGGTCGCGCTGGACGTGCGCGCCGGCGAGGTGGTGGGCATCGCCGGCGTGTCGGGCAACGGCCAGAAGGAACTGCTGTACGCGCTCTCGGGCGAGGACACCCGCGCCGAGCCCGGCATGGTCGAGGTGCTGGGCAAGCCGGCCGGGCGCATGCATCCGCGCCAGCGGCGCGCGCTGGGCCTGCACTTCGTGCCGGAAGAGCGCCTGGGCCGCGGCGCCGTGCCGAGCCTGGGCCTGGCGCACAACCTGCTGCTCACGCGCAGCGAGGCGGTGGGGCAGGGCGGCTGGATCCGCAACGGGGTGCTGGACAAGCAGGCGGCTTCCATCATCGAGCGCTTCAAGGTCAAGACGGGTGGCACGACCTCGGCGGCGCGTTCGCTGTCGGGCGGCAACCTGCAGAAGTTCATCGTGGGCCGCGAGATCGACGCCAGGCCGAAGGTCTTCGTCGTCTCTCAACCCACCTGGGGCGTGGATGTGGGCGCCGCGGCGCTCATCCGCAACGAGATCCTGGCCCTGCGCGACGCCGGGTGCGCGGTGCTGGTGGTGAGCGAGGAACTGGACGAGCTGTTCGAGATTTCGGACCGGCTCTACGTGATTGCCAAGGGGCGCATGTCGCCGCCCATCGACCGCGCGGCCGCCACGGTGGCGCAGATCGGCGAGTGGATGAGCGGCCTGTGGGACAAGGCCCCCGGCCAGAAGGAGGCAGCCCATGTTTAAGCTCGAACCGCGCCCGCAGCTCTCGCGCTTCTGGAGCTACGGCTCGCCCATCCTGGCGCTGCTCATCACGGTGCTGATCGGCGTGGCCCTGTTCGCCGCGCTCGGCAAGGACCCGGTGCGGGGCCTGCAGGTCTTCTTCTGGGAGCCGATCAAGAGCAGCTACGCCATCGGCGAGCTGATGGTGAAGGCGACGCCGCTGCTCATCATCGCCCTGGGCCTGGCCGTGTGCTTCCGCTCCAACGTGTGGAACATCGGCGCCGAAGGGCAGTTCGTGTTCGGCGCCATCGCGGCGGGCGGCGTGGCGCTGCTGGCCGACAAGAGCACCGGCACCTGGATCGTGGTGCCCATCCTGCTGGCTGGCATCGCGGGCGGCATGTTCTGGGCCGGCATCGTGGCGTTCCTACGCGACCGCTTCAACGCCAGCGAGATCCTGGTGAGCCTGATGCTGGTCTACGTGGCCACGCTGCTCCTGGGCTACATGGTCTACGGGCCGTGGAAGGACCCGGCGGGCTACAACTTCCCGCAGACCAAGACCTTCGAGGCGGTGACGCAGATCCCGCGACTGCTCAAGGGCTCGCGGGTGAGCATCGGCCTCGTCATCGCGCTGGTAGGGGCGGGTGCCCTGTGGGTGTTCCTGTTCCGCACGCGGGCGGGTTTCGCCCAGCAGGTGGGCGGCCTGGCGCCGGCGGCGGCGCGCTACGCGGGCTTCTCGGCGCGGCGGGCGATCTGGATCGCGCTGCTGACCTCCGGCGGCGCGGCCGGCCTGGCGGGTGCGCTGGAAGTGGCGGGGCCGCTGGGCCAGCTCACGCCCTACGTGCCGGCCGGCTACGGCTTCGCGGCCATCATCGTGGCCTTCGTGGGGAGGCTGCATCCGGTGGGCATGGTCTTCTCGGCCATCCTGATGAGTATGTTCTACATCGGCGGCGAACTGGCGCAGTCGCGCCTGGGGCTGCCCAAGTCGCTCACCGGCGTTTTCCAGGGCCTGCTGCTGTTCACGCTGCTGGCCTGCGACACGCTCATCGCCTACCGCATCAAGCGCAAGGGCGCGGCGCGCAGGGCACCGGCCGCGGGCACGTCTTCGCTGCAGGCGAGCACGCCCATCACCGCCACGCCGACTGCGCTGGCTACCCCCCACGGCACGGAGGCCTGAGCCATGGAAAGCTACGCACTTCTTCTCGGCTCCACGCTGTCGGCCGGCACCGTGCTGGCCATTGCCGCACTGGGCCTGCTCATCAACGAGAAGGCCGGCATCGTCAACCTGGGCGCCGAAGGGATGATGCTGTGCGCGGCCATCGCCGGCTTCGCCACGGTGGTCACCACGCACAACCCCTGGCTGGGCTTCCTGGCCGGGATGGCGGCGGGCGCACTGTTGGCGGCCTTCTTCGGCGTGCTGGTGATCTGGCTCAACACCAACCAGTACGCCACCGGGCTGGCGCTGAGCCTGTTCGGTGCGGGCTTCTCGGCCTTCGCCGGCATCCGCTTCGTGCAGGCCAAGCTGCCGGAAAGCACGCCGTTTTCCATTCCCGTGCTGGCGGACATCCCGCTGGTGGGCCCGGCGCTGTTCCGCCATCACCCGATGGTGTATTTCGCGGCGCTGCTGACCGTGGGCCTGATCTGGTTCCTCTACCGCACGCGCGCGGGGCTGGTGCTGCGTTCGGTGGGCGAGTCGCCCGAGTCGGCGCATGCGCTGGGCTATCCGGTGCGGCGCATCCGCTTCCTGGCGGTGATCGCGGGCGGCGCGCTTTGCGGGCTGGCGGGTGCGTACCTGTCGACCGTGTACACGCCGCTGTGGGTGGAGGGCATGGTGGCCGGCCGCGGCTGGATCGCGCTGGCGCTCACCACCTTCGCCACCTGGCGGCCGGTGCGGGTGCTGCTGGGCGCCTACCTCTTCGGCGGCGTCTCGATGCTGGGCTTCCACCTGCAGAGCACGGGGGTCGACGTGCCCTCGCAGTTCCTGAGCATGCTGCAGTACATCGCGCCCATCGTGGTGCTGGCCATCATCTCGCGCAACCCGGCGTTCATCCGCGTGAACATGCCGGCGTCCATCGGGAAACCCTTCTACCCAGGCTCATAATCGCCGTTGTTTGCAAATTGTTTCGCCAACCTGTCCTTTGAGGATCTCGACAATGACTGACCTGAACAAGCGTTCCCTGCTCCTGGCTGCCGCCTCGGCAGCGGCCGCGGCGGCCCTGATCGGCTGCGGCAAGAAGGAAGAAGCGCCCGCCCCGGCAGCTGCACCCGCTGCGCCGGCCCCCACCGCCGCCGCGCCTGCCCCGGCGGCCGCCGGTCCGCTGAACATCGCGTTCGCCTATGTCGGCCCGGTTGGCGACGGCGGATGGACCTTCGCCCACGACAACGGCCGCAAGGCGCTGGAGAAGGAATTCGGCGACAAGATCAAGACCACCTTCGTCGAGAGCGTGCCCGAGGCGGCCGACGCCGAACGCGTGTTCCGCGACATGGTCGGCCAGGGCAACACGCTGATCTTCGGCACCACCTTCGGCTACATGGAGCCGATGCTCAAGGTCGCGGCCGACAACAAGGAAGTTAAGTTCGAGCATGCCACCGGCTACAAGACGGCCGAGAACATGCGCACCTACGACAGCCGCACCTACGAAGGCGCGTACATGGCCGGCGTGATCGCCGGCGGCATGACCAAGTCCAACGTGCTGGGCGTGGTCGGCTCGGTGCCGATCCCCGAGGTGCTGCGCAACATCAACTCCTTCACCATGGGTGCGCAGTCGGTCAACCCGAAGGTCACGACCAAGGTGGTGTGGGTCAACGAATGGTTCAGCCCGCCGAAGGAAACCGAGGCTGCGACGGCGCTCATCAACGGCGGCGCCGACGTGCTGTTCCAGAACACCGACTCGCCCGCCGTGCTGAAGACGGCGCAGGAGAAGGGCAAGCGCGCCTTCGGCTGGGATTCGGACATGACCGCCTACGGCCCCAAGGCCCACCTGGCCTCGGCCACCATCAACTGGGCCCCGTACTACATCAAGGCCACCCAGGACGTGCTGGACGGCAAGTGGGCCACCGGCCAGACCTGGTGGGGCGTGAAGGAAGGCGCGATCGACATCGTGTCCATCGCCGAGGACGTGCCGGCCGAGATCAAGACCAAGGTCGAGGAAGTGAAGAAGGGCCTGAAGGACGGCAGCTTCTCGATCTGGAAGGGCCCCATCGTCGGCCAGGACGGCAAGGAGCTGGTGGCAGCCGGCGCCGTGGCCGACGACAAGTTCCTCTCGGGCGTCAACTTCTACGTGAAGGGCGTCGAGGGCAAGGTGCCGGGCGGCGACAAGAAGTAAGACGCTGCAGGTAGCACACGTGCGGGCCATGCCTCTTGGGGCATGGCCCGTGTTCTTTTGAAGCTTCGCCCCGGGGTCTATGATGAATTTGCGAACGCCGGCTCGGTTCGTGTCGGCAGTTCGCTTCACTCATAAGACTTCAGGGAGAAATCAAAATGGCTACCAGTCCTCAGGCCGGGCGTGTGCCCGCGCCGTCGCCTTCCCCGAGCGGGGTTGCTCAGAGCAACTTGAGCGGTCGGCGATGGGTTTCAAGGTTTCCAACCGGGACGTCTACACGCGATCTGACCCCGGTGTTCAGAAGGAATGTCGAAGCCTTCATTGCGGCGATAGCCGCGGGGCGCGGACGGGTTCGAATCTCCGCGACCTATCGTCCCAGGGAGCGCGCCTATCTGATGCATTACGCTGCCGCCGTCTCCAATGGCACCATTGACGCAGCACGCGTGCCGACCCTTGCGGGCGTCGACATCCAATGGGATCACGGATCATCCGAGAAGAGTCGGGCTGCGGCCCGGGAGATGGCGTCGGCCTATGGCATCGTGTTCCCGCCCGCGCTGATATCCCGGCATACGGAACGCAGCGCCATCGATATGACGATCTCGAACGTCAGGAACAAGAAGATCAGGAATGCCTCAGGCACCGAGGTGTTGATCAGCAAGGACAGCGACCTTCACGCCGTCGGGCGTCCTATGGCGTCAGGAAGCTTCTGAGCGATCGTCCGCATTGGTCCGATGATGGCTCCTAATAAGTTGCTTCTGCCAGGACTGTTGTGCCTGTCCGCCAGCATGTGCTTCGCCATGCAGCCTGCGGGATTCATCGAAGTTCGACCCGATGGCACTCGAACGCTATTCACGACCGAGCGAGCGAGTCGCAACGACCAGGTCGTCGCGCAATTTGCCGATGGTGCGGCTCAAGGCCCTGCCGCGAAGTGCTGCGTGTCCCTGCGAGTGACTGGAAGGCGCAAGTCGCAAGCCAAGATTTCCGATGAACTGAACGGGCGACAGGTTTGGGCCTTTGCCCTGCCGCCGCTCAAGGCGGGCGAGGCAGTGCCTTTCGCGGGCGCGGCGCGGTTGTTCAAGGCGGGCGAGCAAATCCCGATAGCATTCGACAGGGCATCGACTCAAGGCGCTGCGGAGGGAACCTTTCCAGTGACCTGCACCAGCAGTGAGGGTGTGCATCTCCTCGAACTGGACCACGGCAAGCCGCGGGTACATCTCTACATGCACTTCGACTATGACGTCGAGCCCACGTGCAGTACAGCACTGCTCGAGAAGTTCTATTGAAGCCACGAATTCAAGAAGGCAAGAAGATTCGATGATCGAAAAATCGCTTTGGCATCCGGTGGCGCTTTCAGCCGACCTGGCCGAGGCGCCCGTGCCGGTGCGCCTGCTGGGCGAGGCGGTGGTGCTCTGGCGCGACGGCGAGGGCCGCGCACATGCGTGGCAGGACCGCTGTCCGCACCGCGGGGCGCAGCTGTCGCTGGGCCGCGTCGTGCCTTGCACGCAAGGCGAGGGCGGCGCGCGCCTGGAGTGCCCGTACCACGGCTGGCGCTTCGACGCGGCCGGGCAGTGCAGGGAAGTGCCGGCGCTGCCGGGCTTCACGCCGCCGGCCACGCACAAGGCTCCCATCTTCGCCGCGCGGGAGGCGCACGGCCTGGTCTGGGCGCGCCTGGACGGCGAGGACGCCGGCGAGCTGCCAGCCTTCGAGGCCGAGGGCGACGAGCGCCTGCGCAAGCTCAACTGCGGCCCCTACGTGGTCGAGGCGAGCGCGCCGCGGCTGGTCGAGAATTTCCTGGACATGTCGCACTTCGGCTTCGTGCACGAGGGCTGGCTGGGCGCGCGCGAGATGGCGGCAATCGACGACTACCAGGTCGAGGCCACGCCCACCGGCATCCTGGCCACCGGCTGCAAGGCCTGGCAGCCGCAGTCGACCATCAACTCGACCCGGCCCGCGCATGTCGAATACAGCTACGAGGTGACGGCGCCGTATTCGGCCGTGCTGGTGAAGATCCCGGAAGCGCAGAGCGTGGGCGCCGAGGGCTATCGCGAATCCATCGCGCTCTTCATCTGTCCCACCGACGCCGAGCGCTGCACCGTCTGGTTCCGCTTGGCCACCGCCGACTGGCAGCGCAACGAGGCCGAGCTGCAGGCCTTCCAGGACACCATCTTCCTGCAGGACAAGCCGGTGCTGGAATCGCAGCAGCCCAAGACGCTGCCGCTGGACCTGCGGGCCGAACTGCACACCGCGGCCGACAAGGCTTCATCTTTCTATCGCCGATACCTCAAGGGTCTAGGCATCACCGTCGGAGTCTGCTGATGAGCACGAACAACATCCCCCACGTGGCGCCCGAGCGCCTTCCTGAACTGCTCAAGGCCATTCCCAAGGCCGAGCTGCACATGCACATCGAGGGCTCGCTGGAGCCCGAGCTGATCTTCGCGCTGGCCCAGCGCAACGGCGTGAGCATTCCCTACGCCAGCGTCGAAGAGCTGCGCAAGGCCTACGCCTTCACCAACCTGCAGACCTTCCTGGACATCTACTACGCCGGCGCCAGCGTCTTGCTCCAGGAGCAGGACTTCTACGACATGGCCTGGGCCTACCTGGAGCGCGCCGCGACCGACAACGTGGTGCACACCGAGATGTTCTTCGACCCGCAGACGCACACCGCCCGCGGCGTGCCGGTGAAGACCGTCATCGACGGCCTGCACCGCGCCTGCGTCGACGCGAAGGACCAGTTGGGCGTGAGCGCCGCGCTGATCCTGTGCTTCCTTCGCCACCTGAGCGAGGAAGAGGCCTTCGCCGTGCTGGAAGAGTCGCTGCCTTATCGCGACAAGTTCATCGGCGTCGGCCTGGACTCGAGCGAGGTCGGCCATCCGCCGGAGAAGTTCGCCCGCGTGTTCGCCCGCTGCCGGGAGCTGGGCCTGCACCTGGTGGCCCACGCCGGCGAGGAAGGCCCGCCGGCCTACGTGTGGAGCGCGCTGGACGTGCTGAAGGTCGAGCGCATCGACCACGGTGTGCAGAGCAGCAAGGACCCGGCCCTGATGGCGCGCCTGGCCAAGGACCGCGTGCCGCTGACCGTGTGCCCGCTGTCCAACCTCAAGCTGTGCGTCTTCCCCGACCTGAAGCAGCACAACATCCGCACGCTGCTCGACGCCGGCCTGGTCGCCACCATCAACTCCGACGACCCGGCCTACTTCGGCGGCTACATGAACGAAAACTGGCTGCAGACCTTCGCCGCCACCGGCCTGGACGCCAGGCACGCCTGGCAACTTGCGGCCAACAGCTTCGAAGGCAGCTTCATCGATGCTTCGACCCGAAAGGTCTACATGGACCGGTTGGACCAGGCCTTCGCGCAATTTGCCTGAGCATCCGAGGGGCTATTGCGGGTCTCATCAAAAGATCATTCGCGCTTTCTAGAATGAACCGACGAATCCATTCCCGTTCGGGAGTGGAATCCCCCAAATTTCGATGCAAGGAAGGGCCTCCCATGCTCGATCTCGACCTGCCTGCGCAGGCTCAAGCCGTCCGCAGCGTCCTGGCCCAGCACGGGCCGCGCGCGGCGCTGGCGATGCTCAACGACCGAACCGGCTTCAGGTTCACCGCGCTGTACAAGCTGGACGGTGGCGAGATGCGCGCCGTGCACGCCTACGACCGCACCAGCGAGTACCGCACCTGGCTGTCGGCCGTGCCACTGGAAAGCAGCTTCTGCCGCTTCGCCATCGAGCACGGCGAGTTCATGACCGAGCATGCGTCGGCCGACCACCGGCTGGCGCGGCCCTACGCGAGCCTGGTGGAGTCCTATTACGGGCACGTGCTGCGCAATGCCGACGGCAGCCCCTCGGGTACCTTCATCCACTTCGATCTCGAACCGCGCAGCATCGACGCAGAGGAACAGGAATTCCTGCGCGAGCTGGTGCCGCTGTTCGGCGAGCACCTCGCCTGAAGCCGGCGAGTCGTCCTAGCCGCTGGCCTGCCGCGCCTGCAGCTCGCGCACCAGCACCGAGCCTTCCACCCGCTCCATGTGCTCGGAGAAGACGCTTGCGAGCTCGTCCGCGCTGACCTGGTCGAAGCCCGCGCGGCGCGCTGCCGCCAGGCCGAACTCGTCATGCGACAGGTCGGCCAGGTGGTCGAAGAACTGGTCGATCTGGTTGCGGTAAAGGCGCTCTGTCTCCTCCGGCCCCAGGGCGCCGCGGCCGCGGTCGCTGAGCCACACGTCCCAGGTCTGGAAGTAGTCCTGCATGGTGTAGAGCGTGGTCGGGAAGTCGATGAACATGTCGGGCAGGGCGCTGCCGTCGTCGGCGGCGCTGCAAATCACCAGCATCTGGCGCTGCAGCACCTTCGACGAGCCCTGCGGCGCGGTGATCCTGCGCGACTCGATCTTGTGATTGCTCTGGGTCACTTCCTTCCTGAAGGCCTCCAGGTCGGCCGGCGTGGCGGGAAACACCACCTTGAGCTTGAGCATCCTGCCCCGGGGCAGGCCGCGGGCCATGCTTTCGGCGCGCAGTTGCATCAGGGCGATCAGCAGGAAGTTGGAGAAGTAGCCGTAGGCCAGAGCCCGGCCGATGCTGTAGTGCTCGGCGCCGTCGACCAGCCCGCGCTCCAGCCGCAGCTTGATGTGCACGCCCACCCCGAAGGCCACCGCCAGCGTGAGCAGCGTCATCATCCCGTCGCCCGACAGCGGGTTCACCCAGGCGGCCGGCAGGCAGGCCGCCCCGAAGGGGCAGGGCACGTCCTTGAGGATGTTCAGCAGGGCCGCGGCCACCAGCAGCACGGTCAGGCCGCGGGTGACCCAGCTGTACTCCTGGTAGAAGGCGCGGATCGCCCGCCAGCCGACCGTGACCGGGGCCTTCTGCTCGGTGCGCACCGGCACCAGGCCGCGGCGCCTGGCCTGGGCCAGGCGGATGTTCAGCAGCTCCCGATCGCCTGAATAGCCCAGGGTGGTGAGCTCGTCGGGGCGTTCGCGCTCGGCCACTGCGCGGCCATCCGACAGGTCGATCTCCAGCGTGTCCTGCGCCTGGTCGTAGGTGGATTTCATGGTGGCCCGTTCGGCATGGTGGCGATGCCGGCGAATCTACAACGGCCGCATGAGACAATCACGCCTTGGCTGCTGCGCCTTGCTCCGGGCGCAGCAGCTTTTTCGTTCCGGAGCCATGTAGAGGACCACCATGTACAAAAACCTCGTGGGCCGCGCCTTGCTTGCGCTGGCAGCCACTGGTATTTCATCCACCCTTTTCCTGCCCGCCGCGCAGGCGGCCGATCCGCTGAAGATCGGCTTCGTGTACGTCACGCCCGTCACCGACGCCGGCTGGACGAAGCAGCACGACGAGGGCCGCAAGGCCGTCGCGGCCGCGCTGGGCGACAAGGTCAAGACCACCTACGTCGAGAACGTGGCCGAGGGCCCTGACGCCGAGCGGGTGATCCGCGACCTGGCGCAGCAGGGCAACAAGCTCATCTTCACGCCCAGCTTCGGCTACATGGAGCCCACGCTGAAGGTGGCGCGCGACTTCCCGGACGTGAAGTTCGAGTCGATCACCGGCTACAAGCAGGCGGCCAACGTGGCCACCGCGAATGCCCGCTACTACGAGGGCCGCTACCTGGCCGGCGTGGCGGCCGGCCGCATGAGCAAGACGCACGTGGCGGGCTACGTGGCGGGCTTCCCCATTCCCGAGGTGCTGCAGGGCATCAACGCCTTCACGCTTGGCATGCGCTCGGTGGACCCGAAGGCGCAGGTGAAGGTGGTGTGGCTCAACGAGTGGTTCAACCCGCCGGCCGAGCGCGATGCCGCCATGACCCTGTTCAACCAGGACGTGGACGTGATCGCCTTCCACACCGGCTCCACCGCCGTGATGGCGGCGGCGCAGGAGCGCGGCAAGATGGCCATCGGCTACCACTCCGACATGCGCAAGGTGGCGCCCGACGCGCAGATCGTCGCGGTGCAGCACCTCTGGGGCGACTACTACACCCAGCGCGCGCGCGCGGTGCTCGACGGCACCTGGAAGAGCGGCAACCTGTGGGGCGGCGTGAAGGAAGGGATGATCCGCGTGGGCGAGTTCGGTCCCAAGGTGCCGCAGGCCGTGCGGGACGAGGTGCTGGCGCGCCAGAAGGACATCGCCGATGGCAAGGTGCAGCCCTTCCGGGCCATGGCCGCGGACGTGCGCGACAACGAGGGCAAGTTGCGCATCGCCGCCGGCAAGTCGCTGGCCGATGCCGACATCCTGCAGATGAACTGGCTGGCCGAAGGCGTGCAGGGAAAGATCAAGTAGGGTGCCTCGGTCGCGCGCCGGCTGAGCCGTTGCGCAGTGGAGGCCACCTGCGGAGCCGGAATCAGCCGCGGTTGGCGGCGCCTACGCCTTTGGGTGCTTCCTGGTGCGCGGCAATGACCTCGCGGTAGTGCTCGACGTAGCGAGCTGCCATGTGGGCGGCCGAGTAGTGAGCCGCGTTGGCGAGGCCGCCCGCGCGCATTTCGGCGAAGCGCGGCGCCGCGTCGCGGATGGCCCGGGCGATGGCCACCGGGTCTTTCGGGTCCACGTAGACCGCGGCGTCCGAGCCGATCTCGTTCATGGGCGCCAGGTTGGAGGTGAACACCGGGCAGCCGCAGGCCTGCCCCTCGATGATGGGCCAGCCGAAGCCTTCCTGCAGCGAGGGGAAGAGCAGGGCGCAAGCGCCGCAGTACAGCGCCCGCAGGTGGTCGTGCGACACGTCGCGCAGCACGTGCACCTTGGCGGCCAGGCCAGGATGGTCGGCCACCAGGGCGATCATTTCCTGCGTGAGCGCCGAGCCGACGAACACCAGGCTCTGCACCGGCGAGGTCGCCGGGTCGCGCTGCAGCTCGGCGAAAGTGCGCAGCACCGCCATTCGGTTCTTGCGCGCATGCTCGTGGCCCACGTGCAGCAGGAAGCGGTCCTCGGGCTCGAGGCCGTGCGCGGCCAGGCGCTCGCGCACCACGGCATCGGGCAGGGGGCCGAACTCGTTGTTCAGGCCGATCAGCAGGGTCTGCACCTTCGACGCGTCTGCCAGCCCCAGCGCCAGCACCTCGCGCTCGGTGGCGGCGGAGCTGCACACCACCCGGTCGGCGTAGGCGAAGCCGTCGGCGATCAGCTTCTGGAAGATGCGCCCGGTGAAGCCCACCTGCCAGTCGGTCACGATGCCGCGCGCCGCCTGGATGGCGATCACGTCGTGGCAGGTCAGCACGTTGGCATGCCGCACCAGGCGCGGCATGTACATGGCGTTGGAATGGTCGCAGACATGCACCACGTCGGCCCGGCGCGCGTGGCGCATCAGCGTGGGCAGGAAGAGGACGAACTTGTCGAGGTAGCCGGCCCACTTGCGCAGCCGGGCCGGCAGGGGCAGCCGGTTGGCGCGCGCCTGCGGGCTCAGGACCTGCACCTCGCAGCCCAGGCGGGGCAGTTCGCGTTCCAGCATGGCCGAGAAGGCCAGCATGCTCTTCTGGTCGTCCGGCGGGTAGTTGCCGATCAGCAGCACTTTCATCGCATGAAATTATCCCTGTCAGCTTGCCCGTATGGGGGCTATACGTCCTGCGACATTGCAAAGCGTGGTCATTGAACTACGCTTTGGCGCCATGACGATGAAAGCCCTGCGCGCCTCCCTCTTGCGTTTCGATCCCGCCACCGGCGAGGCCCTGTTCGACGAGGACGGCCTGCTGGTCACCGGCCCCGACGCGCGCGGCCGCCAGGTGGTTCAGGCCGCGGGCGCCTGGTCCGCCTTGAAGGACCAGCTCGGCCAGGTGCCCGTGGAGCACCTGCCGGGCCGCATCCTGGCGCCGGGCTTCATCGACATGCACGTGCACTATCCGCAGACGGACATCATCGGCGCGCCGGCGGCGGGCCTGCTGCCCTGGCTGGAGAACTACACCTTTCCGGCAGAAAGCCGCTTCGCCGACCCGCAGCACGCCGGTGCGGTGGCCGAGTTCTTCCTGGACGAGCTGATGCGCAACGGCGTGACCACCGCGCTGACCTTCGCGACCTCGCATCCCGCCTCCGTCGATGCCTTCTTCGACGCCGCGCAGCGCCGCCAGCTGCGCATGATCACCGGCAAGGTGCTGCAGGACCGCCACTCGCCCGACGGCGTGCGCGACCAGACCGAGCAGAGCCTGGTCGACACCGAGGCGCTGATCCGCCGCTGGCACAAGGTCGACCGCCTGGGCTACGCCATCACCCCGCGCTTCGCGCCCACCAGCACCGACGCCCAGTTGCATGGCGCCGGCGAGCTGGCCAAGACCTACGGCGACACCTGGATCCACTCCCACGTCTCGGAGAACAAGGACGAGGTGAAATGGGCGCGCGAGCTCTTCCCCCAGGCGCGGTCCTACCTGGACGTGTACCTGGGCTTCGGGCTGATGCGCGAGCGGGCCGTGTATGCCCACTGCATCCACTTCGACGACGACGACCGCCGCCTGATGCGCGAGACCGGCGCCGTCACCGCCGTCAGTCCCACCAGCAACCTTTTCCTGGGCAGCGGCTTCTTTGATTTCGAGGGCGCCGACCGCATCGGCTACCACTATGGCCTGGCGAGCGACGTGGGCGGCGGCACCAGCTTCAGTCCCTTCGACACCATGCTGGCCGCCTACTACGCGGGCCGCGAGGGCCAGACCAAGCCGGGCCTGAGCATCCCGCCCTCGCAGCTGTGGTGGCACCACACCGGCGGCGCCGCCCGGGCCCTGGGCCTGGCGGGCGTGGCGGGCAACCTGCAGCCGGGCTGCGAGGCGGACTTCCTGGTGCTGAACCCGGCCGCCACGCCGCTGCTGGCGCGCAAGACGAAGCTCGCCAACAGCCTGGAGGAACTGCTTTTCGCCATGATCGTGCTGGGTGACGACCGCCTGATCGAGCGCACGGTCATCGGGCAGGCGCTGGACAGCTGAGCGGCCGGCCGGGGCGCCGTCGGGCTCCCCCTAGAATTGCGGCCCTGACTAGGACGCCCAACATGAGCATCAAGAGCGACAAGTGGATCCGCCGCATGGCCGAGAAGAACGGCATGATCGAGCCCTTCGAACCGGGCCAGATCCGCGAGGCCAACGGCCACAAGATCATCAGCTACGGCACCTCGAGCTACGGCTACGACATCCGCTGCGCGCCCGAATTCAAGGTCTTCACCAACATCCACAGCACGGTGGTCGACCCGAAGAACTTCGACGAGAAGAGCTTCGTGGACATGCATGGCGACTACTGCATCATCCCGCCCAACAGCTTCGCGCTCGCGCGCACGGTCGAGTACTTCCGCATCCCGCGCAACGTGCTGACCATCTGCCTGGGCAAGAGCACCTATGCCCGCTGCGGCATCATCGTCAACGTGACGCCCTTCGAGCCCGAGTGGGAAGGCTACGTGACGCTGGAGTTCAGCAACACCACGCCGCTGCCCGCCAAGATCTACGCCGGCGAAGGCTGCGCGCAGGTGCTGTTCTTCGAGAGCGACGAGGTCTGCGAGACCAGCTACAAGGACCGCGGCGGCAAGTACCAGGGCCAGCGCGGCGTCACCCTGCCCAAGACCTGACAAAGAAGAGGGTCGCATGCTTTGGCTGCGGACCTGGCTGCTGGCCCTCCTGGCCAGCGCCGCGGCATGGGCGCAGGCCGGGACCCTCGAGGGCGCCGAGTTCAAGAGCGCGCTGCTGGGCCGAACCTGGGCCTTCAACGTCTACCTGCCCACCGGCTACGACCCGAACGGGCTGCTGCGCTACCCGGTGCTGTACCTGCTGCACGGCAACGGCGCCGACCGAAACGAGTGGAGCACGCGAGGGCGCATCCGGCGCACGGCCGACGCGCTGATCGAATCGGGCGAGATCCCACCGGCCATCATCGTCATGCCCGATGCCGGAACCAGCTGGTACGTGGACCTGAAGGAGCCGATGGAAAGCGCCTTCTTCCTGGAGCTGATCCCGGTCATCGAGAAGAACTACCGCGTCCTGAACACCCGCGACGCGCGGGTGGTGGGCGGGTTGTCGATGGGGGCCTACGGCGCGCTGCGCTTCGTGCTCAAGTACCCGGAGAAATTCCAAGCGGCGGCGCTGCTGAGCCCGGCTGTCTACACCCCCGAGCCGCCCGAGAACTCGTCCGCGCGCACCGCCCGTGTGTTCACGCTGCAGGGGGGCGACGGCAGCTTCAGCCCGGAAGTGTGGAAGTCCTACAACTACCCCTCGCTGTGGGATGCCTTCCTGCGCAAGGGCATCAAGGTGCCCATGTACATCAACTCGGGCGATGACGACGAGTTCTTCATCGAGGCGCACGCCGTGGCGCTGTACGAGCTGCTGCGCCGTAACCGCCAGCCGGCCGAGCTGCGCATCGTGAACGGCCGGCACGAGTGGGCGGTGTGGGAATCCACCGCGGCCGACGCCCTGCGCTACGTGTTCCAGGGCGTTCGGCGGCCGCAGGCGTCTCCCACCCCCTGAGGTGTGCCAGACCGGCCCCCGTCCGACACGCGCGGCGCCGGGGCGGCAGTACCATCGGCCTCCTTCCCCCACCCGAGGGGAAGCAGGAGAAGACGATGAGATGGGAAGGCAACGAGCAGTCTGACAACGTGGAAGACCGCCGCGGCAGCGGTGGCGGTGGTGGCGGCTTCCCGATCGGGGGGCGCGGCATCGGCATCGGCACCATCGCGGTCGCCCTGGTCGCCGGCTGGGTCTTCGGCATCAACCCGCTCACGGTGCTGGGCCTGCTCAGCGGCGGCGGAGATCCCACCGCCCAGGTGCAGCAGCAGGGGCCTGCGCCCAAGCCGCCTGCCAACGACCGCGAGGCCGAGTTCGTCGGCGTGGTGCTGCGCAACACCGAGCAGGTGTGGTCGCAGGTTTTCCAGCAGGCCGGAGGCAGCTACACGCCCACGCGCCTGGTGCTGTTCCGCGGCTACCAGCAGACCGCCTGCGGCGCCGGCGAATCGGCCATGGGTCCCTTCTATTGCCCGGGCGACAAGAAGGTCTACATCGACCTGGGCTTCTTCGACACCCTGAGCAAGCAGCTGGGGGCGCCCGGCGAGTTCGCCCGCGCCTACGTGATCGCCCACGAGGTGGGCCACCATGTGCAGGACGAGCTGGGCATCACCGGCAAGGTGGACCAGATGCGTGGACGCATGAGCCAGGCCCAGAACAATGCCCTCAGCGTGCGGGTGGAACTGCAGGCCGACTGCTTCGCTGGCATCTGGGCCCACCATTCGCAGCAGTCCAAGCAGTGGCTGGAGCCGGGCGACATCGAGGCGGCCATGAACGCGGCCCAGAAGATCGGCGACGACGCCTTGCAGCGCTCGGCCGGCCGCGCAGTGGTGCCCGACAGCTTCACCCACGGCACCAGCGCGCAGCGCCAGCGCTGGTTCCAGTCGGGCTACAAGAGCGGCCAGGTGCAGGATTGCGATACGTTTTCCGCCAAATCGCTCTGATCCAGGCACTTTGCTACGAAAACCATAGCAAGAAAGGGGCATGAGCCCTTGTCACACATGCTTTATGCGGCAGTGCGACAATAGAGGGCTCAATGAGTACTCTTTATTCCGATCTCGCGCTGGCGGAACCTCTGAAGCGCGCCGTGGCCGAAATGGGCTATGAGAACATGACGCCGATCCAGGCGCAGGCCATTCCCGTGGTGTTGACCGGGCAGGACGTGATGGGCGCAGCCCAGACCGGCACCGGCAAGACGGCCGCCTTCTCGCTGCCGCTCCTGGAGCGCATGCTCAAGCACGAGAACGCTTCCACCTCGCCGGCGCGCCATCCCGTGCGCGCGCTGGTGCTGCTGCCCACGCGCGAGCTGGCGGTGCAGGTGGCCCAGCAGGTCGAGCTGTACGCCAAGTACACCAAGCTGCGCAGCACCGTGGTCTTCGGCGGCATGGACATGAAGCCGCAGACGCTGGAGCTGAAGAAGGGCGTCGAAGTCCTGGTCGCCACCCCTGGCCGCCTGCTGGACCACATCGAGGCCAAGAACGCGGTGCTCAACCAGGTCGAGTACGTGGTGCTCGACGAGGCCGACCGCATGCTGGACATCGGCTTCCTGCCCGACCTGCAGCGCATCCTGTCCTACCTGCCCAAGCAGCGCACCACGCTGCTGTTCTCGGCCACCTTCTCCCCCGAGATCAAGCGCCTGGCCGGCAGCTACCTGCAGAACCCGGTCACCATCGAGGTGGCCCGGCCCAACGAGACGGCCTCCACCGTCGAGCAGCACTTCTTCAGCGTGGCCGAGGACGACAAGCGCCGCGCCCTCAAGCAGATCGTTCGCCAGCGCGGCATTACGCAGGCCTTCGTCTTCGTCAACAGCAAGCTGGGCTGTGCCCGACTCGCGCGCTCGCTCGAGCGCGAGGGCCTGAAGACCAACGCCCTGCACGGCGACAAGAGCCAGGACGAGCGCCTGAAGGCGCTCAACGCCTTCAAGGCCGGCGAAGTCGACCTGCTGGTGTGCACCGACGTGGCGGCGCGCGGCCTGGACATCAAGGACGTGCCCGCGGTGTTCAATTTCGACGTGCCCTTCAACGCCGAGGACTACGTGCACCGCATCGGCCGCACCGGCCGTGCCGGTGCCTCGGGCCTGGCCGTGACCTTCGCCAGCGGTGGCAACGACGTGCGCCTGGTGGCCGACATCGAGAAGCTGATCAAGAAGAAGATCGAGCTGGAGCCGGTCGAGTTCGAGGAAGACCGCCCGCGTGGCCGCATCAACGACGGCCGCCGCCATTGGCGCGAGGAAGGCGAGGCGGGTGACTCGCGCGACGTGCTCGACCAGCCGCGCGAACAGCGCGAACAGCGCGAGCCGCGCTCGTCCAGCGGCCGTGCCGGCCAGCGTCCGCATCGCCCGGCGGCCGCGCCGCGCGACCCGTTCTTCGACAAGCCCTATGAATCCGGCAGCAGTGACGTTGCACCCGCCTGGGAAGCCGCGGTGAAGAGCACGCCCGCGCGCGGCGTGTCGGCCAACATCAAGTCCAAGCGCAAGGTCGCGGCACTGTTCAGGGCCGCGCCGGAAACCACCGCTTCCTGAGTTCCGGCGGGTTTGGCCGGTGCCGCTGGCGCGGCTTCAGTCCCGCCGCCGTCCCTGGCGCGGTTTCAGCCCGGTTTCTGAGCCTGCGAGCACTTCACCTGGATGAGCTCGCGCTCGTCCAGCGTGGCGCCGATGCGCACCGCGCTCAGCTTGCCGCCCCACACGCAGCCCGTGTCGGTGGAAATCAGGTCCGGCCTGGACACATAGCCCAGCGTGGACCAGTGCCCAAAGGCGATGGTGGCCTCGGCCGTCCTGCGGCCGGGCACGTCGAACCATCGCATGAAGCCCGCGGGCGGGTCGCCCGCGCCGTCCTTGGTCTCGAATTCCATGGTGCCGTCGGCGGCGCAGAAGCGCATGCGGGTCAGCGCATTGACGATGACGCGCAAGCGCGCGTCGCCGTGCAACTGCTCGTGCCAGCGCGCCGGCTCGTTGCCGTACATCACCTGCAGGAAATCGCCGAAGTGCGGGCCGCGCAGCACCCATTCCAGCTCGGCCGCGCAGTCCATCGTCTCCTGGACGGTCCACTGCGGCATGACGCCCGCATGCACCATCAGCAGGTCGCGGTCGGCCACGCGGCGGTGCAGCGCGGCGTTCTGGTGGCGCAGCCAGTCCAGCATCGAATCGCGCTCGGGCGAATCCAGGATGGGCGCCAGCGTGTCCTTGCGGCTTGCCTTGCGCTCGCCGTGGGCCACACCCAGCAGGTGCAGGTCGTGGTTGCCCAGCAGGCTCTGTGCGGAGCTGCCCAGGGCGCGCATGCGGCGCAGCACCTGCAGCGATTCGGGGCCGCGGTTGACCAGGTCGCCCAGGAGCACCAGGTGGTCGCGGCTCGGGGAGAAGTCGATCTTGTCCAGCAGGCGCTCGAAGGGGACTGCGCAGCCCTGGACATCACCGATCAAGTAAAGTGCCATTCCCCCATTCTCCCTTGCCTCTTCGATGGATGTGTTCTTGCTGGCCTTGCTGACGACGTGCAACGCGTTGTTCGCAATGTCCGAAATGGCCCTGGCCACTGCGCGCCGCGCGCGCCTCACTGCCTTGGCCGAAACCGGGGACGCCGGTGCCCGGGCGGCGCTGGCGCTGATGGAGGACCCGACCCGCTTCCTGTCCACCGTGCAGATCGGCATCACCTCCATCGGCATGCTCAGCGGCATCGTGGGCGAGGCGGCCTTTGCCGGCCCGCTGGCGGTCGTGCTGGAAGGCCACGGCCTGGGGCCGGGCGCGGCCAGCATCCTGTCGACCGCATTCGTGGTGGTCTGCATCACCTTCTTCACCATCCTGGTGGGCGAACTGGTGCCCAAGCGCATCGGCCAGCTGTACCCGGAGCCGGTGGCCCGCTGGGTCTCGCGGCCCATGACCTGGCTCGCGCGGATCGCGCGGCCCTTCGTGCTGCTGCTGGCCGGCGCCACCTCGGCGCTGCTCAAGCTGATGCGCATCGACGCCAACGCCGCCCGCGCCGTCACCGAGGAAGAGATCTCCGCCAGTTTGGAGGAGGGCGTGGACGCCGGCGTGATCGAGCAGCACGAGCACCAGATGGTGCGCAACGTGTTCCACCTGGACGACCGGCGCCTGAGCTCGCTGATGATCCCGCGCGCCGACATCGAGTGGATGGATGCCTCCCTCACCGTCGTGCAGGCGCTGGACGAGGTCGCCAAGTCGGCCGCGCTGGACCTGGTGCACTCCTGGTATCCGGTGTGCCGCGGCTCGCTCGACGACGTGGTCGGCGTGATCAGCGTGGCGCGCCTGCTGCAACTGGGCCGCGACCATGCGGGCCCCATCGAGACCGTCGCCCTGCCGGCTGCCTTCGTGCCCGAGACGCTCACCGGCATGGAATTGCTGGAGCAGTTCCGCGCCCGCGCCGGCCGGCTGGTCTTCGTGGTGGACGAGTACGGCGTGGTGCAGGGCCTGATGACGCCCCGCGACCTGCTGGAGGCGATCACCGGCGAACTGCAGCCCGGCCTGCAGGCCGATGCCTGGGCCACCTTGCGCGCCGATGGCGCCTGGGAGCTTGACGGGCTGATGCCCGTTTCCGAGCTGCGCGCACGCCTGGCCATCCGCAGCCTGCCGGACGAGGGCAGGGGCCGCTACAACACCGTGGCCGGCCTGCTGTTGGCCGTGTCGGGCGAATTGCCCTCCGTGGGCGACCGCATCGACTGCGCCGGCTGGAGCTTCGAGGTGCTGGAGCTCGACGGCCGTCGCATCTCCCGGGTGCTGGCGCACCCCGCTGATCCGGCCTCGCCGCAGGTGCATTGACGGCCTTGGCGCTGCCTGGCGCAGCCGCCTCGCCGTGCATTTCTCACAATTTGTTTCTGAACGTTAACGAAGCACCCGGCTTCGTGAAATAGCTCGCTTCCGCCCAGCGCGCGCTGGCCATCCAATGTGCCCATGAGCCATTCGATCGCACTGCCCGCCTCCATGTCCCGCTTGTTTCAAAGCTGGTGCGATCGGATCGTCTTTGCGGTCAAGGGAGCCCGTGTCAGCGAAAGGAAATGCACCGTGAGCCAGGACAACATTGAACTGATGGTGGATGAGCCCATTCCAGGCCACTACTACTGGATGCTGCTCAAGGAGGAAACGCCGGACCACCATCCCCAGGCGGTCGACTACGCCGAAGGTCCGCTGCCCAGCTACTCGGCGGCCATGATGGCCGGCATCGCCGCGCTGCAGCGCCGCGCCGATCTGCGCACGGACGACGGCTCGGTGCCGGTGGTGACCGGCTTCATCGATCCGCGCCCCGGCTTCGCCGACAGCGGCCGCGGCGGCCTGCATCACTGAGCGGTCGACGGCCCCTCGGACGGCTGCGCGTGCGGCCAGGTGCTGGGGTGCTCGCGCCGCCATTCCCAGGGCGGCACCGCCTTGCCGCCTTCGCGCCACAGGCCGGCGCCCTTGGCCTTGGCCTCGAACTGCGCAAACTCGTACTGACCCCTCTGCTGCGGCGCCTGCTCCCGCGCGAACTGCGGCGGCCACCAGGCCAGGCCGCTCGTCAGCATCGCCAGTCCGGCGTCCAGCGTGAACTCGCAGGAGGGCCCCGTGCAGGACGCCGGCGTGACCCAGGCGTTGCAGAGCGAGCGGCCGTAGCGGTCCTTCTTTTCGCGGCACACCAGCCGCACCGGCTTGCGCAAGGCCATCTCGCTCAAGGACTTCTTCGCGCGCCCGCCGTAGGGCTGCCCGTGCTCCGGCGCATCGATGCCGGCGAGGCGGACGACCTCGGTGCTGTCCCGGCCGGTGAGCGGATCGGGGCAGCGGGCCTTGAGGGTGTCGCCGTCGGAGACGGCGATGACGAAGCAAAGAAGGGTCGTGGTGGCGAGAACGGGCATTGCGCCGATCTTGCACGATGAAAAAAGGGCGCCCGCGGACGCCCTTCGTTTTTTCTGCGCGAAGCCTCAGTGGTTGTCGCGCGGCAGGCCCATGGTCTCGTTGATGCGCTGGTACTTCACCGCCGGCTTGAGCACCATGCCCTCGTTGAGTTCGCCCACCACGCTGCGCTGGATCTCCTGCCACGGCGTCTGGCTGGCCGGGTAGGGGTAGCCGCCATCGGCCTCCAGCCTGGCGCGTCGCTTGGCCAGTTCCGCGTCATCCACCAGCATGTTCGCCGTGCGCTTCTTCAGGTCGATGCGCACCCGGTCGCCGGTCTTGATCAGCGCGAGGCCGCCGCCCGTGGCCGCTTCCGGCGAAGCGTTGAGGATGGAAGGCGAGCCCGAGGTGCCCGACTGCCGCCCGTCGCCGATGCAGGGCAGGGCCATGATGCCCTTCTTGATCAGGTAGGCCGGCGGACGCATGTTCACCACCTCGGCCGCGCCGGGGTAGCCGATCGGGCCGACGCCGCGCATGAAGAGCACGCAGTTCGCGTCGATCTTCAGCTTGGGATCGTCGATGCGCGCGTGGTAGTCCTCGGGGCCGTCGAACACCACGGCGCGCCCTTCGAAGGCCATCGGGTCGGCCGGGTTCTCCAGGTAGCGCTGCTTGAATTCGGGCGTGATCACGCTGGTCTTCATGATCGCCGAGTCGAACAGGTTGCCCTTGAAGTTGAGGAAGCCCGCGTCCTTCTTCATCGGCTTGGCGTAGGGCCAGATGACCTTGCGGTCGCTGGAGAACTGGCCCTCGCAGTTCTCGATGAGCGTCTTGCCGTTGGCGGTGAGCGCCGGCTTGATCTTGTCCTTGGCGATGAGCTCGGCCACCACGGCGGGCAGGCCGCCCGCGCGGTAGTAGTCCTCGCCCAGGTATTCGCCGGCAGGCTGGAGGTTGACCAGCAGCGGTACCTTGTAGCCCAGCTTCTCCCAGTCGTCGTTGTCCAGTTTCACGCCTATGTGGCGGGCAATGGCGTTCAGGTGGATGGGCGCATTGGTGGAGCCGCCGATGGCCGAGTTCACGATGATCGCGTTCTCGAAGGCCTCGCGCGTGAGGATCTGCGAGGGCTTGAGGTCCTCACGCACCATCTCGACGATGCGCTTGCCGGTCATGTAGGCCATTTCCTGGCGGTCGCGGTAGGGGGCCGGAATGGCCGCGCTACCGGGCAGCGTGAGACCCAGCGCCTCGGCCAGCGAGTTCATCGTCGACGCCGTGCCCATGGTGTTGCAGTGGCCGGTGGACGGAGCCGACGAGGCCACCAGCTTGAGGAAGCCCTCGTAGCCGATCTCGCCCGCGGCCATCATCTCGCGCGCACGCCAGACGATGGTGCCCGAGCCGGTGCGCTGGCCTTCATGCCAGCCGTTGAGCATGGGGCCGCTGTTGAGCGCAATGGCCGGGATGTCGACCGTGGCGGCGGCCATGATCTGCGCTGGCGTGGTCTTGTCACAGCCGGTGGTGAGGACCACGCCGTCGAGCGGGTAGCCGTACAGGATCTCGACCAGCGAGAGGTACTGCAGGTTGCGGTCCAGCGAGGCCGTGGGGCGCTTGCAGGTTTCCTGGATCGGGTGGATGGGGAACTCGAAGGCGATGCCGCCGGCGTCGCGGATGCCCTCGCGCACGCGCTCGGCCAGCACCAGGTGGTGGCGGTTGCAGGGCGCGATGTCCGAGCCGGTCTGCGCAATGCCGATGATCGGGCGGCCCGACTGCAGCTCTTCCAGGCCCAGGCCGAAGTTCATGGTGCGCTCGATGTAGAGCGCCGTCATGTCGGCGTTGGACGGGTTGTCGAACCAGGCTTGCGAGCGCAGCCTGAGCTTCTTGTTGATGGCGTTGTGCTTCTTGCGTGCCTTCTTCGGCGCGGCTTGGTTTTCAGGCGTGGGCATGTTCAGGCGAGTCCCTTCAAGGTTTGTTCTGCGTTGGGTGCTTTTCGGCAATCGTCGATGTACTGGCGGATGATCTCGGCGAAATTCTTGTGCGGCTGCAGGCCCAGGCGCGCGGCCCGCGCGGCTGTGGAGCCCGTGGGCCAGTTGGCCACGATGCCGGCGATGCGCTCGTCGCGTTCGAAGCGCACGCGGGCGCGCACGGCCGGGCCGGCCACTTCCTCCAGCGCGTCCAGCATGTCGGCCACGCGCACGTTCAGGCCGGGCAGGTTCAGCGCGGTGCGGCCGCAGAAGGCTTCCCGGCTGGCTTCGAAGACGGCGATGAGCCCGTCCACCGTGTGGCTGGGCGAGGACATGGGATGCGACACCTCGGGCGACACCGGACAGATGGCCTCCACGCCGGCCAGCGGCTCGCGGATGATGCCGCTGAAGAAGGAGGAGGCTGCGCCGTTGGGCCGGCCCGGGCGCACCGTCACGGTCATCAGGCGCGCGGCGCGGCCGTCGACGAAGCCCTTGCGGGTGTAGTCGGCGATGAGGTGCTCGCAGATCAGCTTCTGCGTGCCGTAGGAGGTCTGCGGCGTGGGCAGGGTGTCGTCTGCCACGATGCCGGGGAAGGGCACCGCCGGGTCCGGGCCGAACACGGCGACCGAGCTGGAGAACACCAGTCGCGTCGGGCTGCCACCGGCCTCGGTTCGGGTGCGCAGCGCGTCCAGCAGAGCGCGCGTGCTGTCCAGGTTGGACGTCATGCCCAGCTGGAAGTCGGCCTCGCATTCGCCCGAGACGGCCGAGGCCAGGTGGAACACGCCGTCGAAGGCTTCCGTCTTGAGTGCGTCGGTCTGGCTCAGCAGGGGGCCGGTGCGGGCCTCCACGCGCGCATCGGCCGCCAGGTCGGCGGGCGGCGGCGCGATGTCGGTCAGCACCATGCGCTCGATCTTGCGGCCGGCCAGCTCGCCGCGCTCCAACAGGGTGCGCGCCAGCCGCGCACCCAGGAAGCCGCCGCCTCCGGTGATCATCAGTTTCATCTTCTCTCCTTGGGTGTCTTGTTCGTTGTCTTTCCCGACAGGGGCAGCACGCCGCCTTCAGCCAGGCGCTGCCGCCCGCGGGCGATGTGGCGCAGCGCATGCTGGCGCGCCGCCACCGGGTCGCGCGCGGCGATGGCCTCCACGATGGCGTGGTGCTCGCGCTGCACTTCCTCCATGAAATCCTGCCGCCGGGCCTCGTTGCCGCGGGTGATGCGCATGGCCTCGCGCAGGTACTGCTCCAGGAAGCCCAGCAGCTGCTTGAACTGGGGGTTGCCGGTGGCTTCGCCGATGGCGTGGTGGAAGGCCAGGTCCTCGGCCACGCCGTCGCCGCCCGAGCTCACGGCCGCATCGATGCCCTTGAGGGCCCGGCGCAGCGTGGCCACCTGGGCCCGGGTGGCCCGCTCGGCGGCCAGGGCGGCGATCTCGCCTTCCAGCACGCGGCGCACTTCCACCACGTGGACCACGGCGTCGACCGATTCGAGCACGCTGGGGTCGAAGACCAGCGGCTGGTGATGGGGCCGCGGCACCACGTACACGCCCGAGCCCTGGCGCGAGGCCACCAGGGCACGCGACTTGAGCTGGTGCACCGCCTCGCGAACCACGGTGCGGGACACCCCGTGCGTGGCGGCCAGCTGCTGCTCGGTGGGCAGGCGGTCGCCCGGCGCCAGCTTGCCCGACTCGATGAGCGCGCCCAGGCGCAGCGCCAGCCGGTCGGACAGGCGATCGGCGGGCTGGCGCAGGGGCTCGGCCGGCCGGGCAGGGGCGGAAGGGGATTTGGACGCGTTCAGCACGGTTATCTGGTCATCATACAAATTCTCTCAGGGTTGCCACGTATTGGTTTGCCCTGATGGCGAGCGCCGGATGCAGTGTCGATACTGCGCCGCTGCGAATGCGAGAGAGTGGGCCTTGCCGGTCAATCAGGAGCGTTCCGTCATCGTCCTCGAACCCTGGGATTGCGTTGCATGGCAAGTGTCACGATCAGCTCGGTCAAGAAGCGCTTCGGTGAAGTCGCGATATTGCATGGCGTGGATATCGACATCCGCGACGGCTCGTTCACCGTCCTGGTGGGCCCCTCGGGCTGCGGCAAGTCCACCCTGCTGCGCATGATCGCGGGGCTGGAGGAGATCAACGGCGGCGAGATCCTCATCGGCGATCGCAAGGTCAACGACCTGCCGCCCAAGGAGCGGGACATCGCTATGGTGTTCCAGAACTACGCGCTGTACCCGCACATGACGGTGCGCGACAACATGGCTTTCGCGCTGGCGCTGGCCAAGGTCGACAAGGCCACCATCGATTCCAAGGTGAAGCGCGCGGCCGAGATCCTGGCGCTGACGCCGCTGCTGGAGCGCTATCCGCGCCAGCTCTCGGGCGGGCAACGGCAGCGCGTGGCCATGGGCCGGGCCATCGTGCGCGACCCGCAGGTGTTCCTGTTCGACGAGCCGCTGTCCAACCTGGACGCCAAGCTGCGCGTGGCCATGCGCAGCGAGATCAAGGAACTGCATCAGCGGCTGAAGACCACCTCGATCTACGTCACGCACGACCAGATCGAGGCCATGACCATGGGCGACAAGATCGTGGTCATGCGCGACGGCCGCATCGAGCAGACCGGCAGCCCGCTGGAGCTCTACGACCACCCGGCCAACCAGTTCGTGGCCGGCTTCATCGGCTCGCCCGCGATGAACTTCCTGCCCGGCACGCTGCGCCGCAACGGCAGCGGCGCGCGGGTCGAACTGGCGGACGGCACGCAGCTCGATGCGCCGGTCAATGCCGGCGGCAGCGATGGCCAGCAGGTCGTCTACGGCACGCGGCCCGAGCACCTGGTCCTGGTGGGCGACAACGCGGGCGGCATCGCGGCCAAGGTGGCCGTGCTGGAACCCACCGGCATGGACACCTTCGTGGCCTGCCGCCACGAGGGCACCGAGCTGTCGGCCGTGTTCCGCGAGCGCCATGACTTCACGCCGGGCAGCGTGATCCACCTGCGCCCCGACCTGCAGCGTGCGCATCTCTTCGACGCGGGCACCGGCGCGGTGCTGCGATCCTGATGCCCTTTTTGTTCCGTCGTTCCCGAAATCAACAAACCCTGGAGACACACGAATGAACGAGTTCAATCGCCGTAAGTTTCTCGAAGGCTCGGCCGGCGTGGCCGCTGCCGCATCGCTGGGGGTGGGCACCACGCTCTTCACCACCGCGGCGCACGGCCAATCCACGCTGGCCTTCAAGCCCGAGAAGGGCGCCAAGCTGCGCGTGCTGCGTTGGAGCCGGTTCGTGCAGGGAGACATCGACGCCTACATGGTCAACGTCAAGAAGTTCATGGACGCGACCGGCGTGGAAGTGCGGGTGGACAACGAGGGCTGGGAAGACGTGCGGCCCAAGGCGGCGGTGGCGGCCAACACCGGCGCCGGCCCGGACATCATCCTGTCGACCAACGACGACGCCAACCTGTACCCGGACAAGCTGCTCGACGTGACCGACCTGGCCGAGTACCTGGGCAAGAAGTACGGCGGCTGGTACCCGGCGGTGCAGCAGTACCTGCGCCCCGACGGCAAGCGCTGGCTCGGCCTGGGCCTGGGCGCGGCCGGCTCGATGATCGTCTACCGCAAGAGCCAGATGGAAGCGGCCGGCTTCAAGGAATTCCCCAAGGACACGGCCGGCTTCCTGGCGCTGCACAAGGCATTGAAGGAGAAGGGAACGCCCGGCGGCTACGCGCTGGGCAATGCCACCGGCGACAGCCTGTGGACCAACTGGCTGATGTGGTCGCACGGCGGCAAGCTGGTGGACAAGAGCAACAAGGTGGTCATCAACAGCCCCGAGACGCTCAAGGCGCTGGAGTACGGCAAGGAGCTGTATCCCAACTTCGTGCCGGGCACGCTGTCGTGGCTGGACCCGAACAACAACAAGGCCTTCCTGGACGGCCAGATCTCGGTGACCAACAACGGCATCTCCATCTACGTGGCCGCGAAGAACTCGCCGGACCCGAAGGTGAAGGCCATGGCCGAGGACATCTACCACGCCAATTTCCCGGTCGGCCCGGTGGGCGTGCCGACCGAGTCGCACCTGTTCTTCAACCAGATGGTGATGAAGTACACCAAGTACCCGAACGCGGCCAAGGAATTCCTGCGCTTCATGATGGAGCGCGAACAATTCGACAACTGGCTGATCGGCGCGTCCGGCTACATCGCGCAGCCGCTGGCAGCCTACGAGAGCTGCTCGATCTGGACCTCGGACCCGAAGAACACGGCCTACCGCGACGCGGTGAAGAACATGCGCCCCACCGGCTACGACGGCAGGCTGGGCTATGCCTCGGCCGGCGCCGGCGCCGACTTCATCGTCGCCAACATGGTGGCCGAGGCCATCAGCGGTTCCAAGTCGCCGCAGGAAGCGATGGAGCGCGCCCAGAAACGCGCCGAGCGCTACTACAAGGTCTGAGCACCGCATGGCCGCCGATCCGAAGCTCTCCGCAGCGGGCACCGTCCGGGCCGGCATGCGCGCGGTGGACGTGCGGCCGCGCCCCGGCCTGCTGCAGCGCTGGCAGAACAGCCGCAATGCGCTGGGCTGGAGCTTCATGCTGCCGGCGGCCGTGCTCCTGCTGCTGTTCCTGACCTATCCACTGGGGCTGGGCGTCTGGCTGGGCTTCACCGACGCCAAGGTGGGCCGCGCCGGCCAGTGGGTCGGGCTGGAGAACTTCGAGTTCCTGGTGGGCGACAGCGTGACGCTGCTCGCCCTGTTCAACACGCTCTTCTACACGGCGGTGGCCAGCGTGCTCAAGTTCGTGCTGGGGCTGTGGCTGGCGCTCATGCTCAACAAGCGCCTGCCTTTCCAGAGCTTCTTCCGCGCGGTGGTGCTGCTGCCCTGGATCGTGCCGACGGCGCTGTCGGCCATCGCCTTCTGGTGGATCTTCGATGCGCAGTTCTCGATCATCAGCTGGGCGCTGACCCGCTTGGGGCTCATCGACCACTACATCGACTTCCTGGGCAACCCCTGGAACGCCCGGCTCTCGACCATTGCCGCGAACACCTGGCGGGGCATTCCCTTCGTGGCGATCTCGCTGCTGGCGGGGCTGCAGACCATCTCGCCGAGCTATTACGAGGCCTCGGCCATCGACGGCGCGACGCCCTGGCAGCAGTTCCGGCACATCACGCTGCCGCTGCTCTCGCCGATCATCGCGGTGGTGATGACCTTCTCGGTGCTGTTCACCTTCACCGACTTCCAGCTGATCTACGTGCTCACGCGCGGCGGCCCGCTCAACGCCACGCACCTGATGGCCACGCTGGCCTTCCAGCGCGCGATCCCGGGCGGCGCGCTGGCCGAGGGCGCGGCCATCGCCACGATGATGGTGCCCTTCCTGCTCGCGGCGATCATGTTCAGCTACTTCGGCCTGCAGCGCCGGGCCTGGCAGCAAGGCGGGGACAAGTGATGAGCAGCAACGACGACAGCCAGGCCGCCGCTACCTCCCGCACCAGCCGCGACGACTCGCAGGGCATGGACTACCTCACCTCGATGCCGCGGCGCTGGGTGACGCTGTACATCCCGCTGGGCATCTTCATCTTCGTGCTGCTGTTCCCGTTCTACTGGATGGGCGTCACATCGCTCAAGCCCGATGCCGAACTGCTGTCCCGTGAGGGCAATCCCTTCTGGATCATCGGGCCCACCGTGGCGCATTTCCAGAAGCTGTTCTTCCACACCGAATACCCCTCGTGGCTATGGAACACCATCGTGGTGTCCGTGGTGTCCACCTTCATCTCGCTGGCCTGCTCGGTGCTGGCGGCCTATGCGATCGAGCGGCTGCGCTTCTCGGGCGCCAAGCCTTCGGGCGGGGCCATCTTCCTGGCCTACCTGGTGCCGCCCTCGATCCTCTTCATCCCGCTGGCGGCCATCGTGGTGAACCTGGGGCTGTTCGACTCGCGCTGGGCGCTGATCCTCACCTATCCGACCTTCCTCATTCCCTTCGCCACCTGGCTGCTGATGAGCTACTTCCGCTCCATTCCCTTCGAGCTGGAGGAATGCGCGCTCATCGACGGGGCCACGCGCTGGCAGATCCTCATCAAGATCGTGCTGCCGCTGGCGGTGCCGGGGTTGATCTCGGCGGGCATCTTCGCCTTCACGCTGTCGTGGAACGAGTTCATCTACGCGCTCACCTTCATCTCCTCGTCGGAGAACAAGACGGTGCCGGTGGGCGTGGTCACCGAACTGGTGGAGGGCGACGTCTACCACTGGGGTCCGCTCATGGCCGGCGCGCTGATGGGCTCGCTGCCGGTGGCCTTCGTGTACTCCTTCTTCGTGGAGTACTACGTGTCGGGGCTGACCGGGTCGGTCAAGGAGTAGGCGGCGCCTGCGCCACCAGCGAGTCGACGAGGCGCTGGTCCTCGTCGTAGACCCAGCATTCGATGATCTTGCCGTCCTGCAGGCGGTAGCGCAGCATGCGCTCCACCTCCAAACGCGTGCCGCCCTGGGCGAAGGACTCGCGCGAGACGATGGCGCCGCAGTCCTGGCCCTCCATCACGTCCACCAGCCGCACCAGCTGGCGCTGCGTGCGCAGGCTGAAGTCCTTCATGGCCGCCATGGCCGCGGTCTTGCCACGATGCACGCCCGCCAGCGGATGCGTGCCGAAATAACGGAACACCACGTCGTCGTGGTACATCGCGAACATGGCGCGCAGGTCGCCTTCGGCCCAGGCGCGGGCGTAGACCTGCAGGGGGTGTTCGGAGGCAGAAGTCATGCGCACGGCTCCAGGAGGAAGGGCCGCGAAACTTAGCACGCCCTCAGGGCGCGCGCAGCCGGTCCAGCAGTTCCACGCTGGGATAGCCGTCGGCCGGCAGGCCCAGCTTCTGCTGGAAGCGGCGCACGGCGGAGCGCGTGGCCGGGCCCATCACCCCATCGGGCGTGCCGGCATCGAAGCCGCCGGCGTTCAACGCCTCCTGCATCTCGCGAACCTGCGAGCGAGACAGGGGCGCCAGCTCGCGTGGCCACGGCGCCTGCACGCCCGGCCCGCCGGCGATGCGCTGCGCAAGCAGGCCCACCGCGAGCGCGTAGTTGGTCGAGTTGTTGTAGCGCAGGATGGCGCGGAAGTTGGGGCCGATGACGAAGGCCGGGCCGCGCGCACCTGCGGGCAGGAAGAGGGAGGCCTCGGCCAGCGGTGGCAGGGCCTGCCCGTCGAAGCTGCGCACGCCCTCGGCTTCCCACTGCGCGCTGGACTGGCGGATGCCCGGGTCGGCGCGGCCGTAGTCGAAGCCCTGCGGCAGGCGCACCTCCGCCCCCCACGCCTGGCCGGCCTGCCAGCCCGATCGGGCGAGGAAGTTCGCCGTGGAGGCGATCACGTCCGGCATGCTGCCCCAGATGTCGCGCCGGCCATCGCCGTCGCCATCGACCGCATAGCTGGCGAATGCCGAGGGCATGAACTGCGTCTGGCCCATCGCGCCCGCCCACGAGCCGATCATGTGGGCCGCGTCGATGTCCCCGGCCTGGATGATCTTCAGTGCTGCCAGCAGTTCGCCGCGCGCCCAGGCTTCGCGCCGGCCGTCGAAGCCCAGCGTGGCCAACGCGCTCAGCGTGGGGGTGTTGCCGTAGTTGCCGCCGTAGTTGCTCTCCATGCCCCAGATGGCCACAACGATCTCGGGTGGCACGCCGTAGCGCGCGGCCGCGGCATCCAGGGGTGCGCGCCACTGCTGCAGCATCTGCTGGCCTTGCGCGACGCGCTGGGGCGAGACGGTGTTGTCCAGGTACTGCCAGGGCGCCCGCGTGAACTCCGGCTGGGCGCGGTCCAGCTCGACCACGCGGGGCAGGTACTGCGCCCCATCGAGCGCGCGCAGCGTGCCGTCGTTGATGCCGGCGGCGCGGGCCGAATCCTTGAAGCCGGCGAGCCATTGCGCGAAGCGCTGCTGCTGCTCGGCAGCCTGTGCGGGCGTGGTGCCTGCGGCCGGCGGTTGGGCGGAGGTGGCGGGCGGCGGCGTGGTTGCAGGCGGCGCGCTGAGGTCGGTGGTGGCGCAGCCGGCCAAGAGCAGGGCGGCAAGCAGTGCGGACAGGGGAAGGGCGCGGTGCATGCCGCGATTTTCGCCTCTGCACGCCGATGTCTGACGTGGGACAGTGTCTCTCTTGCCGGCCACACTGCAGGTCACTTACTCTTCAAGACAAGGAACGATCATCAAGACGATGCAGAGTTACATCTCCCGCTCACCCAATGGCGATCACATCGAGCGCGCAATCGCTGCACTCCTGCTGCTCGTGCGCGAGCAGTTCGGCCTGGAAGTCGTCTTCCTGGGCGAAGCGCTCGAGGGCCGGCGCTACTTCCGCCAGATCAGCGCCGCCAGCGAGCCCTGCGTCATCGAGGTGGGCCAGTCCCAGCCTCTGGAGGAGACGCTGTGCCAGCGCATCCTCGAGGGACGGGCAGCGCGCCTGATCATCGACGTCACTTCGCAGCGGCAGGCGCTGGACCTGCCGCCGGTGTACGACGGCCTGGGCACGCACGTAGGGGTGCCGGTGTACCTGGCGAGCGGCCGCCTCTACGGTTTCCTGTGCGGCTTCAGCTTCCAGCGGCTGGAAGGCATTTCGCAGCGCGACATCAAGCGCCTGGAAGTGGCTGCGCGCACCGCCGCGCGGCTGATCGACGAGGCCAGCCAATAGCGGCTGGGAGCGTCGCGTTGGGGTGGCGCTTCCAGGCCGCAATCCGAAGCGAGTGAACTTGCCTCAGGCGCAGTTCTGCCACGGCGCGCGCGCAGTCCCACGGTCGGCGGGGTGCGGGTGTTCGAGGAAGAAGCGGATCAGTTCCGCGCTGGCATCCGGCCCGCGGCTGTCGGTGTAGCTGCCGGCCGCCCGGCCGCCCGACCAGGCATGGGGGGCGCCGTGAATCGTCCAGCGTTCCGCCAGGATGGCGCCGTCCGCGCCTCGATGGATCGCACGCGTGGCGCTGCGCGTTCCGGCGGCGTTCACGGCGGTGATCTCGACCGTTGCGGTGGCGTCGACGCAGGCACGGATGACGTGTTCGCCGTTGCGCTGGTGCACGGTCGCGTCCGCGTCCCCGTGGAAGACGATCGTCGGCACGCCGGTGGGTGCGCCAGCCGGGTGCTGGCCGGCTCCGCGCATTGCAGACAGTGCAGAAGGCAGGTCCAGCGCGCTGCCCGCGGCCAGTCCCGAATGCACGCCCACGGCAGCGTAAAGATCCGGATGCGTCTCGCCCAGGATGGCGGCCATCGCTCCACCGGCGGAAAGGCCAGCCACGAACACGCGCTGCGCGTCGATGCGGTGGTGCTGCATGACATCGCGCGTCATCGCGGCCAGCAAGGCCGGCTCCCCGCGGCCGCGCTGCTGGTGCGAATGCTTGAACCAGTTCCAGCAGCCCTGTGGATTGGCCTGGCGCGATTGCGCCGGATACAGGACATAGAAGCCCTGGGCCTGGGCCAGCTCGTTCATGCCGGTCCCGGCCGCGAAGTCGTCGGGATCCTGGGTGCAGCCATGGAGCATCACCACCAGCGGCAGCGGCCGGTCGCCGGCCTGGGGCGGAACGAAGAGCTTGTAGTCGCGCCGATCCCGCCCGTCGCTGTAGCTGTCGGCAAGGAATCGCCCGGTAGCCGGGGGTTCGGCACGAGCGCTGCGCTCTTCGGCCCTTGCGGCTGGCTCGGTTGATGACGAGTCGCTTGCCTCGGGCGTGAGAAATCGCGCGGTCACGTCGATCACATCGCCGGGACTTGTCCGGGATGCGGGCGCTGCCTGGCCGGCGGATGCGGCGCTGGCAAATGACGCGGGGGCGCCTTTGCGCGAGCCCAGCGCTGCCTGGATGGTCGATGTGGCCCCGCGCAGATTGCCGCTGCGCACCTGGCCGAGGGCCGCGGTCAAGGATGCAAGGTCGATGTTCATATGAGTTCCCTGAGTTGTGTTGTGTCGTGCTTGCGGATTTAGCCGATGCGGCCTGCCAGCGCCGCCTTCACCGCTGCGCTGGCGTGAAAGGCGCCCAGCACCGTGACGGACTCGATCGTCTCGGCGGCCAAGCCGGGGGACACCTCCGGCCCGATCACCGCCAGGCCGAGGACGCGGATCTGCAGCTTTTCGCGGGCCGCCCTGACGGCTTCGAGATCGGCTGCACCGAAGTGCTGGATGCCCAGAACCAGGGACTTGCGCGCAACCGTCTGGCGCACCACCTCCGCTTGCGTGGCGAGATGGGTGCGGATGGCGGTGCGAATCAGGTCCGAGCGATTCGAATAGAAGCCTTCCTGGACCAGCAGGTCGATCTGGCCCAGGTCCACGCAACCGACGTTGATGGTGATCTTTTCGTCCGCCGGTTTGGCGGAGGCTAGGAGGGTGGCGCTTTTCTTCGGCATGCGCCATCCTATTACCATCCAAGTGGATGGTCAATCGTTTTATTCCCGCGCGGTTTTCGCTTTCGACGAAGGTCCTCTGCCTGTTGCGGGCAACTTCTCTACGGAGACCGTCATGTCCTCTATGTCCATCGGGCCGTAGTTGCTCATGAACGCAACGTCGGCGGCGTCCCGGCCGTATCCGACCACGATGCGCCCGCCCCGCGGGCTGGCCTGGGTCGCGTCGAAGGTGTACCAGCGTCCTCCCACAAAGGCCTCGAACCAGGCATGCATGTCCATCGGCTCCAGTCCATGCAGATAGCCCGCCACCATGCGCGCTGGAATTCGCAGTGCGCGGGTGAGCGCAATGCCCACATGGGCAAAGTCACGGCAGACCCCCGCGCCTGCCTCCAGTGTCTGCATCGCATCGGTGGCGGAGTCGCTCACGCCGTATTCGTAGCGCAACTGCTCGTGGATCCAGCGGCGGATCGCTTCGACTTGCGCATAGCCCGGCGCATGCATGTGGGCGATGGCCTTGGCCTTTTCCTCCATCCGGTCGCTGGGGCAATACCGGCTGGGCAGCAGGTAGACCAGCGCGGCATCGGGGAGCTCTTCGACCGGCGTGGCGCGAGCATCCGGGTCCACGGCCAGGGCGTCTTCGGTGTCCATGACGACCTCGACGTCGATGCGCATGCCGCCGGCCGGCACGGTCAGGCGCTGGCAGAGGTTGCCATACACGTCCGTGTACTCGACGGTGGGCACCCATGGGTCGAGCATGTATTCCTCACGCACCATCCACTGTGCCAAACCGCTTCTGGGCCGCAGCATGGCCACGGCAGGACAGGGCGCTTCGTTCTTGATGCGCATCTGATGGATCACTTGGAGGCGCACTGTTGAATCTCCTGGAAATCAAGTCTTTGGAAAGCAGGGGGCCAGGCAGTGTGCTGCGCGCATCCATCGCAGGGACGTCGGCCTGGAGCGCATGCATGTGAAGGACACACCCGCACCGGCGCATCGGCGCACCCGGGGTACATACACTCTCGACGTCGTCACAACTCGCGAAGGACACTTTCGAATGCCTTTGAACCTGCTTTTCTTCCGCCGCTGCGCCGTGGCCTGCGCCGTTCTCGGCTTGTCCGTGGGTGCCATCGCCCAAAGCGCCTCGCCGCTGCACGCGCAGGTGGCCCCGATCGTCTCGGGCATGTACCCCTCGCTGGAGGCGCTCTACAAGGACCTGCATGCACATCCGGAGATCGGCTTCCAGGAAGTCCGCACCGCCGCCAGGATGGCCGAGGAGATGAAGAAGCTGGGCTTCGAGGTGACCGAGAAGGTGGGTGGCACCGGCGTGGTGGGCATCTACAAGAACGGCGCCGGCCCCACGGTGCTGGTGCGCACCGAACTCGATGCGCTGCCCATGGAAGAAAAGACCGGCCTGCCGTACGCGAGCAAGGCCAAGGCCATGTCCAACGGCCGCGAGACCTTCGTGGCCCACAGCTGCGGACATGACGTGCACATGGCCGCCTGGGTGGGCACCGCGCGCACGCTGCTGGCGATGAAGGACCAGTGGAAGGGCACGCTGATGTTCGTCGCGCAGCCGGCCGAGGAAACCGTGAACGGCGCCAAGGCGATGATCGACGACGGCTTCTTCAAGCGCTTCGGCAAGCCCGACTTCGCCTTCGCGCTGCACACCTCGGCATCGCCCTTCGGCACGGTGGGCTACCGTGCCGGCCCGACGTCTTCCAACTCCGACGGCATGGAGATCACCTTCAAGGGCCGCGGCGGCCACGGCTCTGCGCCCGACAAGACCATCGACCCCATCACCATCGCTGCGCGCTTCGTCACCGACGTGCAGACGGTGGTGAGCCGCGAGAAGGACCCGGCCGAGTTCGGCGTCGTCACCGTGGGCGCGATCCAGGGCGGCACGGTGGGCAACATCATTCCCGATACCGTGGTGCTTCGCGGCACCGTGCGCTCCTACAAGCCCGAGGTGCGCGAGAAGCTGCTGGCCGGCATCCGCCGCACCGCCAATGCGGCGGCCGCGATGGGCGGCGCGCCCGAGCCGACGGTGGAGCTGGTGCCGGGCGGCGCGGCTATCGTGAACGACGCACAGGTAGTGAATCGCACGGCCACGGCGCTCAAGGCCGCGCTGGGCGACAAGAACGTGACGGAGGTGCCGCCCATCACCGCCAGCGAGGACTTCTCGGAGTTCCTCAATGCCGGCGTGCCGGGCATGATGTTCTTCGTCGGCACCGTGTCGCCCAAGGACTGGGAGGCCTCGCGCAAGCCGGGCGGCAAGCCCATCCCTTTCAACCACTCGCCCTTCTTCGCACCGGTGCCCGAGCCCTCGATCAAGACCAGCGTGGAAGCGATGAGCGTGGCCTTGCTGACCACGCTGGCACCGGCCCAGTAACTGGCGCCTTTGCTCAATGCCCGCCGGCGCCCCGCGGCGCGGGGCTGGGCAGCAGGCTGGCGGCGGCCACGGCGCAGGCCGCCAGCGTCCACACGATCATCGCGCCCGAGGGCAGGTCCAGCAGCGCCGACAGCGCAAGCCCCAGCGCATAGCCCAGGGCACCCACGAGGTACGCGATGGCATTGCGCCTGGCCCCGGGCGGCAGGCCGCGCGTGGCCAGCGCCGGGATGATGAGGCTGGAGAACACCAGGTACACACCCACCAGTTGCACGGATGCTGTCACCGCCACCGCGAACACGCCGTAGAAGCCGAAGCGGCCCAGCCGCGCCGACCAGCCCAGCCGCATGACGACCAGCAGCAGCGCGGAGACGACGGCCAGCCAGACGAGGTGCGTGCCGTCCACCCACAGGATCTGGCCGACCAGCAGGTCCTTCAGGTGCTCGCCGCCGTGCGGGTTGCCCGCCAGCATCAGGATGCCGGCGCAGGCGGCCAGCACGAAGAGCACGCCGATCAGCGCCTCCTGTTGCTGCGCGGCGCGCTTCTCGGTCCAGGTCAGCAGCCATGCGCCGGCGAGGGCAGCGGCCACCGCCGCGAACTGCACCGCCACGCCGCCATGCTCCACGCCCAGGGCATCGGCCGCGATCACCCCCAGGCCGGCGATCTGCGCGATGGCCAGGTCGATGAACACGATGCCGCGATCCAGCACCTGAGCGCCCAGCGGCACGTGCGTGGCCAGCACCAGCAGGCCGGCCAGCATGGCCGGGCCCAGGATGCCCAGGTCCAGGGCGTGCCAGTTCATGGCTTGGCCGCGGCCAGCAGCCGTTCCAGCGTGTCGTCGAAGAGGCCGAAGAGGTTCTTCGCCCCATCGCTGCCGCCCACGGTGAAGGGCAGCTTCACCGCCGGCATGCCGGCGTTCTTGCTGAGCCATTCCGAAGGCCGCGGATCCTGGTAGGCCGCGTAGATCACCATGCGCGCCGGGTTGCTCTTGAGTGCGGCCTGCACGCCTTGCAGGTGCGACACCGTGGGCTCGATGCCGGGCTTGGGCTCGAGCACCGCCACTTCCTTCAGGCCGAGCCAGTCGTACAGGTAGGCGAATCCCTTGTGCTGCGACACCACCGTGCTGCCCTTGAGCGGCGCGGCCTTCGCATCCCAGCGCGCGGAGGCTTCCTGCCAGCGCTTGCCGAAGTCGGCCTGCAGCCTGGCGTACTCGGCGGCGTTGGCCGGGTCGAGCTGTGCCAGGCGCGGGCCCAGCGCGGCCGCGACGCGGGCGATGTTGCGCGGGTCGGTCTGGATGTGCGGGTTGCCGGCGGCATGCACGTCGCCCTGCGCGCGGTCCAACTGCGTGGGCACCTCCAGCTTGGGCACGAAATCGGCCGCGGCGAAGTTGCCCGGCTGGCCCGCCTGCACCTTCGGGTTGCCGGACTGCTGCAGCAGCTGCGGCAGCCAGCCGATCTCCAGCTCGGCGCCGGTGCACAGCACCAGGTCGGCATTGCGGGTGCGTGCGATCAGGCTGGGCTTGGCCTGGATCTGGTGCGGGTCCTGCAGCGCGGTGGTTGCCACGGTCACGTCGACCAGGGCGCCACCCAGTTCCTGCGCGAGCGCGCCCCACTCGGGTTCGCAGGCGAACACGCGCAGGGCGGCGCTGGCCGGTGCGGCCAGCAGCAGGGACAGCAGGGGCGCCGCCAGCCAGGCGGCGATGGATGAGCGATGGAGCTTCATGGACGTTCCTCTTTTCTCACTGGGATGACGAAGGGATTCAGAAGCCGTGCGCGCCGTGGGCGCCCAGGCTCATCTGGTACTGGATCCAGATCTGGTTGTCCGGCTGGCCTTCGCGCGCCAGGTCGCGCGCGTACTGCAGGCGGACGCGCGAGAACTCGCTGGGCGCGTACTCCAGCATCAGCGAGTTCTTGCTCGGGCTGTAGCCGCTGTTGGCCACCAGTTCGCTACCGCCGGCGAAGAAGGGTGTGCCGGCATCCAGCCGCTCGGTGCGCAGGCCCACGCGCCAGCGCGGCATGAACTGGTAGATGCCCTGCAGGTACCAGCCCGAGGTGGTGTCGCTGTAGCTGCCGGGAATGGCCGCGCCGCTGCTGTCCACCACCATGTCGCCGTCCCGCTGGGCGCGCAGGTATTCGCCCTGCAGCTTGAAGTTGGTGCGGGTGGCGTTGCCGTCGGGCGCCCACTTCCACACGCCGTCCAGCACGTAGACGCGCGACTTGCCGGTGAAGGCGTTGGTGAACTCGCCGCCTGCGCCGTCGCCCATCAGCAGGGCCTGGTCGCTGGCCTTGGTGCCCAGCACCGCCACGCCCGCGCGCCAGCTGTTGCTCACGCCGACATCGCCGCCGGTGTGCACGCCCAGGCTGTACATGCCGTTGCCGTTCTTGCCGGTCTCGCTGCCCGGGAAGCTCGCGCCACGGCCGACCTCGGCGTTGAACTCCAGGTACTGGTCGATGGGCGCCACCCACTTGAGCTGCAGGCCGTCGTTGCCGTACTGGTTGCCCAGCATGGCCTGGTAGGCCAGCGGCGCATCCACGAAGTCCCACACGTGCGCATGCTGCGGGTTGAGGTAGCCGATGTTCGAGAAGAAGCGGCCGCCCTTGAGCGTCATGCCGTTGCCCAGCGCGGTGGTCTCGACGAAGGCTTCCTCCACCTCGACCTCGTTCTCCGGTGTCACCGCCAGCGTGGCAGTGCCGCGGAAATAGGGGTCGATGCTGGCCGAGAAGCTCAGCTCGGTCTCGCCCAGGCTGAAGCTGCGCGTGCCGGGTCCTTGCTCGGCATCCGGCGTGCGGGCGAAGCCGCTGATGGCGTAGTTGGACGGGTCCCGCGAGGTGTTGATGTAGCCGCCCGAGAGGATCAGCGAGATCGCCGGGTTGAAGCTGCTGGCCGAGCCGGCGCCCGACAGGGCGGGCGCGGCGCTGGCCAGCGTGGGTGCGGCCGGTGCCGGGGCGGGCAATGCAGCCGCCGGGGTGGCTGGGGTGGCCGGGGTAGCCGTGGAGGCCGTGGAGGCCGTGCCAGTTGCGGCCGCGGCGCCAGCGGCGACGGCCGAAGGTGGCGCCGACCACTGGGCCTTGGCCGCGGTGGCCTCGGCATCCTTCACGCGCTTTTCAAGCGACTGGATGCGCGACTCGTAGTCCGCGCGCATGGCGCCGATTTCCTTGCGCAAGGCGTCGAGGTCGCCGGAAGAGGGAGCCGCGGCAGTCTGTGCGCCGGCCGGCAGGGAAAGGGCGAGCGCGAGGCTCCCCAACGGGATGATTTTTCTGTGCATGGATATCGCTCCTGGCAAGCACGTCGTGGAACGCACCCGCGCGCCGCAAAAGAAAAGGCGGCGCGGGCGCGGAAAGGCAACGTCAAGACAGGGCGATGGGCGGGGCACGGCCCTGGTAGGCCAGCACGAGCGGCGGCGTCCAGGGCGATTCGAAGGCGGCGGCGGGCGCCGCATGGTGAAGAAGGGGAAGGGCGGGCAGCAGCTCGGCCGAAGGCAGGCCACCGCCGTGCACCACGCTGCCGGCCAGGCACAGGTCGCAGTGCGACGCACCGGCCGCGTGCTTGGCCTTGCCCATCTCGGCGCTGCCGGCCGCCAGCTCGCTGGTGTGCGAGTAGACGTGGCAGGCGGCCGCCGCCTGTGCCACCGGCAGGATCAGCGCCATCCACAGCATCAGCCACGCGAAATGGCGTGGCAGCGCGGGGCGGCGGAAACGGCGGGAGGTGGAGGGCATGGCTGGCGCGGGAAGGGCGAAATCTTATCCGCTTGCAGCGGGGCTGGGCACGGGCGGTTCGCTTTTGCTACGCTTTGCGCCCCCACGACCCGGAGACACAGCGATGACCCAGTACTGGCTGATGAAGTCCGAGCCCGACGAATGCTCCATCGACGACGCCCTGGCCGCCCGCGACGCCACCGTGCCCTGGACGGGGGTGCGCAGCTACCAGGCGCGCAACTTCATGCGCGACCAGATGAAGGAGGGCGATGGCGTGCTCTTTTACCACTCCAGCTGCCCCGAGCCGGGCGTGGTGGGCGTGGCCCGGGTGGCCTCGGGCACGCGGCCCGACCCGACGCAGTTCGACGCCAAGTCGCCCTACTACGACGCCGATTCCAAGCAGGAGTCGCCGCGCTGGCTGCTGCTGGACGTGCAGGCGCTGCGCAAGACGCGCCTGCTCTCGCTGCCCGAGATGCGCTCCACGCCCGAGCTGGCCGACATGGTCGTGCTGCGCCGGGGCAATCGCCTGTCGATCACGCCGGTGGACCCGAAGCACTGGAGCCTGATCGTGGACGACATGCTGGCCTGAGCCGGCGCGCCGGCCTGGCCGGCGATGGAATGAAATCGCACGCGCGGCGGTAGTACTGGATGAGCCTCTGCAAAGGCTCGCCCTTCAACCCCTGGCTTGCTGCGGAGGCATTCCATCATGCAACGACGCGACTTCCTGGCCCTGGCCGCCGCTGGCGGCGGCGCTGTCCTCTCCGGTGCCCTGTCCGGCTGCGCCAGCACCGGCGCGGGTTCCGCCGGCGCTGGCGATTTCTACTTCGTCCAGCTCTCGGACACCCACTGGGGCTACAGCGGCCCCGCCAATCCCGACGCCCGGGTCACCCTGCCCAAGGCGATTGCCAGCGTGAACGCGCTGGCCGAGCCGCCGGACTTCATCGTCTTCACCGGCGACCTGACCCACACCACCGACGACCCGGCCGAGCGCCGCCGGCGCCTGGCGGAATTCAAGGGCCTGACCGACCAGTTGAAGGTGCGCAACCTGCGCTTCATGCCGGGCGAGCACGATGCCTCGCTGGACCGCGGCGCCGCCTACCAGGAGCTGTTCGGCGACACCTACTACAGCTTCGATCACCGCGGGGTGCACTTCATCGCGCTGGACAACGTGTCCGACCCCGGCGCGCGCATCGGCGAGGCGCAGCTCGCCTGGCTGACGTCGGACCTGGCCTCGCGCGATCGCTCCGCGCCCATCGTGGTGCTCACGCACCGGCCGCTCTTCGACCTGGCGCCCCGGTGGGACTGGGCCACGCGCGACGGCGCGCAGGCGCTGGAGATCCTGATGCCTTTCCAGAACGTGACGGTGTTCTATGGTCACATCCACCAGGAGAATCACCGGATGACCGGGCACATCGCCCACCATTCGGCCAAGTCGCTCATCTTCGCGCTGCCGGCGCCGGGTTCGCAGGAGCAGCGCACGCCCCTGCCGTGGAATGCGGACGCGCCCTATGCCGGCCTGGGATTCCGCGAGGTGGCGGCCTCGGCCCAGGCCGCCTCGCCCAGGCTCACCGAACTGCCGGTGGTGACGGCATGAAAAAGAAACTGCTGTGGAGCAGGCGATCGCTGCTGGGTTGCGGCGCGCTGGCGGCAGGCGCCTGGGCGCTGGGCGCGGCGCCGCAGGCGCTGGGCAGTGGCATGCGCACCATCGAGATCGTCGCGCGGCGCTTCACCTTCCTGCCCTCACAGGTGCCGCTAAAAGCGGGCGAGCGGGTGCAGGTGGTGGTGCAGGGGATGGATTTCGCGCATGGCATGAACATCCCCGACCTGGGCAAGCGCTACGACCTGGTGCCGGGCCAGTTCACGCGCTTCGAGCTGCAGCCGTCGGCGCCGGGCACCATCGAGTTCCTGTGCGACAACTTCTGCGGCGACGGGCATGAGACCATGCACGGCCGCTTCGTCGTCACCTAGCCAGCCATGGACCGCAGCGCCTTCGAGCGGCGTGTGTTGCCGCACCTGGACGCCGGCTACAACCTGGCGCGCTGGCTGCTGCGCGGCGACACCCAGGCCGAGGACGCCGTGCAGGAGGCGGCGCTGCGTGCCATGCGCTACTTCGACACGCTGCAGGGCGGCGATGCCCGGCCCTGGTTCCTGGGCATCGTGCGCAACACCTGCTTCGACGCCCTGGCGAGGGCGCGCCAGTGGCCGCAGACTCAGGCGTACGACGATGAAGATGCCGCAATGGAAACTGCGGTGGACAGCGCGCCGGGTCCCGAGGCCCTGCTTTACGAACGCGAGATCGGCGCGCGCGTCGACGCCGCGCTGCGCGCCTTGCCGCCGCCCTTGCGCGAGGTGGTGGTGCTGCGCGAGCTGGAAGGCCTGGACTACGCTGCCATCGCCCGCATCGCCGGCGTGCCGGCGGGCACCGTGATGTCGCGCCTGTCGCGTGCGCGCGAGCGCCTGCGCCACGCCCTTGCGCAAGACCTGGAAAGGGGGCGAGCATGAAGCCCGACGAAGAAGACGAGCCGCTGTCGACGCTCATCGGCCGCCATGCGAGCCGCCACCGGGCGCCCAAGTCGCTGCACGCCAGCATCCGCACGCAGCTGTCACTGCAAGAGCTTCGCGAGGACGCCCGCCGCGCCGGGCCGGCCCGCAGCTGGCTGCGCCGCCTGCTGGACGCGCGCTGGCGCACCGCGGGGCTGGGCTTCGCCGCGGGCCTGCTGTGCGCGGCCCTGGTGCTGCCGCTGGCCCGCCAGGCCTGGCAGGGCTGGGCGGAGGCGCCGCAGCTGGTGGCGCTGCATGTGCGTGCGCTGCAGGCGCCGCAGCTCGTGGCGGTGGTTTCTTCCGACCGCCACACCGTTCGGCCGTGGTTCCAGGGCCGCATCGACTACGCGCCGCCGGTGTTCGACCTGGCCAGCGACGGCTTCGTGCTGCTGGGCGGGCGGGCCGACAAGCTGCGGGGCGAAGCGGTGGCGGCGCTGGTCTACAAGCGCGACCTGCACGTGATCGACCTCTATGTCCAGCCGGGCGACGGCACGCTGCGCGCGCTGTCGTCCGCGAGCGAGCGGGGTTTCAACCTGGTGCAATGGTCCGACGGCGCGATGCGCTACACGGCGGTCTCGGACCTGGAGCGGCGCGAGCTGGAATATTTCGCTGCGCTGTGGCGCGAGCGCCGGCAGGCGCAGTAGGGACGCATCTTGCAATCGACGCCGCGGCCTCCAATTGTGGCCGCATGGGCGATCGACCTTCCTTCATCGAGCCACGTCCCAGCACCGGCGATGACGCCGAGCTGCTGGACGCCTATTCCGAAACCGTGGCCGGCACCGTGGAGCGCGTGCGCGACGCGGTGGTGGCCATCGCGGCGCACGCGCCGCCGGGCAAGGGCCATGGCGGCACGGGCTCCGGCTTTCTCTTCACCCCCGACGGCTACCTGCTGACCAACAGCCACGTGGTGCATGGCGCCGCGCGGCTCGAAGTGCTGCGCCCCGACGGCACGCGCAGCGAGGCGCAGCTGCTGGGCGAGGACCCCGACACCGACCTGGCGGTGCTGCGCATCGGCGCCAGCCGCGCGCTGCCCCACCTGGAACTGGGCGACTCGGCCCGCCTGCGCGTGGGGCAGATCGCCATCGCCATCGGCAACCCGCTGGGCTTCAACCACACGGTGACCAGCGGCATCGTCTCGGCCCTGGGACGCTCGCTGCGCTCCAAGGCCGGGCGAATGATCGACAACGTGATCCAGACCGATGCGGCGCTCAACCCGGGCAACTCCGGCGGGCCGCTGCTGGACAGCCGCGGCCGCGTGATCGGCGTCAACACCGCGATCATCCCGGGCGCGCAGGCCATCTGCTTCGCGGTGGCGGTGAATTCGGCCCAGTGGGTGCTGACGCAGCTTTTCACCCATGGGCGGGTGCGGCGCGCCTTCATCGGGCTCTCGGGCTCCACGGTGCCCTTGTCTCGCCGCGCCGCGCGGGTGCTGGCGCTGGAGGCGCAGGACAGCTGCGTGCGCGTGTCCGACGTGCAGCCCAACTCGCCTGCGGCCACTGCGGGCCTGAAGAGCGACGACATGATTGTCGGCATCGACGGCGCACCGGCGCGCACGGTGGACGACCTGCATCGCCTGCTGGACGAATCACGCATCGGCAAGCTGTGCGTGCTGCGCATCGTGCGCGGCGGCCAGGCGCTGTACCTGCACGTCACGCCGCTGGAAGCGCGCCGCGGCTGAGGCCTTCAGCCGAACTGGATGCCCTGCGCCAGCGGCAGCTCGCGCGAGAAGTTGACGGTGTTGGTGGTGCGGCGCATGTACTGCTTCCAGGAATCGGAGCCGCTCTCGCGATCGCCGCCGGTTTCCTTCTCGCCACCGAAGGCGCCGCCGATCTCCGCGCCGTTGGGGCCGATGTTGACGTTGGCGATGCCGCAGTCGGAACCCGCCGCCGAGAGGAACAGCTCCACCTCGCGCAGGTCGTTGGAGAAGATGCAGGACGACAAGCCCTGGGGCACGTCGTTGTGCATCGCGATCGCGTCCTCGAGCGTGTCGTAGGCCAGCACGTAGAGCAGGGGCGCGAAGGTCTCGTGCCGCACGACCTCGGTCTGCGAGGGCATGTCGACGATGGCAGGCTGCGCATACCAGGCTTGCGGGTGGCGTTCGGCCAACACGCGCTCGCCGCCCGCCAGCACGCGGCCGCCCTGGGCGCGAGCCGTGCTCAACGCGGACTGCATGGCGTCGAAGGCGGCCTTGTCGATGAGCGGACCCACCAGCGTGCCCTCGGCCAGCGGGTCGCCGATGCGCAGGCCGGCGTAGGTCTTCACCAGGCGGGCCAGCAGGTCGTCCTTCACGCTGCGATGCACGATGAGCCGGCGCAGCGTGGTGCAGCGCTGGCCCGCGGTCGCCACCGCCCCGAAGAGGATGGCGCGCAGGGCCATGTCGAGGTCGGCGGCGGGCGTGACGATCATCGCGTTGTTGCCGCCCAGCTCCAGGATGCGCCGGCCGAAGCGCTGTGCCACCTTCGGCCCCACGGCCCGGCCCATGCGCGTGGAGCCGGTGGCCGACACCAGCGCGATGCCGGAGTGGTCCACCAGTGCCTCGGCGACGTCGGCGCGGCCGATGGCGATCTGCGCCAGTCCTTCAGGCGCGCGGTCCCCGAAGCGGGCGATGGCGCGTTCCAGCGCGCGGAAGGTCGCCAGGCCCGACAGTGGCGCCTTCTCCGAGGGCTTGAAGATGACTGGATCGCCGCACACCAGCGCGAGAGCCGCGTTCCATGCGAACACGGCGCTCGGGAAGTTGAAGGCGGTGATGATGGCGACCGGCCCCAGCGGGTGGTACTGCTCCATCATGCGGTGGCCGGGCCGCTCCGAGACGATGGTGCGGCCGTAGAGCTGGCGCGAGAGCCCCAGCGCGAAGTCGCAGATGTCCACGCATTCCTGCACCTCGCCCAGGCCTTCCTGCGCGATCTTGCCCACCTCCAGCGACACCACGTGGCCGATGTGGGCCTTGGCGGCGCGCAGCTCCTCGCCCCACAGGCGCACAAGCTCGCCGCGGACCGGTGCCGGCACGCTGCGCCACCTGCGGAAGGCGCCCTGCGCCTTCTGCACCATGCCATCCACCGCGGACGCAGGCTGCTCGTGCATGCGGGCCAGTTCGGCGCCGTCGATGGGCGAGCGCACGTGGAGCGATCCGCCACGGCATTCGTCGGCGCCGATGCCGCAGCGTTGGAAGAGATGGGACAGTGCATCGCTCATGGGAGGCTCCGTGTTCGGGGTGTCAGGCTGGCTCGGCTTCTCGCTCGGCAGGCAACGGTGCGCGGCCGGCGAGCTGAGCGTAATGGTGCCCGACCCGCGTGCGCAGAAAGTCTTGCAGCGTCACCTGCTCCTGCCGCACGAAGCCTTGCGCCGGAAGCTTGCCCTGCTGCAACAACTCCAGCGCCCCCACCACGCCGGCGGCGGTGCTCAGCTCGATGGCCGTACGCGCCTTGCCGCGCAGGCTCGCACCGTAGATGCGGGCCAGGCAGGTCTCCTGCTCGAAGCGGCCCTCGCGCAGGCCGCTGGCCGCCGCGAAGAGGATCACCACGTCGTCGCGGCTGTGCGGCACCGCCAGCTCCAGCACCTGGCGCAGCAGGTCGCGCCGCTCGACCAGGCGAAGGTCGTGAAGGAGGAAGTTCATCGCCTCGCGGTGGCCGGGATAGCGAATGGACTTGTAGTCGAGGTTGCGCACGCGGCCCTGCAGGCTTTCGCACAGCGTGCCCAGGCCGCCGGCGGTGTTGAAGGCCTCGAAGGCCTCGGCATCGAGCGTGAAGGTCTCGTGGCCTTCCAGCGGCTGCACCTTGACCCGCTCGCCATTGACGATGGCGTCCGCCGGGTTGCAGTACTCGTTGATGACGCCGTCGATGCTCCAGGTGAAGTTGTAGCGCAGGCTGTTGGTCGCGTGGCGGGTGAGGGCGCCGACGCGCAGGCGCAGGTCGTAGAGCGTGTCGAAGCGGCAGGCCAGCTCCCAGCCCAGCATGCCGACCACGCCGGGCGCCAGGCCGCACTGCGGCATCAGCACCGCGCTGGCATTGACGGCCATGCGGCGGATGGCCTCGGTGGCGGCCACGTCCTCGGTCAGGTCGAAGTAGTGCGAGCCGCAGGTGGTGGCCATGGCGGCCACCGGCTGGGCCATGAAGTAGGGCAGGCAATTGATGACGGCGTCGTGCCCGGACAGCGCCGTGCACAGGTCGTCGGGCCGGGCGGCGTCGAGCTTGATGCGCCGCACCTGCCGGTCGTCCTGACCGGAGGGGTCGAACTGGTCTGCGAGCGTGATGCGCAATTGGCTGTGGTGCTGCGCCAGCATGTCGGCCACGGTGCTGCCGATCTTTCCTGCGCCCAGCACGAGCACGCTGTCCAACTGAGTCTTGTTTGCCATGGCTTTTTCTCCCTTGAACGTGTTGCTCGATCTTCTGCAAAAGCTGTAACGGACGGAAGCACACAAAGCGTCGTCATTTCGCAGGCTGTCGTCGAAATGACGAATTACTTGGTCAGACTGCACAATGACCCGCATGGAGCACCTGCAAGCGCGCCTGGACGAACTGGACCGCCACCTGTTGGCGCTGTTGCAGGCCAACGCGCGTGCGCCGACGGCCGAGCTGGCGCGGCAGCTGAAGGTGGCGCGCACCACGGTGGTGGCGCGCATCGCCCGGCTGGAGCGCGAGGGCATCGTGGCGGGCTACGGCCTGCGCCTGGGCGAGGCGCCTGAACAGGCGGCCGTGCGCGCCTTCTGCGCCTTGAGCGTGCAGGCGCGCGACGCCAGCGCCGTCATCAAGGCGCTGGAGCGCATGCCGGAAGTAGAGGGCGCCTGGGCGGTGAGCGGCGAATCGGACTACATGGTGCTGCTGCGTTGCGCCACGCCGAAGCAACTGGATGATCTGCTGGACAGGCTGGGGCAGCTCGAAGGTGTGCGGCAGACCCAGACGTCGATGGTGCTGAGCCAGAAGATCGATCGCCGCGCGGTCGGCAACTGAAAGAAGCTGAACAGGACGAGGACCATGACCAAGACCACCCGATCATCGTCCCGCCCGGACCCCGCGCTGGCCATCGACCTCGCGCTGCAGGGCGGCGGCTCGCACGGCGCCTTCACCTGGGGCGTGCTGGACCGCCTGCTGGAGGAGCCCGGCTTGCGCATCGACGGCATCTCCGGCACCTCGGCCGGCGCCATGAATGCCGTCGTGCTGGCCCACGGGCACCTGCAAGGCGGCGCCGATGGTGCGAAAGAAGCGCTGGACACCTTCTGGCGGAAGGTGTCGGAGGCCGCGCTGCTCAGCCCCTTCAAGCGCAGCTTCCTGGACGTGCTCACCGGCCGCTGGACGCTGGACAACTCGCCGGTCTTCGTGGCCATGGACATGGCTGCGCGCATCTGGTCGCCCTACAACCTCAACCCGCGCGGCGCCAACCCGCTGGGCGACCTGCTTGACGAGATGATCGACTTCGATGCGCTGGACCACTCGCCCATCCAGCTCTTCGTGACCGCCACCAACGTGCGCACTGGCCGCGCGCGTGTGTTCCGCAACGCGGAGCTCAGCACCTGCGCGCTGATGGCCTCGGCCTGCCTGCCCACGCTGTTCCAGGCCATCGAGATCGACGGCGACCCCTACTGGGACGGGGGCTACGCCGGCAACCCCACCATCAGCCCGCTGGTGCGCGAGTGCGACGCCAACGACATCGTGCTGGTGCAGATCAACCCGGTGGAACGGCCCGGGGTGCCGCGCACGGCGGCGGAGATCCAGAACCGGCTCAACGAGGTGTCCTTCAACTCGCCGCTGCTCAAGGAGCTGCGCATGATCGCGCTGCTGCGCCAGGTCTCCGACCCCGGCCATGCGGAGGGCGCGCTGTGGGCACGCATGCGCATGCACCGCATCGCGACGGACGCCATGCTGAAGCTGGGCTACTCGTCCAAGATGATCGCGGAGTGGGCCTTCCTGTGCGAACTGCGCGACGAGGGACGCAAGGCGGCGGACGACTTCCTGCGCTCGCATGGCGCGGACCTCGGCGTGCGCTCCTCGATGGACCTGGACGCGCTGATGGAGGGGGTCTAGGCATGAGTCTCGCAGGCATCCTTCTCGGCCTGGGTCTGCTGATCTGGCTCTCGTACCGCGGCTGGAGCGTGCTGGTGCTGGCGCCGGTGGCCGCTCTGGTGGCGGCGCTGTGCTCCGGCGAGCCTTTGCTGGCGCACTGGACGCAGACCTTCATGCTCTCGGCGGCGGGCTTCGTCGCGCAGTTCTTTCCGCTGTTTCTGTTGGGCGCGATCTTCGGGAAGATGATGGACGACAGCGGGTCGGTCAGCACCATCGCCAGCTTCATGACGCAGCGCCTGGGCCCGAAGCGCGCGGTGCTGGCCGTGGTGGTGGCAGGCGCGCTCGTCACCTACGGAGGCGTCAGCCTGTTCGTGGCCTTCTTCGTGCTCGCGCCGATGGCGCATGCGCTCTTCAGGGCGGGCAATGTTCCGGCCCGGCTGATGCCGGCCGCGCTGGCGCTGGGCACCTCCACCTTCACCATGACGGCGCTGCCCGGCAGCCCGGCCATCCAGAACGCGATCCCGATGCCTTTCTTCGGCACCACCGCCTTCGCGGCGCCGGGTCTCGGCTTCATCGCCGCCGTCATCATGATGGGCTTCGGCATGTGGTGGCTGGGCCGCGCGCAGGCCGCAGCGGGCCGCGCCGGCGAAGGCTATGCAGCGCCGGCCGCCGCCGAGGTGCATCGCGGCGCTGCGGAAGATGCGCTGGTGCGCGAGCGTGCCAGCACTTCGGGCAGCTTCGACCCCAGCGAGGCGGTGCGCGGCGGGCAGGGCGGTGCCGCTGCGGCACCCGGCATCGTCGTGGCGCTGCTGCCGCTGGGCGTGGTGGTGCTGGTGAACCTGCTGATGTCCACCGTGGTCTTTCCCCGCATGAACCTGGACTACCTGGCGCAGCCGCAGTTCGGAGGCATCACGCTGGCGGCCGTGGGCGGCGTCTGGTCGGTGCTGGTGGCGTTGAGCGTGGCCATCGTGGTGCTGGCGCTGCTCAACCGGGGGCGGCTGGCGTCGTTGCGCGCCACGGTCGATGCAGGCGCCAACGCCTCGGTGCTGCCGGTGCTGTCGGTGGCCAGCCTGGTGGGCTTCGGATCGGTCGTGGCTGCCATGCCGGCCTTTGCGGCCGTGCGCGAATGGGTGCTGGGCATCGGCGGCGGGCCGCTGGTGTCGCTGGCCGTGTCGACCAACATCCTGGCCGCGCTCACTGGATCGGCTTCCGGCGGCCTCACCATCGCCCTGGATGCGCTGGGCCACACCTACATGCAACTGGCCGCGCAGACCGGCATCGACCCGGCCCTGATGCACCGCGTGGCGGTGATCGGCGCCGGCACGCTGGACAGCCTGCCGCACAACGGGGCGGTCGTCACCCTGCTGGCCGTGTGCGGCAGCACCCACAAGGCGAGCTACCGGGACATCGTGATGGTGGCCATCGTCGGCGCGCTGCTGGCGCTGGTGGCGGTGATTGCGCTGGGGTCGGTGCTCGGCTCGTTCTGATCGCCGTGCGGCCAAAAGAAAAAGCCCGTCATCCGGGGATGACGGGCTTTTCAGTTTTGGTGCCGGAGAGATGAATCGAACACCCGACCTTCTCATTACGAATGAGAGGAGGTTGGGCTAACGAACATCCATGTAGGTTGCTCTATCTATATAAGTCAACAACTTAGGTATACTGACCGTACCTTCTCATAATAGGAATTGCCAGAATTCATTTCCCAGGCATTTCCCACAACACCTGAGAAGTTCGAAAGGTGTGCCGTGTCAGCTTCGCTAGCAATTCTCGACGCCCTCAAGACTCCTGGCTTGCCAGACGCCCAGCGCCTGGCGCTTGTGGCAGCGTTGGAATCTCTCACCGCCGGTGCTGAAGCGCTCGCGACGAAAACCATTTCAACGCGCAAGCCGCGCAGCGCAGCGCCAGAGCGCAAGGCCGAGAGCGTGCGCCTAACTCGTGAATCCATCGCGGCCATGGAATTGCCGAAGGCCGGTGAGCGCCTGGTGTACGACACAGCATGCCAACAGCTTGCCGTTCGCCTTCGCCCTGGAAGCCGAACCTATGTATTCGTGATGTGGGACCGTGAGCGCCGCCGCGCGGTGAAGGTGACGCTTGGCAAGGCCGGTGCTCTGACGCCCGAACAGGCCCGCGCCCAAGCACAGCGGAAGGTGGCCGAAGTTGCAGACGGGAAAGACGCGCGTCGCAAGGTGCCCGATTCGGTGACTGTCGGCGATGTGTGGCCCGTCTATCTGCGCGAGGGCAAGCCGCGCAAGAAGGAAGCTTGGAAGCCCCGCTATCGTTTGGACCTAGAGCGCGCTGCCGCCCCTGGAGGCGAAACAAAAAAGCGAGGGCAAGGCGTCACGAAGCCTGGGCCGCTCGCGTCCTTGATGGGTTTGCGTCTAAGCGAAATCAATCGCGATGCCCTATCGACGTGGCATGCAGAGCAAGCAAAGCGCGGCCCCGTGCAGGCCGCTCGCGCCGCTGCGATGTTCGCCGGCTTCATCGCCTGGTGCGGCACTCGCACGGACTATCGTGAACTGGTGGACGAGACCGCCGCGAAGGCCAGCAACTTGGCCCACGTTCTGCCCGCGCTGAAACGGCGGACCGATGCCTTGGACCGAGCGCACTTGCCTGCCTGGTTTGCCGCTGTGCGCGCGCTGCCGAACGCCACAGCAGCGGCCTACCTTCAGGCGTTGGTGCTTACGGGCGCGCGGCGCGAAGAAATGGGCGCCCTCGCGTGGGCGGACGTGGACACGAAGGCTGGCACGCTCACGATCAACGACAAGTTCGAGGCGCGCCGCACCATCCCTTTGACATCGCACTTGGCTGGACTGATTGACGCGTTGCCGCGTTTAAACGCATTCGTATTCGCTAGCCCTACCGCGAAATCTGGGCACATTGCAGAGCCGCGCAGCCCGCTTGAAGACGCGTTGAATGCGGCAGAGCTTCCGCACCTATCCATCCACGGGTTGCGGCGCAGCTTCGCGCTGTTCGGTGAAGCTGCGGGCGTGCCTGCTGGAGCTGTTGCGCAAATCATGGGCCACAAGCCAAGCGCAACTCACGAGGGCTACAAGCCGCGTCGAATCGAAGATTTGCGTGAACATGCCGAACGCATCGAGAAGTTCATTCTCGAGCGGGCTCGAATCGTGGTCGATGGTGAAACACCATGAATGAGGAAAAAAGGGGCAGGGGGCGGCCTCGGAAGGACGCTGTTCGCGACTTCATGCAGCCGCGCAGCCCGCAATGGGTCGCGCGCGCCGTGTTCAAAGCTGAGGCGGAGTTCGGCCTAAAACGTATGCAAGCCGTGGATTTGGTCTTGAAGAACATCGGACTACCGGCGACCGATCGAGAAAAAGTGAAGCGCTATGCGAGCAGACACAGTAACTTGCGTGACTTGGTCAACACAATGGACCAAGCACAGCGATCAGCACCGGTGATCGGTTCTGCGATCCGTGACACTGACGTAATCCGCAGAGAGGTGAGCCGACGTATGGCGGACTTCAGTGATCCAGTGCTGAAAGACGCTAAGGGTGTGCTCGAACTATCGTTCTTCAAGCTTCGAAAGCTTCTTGTCGCTCAGAAGATTGACGGAAATCTTCCAGGCTGGTTCATCGAGTGCGTTCGCGCGAACGGCAACGCCAACGGCTCCGAGCTGATGCGACTACTGGAGCGTGCTGCTTTAGAGCAAAGCTGATTTGTTGTCCCCAAACGGGGTCAAAGCCGCGTCGATCATCTCAACACATTAACGGAGCGCGCTGTGCGTTTCGTAGAGTTGAAGGTGATCAACAGTGCAAACTGACATCCAACCCGATGCGCTGCTAGACGACATACGTGCGGCGAAATTCCTTGGCGTCGCGCCGAAGACATTGCCCGTCTGGCGCAGTACCCGGCGCGTCGAAATCCCGTACATCAAGATCGGCCGCTGTGTGCGATATCGCCTCAGCGACCTCCAGCGCTTCGTCGAGGCGAAGACGATTGGAGTGGCCCAATCTTGATTCCAGAAGTAGCGAAGGCCCCACGGCGGCAACCGCAGGGCCTTCAGGAAAACACACATTCAAAGCAGATTCTACCCACGGGTAGAAAAACGTGGCAGCCGCCTTTTTGCAAGGTGTTGCAACGCTACTGTGACCTGGTGATTGTCCCGCACCAGAAGCTGGCTCGCAGTCCGGCCCAGCTGCATGCGCAACGCTTGGCAGCGGCATGGAAAACGGTACTCTGTCGCCCAAGTATTGCGCCTGATCTTGCGATGATGGCAGCCGTTGCACCACAGCGTGTGCGATTTCCATTTACAGAAATGGAAGCCTTTCGGATGCAGGTTGATGCGCTTCACATGCGGGGCGCCAATTGAGCGCGCAGCTTCAGCGGTCACCCTTAGGGCGCGCTGCGTCGGCCTTGTGGGCATGTGATCCGAATTGCAGTCGAGCCGATTGGGTGCGCCTCGGGATGGCCGCCATAGACGCCGGGCTGGAATTTGATGAATTCAATTCCTGGAGCGCGCAGGCCGCCAACTACGGCGGCATGAGCGACACGCTTGCTATGTGGCGTTCCATCAAACCGGGCGGTGTCACTGAACGCACGCTGTTCGATAAGGCGCTCGCCAGCGGCTGGCGCGACGATGTGCCCGCGAGGGCGTTTAAACGCGCGGAGCCGAAACGCGATCCTGAACCGAAGCGTGCGCCAGCGTGGCCGGTCGCGACCGCATGGGATGAATGCGTGTCCGCGACCGGTGACCATCCCTACATTCGCAGCAAGGGCGGCATGCCGGATGGATTGCGCGTCTATCCGGGCAACGCACCGCCGCGTCAGGTGTGCCGCAAAGACGTTCGGGGCTGGTTGGCTGTTCCTGCTTTCGACAAGTCGGGCGCGCTGGTGACGCTGCAATTCATTTCACCCGCGCCTCGCGGCGGCAAACTCAACTTGCCGGGGCATCCAGTGGCCGGATGGTTCACGCTCGGTGACCCGACGCCAGGCGCCACCGTTTATGTTACCGAAGGCGTGGGCGCGGCCTGGGCAGCGCATCAAGCGACCGGCGCCGCTGCGCGAGTGGCGTTCGGCGCCGGAAACCAGCACAAGGTCGCGGAGGAGGTGAAACAGGCCGGCGCGCTGCCCGTCATCGTCGCTGACCGAGGCAAAGAGCAGCATTGCGAAAAGGCAGCGTCGGAGGTCGGATGCGCTTGGGTGGCGATGCCTTCCGACTTAGCCGATAACGGTGACCTGGACGACATCAAGCGGACCTGTGGACTGGACGCTGTACGCGCCGTGCTACGGAACGCGCGGACGCCGTTAGCCGCGAACGACTGCAACGCTGACGGCGCGTTGCTGGAGAACTTCCATGCCCATATGCCGACGCACAGCTACCTATTCGTGCCCACGCGCGACCTGTGGCCGGCGGCATCGGTGAATGGCCGCATTACCGATTGGCCGAAGAACCCGGCGACGCTGAAGCTTATGAAACCGTCTGACTGGCTGGACGCGCACCGTCCAATCGAACAGATGACTTGGAACCCCGACGAGCCCGAACTAATCGCCGGCCGCGTGATGCAGGTTAACGGGTGGGCCGTGCACCCCGGAGCCAGGGTCTTCAATCTCTACCGCGCGCCCTCCATCATTGCCGGCGATGCGCGCCGCGCCGAACGTTGGCGCAGCCACTTGCGCACGGTGTACCCAAGCGAGGCCGACCACATCGAGAAATGGCTTGCACAGCGCGTGCAGCAGCCTGGCGTGAAAGTGAATCACGCGCTGGTGCTGGGAGGGTCGCAGGGCACGGGGAAAGACACGCTGCTGGAGCCGGTCCGCGCTGGGGTCGGTTCGTGGAACTGGCAGGACATCAAGCCCACTGAAATGCTGGGCCGGTTCAATGGATGGGCGAAGGCTGTTGTTGTGCGCATCAACGAGTTGCGCGACCTCGGGGAATCCGATCGGTTCGCGTTCTACGACCACAGCAAGACGTACATAGCCGCACCCCCCGATGTCATCCGGGTCGACGAAAAGAACCTGCGCGAGCATTACGTGTGGAACGTGATGGGTGTCATTCTGACGACCAATCACAAGACGGATGGGCTGTTCCTTCCGCCCGACGACCGCCGCCACTTTGTCGCTTGGAGTGAGGCGAAGCGCGAGGACTTCGCCGAGGGCTACTGGCGCGAGTTGTGGAGCTGGTACCAGCGCGGCGGGATTGGAGACATAGTGGCGTTCCTGCGAAGCCTGGACATCACCCGCTTTGATCCGAAGGCAGAGCCACCGAAGACGGCTGCCTTTTGGGCCATCGTTCAGACCAATGAGGCACCAGAGTCGAGTGAACTGCGCGACATCCTGGAAAAGATGGCAAGTCCTGCCGCCTTCACGATTGCGGACCTGGCACTGCGCGCCGGTCACGAAAGGATGTTCGACCTGGAAGGCGAGCTCAAGGACCGAAAGAATCGCCGGTCCATGCCGCACAAGCTAGAGCGCGTGGGCTATGTGCCAGTGCGCAACCCCGACGCCGACGATGGGCTGTTCAAGGTCGATGGCAAGCGCCAGGCCGTCTATGGACAGCAGGACCTGACGCTTCCGGCGCGGATCGATGCGGCTCGCGCCCTGGCCCGCCGTCAGTCAAGTCGGTTGAATCAGTGAAAAAACATCTTGATTCCTATGCACCCCCGTCCACGTTCCTATCCATCAAAACTGATGAGTCAGAACGTGAATGGAGGTGCTCCGCAATGCGGATGGTTTTTGACTGATCGTACTGACCAGACTGACCACGATTCGAGCCGACTAGATGACCAACCTACACAGTGATCAATCAAGACATCAGCAACATGAAAACCACCGCGCCCACACTTGAGCAACACGCGCAGAACGGCCGACTGGCCTACGACACACACCTGGCCCTGGGGCGCTTGCTGGCGTTCGCGAGCGAGGCATACGGAAAGACTTTGCCGGAAGTGAGAGCGGCCAAGGCAGCCCAGGATCGATTGCAGACCTATCGCTGCCGCCTGGACAGTCGCGTCATGGGCGAGCAAAACCCGCCACGCGACTCGCATATCGAAGCCGCCTGCTGGCGGTGCTACTACCCAGGAAGCCCGCAGGGCGGGGCGCTGGGGCACGCAAACGAGCTGGGGCCATCCACCTACGCCAAGGGGCGCTTGCCGCTTGCAAACGCGGCGTGGGTCCTTCCTTGAGGGGGCTCTATGCGGGGGCAGTGGCCTCGCCCCGTTCGATATCTGCGTGGCGCCGAGAAGGCCATTTCCGTTTCCTTTCGTCAATCAATAGCTCAATGGACAATCGACAATACGCATTCACCGCCGTGGAACTTGCAGCCTGCTTTTCCATCTCGCCTCGTCGAGTGCGGCAGCTTGCGGAAGATGGCGATCTTCCCCGCCTTGCCCGTGGCACGTTCGACGGAGCATGGCTTTGCTACTTGCTCTTGGGCCGCCGTCGCGTTCAAGGGGGCAAGGCAAAGGTGTCGGCGCCCGTTTGCGTCGCTGTCGGCTGGCGCTCCGGAGCCTTGGGCGTCGCCGGTGAACGCGAGGCGCTCATTAGGATGTTTGAACGCAATGGGTTGACGCGCGACGATGCGCTGATTTCGCTTGGTGCAGCGGCAGGGATGAGTCCGTAAAAAGCGTCGCTACATTGCGAAGCTCATCGCGGCCCAACGCGGGAGTGAAGACGAGGCAAGCGATTGGGCTGGCCTGGCATGCTGTGCGCAGCGATGCAAACTTCGCTGGCTCCTAGAGAGCAGATGCTTGGCAGCAGACGACAAGACCTGAATAAGTGCGCATCATGATGGTGCTGCCCGCCATCTGGACGCACAAGCATTTGTACTATGCACATTCCGGCGGCGCCACGCGGTCGAACTCAAGCGGTAGTTGCTGGCGGCGTGCCAAGAATCTGGAGCGTTGGTCGCGCAGATTGCGTTGGCCCATGGGCACAATGCCAACCTCATTCACAAGCGGCGCCGCACGGCGAGCGAGGTGTCAACTCGACGAGCGGCGACCGGCAAGCCGAGCTTGTTTTGCACACTGGCGCCGGGCCCCGCCGTCGCATGCGACATCCACCTTTAGTTTCGCTGTGCTGCAATCGCCGTGTACATGACTTCGTTCTGGAGTGCGTCAAACCAATGCGCCACTTGGCTGCGCAAGTTTCGTGATCCGGGTCGGCGCACTGTGGCTCCGTCGAACCGTTGGACATGTGCGGAGGCACCTGCGGCGTTGATGTCCCGGGAAGTGGTGTAAGTCTTCTTTCACTCGCTGCGCGGCAAGGCGCGTAGGGCGTAGCCCGAAGCGCCTTGCCGCGCAGCGGCCGCTCCCTTCGGGGGTGGTCATCGTGAAGTCCGGATAAGGTTTGAGGTGCGACCCACCAACCCTTGTCCTTGAAGGAAATCACGATGACCAACGCCACTATGGCACTAGCCGAGCTCGCCGAGAAGGGAGCCGACGTCGACGTCCTGCGCCAGATGGTGCAGTTCATGGCCCAGCGCCTGATGGAGCTCGATGTCGAAGGGCGCTGCGGCGCCGCCTACGACGAGAAGAATCCCGAGCGCCTCAACAGCCGCAATGGCTATCGCGAACGCACCTGGGATACCCGAGCCGGCAGCGTCGAGCTGAAGATCCCCAAGCTGCGCCAGGGCAGCTACTTCCCCGAGTTCCTGGAGCCCCGGCGCACCGCCGAGAAGGCGCTCACTGCCGTCATCCAGGAAGCCTATGTGCAAGGCATCTCCACCCGATCCGTGGACGACCTGGTCAAGTCGCTGGGCATGAGCGGCGTCTCCAAGAGCCAAGTCAGCCGGCTATGCGGCGAACTCGACGAGCGGGTCAACGCCTTCCTTGGGCGTCAGATCGAGGGCGACTGGCCCTACCTGTGGATCGACGCCACCTACGTGAAGACGCGCGAGGCCGGGCGCATCGTGAGCGTGGCGGTGATAGTGGCCGTCGGCGTGAACACCGACGGCCAGCGCGAGGTGCTCGGCTTGAAGGTCGGTGCCTCGGAGGCCAAGCCCTTCTGGACCGAGTTCCTGCGCAGCCTGAACCGCCGTGGGTTGCGCGGCGTGAAGCTCGTGATCAGCGACAGCCACGAGGGCATCAAGGCGGCCGCAGCGAAGGTCCTGAAGGCCACCTGGCAGCGTTGCAGGGTGCACTTTATGCGAAATGCCCTGGCGCACGCCGGCAAGACGCAGCGGCGCATGGTCAGCGCGGCCATCGGCACAGTGTTCGTGCAGGACTCGGCCGATGCAGCGCGGACGCAATGGAGGTCGGTGGCCGACCAGCTCCGAGACAAGTTCCCCAAGCTCGGCCACCTGATGGACGACGCAGAGAACGATGTGCTGGCGTTCATGACCTTCCCGCGGGCGCACTGGACGCAGATCTACTCCACCAATCCTCTTGAGCGGCTGAATGCCGAGATCAAGCGCCGCACGAATGTGGTTGGCATCTTCCCCAACGTCGCCTCGATCACACGGCTCGTCGGAGGCATGATGCTCGAGCAGAACGACGAATGGTCGCTCAACCGGCGCTATATGCAGCTTGAAGGCTTGCAGACCTTGAGCGACACTGCGCCCACTCGGCTGTCCGCAGTGGCGCGCTGAGTACCGTGCAACTCAGCCTTCTCCGGGCTGTGGACCTACACCACGGAATGGGACGCGACCCCTGCGGCCGCGAGAGGCACCAATCAAGCGCCAGGGGCCGGCCGCGCAGTTGCCGCGCTGGGAGATCCGCCACGAGCCCTGGAGCCGCACCTGCTCCTGCGACTGCGCCCTCCAGCGGGTCGGCTTGGACCGGGTCAGAGAAGGTCGATTACAAGTCAGGGGTTTTCACGGCGGAGCGCTACATCTGCGTCGCGCTAGCCTGGCCATCGCGCGCTCAACATTGGCGCAGTGGATCGGGCAAGGCGGCGGTGCGGTGGCGCCCCTTAGGATTCGGCCCCAATCGCAGTCGCTGAAGACAACAAAAAATTGCACCGTGCGGCGCCATACTGAGCTCAGCTCGAATGGCGAAGCAATAGTCGGCCGACGAGTCCCGACGAATCACCCATCCTCAGAGGAAGCCGGTCGTCGTCGACATCGACACCCAATACGCGAACAGTGGCCGAGGTCCCGTTGACGTTGACTGGCGGCAGTCGAAATTCGGTGTCGACTGCCGCCGTGATTCCGTCGTGCCGGGGATAGATCAACGCCAACTCTGAGCATCGAAACGCGGTGGCGTAGGCGTTCATCTGATACATGTCGGCTTCGCTCGGCACTTGCCGACCTTCGCGGTCCAGCTCCAGGAGCTTCCACTTCGTGTCTGCAATCGCAACGACTTCGGAGCCTCGCTGAAGCACCAGATCGGGCCTTAGCGCAAAACTTGGCCCCTCTCGACCAGCCGCCGCAACGGTGGCCAGTGAGTGCGTCGAGTTTTGAGTCAAAACCTGCAAGCCAGGATCACGGCCTGCTTGGCGTCGCAGTGTGTTTGCCACGGCCGACTCGAACAGTTTGTTCATGTCAAACAGCAAAGCCGGGGCTTCATTTCGGCCTGCTCTAAGTGCGGGCGTCAAGAGCGCCAAAATCCAACCCGCCCAGTCAATCGCCGTTCGGTAGCGCTCGGCGCGCCTGTCGAAGTTGAGCCGGGCCACCTCAAGCGGCGCGAGGTGTCCATCGTTGACTTCATCGAGAACGCCCAGAAGCTCTACCCACCGGCGGTTAAGTTCAACGCTGCGTATCCATGGCCTGGTGACCCGAATCGCCTTCTTCAGCACGCGGTTCCACACGTTGTCGGCGGTCAACTCGTCGAACGCACAAGCGACGAGGTCGGGGCGATTCGCGTGAACTCCCATCTGCCGTCCAACCACAATTCGGCCCCGAACGATTTGCAGATCTTCCTCATGCTCCTGGTACTGCCTGAGCAGGCCACCTCGAAGGACGCTGCTCACAGAATCGAAGAACGCGGAAATGAACGCTTCCAGTAAGGGCGCGCGGCGCAGGTGCTGCCCTGCAGGGAGGTGCTGAAACTGAGGGAAGCGGTCGGTCAGTTTCAAAAGACGAAGCAGAACCCCGCGACACTGTTCTGCCGTCTCGTTGCCGCCTTGGGTCTTTGGCAGAACCTCCAAGACGCGCCCGCCCAGACTGACAACACCGCAGTACTGGGCCAGCTTCAACTTCCGGTGGCCCAGCTCGCAGAATCCACGCCTTAGTTCGCCGATCTGCGCGAGAGACTCAGCCTCCGCCGGGGTCAAGCTTCCGCCAGCCCCTTCGGCGGTGATGGGGATGGGCTGGTGCTCCAGCGCTGTTAGGAACCTGGCGGGCGCGGCAGTCATTTTGCTGCCGGCTAGGCGGTCGGGATCACCCCAGGCGCGTCTTCATAGATGCCGCGAAAGCTGCTGGCTGTCCAACTTGCAGGCGAGGTAACGATGAAGCGCGAACGATCCCCTGGGACCCCGTCAAGTTGCCGGCGCACAAACAGGCGAGCGAAGCTCAGCGGCTCCTCCTTCACGAACGCTTGATCCCCTATCGTTGAGAGCACCAGAGCGACGCGGGAGAAGTCGTCGAAGAAGTATTCCTGCAGCAGCGGAATCAACTGCTTGGCGAACGCCTCCCTGACGCCTTCAAGGGTCTGCGCCTTCATCAAGTAGGCATGGCCAATGCGGTGGTCGCGATCCAGCAGGTACTCCAGGCGGTCGTTGATCCGCTGAAGGAGCTGACCAAGCTGGACACCTTCGACGACGGTGGACAGCGTTTCATAGTCCGGCCCACGCTCTTCGAACTGGAAGCGCCGCCGCAGGGCAACATCCAGGAGCGCGATCGAGCGATCCGCCGTGTTCATCGTGCCGTAGATGTCCAGATTTTTGGGCACTCCGAACGGCCGCTCGGCTGAGTCTGCCTCTTCCTCACCCGGCAGATGTACCGCCAGGCCTTCGACCAGTCGCCCTTGCGCGTCAAACACCGCGCGCTTGTCCGGCTCAATCAACGTGATCAGATCGCCAAAGACTTTGGCAATGTTTGCCCGATTAATCTCGTCGATGAACAACGCGTACCGCTTGCCAGGGTTGGCATGCGCGTCGTCGCAGATTTGCTTGAATTTGCCGTCAACCAAACGGAACTGAGTCGTTCCATCTTCGGCGGTCCTGACCGGCCGGATGCCACGCACGAAATCTTCGTATGTGAAGGAAGGGTGGAAAGTCACCACCTTGTACCGGTGGATGGCTTCCGTGGCCGCCTTTGGGCCGGCCTTCAACGTCCGCCACAGTTGCGCCGACTCGTCGTCTTGTTCTTGCCAGCCAAGAATCAACTGCCAGTCGCCCGACTCGCGCTTGTCGAAAAGATACGGTGGTCGGCGAATGCTGATATTGACTGTCTTGCTGGTCTCCGGTGTGTGCTCCTGGAGGTATCCCCACAGGGTGGCCTGAACGCCGGCCGGCGCCCGGCCGCGTTGCTTCGCCTTCGCGTGGACCCATCGGTGGGCTCGAATCTCGGGAACCCTCGCCGGGCGGCCTATGTCGGCCAGCGCTGCCGCGATGACGCTGCGCCAGCCGTGTACCGTCAAAGTCTCTTGGAGCCAGCTCTCGGGGTCGACGTTGTTTGGGGCATCGGTGTAGTCCTTGAATCGCTCTCGCAACCAGTGAGTCTTGCCGGTCCCAGGTGGGCCATACACGATCAAGTTTGTCGGCGCTGCCATCTGCAGGATTGGTGTGGCGACTGCCCTCTGGCTTGATGACTCCGCCGCCAAAGGCTCTTGGACCACTGGTGCCGCAACCGGCTCCTCATCCTGTTTGGCTGAGCGCCACAGTGCCTCCAGCGGCGGCTCGTAGAAGTCCAATGCTTTGCCGGGATACTTCGCGTCGCACTCACTTCGTAGTTTGAGCAGCGCGTCATCAAGCTGCCGATCCGTCCAGCCTTTCAACTGCGCACGGGATGCGACCTTGAAGCCCTGCAACACAGAGATCCTGTCTCGATTGGAAGACATGCGCTCGACCCTGTCCGGGTAGGCGAAGTAGCGCAGCATGTGACGGAACTGTCGATCGCCATCACGCGGCACCGACTCGATCCACTCCATGAATCGTTCATAGTCTTCAAAGATCGCCTTGCGATCCGAAGTGGACTTCGATTTCATCGACTGGGCAAGTGAGATAAGGTACGCCAGTTCCTTCCACCGCAGGTTGTTGTAGGCGGCCCCCGCAGAGCCAACTCCCTGCAATACCTCAGATTCGAGCATCGGGTTGTCAGGAGGGAGTGTCTCTTCAGACCATGACCAGACCTCCTGAACATGCTGGCGCTTCTTCTCGGCCCCGATATTCGAAGGAAACAGAAGCAGCACCCACATCATTTCAGCCATCAGTTGGCGACCGGCTGGGCTCGCTGCCTGCATCTGACCACGTAACTTGGTCATGAAGTCGTCGTCGCCAGCATCCGGATGGTCGACGAAGGCCGAGCGCAGCTCCTCAACCAGTGGCGGGGTCCATAGCGAACGGTCACTCAGCAAAGATTCATCCGCGCATATGCAACGCTCGATCCAACGCTGCGCAGCTGACAGGAGGGGCGCAACATCACGGTCGTGGACTTTGCGAGCCATGATCAGGGTTCATTTCTAGTCGTGGTCATGCCGAGGCCACAACCTGATCGACGGTATCGAACAAGCCAACTGCTTTGCAGCCTTGCAGGAAGCTGTCCTTCAGGAAGTTGCTGTTGGCATACGGCGACCTTTGGGTGTGCCGGCTGACATCTTGAAGGTACTTTTCGGGCGCCTTGCCTTCTGCACCAGCAGACTGTTCATTCCAGCGCCATTCATCCAGTACTTCAACAAGCCACGCCTTTCCGTCGACACCAAGCAGCTTTGCTCGGTAACGTTCCTCAATACCGTACACGTCTTTCCAGGTTTCGATTTGCTCCGCAGAGCCTGCAGGGCCGAAGGAGAGAGCAACCTCCGCAGGTGTCATCTTCTCGAGGTTCACGTGCGGCAGAGTCACTTTGATATCGATCCCGGAGTGGGCCTTCGCGAAAGGGAAGAAAACCTTCCGCCTCGTCGTAGCACCGGCAGGATCTTTTGGTGGGTACGTTGGATCTTTACTAGTCTTGTAGCTACTGTTGCAGTGGTGGCATGCCGGAACCAGATTCCGAAAATTAATAGAGTTGAATGGGTAGATCGCTTTGGGCAAGTAGTGGTCGTACGCGTCTCGCTTTGAGTGGTACTCGCCCAGAAGGTCGCTGATGCCACAGAATGGGCACTTGTCGCCCTTGTTCCTCTTCACAAAGGCTTGGTAGTGATTGGCGATGTCGCCGATCTTGTCTCTCAATGCCGCCAGGTTCAGCAGCGAGTCCGAATACAGCCCCTTAAAAAAGACAGCCAGTTGATCACTGAGCTTGGGATGGGACAGGGCAATGTCAGCATAGCGGGCGCGATGTACCCTCGGACTGTTGGCACACACGTCTTCCAGATTGTTGTTGCCCTGGTGCCACCGTTTGAACTGCGCAATCTCACATCTGGGTAAGCCCGAAAAGCTTTGATAGATGGCTTGCACTTGTGTGTAGAAGCGATCGCCAGCCTGCGTATCGCCGTAGGCGAACGATGTCATCACCTCTTTGAGTGGTGGATTGGCATCAAAGAGGTCCAGGGAGAAAGCGCCGGCCTTCGGTGCGCGGCACCAGATCTGATAGACGATGAAGTTGATGAAGCGATGCATACGCTCCATTTGATGCGGAACGTAGGTGTAGGCGAACAACATCAGCCCGGCACCTCCGCGGAACCTGGCTGATGACTGGCAAGAATCGCCTTGATCAACAATACCTTTTCCACCGAGTCGCCGAGTTGCTGGTGGATTTCTGTGATCAGTGCTTCCTTGTTTTCGGCGCCCTGTTCGAAGCGCGCCCGCAACGCCTCCAGCAGCGCCTGCGCATGGCCGCCGATGGTTTCGCGCTTACCGAATGTATTCATCGTGATCTTGTTGATCGACGCGCCCAGCGTGTTGTAGTCCGGATGGCGAATGCTGACCGTGCCGCTGGCTTTGTCTTTGGCGAACAGCAGCACCTTGTCCGGCTTGCTGTCGGAGATCAGGAAGGGAGTGTGGGTGGTGATCAGCATTTCCTGCCCCACATCCCCTGCATCGGGTAGGCACTGGCGCAGGCGGCTGATGAAGTTGGCGCGCCAGTCAGGGTTGAAGTGGGTTTCCGGCTCGTCGAGCAGGAACAGGCTGTTGGTCTCTCGAAACAGCAGGCACAAGCCGAGGCTGTGCAGTAACTGGTGCTCGCCGTCAGACAGCTCCTTGAGCATCATCGATTGCGCCGCGCCCTGTTTGGAAAAGCGCACGAACTTGAAACGCATGATGCGCTGGTCAGACGCCAGCGTTGGCACCGTTTCGCTGGCGTAGTGGCTGGTGGAGCGGTACAGATCAGCCTTGAGTGCATCGCTTACGGCATACAGGTTGAGCGTCAGCAGCACCTGAAAAGCCTGGAATAGCGCCAGCGGCGATCCGTCGAAGTTTTCGCGGAAGGCCAGTTTGGTGGCGTCATTGACGCGGTAGTCCAGGATCAGGGAGTCGGTCGCCTCATCTATGAAAGTCAATGTGGCACAGCGCTTCAGTCTCGTAACCGCTGGATCGAAGTTTTCATACTTCGTTGACGACCGCTCAGGCTTTGTTCGTAGCTCGCGCTGCAGACTTTCGTCTGCTTCAAGGAGATGCATCAAGTTCAGGCGATATCGGGGGCCAACACCATCGTCATCGTCAACCCGTAGCGCAGGATTGCTTCTGACTATCTCCCTATGAATCATGTCTATGCGTGCGATATCAGTTGCACTCGGATGCTCTGATCGAATCCTGTTTGCTCGCAGATTCTGTTCATCATCGTTGGCTCTATCAAAGCCTTCAAGCTGCTCCGGCGAAAGAGGAATGCTGCGCCGGATGATGATGCGGAACTCCCGCAATTCCTCGATGCCGACATCCTCGCGGAAGGGCTGGAGCGTGGCGTCGTCATGAAAAAGCAGGTTGCACAGCAGGATGGCTTGGCTGAAACCACTGTCCAGATAGGCCAGCCGCGTTTCCGGGTGGCCGGGATAACTTAACTGCCGCGTTAGTGCATGCCAGTATTCGTCGAACTGCACGAAGCGCAGTTTGAAGAAGGGCAAGCTGAGGATTTCGTTCTCGCCGGAGGAATAACCCAGGACGAATTCAGGCAGCAAGAACGCCCGCTCTTCATCGGTCAAGGTACTGAATCCATCGGTGACAAAGGCTTCGTTATTGATCCAGGCGAGCCCGGGTGAAGCATTGGGCTCCTTAAGCACGCGCACATGCGCGTGGCGCGGGCCCTCAAGCTGTCGATAGGATCGTGGTACCTGGATCAGGTAGTCCAGTTCGTAAGCGTTTGGGCTGCCTTGCTGTTCCTGGATGCCATTCGGGTTGACCTCGGTGTCGTCCTCGAAAATGCGGGGCAAAAAACTACGACGCACCCGTTGAACTTCCAGCTGAAAGAAGATCGCCGCCAGCGCTTCGAGCAGGTTGGACTTGCCGCTGCCATTGGGGCCGGCGCACACAAAGGGCGCAAAGCCTTCGGGCTGAGCCAGTTCGTCCTGCAGGCTCCAATCGGTGCGAAAGTGATGCTCAAAACCACAGGGCAGGCTGCGAAAGCCTGCCGGGTCGGTGATCTTGAGGCGCAGCAGTTTCATGCCTGGACAGCCTTCAGTTCTATACGGTTGCTTGCGTCATCAAACGCCTGCTTCAGCGTGCCAGCGGCCAGCGCATCGAACACCCAGGCTTTGATGTGCTCGTAGTCACTGGCTCCCAGCGCGAAGTCGTTGTCCGGGTGCAGTTCCGCCAGTCGCGTTTGCGCCGCGGCCATGAAGTGCTGCACCGAAAACGGCGTGCTGCCCAGTTGGCCGCCATAGGCCTCCAGCCACCGCGAGATCACTACCTCGCGCGCCTCAGCGCTCTCAAGCGCATCGAGCAAATTGTCGGTGTCGGGCAAGTTGATTGCCACGCCTTGTTCGGCGGGAGCGTGCAGGAGTTCTGCTTCCACGACTTTCTCTTCCTCAAGTTGTACGCCCAGCATGGGCACGCGGGACAGATCCAGCTCGCCCTTAAATGCCTGTTGGCTCAATGCTCCGTAGAGGGTTTCCAGATCGGTGAGGAATTGTTGGTAGCGGGATTTGACACCTTCGACTTTTTCTACAATGACCGCGAATTGGTTCTGTATTTCAAAGGGCGGCTTGATCATCCTGACCTTCTCAAAATCACCCTTCGTCAGAATTTTCTTCATCCCCTTCGACGCGTGGCTCTGTATATAAGCCCGGGACAACTTAAATAGGCCATACAAATACAGTGGATTGACATCCTTGCCTGGCTGGATGGCATTGATCTGTTGGTTGAAGGACACCGTCCTGTCTGTTAGTGCTGCACGCCCGATTGATTCGACGCTGCCAGCAATACAGGCCACAAGTAGGGCGCCGTCCGCTACCGTTCTCGCCCTTCTCGCGCCAACCTCAGAAAGATGCTCGGTGGAGGGCGTGACGAAAACAGCCTCACCAGTGATGTTGTCAGTCTTGATCCATTCGATGAAATCATCGTCGTAATTTGCCGGCTCATTTCTGGGTGGTGTATTGCCCGTAGAAATCTTGCCGAAGGCCTTCAATTCGGGCTTGTCCCACCCCTTCTCATTCCGCACCGGGTCACCAAATATCTCCAGAAACACGCTCTTGAGCAGGTCGTCGAGTTGTTGCAGGTGTTGTCTGCGCTGGGTGATCAGCCCTTCCACTTTGCCTAGCAGGTGGGCAATGGAGACTTGGTCGTCGTGGGGCGGGAACGGAACTTCCAGATTGAGAAAGTCCGCTTTTGTCAGGCTGCGCCTGCGCGCAACGGCTCCCTGCATGCGCGTGGCGTAAAGACTCCTTGCCTGAGATGATCGCAGATAACGCTCAAGGTAAGGAATGTGGCAATCCATCTCATTCTTGAGCCTCCAGATGTCGTAGGCCGGGCTGACGATTCCCGCTGGATACTTCGTCTGAAACCCAAGGACACCTTCATCAATTGGAAAGCCAACAACGAGCTCATTCTTGTATGCGATGCGGTAGTTCGAGGTGTCCGAACTGGCAACGCGCTTCTTGAACTTGTCTGCTTGGTCGACCAAGCCATGCTTCATGGTGATTGAAAGCACTGGCAAGTCTTGATCACCAGCACGGTGGCGACCGGACTGATCCAGGATTTCACTAAGGGGTTTGGCTGCCCAACTCATCCCACCATCCCCTTCAATTCAAGCAAGTCACGCACGATGCCACTTTGTACCTTGGCAAGCTCCGCCTCATCCGCCTCACCAACCTCAGCCTGAATCAGTCGATCAAGAATTACGCCCGGCGCGTCGTAGCGCACTTCCTCGAACACATCGGTTTTGTAGCGGGAGAGTGAGAGGTCGTAGTTGTTCTGCTCGTCGGCGATCTCGGTGCGCGGCACCATGAAGCATTTGGCCGTGCGGACGATATCGGTGGCCGGGTTGCGGGCGTGGTACTTTGCGATGATGTCTTGCAGATCGCCGTGGCCTTCCTGCTTGCTGCGCTTGTCATCCAGCGAATAGCCGTCCGCGTCCATTTCGTAGAACCAGACGTATTCGGTGGCGGGCCGGGTGACCATGTCCTTTTGCCCCCAGACCTTGGTGAACAGCAGGATGGCGGTGCTGACCCCGGCATAGGGTTTAAACACGCCACTGGGCAGGGTGATTACGGCCTTAAGGTCGCAACGCTCCACTAGCAACTGGCGCAGGGTCTTGAACGCGCCGCCGGAGCCGAACAGCACGCCCTGCGGCACGATCACGCAGGCGGTGCCACCTTTCTTCAGCAAGCGGTAGATGTTTTCGACAAACAGCAGCTCGGTCTTGGTGGTGCCGAGTTGCAGATTTTCGTTGATGTCGCCCTTGTCAATACTGCCGGTGAAGGGCGGGTTGGCCATCACGATGTCGTATTCGGATTCCTCGGTGTAGCTCTTGCTGAGGGTGTCCTTGTAGTCGATGTGCGGTTCGTCGATGCCGTGCATCATCAGGTTCATCAGGCCCAAGCGCACCATGGTCGCGTCGATGTCGTAGCCCCACAGCGAGCTGGCCAGAATGGCCTGGGCTTTTTCAGTGAGCGCGGCGGCGACGGAGCTGCGGACAAAGCCGTCTTCATCAGGCGTGAGATTTGTTGTGCCGACCTTGATGGCCAGTTTCGTGACGATGTATTGGTAGGCACCGAGCAGGAAGCCGCCGGAGCCACAGGCCGGGTCGGCGATCTTGTGGCCCAGTTGCGGCTGCACCAGATCGGCCATCAGCTTGATGATGTGGCGCGGAGTGCGGAACTGGCCGTTCTTGCCGGCGGTGGCGATCTCGGACAGCAGCATTTCATAGACATCGCCCTGGATGTCCTGAAAGGCTTGGCCGTTCTCGCGCGAGTCGCGCTCCATCACCTCGAAGATGTCGTCAATGGTCTTCACCGCCTCCACCAGCAGGGCAGGCTTGGGAATGATGAACACGGCGTTCTTCATGTGGTGGGTGAAGTTGGACTCCGCGCCGTTCAGATCCTTGAGGAACGGGAACACGTTGTCTTGCACGTGGTCCAGCATTCGCTCCGCCGGGCTGAAGAACTTAAACTCACTCCAGCGCAGACTGCGCTTTTCGATCGCATAGCGTTTTTCGTCTTCCAGCTTCTTCAAGCGCTCTTCTGGCGAGTCTTCGTCGCGAAGATGGGCCCTGAACCTCGGCGGAATCCACTTGCCATCGAACTTGGAGGCGTATTTCTCGCCCGTGAATTCAGCGTCCGACTGGCGCTTAAGGTCCAGCTCATCTAGCCGCTTCATAAACAGCAGATAGGTAATCTGCTCAATGGCGGTGAGTGGGTTGCTGATACCACCGCTCCAGAATTTGTTCCAGAGCTGGTCAATCTTGTTTCTAAGTTCGGGGTTGTTTTGCAGCATGGAGATGCCTGTGTGCTATGCGGCCAACTGTTCGGTAAGCTGCAGGATTTCGTCGATTTCGCGGGGGCTGAACACACCGCGGATGCCCTGGGGGTGGATGACTGTGAAGGGGGTGTTGATCAGGTCTCGCTTCTCCACCTTTTCGCGCTCGACGATGAAGTTCTTCAATAGGTTGAGGAACTCCAGTTGCCGGCTGGACAATGTAGTGTGAGCTCGGATGAACCGGTCAAAAGCAACGCTGACCTGATCGGGGAAGCTCCTGAGCACCTCGATGCCCAGGATGTGACGGATGAACTGGATGAACCGGGCCTTGCGGTTCTTGTAGACCTGCCGCAGCAGAGCCTCTGTAATGTGCGGGTGTTCTTCGTGCAGCAACTCGGCCAGTGCATTGGCTTCATCGGCGCTCACGGCCTCACCGTTCTTGATCTTCTGCAGCACTGAGTTGTGCTCGGTCAACTCGGCGATCAGCGACTCAACCATTTCGCGATAGCGGGAGATGCTTACCGCTTCGTGCTGCGGGCCGAACTCGACCCATTCCTTCTTGTGCAACTCGTCGGCCAGATCAAGATGCATCTTGTCTTGACCGGTGGTTTGCTCACGGAACTTCATCAACGGGCCGAGCTTGACCACCAAGTCGTCGAAAGCATCTTCGTCGGCCTCGACCCAGTAGTGCGCGGTCTGCGCCGCGCGAATAAGTGGCTCTTCCTGCTTCACAAAGCTGACCGAAAGTGGCAGCTCACTGATCTGTTCGACGATGCCCTCCTTGATCGTCTCCGCCCGCTCCTTCTCCTCACCTAGCACCGCCAATGAGTATTCGAGCAGATCGCGCTCAAAGCGCATGGCCTTGAAGTCGGCTTCGGAAACGGTGCGGAACAAGGGTTTGATCTCGGCTCGCAAAAATACGAGCCTCTCGTGGGTGAGGCTGATCCAGAAGTTCCCTTCTTCCAGTCGAGTCAAGGCCGTGGCTGCTTCCTTGATGAACACTGACTCTTTCGGCAGCGCTGCAATCTGAAAGCGGAGTTTGGCGACCTCGCGGTCGGCGATGTCAGGTTGGCCACTGTCGTTGGCCTTCTCTATCTTGTCGAGCCGCAGTCCGACCAGCCGAACTGGTAGTGACAGTTGTGGCTTCAGTTCCTTGCCCTTGGGATTGAGCTTGAAGTACTCGAAGTTGTCCCAGCAATCCAAAATGAGGAACACGTCCTTCTCAAGGCACCAGGGCCTGGGCTTGTTCGTTTCCAGCAGCCGCGTGCCACGCCCCACCATCTGCCAAAACTTGGTGTAGGAGAAGACCGGTTTGGCAAAGACAAGGTTGACGATCTCGCGCACGTCGATGCCAGTGTCAAGCATGTCAACGCTGATGGCGATGCGAGGCATGTCGTTGTTGGTGAACTGATCGAGCAGTCCGCCTTTGCCGTAGACGCGCGGATCGTCCGAAACTAGCACCTTGGCCAACTCGCCGTGATACTGGGGAAACAGCTTATCGAAGATCTCTTCCATGCGGCGGGCATGTGCCTTCGTCGCACAGAAGAAGATGGTCTTGCCAGGTAGCACGCCGTTGGCGTCCTTGATGGCTTCCTCCATGAACTCCCGGACGATCAAGGTGTTGGTGCCTTTGTTTATCACCTGCTTTTCGAGCTGCGTGCCCTCGAAGTTGATCTCTTCGATGTCCTTGCCCTGCAAGATCAACTTCTTCTGATCTTCCAGTGAAATGGTCCGCTTGCTGATGCCGTCCATCTGGAACTTGGTCTGAATCTTCATGACCTGAAAGTTGCATAGGTAAGGGGGCACGTTGTTCACGGCCTCCTCAAAGGTGTAGGCAAAGGTTGGCAGGCCGTCTTCGCAATGGAAGAGCTGGAAGGTGTTGTGATCGATGATGTCAGTTGGCGTGGCCGTCAAGCCCAGCGTGAGAGTCTTGAAGTAGTCGAGCACTTCGCCAAAGGTGTTGTAGATGGAGCGATGGCTCTCATCGACCACAATGAAGTCGAAGAAGTGCGGCGACAGGTGCTGCGTCTCATCCCGGATGATGTTGAGCATCGTGGGATAGGTAGCCACGTAGACGCGCCGGTCTTTAGCGACAAGCTTCTCGCCCACGTTCGGCCAACGCGGCTCGTTGGGCATGTGCTCCTTGAAAGCCGCCAAGGCTTGCTCGCGCAGCGCGATACGATCGACGAGGAACAGCACCCTCTCGGCGTGGCCAGCACGCATCAGGGCGTCGACCATGGCAATGCAAGTGCGTGTCTTGCCCGTGCCGGTGGCCATCACCAGCAGGAACTCTCGCTTCTTCTGCTCGATGCCTTCGAGTACCGAACGAATGGCCCGGATCTGGTAGTCACGGCCTGCGATCGAGGTGTTGATGAACTCCTGGGTCAGCGGCTTGCGATTTCGGCGGATGTACCCGAAGCGTTCGAGATCATCCCGGCTCGGGAAGCCGACCACCTTTCGAGGCGGCGCGTTTTCAAGGTCCCAGAAGTAGGTTTCGAGACCGTTGGTGTAGAAGCAAAAGGGCAGTTCGCCGCCAATCTGCTTCTGGATGTTGTAGCAGTACTGCTTGGCCTGTTCCCGACCAAGCGCGGCGTCCTTTTCCGTTCGCTTGGCTTCAACGACAGCGAGCGGCCTGCGGTCCTTGCCTAGCAAGACATAGTCGCTAAATCGACGGCCTTCGTAAGGCGTGCGAGGGTCCGACACACCTTCCGGCAGACCGATCAGGATGTCGAACTCTTCGACCACCTGGGTTGGGTCTTTGACGTTCCAACCCGACACCGCCAGCAGCTGGTCGATGTGCTCAGCGCGGGTTTGGACTTCAGACTTCGACATCCGCTGCCTTCTTTTCGTGCCTGTAATCGCATGGCCTGCAATACCGGTCAGACATGGCGATCCGTGACACGGTAAATGGCGTCGGTGGCGCTGGGAGGTGATGGTGCCGCAAGCAGCGCGCACTCGCCGAAGGGGGGTGGCGGGGGCAGCGTCCAGCGGCCCAACTCAGCTGCGACGCCCGAAAACTCCGGCAGCTAGAGTGTGTCAACGTGCTGAACCGCACCTTCTAAATCTCCTCGTCTTATTTTTTAGGGCCGATCGGCACCGGAGTTCGGGAGCGCATCCCGGCTACTCGGAGAAGATTCTGCCCGAGAAGCTGTCCGAAGTCGGGCGTTGTGCCAAGCGATGGTGGCTTCTCGTGTGGGCGCCGCGGCTGTGTCTGACCCGATTCACGGTCGGGGGATGAGACGTAGATAGTTCTCCTACTGCCTCCAATGACTAAGTTTTGATGCATCGGAGGCCGGAATGTCGGCACTGGGCAGCCGCAACCGTCTGCTCCTTTCACCATCCGACTTCGAGTTGTTGCATTACGCCGTTCGAGGAAGGGAGGAGGCGCACCGCAGGCCACTAGCAACATTTGTATTTCCCGGGCATTTCCCAATGAAAAAGCCGCTATCGAAACGATAGCGGCTTTCCCTTATCTGCATTGGTGCCGGAGAGATGATTCGAACACCCGACCTTCTCATTACGAATGAGCTGCTCTACCGACTGAGCTACACCGGCTAAGCCATCGATTATAGCGTGGTGTGATAGCCCGTCACGCGCTCGACTTCATTTTTCGATCCGAGAACAACAGCCACGCGCTCGTGCAGCTTGGTGGGTGCCAGGTCCAGGATGCGCTGGCGGCCGTTGGTGGCGGCGCCGCCGGCCTGCTCGACGATCCAACTCATGGGGTTGGCCTCGTACATCAGGCGCAGCTTGCCGGCCTTCTCGGGCTCGCGCTTGTCCCAGGGGTACAGGAAGATGCCGCCGCGCATCAGGATGCGGTGCACGTCGGCCACCATGCTGGCGATCCAGCGCATGTTGAAGTCCTTGCCGCGCGGGCCTTCCTTGCCGGCCAGGCATTCGTCGATGTAGCGCGTCACCGGCGCGTCCCAGTGGCGCTGGTTGCTCATGTTGATCGCGAATTCCTTCGTATCGGCCGGGATCTGGATGTTTTCCTGCGTGAGGATGAACGAGCCCTGCTCGCGGTCCAGCGTGAACATGGCCACGCCATTGCCCACGGTGAGCACCAGCGTGGTCTGCGGGCCGTAGATGCAGTAGCCGGCGGCCACCTGCTTGCTGCCGGCCTGCAGGAAGTCGGATTCCTGCACGCCCTGGCCGTGGCCGTTCTCGGGCTTCTTCAGCACGCTGAAGATGGTGCCGATGCTCACGTTGACGTCGATGTTCGACGAGCCGTCCAGGGGATCGAACAGCAGCATGTACTCGCCCTGCGGGTAGCGGTTGGGCACCAGGTGGATGCTGTCCATTTCCTCGCTGGCCATGGCCGCGAGGTGGCCGCCCCATTCGTTGGCTTCGATCAGCACCTCGTTGGCGATGATGTCCAGCTTCTTCTGCACCTCGCCCTGCACGTTCTCGGACTCGGCACTGCCCAGCACGCCGCCTAGCGCGCCCTTGTTGACGGCCTGGCTGATGCTCTTGCAGGCCCGGGCCACCACTTCGAGCAGAAGCCGCAGTTGCGAGGGAATGGACCCGTCGCTGCGCTGCTGCTCGACGAGGTATCGGGTGAGGGAAATCTTGTGCGCCATGGGCGGCAATCCTTGCTTGGTTTCGTTCAATTCGTGTGTCGGTCAGTTGCCCAGCGCGCGGGTCACCACTTCCTGGGTGTCCTTGCTCAGGTCGGGCTTCGCGGCCACGCGGGCGATGGCCTCGCGCGCCGCGCTGCGGTAGGGTTCTGCCAGCTTGTTCCAGCGGTCCAGGCCACGCGCCAGGCGCGCCGCCACCTGCGGGTTGATGGCGTCCAGCTCGATCACGCGGTCGCTCCAGAACACGTAGCCGGCGGCGTCCGGCCGGTGGAAGGCGCCGGGGTTGGCATTGCAGTAGCTGAAGATCACGCTGCGTGCGCGGTTCGGGTTCTTGATGGAGAAGTCCGGGTGCTTCATCAACTGGCGCACCAGCGGCAGGATGTCGCCGCCGCGATCGGGGGCGCCGGCCTGCAGGCCGAACCACTTGTCGATGACCAGCGCCTCGTCCTTGAAGATGGCGTGGAAGCTGGCCAGCGCCTGTGCCGCCAGCGCATGGGCGGAGGACACCAGCGCCTGCAGGGCATTGAAACGGTCGGTCATGTTGCCCGCGTCCTTGAAGCGCTGCAGCGTCTTGCCCGGCCACACGGTGTCGCCGCTCTCGCGCGCGGCCAGGCACAGGTGCGTCAGGGCCATGCCGGCCAGCGCGCGGCGGCCGGCCGAGGTCGGATCGGGCTCGTAAGCGCCGGTGTCCTTGTTGTCCTCGTAGGCCTGCTGCCATTCGGCCTGCAGTGCGACGGCCATGCGCACGCGCATGGCTTCGCGCACCGCATGCACGCGCTGCGGGTCGACCACGTCCAACTGCTCGGCGATGTAGGTTTCCGAGGGCAGGGTGAGCACCAGTTCCTTGAAGGCGGCGTCCAGCGCGGGGTTGCGCAGCAGGCTGCGCATGGCCTCGATGAAGGCGTCGCTGAGCGCGGCGCCGGCGCCGTCGGCCGACGGCGCCTCGATGGCGGCAAGGGCGGCGCGCAGTGCAAGGCGCTGGCCCGATTCCCAGCGGTTGAAGGGATCGGTGTCGTGCGCCAGCAGGGCCAGCAGTTGATCGTCGCTGTAGTCGTGGTCCAGGATCACCGGCGCGCTGAAACCGCGCAGGATCGAGGGCACCGGCTCGCTCTCGATGTCGGTGAAGGTGAAGGTCTCGCTGGGCTGCGTGACCACCAGGGTCTGCGTGGACGCAAGTTCGCGGCCGTCGGCGCCGATCAGGCCCACGTTCACCGGAATGACGAAGGGCAGCTTCTCGGGCTGGCCGGGCGTGGGCGCGCAGCTCTGGTCCAGTTGCAGGGTGTAGCTGCGCTCGGCCGCGTCGTAGCTGCCGCGGGCGGCCAGGCGTGGCGTGCCGGCCTGGCTGTACCAGCGCTTGAACTGGTCCAGCAGGCGCGCCAGGTCCGAATGCGGGTTGGCGTCGGCAATGGCCTGGGCGAAGTCGTCGCAGGTCACGGCGTGGCCGTCGTGGCGCTCGAAGTAGAGCTTCATGCCGCGGGCGAAGCCGTCGCGGCCCACCAGCGTCTGCATCATCCGCACCACCTCGGCACCCTTTTCGTAGATGGTGACGGTGTAGAAGTTGCTGATCTCGATGTAGCTGTCGGGCCGCACGGGGTGCGCCATGGGGCCGGCATCTTCCGGGAACTGGGCGGTGCGCAGCACGCGCACGTCCTCGATGCGCTTCACTGCGCGGGCTGCAGCGTCGGCGCACAGGTCTTGGGTGAACTCCTGGTCGCGGAAGACGGTGAGGCCCTCCTTGAGCGAGAGCTGGAACCAGTCGCGGCAGGTCACGCGGTCGCCGGTCCAGTTGTGGAAGTACTCGTGGCCCACCACGCTCTCGATGTTGCCGTAGTCGGCGTCGGTGGCGGTGGCCTGGTTGGCCAGGACGTACTTCGTATTGAAGATGTTCAGGCCCTTGTTCTCCATGGCGCCCATGTTGAAGTCGCTGGTGGCGACGATCATGAAGCGGTCCAGGTCCAGCGACAGGCCGAAGCGTGCCTCGTCCCAGGCGATGGAGCGCATGAGCGAGTTCATGGCGTGCTCGGTCTTGTCGAGGTCGCCGGGGCGCACGAAGACCTGCAGCAGGTGGTCCTTGCCGCTGCGCGCGCGGATGCGCTGCTCGCGTGCCACCAGCTTGCCGGCCACCAGCGCGAACAGGTAGCTGGGCTTCCTGAAGGGGTCGACCCACCTGGCGAAGTGACGGCCCTCGGGCAGGTCGCCCTGTTCCACCAGGTTGCCGTTGGACAGCAGCACCGGGTAGTCGGTCTTGCTGGCGCGCAGCAGCACGGAGTAGCTGGCCATCACGTCCGGGCGGTCCAGGAAGTAGGTGATGCGGCGGAAACCCTCGGCCTCGCACTGGGTGAAGAAGGTGTCCTCGCTGACGAACAGGCCCATCAGCTTGGTGTTCTTGATCGGCTGGCAGGTGGTGAACACTTCCAGCTCGAAGGCCTCGGGCAGGTTGTCGAGCACCAGTTGCTCGCCCTCCATGCGGAAGGAGGCGCCCTGGCCGTCCACCAGCACGCGGGCCAGGTTGAGCTCGTCGCCGTCCAGGCGCAGCGGCTGCACCGCCACGTCGGGGTTGCGGCGAATGCGCATGCGGTTGAGCACGCGGGTCTTGGCCGGGTCCAGGTCGAAGGTCAGCTCGACCGTGTCGATCCAGTAGGCAGGGGCCGCATAGTCCTCGCGCCGGATGGCGATGGGCTGGCCCTGTGCGTCACGCGATAGCAACATCGAGCGTCTCCAGAAAATTTGTTTGAGTTAGTTCGTGATAGTTGCGCACGGCGGCGATGACGTGCGGGCCGGCCAGTTCCTCGGGCGTGTGGGTGCTGCACACCGCCACGGCGCGCATGCCGCCGCGGCGGGCCGCCTCGATGCCGAAGGGCGCGTCCTCGAAGACGATGCAGCGCTCGGGTGCGGCGCCGATGCGCCGGGCCGCCTCCAGGAAGATGGCGGGCGTCGGCTTGCCGGTCAGGCCCTCGTCCCCGCCGACGATGGCCAGCGGCAGCGGGTCCATCTTCAGTCGCGACATCGCGAATTCGATGTTGTGCCGGTCTCCGGCCGTGCCCACCGCGATCTTCAGGCCCCGCGCGGCTGCATCCTTCGCGAAGGCGGTGAAGCCCGCCACCTCGGCGAACTGGTCGCTGAACATGTCGCGGTAGATCAGTTCCTTCTGGTGCACCAGCGCCTCGCATTCGGCATCGTCCAGCGGCCGGCCGAAGATCTCGCGCATGCATTCGACGCCGGTGCGGCCAGTGGTGCGCGCCAGGATCTCCGACACGTCCATGCCGATGCCGTGTTCCCGCGCAAAGGCCACCCACGACTTCGCATGCCAGGGCATGGAGTCGATCATGGTGCCGTCCATGTCGAAGATGAGGGCTTCGGTTCGCATCGTTGTTCCGGTGGGGCCGCGCTCAGACGCCTTGCTTCAGCGAGGCTTCGATGAAGGGGTCCAGGTCGCCGTCCAGCACCTTCTGCGTGGCCGAGGTCTCGTAGTTGGTGCGCAAGTCCTTGATGCGGCTCTGGTCGAGCACGTAGCTGCGAATCTGGTGGCCCCAGCCCACGTCGGTCTTGGTGTCTTCCAGCTTCTGCTGCTCTTCCATGCGCTTGCGCATCTCGTGGTCGTACAGGCGCGAGCGCAGGCGGCGCCAGGCGACGTCGCGGTTGCTGTGCTGGCTGCGGCTGTCCTGGCACTGCACCACGATGCCGGTAGGCATGTGGGTCAGGCGCACGGCCGAGTCGGTCTTGTTGATGTGCTGGCCACCGGCGCCGCTGGCGCGGTAGGTGTCGGTACGCACGTCGGACGGGTTGATGTCGATCTCGATCGAGTCGTCGATTTCCGGGTACACGAACACGCTGGCAAAGCTGGTGTGCCGGCCGCCGGAGGAGTCGAAGGGCGACTTGCGCACCAGGCGGTGAACGCCGGTCTCGGTGCGCAGCAGGCCGAAGGCGTACTCGCCCTCGATCTTGATGGTCGCGCTCTTGATGCCAGCGGTGTCGCCGGGCGTCTCGTCCTCGATCTGCGGCTTGAAGCCCTTGCGCTCGGCATAGCGCAGGTACTGGCGCAGCAGCATGCTGGCCCAGTCGCAGGCCTCGGTGCCGCCAGCGCCGGCCTGGATGTCCAGGAAGGCGTTGTTCGGGTCGGCCGGGTTGTTGAACATCCGGCGGAACTCCAGCTTCTCGACTTCCTGCGCGATGCGCGCGGTGTCGTCCGAGATGGCCTGCAGGCCGTCGAAGTCCTCGTCGGCGCGCGACATCTCGTACAGCTCGGTGTTGTCGGCCAGCTCGGTGCCGATGGTGTCGAGCACCAGCACGATGCTGTCGAGCGCCTTCTTTTCCTTGCCCAGTTCCTGGGCCTTCTTGGGGTCGTTCCAGACCGTCGGATCTTCTAGCGAGGCGTTGACGGTGCGCAGGCGTTCAGCTTTGGCATCGACGTCAAAGATACCTCCGGAGATCCACCGTGCGCTGGCTCAGGTCTGCCAGGGTGGCGCCGATCTGGTTGATTTGTTCTGCATCCATGTGAGTGTCCTGCCGGTGTCTTGACGAAACCGGGCATTTTCGCATGGTGCAGGGCCCCTCGTCCGAGAGGGGCGGGGAGGGCCTAGAAGCGGCGGTTGTAGGAGAACATCAGCCCGGCCGTGCCCAGCAGCGAAACCTGCACCGCATCCTTGGGCGTGAAGCGCCATCCCAGCGCCGGCACCACGATGGGCGACCAGCCGTTGTGATTGAAGGGCACCTTGTCCTCGTAGGGGTAGACGTAGCCGTACATGATGCCGGCCACCACCTTGCCGTACAGGGCGGGCACGCCGAACAGGTTGTTCCAGATGTAGCCCACGTAGGCCGTGCCGGAATCCTGTCCGAAGGAGTTGCTGAAGTAGGCGCCGCCGATGATCCAGTTATCGGCGCGTTGGCGCTCCAGGCCGATGAGGTAGGCGGTCTTGTGCGCGGGGTCGCTGCTGAAGTGGTAGACGTACGGCGCGATGGTCACTTCCCAGGCGGCCTCGGTGGGGACCAGGGGGGATGCCGACTCCTGCGCCGATGCGCCGCTGGCGAGGAGGGCGCCGCAGAAAAGGCTGGAAACCAGGACGGCCGCGCGCGCTTGCTTGTGGATGTTCTTCATGGAGGGCGAGGTCTTTCGTTCTAGATCTTCCCTGTCCATTGTCGCAGACGGGTCTTTCAGCTTTGGTTCAGAAAAGCCTCGACCAGCGCGGCCACCTCGAGGGGGCGGTCGTGGTGCATCATGTGGCCGGCATCCTCCAGCCGCACCAGTTCCAGGTGCGGCACCAGGCGCAGCCGCGCGACGAAATCGTCTTCCACGCCGCGCTTCTTCCAGGTCTTGAGCATGCCGTCGGCCGCGTCCACCGCCAGCACCGGTGCGCGGATCGCCTTGTTGATCTCGATCGCCTCGTCCACGCGGTACAGGTTGGCATTGACGATCTTGTGGGAGGCGTCGCCCAGGATGGCCCAGACCAGTGCCCCATCGGCTTTTGTGCTTTGGGCGGCCCAATGCGAGGCCAGCCACTCGGCCTTGTCCTGCGGCAGTCGGGGGTTGGTGCGCATCAGCCGGCGGGCGACCCCGGAGAGTTCGGGGTAGGTCTGCAGGTCCATCTCGCCGCGGCGGTGCGACTTGAGCTCGTCCATCCACTTGGCGTAGCGGCCGGGTGCCTGCTCGGGCCGCGTGGCGGGCATGCCGAAGCCTTCGAGGTTGACCAGCCGCCGCACGCGCTCGGGCCGTGCGCCGGCGTAGAACATGGAGATGTTGCCGCCCATGCTGTGGCCCACGATGTCGGCGGGGCGGTCCTGCAGGTAGTGGTCGAGCACACCGTCGAGGTCGGCCAGGTAATCCGGAAAGAAGAAGTTGTCGGCGCCGCGAGAGCTGGTCAGGCCGAAGCCGCGCCAGTCGGGGGCGATCACCGGACGCTCGGATTTCATTGCGTCGACCACGAACTGGAAGGAGGCGCCCACGTCCATCCAGCCATGCAGCATGACGATCGGGTCCTGCCCGCGGTCCAGGTCGCCCCAGATGCGCACATGGTGCTCGAGTCCCCGCAGGGGAATGAATTCGCTGTGACTGAGTCGGCGTGGCTGGTACATGCGGGAATGATAAGCAGCGGGCAAGAATGGCCCAGCCTTCCTAGAATCGCGCCCCATGACGAATTCCTTCAGCCCCAACGTCCCCCTCGGCCAGAGCGATCTGCGCGTCACCCCCATCTGCCTGGGCACCATGACCTTCGGCGAACAGGTGAGCGAGCCGGTGGCCCATGCCATCCTCGACCGCGCGCTGGAGCGCGGCATCAACTTCATCGACACGGCCGAGATGTACGCCGTGCCGGCCCGCAAGGAGACCTTCGGCGCCACGGAAACCATCATCGGCAACTGGTTCGCCAAGACGCGGGGTGCGCGCCAGAAGCTGGTGCTGGCCACCAAGGTGGCCGGCCCCTCGCGCGGCATGCCCTGGGTGCGCGAAGGCGCGGGCATGACGGCGGCGGACATCGTGGCCTCCTGCGACGCAAGCCTCAAGCGCCTGCAGACCGACGTGATCGACCTCTACCAGATCCACTGGCCCGAGCGCCACGTGCCGGCCTTCGGCTCGATGGTGTACGACCCGAAGCAGGAGCGCTCGGTCACTTCGATCCTGGAGCAGCTGCAGGCCTTCGACGGCCTGGTGAAGGCGGGCAAGGTGCGCTACATCGGCCTGTCGAACGAAACGCCTTACGGCGTGCACGAGTTCGTGCGCCTGGCCGAGCAGCATGGCCTGCCGCGCATCGCCACGGTGCAGAACCCGTACTGCCTGCTCAACCGCACGCTGGAGAACGGGCTGGACGAGACCATGCACCGGCTGAACGTCGCCTCCATTCCGTACTCGCCCCTGGGCTTCGGCCTGCTGACCGGCAAGTACGACAAGGGCGGCACCGAGGGCCCGGACGCGCCCAAGGACGGACGCATCGCCCGCTACGAATCGGTGCGCAAGCAGCGCTGGGGCCGCGCCGACGCGCTCAAGGCCGCGCGCCGCTACAACGAACTGGCCCGCGACAACGGCCTGACGCCCACGCAGATGGCGCTGGCCTTCACCTACGGCAACTGGCGCGTGGCCAGCACCATCATCGGCGTCACCACGCAGGCGCAGCTGGACGAGGACCTGGACGCTTGGGGCACCACCATTTCGCCAGAGCTGATGGCCCAGATCGACAAGATCCGCTGGGACATGCGCGACCCCGCCGTCTGAAAGCGCATGGGCAAGAAGGCGCATGTCTCGGAGACCCCGGCCACGCAGATGCTGCGCGAGCACGGGGTGGAATTCACCGAGCATCCCTACGAGTACCTCGAGCACGGCGGGGCGCAGCACAGCGCGCAGGTGCTGGGCTTCGACCCCTTCACCGTGGTCAAGACCCTCGTCATGCAGGACCAGGACGCCAAGCCGCTGCTCGTGCTGATGCACGGCAACCGCACGGTGTCGACCAAGAACCTGGCGCGGCAGATCGGCGCCAAGTCGGTGGAGCCGTGCAAGCCCGAGGTGGCCAACCGGCACAGCGGCTACCTGGTGGGCGGCACCTCGCCTTTCGCCACTCGGCGCGAGATGCCGGTGTACATCGAGTCGACCATCCTGGAGCTGCCGCGCATCGCCATCAACGGCGGACGGCGTGGCTACCTGGTGGGCATCGATCCGCAGGTTTGCGTGCGCCTGCTGGGGGCGAAGCCGGTGCAGTGCGCGCTGGCAGAATAGCCGCCTTCGTCTTCAATCCGGCCCCGGAGCCTGCCTTGAGCTTTCTCGCCCCTTCGTCCCTGCTTGCCATCCTGGCGTCCTACCTGGTGGGCTCGCTGTCCTTCGCGGTCATCGTGAGCAAGGTGCTGGGCATGGACGACCCGCGCAGCTACGGCAGCAAGAACCCGGGCGCAACCAACGTGCTGCGATCGGGCCGCAAGGGCGCCGCGCTGGCGACGCTGCTGCTGGACGCCATCAAGGGCTGGCTGCCGGTCTTCCTGATCGTGCAGTTCGGCGCGCATGCCGGCATGGGCCTGGACACCGCGGCGCTCGCGGGCCTGGCGGCCTTCCTGGGGCACCTGTACCCGGTCTTCTTCCGCTTCCAGGGCGGCAAGGGCGTGGCGACGGCGGCCGGCGTGCTGCTGGGCTTCGCGCCGCTGCTGGGGCTGGCCACGGGGCTCACCTGGCTGATCATCGCGGTGTTCTTCCGCTACTCCTCGCTGGCTTCGCTGGTGTCCGCCTTCTTCGCGCCGGCCTACTACCTGCTGGGCGGCAACATCGCCTGGCCACTGGATGCCACCGCCCTGGTGGCGCTGTCCGTCATGAGCCTGCTGCTGGTGTGGCGGCATCGCGAGAACATCCGCCGGCTGCTGGCCGGTACCGAATCGAAGCTGGGTGCCAAGTCCGCGCCCAAGAACGCCGAAGGAAACTGATCATGGGCAGCATCCAGCGCTTTCACGTAGGCCCGCGTTTGTCCGAGACCGCGGTGCACAACGGCACCGTCTACCTCGCCGGCCAGGTGCCGGACGACCTCACGAAGGACATCAAGGGCCAGACCGCCGAGGTGCTGGGCATGGTCGAGCGCCTGCTGAAGGAAGCGGGCAGCGACAAGTCGCGCATCCTCATGACGCAGATCTTCCTCAAGGACATTTCCGAGATCGGCGCGATGAATGAGGTGTGGGATGCCTGGATCCCGGCCGGCAACACGCCGCCGCGCGCCACCGTTCAGGCGCTGATGGCCAAGGACGGCTACCGCATCGAGATCGTGGTGACCGCCGCGCAGCTCTGAGGCGCGCGGCGCGCTTTCAGTAGCGCTTCTGCAGCACCATCTGGTCGCCTTCGCGCTGCATCGAGAAGCGGTTGATGAAGCTGTTGCCCAGCAGCACGAAGGGCATGGGCTGTTCGGACACGACGGCGTCGACCTCGTACACCTCCACGTCGCCCACCCGCACCGAGTTGAGCTTGACGCGGTAGCCGGCCGTCACGCCGTTGGCCGTGTTGATCTGCACCGGCTGGCCCTTCTTGTAGTCGAGGCCGATGCGCTGCGCGTCGGCCGCCGAGATGGCCACCGAGGTGGCGCCGGTGTCGACCATGAAGTTGACCGAGCGGCCGTTGATGGCGCCCAGGGTCATGAAGTGCCCGCCGCTGCCGGCCGGCAGCACGATGCGGGTGCCGTTGGCGCCGCCGCCCCCGCCGCCCACGCTCACCGGCTGGTCCATGCGCAGGGTGCTGCGCTGGCCGCCGACCTCGACCACCGCCGCATCGCCCTGCACCGAAACCAGCTTGACGCTGCCCAGCTTTTCGCCGGGCGCCACGGTACGCGGCGCGCCGCCGTCGACGATGAGGATCGCGCGGTTGCCGATGGTGCCGGTGAGCATCACCGATTCGGCATGCGCCACGCCGGCCGCCATGGCCAGGATGGAAAGCGTGGCCAGGAGCGGAAGGGCGGGGCGCATCGGTCGGGCTGTGCTCAGTCGCGGAAGTTGTTGAAGGACAGCGGCATGTCCGGCACGTCCTTGCGGATCAGCGCCATGGCGGCCTGAAGATCGTCCCGCTTGGCGCCGGTGACGCGCACCGCATCGCCCTGGATGGCGGCCTGCACCTTGAGCTTGCTGTCCTTGATGAGGCGGGTGATCTTCTTGGCGTCCTCGGACTCGATGCCGCTCTTGACCTTCACGACCTGCTTGACCTTGTCGCCGCCGATCTTCTGCACCGTGCCCTTGTCCAGGAAGCGCACGTCCACGCTGCGCTTGGTGAGCTTGTTGTGCAGGATTTCCTCGATCTGCACCAGTTGGAACTCGGCGTCGCCGATCAGGGTGATTTCCTTTTCCTTGAGCTCGACCGAAGCGGACGTGCCCTTGAAATCGAAGCGGGTCGCAATCTCCTTGGAGGTGTTGTCGACGGCGTTCTTGACCTCCGGCAGGTTGGGTTCGCAGACGGTATCGAAAGACGGCATGGGAAACTCTCCGGCGGACTTGCTCGTAGTTGTTGGATGCGACAATTCTCCCATGATCGTGGAGCAAAACGTCCCGCTGCAACCCTACAACAGCTTCGGCATCGTGGCGCGCGCGCAGCAACTGGTGCGCGTGCACGGCGAGGCCGACGTCGCCGCGGTGCTGGCCGACCCGCAATGGCGCGATGCGCCCAAATTCGTGCTGGGTGGCGGCAGCAACATCGTGCTCACGGGCGACGTCAAGTCGCTGGTGCTCAAGGTCGAGATTCCCGGCCGCCGGCTGGTGGAGACCACCGAACGCGCCTGGATCGTGGAGGTGGGCGCCGGCGAGGTCTGGCACGACACCGTGCAGTGGATGCTGGCGCAGGGCCTGCCGGGGCTGGAGAACATGGCGCTGATCCCCGGCACCGTGGGCGGGGCGCCGGTGCAGAACATCGGCGCCTACGGCGTCGAACTGCAGGACCGCTTCGAGTCGCTGGACGGCATCGACCTGCAGACCGGCCAGCCTTTCACCCTGGACGCCGCGCAGTGCGCCTTCGGCTACCGCGATTCGGTGTTCAAGCACAGCAGCACCGGGCCCAACGGCCTGGGCCTGGCGGGGCGGGCGCTCATCACCCGGGTGCGCTTCCGGCTGCCGCGGCCCTGGAAGCCGGTGCTGGGCTACCTGGACCTGGAACGCAAGATGGCCGAGACGGGCATCGCCTCGCCCAGCCCGCAGCAGATCTTCGACTGGATCGTCGCCATCCGCCGCGCCAAGCTGCCGGACTGGCGGGTTCTCGGCAATGCGGGCAGTTTCTTCAAGAACCCGACGGTCACGCCCGAGCAGTGCGCGGACATCATCGCGCGCGACCCGAAGATCGTTCACTACCCCATGGACGACGGCAGCATCAAGCTGGCGGCCGGCTGGCTGATCGACGCCTGCGGCTGGAAGGGCAAGTCGGTGGGCAATGCCGGCGTGTACGAGAAGCAGGCGCTGGTGCTGGTCAACCGCGGCGGCAACCAGAACCCTGTGACGGGCGGCGAGGTGATGACGCTCGCCAAGGCCATCCAGACCAGCGTGTACGAGCGCTTCGGCATCCGGCTGGAGCCCGAGCCGGTGGTGGTCTGAAGCGCCCGCGTTTCCAATGAAAAAGCCACCCGTGGGTGGCTTTTCTGTTCATCGGTCCGGGCCGGATCAGCCAAAGTGACAGATGTAGCTGTAGGGCTCGCCGGTAACGCGGATCTGGAAGCTGGAGTCGCCCGGCACGCTGAACTTCTCGCCCGCGCCCGAACGCAGCCACTCGCTGCTGCCGGCCAGCTGGTATTCGCAGCTGCCAGCCGTGCCTTCCATGATCTCCGGCGCGCCGGTGTTGAAGGTGAGGGTGGCGGGCAGGATCACGCCGACCGACTTCTTGGTGCCGTCGGCCAGGGTGAGGCTGTGGCTCACGCACTTGCCGTCGAAATACACGTTGGCCTTGGTGGCCACGCTCACGTTGCTCAGGGTGTTGGAAGGGGTGCTCATGCCCGCGATTCTAGGTGGGCCGTTTCAGCGCCAGCCGCGGCCGCCCTTGAAGTAGGTGTAGCCCAGGTTCAGGTTCACGCCGACGGGCGGATAGGCGTAGGGATAGCCGTAGCCGTAGCCATACCCCGGCGCATACACCGGTGCAGGCGCATAGACCACTGGCGGGGCGGCATACACCGGGGCCGGCATCACCGCGCCGCCGCTGCTGCCCGACAGCACCACGCCCTGCTCGGGCGCGACATTTCGCCAGGGTTCGCTGCCGCCATCGTTCGATGACCCGGGCGGCGGTGCGTCCTGGTTGCCGTAGGGCGCCTGCGACATCACGCCCATGGGCGTGACCTGCACGTGGATGTAGCTGCCCGGCGGGCTGTCGGTGCGGGTGGTGTAGGTGCGGCCTGCGTACTCGTAGGTGACAGAGTAGGAGGTGCTGCCGTCCGGGTTGCGCACAGGGCTGCTTGCGACCACCCGGACTGAATCCGGCTGGTCGCTCTGCTGCTGGGCCCAGGCCTGGCCGCCTCCGGCCAGCGCCAGCGCTGCCAATGCCAGCGAAGAAATCCTGTTGTTGATCATTTGAAGGTCCTCTTTTCTCGGTGGGCACGCATGCGCCTCGTGCCTCCCACAACGCTGTTGGAGGGGTTTTGGCGTACCGGGTTCAGCTCTTTACCTCGCCTCTGCAGCCAGCGGCTCCCAGGCCTGGGCATCAAAGCCCAGGGTGGCTTCGGCACGGGCCTTGGCGGGCCACTGGACGACCGGGCGCTTTATCAGGCTGGGGTTGGCCATCAGCACCGGCCGGGCAGAGGCGTTGTCGACCACCGAATCGCGGGTCTTCTCGTCCAGCTGGCGCCAGGTTGTGCCGCGGCGGTTCACCACCGCCTCCCACCCGGCCGAGGCCAGCCAGCGGTCCAGCTCGGGCCCGGGCACGCCCTGCTTCTTGAAGTCGTGGAAGGTGTAGGGGACGCCGTGCTCGTCCAGCCAGGTGCGGGCGCGCTTGACGGTGTCGCAATTGGGAATGCCGTAGACAGTGGTGCTCATAGGCCGCCCATCATGCCGTTGCCCGCCGTCGGCGACAATCGAAGGCTCCATGCAAACCCTCGAAGACTGGCTCGCTCACGCCGAGCGACTGCACACCAAGAACATCGAGCTGGGCCTGGACCGCGTGCGCGAAGTGGCACAGCGGCTCGGCCTGGCCTTCACATGCCCGGTGATCACCGTGGCCGGAACCAACGGCAAGGGCTCGACCTGCGCCATGCTGGAATCGATCCTGATGAACGCCGGCTACCGCACCGGCGTCTACAGCTCCCCGCACCTGGTTCATTTCGAGGAGCGGCTGCGCCTGTCGGGCCAGTCGGTCGAAGGGCAGGCCCTGGTGCCGCACTTCGAGGCCGTGGAGGCGGCCCGGGACGGCGTCTCGCTGACCTACTTCGAATTCACCACCCTGGCCATCCTGCGCTGCATGGCGGCTCAGAAGCTCGACGTCGCCATCCTCGAGGTGGGCCTGGGCGGCCGGCTGGATGCGGTGAACATCATCGACCCCGACTGCGCCGTCATCACCAGCGTGGACCTGGACCACATGGACTTTCTCGGCCCGGACCGCGAGTCCATCGGCTACGAGAAGGCCGGCATCATGCGCACCGGCCGCCCGGCCATCGTCAGCGACCCGGTGCCACCGCAAAGCGTGCTCGACCGCGCCAAGGAGATCGGCGCCGAGCTGTGGCGCTTCGGGCACGACTTCAACGTGTCGGGCGACAAGCTGCAGTGGGGCTGGGCCGGCCGCGGGCGGCGCTACAGCGGGCTGGCCTATCCGGCGCTGCGCGGGGCCAACCAGCTCATCAACGCGGCCGGCGTGCTGGCCGCGCTGGAGTCGCTGCGGCAGCAGCTGCCCATCACCGCGCAGGCGGTGCGCGTGGGCCTGGCCATGGTCGAGCTGCCGGGGCGGTTCCAGATCGTGCCCGGCCAGCCCACCCTGGTGCTGGACGTGGCGCACAACGGCCACGCCGTGGCGGCGCTGGCCGAGAACCTGGACGCGATGGGCTTCTATCCCACCACGCACGGGGTGTTCGGCGTGATGGCCGACAAGGACCTGGCCCCGATCCTCGCGCGCATCGGCCCCATGGTCGACCGCTGGTACTTTTGCGACCTGCCCACGCCGCGCGCGGCGCGCGCCGCCGACCTGGCCACGCAATGGCGCGCGCAGAACACCCGCAAGGACGTGAGCGAAAGTACCCATCCGTCGCCCCAGGCCGCCCTGGACGCGGCCGTCGCCGCCTCGGACCCGGCTGATAGAATCGTGGTCTTCGGATCGTTCTTCACGGTGGGTGGCGTGCTGGAGCACGGAACGCCCCGTCTGCAAGCAAAACACCTGCTTCCGGACGCCTGACCCGTAGAGCCGGGCCGATATGCCAGGGGCCCGTGGGGCCCCTTGAGTTTTGGGCCTCGGCTCCACATCTCGCACCTTCAGGATCGACGTTCAAGATGGCGTTTTTCAAGTTCCGCTCGGCAGGCCAACAGGGCAACGAAACACGCAACGCACCGGTGGCGGCACCGGCAGAAAGCGTGGAATCGATGCGCCGCCGCGCACGCCATCGCCTGCTGGGCGCCGCCGTGCTGGTGCTGGTGGGCGTGGTGGGCTTCCCCTTGCTGTTCGACACGCAGCCGCGGCCCGTGTCCAGTGACATCCCCATCGACATCCCCGACCGCAACAAGGCCAAGCCCCTGGCGGTGCCGGCCGCGCCTGCGCCCGGCGCCACCAAGCCGGAGGCCGCGGCCAAGCCCGAGGCGGCTGCGAAACCCGAGAGCAGCAGCAACACCAATTCCGCGTCATCGGCCAGCGTGATCACCGAACGCGCGGACGGCAGCGAGGTCACCGCGCAGGCGCCCGTCGCCGATCCGCCCAGGGCCGAGGCGAAGCCGACGCCCAAGCCCGAAGCAAAGCCTGAGGCCAAGCCTGCGCCGAAGCCCGAGCCGAAGCCCGAGCCGAAGCCGGAACACAAGCCCGAGGCCAAAGCCGAGCCCAAGACTGCCGACGCCAAGCCCGCCACCAAGCCCGCGGCCAGCGACGACGGTGTGCGTGCCCGTGCGCTGCTCGACGGCGGTGGCGCGCAGCCGGCTGCGGCCGACGCCGGCCGCTTCGTGGTGCAGGTGGGTGCCTTCGCCGATGCGGCCAAGGCGCGCGAAGTGCGCCAGAAGCTGGAAAAGGCGGGCCTGAAGACCTATACCAACGTGGCGAAGACTTCCGACGGCGAGCGCACCCGCGTGCGCGTGGGGCCCTTCGCCTCGCGCGCCGATGCCGACAAGGCGGCGGGCAAGGTCAAGGAACTGGCGTTGCCGGCAGCCGTTCTCACGCTGTAGCGGGTCGCCCAGGCCGTGGCCCCGCTGGACTGGATTGCGATTGCCGTGCTCGGGGCCTCGATGCTGATCGGCGTCTGGCGCGGCCTGTTGTTCGAGGTGATCACGCTGATGGGCTGGATCGCCGCCTTTGCGATGGCGCAGTGGTTCGCGACGCCCCTGGCGGCCTGGCTGCCGGTGGGCGAGCCGGACGCAGCATGGCGCTATCCGGCGGCCTTCGTGTTGATCTTCGTGGTGGTGGCATTCGGGGTGGGACTGGTGGCCAGCCTGATCCGCGCGCTGGTCAAGGCGGCGGGCCTGCGGCCTGTGGATCGCACGCTGGGGGCCGTGTTCGGTCTGGCGCGCGGCGCGTTGACGCTGCTGGTGCTGGCCGTGGTGGTGCATCTTTTTTCGCTGAACGAGAACGACTGGTGGCGGGGCACGTACAGCGCCGCCATCCTGGATACGACATTGCAGAACGCCAAGCCGGCGCTGCCCGAGAAACTGGCAAGCTTTTTGCCCTGAGAGGAACGCTTCATGTGTGGAATCGTCGGTGTTGTCAGCAGCACCCCAGTGAACCAACTGCTCTATGACGCCATGCTGCTGCTGCAGCACCGCGGCCAGGACGCGGCCGGCATGGTCACCCTGCAGGAGCGCAAGTTCTTCATGCACAAGGCCAAGGGCATGGTGCGCGACGTGTTCCGCACCCGCAACATGCGCGCGCTGCCGGGCGCCGTGGGCCTGGGCCAGGTGCGCTACCCGACCGCCGGCAACGCCTACAGCGAGGAAGAGGCGCAGCCCTTCTACGTCAACGCACCCTTCGGCCTGGTGCTGGTGCACAACGGCAACCTCACCAACGCGCACGCGCTGCGCGCCGAGCTGTTCTCCACCGATCACCGCCACACCAACACCGAGAGCGACTCCGAAGTGCTGCTCAACGTGCTGGCGCACGAGCTGGAACGCTCCACGCGCGGCGTGCCGCTGCATTCCAACGAGGTGTTCGAAGCGGTGCGCAACGTGCACAAGCGCATCCGCGGCTCCTACTCGGTCATCTCGCTCATCGCCGGCCACGGCCTGCTGGGCTTCCGCGACCCCTACGGCATCCGACCGCTGTGCATGGGCCGCTCGGCCGACGGCACCGTGATGCTGGCCAGCGAATCGGTGGCGCTGGAAGGCTCGGGCTTTGTGTTCGAACGCGACATCAACCCCGGCGAAGCGGTGTTCATCGACCTGCAGGGCCAAGTGCATTCGATGCAGTGCGCAGAAGGCGCCACGCTCAACCCCTGCATCTTCGAGTTCGTCTACCTGGCGCGCCCGGATTCGAGCATGGACGGCATCTCGGTCTACCAGGCACGCCTGAACCTGGGCGAGACGCTGGCCAAGCGCGTGGTCTCCACCGTGCCGCCGAACGACATCGACGTGATCATCCCGATCCCCGAATCGAGCCGCCCCAGCGCCACCCAGCTGGCGCACCTGCTGGGCGTCCAGTACCGCGAAGGCTTCGTGAAGAACCGCTACGTGGGCCGCACCTTCATCATGCCGGGCCAGGGCGTGCGCAAGAAGTCGGTGCGCCAGAAGCTCAACGTGATCGCCAGCGAGTTCAAGGGCCGCAACGTGCTGCTGGTGGACGACTCCATCGTGCGCGGCACCACCAGCCGCGAGATCGTGCAGATGGCGCGCGACGCCGGTGCCCGCAAGGTGTACCTGGCCAGCGCCGCGCCGCCGGTGCGCTTCCCGAACGTGTACGGCATCGACATGCCCACCAAGGACGAGCTGGTGGCGCACGGACGCACCGTGGAAGAAATCCGCGAACTCATCGGCTGCGATGCGCTGATCTACCAGGACGTGGACGCGATGAAGCAGGCCGTCGCCAAGGCGCTGTCGCCTTCCTCGAAGCGCAAGCTGGACGGCTTCGATGCGTCCTGCTTCGACGGTGTCTACATCACCGGCGACATCGACACCGATGCCATCGTCCGCATGAACAACAACCGCCCGCGCATCGAGGAGACCGAAGAGGATTCCTCGCGACTGGCACTGCCCAACATGACGGAGGGCTGATGGCCACGGAAAAATCACTGCCCGAGGGCCTGCGCCCCGAGACGCTGGCGGTGCGCACCGCCATCGAGCGCAGCCAGTACGGCGAGAACTCGGAGGCGCTGTACCTCACCAGCGGCTTCGTGCAGCCCGACGCCGCCACCTCGGCCGAGCGCTTCGCGAGCGGCGAGGGCTACACCTACGCGCGCACCTCCAATCCCACCGTCACCGCTTTCGAGAAGCGGCTGGCGGCACTGGAAGGCACCGAGGCCGCCATCGGCGCGTCCAGCGGCATGGGCGCCATCCTCATGATGATCATGGGCCTGCTCAAGGCGGGTGACCACGTCATCCTCTCGCGCTCCATGTTCGGCTCCACGCTGAACCTGTTCGCCAAGGAGTTCGGCAAGTTCGGCGTCGAGACCACCTTCGTCTCGCAGACCGACGTGGACGAGTGGCGCGCCGCGCTCAAGCCCAACACGAAGCTGCTCTTTGCCGAGACGCCTACCAATCCGCTCACCGAGGTATGCGACATCGCGGCGCTGGCCGAGATGGCCCACGGCGCCGGCGCGCTGCTGGCGGTGGACAACGCCTTCGCCACGCCCATGCTGCAGAAGCCCACGCAACTGGGCGCGGACGTCGTCATGCACTCGGGCACCAAGTACCTGGACGGGCAGGGCAGGGTCATGGCCGGTGCGCTTTGCGGCAGCCGGCAGCTCATCACCGAGAAGTTCGCGCCCATCGTGCGCACCGCCGGCATGGTGCTCTCGCCCTTCAACGCCTGGGTGGTGCTCAAGGGCATGGAGACGCTGGGCGTGCGCGTGAAGGCACAGTGCGACAACGCGCTGACCATCGCGCGCTGGCTCGAGGAAAAGCCGCAGGTGGGCCGCGTGTTCTACCCCGGCCTGCCATCGCATCCGCAGCATGAACTGGCCATGCGCCAGCAGAGCGGCCTGGGCGGCGGCGTGCTGACCTTCGTGCTCAAGGGCGACAGCCCCGAGGCCGAGCGCGCCAAGGCCTTCCACGTGATCGACAGCTGCCGCGTGATGAGCATCGCCACCAACCTGGGCGACACCAAGACCATCATCAGCCACCCGGCCACCACGTCTCACGGCCGCCTCACCGAAGCGCAGCGCCAGGCGGCCGGCATCACCCAGGGCACCATCCGCGTCGCGGTGGGCCTGGAGCACCACGAAGACATCCAGGACGACCTGATGCGCGGCCTTGCCTCGCTGACCTCATGACAACGACAACAAGCCAAAAGACCCGCACCCGCTTCGCGCCTTCGCCGACGGGCTTCATCCACCTGGGCAACATCCGCTCGGCGCTGTACCCGTGGGCTTTCGCGCGCTCGACCGGCGGCGACTTCATCCTGCGCATCGAGGACACCGACGTGGAGCGGTCGACCCAGGCGGCCGTCGACGTCATCATCGAAGGCATGGCCTGGCTGGGCCTGGACCATGACGAAGGTCCGTTCTACCAGATGCAGCGCATGGACCGCTACAAGGAAGTGCTGGCGCAGATGCAGCAGCAGGGCCTGGTCTATCCCTGCTACATGAGCGTGGAAGAACTCGATGCGCTGCGCGAGCGCCAGATGGCCGCCAAACAGAAGCCGCGCTACGACGGCACCTGGCGTCCCGAGCCGGGCAAGACGCTGCCGCAAGTCCCCGAGGGCGTGAAGCCGGTGCTGCGCTTCCGCAATCCGCAGGACGGCGCGGTGGCGTGGGACGACAAGGTCAAGGGCCGCATCGAGGTGAGCAACGAGGAGCTCGACGACCTGGTGATCGCGCGCCCCGACGGCACGCCCACGTACAACTTCTGCGTGGTGGTCGACGACATCGACATGGCGATCACGCACGTGATCCGCGGCGACGACCACGTGAACAACACGCCGCGCCAGATCAACATCTTCCGCGCGCTCGGCAAGGAGCCGCCGGTGTATGCGCACCTGCCCACCGTGCTCAACGAGCAGGGCGAGAAGATGAGCAAGCGCCACGGCGCCAAGCCCGTCACGCAATACCGCGACGAGGGCTTCTTGCCCGATGCGATGGTGAACTACCTCGCGCGCCTGGGCTGGAGCCACGGCGACGACGAGATCTTTTCGCGCGCGCAGTTCATCGAGTGGTTCAACCTCGACCACCTCGGCCGCAGCGCCGCGCAGTTCGACGAGACGAAGCTGCGCTGGGTCAACGCGCAGCACCTGAAGGCGATGGCCGACGATGCGCTTGCGCCTCTTGTCGCAGCGCAGTTGGGCAAGCGCGGCATTGCAGTCGACGAACGTCTCGCATCCATCTGCGGCCTGTTCAAGGACCGCTGCGACACCATCGTTGCGCTCGCTGATTGGATCGCGCCTTATTACACCGACATCACGCCCAGCGATGCCGATCGCGCACAGCATATTTCTGATGCAGTGAAGCCGGCGATCGCCTCTCTTGCTGTTAAACTCGCTGGCGTTGCTTGGGACAAACCAGCGATTGCTTCGGCAATCAAGGAAGTCCTTTCGGAACATGGCTTGAAGATGCCCGCGCTGGCGATGCCAGTGCGAGTGCTGGTGATGGGAACACCCCAGACACCTTCGCTCGATGCGGTGCTCGCCAACTTCTCTCGCGAAAAAGTTATTGAGCGATTGAAAACGGCGTAAATTTCGAGCTATAATCTGAGGCTCGACACCCAAGGGGGTATAGCTCAGCTGGGAGAGCGCTTGCATGGCATGCAAGAGGTCAGCGGTTCGATCCCGCTTACCTCCACCAAAGTGTCGAGAAGGTACGCGCTGCGAATGCAGCAAAGTCCAAGGTTATGACCCTATCGTCTAGAGGCCTAGGACACCACCCTTTCACGGTGGCTACCGGGGTTCGAATCCCCGTAGGGTCGCCAGTTTTACTTCGGTGAAGCAGGCATGAGTCGTCAACACTCAGTTCCGCAAGGAGCAAACGTTGGCTACCAGGAGTGGTAGTTCAGTTGGTTAGAATACCGGCCTGTCACGCCGGGGGTCGCGGGTTCGAGTCCCGTCCACTCCGCCAAATTCCTCAGGGAAATCAAAAGGCTGCAATCGAAGGATTGCAGCCTTTTGTGTTTTTGCGCCCGTCATTGGCCTATTGATTGCCAATTTGCGCCGCTCTCGCAGTCAGCGAATAGGCCGACGCGCTCCATTTCTCCTTCAGTCACCCAATTGCTGCGTCCGGCGGTGTCCTTGCGTCGCGCGTCGAATTCGACCTATATCGTTGGCCCGGTTTTCATTTGGTGACAGAAGTGATACCTTGGTACTAACGACATCAACATCACACGCGTGCAGGTCGGCTGGGTCGACGGCACCGAGGAGCAGGGCCAATGAAGAGCATGGACGCCGAACAGATGGGCTCGTCGACTTATCGCGTTTGGCCGGCCGACCCGGCCAGCTTCAGCACGCGCAGATTGAGTCCGCTGCGGCACAACATCGACCAGCATCCGCTGTTCCAGCTGCCCGCGCTGCAGGAACTGGCGAACAGCCTGATGGACTCGGGCCAGTGCCGCTTCATCAAGCCGGGCACGACGCAGGGCTCGTCCTTCTCGCACGACTCGAAGCATCCACAGGGCCTGTCCATCGACCAAGTCTTCGAGCGCATCGAAGAGCCGGGCTCGTGGCTGGCGCTCTACAACGTGCAGACCGATCCGCGCTACCAGGCTGCGCTGCAGCGCATCGTCGATGACCTGCGGCCCGTCATCGAGCCCGAGCAGCCCGGCATCTTCCTGGTGACCGGGTTCATCTTCATCTCGGCGCCGCCTTCGGTCACGCCCTTCCACATCGATCGAGAGAACAATTTCTGGCTGCAACTGCGTGGGCGCAAGACCATGAACGTCTGGGACAACACCGACCGCGAGGTGGTGCCTGCGCCGGTGGTCGAGGACTTCATCGCCGGCGGCGTGCAGGTGCCTTACCAGGAGTCCTTCCGCGTCCGTAGCCACGAGTTCAACACCGGGCCGGGCGACGGCGTGTATTTCCCCAGCACTTCGCCGCATATGACGAAAACCGACACCAGTTGGGTGGCGCCAGGTGACGGCGTCTCGATCTCTCTGGGCGTCAATTTCTACACCTCGGTGACGCGGCGCACGGCGCGCGTGCACCAGTTCAACCGCGTCCTGCGCCGGCTGGGCATGGCGCCCGGATACCCAGGGCAATCGATAGCAGCCGACTCGATCAAGGCGCCCATGGGCCGCTGGCTGGCGGCAGCCCGCTATCGCCGCCTGGGTGCCACGCCGCCGCCCGGTTCGTACTGAGCCGTTTGCCGAGTCAGCGCCGCATGGCGTCGGCCAGGCTCACCGGCGGCGCGTCGTTGCCCCACGAGCCCCGCACGAAGGTGAGGACGGCAGCGATGTCCTGGTCGTCGAGCACCGGGCCGAAGGGCGGCATGCCGTAGGGCCGGGGATTGCCGGCCGTGGCGGGCAGGAAGCCGCCATGCCGCACGATCTGCACGAGGTTCGCCGGCGTTTCCATGTTCACCATGCGATTGCCGGCCAGGGGCGGGTAGGCGCCCGGCGCGCCTTCGCCCTTCTCGCCGTGGCAATAGGCGCAGCGCTGGTCGAAGATGGCGCTGCCGCGCGCCATCACGGCCCGGTCGCGTGCCAGCGGACCGGGTGGCCGCGGCGGCGGTGGTGCCTGCGGAAGCTGCCGCAGGTACTGCGCGATCGCGTTCAGGTCCTCGTCGCTCAGGTGCTGCGTGCTGCCCCAGACCACGTCGGCCATCGGGCCCATCACCGAGCCGCGTGCCGAGGTGCCGTTCTTCAGCAGGCCCACGATCTGCTCTGGCGCCCAGTCGGCCACGCCGGCTTCGGCGGATGAATTGAGCGCGGGCGCATACCAGTTCTCGCCGGGGATCAGGCCGCCGGAAAGGCCGCGGCCGTCGAGCGTGGCGCCCAGCGAATTGCGTGCGCCATGGCAGGCGATGCAGTGGGCCGCGCCTTGCACCAGGTAGGCGCCGCGATTCCACTCGGCGTTTTTCGATTCGTCCTTCTCGTAGACGCCCGGCTTGAACGAGAGGGCGCGCCACACGGCCAGGGCCAGCTGCGTGTTGTAGGGAAAGCGCAGCGCATGCGGCGTGTCGGGCCGGTCCGAGGGCGGCACGGTGCGCAGGTAGGCGTAGAGCGCGTCCGAGTCCTCGCGCGTCATCCGGGTGAAGCTGGGGTAGGGAAAGGCGGGGTAGAGAAGGTGCCCGTCCTTGGCGCGGCCGTTGTGCATCGCGCGCCAGAAGTGGTCCACGCTCCAGTTGCCGATGCCATGCGCTTCATCGGGTGTCAGGTTGCTCGAGTAGATGGTGCCGAAGGGGGTGCCGATGCCCAGGCCGCCGGCATAGGCCGCGCCGCCGCGCACCGTGTGGCAGCCGGCGCAGTTGCCGGCCAGCGCGAGGTAGCGCCCGCGCTCCACGAGGGCCTTCGTGGCCTCGAAAGGCGTAGGCGTGGGCGGCAGCTTGTCTTCGCCGCGCAGGTTCATCGCCACCAGCCCGAGTGCCGCCAGGGCGAGCAGCAGGCCCAGCGCGATGACAACGAAGAGGAGGCGTCGCAGCATGAATCGGATCAGCTTCTGGGCATGGCGCTGCACTTCATCGGCAGCGGCGCCGGCGGCGCTGCGGCCGCCTTCGTGTTCGCGGGCACCGGCTGGATCGCCAGCCAGCTGGCCACCGCGTTGATGTCGGCGGTGTTGAGCTTGCGGCCCACGTCGGTCATGCAGTCCGGCGCCAGGGCATGCCGGTCGTCGGTGAGCCAGGCGCCCAGCTGCGATGCGATGTACAGCCGGGGCAGCCCCAGGAGCGGCGGCACGCCCGGCTGCACGCCCATCAAGGCGCCGCCATGGCAGGCCACGCAGGCCGGAATGCCGCGCGCCGAATCACCTTTTTGCGCAAGCTGCCGTCCGCGCTCCAGCATGTCGGCACTGGCATCGGTGGTCGTGCTGACGCGCGGGTAGGGCAGGTTGACGCCGGCGAAGTACTCGGCGATCTCGCGCAGGTAGTCGTCCGAAAGATGACGCGTCATGTAGACCATGTCCGTCTGGAAGCGCCGGCCGTCGCGAAAGCTCTGCAGCTGGTTGAAGAGATAGCCCGCGGGCTTGCCGGAGAGGCGCGGGAAATAGCCAGACGCGGTGCTCGACCCCTCGCGGCCGTGGCAGGCGATGCACGCTGCCACGCGCTGCTCGATGGTGTCCGGCACGGCCGCGGCCCAGGCGCCGAAACCCGCCAGCGCCAGGGCGAAGCCTGCGAGCAGATTGCGTCGAACGGACGGCGTCGTCTTCATCATCGAACACCATTCGACCACAATTGCCCGCCCGGTGGAGCAGGGCAATTTGACTCAGGGCGCCGGGACCGCCGCCTTCTTGCGGCCGAGCTTGACCAGCCCCGTCGACAGCGCCACGCCGCAGACGATGACCAGCGCGCACATCAGCATCCAGGTGGTGATTTCCTCATCCAGGAAGATTGCGCCGTAGAAGACGGCGAACACCGGCACCAGGAAGGTCACGGTGAGCGCGCGCTGGGGCCCTGCCGTTGCGATGAGCCGGAAGAACAGCACGTACGCCAGCCCCGTGCAGGCCACGCCCACTGCCAGCAGCGCCAGCCAGGCACGCGTGCTGGGCATCTGCGCCGGCCAGAAGTACCAGGTGGGCAGCAGCAGCGCCAGGCTGGCGCCCAGCTGGCTGCCTGCCGCGGTGGCGAAGGCCGGCACCCCGGTCAGGTAGCGCCGCGTGGCACTGGCCGAGACGCCGTAGCTGAGGCACGCGCCCAGGCAGGCCAGCACGGCCCACACCGGCGAGATGCCGCTGCCGCTCTTGAAGCCCGCGCTGTGCCCCGCCAGCAGCGCCACACCGACGAAGCCGATGCCCAGGCCGACGAGTCGGGAGTTGTCCGGCCGTTCGCGGAACCAGGCCCAGGCCACGAGCGCGCCGAACATCGGCACCGTGGCGTTGAGCACCGCCGCCAGGCCGCTGTTGATGCTCAGCAGCGCAAAGGCGAAGAGCGCGAAGGGCAGCCCCGAGTTCGAGACGCCCACCAGCATCGCCGCCTTCCAATGGCGCGCGAAGTCGCCGGCCTGGCCGCGCAGCCACATCAGCGGCAGCAGCACCAGCGCGGCGATGCCCACGCGCACGCCGGCGGTGGGCACCGCGCCGAACTCCGCGGCGCCGATGCGCATGAACAGGAAGGACGCGCCCCAAAGCGCGCCCAGCAGCACCAGGTCGAGGGCCCAGCCGGGCGTCTTCTTCTTTTCCGTCGAGGCCGCAGGCACCGATGTCACGGGCGCCTGCGCGCATTCACCTTCACTCATCGCGTCGCCGCCCCTTCCAGCTTCAGCAGTCGGGTCTTGCGCTCCAGTCCGCCGGCGTAGCCGGTGAGCGAGCCGTCCGAACCCACCACGCGGTGGCAGGGCACCACCACGCTGAGCGGGTTGCGTCCCACGGCCGCGCCCACGGCGCGCACCGCCGCCGGCTTGCCGATGTCGGCGCCCAGCCGCCCGTAGCTCGTGGTGCCGCCGCGCGGAATGCGAAGCAGCGCCTGCCACACGGCCTGCTGGAAGCCGGTGCCATGCGACAGGTCCAGCGCCACGTCGAAGTCGTCGCGGCGGCCTTCGAAGTAGGCCGACAGCTGCATCGCGGCCTGGGCGAGCACCGGATGTTCCGGCGCAGGGATCCATCCGCTGGCGTCGGGCGAATGGCGCTGCTCGTCGAACCACACGCCGGCCAGCCCGTTGTCGGTGGCCGCCAGGGTGACGCCGCCCAGCACGGTCTCCATGTGTAGGGTGTAGATGGGAATCTTCTTGTTGAATTTCATGATCTCGATTCTCCGTTCAGGTTGTGACCGCGTCCGCGAGGGGCGCGTCTTGGGGGTTGGATGTGGCGGCGGCGGGTGGCGTATGCCAGGCCCGCAGCACCGCGTAGCTGCGCCAGGGCTGCCAGGCCTGGGAAGCCTGTGCCGCGGCCTTGGCGCCGCCCACGCCCAGGGCCTTCTGCAGCGCGATGTCGCCGGAGGGGAAGGCGTCGGGCCAGCGCAGGGCGCGCATGGCGATGTATTGGGCAGTCCAGTCGCCGATGCCGGGCAGGGCCTGCAGGGCGAGCAGTGTCAGGGGCACGTCGGCCCCGGCGTGCAGACGCAGGCGCCCGTCGCGCGTCTCGCGGGCCAGCGCCTGCAGCGCGCCCTGGCGCTGGCGCACGATGCCCATGCGCCCGAGCAGGTCGGGGTCGGCGTCGGCGAGCGCGGCCGGAGACGGGAACAGGCGGGTCAGCCCCTCGATCGGCGTCTCGATGGGCTCGCCCAGCGCTTCCACCAGCCGTGAACCCAGCGTGCGGGCCGCTGCCACGGTGATCTGCTGCCCCAGCACGGCGCGCACCGCCAGCTCGAAGCCATCCACCGTGCCGGGCACGCGCACGCCGTCGCCCAGCGGGAAGCTGGCATGCAGCGTGGCGTTGATGGCCATGGGCTCGGCGTCCAGGTCCAGCATGCCGCGCACGCGGCTGATCACGATGGGCAGCACGCCGGCCAGCGATTCGCTCACCTGCAGCAGCGCCTGCTGGCGGTCTACGTCGATCTCCACGCGCAGCCAGCCGGTGTGGGTGGCGCCGCCATGCGTCACGCGCAAGGTGCGGGCGTAACCGGGCCTGGCGCCGGGCAACGGCGTCTCGACGCCGCGCAGGGCCCGGCGGCCGAAGAAGTCGATCATGGCCGCGTGGTCGTAGGGCGGCCGGTAGCCGATGCGCACCTCGATGGCCTGCCGCCTGCCGGCGCCGTTCTCGTGCTCGCCTGCCCGGCGCATGGCGCTGGGGTTGAGGCCGTAGTGCTCGATGAAGGCCGCGTTGAAACGCCGTACGCTGGCGAAGCCGCTGGCCAGCGCCACCTGCGTCATCGGCAGCTGCGTGTCGGCGATGAGCTGCTTGGCCGCCAGCAGGCGCCGCGTCTGCAGGTACTGCAGCGGCGAAACGCCAAATTGCGCCTCGAAGATGCGCCGCAGGTGCCGGTCGCTCACGCCCAGGCGCTGCGCGATGCGGGCGGCGCCCGGCGCATCGCCCTCGGCCGCGTCGGGCCAGGCATCGGGTTCGTCGATGAGCCGCGCCGCCTGCAGGGCCAGGATGCGCGAGGCATCCTGGGTCGACCAGCTGGCCGCACGCGGGGCCAGTTCGGGCCGGCAGCGCAGGCAGGGCCGGAATCCCGCCGCCTCGGCCTGGGCCGCGTGGCGGAAGAAGCGGCAGTTCTCGCGCCGCGGCGTCTTCACCTTGCACACCGGCCGGCAGTAGATGCCGGTGGTGGTCACGGCGGTGAAGAAACTGCCGTCGAATCGTGCATCGTGCGCCTTGAGGGCCAGGTAGCAGGCGTCGCTCTCGAGTTCGGGGGTGGTCATGGGTCGATGGTAGGCCGATCGGCCTGCAGGACTGGCCATTTTCGGACATGTGAGCCGCTACCCCGGCGCCTACAATGAACGTCCCTCAGTTGAAACTAAAGAAGCAGGGTGACCATGAAGTTCAGCGCCTCCATCTTCAAGGCCTACGACATTCGCGGCGTGGTTCCGAGCACGCTCGACACCACGGTGGCCGAGGCTCTTGGCAAGGCCTTCGGCGCCGCAGCCCGCGCCGCCGGCGAGAAGAGCGTGGCCGTGGGCCGCGACGGCCGCCTGTCCGGCCCCCAGATCAGCGAAGCCCTCATCCGCGGCCTGGTGGCCACCGGCGTCGAGGTGATCGACGTCGGCGCCGTCACCACGCCCATGCTCTACTTTGCCGCCAGCACGCTGTGCACCAGCGGCATCCAGGTCACGGGCAGCCACAACCCCAAGGACTACAACGGCTTCAAGATGGTGCTGGCCGGCCGCGCCATCTACGGCGACGAGATCCAGGGCCTGCGCAAGGTCATGGAAGACGACAGCGCCCCGCTGGCCGCAGGCGGCAGCGTGCGCAAGGTCGACGTGCTGGCCGACTACACCAAGCGCATCGTGGGCGACGTGAAGCTCGCCCGCCCGCTCAAGATCGTGGTGGACTGCGGCAACGGCATTGCCGGCGCCTCGGCCCCCGCCATCTTCCGCGCCCTGGGCTGCGAGGTGACCGAGCTGTTCAGCGAGGTGGACGGCGAATTCCCCAACCACCATCCCGACCCCAGCAAGCCCGAGAACCTGCGCGACCTGATCGCCGCGCTGCAGAAGGGCGATGCCGAGCTGGGCCTGGCCTTCGACGGCGACGGCGATCGCCTGGGCATCGTCACCAAGGACGGCCAGAACATCTTCCCCGACCGCCAGATGATGCTGTTCGCCAAGGACGTGCTCTCGCGCGTGCCGGGCGGCAAGATCATCTACGACGTGAAGTGCTCGCAGCGCCTGGCGCCCGCCATCGAGGCGGCCGGCGGCGAGGCCGTGATCTACAAGACCGGCCACTCCCTCATCAAGGCCAAGATGCGCGAAGTGAATTCGCCACTGGGCGGCGAGATGAGCGGCCACATCTTCTTCAAGGAGCGCTGGTTCGGCTTCGACGACGGCACCTATGCCGGCTGCCGCCTGCTGGAGATCCTGAGCAAGAGCCCCAATGCCAGCGACGTGCTCAACGCGCTGCCCACCAGCTTCTCCACGCCTGAGCTCAACGTGGCCTGCGCCGAGGGCGAGCCGCACCAGGTGGTGGAAGAGCTCACCCGCAAGGCCAGCTTCGCTGCGCCGGCCAAGGTGCTCACCATCGACGGCGTTCGGGTGGATTGGCCCGACGGCTTCGGCCTGATCCGCGCCTCCAACACCACGCCGGTGCTGGTGCTGCGCTTCGAGGGCCAGACCCAGGCGGCGCTGGACCGCATCGAGCACGACATGCTGGCACTCCTGAAGTCGGTCAAGCCCGACGCCAAGCTGGCCGCCGCCGCGCACTGATGCACGCGGCTGCCGTTACCGAATCTCGCTTCGTCTAGTTCCTTCCAGCGGCAGCGGCCCGGCCCGGCCGAGTCCGCCGCTGCTCCCGATGCGGGGGCATGGAAGGCATCGTGCGAAGCCCAATGGATCGCTGATTTGCATTCTCTCTTGTTGCGCCTGTACGGCGCCGCCACCTGGCTGCTGCAGCCGATGCTGCGACGCAAGCTGCGACGCCGCGCCGTGGCCGAACCGGGCTACGCCATCGCGGTGGAAGAGCGCTTCGGCCATTACGACGAAGCCATCTCCGGCACCGGCTGGGTCTGGATCCATGCCGTGTCGCTGGGCGAGACCCGTGCCGCCGGCATCCTCATCGATGCGCTGCGCCACCAGGACCCTTCGCTTCGCGTGCTGCTCACCAACGGCACTGCCACCGGCCGCGAGGAAGGTGCCCGCCTGCTGGGCCCCAACGACCTGCAGATCTGGCAGCCCTGGGACACGCCCGAGGTGGTGCGCCGCTTCCTCGACCGCTTCCGCCCGCGCATCGGCATCCTGATGGAAACCGAGATCTGGCCGGTGCTCACCGCCGAATGCGCGCGGCGCGGCATTCCACTGGTGCTGGCCAACGCGCGGCTGAACGAGAAGTCGCTGGCCTCGGCCAAGCGCCTGGCGTGGATTGCGCGGCCCACCTATGCCTCGCTGGCCGCGGTGTGGGCGCAGACCGAGGCCGATTCGCACCGGCTGGTGTCGGCCGGCGCGCGGGTCGACGGCGTGTTCGGCAACCTCAAGTTCGACGCCACGCCCGACTCGCTGCAGCTGGGCCGCTCCGCGCGCCTGCGCGAAAAGCTGCCCAAGCCGGTGGTGGTGTTCGCCAGCTCGCGCGACGGCGAGGAGCGCCAGCTGCTGGAGGTTTTGCAGCACCTGCGGCACTCGCCGCCGGTGGGCTGGTCGCCCGCGGCCGGCAAGAAGGTGCACCTGCCCATCCAGTCGGTGCAGTGGATGATCGTGCCGCGCCATCCGCAGCGCTTCGACGAGGTGGCGTCGCTCATCGAGTCCAAGGGTTTCGTCTGCGCCCGCCGCAGCGCCCAGGCGGCGGCGGAAGGCAGCGACACCGAGATCTGGCTGGGCGATTCGCTGGGCGAGATGGCGCTGTATTACGGCCTGGCCGACGTGGCGCTCCTGGGGGGCAGCTTCGAGCCGCTGGGCGGGCAGAACCTGATCGAGGCCGCGGCCTGCGGCTGCCCGATCATCATGGGGCCCTCCACCTTCAATTTCGCCGAAGCGGCCGAGTTGTCGCTGGCCGGCGGGGCCTCGATGCGCGTGGACGACATGGAGGAGGCGGTGGTGGGTGCGCTCACCCTGCTGGCCGACCCGGTGCGGCAGAACACGATGGTGCAGGCCGCGCTGACCTTCTCGTCGGCCCACCGCGGCGCCGCGGCGCGCACCGCAGCGGCCATCGGCACGTTGCTGGCGCGGCAGCCGGAGCCCTCGCTCAGCGAGGCGCGCGAACCGGAGGCGGCGTAACGCCCGTCGGCGGCTGCACATTGGCCGGCGGCACGGGCACCGGACTCTGCGTGGCGGCCGAGGGCTGGTCGGGCGAGGCGCTCGCGCCGGCATTGCCGGGCGCCGCCAGCGAGCCGTTGATCGGCTGCAGGTCGCTTTCGACCAAAGTGCCGTTGGCCTGGCGCAGTCGCAGGTTGCCCATCAGCACGTTGTAGCGCGCGGCGGCCAGGTCGCGGCGCGTCTGGAACAGCTGGCTCTGCGAGTTCAGCACGTCGATGTTGATGCGCACGCCCACCTGGTAGCCCAGGCGGTTGGCGTCCAGCGCGCTCTGGCTGGAGGCCTCGGCCGCTTCCAGCGCCTTCACCTGGCCGGCGCCGGCAACCAGGCCCAGGTAGGCCGTGCGGGTGGCCTGCGTGACGTTGCGGCGCGTGGCCTCGAGCTGGGAGCGCGACTGGTCTTCCAGCGACAGCGTTTCCTTGATGCGGTTCTCGGTGGCGAAGCCCGCGAACAGCGGCAGGTTGAACACCACGCCGATGCTGGCGGCGTTCACGCGGATGCCCTGCAGCGAGGTGCTGGTGGTGGTGCCGCTGGGGTTGTTGGTGACGTTGTAGCCCAGCTGCGCGTCCAGCGTGGGCTTGTGGCCGGCGCGGGCCTTGTCCACCTCCAGGTGCGCCACCTCGAGGTTGCGCTGCGCCTGGATGATGGAGGGGTGGCCGTCCTCGGCCTGGCGCACCCACTGGTCCACGTCGGTCGGCGGCGGCGGCAGCACCACCGGCGCGGCCAGCGGAATGGGCGTGGCATTGACCCGGCCCACCAGCTGGTCGAGCGCGATGCGCCTGATCTGCAGGTCGTTGAGCGCCGAGATCTCCTGCGCCACCACCAGGTCGTAGCGGGCCTGGGCTTCGCGGGTGTCGGTGATGGTGGCCGTGCCCACCTCGAAGTTGCGCTTGGCAAAGGCCAGCTGCTCGTTGGTGGCGACCTTCTGCGCCCGCACCAGCGCCAGCGAATCCTGGCTGGCCAGCACGTCGAAATAGGCCTGGCTCACGCGCACGATCAGGTCCTGGTCGGCCAGCGTCAGCTGCGTCTGCGCGATGTCGACCTGGCGCTTGCCCTGCTCGTAGGTGGCCCAGTTGGCAGGCCGGTACAGCGGCTGCGTGGCGTTGATGCCGGCGCTTTCCTGCGGGATCGTGCGGTTGGTGCTGCCGAAGTTCTCCACCCGCAGTTCCTGCTCGGTGCGCGAGGCATTGGCCGACAGGCCCACCGAAGGCAGGATGCCGGCCTTGGTCTGCGCAGCACGCGCGAGGGCCGCCTCGTAGGCCGAGCGGGCCCCCTGGTAGGTGGCGTCGTAGCCGCGGGCGGCGTCGTAGAGTTCGATCAGGCTTTGGGCATGGACGGGTGCTGCGAAGGCGGCGAGGGCAGCGGTCAACGCGCAGCAGAGTGGTGCAAGCCGAAGCCTGGGCATGAAGGGGTCCTTGTGGAGTGGTGAATTCAGTAGCGCGGCACCGCCGGGTCGAACTGCCGGGCCCAGGCGTCGATGCCGCCGGCCACGTTGGCCAGGTCGGGGAAGCCGTGCTGGCTGAGGTAGGCCGCCACATGCTGGCTGCGTGCGCCGTGGTGGCACAGGCAGGCGATGCGGCCGTACGGGGCCAGCTCGGCCATTCGCGCGGGAATCTGGTTCATCGGGATCGCCAGCAGTGTGTAGCCCTTGGGCGTCACGCTGGCGGTCTGGACCTCCCAGGGCTCGCGCACGTCCAGCAGCAGCGCCTGGCCCCCGGCATCGCGGCCGAACCACTCGGCGAGATCGGCGGGGAGTACTTGTTCGATCATGGCAGGCGGCTTCAGAAGTTGAAGCGCGAAGGCTCGGGGAAGTTGAGCAGTCGCGGCGCCACGGTGTCCCAGGGCTGCAGCGTGTCCCACTGGCCTTCGCTCACGCGGGTGATGAAGTGGGCGCGCATCATGGGCTCGTCGCCGACGATGGCGGCCAGGCGGCCACCGATCTTCAGCGAGCCCAGCAGGTTCTGCGGCACGCGAGCGACCGAGCCGCTGAGCACGATCACGTCGAAGGTGGGGCCGCTGGGCAGGGGCTTGGAACCATCGGCCGCGCGGACCTCGACATTGCCCACGCCGTTGGTGCGCAGGTTCTTCTCGGCGGCCGCGGCCAGCTGCGGGTCGATCTCCAGCGACAGCACCTGGGCGGCGCGGGCGGCCAGCATGGCGGCCATGAAGCCCGAGCCCGTCCCGATTTCCAGGACCGATTCGTTCTTCTGCACGTGCAGGTCCTGCAGCATGCGGGCTTCCACCTTCGGCGAAAGCATCACCTGGCCCGGGCCTTCGCCCAGCGGGATCTCCATGTCGAAGAAGGCCAGGCCGCGGTGAGCTGCGGGCACGTAGTCTTCGCGGCGGATGTTGTTCAACAGCTCGAGAATCTCGAAATCGAGCACGTCCCAGGGACGGATCTGTTGCTCGATCATGTTGAAGCGCAGGCGTTCGAGATCTGTGGTGGTGTTCATGATGGTGGCTTCCTTTCGCGAGGCTTGACTCAGGGCAAACCTTCAATTTTAGGCAAGGCCGGGGTGGGTTTGTCCGGAACACCGCCAAAGCGGCGCTTGGCCCAGGCGGCGAGGTCGTCCATGTAGCAATAGACCACCGGCACCACCACGAGCGTCAGCAGGGAGGAAGTGATGACACCGCCGATCACCGCCTGGCCCATGGGCGCGCGCTGCTCGGCGCCTTCGCTCAGCGCAAAGGCCAGCGGAACCATGCCGAAGATCATGGCCAGCGTCGTCATCAATATGGGCCGCAGGCGCACGCGGGCGGCCATCAGCAGGGCTTCCTCGCGGCCCATGGGCGGCGTGCCGTCCTCGTGAGGTTCGCGGGCCCGGATGGCGAAGTCCACCAGCAGGATGGCGTTCTTGGTCACCAGGCCCATCAGCATCACCACGCCGATGATCGAGAACATCGACAGCGTGGAGCCGAAGCCCATCAGCGCCAGCACCACGCCGATGAGCGTGAGCGGCAGCGCGGTCATCAGCGCCAGCGGCTGCAGGAAGCTCCTGAACTGGCTGGCCAGGATCATGTAGATGAAGATCACCGCCATCGCCAGGGCCGAGACGGCGTAGCCGAAGGACTCCTGCATGTTCTTGGTCGAGCCGCTGAACTGATAGCCGTAGCCGGGCGGGAAGGCGACGTCGGCCAGCGCCTTGCGGATGTCGCCCGAGACCTCCCCGGCCGAGCGCCGGTCCACGTTGGCGTTGATGGCCACCTCGCGCGCCATCGAGCGGCGGTTGATCTGGTTGGGGCCGGTCGATTCGCGCACCTCGGCCACCTGCGAGAGGCGCACGAAGCGGCTGGAGCCGTCGGCGTTGGCGCCCATGGTGGTGCTCAGGAAGGGCAGGCGGGCCAGGTCGGCCGGCGCGTTGCGCACCTCGGGTGCCAGGCGCACGTTCACGTCGTAGGTCTGGTCGTCGGGTGCGCGCCAATTGCCCACCGTGGTGCCGGCCACCAGTGTGCGCAGGGCGGCGGCCACCGGCGCCACGCCCAGGCCCAGGTCGGAGGCGGCGTCGCGGCGCATCACCACGCTCACCGTCGGCTTGTCGGGCTTGAGGCTGGAGTCCAGGTCCACCAGGCCGGGGATGCCGCGGATCTTCTCCCGCACCTCGCCGGTCAGCCGCTCCAGTTCCTTCAGGTCGGGGCCCTGCAGCGAGAACTCGATGGGCTTGTTGCCGCCCACCGCGTCGCGCAGGCCCACGTGGGTGACGGTGATGCCGGGCACGGCGCGCAGCTTGTCGCGCAGCACCACCGACAGCTGGTCCACGCTGCGGCTGCGCTGCTTGCGGTCCACCAGGCGCACGTAGACGCTTGCGTAGATCTTGCCCTGCGCGTCGCCGCTGTTGATGGTGGTGAGCGTGTAGCGCACCTCGGGCATGTCGTGCAGGATCTGGTCGACCTGCCTGGCACGTGCCTCGGTCACTTCCAGCGAGGAACCCACCGGCGTGTAGAAGCTGATGGCCGTCTCGGAGTAGTCGGCCTTGGGCACGAACTCGGTGCCCAGCAGCGGCACCATGAAGATGCTGGCCACGAAGATGCCCGCGGCGGCCAGCAGCGTGGCGAGCTTGTGCCGGAGCGACCAGCGCAGGATGCCCTGGTAGGCCTCGGCCAGCTTCTCGGTGGCCGTGTCGAACCAGCCGGTGACGCGGCCGATGGTCTTGTCGTAGAAGCCCTGCGGCGGGCCCTTGGGCTTGCCGTGGCGGTCGATGGCCGGGTCGTGCCAGATGCTCGACATCATCGGGTCCAGCGTGAAGCTCACGAACATCGAGATCAGCACCGCCGCCACGATGGTAATGCCGAACTCGTGGAAGAACTTGCCGATGATGCCGCCCATGAAGCCGATGGGCAGGAACACCGCCACGATCGACAGCGTGGTGGCCAGCACGGCCAGGCCGATCTCCTGCGTGCCTTCGAGTGAGGCCTTGTAGGGGCTCTTGCCCATCTGCACGTGGCGCACGATGTTCTCGCGCACCACGATCGCGTCGTCGATCAGGAGGCCCACGCACAGCGACAGGGCCATCAGCGTCACCATGTTGATGGTGAAGCCGAACATCTGCATGAACCAGAAGGTGCCGATCAGCGCGATGGGCAGCGTCAGGCCGGTGATGACGGTGGAGCGCCACGAATTGAGGAACAGGAACACGATCAGCACCGTGAGCAGCGCGCCCTCGATCAGCGTCTGGCGCACGTTCTGCACCGCCACGCGGATCGGCCGCGACGCATCGCCGATGGGCTCGAGCTTCACGCCGGGCGGCAACTGGGCCTGCATGTCCTTCAGGGCGCCGTTCAGGCCGTCGACCACCGCGATGGTGTTCTCGTCCTGCGCCTTCTGCACCGACAGCAACAGCGTGCGCTGGCCGTTGTAGAGGGCCAGGCTGTCGATTTCCTGCGCGCCGTCGTTGACCCGCGCCACCTGGTCGACCCGGATGGGCGCGCCGTTCTTGCGCGCGACGATGATCCTGCCGAAGTCCTCCGGCCGCTCCATGCGCGCGTCGATCTGCACCACGCGCTCCTGCGTCAGCGAGCGCACCGCGCCCACCGGCAGGGCCTGGTTCTCGTTGCGCACCGCGGCCACCACCTGGTCGGCGCTGATGCCGAAGGCCTCCATGGCCTGCGGATCGAGGTAGATGTTGATCTCGCGCTTGGTGCCGCCCACCAGCGTGACCGAGCCCACGCCGCGCACGTTCTCCAGGCGCTTCTTCAGCACCTGGTCGGCCCAGTTGGTGAGTTCCACCGCGCTGGGCTGGCGGGCGTTCTTGTCACCCTCTACCGAATTGGGCAGCACCGCCACCGACCACACCGGCCGCGAGGCCGGGTCGAAGCGCAGCACGCGCGGCTCCTTGACCTCGTCGCGGAACAGCGGGCGCACCGAGGCCACCTTCTCGCGCACGTCGTCGGCCGCCTTGCGCCCGTCCACGTACAGCTGGAATTCGATGATGACCACCGACTGCCCCTCGTAGCTGCGCGAGGTGAGGGCGTTGATGCCGGCGATGGAGTTGACGCCTTCCTCCACCTTCTTCGTCACTTCGCTCTCGACGATCTCGGGCGAGGCGCCGGGGTAGTCGGTGATGACCACGACCACCGGGAAGTCGATGTTGGGGAACTGGTCGACCTGCAGGCGCTGGTAGGAGAACAAGCCCAGCACCACCAGGGCGAGCATGACCATGGTCGCGAAGACCGGATTCTTCAGGCTGACGCGGGTGAACCACATGGCTGTTCGGGCGCGTCAGGGCGCGGTGCGGGAGCCTGTGGACGTTGCCACGGCGGGCGCCGCGGCAGCGGCCGGGCCACCGGCGTCGGCCAGGCGCACCGCGGTGCCGTCGCGCATGGGGCCCACGCTGCCCGAGAGCACGCTGGCGCCTTCGTCCAGGCCGCTGACCGTGACGTAGGTCTGCCCGTCCACCTGGCCGCGCCAGCCGGTCTTCACCGCGCGGTGGCGCACCCGCCCGTCGATGATCGCCTGTACGTAGGGCTCCGGCTTGTCGACCCGCACCGCGGACAACGGCAGGGCCATTTCCTTGCCGCGTCCCAGCTCCAGGCTGCCCTGGGCGAACAGGCCTTGGCGGAAGCCCTCGCTGCGGTCCAGCGCCAGGTAGACGAGCACGCTTCGGCTGCCCGCCTGCGCGCTGGGGTTGATGCGGGCCACGGTGGCGTCGACCTGGCGATCGGTCTTGCCGGCCGCACCGGGCACGCTGCTGCTTTCCACCTGCAGGCTGGCGCGCTGGCCGACCCGCACGGCGACCGAATCGGCGGCCGAGAGGGCGGCCTCCAGCTCGATGCTGCGCAGGTCCACCACCTCGATGAGCTTGCCGTCCACTGCCACCCGCTCGCCGGGCTGCACCAGCCGCGCGGCCACCTGGCCGTCGATGGGGCTGCGCACCACGGTGTCGGTCAGCGCCTTGCGCGCCACCTCGACGCCGGCCAGCGCGGCACGGTGCGTGGCGCGGGCGGCGTTGAGGCTGGACAGCGAAGTGTCCAGCGCGGTGCGGGAGATGAACCCCTGGTCCACCAGCGCCTTGTTGTTGTCGTAGCTGCGCTGCAGGACCTCGGCCTGTGCGGCGGCCGAATCGGCCTGTTCCTGGGCCTGGCGAACGCGCGAGGCGTACTCGATGGAGTCGATGCGGGCGATGACCTGCCCGGCCTTGACGGTATCGCCCTCGCGCACCGCAAGGCCGCTGAGCTCGCCGGCCACCTTGGCCTTGACCACGGCCGACTCCACGGCGCGCAGCGTGCCGGAGATGGGCAGGGTCTGCGTCATGTCGATGGCCTTCAGGCGCAGCACGTCGGCCGGCAGCAGGGTGACCACGGCTTCGGCCACCGGCGCGCCGGCCTGCACCGCCTGCGCCTTGCGTGCCTTGACCGCGCGCAGGGTGCCGCCCGCCAGCACCGCGATCGCGACGACGGCGATCGTCCAGGGAATCCAGCGCTTCATGCCTTGCTCCGCGGGGCCACCAGGCCGTGGAGGATCGTCTCGGTCTGCAGCGCGAGGTACTTCTCGGGGTCGAGGTTCTTGTCGTCGGCGCCGAAGCAGACGGAGTGTTGAGAGAGCATGAGGAAGACCATGGGGGCGAGAACGGTGTAGATGGCGAGGTTCACATCCACCGGTGCGAATTCGCCGCGGTCGATGCCGCGGCGCAGGATACGGCGCAACAGCTCGTGTGCCGGCTCGATGAACTCTTGTTGGTAGAAACTCGCCAACTCGGGGAAATTTCTCCCCTCGCTGATCATCAGCTTGGTGATGCCGGCCACCTTGGTCGAGCCCACGCTCTCCCACCAGATGCGCATGCAATAGCGCAGCATGTCGGGCGTGCTGCCCTCGAAGGCTTCGAACTGCTGGTTCCACTGCGCGAAGCGGCCTACCAGGTTCTCGTTGATCACTGCCTTGAGCAGTTCTTCCTTGGAAGGGAAGTACAGGAACAGCGTGCCCTTGGACACCCCGGCGCGCGCAGCCACCTCTTCGGAGCGGGTGGCGGCGAAGCCTTTCTCGACGAAGAGGTCGAGCGCCGCCTCCAGCAGTTCGCCCGGGCGCGCTTCCTTGCGCCGCTCGCGCTTGGGTGCGCGGGCGGTGCGGAGCTTGTCGCCGAAGAAACCGGAGGAGGGCATGCGGACGGGGTTAATGACTGGCGGGTTATTAATGTAGTGGGGGGCCTTGGCAGCGTCAAGCCGCGACAATCGGGGCCCCAGCCGATTCGCAACACTTCCAAGAGAGTCAGTCCATGTTCCAGACCGCGCCCGACCACCCCGAAAACGGCGCGCGGCCGTGTTGCTGAATCCCTCGGTCGCCGGCGCGCTGCTGCCTGTCGTTCTCCTGATCGCCGCCGGCTACCTGGCGGGCCGCCGAGGCTGGATCCAGCCCGGCTCGGTGAAGGACCTCTCCAACCTCATCTTCCTGCTGCTGGCGCCCGCCTTGCTGTTCCGCGCCATGAGCTCGGTGGACGTGAGCCAACTCAAGTTCAAAGCGGTGTCGGCCTACTTCATCGGCTCGGGCCTGCTGTTCGCCGGCACCATGCTGCTGCGCGGCTTCAACCGGCAGGCGGCGGTGCTGGGGCTGGCCAATACCTACAGCAACACCGTGATGATCGGCATTCCGCTCATCGGCCTGGCCTACGGCGCCGACGGCATGGTGGTGCTGCTGACGCTGATCTCGCTGCATTCGGTGGTGCTGCTCACCAGCGCCACGGTGGTGCTCGAATTGGCGGTGGCGCATGAGGATGCGCGCAGCAGCGGCGGGGCGCGCCATTCGATGCTCAGGACGGTGCTCAAGGCGGTGCGCAACGCCATCATCCACCCGGTGCCCATCCCGATCATCGCGGGCCTGCTGTTCGCGCAGACCGGCTGGGTGCTGCCCGAGTGGGTCGACAAGCCGCTGAACCTGCTGGGCCAGGCCTTCGGGCCGGTGGCCCTGGTCATGGTGGGCATCACGCTGGCGTCCACGCCCATCGGCAGCCACTGGCGAGGCGCGCTCACGCAGTCGGTGGTGAAGAACCTGCTGCACCCGGTCCTGGTGGCCGTCATCGGCTGGCTGCTGGGCGTGCGCGGGCTGCCGCTGGCGGTGATGATCGTGGCGGCTTCGCTGCCCATGGGCGCCAACGTGTTCCTGTTCTCGCAGCGCTATCGCACCTCGGAAGAACTGGTGACCGCGAGCGTGGCGGTCTCCACCGCGCTGGGCCTGGTGACGGTCACGGTGGTGATGGCGCTGGTCACCGGCCTGTACTGACGGCGGCGGCCGGCCAGAGGTGCTACAACGGGCACCCCTCCCGCATTGCAGGTGACCCGATGAGCGCTCCATCCAGCAGCAGCATCGCCGCGCGGCGGCAGGCCTTCAAGGCCTTGCACGCCAGCGGCTGCTTCATCATCCCCAACCCCTGGGACACGGGCAGCACCCGCTACCTTCAGGGGCTGGGCTTCAAGGCGCTGGCCAGCACCAGCTCGGGCTACGCGTGGTCGCAGGGCCGGCCCGACGGCGGTGCCTCGCGCGAGGAAGTGCTGGCGCACCTGCGCGACCTGGTCGCGGCCACCGACCTGCCGGTCAACGCCGACTTCGAGAGCGGCTTCGCAGTCGACGCCCAGGGCGTGCACGAGAGCGTGCGCCTGGCCGTCGAGACCGGCGTGGCCGGCCTGTCCATCGAGGACGCCAGCGGCGATGCCGCGCAGCCGATCCGCCCGCTGGACGAAGCCCTGATACGCCTGAAGGCCGCGCGGCGCGCCATCGACGAAGCCGGCGGCGGGGTGATGCTGGTCGGCCGCGCCGAGAACTTCCTGCACGGCGTCGCCGACCTGGACGACACGGTCGCGCGCCTGAAGGCCTATGCCGACGCGGGCGCCGACTGCCTCTATGCGCCGGGCATCCGCACGGCCGAGCAGATCGCGGCCGTGGTGGCCGCCGTGGCGCCCAAGCCGGTCAACCTGCTGGTCGGCTCGGCCAGCCCGCTGACGCTGGAGCAGATCGCGGCGCTGGGCGTGCGGCGCGTCAGCGTGGGCGGCGCGCTGGCGCGCTCGGCCTGGGGCGGCTTCATGCAGGCCGCCCGCACGCTGTCAGAGCAGGGCCGCTTCGACGGCTTCGCGAGCGCCGCGTCGGGCCAGGTGCTCAACGATTTCTTCCGCGACGGCCGGCTGCCCTGATCGGTAGCGACGAAGTCAGGGCGCGAGCCGCTCGCGAAGCCACTGGCCGTCTTCCTGCCGATAGCGAAGGCGGTCGTGCAGCCGGCTCTTGCGGCCCTGCCAGAACTCCCAGCGGTCCGGCACCAGCCGATAGCCGCCCCAGTGCGGCGGCCGCGGCGGCGAGAGCAGGTGCCGCGCGGCAGCCGCGGCGGCATTCTTCACCAGCACGTCGCGGCCGCTGATCACCTGGCTCTGGGGGCTGGCCCAGGCGCCGATGCGCGAATCGAGCGGGCGGCTGGCGAAGTAGGCGTCGCTCAGCTCGGGCTCCACCTGTTCCACACGGCCCTCGATGCGCACCACGCGCTCGAGCTCGACCCAGTGGAACTGCAGCGCCGCATACGGATTGCCCGCGAGTTCGCGCCCCTTGCGGCTCTGGTAGTTGGTGTACCAGACGATGCCGCGCGCATCGAAGCCCTTGATGAGCACGATGCGTGTCGAAGGCCGCAGGTCCGAGCCCACGGTGGCCACGGTCATCGCATTGGGCTCGGGCAGCTGCGCCTCGACCGCCTCGTTCATCCAGCGCTCGAACTGGCGCAGCGGATCGGCCTCGCTGCGCGACTCGTCCAGCTCGGCGCGCTCGTAGCTCTTGCGCAGGGCGGCCAGCGATTCATTGGTGAGGGTCATGGCGACATTGTCTTGCAAGGCGCGCCATACTGCCGCCCATGACAAGCAGCAGCAGCATCGGCAGCCAGGCGATGCCCACCGTGATCGTGCTGGCATCGGGCCGGGGCGAGCGCTTCCTGGCCTCGGGCGGCGCCGGCTCCAAGCTCAAGGCGCTGCTGGTGGGCAGGCCGGTGCTCGACCACACGATGGAGGCGGTGCGCATCAGCGGCCTGCCCTGGCACCTGGAAGATGGCGGCCATGCCGGCATGGGCGATTCGATTGCCGCCGGCGTGCGTGCCACGCCGGAATCCACCGGCTGGCTGATCCTGCCGGCCGACCTGCCGTTGATTCACGCGGCCACGCTGCAGAAGGTGGCGCAGGCCCTGGCCGATGGCGCTGCGGCCGCCCAGGCGCAGTACCAGGGTCAGCGCGGGCATCCGGTGGGATTCGGTGCGGCGAGCGGGCCGCAACTTGCCGCGCTTTCCGGCCCGCTGGGCGCGGCGCCGGTGCTGCGCGCGCTGCGCGAGGCGGGGCAGGCAGTCGACGTGGAGGTCGACGATCCCGGCATCTTCGCCGACATCGACACCCTGGCCGACCTGGCCCGCGCGCAGGCGCAGCTCTTGAACCAGCTCAGCTCTTGAACCAGCTCAGCTCTTGGTGATGACCGCGCACGCGATGCGCGGGCCGGAATTGCCGGCGGGTTGCGAGGTGAAGTCGTCGCGGTCGCGGTGAACCACCAGGGCGCGGCCGATCACGTTGTTGGGTGCGTCGGCGGTGAGCGAGATGGCATGGTTGTCCACGCTGAAGCGGGCCACGCCGTTGGCATCGGCCACTAGGCTGGGCAGTTCGCCGGCATGGCTGCCGGCGCCGCCGTACTTGCCGTGCGTGCCGCCGGCCGGGTTGAAGTGGCCGCCCGAGGCATTGCCGTTGTCGCCGCAGTCGCCTTTCTCGTGGATGTGGAAACCGTGCTCGGTGCCCGGCGGCAGGCCGCGCACTTCGCCGGCCACGCGCACGCCATGGTCCAGGGCCGTGAAGCTCACGTTGCCCACGGTCGGGTTCGGCGAGATCGCCATGGTGGGCACCAGGCTGGCGGTGGCGCCGGGCTTGCCCGAGCCCATCGGCATGCCGCTGCAGGCACCCAGCAGGGCAGAGCAGGCGACGAGAAGGGACAGGGCCCCAAAGCGAGATTTCATGAGTTCTCCTGATGGTTGTTGGTTGGAGAGGAGGGTGCTTGTCCGTCCGGGTATAGCCCAGCGGGGGCGCTGCCGCAATCGGCCGCGTTCGACAGTTGCTCCTCGGCCAGCCGCAGCAGCCGGGCCAGGGCCGCGTCGTGGATGCCGTGGCGCTGCAGCTCGTGCAGTGTCTGGCGCGCATAGTCCAGCGAGGTGCCGTAGCGTCCGCAGGCCGCGGTGAAGATCTCGCGGTAGCGCGCGTCGCTGAGCACGCCGGTGAAGTTCGGGCTGCGCCGCGACAGCGTGAAAGCTAGGGCGCGCACCCGGCCATGGGGCGTGGCGCAATCGAGCCAGCGCGGGTCGTACACGCCGGTGGGCATCTCGCGCAGCCACAGCCGTCCTAGGGTTTCCAGGCCGTCGGCGGCGGGAATGCGGAACACCATGCCGCGGCAGCTGCCGCCCGAGAGGAGGCCGAACACCAGCCCCGGGCATTGCGGCGTGCCGCGGTTGACGCGGCTCCACATCTTCAGGGCGCGGTGCCAGCCGTGCAGGTGGGCCGGGCGGCGTTCGCTGAAGTCGAACTCGGGCCGCCAGATGAGCGAGCCATAGCCGAATATCCAGAGGTCTTCGTGCCCGCCCCATTCGTCGATGGCGCGGTCCAGCATGGGTTGCGGATCGCGCAGGGGACGGGGCATCGGATCGAGGCCGGGCGGGCCAGGGTCGGCCTGACGCAAACCGGCGCCTACAATTTCGCGGTCATGGTTCACCGCAACATTATTGACCGGCCCTCATCCATCCTAGGAGTTCGCCCGATGGCATCGACCAGCACCGAAGACGACAACCAGACTTATTTCATCCTTGGCCTTGGCGTGGGGATCATCGCCCTCGTCATCCTGCTCGTGGTCGGCGTGGCCATCGGCAGCCGCGGCCACGGTGGCGAGAAGCAGGCTGCTTCGCCCACCACGGTCTCGATGGCCAGCGCCGCGCCCGTGCAAGGTGCTGCGGCGACGGCGGTGGTGACCGAGTCGACGGTGGTCGTCATCCCCGAAGGGTCCAGCATCCGGGTGGAAGGGGGCGTGGTCAAGTTCTACTTCGCCACCGGCAGCGCCGACCTGGCGCCCGGGGCCGCCGAGGCGCTGGCCGCCGTGATCCAGGGCGTGGGCCAGGGCAAGAAGGCCCAGCTCTCGGGCTTCACCGATTCGACGGGCGACGCCGCCATCAACGAGGAACTGGCCAAGCGGCGCGCGCTGACCATCCGCGACGTGCTGGTCGGCCTGGGCGTGCCGCCCGGCCAGGTGGCGCTGAAGAAGCCGGAGGGCACCACCGGCAGCGGCAACGACGCGCAGGCCCGCCGGGTCGAGGTGCAGCTGGTCGACTAGGGCTGCGGCCCCTCTGCCCGGCGCCCGATCCCGCAGCGCGCCAGTCGATTAAGCCCGGCCATGCCGGGCTTATTCATATGACCTTGCTACCATGGCCGTCTGCGCCGCGGCGCTGTCGCGGCATCCAGGGACAAGCGCACACACAACCCCATGAGCAGCACACACAACACCCTTCGCGAGGTCACCGAGCGCATCCGCGAGCGCAGCCTCGCCTCGCGCACCGCCTATCTCCAGCGCGTGGCCGAGATCGGCAAGCGCGAACGCGGCTCCGACCGCATGGGCTGCGCCAACGTGGCGCACGCGGTTGCGGGCGTGCCGGCCAACGACAAGCTTCGCATCGTGGCCGAACGAGCGCCCAACATCGGCATCGTCACCGCCTACAACGACATGCTGTCGGCGCACGCACCCTACCAGGGCTACCCCGACATCATCAAGACCGAGGCGCGTCGCCTCGGTGCCACCGCGCAGGTGGCCGGCGGCGTGCCGGCCATGTGCGACGGCGTCACCCAGGGCACGCCCGGCATGGAACTGAGCCTGTTCAGCCGCGACGTGATCGCCATGGGCACCGCCGTGGCATTGACCCATGACATGTTCGACGCCGCGCTGCTGCTGGGCGTGTGCGACAAGATCGTGCCGGGCCTGCTCATCGGCTCGCTGCACTTCGGCCACCTGCCCACGGTGTTCGTGCCGGCCGGGCCCATGCCTTCGGGCCTGTCCAACAGCGCCAAGGCCAAGGTGCGCGAGCAGGCCGCCCAGGGCCTGGTGGGCCGCCAGGGCCTGTTGGACGCCGAGATGAAGGCCTACCACGACCAGGGCACCTGCACCTTCTACGGCACCGCTAACAGCAACCAGATGCTGCTGGAAGCCATGGGCCTGCACGTGCCGGGCACCGCCTTCATCCAGCCGCACAACGCCATGCGCGAGGAGCTCACCCGCGAGGCCGTGCGCACGGTGCTGGGCCGCGCCGGCGACAAGCCCTACGTCGTGCCGCCCATCGGCGAGATGGTGGACGAGCGCGCCATCGTCAACGCGATGAGCGCGCTGCTGGCCACCGGCGGCTCCACCAACCACCTGATCCACTGGGTGGCGGTGGCGCGCGCCGCCGGCATCCTGATCGACTGGAACGACTTCGCCCAGCTGTCCGAAGTGGTGCCGCTTCTCACCCGCGTGTACCCCAACGGCACCGCGGACGTGAACGCCTTCCAGGAGGCGGGCGGCCCCGGCTTCGTCATCGGCGAGCTGCTGGGCGCGGGCCTCATGCATGCCGACGTGGGCACGGTGCGCGCAGGCGGCATGGCCGAGTACGCGAACATCCCGGCGCTGGTCGGCGAGAAGCTGCAGTGGCACAGCGCCGCACCGTCGAAGGACGAGAGCGTGTGCCGCCCGGCCGCCAACCCCTTCAGTGACACCGGCGGCCTGAAGCTGCTGGTGGGCAACCTGGGGCGCAGCGTGATCAAGGTGTCCTCCGTGCCGGACGACCGCCACATCGTCGAGGCGCCGGCGCGCGTCTTCGATTCGCAGGCCGCGCTGCAGAAGGCCTTCACCGCCGGCGAGCTGGACCGCGACGTGGTCTGCGTGGTTCGCTGGCAGGGCCCGCAGGCCAACGGCATGCCCGAGTTGCACAAGCTCACGCCGCCGCTGTCGGTGCTGCAGGGCAAGGGCTTCAAGGTGGCGCTGGTCACCGACGGCCGCATGAGCGGCGCGTCGGGCAAGATACCGGCGGCCATCCACCTCTCGCCCGAAGGCGCGGCGGGTGGTGCCATCGCCAAGGTGCGCGACGGCGACCTGATCCGCCTGGACTCGGTGGCCGGCACCCTGCAGGTGCTGCTGCCGCAGGACGAATGGGACGCGCGCGAGAACGCGAAGATGACCGATGAACAACGCATGGCCGACGGCCACGGCCTGGGCCGCGAGCTTTTCGCCGGCATGCGACGCAATGCACTGACCGCTGAAGAAGGAGCCTGCACATGGCTGTGAACCCACAACCCAAGCTGAGCGCACTCGAAGTGATGCGCGACGCCCCCGTCATCCCCGTCATCGTGCTGCACGACGTCGCCCATGCCGTGCCGCTGGCGCGTGCGCTGGTGGCTGGCGGCATCCGCATGCTGGAGGTGACGCTGCGCACGCCCCAGGCGCTGCAGTGCATCGAGCTGATCGCCAAGGAAGTGCCCGACGCGGTTGCCGGTGCCGGCACCATCCGCAGCGCCGCCGACGCGCAGGCCGCGTCCCTGGCCGGCGCGCGCTTCGGCGTGAGCCCGGGCTACACCCGCGCGGTGGGCAAGGCCTGCCACGACATCGGCCTGCCGCTGCTGCCGGGCGTGGCCACCGGCAGCGAGATCATGATGGCGCAGGAAGACGGGCTGACCGAGCTCAAGTTCTTCCCCGCGCTGCAGGCCGGCGGCGTGGCCATGCTCAAGGCCTGGCAAGGTCCTTTCGGCGACGTCACCTTCTGCCCGACGGGCGGCATCCATGCCGGCAATGCGGCGGAGTTCCTGTCGCTGTCCAACGTGGCCTGCGTGGGCGGATCCTGGATCGTGCCCAACGACGCGATCCAGGCCGGCGACTGGGCCCGCGTCACCGAGCTGGCACGCGCCGCGAGCCAGCTCAAGCGCTGATCCGGCAGGGAGTGCGAGCGATGTCCGTGCAAGACGAGTCCGTGGACCTGAAGGTCCTGGCCTTCGACATCTTCGGCACCGTGGTCGACTGGCACGGCGGCATCCGTGCCGAGGTCGAGCGCCTGCTGCCCGGCGTGGATGGCAGCGCCTTCGCCCTGGCCTGGCGCGCCGGCTACCAGCCGGCGATGCGCGCCGTCATGGACCGGCTGGCGGCGGGCGAGGGCGGCTTCACCCTCATCGACGAGCTGCACCTGCACATCCTCGACGAAGTGCTGCGCGACTTCAGCCTGGAAGACAGGCTGGACCGCGAGGCACGGCGCGATCTCAACCTGGCCTGGCACCGCCTGCCGGCCTGGCCGGACGCGGTGGAGGGCCTCACGCGGCTCAAGCGCAAGTTCACCATCTGCACCCTGTCCAACGGCAACATCGGCCTGCTGACCGAGATGGCCAAGCGCGCCGGACTGCCCTGGGACTGCATCCTGTCGGCCGAGGTCTTCAAGGCCTACAAGCCGGACCCGCGGGTGTACCTGGGCACCGCCGGCGTGTTCGCGGTGCCGCCCGGGCAGGTGATGCTGGTGGCCGCCCACCAGGACGACCTCGCGGCCGCGCGCGGCTGCGGCCTGCGCACGGCCTACATCGAGCGGCCCTTCGAGCACGGGCCGGACCGGCCCAAGGACGTGTCGCCGGATCCGGCCAACACCTTCCACGCGCGCGACCTCCTCGCGCTGGCCGAGCAACTGGGCTGCTGAGAGCGGTCGATCAGCGCAGGCCGCCGCCGGCGGCGTTCTCTGCGCGCTGGATCAGCTCGATCTTGTAGCCGTCCGGATCGGTCACGAAGGCGATCACCGTGGTGCCGCCCTTGACCGGGCCGGCTTCGCGCGTCACGTTGCCGCCGGCCGCCTTGATCTTCTCGCAGGCCGCATAGGCATCGGGCACGCCCAGCGCGATGTGGCCGTAGGCGGTGCCGATCTCGTAGCTGTCGACGCCCCAGTTGTAGGTCAGCTCGATCTCGGCCTGCGCCGGGTTGCCCTCGTAGCCGACGAAGGCCAGGCTGTACTTGTACTCGGGGTTCTCGGAGGTGCGCAGCACCTGCATGCCGAGGATCTGCGTGTAGAAGTCGATGGAGCGCTGCAGGTCGCCGACGCGCAGCATGGTGTGGAGGAGGCGCATGTTCTGTTGCTCTTGCGGTTTCGGGGGACACGCATTGTCGGCCCAAGCCGCGGGCCGTGCAGCGGCTGGCGCTACAGGCCTTCCGGGGTGCGCGGGATGTCGTTCCAGTGCGCGAGCCGCCCGTTGTGCATCACGCCGATGCGGTCGGCCATCGCGCGGGCCTCGGCCTCGTTGTGCGTGACCAGCAGGGCGGTCTGGCCAGCGGCCTTCAGGATGTCGCGCACCTCGGCCGTGAGGCGCTCGCGCGTGGCGCTGTCGAGGTTGGAGAAAGGCTCGTCCAGCAGCAGCAGGGCCGGTGCAGGCGCCAGCGCGCGCGCCAGTGCCACGCGCTGCTGCTGGCCGCCCGAGAGCTCATGCGGATAGCGCCCGCCCGCATCGGCCAGGCCTACCAGCGCGAGCATCTCGGCCACCCTGGCATCGCGCTGTGCCTGCGGCTGGCGCCGAAGGCCGAAGCCCACGTTCTCGCGCGCGTCAAGGTGCGGGAAGAGCGCGTACTCCTGGAACATCATGCCCACCCGGCGCTGCTCCGGCGGCACGTGCACGGTGGCGGAGGACAGCAGCTTCTCGCCCAGGAAGATGGCACCTGCGCGCAGCGGCTCGAAGCCCGCGATGGCCCGCAGCACCGTGGTCTTGCCGCAGCCCGAGGGGCCCAGCAGGCAGCCGATGCGCCCTGCGTCCAGCATCAGCGTGAAGTTGTCGACGGCGGTGTGCCGCTCGCGCGCGCCCCTGTAGGTGATGCGGACGCCGTCCAGGCTCAAAAAGGAACTCATGCTCTCAATTCTTCGGGGCTGCTGCCCAGCCGGTTGCGGGCCAGCAGGATGACCGGCAGCAGGCCGGCCAGCACGATGGCGAGCGCCGCGATGGCGCCTTCCTCGTAGGTACCGCGCGATGCCTCCGCATACAGCAGCGTGGCCAGGGTGTCGAAATTGGCGGGGCGCAGCAGCAGGGTGGCGGGCAGCTCCTTCATCGCATCGACGAAGACCAGCAGCGCACCGGCCGCGATGGCCGGCTGCAGCAGCGGCAGGTGCACGCGCCGCAGCGTGCCGCCGCTGCCTTCGCCCAGCAGGCGCGAGGCCTGCTCCAGCGCCGGCGAGATGCGCGACAGGCCCGCCTCGATGCCGCCCAGCGGCATGGCCAGGAAGCGGATGGCGCAGGCGGCCACCAGCACGATGCCGGCGCTCATCAGCGGCAGGCCGGCGTGGCCCAGCAAGGTCGCGAGGCCCGCGTCCAGCGCCAGCGCCGGCGTGAGCAGGCCGATGGCCAGCACCGTGCCCGGCACCGCGTAGCCCAGGGAAGCCATGCGGCCCTGCCAGCGCGCGGGGTTGGGCGTGGAGCCCAGGCTGCGCACCGACCACGCCACCACGAGGCCGGCGGCCACGGTGACCAGCGTGACGCCAGTGGCCAGGGTCAGCGTGTTGCCCAGGCTCGCCCACAGGCCGCGCGAGATGCCACCACCCTGTGCGAGGCGCTTCAGCGTTTCGTTCACCAGGTACGCGGCCGGCGCCACGAAGCCGATCAGCACCGGCAGCGCGGTGCCCACGCAGGCCAGCCAGGCGGCAGTGCCGCGCAGGCGCCGCGGCTGGATGGCGCGCATGCGTTGCGCCGAGCCGTAGCGCCGATGCTTTCGGCCGCTGCGCTCCAGCAGCACCAGCAACAGCACGATCAGCAGCATGGCGCAGGCGATCTGCGCGGCGCCCGCCAGGTCGGAGCGGGTGATCCAGGTGGTGTAGACCGCCACGGTGAGCGTCTGGATGCCCAGGAACTCGGAGGCGCCGATGTCGTTGAGCGTCTCCAGCAGCGCCAGGCTGACGCCCACGGCAAGCGCCGGCCGCGCCAGCGGCAGTGCGACGCGGAAGAAGGCCCCTGTGCGGCTCTCGCCCAGCGAGCGCGCCGCTTCCATCAGGTGCGCCGGCTGCGTCATGAACATGGCGCGCGCCGTGAGGTAGACGTAGGGATAGAGCACGAAGCCCAGCAGGAAGATGGCGCCCGGCAGCGAGCGCAGGTCGGGCAGGCGGAAGTCGCGCGGACTGTCGTAGCCCAGCACCCAGCGGATCGCGCCCTGCACCGGGCCGATGGGATGCAGCAGGTCCAGGTAGGCGAAGGCCACGATGTAGGTGGGCATGGCCAGCGGCAGCAGCAGCGCCCAGTTCAGCACGCGGCGGCCGGGGTAGTCGCAGCTGCTCACGATCCAGGCGCAGCCGGTGCCGATCACCAGCACCATCGCGCCCACGCCGGCCAGCAGCAGGCCGGTGTTCAGCGCGGCCTTGGGCAGCACGAACTGCGCGAGATGCGACCAGTGCGACAGGTCGGCGCCCAGCGCCAGCCAGAACAGGCTGGCCACCGGCGCCAGCACGCCCAGCGCGATCAGCACCGAGGTCCAGCGCCACAGCGGCCCGACCGGCTGCGGGCCGGGCGGGCGCCGGGCGAAGGGCAGGGCCAGCGCCGCGAGCCCGCGCGGCCCGGTGCCGCCCTGTTCGGCCGCCGCACTCACTGGTCGAAGCCGACCTTGTCGATCAACGTGCTGGCCTGCTTGCGGTACTTGGCGACCTGGGCGATGGGCAGCGGGTCGGGCCGCAGCTCGCCGATGGTCTCGCCGATGATGGGTTCGAGCGCCACGCCGCGGCGTACCGGGTACTCGTAGTTGGTCTCGGCGTAGAAGGCCTGGGCCGAGTCGGACACCAGGAACTCCATCAGCTTGACCGCCTCGGCGCGGTGCGGCGCATTCCTGGCCACCGCGGCGCCGCTGATGTTGACGTGCGTGCCGCCGGTCTTGGCAAAGGTCGGGCGGATCACCTTGATCGCATCGCCCCACTTGCGCGCGTCGGTGCCTTCCTTGGCGGCCTTCATCTGGCCCACGTAGTAGCTGTTGGCGATGCCGATGTCGCAGATGCCGCCCAGGATGTCGCGCGCCACGTCGCGGTCGCCGCCCGTGGCCTTGCGCGCCAGGTTGGCCTTGACGCCGCGCAGCCACTGCTCGGCCTTGGCCTCGCCGTCGTGCGCGATCATGGCCGCCACCAGGGCGGTGTTGTAGGGATGCTGGCCCGAGCGGATGCAGACCTTGCCCTTGTACCTGGGGTCGGCCAGGTCCTCGTAGCGGAAGCTGTTGATGGGAAGCTTCTTGTCGGCGTACAGCACGCGGGCACGCATCGACAGGGCATACCACTGGCCGTCGGCGCCGCGCAGGTTGGCCGGCACCGCGGCGTCCAGCGCCGGGGTCTTGGCCGGCTGCGTGACGCCGCCTTCCACCAGGTCCATCAGGTTGCCGATGTCCACCGTCATCAGCACGTCGGCCGGCGAGCGGGCGCCTTCGGCCTTCACGCGTTCGAGCAGGCCGTCCTTCACGAACACGGTGTTCACCTTGATGCCGCTCTGGGCGGTGAAGGCGGTAAGCAGCGGCTGGATCAGGCCGGCCTCGCGCGTGGTGTAGAGGGTGACCTCGCCCTGGGCGTGGGCGGGGAGGGCGAAAGCGAGGGATGCGGCGGCGATGCCGGTCAGCGCGCCAAGGCGCTGCAACAGACGAGCGGTCATGAACAGGTCCGGTGAAGGGAAATCGGATACCGGCGTGTCTATGCGTTATCTGTTTGGCCGATGCGAATAATTATCGTTGAGTTTCGACCGCGGTCCAGGAACACGATCCTGACCGAATCCAGACCGTCGGCTCACGACTTCGGTGCCACCCCTTTCTAAGCTTTCCCCACGCCGTGAATGGCGGGCAAGCAACGAAAGCGAGGTGGGCAATGAACTACATCAAGAGGCACCCGGACCGGTCGAATCCGCGCAGCGCACTGGCCGTGGCAGTTCTTCTGGCCTTGGCCGCCTGCGCCCAGCTGCCCGACCGAACGGCGACGCCCCGAATGCAGCCCGCCGAGCACTACGCAAGCGCGCAATCCTTCGCTGCACCTGAATCCGCCGCCTGGCCTGGCGACGGCTGGTGGAAGGCCTACGGCGATCCACAACTCGACGAGCTGGTGGACGAGGCGCTGGCACAGGCGCCCACCCTCGCTGTGGCGCAGGCCCGCCTTCGGCGAGCCGACGCGGCCACGCAGCTTGCGGACGCCGCCCTCCTGCCCCAGGTGACGGCGAACGTCTCGGCCAGTGAGAAGAAGCAGAGCTACAACGACCTGATCCCACGCGCGGCAGTGCCCAAGGGCTTCAACAGCTACGGTCATGCATCGCTGGACTTTTCGTGGGAGATCGACTTTTTCGGCCGCAACCAGGCCGCGCTGGCGGCTGCCACCTCGGATGCGCGGGCGGCGCAGGCTGACCTCGCGCAGGCGCGGCTGGTGCTTGCCGCATCGGTTGCCGCCGCCTATGCCGAGCTGGCGCGCCTCTTCGCCGCGCAGGACGCGGCCGAGTCCGCCTTCGTGGTGCGAGGCAAGACGGCCGAGCTGTTCAGGCGCAGGCATGACAACGGCCTGGAAACCCTGGGCAGCGTGCGCCAGGTCGAGGCCCGCCATGCGGCCAGCGAAGCGGACCTGCTGCTGCTCAAGGAGCAGGTGGCCTTGCAGCGCAACCGCATTGCCGCGCTGCTCGGCGCCGGCCCCGACCGCGGCCTGTCGATGGGGCGGCCTGCGAGCGACATCCTCCGGCCCTTCGCCTTGCCGGCGCACCTCGCGGCCGACCTCCTGGGGCGCCGCCCCGACGTGCAGGCCGCGCGGCTGCGTGCGCAGGCCTCGGCCAGCCGGATCAAGGAATCGGAAGCGGCCTTCTATCCGAACGTCAACCTGCTCGCCTTCGTCGGCGTGCAGTCGCTCGGCCTGGGCCAGTTGACCAAGGGTGGCTCCGGCATCGCTGGCATCGGGCCCGCGGTGACGCTGCCGATCTTCGATGGCGGACGCCTGCGCGCGCAGTTGCGCGGCGCCGACGCCGAGTACGCCCAGGCCGCGGCCCAATACGACGGCGCAGTCGTGCAGGCCCTGCAGGAGGTCGCCGACGCGGTGACCAGCCAGCGCGCGCTGGGCGGGCAGATCCGGCGCATCGACGACGCGGTGGACGCGGCGCGCGAGGCCTGGCGCATCCAGAACAGGCGCTACGAAGGCGGCCTCTCGGACTACCTCGACGTGCTCAGCGCCGAGGACGGCCTGCTGGCCAACCTGCGCACGCAGAGCGACCTCCGGTCGCGTTCGTTCTCGCTGGACGTCGCGCTGGTGCGCGCGCTCGGCGGAGGCTACGACGCCGCTGCCGCAAGCCCCCACTGATTCCGGACAAACACACAAGCAAGGAGCGACTCATGTCGAAGATGGATCCCACCCTCCTGGATGCGGCAGCCCGCGAGGCCGGCCCGCGCAACGGGCCTTTGCGCAAGCGCCTGTTCATCGCCATGGGCGTCGCGGTGGCCGCCGGCGCCGTGGGCTATGGCGCCTATGCCGCGATCTATGCGTCGCGCTTCGTCAGCACCGACAACGCCTACGTCGGCGCGGAGACGGCGCAGGTCACCGCCGCCATCGGCGGCATCGTCCAAGGCGTGCGCGTGACCGACACCGGGCACGTGCGGCGCGGCGAGGTGCTTCTCACGCTGGACGACACGGACGCGCGGCTCGCGCTCGCGCAGGCCGAGGCGGAGCTGGGCCGCGCCGTGCGCCGCGTGCGCGGCTACGTGGCCAACGACGACAGCCTGGCCGCCGCCATGGCCGCACGCAGCTCCGACGAGCAGCGCGCCGCCGCCCAGCTGGCCGCCGCGCGGGCGGACCTCGATCGCGCGCTGATCGACCTGCGTCGCCGCGAGGCGCTCGCCGACTCGGGCTCGATCTCCGGCGAGGAGCTGACGAAGGCACGCAATGCCTTCGAGACCGCCAGGGCGAGCGCGGCCGTGGCCCGGGCCGCAGCAGCCCAGGCGCAGGCCAACTCGCATGCGGCCGCCGGATCGCGCGCCGCCAACGCGGTGCTGATCGCCGACACCACCGAGGAAGGCAATCCCGAGGTGGCCCTGGCACGTGCCCGGCGCGACCAGGCGCAGGTGAACCTGGACCGCACCGTGGTGCGTGCGCCGGTGGACGGCGTGGTCGCGCGGCGCGCCGTGCAGGTGGGCCAGCAGGTGCAGGCGGGCGCGCCGCTGCTGTCGGTCGTGCCCGTGGCCGAGGTGCATGTCGATGCGAACTTCAAGGAAGGCCAGCTGGCGAAGGTGCGCGTGGGGCAGCCCGTGGCGCTGGAGTCCGATCTCCATGGCAGCCACGTCAGCTACCGCGGCATCGTGGTCGGCATGGCCGGCGGCACCGGCTCGGCCTTTGCCGTGATCCCGGCGCAGAACGCCACCGGAAACTGGATCAAGGTGGTGCAGCGCGTGCCGGTGCGCATCCAGCTCGATCCGGCCGAACTCTCTGCGCACCCGTTGCAGGTGGGCCTGTCGATGAAGGCCGTCGTCGACACGCGCGGCGCGCTCTGAGGCGCGAGGAAGAACGCCATGTCCTCGCACACCTGCGCAAGCGCCGGCGCGCCGCTGTCCGGCGCCATGCTGTGGCTGGCCGCCGTCGTGCTGGCAACGGGTGCTGGACATGACGATCGCCAACGTGTCGGTGGCCAGCATCGCCGGCAGCCTGGGCATCAGCTCGGCACAGGGCACCTGGGTGATCACCTCCTACTCGGTGGCCGAGGCCATCGTGGTGCCGCTCACCGGCTGGCTGGCCGGGCGCTTCGGGCCGGTGCGCGTGTTCTGCTGCGCCATGGTGCTGTTCGGCGCCTTCTCGGCACTGTGCGGGCTTTCCGGCACGCTGGGCATGCTGGTGTTCGGCCGGGTGATGCAGGGCCTGTGCGGCGGCCCGCTGATGCCGCTGTCGCAGACCCTGCTGCTTCGCATCTTCCCGAAGGAGAAGGCCGCGGCCGCCACAGCGTTGTGGGCCATGACCACCCTGACCGCGCCCGTGCTCGGGCCGATCCTCGGCGGGTGGCTGTGCGACACCTTCGACTGGCCGCTGATCTTCTTCATCAACGTGCCGCTGGCCCTGGTCTTCGCGCCCATCGCCTGGCGCATGCTGCGGCGCTACGAGATGGCCGCCGTCCAGGCGCCCATCGACAAGGTCGGCCTGGCCCTGCTGGTGGTGTTCGTGGCCGCGCTGCAGCTGATGCTCGACCTGGGCAAGGAGCACGAGTGGTTCGAGTCCCCGCTGATCCGCATGCTGGCCGTGGTCGCGGCCGTGGGTTTCGCCGCCTTCCTGATCTGGGAGCTGACCGAGCGCCATCCGATCGTCGACCTGCGCGTGTTCCGCCATCGCGGCTTCACGGCGGCGGTGGTCACCATCGCCCTGGGCTTCGGGGCCTACTTCGCGGCCAACGTGCTGACGCCGCTGTGGCTGCAGGGCTACCTGGGCTACACGGCCACCTGGGCCGGGCTGACCACCGCCTGGAGCGGCGTGCTGGCGGTGGTAGCGGCGCCCGTGGCCGGCACGCTGATCGCGCGGGTCGATCCGCGCAGGCTCATCTTCGGCGGCCTGATGTGGCTGGCCCTGATCACCTTCATGCGCGTGGGGGCCACCACCGACATGGGCTACTGGCAGATCGCGCATCCGCTGCTGCTGACCGGCCTGGGGCTGCCCTTCTTCTTCGTGCCGCTCACGGCGATCGCGCTGGGCAGCGTCGAGGAAGCCGAGACCGCGTCGGCGGCCGGCCTGATGAACTTCCTGCGCACCCTGTCGGGCGCCTTCGCGACCTCCATCGTCACCACTTCATGGGAGAACGGCGCCAATGCCAGGCATGCCGACCTCGTGGGCCTGCTGGACCGCAGTGGCGAGATGTGGAGCGCACTGATGCAGGCCCAGGTCGGCGACGCAGCCGCCCGCACGCTGCTGGACCAGATGGTGCAGGGCCAGGGCGTGATGCTGGCGACCAACGAGATCATGCTGTGCGTGGTGGTGGCCTTCGCCGTGGCCGCCATGGTCATCTGGCTGGCGCCGCGGCCCACGCGCACCATCGACGTGTCGCAGGCAGGGCATTGAGCGCTTCGCCGCGCGTCAGCTATGGGGCATCGGAAGCAGCGGCAGGCGCCCACGGGGCGCCTGCCGCGTTCTGCTCACATCGCGGACCTGAAGTGAAGGATGACCTGGGTCAGGCCCAGCGAGAGCAGGACGTAGGCCGTGATCGCCAGCACGCGCAGCACCAGCGCATGGCGGCGGCTCGACAGACGCCTCAGCCCGTCCCACAGGTTCAGCAGCAGGAGCAGCACGCCGATGACGGCCACGATGTAGCCGGCGTAGTGCATGTTCCACAGCGCGGCCAGGGATGCCGCCTTCGGGTGGTGGCTGGCATACATGCCCGCGGAAATCAGCACCGTGCTGGTGAAGATGTTGCGGGCATGCTGGAACACGGTGTTCAGTCCCTCTTCGTCGAAGAGTTCGGCGGCCACCGTCGTCGAATGACGGCGCCAGCGTTGCAGCATCGAAGCCGGCGTGGGCTGCGGCGGTGGAGCCGGGCGCAGCGGCGTGATCGACGCGCCGTCGTTGCGCGTGGCGGGCCTTGCCGCGGCCTGCGGGCGGCGTGCCGGATCGAGTTGCTGAATGGGCCTGGCTTGATGCGTGTTCATCGTCTTTCCCCCGTGGCCGGACAACGCCTGCCGACCGTAGGGAAGATGCTAGAAGCCGGCCCGCAGGAAGTCGTGCCGCTGCGGTGTGCCTTCGGTCGGCATTCGGTCGCCGCCCTGAGCCCGGCACGCTTGCGCCGCCCCGCGCAACCGCGCACCATCGCTGCCCATGTCTAGCCCGGCCAGTCCTGCTGCCGATCCGCTGCTGCTGAGCTTCGGCCCCTTCGAACTCGACGAGGCCAACGCGCGGCTCAGCCGCGAGGGCCGGGCGCTCGCGGTCGCTCCGCGTCCCTTCGCGGTGCTGTGCTGCCTGGCCCGCCGCCCGGGCCAGCTGGTGACCAAGGACGCGCTTCTCGATGCGGTCTGGGGCCACCACTGGGTCAGCGAGTCGGTGCTGAAGACCACCATCAGCGACCTGCGCACGATCCTGGGGGACGACGCCCGCCAGCCGCGCTTCATCGAGACCGCGGCGCGGCGGGGCTACCGCTTCATCGGTGCGCAGTCTGCCTCGGCGCCGGCGGACGCGATGCCGCCATCCGCGGGCACGCCCGTCGTGCCCGCGTGCGACGCTGGCTCCGGCTTCGTGGGGCGAGAGCAGGAACTGCGCGAGCTGCATGCGGCGTGGTTGCGCGCCCAGTCCGGCCAGCGGCAACTGCTGTGGCTCAGCGGCGAGGCCGGCATCGGCAAGAGCACGCTGCTCGAGCAGTTCGCCGGCGAGGCCCGGCCGCCGATGAAGGCGCACGGCCAGTGCGTGGAGCAGCGCGGTGCCGGCGAGCCCTATCTACCGGTGCTCGAGGCGCTGGCGGGACTTTGCCGGGCCGATCCCTCACTGGCGGCCGTGCTGCGCGAGGTCGCGCCCACCTGGTACACGCAACTTCCCTGGCTGGTCGGCGAAGACGAGCGCGAGGCGCTGCGCCGGGAACTGGCCGGCGCGGGCCAGGACCGAATGCTTCGCGAGATGGGCGAGTGGCTCGACCGCGTGAGCGCGGAGCGCGCGCTGCTCCTGGTGACCGAGGACCTGCACTGGAGCGACGATGCCACCGTGCGCCTGATCGACCACGTGGCCCGCCGGCGCAGTCCGGCGCGCCTGATGTGGATTGCGACCTTCAGGAGCGCCGAGCTGGCCGAGGGCGAGCATCCCATGCGGTCGGCAAGGCACGAGCTGCGCCTGCATCGCCTGGCGACGGAGATGGTGCTGGCGCCCTTCACCGCCGCCCAGGTGGCCGACTTCGCGGCCCGCCACGGGTCGGCGCTGCCGCAGCCGCTCGCAGACGAACTGCATCGGCGCACCGATGGCCTGCCGCTGTTCGTGGCCAGCGTGCTGGACGATTTCGCCGCGCAGGGCACCGATGCGCCCGAGGCAGTGCCGGAAAGCCTGGCAGCGGTCATCGAGCGCCGTATCGAGGGCCTGCCCGAGCAGGACGTGATGCTGCTGGAGGCGGCCAGCGTGGTCGGCGTGGAGTTTCCCTCCGGCGTCGTGGCGCAGTTGCTGGGCCTGCCGGCCGAAGACGTACTTGCCCGCCTGGAGCTTCTCGCGCGCAGGCAGCAGTGGATCGCGAACGTGGAGGTCGCTCGCGCGCCGGACGGCGCACTGGAAGGGCGCTGCCACTTCAGGCATGCGCTGGTGCGGCAGGTGCTCTATCAGCGCGTCGGCGTGCTGCGCAGGGCGCAATGGCACCTGGCGGTCGCCCGCGCGCTGGCGCAGCGACGCGAAGGCGGCTCGGTCACTGCAGCTGAACTGGCGCTGCATTTCGAGCGTGGCCACGATGTCGCCGCCGCCATGCGCCACTACGTCGAGGCCGCGGAAGCGGCGCTCGCCCGCTATGCGCACGTCGAGGCGATGCGCCTGGCCAGGCAGGGGCTGGACCTGCTTTCGCGCGATGCAGCCGGCGTCGAGCGGGACGAACGGGAGATGGCACTGCTGGCGGCCTGGACAGTGGCCGCGTCGCAGGTCCAGGGCGTGACGGCACCGGCCACGCATGCGGCCTACCAGCGCATCGACGCGCTGGGCCCGCGCCTGCCGGTGCGGCCTTCGCGCGGGCTGGAGCTTGGCCTGGGCTGGGTGGAGTTCGTGCGCGGCGACTACGAGAGCGCGGTGGCGCGCGCGCAGCAGGCGCACGAATGGGGCGTGGAGCGCGACGACCCGCTGTTGCTGGTGACGGCCTCCCACCTGAGCGGCGCGGTGCGCACCTTCCAGGGCCGGCTGCAGGAAGCGCGGCAGGCGCTGGAGGAGGGCGTCGAGATCGGCTGCACGCTGTCGGACCGGCTGGAGCTGGCGAAGTCGGTGGTCGACTTGGGCACCTCGATGCATGCGCGCCTTGCCCATGTATATGCCCACCTCGGCCTGGCCGGGCGGGCACGCGAGCAGATTGCGCTCGCCGAGGCCCGCGCGGCGGCCAACGGGCAACCCTACGCGCGGCGGCTGGTGCTGGTGTTCGCGAGCTTCATCGAGCTTCGGCTGGAGCGGCCGCGTGCTGTGCAGACGCTGGCCGAGACCCTGCAGCAGCTGGCCACCGAGCATGGCATCCGCCAGGCCGAAGGGCCGGCGCGCTGGCTGCGCGGCTGGGCGCTGACGCAGCTGGGCGACCCGCTGTCCGGGCATGCGCTGATCCTCGAGGGCTACGCGCTGGATTCTCAGATCGAGATGCGGCGCGGCCGCTCCGGCGTGCTCGGCTATGCCGCGCAGGCATCGTTGCTCGCCGGTCGATTCGACGATGCGCAGCGCGAGCTCGACGAGGCCTTTGCCCTGGCTGAGCAGATGGGCGAGCGGCTTTCCCAGCCGGACCTCTGGCTGACCCGCGCCCGGCTGGCCCGTGCGCTTGGCGATCGCATCGCCGCCGCCAGTGCGGCGCGCGCGGGCCTCGAGGAAGCGCGCACCCAGCAGGCACATTGGCTCGAACTGGCCGCCCAGGCGGACTGGTGCGAGAACGAGGGCACCGACGACGCTGCGCTCACCGCCCTGCGCGACATCCTCGGGCGCGTCGACCAGGCTGTGGAATCGCCGCTGCTCGCCCGCGTCCAGGCGCTCCTGCACGACGCGACCTGAAGCCGACCGAAGCCGGACCTCGCGCAGACGACTTGTGCGGGCCGGCCGCCTATCTTGTCCGAATGCAAACGACGACGAGGTAGACCATGAGCCAGACAAGCCCCATCGCGCTTTTCGACGCGCACCTGCACATCATCGACCCCTGGTATCCGCTGGTGCCCAACCACGGCTACCTGCCGCCGCCGTTCACCGTGGCGGACTACCTGAACCGCCTGAAGGACTGGCGACTGGTCGGCGGGGTGGTGGTGTCGGGCTCCTTCCAGGCCTTCGACCAGGGCTACCTCTACGACGCGCTGCGCCGGCTGGGGCCCGGCTTCGTCGCGGTGACGCAGCTGCCGGCCGACGTGGACGATGACCAGGTGCTGGAGCTGGACCGCATCGGCGTGCGCGCCGTCCGCTTCAACGTGCAACGGGGCGGTTCGGAATCCCTGGCGCAGCTGGAGCGCCTTGCGCACCGCGTGCACGCGCTGGCGGGCTGGCATGTCGAGCTCTATGCCGACGCGGCCAGCCTCGCGGACATGGAAGACCGCCTGTGTTCGCTGCCAGCCGTCAGCGTGGACCACTTGGGCCTTTCCGCCGAGGGTCTGCCCACGCTGCTGCGCCTGGTCGAGCGCGGCGTGCGTGTGAAGGCCACCGGCTTCGGCCGGGTCGACTTCGATGTGCGGGCCGCGCTGCGCGACCTGTGCAGTGCCAATCCGGATGGCGTCATGTTCGGCACCGACCTGCCGAGCACCCGTGCGCCACGGCCCTATTCGGACGACGACCTCCTGCTGGTGGCCGAGAGCCTGGGCGAGCGCCAGGCGTTGAAGGTGCTGTGCACCAACTCGGTCGACTGGTACCGGCCGCGCCGGCGGGAGCGGCGCTCATGAAGCGAAGCACGAGCTCGCCCCGGCTCAGCCCGGCTGCCTCATCTCGAACACCAGGCAGGTGGTCGTGGCATGCGCGTACAGCGTGCCGTCGGGGCCGTACAGGCGTGCCTCGGCGGTGGCGAGTTGGCGGCCGACGTGGATCACCTTGCCCTCTGCACGCACGCGCGGCGCCTTCGGGCCGATGGCCTTGACCAGGTTCACGCCCAGCTCGGCCGTGGTGTAGGCCCGGCCGGGCGGCATGGTGGTGTGCACCGCGCAGCCCAGGGCCGAGTCGAGCAGGGTGGCGTACCAGCCGCCATGGATGCCGCCCATGGGGTTCAGATGCTCCGGCAGGGGCGTGCCCTGGAACACCGCGCGGCCATGGCTCACTTCGATGATCTGGAAGTTCAGCGTCTTCGCGATGGCGGCATAGGGAATCTCGCCGCGCAGCATCGCTTCCATCATCTCCAGGCCGGTCTTGCCGGCGATCTGCTCGGGGCGGGCCACGCCGGGGCCCGGGCCGGCGTCCAGCCGCGCCGCCACCTCGCGCTCCAAGGCCAGCCAGGATTCGAGTTGGTTGATTTCGCTCACGGTCCTTGTCCTTACTATTGCATATGCAATTGTTGCAGCTACAATCGTAGCACATGACTACCACCGTCCTTCAACCCCAGGGCTGCACCAGCCTCAAGGTGCGCCAGCTGATGCGCCGTGTGAGCCAGCACTACGACGCCGAAATGGCGAGCTGCGGCCTCAAGACCACGCAGTACTCGCTGCTCGCGCACATCGTCAAGCTGGGCCCGGTGCGCCCGTCCGAGCTGGCCCAGGCCATGCAGATGACGCCTTCCACCCTCAGCCGCAACCTGCAGCCCCTGGTGACGGCGGGCTGGGCCGTGGTGGGTGCCGGCACCGACGCCCGAAGCCGCCTGGTGCAGGCCACCGAAGCCGGCCAGGACAAGCGCCGCGAGGCGCAGCGCCACTGGAAGGTCGCGCAGCAGACGCTCAACGCACAACTGGGCATCGCGCGGGTCGCCGCGCTGCATGCCCTGATCGACGACAGCCTTTCGATCCTGCAAGGCACCGATGAACAAGACGACATCACCGAGGGAGAAGGCCATGCCTCCTGAATCCAGCGCAGCCGCTGCCTCAAGCGCAGCGATGCCCACCGCGAACTCGGCCGCGCCGCCCGCCTACCGGGCCTTGTGGCTGGTGCTGCTGGCGGCGGCCGGCGCCTTCGCCCTGACCATGGGCGTGCGGCAGACCATGGGGCTGTTCCTGTCCTCGGTCAACACCTCCACCGGCCTGGGCATCGGCAGCATCAGCCTGGCCTTCGCCTTCGGCCAGCTGTGGTGGGGCCTCACGCAGCCCTTCGCCGGCGCGGTGGCCGACCGCATCGGCACGGGCCGCGTGATCTTCATCGGCGCGCTGCTGGTGGCGCTGGGCACCATCATCACGCCGCTGATGAGCACGACGGCGGGCCTGATCTTCGCCATCGGCGTGCTGGCCGCCGGTGGCGCCGGCATGGCCGGGCCCTCGGTGCTGATGGCCGCGACCACGCGCCTGGTGCCGCCCGAGCGGCGCGGCCTGGCCGTGGGCGTGGTGAACGCGGGCGGCTCCTTCGGGCAGTTCGCCATGGCGCCCATCGCGGTCACGCTCATCGCGGCCACGGGCTGGGCCAATGCCATGCAGTGGCTGGGCCTGCTGGTGCTGCTGGCGCTGCCCGCGGCCTTCGCGCTCAGGGGCAATTCGGTGCACCTGGCCTCGGTGCCCGGCGCAGCGCGGCTCACGGCCAAGGAGGCGGTGGCGCAGGCGCTGGCCAACCCCAGCTTCCGCCTGCTGTCGCTGGGCTTCTTCGTCTGCGGCTTCCACGTCGCCTTCCTCGCCACGCACCTGCCCGGCGTGGTGGCGGCCTGCGGCCTCAGCCCCGAGATCGGCGCCTGGTCGCTGTCGATGATCGGCCTGTTCAACATCGTCGGCAGCCTCGCCATGGGCTGGGCGGTGAGCCGCTGGCGCATGAAGTCGCTGCTGGCGCTGGTGTATGCCACGCGCGCCGTCGCGGTGCTGGTCTTCCTGCTGGCGCCCAAGACGCCGGCCGTGATGCTGGTGTTCGCCGCGGTGATGGGGATCACCTTCCTGTCCACCGTGCCGCCCACGGCGGGCCTGGTGGCCAAGTTCTTCGGCCCGGCCAACATGGCCATGCTCTTCGGCATCGTGATGCTGGCGCACCAGATGGGCGGCTTCCTCGGCGCCTGGCTGGGGGGCCGCGTGTTCCAGGCCACCGGCAGCTACGACTGGGTCTGGTACATCGACATCGTGCTTGCCGCAGGCGCCGCGCTGGTCAACCTGCCGATCCGCGAGCAGGCGCCGCGCGCGCGTGCCGCAACCGCCTGATCCGGAGCCACGCCAATGAGCAACGCATCTTCTGCGATGGATCCGCGCACCCGCATGCTGCTGGAAGGGCCCATCGCGCCCACGCTGCTGCGCCTGGCCGTGCCCAATGTGCTGGTGATGGTGGCGCAAGCGGCGGTGGGCCTCATCGAGACCTACTTCGTCGGCAAGCTGGGCGGCGACGCGCTGGCGGCCATGGCACTGGTGTTCCCGGTCGTGATGCTGATGCAGATGACCTCGGCCGGCGCCATGGGCGGAGGCATCGCATCCTCGATCGCCCGCGCGCTGGGGGCGCGCCGGCGTGACGACGCCAATGCCCTGGTCCTGCATGCGCTGGTGATCGCGCTGGGCTTCGGCGCGGTTTTCAGCGCGGCGCTGCTGCTGGGCGGCCCGGCGCTCTATGCGCTCATGGGCGGCACCGGCGAATCGCTCAAGGGCGCGCTGGTGTATTCGAACTGGGTGTTCGCCGGCGCGGTGCTGGTGTGGCTCTTCAACTCGCTGGCGGCGGTGATCCGCGGCACCGGCAACATGGCGGTGCCGGCCAACGTGACGGTGGCCGGCGTGGTGGTGCTGATCCCGCTGTCGCCCTTGCTGATCTTCGGCTGGGGACCGGTGCCGGCCATGGGCATCGCCGGCGGCGCCGCGGCGCTGCTGCTGTACTACCTGGGCGGCAGCATCGCGCTGTGGCTGTACCTGCGCTCCTCGCGCAGCCTGCTCACGCCGCGGATGGCGGGCGTGCGGCTGCGCTGGCCGCTGTTCCGCGACATCCTGCGCATCGGGTTGTTCGGCGCGGTGTCCACCTTTGCGACGAACCTGTCGATCGGCATCGCCACCGCGCTGGCGGGCCACTTCGGGCCTGGCGCCATCGCGGGCTACGGCACGGCTGCGCGGCTGGAGTATCTGCTGGTGCCGCTGGTGTTCGGCTTCGGCGCGCCGCTGCTGGCCATGGTGGGCACCTGCATGGGCGCGGGCAAGCGGCAGCGCGCCATGCATGCGGCCTGGGTGGGCGCGCTGCTGGCCTTTGCCGTGGCCGAAACCATCGGCGTTGCCGCGGCGATCTTCCCGCGGCAATGGCTGCTGCTCTTCGGCAACGACCCGGCCATGCTGGAAGCGGGCACGCAGTACCTGCGCGCGGTGGGGCCGCTCTACGGCTTCTTTGGCGTGGGGCTGGTGCTGTATTTCGCGTCGCAGGGCGCGGGCCGCCTGCTGTGGCCGGTGCTGGGCAACCTGGCGCGGCTGGCGGTGGCGGCCGTCGGCGGCTGGCTGGCGCTGCGCTGGGGCGGATCGCTGGTCCACGTGTTCCTGGCGCAGGGCGCCGCGCTGGTGGTCTATGGCGTCGTCATCTCCGCCGCCATTGCCGGCGGCGCATGGTTCGGCCGTGTCGGCTGGCCGCGTTCCACTTCCTCGCTGATGCGGCGCATCGAAGCCGCCTGAAGCTGTCTCACTCCCACTTTGGAAAGCTCATCATGAAGATCGAAGGTTCCGTCGTTTTCGTCACCGGCGCCAATCGCGGCCTTGGCCTCGCGTATGCCCGCGCGGCGCTGGCTGCAGGCGCACGCAAGGTCTATGCGGCTGCGCGCGACCCGGCCTCCATCACGCTCGAAGGCGTGGTGCCGATCGCGCTGGACGTGACGAATGCGCAGCAGGTGGCTGCCGTCGCACGCGAATGCGGCGATGTCACGCTGCTCGTCAACAACGCCGGCATCTCGCGCGGCGCCGGCCTGCTGGGTGCCTCGGCTGATTTCGACGAGGCACGCGCCGAGTTCGAGACCAACTTCTTCGGCCCCTGGGCCATGGCGCGCGCATTTGCGCCCGTGCTCAAGGCCAACGGCGGCGGCGGGGTGGTGAACGTGCTGTCGGTGCTGAGCTGGCTCAGCCTGCCGGGCGCAGCGAGCTACAGCGCGTCCAAGGCGGCGGCCTGGTCGCTGAGCAACGGCCTGCGCAACGAGTTGCGGGAACAGGGCACGCAGGTGACCAGCGTGCACGTGGCCTTCATGGACACCGACATGGCGCGCAAGATCCCGGGCGACAAGATCGCGCCCGAAGAGGTGGCGAGCCAGACCTTTGCCGCGGTGGAAGCCGGCGAGCCCGAAGTGCTGGCCGATGCCACCACCCGCGGCGTGAAGCAGGGCCTGGTGGCACAGCCGCCGGTCTACGCCGCGGCGCGCTGAAAGGACTTCGACGAGGCAGGCGCCGGCAGCAGCCGGCCCAGCGCCTCGAAGAACAGGTCGGACTGCTCGCGCTCGCCCTGGATCTGCGCGGCGACCTGCGCCGCCAGCTTCGCGTTCACCGGCGCGAGCGGACGGCCGGTGGACTGCGCGATCACCTGGTGCAGGCAGGCGCGCTCCAGGTAGTAGAGGTCGTCGTAGGCGTGGGCAATGGTGGCGCCCGCCACCACCACGCCGTGGTTGCCCAGGAAGGCCACGTCCTTGCCCGCCATGGCACGTGCGATGCGCTCGCCCTCGGTGTGGTCCAGCGCCAGGCCGTTGTAGTCGGCGTCGATGGCGATGCGGTCGATGTAGCGCATCGCGTTCTGGCTCAGCGTCGGGTCCAGCGCGCGGTCCTTCGTCAGCGTGAGCGCAGTGGCGTAGGGCATGTGGCAATGCAGCACCACCGCATGCTTCGCGATGCGGTGCACCGCGCCATGAATGAACAGCGCGGTGGGCTCCACGCGGTGCCGGCCTGCCAAAACATTGCCTTCCCCATCGATCAGCACGATGTCGTCCGGGCCCACCTCGCTCCAGTGCAGGCCGCGCGGGTTGATCAGGAACTGCTCCTGCTCGCCCGGCAGCGCCACGCTGAAGTGGTTGCAGACGCCTTCCGAGAGACCGTGGTGCGCGGCCGCCCGCAGCGCCAGCGCGAGGTCTTCGCGCAGGCGGCGGATGGCGGGGCTGGCGTAGACGGCGTGGCTCGACATGTGGCTGGCCTTTCTTTGTTGGATTGCGAAGGAACTCAGGCGCGCAGCAGGCGCTGCCAGGCGTCGACGAAGCTGCGCGCGTCCTCGGCCACGGCCGCGGCGCTCTTGCCTGGCTTGTAGAGCGCGGAGCCGATGCCGAAGCCGGCAGCACCCGCGGCGCGCCACGTGTCCATGTTGTCGGGGCTGATGCCGCCCACCGGCATGATCGGCGTGCCGGCCGGCAGCACGGCCAGCATCGCCTTCACCACCGCGGGCGAGGCCAGCTCGGCGGGGAAGATCTTCAGGCCGGTGGCGCCCGCATCCAGCGCCGCGAAAGCCTCGGTGGGCGTCATCACGCCGGGCAGGCTCACCATGCCCAGCTTCACGCTCTCGGCGATCACGGCCGGCTTGCAGTCGGGCGACACCACGAGCTGGCCGCCTGCCGCATGCACCTCGCGCACCTGCTGCACGTTGAGCACGGTGCCCGCGCCCACCAGCGCCTGCGGAAAGCGCTGGCGCATCAGCTCGATGCTCTTGAGCGGGTCGGGCGAATTCAGCGGCACCTCGAGCAAGCGGAAGCCCGCCTCGACGATCGCATCGCCCACGGCAGGCGCCTCGGCCGGGGTGAGACCGCGCAGGATCGCCACCAGCGGCAGGGTGGCCGCGGCGGCCTGGAACTTTTCTTGGGGAGTGGTCATGGAATGGATGCGCCTTCAGTCGGAGGAGGAAGAGAGTGCGTGCAGCCCCGCCCAGGTGGCCTCGGAGCCCAGCGTGCGCGAAGGCGTGCCGAGCGTCCGGAGCGCCAGGGCATAGCGCTGCGTCAGGTTGGGCGAGCCGATCAGCACCACCTCGCCATTGGCGCGGACCGATTGCGAGCGCAGTTCCTCGCCGATCAGCAGGCCCGAGAGGTAGCTCGCCAGCTCGCCGGCCGCCATGCGTTCGAACAGAGACAGCGTGCGCGCGCCGAAGGCGTTGTGCAGCAGGCCTTCGCCGTTCTCGGCGCGCGACACGCCTTCGAGGAAGGCGGCCTCGTCGAAGGCGGCCGATGTGTCGATGGTTCGCGCCAGGATCGAGTGCTGGCTCAGGATGGCGTAGAACTCGCCCGTCATGTAGGTGCGGAAGCCCGCCACGCGGCCGTCCTTCACCCGGGCCCACTTGTTGTGGGTGCCGGGCAGAACGAAGAGGCCGTCCTGCAGGCCGGAGAGGGCCATGGCGCCGAAGATCTGCACTTCCTCGCCGCGCATCACGTCGGGCACGCCCGAGTGCTCGTCGGACAGGCCCGGCACGATGGCGATGGGGCCGGGCTCGATCTCGCGCACCTTCGCGCGCACTTCGGCCAGGCCGGCGGGGCAGGGGCAGTAGGGCGCCTCGACCCAGCCCTGGCGGCTGCCCGCCATGCCCGAGATGAGGCAGGGCGCACCGTTCTCGCGCATCCACGCACCGAAGAGATCGTCGAAGACCTCGCGAAAGCCGCCGGGCGGTACGGTGAGGATGCCTCGGGCGTGGCTCTGTTCCTCGAGCACGCGGCCGTCGGCCATGTCGATGAGCGCGCCGCGCAGCGAACTGGTGCCCCAGTCGATGGCGACCAGGCGGGACCGTTGATTCATCTTCTAGTGTCTCCCTACAGGTCGCGAAGCGATCCGACCTGAGAACTCGCAAATCCAGGAAGCTGGCAACGCGCGGACCCGGCCCGCGGTCGTTGCGCTTCGAGGGGCAACCGCGCCACGCGTGGGCTGCGAGGCGGCGGCCGGCGAATTATCCGCGCGGCTTGTAGGCCGTCACGTCGATCTCGACCTTGGCGTCGATCATCAGGCGCGACTCCACGGTCGAGCGGGCAGGGCGATGGTCGCCCAGCAGTTCCATGTAGACGCGGTTGAAGCTGCCGAAGTCGCGCGCGTCGTTGAGCCACACGCTCACCTTGGCGATGTCGGCCAGCGTGCAGTCGGCCAGCGCCAGCGCCTGTTCGATGCGCTTGAACACCTGGCGGGTCTGCGCCTCGATGCCGCCCACGATCACCTGGCCCTGGTCGTCCGTGGGCACCTGGCCCGAGACGAAGACGAAATCGCCGGCGCGGGTGGCGGGCGAGAGGGGGCGCGCCTGGCGGTCGGACGCGATGGGCGACGTGCCGAGCATTTCAACTTTGGACATGAATGGGCCTCTTTGAGTAAAAAATTTACAGAAACTGTTCGGGTAAACCCGGTTTTGGCACGCAAGTTGCGACGAATACGATTCGTTCTTGTAATGTTATTACTCACGGAGCCACGATGCAAATCTCTGCCGACACTGTAGACACGACGGGTTGTTCCACCGCCCCCACTGCCGCCGCCACCCGCCGCGGCATGCTCCTGGGCGCCATCGCCACCACCGTGCTGGGCCTGGGCCTGAGCGTTGCCGCCGGCAGCGCGCAGGCCGCGCCGGCACGTGGCGGCGCAGCCAACCTGGCCATGGTCGGCGAGCCGCAGGGCCTGGACCCGATGACCAGCACCGCCGACCTGGTCGGCACCATCATGCAGCACGTGTACGAGCCGCTCTACACCTTCGACGCCAACTGGAAGGTGGCACCGATGCTGGCCGAGGGCATGCCCACGGTGTCGAAAGACGGCCTGAGCTACACCATCGCCATCCGCAAGGGCGTGAAGCTGCACAACGGCCGCGACCTGACGGCCGACGACGTGGTCGCCTCGCTGCAGCGCTGGATGGAACTCTCGCCGCGCGGCAAGGCCGTGGGCAAGGAAGTGGCCTCGCTCAGCGCCAAGGGCCCGAACACGGTGGAGATGAAGCTCAAGCAGCCCTACGCGCCGCTGCTGGCCCAGCTGGCCCTGCCCAGCGGCATGGCCGCCATCATGGCCAAGGAAAGCATCGCGCCGCAGATCACGCAGTTCATCGGCACCGGCCCCTACAAGTTCAAGGAGCGCCGACCCGACCAGTTCACCGTGCTGACCCGCTTCGACCAGTACAGCGCCCGCAGCGAGGCCCCGAGCGGCTACGCCGGCAAGCGCGAGGCCCTGCTGGACGAGCTGCGCTTCGTGCCCGTGCCCAGCGCCAACACGCGCGTCGAGGGCGCGCTGTCGGGCCAGTTCCAGTACGCCGACCTGCTGCCGGTGGAAGCCACCGGCCGCATCGAGAAGGGCGCGCCGGCCGTGGTGCCCATCGTGACCAAGAACTTCGGCTTCCCCTACATCGTGTTCAACACCAAGGAAGGCGTGCTGGCCTCGCAGCCCATGCGCCGCGCGGTGCAGACGGCGGTGGGCTCGGGCGAACTGCTGGCCGCCGGCTTCGGCGACAACCGCTTCTTCGTGGTGGAACCCAACTTCTTCCCCAAGGGCACGCCGTATTTCTCGGATGCGGGCAGCAAGCTCTACAACTCGCGCGACCCCAAGGCAGCGAAGGAAGAGGCGGCCAAGGCCGGCTACGACGGCAAGCCGATCCGCATCATGGCCAGCCGCCAGTACGAGTTCCACTACAACATGGCGCTGGTGATGTCCGAGCAGCTCAAGAAGGCCGGCTTCAAGACCGACCTGCAGGTGGTGGACTGGGCCACGCTGGTGCAGCGCCGCAACGACGCCAAGCTGTGGGACGTGTACTTCACCCACTCGGGCCTGTTCCCCGAGCCGATGCTCTCGCCCCCGCAACTGGGTGACGGCGCACCGGGCTGGTGGGAAACCGACAGCAAGAAGAAGACCCTGACGGCTTTCAACACCGAGGTCGATCCGGCCAAGCGCAGCCAGTTGTGGGGCCAGGTGCAGCAGACGGTGTACGACGAGGTGCCCTTCATCGAGGTGGGCAAGTTCAACAGCCTGTCGGCGCGCTCGGCCAAGCTGGAGGGCTACACGCCGGCGATCTGGCCCTTCTTCTGGAACACCGGCCTGGCCAAGTAAGCCACCCGGTTTCAGTCAAGGGAGCTATTCATGGTGCACTTCCTGTTGCGCCGACTGGCGGGCGCCTTCGTGGTGCTGGCCATCGTCGCGGTGCTGGTCTTCCTGCTCACGCGGCTGGCCTCGGGTGACCCGGTGGCGCTGCTGCTGGGCGACCAGGCCACCGCGGCCGACATCGCCACGGCGCGCGTTCAATACGGGCTGGACAAGCCGCTCACCACGCAGTTCGTGCTGTGGGTGGGCGAGCTGGCGCGGGGCAACCTGGGCCAATCGCTCTTCCTGCAGCGACCTGTGGCGCAGGCGCTGCTGGAGCGCGCCGAGCCCACGCTGTTCCTGGCGCTGTTCGCCGTGTTCATCGCGGCGCTCATCGGCATCCCGGCCGGCATGGCCGCCGCCGTGTGGCGCGGCAGCGCCGCCGACCAGGCGGTGAGCAGCGTGGCCATGCTGGGCGCGAGCGTGCCCAGCTTCTGGCTGGGCCTGATCCTGATCCAGTTCTTCGCCGTCAAGCTGGGCTGGTTCCCGGCCTCGGGCTACGGCGACCCCACGGCCAGCCTGGCCGAGCGGCTGCATCACCTGCTGCTGCCGGCGCTGGTGCTGGGCCTGCTGAATTCGGCGCTCATCATCCGCTTCACCCGCGCCTCGATGCTCGACATCCTGGGCGAGGACTACGTGCGCACCGCACGCGCCAAGGGCCTGCCCGAGGGCGTGATCATGGTCAAGCACGTGCTGCGCAATGCGCTGGTGCCCATCGTCACCGTGCTGGGCCTGACGCTGGCGCTGATGATCGGCGGCACGGTGGTCACCGAAACGGTGTTCAACCTGCCGGGCGTCGGCAATCTGGTGGTGCGCGCCGTGCTGCGCCGCGACTACCCGGTGATCCAGGGCACGCTGCTGGTCATCGCCGCCATCTACGTCTTCATCAACCTGGGCGTGGACTTCATCTACACGCTGGTCGACCCGCGCATTCGCCTGGAGTCCAAATGAACAAGGTCCTACGTCGACTCTTTTCCCGCAGGATCGTGCTGGCCTCGGCGCTGGTGCTGCTGCTGGTGCTGGTCGTGGCGATGTTCTTCCCGATGCTGTCGGACGCCGACCCCAGCGCCATCTCGATCAGCGAGCGCCTCAACGGCCCGTCGTGGGTGCACCTCGCGGGCACCGACGAACTGGGCCGCGACGTGATGCTGCGCATCATCTACGGCGCGCGCTACTCGCTGGCCATCGGCTTCATCACCGCCGCTGGCGCGGTGCTGTGCGGCACCCTGCTGGGCATGCTGGCCGGCTTCTTCCGCCGCCTGGATGCACCGCTGATGCGCCTGGTGGACGCGATGATGTCCTTCCCCGACATCCTTCTGGGCATCGCGCTGGTCTCGATCCTGGGCGTGTCGCTTTGGAACGTGATGCTGGCGCTGGTGATCGTCTACACGCCGCGCGTGGCCCGGGTGGTGCGCGCCACCACGCTGGTGCTGCGCGAGCTGCTCTTCGTCGATGCGGCACGGGCCCTGGGCGTGCGCACGCCGCAGATCCTGTGGCGCCACATCCTGCCCAACCTCATGTCGCCCATCCTGGTGCAGGTGACCTTCATCTTCGCCTACGCCATCCTGGCCGAGGCGGGTCTCTCGTTCCTGGGCGTGGGCGTGCCGCCGGACATTCCGACCTGGGGCACCATGATCGCGGGCAGCCTGGAATACGCCGACAAGGCCTTCTGGACCATCTTCTGCCCGGGCCTGGCCATCGTGCTCACTGCACTGTCGCTTCAGATGCTGGGCGACGGCGTGCGCGATCTGCTGGACCCCAAGCTCAAGAAGGCGGCCTGACCATGAGCGCCAATAACGACAACACCACGATGCCGCGCCTGGAAGTGCGCGGGCTCTCCACCTCCTTCGCCACCGACGGCGGCCGCATCCAGAGCGTGGCCGACGTGTCCTTCTCCATCCGCCCCGGCCAGACGCTGGCGCTGGTGGGCGAGTCGGGCTCGGGCAAGTCGGTGACCAGCCTCTCGCTGATGGGCCTGCATGCCAAGACCTCGCAGGCACAGGTGCAGGGCGAAGCCCTGTTCGTGAAGCGCGACGGCCAGCGCGTGGACTTGCTCAAGCTGCCCGAGGCCGACAAGCGCGCGCTGCGTGGCAACGAGCTGGGGATGATCTTCCAGGAGCCCATGACCAGCCTGAACCCGGTGCTGACCATCGGCGAGCAGATCGCCGAGTCGGTGCGACTGCACCTGGGCCTGGACCGCAAGGCCGCCCTCGCGCATGCGCAGCGCATGCTGGAACTGGTGGAGATTCCTGCCGCCAAGCAGCGGGTGCACGAATACCCGCACCAGCTTTCGGGCGGCATGCGACAGCGCGTGATGATCGCCCTGGCCATGGCCTGCAACCCCACGCTGCTGATCGCCGACGAGCCGACCACCGCGCTGGACGTGACCATCCAGGCGCAGATCCTGGCGCTCATGGGCCGGCTGCAGAAGGAGACCGGCATGAGCATGCTCTTCGTCACGCACAACCTGGGCGTGGTGGCGCAGTACGCCGATGCGGTGGCTGTGATGTATGCCGGGCGCATCGTCGAGTCGGCGCCGGTGCACCAGCTCTTCGCAGCGCCCGCGCATCCGTACACGCGCGGCCTGCTGGCCTGCCTGCCGGGCGTGGCACGCCAGCGCGGGCAGGTGCATGTGGCCGGCCGCCGGCCGCAACTGGTCGCGATTCCGGGCCAGGTGTCCAGCCCGCTGGCACCGCCGCCGGGCTGCGCCTTCGCACCGCGCTGCAGCCATGCACGCGAGGACTGCAACGCCGCCATGCCCGCATTGGAAGGGGCAGGGGGCGAGCGCATGGTGCGCTGCATCGGATTCACCGAGATCAAGGAGGCCGCATGAACGCCGCCGTCATGGAAGCGCCGCAGGTGGCCGCCGAGCAGAACCTGCTGGAGATCCGCAAGCTGCGCAAGTACTTCGGCAAGGGCACGCACCCGGTGCGCGCGGTGGACGACGTGAGCTTCACCATCCGCCAGGGCGAGACGCTGGGCCTGGTGGGCGAGTCCGGCTCGGGCAAGAGCACCATCGGCCGCCTGCTCACGCGCCTGGTCGACCCGACCGGCGGCGAGATGCTCTACACGCCGCAGGGTGCCTCGGCGCCGCAGGACCTGGCGCATCTTTCGCAGTCGCAGTTCCGCCCGCTGCGCTCCAAGGTGCAGATCATCTTCCAGGACCCCTACGCCAGCCTGAACCCGCGCATGCGCATCCGCGACGTGCTGGGCGAGGCGCTGGACACGCACGGCCTGGCCAAAGGCGCGGCGCGCACGCCCCGCATCCACGAACTGCTGGCCCAGGTGGGCCTGCGGCCCGAGCATGCGGACCGCTTCCCGCACGAGTTCTCCGGCGGCCAGCGCCAGCGCATCGGCATCGCCCGTGCGCTGGCAGTGGAGCCGCAGTTCATCGTGGCGGACGAGCCGCTGTCGGCGCTGGACGTGTCGATCCAGGCGCAGGTGGTGAACCTGCTGGGCGAGCTGAAGGAAAAGCTGAACCTCACGCTGCTCTTCATCTCGCACGACCTGGACGTGGTGGAGTACCTCTGCGACCGCGTGGTGGTGCTGTACCTGGGCCGCGTGATGGAGATTGCGCCCACGCATTCGCTCTACGCCGACCCCAAGCATCCCTACACTCGCGCGCTGCTGGCGGCCGCGCCCATTCCCGATCCGGCCCAGCGTCGCGTGGTGCCGCTGCTGCAGGGCGACCTGCCCAGCCCGGCCAACCCGCCCTCGGGCTGCGTCTTCCGCACCCGCTGCCCCCGTGCCGAGGAACGCTGCGCCAGCGCCGACATGCAGCTGCGCGAAGTGAAGCCCGGCCACTGGCACGCCTGCTGGCGCGACGACCTTTGAGCGAGACTCCCACCATGACCGACGAACTCATCCTCGACCACCGCAGCAAGAGCTTTCCGCTGGGCGCTGCGCCCTGCCGCGCCAGCGAGATCGCCAGCCGCGGCTGGAACCTCCTGGCCGACGACATGCCCTATCCGCTGGCGGCCATCCGCCGCTCGGCGCTGGCGCACAACATCGCCTGGATGCAGGACTTCGCGCAGCGCAAGGGCGTGGCCCTGGCGCCGCACGGCAAGACCACCATGTCGCCCGAGCTGTTCAGGCAGCAGCTGGACGGTGGCGCCTGGGGCATGACCTTCGCCACCATCTTCCAGCTGACCGTGGGCGTGGAGGCCGGCGCGCGCCGCGTCATCATCGCCAACCAGGTGCTGGGCGATGCCGACCTGGACGGGCTGGCGCGCCTGCTGGCCAGCCATGCCGACCTGCGCGTGTGGTTCCTGGTGGATTCCCTGGCGCAACTGCAGGTGATCGAGGAATGGGCACAGCGCCGCGGCCATGCCGGCCGTTTCGACACGCTGGTCGAGATCGGCGTTCCCGGCCAGCGCACCGGCGTGCGCACGCTGCACGACGCGCTGGAACTGGCCCGCGCCATCGCCCGCTCGCCGGCCGCGCGCCTGGGCGGCATCGAATGCTACGAAGGCGGCGTCGCCAAGTGCGACAGCGAGCACGACGCGCGCGAAGTCAGCGAACTGATCCACCGCGTGACCGAGGCGGTGCGCGCCTGCGATGCCGAGAACCTGTTCGCCGACGACAACATCCTGCTCACCGCGGGCGGCTCGGCGGTGTTCGACCTGGTGGTGCCGCTCTTGCGCACGCAGGGACTGTCGCGCCCGGTGCAGGGCGTGCTGCGCTCGGGCTGCTACGTGACGCACGACCACGGCAACTACAAGCGCTTCCTGCAGCTGGTGGAGCGCCGCGAGGGGCTGGACGAATCGCTGCGTCCCGCGCTGGAAGTCTGGTCCATGGTGCAGTCGGTGCCCGAGCCCGGCCTGGCCCTGCTCAGCTGCGGCCGCCGCGACATTTCCTACGACATCGAGATGCCCATTCCGGTGAAGCACGCGCCGCGGGGCGCGCGCGAGCTGTCGGCCGCGCCGGCCGACTGGAGCATCAGCGCGCTCAACGACCAGCATGCCTACCTGCGCTTCAGCCACGAGGCCAGTGCGCCCAAGGTGGGCGACCGCGTGGTGCTGGGCATCTCGCACCCCTGCACCACCTTCGACAAGTGGCGCTGGCTGCCCGTCATCGAGGACGACGGCGCGGTGAGCGGTGCCATCAGCACGCGGTTCTGAAAAAATGAACGACGCAGCGAGCCATCTTCTGCAGCGCCTGCGCGAGCGCATGGCCGAGTTGTCGTCCGCGCAGCGCAGCGTGGTGCAGGTCATCCTGGACGACCCCGGCGCCGCGGTGGCGGCCACGGTCGAGCAGCTGGCGCAGCAGGCGGGCGTGTCGATGCCCACCATCGTCCGCACCTGCCGCAGCTTCGGCTTCGACTCGGTGCGCGAGTTCATGCTGGCCCTGGCGCAGGACCTGGCGGTGCGCGGCTCCTACCTGCACCGCAGCGTGCTGGCGGACGACTCGGCCGACGACGTCACCAACAAGATCGTGCACGCGGCGGTGTCCTCGCTCACCGAGCTGGGCCGGCGCATCGACACTGATGTGCTCGACCAGGTGGCGAGCAAGCTGGCGGCCGCGCGGCGCATCGACTGCTACTCGGTGGGCGCGGCGTCCACCTTCATGGCCGGCGAGCTGCAGAGCCGCCTGTTCCGCCTGGGCTGCACGGCCAACGCCATCTTCGACGCGCACCAGCAGCTGGTCTCTGCCAGCACGCTGGGGCCGGAGGGCGTGGCCTTCGTGATCTCGCACGTAGGCCGCATGCCCTACACGCTGGAGGCCGCCCGCTTCGCCCGCTCGCAGGGCGCCACCGTGGTGGCGCTGACGCAGCCGGGCACGCCGCTGGCCGACATCGCGGACCACCTGCTGGCCGTGTCGGTGCCGCAGGATGCGGTGATGCGCGTGGGCACCGAGGCCTACCTCGCGCACCTGGTGGTGATCGAGATCCTGATGGTGCGCCTGGCGCAGAAGCTCGGGCCGGTGGCCACGCGCGGCCTGGCGCAGTTCAAGCAGCTGCTGCACAAGCACGGCTTCGACAGCGCCGAGTACTCCGGCGCTACCGAAGCCATGCAGGACATGGACGAAGAACGCGGCGCACGCCAGCACAACAGTGGAGGAATCGGCCATGGCCGAGGTGAATGAAGGCGCCACCCTGCTCAAGGGTGGCCTGGTCGTGGATGGCAGTGCGTCGGCAGGGCAGGTGGGTGACCTGCTGCTCGCGGGCGAACGCATCGTGGCGGTGCGCCAGGTGCCCGCTGCACTCATCGAGGCGCACCGCCCGCAGGTGATCGACTGCACCGGCCTGGTGGTGGCCCCCGGCTTCATCGACGTGCACACGCACGACGATGCCGCGGCCATCGAGAAGGCCGACATGCTGCCCAAGCTCTCGCAGGGCGTGACCACGGTGATCGTGGGCAACTGCGGCATCTCGCTGGCGCCGATGGTCAGCGATGCGCCGGCGGCGCCCCTCTCGCTGCTGGGCAGCACGCAATTCCTCCACCGCACGATGCGCGAGTACGCGGCTGCCGTGGAAGCAGCGAAGCCCGGGGTGAACGTGGCGGCGCTGCTGGGCCACACGGCCCTGCGCATGCGGCACATGCCTGCGCTGGATCGCCCGGCCAACGCGCAGGAGCGCGAGGCGATGGCCGCCGACATGCAGGAGGCCATGGATGCCGGCGCGCTTGGGTTGTCGTCGGGCGTCTTCTACAGCGAGGCCTACGCGGCCGACGTGGAAGAACTGGTGGCCGTCGCCTCGGTCGCGGCGCGCAGCGGTGGCGTGTATGCCACGCACATCCGCGATGAGCTGGCGGGCATCCTGCCGGCGCTGCAGGAAGCCGCGCTCACCGCACGCCAGTCCGGCCTGCCCCTGATCCTCTCGCACCACAAGTGCGCCGGCGCCGACAACTGGGGCCGCACGCGCGAGACCTTGCCGCTCATCGAGAAGCTGGCCGCTGGCCAGGAACTGTCGATGGACGTGTACCCCTACACCGCTGGCTCGACCGTGCTGCGCGAGGACCTGGTGGACGGGGTCATCGAGGTGCTTATCACCGGCAGCAAGACCTATCCCGAGATGGGCGGGCGCTACATCAAGGACATCGCGGCGGAGTGGGGCGTGTCGCAGCAGGAGGCTGCCATCCGGCTCAAGCCCGGCAACGCCTGCTATTTCCAGATGAACCAGGACGACGTGGACCGCGTCATCACGCACCCGCTTTCGATGATCGGCTCCGACGGCCTGCCGCATGACGAGCGGCCGCATCCGCGCCTGTGGGGTGCCTTCCCGCGCGTGCTGGCCAGCTACTGGCGCGAGCGCGGGCTGCTGCCGCTGGAGCAGACCATCCACAAGATGACCGGCCTGTCGGCCACGCGCTTCCGCATCCCCGGGCGCGGCTTCCTGCGCGAGGGCTACCTCGCGGACGTGGTGGTGTTCGACCCGAAGACGGTGCGCGATGCGGCCACCTTCGAACAGCCGCGGCAGTTCTCGGAGGGTATCGAGCGGGTGTGGGTCAACGGGGTGCTGAGCTACACCGGCAGCGGGCGCGGCACGGGCCGCCGCGCGGGCCGTTTCGTCCGGCGCGGGCAGGGCGCCTCCGCGCATTGAAAGAGGGTCTTTGCCAATAGGGTTTGTCCTCGGCGGACCGCCCGTTTCAATCATCATATGATCGGCCCCGCTTCGGGCCAGATCGCCTGCACCGTGCACGTGCCGCGGCCCGTTTCAACCACACACAACTGGGTTGGAGGAGACGAGCATGGCGCGCCCCGAAGTACTGGTGGTTGCTCCGCTGATGCCCTACCTGATGGAGGCATTGCAGCGCGACTACACGGTGCATGACCGCATCCACCTGAGCGATCCCGCTGCGCTGGCCGCTGCTGCGCCACGCATCCGCGCGGTGGTCGCCAACGGCGAGGCCAAGGTGCCGCGCGAACTCATCGCGCAACTGCCTGCGCTGGAAGTGATCACCGTGTTCGGCGTCGGCTACGACGGCGTCGACGTGAAAGCCGCGCACGAGCGCGGCGTGCCGGTCACCAACACGCCCGACGTGCTCAACGACGACGTGGCCGACCTGGCCATCGGCCTGCTGCTGTCCGTGGCGCGCCGCATTCCGCAGGCCGATCGATTCGTGCGCGAGGGGCAGTGGCCCAAGGGACCGATCCCGCTGGCCCGCAAGGTGAGCGGCGCCCGGCTGGGCGTGGTGGGCATGGGCCGCATCGGGCAGGCGATCGCCAAGCGCGCCGATGCCTTCGGCATGCACATCAGCTACACCTCGCGCTCGCCGCGCTCGGACGTCAACTACACCTACTACCCCGACGCGGTGGCGCTGGCGGCGGCGGTGGAATTCCTCATCGTCATCACGCCCGGGGGCGCGGCCACGCGCGGCCTGATCGACGCCAAAGTGCTCAAGGCCCTGGGCCCGCAGGGATTCCTCGTCAACGTGGCGCGCGGCAGCGTGGTCGACGAGCCGGCGCTGGTCGAGGCGCTGGAGCAGGGCACCATCGCTGGCGCCGCGCTCGACGTGTTCGTGGCCGAGCCCCAGGTGCCCGAGAAGCTGCGCCAGATGCCGCAGGTGGTGCTCACGCCGCACATGGCCAGCGGCACCCGCGAGACGCGCGAGGCCATGGCCAACCTGGTGCTCTCGAACCTGGCCGCGCACTTCGCCGGCACGCCGCTGCTGACCCGGGTGCCCGCCTAGTCGCACGCCAGGGCACAGCGCACCCAGGCAGCCACGATGAGCACCAAGAACTCCCACGGTCGTACGCTGGATCTGCTGGGAGAGGCAATCGTTGGCGGCCGCTATGCCGTCGGCGGGCCGGTGCCGGCCGAGCCGGTGCTGTGCGAGCAACTGGGCGTGAGCCGCACCGTGGTCCGCGAGGCGGTGAAGTCGCTGGTGGCCAAGGGCCTGGTGGTGACGGGCCCCAAGGTGGGCACGCGCGTGCTGCCGCAGGACCGCTGGAACTGGTTCGACCCCGACGTCATCACCTGGCAGGCCAGCTGCGGCCTGACGCACGAGTTCGTGCGCGACCTGCACGACCTGCGCCGCGCGGTGGAGCCGGCGGCGGCGCGCCTCGCGGCCGAGCGCTGCACGCCGCGCCACATCGATGAGATGGAGCAGGCCTACGCCGGCATGAAGGACGCGATCGAGAACGGCGGCGACTACGTCACCTTCGACCTGCGCTTCCATCACGCGATCTTCAACGCGGCCGACAACCGCATGCTGGTGCAGATGAAGAAAGTGCTGCATGCCTTGCTGCGCACCAGCTTCGAGATCTCCACCAGCAAGGCGAACGGCCCGGCGCTCTCGCTGCCGCTGCACCGCGCGGTGCTCGACGCGCTCGTCGCCCGCGACGGCCCTGCGGCCGAGGCGGCAGTGGCCTACCTGATCGACAGCGCCCGCGAGGACATCGACGAAGTGCTGGGCTCGCGCCGCCGGCTGCCGCGGCTGAGCCGGCCGCCGCCGCACCTCAAGGCCCCGCCCGCGGCCGCCGCGGCCCGGCGGCGCGCCGACGGCGTCCACTGAACCGCTTTCCCCTCGACTCATCCTCATCAACGCGACAAAACCAGGAGACAAGCAAATGAAGAGATTGAAGGCAGCCCTTGCCCCGACCTTGCTGGCCGCACTCGGCCTGCTGGCCGGCGGCCACGCAATGGCCCAGGAGAAGCTCACCGTCTGGTGGGTCAAGGGCTTCTACAAGGCGGAAGACGATGCGCTCTTCGCCGCCATCAAGAAGTTCGAGGACGCGAACAAGAACGTGAAGATCGAGCTGTCGCAGTACCCGGTGCAGGACATGATTCCCAAGACCGTGTCGGCCCTCGATTCGGGCAGCCCGCCGGACGTGGCGTACGCCGACGTGTACGACTTCCAGGTCACCGGCAAGTGGGCCTTCGACGGCAAGCTGGAAGACATCAGCAGCGTGCTCAAGCCCATGCTGGGCAACTTCGCGCCCAACACGGTCGAGACCACCTTCCTCTACAACGACCAGACCAAGGGCAAGGCCTACTACGCCTTCCCGATCAAGCAGCAGACCATGCACATCGAGTACTGGAAGGACATGCTCGAGGAGGCCGGCTTCAAGGAATCGGACATCCCCACGACCTGGAAGGAGTACTGGTCCTTCTGGTGCGACAAGGTGCAGCCGGCCAGCCGGCAGAAGAGCGGCAAGCGCAACTTCGGCATCGGCATGCCGATGGGCGTGGATTCGAGCGACTCCTTCTATTCGTTCCTGACCTTCATGGACGCCTACAACGTCAAGCTGGTGGACGACAACGGCAAGCTGCTGGTGGACGACCCGAAGGTGCGCACCGGCCTGATCGGCGCGCTGACGGACTACACCACGCCCTACACCAAGGGCTGCACGCCGCCCTCGTCGACCAGCTGGAAGGACCCGGACAACAACGTCGCCTTCCACAACAAGACCACCGTGCTCACGCACAACGCCACCATCTCGATCGCGGCCAAGTGGCTGGACGACATGAACAACGCCACGCTCACGCCCGAGCAGCGCGAGGAGGCCAAGAAGAACTACACCGAGCGCATCCGCACGGCGGGCTTCCCGATCAAGCCGGACGGCAGCAAGATGGTCTACCGCACCGCGGTGAAGACCGGCGTGGTCTTCAAGGACGCGAAGAACAAGGAGACGGCCAAGAAGTTCGTCGCCTTCCTGCTGCAGGAAGAGAACCTCACGCCTTACGTGGAAGGCGCGCTGGGCCGCTGGTTCCCGGTGACCAAGGGCGCGCAGCAGCGTGATTTCTGGAAGGCCGACCCGCACCGCCTCTCGGTCTACAACCAGTACGCCGCCGGCACCGTGACCTTCGAGTTCACCAAGAACTACAAGTTCACCGTGCTCAACAACGAGAACGTGTGGGCCAAGGCGATGAACCGCGTGGTCAACGAGAAGGTGCCGGTGGACAAGGCCGTGGACGAGATGATCGCCCGCATCAAGACGGTGGCCGGCGCCGCCAACTGAGCTGCGCCTTTTGCCAGGGAGGCTTCGAGAGAAAAACCATGACAACATCCGCTGCAATCGATGCGGCGCCAGGGGCAGTGCGCCCCGGCGCCGCCCGGCGGCCCAGCCGCTGGGAGTTCTGGGGACGGCTCATGGTCGTTCCCTACCTGCTCGTCTTCCTGGTGTTCGTGCTCTACCCGGTGTGCTATGGCCTGTGGCTGGCGCGCCATCCGCAGAGCTACGTGCACCTGGCGGACGACCCGATCTTCTTCCGCTCGGTGGTGAACACGGTGGTGTTCCTCGTCGTGGCGATCAACCTGAAAATGCTGGTGGCCTTGCTGCTGTCAGGCTTCTTCGTGCAGGAGCGCTGGTGGATCCGCATCCTGGCGGCGGTGTTCATCCTGCCGTGGGCGCTGCCCTCGATTCCCACCATCCTGTCGGTTCGTTTCATGCTCAACCCCGAGTGGGGCGTGATCAACAGCCTGATCTTCCGCCTGACCGGTGCCGACGGGCCCAACTGGCTCAACGATCCCACGCTGGCGCTGTGCTTCTCGATGCTGGTGCACATCTGGAAGTCGCTGCCTTTCTGGACGCTGATCCTGGTGGCGGGGCGGCTGGCGATTCCGGCCGAGCAGTACGAAGCCGCCTCGGTCGACGGCGCGAGTTCGCTGCAGAAGTTCCGCTTCATCACCTGGCCGGCGATGCGCACGCTCTACGTCACCTCGCTCATCCTGTCCATGATCTGGACGCTGGGCGACTTCAACAGCGTCTACCTGCTCACCGGCGGCGGGCCGGCCGACCTGACGCACGTGCTGGCCACGCTGGGCATCCGCTACCTGCGCCTGGACCAGGTGGACCTGTCGATGGCCTCCATCGTGGTGGCGATGCCGCTGGTGCTGCCGCTGGTGTATTTCATGATGAAGAGGTTGTCCAAATGAGCGGCCGCAAGATGCGCTGGAAGGACGTCACGAAAGAGGCCAAGCTGCTGCTCATCGGCATCCCGGTGCTGATCTGGACGCTGCTGCCGGTCTACCACATGGTGCTGTTCGCCATCTCGCCGCGCGACTCCGCCACCTCGGGCGCGCTGTGGCCCAGCGCGCCCACGCTGTCGAACTTCTCGGTGGTTTTCGGGCAGAAGCACCACTACCTCATCCACTTCTGGGTGCAGCTGGGCAACTCGGTGCTGATCGCGGTGGCGGTGGGCGTGATCACGCTCTTCGTGGCGACGACGGCGGCCTTCGCCATCAGCCGGCTGCGCGTGCGCGGCGGGCGCACGGTGCTCAACATGGCGCTGTTCACCTACTTCATCCCGGCGGCTTTCCTGGCGGTGCCCATGTACAAGACCATGGGCAACTACGGGCTGCTGAACAGCCAGTGGGCGCTGATCCTGGCCATGGTGACCATCGCGTCGCCCTACTGCATCTGGGTGCTCAAGCAGGCCTCGGACAAGCTGCCCTACGAGCTGGACGAGGCGGCGCGCATGGACGGCGCCTCGCCGCTGCAGTTGTTCCGCCTGGTGTACCTGCCGCTCATGGTGCCCTCGCTGGTCGCGGTGGGCACCTACGCGCTGCTGCTGGCCTGGAACGAGTACCTCTACGCCTTCCTGCTGCTGTCCAACGACCGCAGCGTGACGCTGGCGGTGGCGCTGGGCAACTTCCTGGCGGCCGACGATTCGCCCTGGGAACTGCTGATGGCCACGGGCCTGGTCTACGCACTGCCGCCGGCGGCCATCTACTACACCTTCAAGCGCTACATGGTGGGCGGGCTCACGGCGGGTGCCGTGAAGAGCTGAAGAAAGAACAAGGGAACGACGACACATGGCTTCCGTATCCTTCAAAGACATCCAGAAGACCTTCGGCAAGGTCAAGGTGATCCAGGGCATCAGCTTCGACATCGCCGACGGCGAGTTCGTGGTGCTGGTGGGACCTTCGGGCTGCGGCAAGAGCACATTGCTGCGCATGCTTGCCGGGCTGGAGGAGATCAGCGGCGGCGAGATCGCCATCGACGGCAAGGTGGTCAACGACCTCGAGTCGAAGGACCGCGACATCGCCATGGTGTTCCAGAGCTATGCCCTCTATCCGCACATGACGGTCGGGGAGAACATGGCCTTCAGCCTGCGGCTGCGCAATGCCGAGAAGGACCTGATGTCGCAGCGCGTGGCCAAGGCGGCGAAGATCCTCAACCTCGACGCGCTGCTGGAGCGCTACCCGCGCGAGCTCTCGGGCGGCCAGCGCCAGCGCGTGGCCATGGGCCGCGCCATCGTGCGCGACCCGAAGGTGTTCCTGTTCGACGAGCCGCTGTCCAACCTCGACGCCAAGCTGCGCGTGGCCATGCGTGCCGAGATCAAGGCGTTGCACCAGCGGCTGAAGACCACCACCGTCTACGTCACGCACGACCAGATCGAGGCCATGACCATGGCCGACCGCATCGTGGTCATGCATGACGGCATCGTGGAGCAGATCGGCACGCCGCTGGAGCTGTACGACCGTCCCGTCAACCTCTTCGTGGCGCAATTCATCGGCTCGCCGGCCATGAACGTCGTCGAGGGCATGGCCCGGCAGGTCGACGGCGTCTGCCAGGTGGAGGCCCAGGGATCGCTGTGGCCGGTGCCACCCGGCGCGAACGCGCCCGACAACACGCCGGTGCACTACGGCATCCGGCCCGGGGACATCAGCCTGGCCGACCCGGGCCACGGCGTGCCGGCGCGCGTGGTGGTGGTGGAACCCACGGGTGCGGAGACCGAACTGCTGGTGCAGGTGGGCGAGTCGCAGCTGGTGGTCACCGTGCACGGCCGCGTCGACGTGGGGCCGGACGATGAGGTCGGCCTGGTGGTGGACGCCAAGCGCGCGCACCTGTTCGATCGCGCCAGCGGCCGGCGCATGGGCTGAGCGCCGGCTTCCTCTTCTTTCCAGGTTTTACATCTGCGGCTGGGCAAACCCCCTAGCCAGCTTCGCCGTGGGCGGCTTATGATTGACCACAATATAGACCTAACGTCCATATAGTGGACAAACCCGCGAGACACACATGCCCCTGGACAAGAGCGACGCCGAGCCGCTGACCCCCTACCAGTACCCCAACCCGCCCGATGCGCTGCCCGAGATCGTGGTGCAGCACGCCATCCCCACCGACGATCGCCTGTGGGTGCCGCAGGCGGAGAACGTCTGGTTCCGCCCCCTGTGCCTCAACGCCAGCCAGGGCTACTGGATGAACCTGCTGAAGGTGCGCAAGTCGGGCGTGCTCAGCCGCCATCGCCATCCGCAGGCGGTGCACGGCTTCGTGCTCAAGGGCCGCTGGAAGTACCTGGAGCACGACTGGGAAGCGGTGGAAGGCAGCTACGTCTTCGAGCCGCCCGGCGAGACGCACACGCTCTACGTGCCGCCCGACGTCGAGGAAATGATCACCTACTTCCAGGTCAACGGCGTCATGTACTACACCGACCCTTACGGCAAGGGCATGGGCTACGAGGACGTGTTCACCAAGATCGACATGTGCCGCAAGCACTTCGAGGAAGTGGGCCTGGGCGCGGACTACGTCAAGCAGTTCATCCGATGAGCCTGCCTCGCTACGACTTCGCGGGAAGCGTCGCGATCGTCACGGGGGCGGCCACCGGCATCGGCGAAGCCATTGCGGCGCGCCTGGCCGAAGGCGGCGCCACCGTGGTGGCCTGGGACCTGCCCGGTGCGCTCCCCGGCGCGCCGATGCAGCAGGGGCTGGCGCAGGAGGCCGACGTGACCGACCGCGATGCCATCCATCGCGCGCTGGGCGCCACGCTGAAGCGCTGGGGCCGCGTCGACATGCTGGTGAACAACGCAGGCTTCGCGGGCCCCACCATGCCGCTGGACGAATTCGATCCGCAGACCTGGCAGCGCGTGGTGGACGTGAACCTGGTCGGCGTCTTCAACATGTGCCACGCCGTGGTGCCGCAGCTGCGCAAGCAGGGGCGGGGGCGCATCGTCAACATCGCCTCGCTGGCCGGCAAGGAGGGCACGCCCAACGCCTCCGCCTATAGCGCGGCCAAGGCCGGCGTGATGGCGATGACCAAGTCGCTGGGCAAGGAACTGGCCACCACCGGCATCCGCGTCAACGCCATCGCGCCTGCTGCCGTGGAGACGGGCCTCTTGCGCCAGATGTCGCCGCAGCACGTGCAGACCATGATCGACAAGAGCCCCATGCAGCGCCTGGGCACGCCGGCCGAAGTGGCCGAACTCACGGCCTGGCTTTGCTCGGACGCCTGCAGCTTCAGCACCGGCGCGGTGTTCGACCTGTCGGGCGGCCGCGCCAGCTACTGACCTTCCATTTCATTCCAACAGATCCATCAACCCGAGGAGACAAGGTGAACAACAGCACTCGATTCAACCGCCGGCAATTCGCCGCCATCGGCGCCGCCGGCCTGGCCGCCACCGCACTTCCGCGTGCCTTCGCGCAGGCGGCGGGCGACTTTCCCAACAAGCCCATCGAGCTGATCGTGCCCTTCCAGGCCGGCGGCGGCACCGATGCACTGGCGCGCGCCTTTGCCGACGCGGGCCGCAAGCACCTGCCGCAGAGCATCGTGGTGAACAACAAGCCCGGTGCCAGCGGCGCCATCGGCTGGAACGACGTCATCAACGCCAGGCCCGACGGCTACAAGCTGGCCGTGGTCACGGTGGAACTGGTGACACTGCCGCCGCTGGGCCTGGCCAAGTTCACCTACGAGGACATGGCGCCCATCGCCCGCCTCAACGCCGACCCGGCTGCCATCACGGTGCGTGCGGAAGCGCCCTGGAACACGGTGGAGGAATTCCTCGCCGCGGCCAAGACCAAGGAAGTGCAGGTGGGCAACGCGGGCAACGGCTCCATCTGGCACCTGGCTTCGGCCGCGCTGCAGGAGAAGACCGGCGCCAAGATCGCCCATATTCCTTTCCAGGGCGCGGCACCTGCCGTGCTCGCGCTGATGGGCGGCCACATCGATGCCGTCACCGTGAGCCCGGCCGAGGTCACGACCTACGTGCAGGCCGGCAAGCTCAAGACGCTGGCCGTCATGGCCGACCAGCGCACCAAGGGCGCCTTCGAGAAAGTGCCCACGCTCAAGGAGCGCGGCGTCGACCTGTCGATCGGCACCTGGCGCGGCATCGCGGCGCCCAAGAACACGCCGCCGCAGGTGCTGGCCGTGCTGCGCACCGCCGCCGGCAACATCGCCAAGGAGCCGGCCCTGCGCGAGGTGCTGGACAAGCAGAACCTGGGCTACGCCTACCTGGACGCAGCCGAGTTCCAGGCGGCCATGGCCAAGGACGCCACCGCCTTCCGCCAGCTGATCGAGAAGCTGGGCATCAAGACCTGAAGCACCGATGACTTACGAAGCAGGACTTTTCCAGGGCCGCCGCGCCCTGGTCACCGGCGCCACGCAGGGCATCGGCGCGGCCATCGCCAACCATCTTGCGAGCCTGGGCGCGCAGGTCCGGGCGGTGGGGCTGGACGGAGGCGACGGCTCGCTGGCCGATGGCATCGAGGTGCGCACCGGCGATGTGGCCGATGCGGCGTCGGTCACGGGCATGCTCGAAGGCATCGCTTCGCTGGACATCCTGGTGAATTGCGCCGGCATGATCCGCCGCGGCGCCGAGCACGACCCCGAGGTGTTCGAGCGCGTGGTGGCCGTCAACCTCACCGGCACCATGCGCCTGTGCTCGGCCGCGCGGCCGCTGATGCAGGGGCGCGGCGGCAGCATCGTCAACACCGCGTCGATGCTGAGCTTCTTCGGTGGCGGCCTGGTGCCGGGCTATTCCGCCAGCAAGGGCGGCGTGGCGCAGCTGACCAAGTCGCTGGCGCTGGCCTATGCGGCCGACAAGATCCGCGTGAATGCGGTGGCGCCGGGCTGGATCGCCACGCCGCTCACGCAGGCACTGCAGGAGGATGCGGGCCGCAGCGAATCGATCCTGGCGCGCACGCCGATGGGCCGCTGGGGCCTGCCGGAGGACGTGGCGCAGGCCGTGACCTTCCTGTGCTCGCCGGCCGCGGCCTTCGTGACGGGCGTGATCCTGCCGGTGGACGGCGGCTACCTCGTTGCCTGATCGGGCGGGGAGGGCGCCGATAATCCGGCGTCGTTCCTCCTCGATTCCCAGTTGATGCCCAAGCAACGCGAAGCCGCTGCCGCGGTCCCCGCCGTGGCGGGTACTGCGGCTTTCTCCAAATTCATGCATGTGCTGCAGATCGTCGCGGACGCTGCCGAGCCCCTGCCCATGGCACGCCTGGTGCAGGCCAGCGGCTACCCGCGTCCCACGGTCCATCGCATCGTCGCTGCGCTGCTGGTGGAAGGCCTGGTGGCCGAGCGCCCGGGTGGCATCGGCTACGGGCTGGGCCCGCGCCTGCTGCAGCTGGCCAGCCGCAGCTGGGGCCGCTCCGAGCTGCGCCTGGCAGCCGTGGACGAACTCAAGCGCCTGCGCGACGTCACGGGCGAGACCGTGCACCTGGCGGTGCCCAGCGGCTCGGTGATGGTCTACATCGAGAAGCTGGAAAGCCCCTCGGCCGTGCAGATGAGTTCGCGCATCGGCACCACCGTGTGCCTGCACGCCACGGCGGTGGGCAAGGCCTTCCTGGCGCAGCTGGGCGAGTCGGAGCGCGAGCGCCTGCTCGACGGGCTGGCGATGCCGGTCTACACCGACAAGACACTGACGAAGCTGCCGGCCCTGCGCAAGCAGCTGGACCTCACGCGCGAGCGCGGCTGGTCGATGGACGACGAGGAGCACGAGCCGGGCATCCAGTGCTACGGCGCGGCCGTGCTCGGTGCCGACGGCGCGCCGCTGGCCGCCATCAGCGTGACCACGCTGCGCTTCCGTGCCAAGGAAGACACGCAGGCGGCCTATGTGCAACCGCTGCTGGCGGCCTGCAAGGCGATCTCGGAGCACATCGCGGCCACGCCTTCATTGGCGTCGGCCCGGATGGTCTAGCCGGGGCTTCTCTCGCGCCAGGCTTGCTTGCTCATGCGATAGAGCACGTGGCGCTGAAGCGCGTGGCCGACCGGCACGTTCGGATGGTCGAAATCACCTGCCACGTCGCGCGTCATGCCCAGCCGCTGCATCACGGCTTGCGAGCGCAGGTTGGCGGGCACCGTGATCGAGACGATCTCTGCGAGGCCGGCCTGCTCGAAGCCGAAGGCGAGCGCGGCTTGCGCGGCTTCGCAGGCTAATCCCTGGCGCCAGTGCGCGCGTGCCAGCCGCCATGAGACCTCGACCGCCGGCGTGAAGGGCGTCGAGTAGGGCATGCGCGTGATGCCGACTGTGCCGATGAAGGGTGCGACGCCCGGCACTTCGACTGCCCAGCGCCCGAAGCCCTCGCGCTCGAAGTGCTCGCGAAAACTGCCGATCTGCGCGTCGCTCTTCTCACGGTCGATGGGGCCGAGCAGGTAGCGCATCACCTCAGGGTCGGCGTTGAGCGCGGCGTAGGGTGCCTCGTCCTCGGGCCGCCAGTCGCGCAGCAGCAGTCGCGTCGTCTTCAGTTCTGCAATGGCCATGGTGGCGATGATGCACGCGCAAAAGAAAAATCCCTCCGAGCCCGGGCGGGCAGGGAGGGATCGCCGGGGCAGCGCCGGACTAGCGGCGCATCCGGTCAGCGGCGATAGCCGCCACCGTTGCCGCCGCCATTGCCGCCGCCGCCGTAGCCGCCGCCACGGTTGCCACCGCGGTTGCCGCCACCGCCACCGCCACCACCACCGCCACCGCCACCGCCACCACGGCGGCCACGGCCGCCCATGCTGTCGACGCTGGTGCGCAGCGGATCGGGCTGGCCTGCGCCAAAACCGCTGCCGGCTTCGGCTCGGCGATGCGCCACTGCATCGGCCTGGGTCGGGCTCTGGCTGTTGCCGTGATGGCGCGGCTGGCGCTCCTCTTGCACGTGGGCGCCGTGCTGCTGGTGCTGGGTGTGGTGGTGGGTGCCGTGCGGTTGCGGCGCGCGGGCTGCGCCCTGGCCGCCGCGACGGTTGCGGCGGCTGCCGTTGCCGCCGCCATTGCCGGCAGCACCCTGGCCACCGTTGGCGCCGTCACGGGCTTCGCCGCCGGCCTTGCCACCGTTGCGGCCGCCGCCGCCGTTGCCGGCGCCACGGCCCGCACCCTGGGCACCCTTGTTGTCGCGGATGCGCTGCATCATCTCCTGGCGAGCGGACTTGGCCGCAGCCTGCATCACCTCGCGGCTGGGCGGACGGCCAGCGCCGCCCCAGATGGTCTGGCGACCCATGGCGATGGGCTCGGCCCGCTCGCCTTCCTCGGGGGCGTAGCCCTCGACGACCTTCACCGGAATCTGCTGCTTGGTGAAGCGCTCGATCTCCTGCATGAAGCCTTCTTCGTCCAGGCACACCAGGCTCACGGCCTCGCCGCTGTTGCCGGCACGGCCGGTGCGGCCGATGCGGTGCACGTAGTCTTCGCTGACGTTGGGGATCTCGTAGTTCACCACGTGCGGCAGCTCGTCGATGTCGATGCCGCGGGCGGCGATGTCGGTGGCCACCAGCGCGCGGATCTCGCCGCTCTTGAAGCCGGCCAGCGCCTGCGTGCGGGCGCTCTGGCTCTTGTTGCCGTGCAGCGCCATGGCCGAGACGCCGTTCTTGGTCAGGAACTCGGCCACGTTGTTGGCGCCGAACTTGGTGCGGGTGAACACCAGCACCTGGCTCCAGTTGTTCTCGTTGATGATGTGCGCGAGCAGCGCCTTCTTCTTGCCGCGGCCCACCGGGTGGATCACCTGGGTGATGCGTTGCACGGTGGTGTTGCGGGGCGTGACCTGCACGCTCTGCGGGTCGCGCAGGAGGCCGTTGGCCAGGTCGCGGATCTCGTCGCTGAAGGTGGCCGAGAACAGCAGGCTCTGCTTGTCCTTGGGCACCAGGGCCAGCACCTTCTTCACGTCGTGGATGAAGCCCATGTCCAGCATGCGGTCGGCTTCGTCGAGCACCAGGATCTGCACGGTGGACAGGTCCAGCATGCCTTGCTGCGACAGGTCCAGCAGGCGGCCGGGGGTGGCCACCAGGATGTCCACGCCCTTCTTGAGGCGGGCGACCTGCGGGTTCATGCCCACGCCGCCGAAGATGACGGTGGACGAGAGCTGCAGGTACTTGCCGTAGGTGCGCACCGATTCCTCGACCTGCGCGGCGAGTTCGCGGGTGGGGGTGAGCACCAGGGCGCGGATGCCGGTGCCGCCGAACTTGTTGGTGGCGCTGCGGCTCATCGTGAGCTTGTGCAGCATGGGCAGGGTGAAGGCAGCGGTCTTGCCGGTGCCGGTCTGGGCGCCGCCCAGAAGGTCGTGGCCTTCGAGGACCACGGGAATGGCTTGCGCCTGGATGGGGGTGGGAGTTTCGTAGCCCTGCTCGTGCACGGCTTTCAAGATGGCCGGAGCCAGCTTCAGATCGTCAAAGTTCATTGATATCAATATGCGCCCTTCACGGCGCGGTGGTATCCGCCATGCCCGGTGTCTCGATGACGTCGGGTCAGCCAAAGGCGGATGGGACAGGATTGGGACCGGGAGCCCGGATGGCATCGGGTGAACCGACGCGGGAGGCTTCCCTCATCCCCGGCGAAGAGCCGGTGTTGCGGTCGACTGGGCCGGCAACAGGTGACATTGTCTCATGAGTTGGGACATGGCGCTGGCGGGGCCCGATTTTCGCCGCGCCATGCCCCCCGGGGCCGCGCGCGTTATTGCTCGAAGAGGACCGTGCCGCGCAGGTTCTTCAGGATGGCGTCCATGGCGGGCTTGCGCAGGGCGTACTGCGCGGGCGTGCAGTACTGGCGGGGCTGCGACAGCGTGAGCTCGCGCGTGGTCTTCACCGTGTTGCCTTCGCGCTGGTAGCGGGCCTCGAAGGCGATGCCGTCAGGGCCCTCCTGCTTGAAGTCCTGCGGGATGCGCAGCAGCTTGTAGGCCGGGTCGAAGCGCAGCTCGGCCTCCTCGCGCAGGCGGATGGGCGTGCACCCCATTGCGTAGCTGCGGCTGGCAGCGCCGTAGTTGCCGGTATTGCGGATCGCGTAGGTCGGCATGGCCAGCCGGGGCTGCGGGTTGATCGAGCCGCTTTGCGGGTCGTTCAGCAGGTTGTCGATCTCCAGGTCGCGGATCGCCAGCGCCTGGGTCTGCTGCTCGCGCTGCACCGGCGCATAGTCCGCCCGCCCGCGGCCGCGCCAATGGTCGGTCTCCAGGAGTTTCTGCACCGCGATGGCATTCATGCCTTCGGGGAGGGCGGCCAGGCGATCCTGCAGCTCGGTGCCGGCCATGCCTTCGGCCTGGATCTCGACCGAGCCCTTCGCCTTGCCCCTGGCATCGATGTCGAGCACGGTTTTCACGACGATGCTGTTGCGCGCGGGGTCGAGCACCGGCGTCTGCATCATGCGGCCACCCTGGGCCAGGGCCAAAGCTACCGGCTTGCCCGAGTCGGCCAGCGGGAGCGAGCCGAAGGGGATGCGATTGTCGGTCGGGTCGGCGAAAAGCTGCAGCGAAGGGATGTAGACGATGCAGTGGTTGAAGCCGTTGGCCAGCTCGGGCGGCATGTACTCGTTGAAGGTGCTGATCAGCACGGGTACCGCCTCGATGCCCAACGCCCTGAGCAGCGTCACCTCGAGCAGTGCCTTGTCCTTGCAGTCGCCGTAGCCGTTGGCGAGGATCCAGTCCACGTCGTGCGGCACCCAGCCGCCGGTGCCGAGGTAGACCGCCACGTAGCGGATGTTCTTGCGCATCCAGTCGTGGATGGCAGCGGCCTTGTCCTGCGTGCTGCGCTTGCCGGCGGTGATCTGCAGTGCGAGTTCGCGGACCTTGTCGCCGACGACGGCCTTGGCGTCGAAGCCGCGCGCGAACAAGGCCACCAGCTCTTCGGACGTGCCGACCGTCGAGGCCAGCAGTCGCGGATAGCTGACCAGGGTGTTGTAGGGCGTGTTGTCGATGACGCTCGCGGCCAGCCTGGCCTGCGACTCCCAGACGGCCGTCGTCCCCGACGTGGACGCCACCAGCGGGATGCCCGTGGCGACCACCTTCAGCCCCAGGGCCTGCGGGGCCTCGATCCGCGCATGGAAGCTGTCGTAGTCCACCAGTGGCGGCAGGTACTCCTGCAGGCTGGCCCAACCGGGCAGCTGCGGCCTGTGCTGCCGGGTGCGGATCTTCCACGCCACGCGGTCGCCCTTCTGCACATTCGGGAACGTGATCTGGATGACTTCGGCATCCGGCCAGCTGGCGGCTGTGCCGGCGGAAGCCATTCCGCTCTGCTTCTGCATGCCATCGGCGCCCACCGGCAGCTTCCGGCCATCCGCCTTGAGGGTGTAGGCCTCCAGCACCTCCAGCGTCGAGAGGGCCTTGTTGTACATGCGGGTGTACTTGGTGAGGCCCTGGGCTCCCTGGTCCGACAGGGCTTCCTCTTCCATGGATTGCTCCATCACGGCGCTCGCATCGGCGTCGACCCGCCAGAGCAGGTCATAGCGGTTGACCTTGAACAAGGCCGCGGCGGTATTCAGCTGCTGCGCCTGGGCCGCCGCGCAGGCCAGCAGTGCCAGCAGCAGCCCCAGCCAGCGCAACAGCGCCGAAAAGTGCCCGGGAAGCGTGGAAAGGCGGCCCGAAGCCGCGCCGGAGCGCGCAGAAGTGCGCGGCCACGGCAGTGCGTGTCGCATGGACGTCATGTTTTCTCCCTGTTGAGCGATTGGTGGCCCCGCTGCGACGCGGGGCACGGCCATCGGCCATTCCTTCGGATGGCGGCCTCGTTGCAGGGAAATATAGCGACGGTCGGCCCCGCAGGGAACCCGAAAAAGGCCCCTGCGGTAGACTCGAGGGCCTCAGGCCGGCCGCCGCGCAGCGCATCTCGCCCCGGCGCCCGGAACCTCGCCAGGTCGAAGCAGGCTTTCGACCCCTCCCATCAGTCTTCCAGAGCGAAAAGCACCACAGACATGGCTCAGTACGTCTACACCATGAATCGGGTCTCCAAGACCGTGCCGCCCAAGCGGCAGATCTTGAAGGACATCTCCCTTTCCTTCTTCCCCGGCGCCAAGATCGGCGTGCTGGGCCTCAACGGCTCGGGCAAGTCCTCGCTGCTGAAGATCATGGCCGGCATCGACAAGGAGATCGAGGGCGAAGCCCTGCCGATGCCGGGCCTGACCATCGGCTACCTGGAGCAGGAGCCCAAGCTCAACCCCGAGCACACCGTGCGCGAGGAAATCGACGAGGCGATGGGCGAGGTCAACAACGCCAAGAAGCGCCTGGAAGAAATCTACGCGGCCTACGCCGAGGAAGATGCCGACTTCGACGCGCTGGCCAAGGAGCAGGGCGAGCTGGAGGCGGTGATCGCCGCCGCCGGCACCGACTCCGAGCACCAGATCGAGATCGCCGCCGACGCGCTGCGCCTGCCGGCGTGGGACGCCAAGATCGGCCTGCTGTCGGGCGGCGAGAAGCGCCGCGTGGCGCTGTGCAAGCTGCTCTTGTCCAAGCCCGACATGCTGCTGCTCGACGAGCCCACCAACCACCTGGACGCCGAGTCGGTCGAGTGGCTGGAAATCTTCCTGCAGCGCTTCACGGGAACCGTGGTCGCCATCACCCACGATCGCTACTTCCTGGACAACGCCGCCGAGTGGATCCTGGAACTGGACCGTGGACGCGGCATTCCATGGAAGGGCAACTACAGCAACTGGCTGGAGCAGAAGGAAGCCCGCCTGGAGGCCGAGCAGAAGGGCGAGGAAGCCCATGCCAAGGCCATGAAGAAGGAACTGGAGTGGGTGCGCCAGAACCCCAAGGCACGCCAGGCCAAGAGCAAGTCGCGCCTGGCCCGCTTCGAGGAACTGAGCGACATCGAATACCAGCGCCGCAACGAGACGCAGGAAATCTTCATTCCGGTGGCCGAACGCCTGGGCAGCCAGGTGATCGAGTTCAAGAACGTCAGCAAGAGCTTTGGCGACCGCGTGCTGATCGACGACCTGAGCTTCAACATCCCGGCCGGTGCCATCGTGGGCATCATCGGCCCGAACGGCGCCGGCAAGTCGACGCTGTTCAAGCTGGTGTCTGGCCGCGAGAAGCCCGATTCGGGCGAGGTGGTGATCGGCCAGACGGTGAAGATGGCCTTCGTGGACCAGTCGCGCGACGTGCTGTCCGACGAGAAGACCGTGTGGGAGGACATCTCCAACGGCCTGGACATCATCAACGTGGGCAAGTTCCAGATGGCCAGCCGCGCCTATGCGGGCCGCTTCAACTTCAACGGCCAGGACCAGCAGAAGAAGGTGGGCAACCTCTCCGGCGGTGAACGTGGCCGCCTGCACCTGGCCAAGACGCTGATCCAGGGCGGCAACGTGCTGATGCTGGACGAACCCTCGAACGACCTGGACGTGGAAACCCTGCGTGCGCTGGAAGATGCGCTGCTGGAATACGCCGGAACCGTGATGGTCATCAGCCACGATCGCTGGTTCCTGGACCGCATCGCCACCCACATCCTGGCGGCCGAAGGCGATTCGCAGTGGTACTTCTACGACGGCAACTACCAGGAGTACGAGGCCGACAAGAAGAGGCGCCTGGGCGAAGAAGGCGCCAAGCCCCATCGCGTGCGCTACAAGGCGCTGAAGTAAGAGACGGCTGACAGCCGGGCCGCAGGTCGCGGCGCATACTGGCCGGTCTAGGGACTAGACCGATCGAGGTGCAGCATGCGACCTGCGAAGACCTGGCAATTGCCGCTGTGGTTGCTATTGGCCGCGGCGCTCAGCCATTGCGGCGGTGGCGGTGGCAGCAGCACGCCGGCGGCCACCCCGGCCGCGCAGGGCAACACCATCGCCGGCACCACCACCACCGGTGGCACGGTCGGCCAGCCGGTGACGCCGGCAACGCCCGGCTCGGTGCAACTCAAGCTCACCGAGCTCATCAACAATCTCAGCAGTCCCTGGGGCCTGGCCTTCCTGCCGGACCGCCGCATGCTCATCACCGAGCGCGGCGGCACGCTGCGGCTGCGGCAGGCGGATGGCTCGATGCCGGCCGGCGGCGACAGCGTGAGCGGCGTGCCTGCCGTCCTCGTGGCGGGCCAGGGTGGCCTGCTCGACGTGGCGGTGGACCCCGACTTTGCGAGCAACCGGCGCATCTATCTCAGCTATTCCGAGGGCACCACCAACTCCAACGGAACGGCCGTGGCACGGGCGGTGCTCGACCCGGACACGCGCGCGCTGAGCAGCGTGACCGTGATCTTCCGGCAGACGCCCAAGGTGAACAGCACGGCGCATTTCGGCTCGCGGCTGGTGTTCGACCGCAGCGGGCAGCTCTTCGTGACGATGGGCGAGCGGCTGCTGGACGATCAGCGCGGCTTCGCGCAGGACCTGACCCGAGACAACGGGAAAGTTATGAGGATCACCACGGACGGAGGACCGGCGCCTGGGAACCCAAACCAGACGCCCGTTCCTCCAACTGGTACCCACATCGACTCGGTCTGGAGCTACGGCCACCGCAATCCTCAAGGCGCGGCGTTGAACCCGGCAACGGGCGAGCTGTGGGTCAGCGAGCACGGCCCGCAGGGCGGCGACGAAATCAACCGCATCCTGCCCGGGCACAACTACGGCTGGCCCATCATCAGCTACGGCCAGGAATACGGCACGACGACGCAGGTGGGCGAGGGCACGGCCAAGGCCGGCATGGACCAGCCCGTGACCTATTGGGAAATGATCGACGGATCGGCCTGGACCACCGGCCAGAAGTCATCCATCGCGCCCAGCGGCCTGGCCTTCTACAGCGCGGACGCCATTCCGCAATGGAAAGGCAGCCTGTTCACCGGCGCACTGGCGGGCACGGCGCTGTGGCGCATGACGCTCAGCGGCAATGTCGTGACCGCGCGCGAGCGGCTGCTGGCAGAGCGTGGCGAGCGCATCCGCGATGTGCGCCAGGGGCCGGACGGCTGGCTGTACCTGCTCACCGACGCCAGCCCCAACGGCAAGCTGCTGCGCTACGAGGCGCAATAGCGCCGCACGCCAGCGGCCTTCAGTCGCGCCCGGCTTCGATGATCGCCTGCGCCAGGCGCGCCGGGTTGGAGAACCACATCTCGTGGCTGCCCGGGCATTCGACCAGCCGGAACAGGCCCAGCCGCTCCGACAGCCGCGGATGCCAGGGCAGGCTGTGCGGCAGCGCCGCGTCCTGCTGGCAGTTGAGGTAGGACTTGCCCACCTCCAGCGCGGCCAGCGGCTGCGCCAGCACGATCGGGTCGGTGAAGGTCTTGTAGGGATGCGGGTTGAGCTGCTCGAAGGCCGAGGTGGCCAGCGCCAGGTCCGCGTCGTTGATGAAAGCCTCGCGCCAGATCGGGAAGGGCAGCATCACCGCGTTGTTCTGCGCGCCAGCGATCGAGTCGAAGAGCTGCACGTAATGTGGCGGCACCATGTCGTTGAGGCACTGGCCGTCGAGCGGCACGAAAGCGTTGATGTAGACCAGTCGCTTCAGGCGCGCCGCCACCTGCTGCGCCGCGCCGGAAATCACCATGCCGCCGTAGCTGTGGCCCGCCAGGCGCACGTCGCGCAGGTCCTTCGATTCGATGAACTGCACCAGCGAATCGACCGCGTCCTTCAGGCCGACGCGGCTGCGGTCGTCGCTGGCGCGGTTGCCCGCCAGCGTGGGGCAATGCACCGTGTGGCCTGCCTTGCGCAGGTGCTCCGCGGTGGCTTCCAGCTCGGCGCCGGTGTGCCAGGCGCCATGGACCAGGACATAGGTATCGCTCATCGTCGTCTCCTTGTTGTGGCTTGCGTGTGATGAGCCCGCTCTGCGTCGGCGGGCTGCGTGCCGTGCATGGCGCCCATCTTGCGTGCAGCGGCGCCCCGGCCATTGTGTTGCGGGCGCCCCAGGCGGGGAGATGGGACTTGCCCGCCTCAGCGGCCACCGTTCAGGAAGGCGGTCATGCGGTGCAGCTCGTCGTCCAGCGCGGCGCGGAAGGCTGCGCCGCGCGGCGCCGCGGCGGCATAGCCCAGGGTCGGTGTCAGCCGGCCGTCCTTCGACGACAGCGTGGCCCAGCCGATCACCTGCTCGTGCCACAGCAGGGGCAGGGCGTAGTAGCCCAGGCGGCGCTGCGCGGCCGGCGTGTAGGCCTCGAACTTGTAGCGCCAGCCCCAGAGCAGCTCGAAGCGCCGCCGGTCCCACACGATGGGGTCGAAGGGCGCGAGCAGCCGAAGCGCGTCGTCAGTGGCCCAGCGGCGCGAGGCCGGGTTCTCGTCGGCCGGCCAGTACCAGGTGGTGCCGTCGATGCGTGCGCTGGCCAGAAGGCCCAGTGCCTCGCGCATCGCGGCCTGGGTCTGCGCCTGCAGGTGCGGCGCGCCGTAGCGCAGCAGTCGCGTGAGGTAGACCAGGCTGGAGGCGGGCAGGGGCGCGTACTTGCGCACCACCAGTTCGAGCAGCGCGGCAGCGCGGAAGGCGCGGCCGGCCGGGCTGTCGTCGAGGGGCGGCGCATGGTCGACTGCTTCGTAGATGCGCGTGCCGCTGTCGCGCCGCGCCACGCGCAGCATGCCGCGGTAGTGCATGCCGTCCAGCAGCTGCGTGCTGGCGTTGCTGGAACCGCCCCAGTAGTTGTGCACGCGGCCGTGGGCGAAGTGCGCTTCCACCTCGCGCGGATGCACCTTGCCCTTGCTGCGCACGAAGTCCAGCACCTCCTGCGCCTTGCGGCGCGTGGCCGCATCCCAGGCCTTGGCGGCTTCGCGGGGATGCATGAGCGCCAGATGCTCGCGCGGCAGGAAGCCGTAGTTGACCAGGCAGTCCTCCTCGATGGGCAGGCGCGCATAGCGGCGCTCCAGGTCGCCGGCGACATAGTCCTTCACGCGGTGGCGCAGCGTGAGGTCCTGCGCGCGTGCGGGTGCGCGGATGGGGTCGGCCTGAACGAAGCCCAGGCGGCCGATGGCGCGCCCGAGGGTGGTTGGAGCGAAGAGGGTGCGGGCGACGGCGTAGCGCCGCAGGGCGTCGAGATCGGGACCGGCCATGCGGTGCATTGCAGCACAGCCTGCCCCGGCGTGCAGGGCCTTGTCAGACCACGCTGCGATGGCGCTCGATGCAGGTGTCCAGCGTCTCGTCACCGCTGCGCAGCCACCAGTCCTGTGTCGAGAAGATCTCCACTTCGCTGTAGCCCGCGTAGCCTGCAGCCTCGACCCAGCCGCGGATCTTGCGCAGCTCGATCACGCCGTCGCCCATCATCCCGCGGTCGTTGAGAAGGTCGCGCGTGGGCGTGAGCCAGTCGCACACGTGGTAGGCCAGCAGGCGCTCGCGGCCGGCGCGCTCGATCTGCTGCTGCAGCTTGGGGTCCCACCACACGTGGTAGACGTCGAGCGCCACGCCCAGCATGCCGCTCTTGCCCGGGTCCAGTTCGTCGCAGATGTCCAGCGCCTGCTCGAGCGTGTTGATGCACGCGCGCTCTGCCGCCTGCATCGGGTGCAGCGGCTCGATGGCCAGGGGCATGCCCACCTCTCGTGCGTACTCCAGCGATGCGGCGATGCCGTCATGCACTTCGCTGCGCGCACGGCCGATGTCCTTGTAGGCCGCCTTGCCAGCGAGTGCTCCGGGCAGGCTGCCCACCACCAGCACCAGGCAGGGCGCGTCCAGCGTCTTGGCCTCGTCGATGGCGCGCCGGTTGTCTTCCAGCGCGGCCTTCAGGCCGGCCGCGTCGGGGGCAGGGTAGAAGCCGCCGCGGCAGTAGCCCGAAAGCCCCATGCCGTGCGCACGCAACTGCGCCGCCACCTTGTCCAGGCCTGCGGCGGCCACCTGGTCTCGCCAGGGGCTGATGGCGCGCACGCCGCGCTCGGCGCACTGGTCGATGATGCGAGCGAGGCCCACCTCCTCGCCCTGCTGGCGCCGCACGGTGGCGGTGTTGATGGAAAGCCAGTGGTGGTCTTGCGAGAAGTCGCGCATGGAAGTTCTTTTCAGGAAGAGGAAGAGCGGGAAGCGGCAGGCGGCGTGCCTTCACGCCGCATCTGCCGCACGATGGCGGCGTTGTCGAGCTCACCGTCGCCCGCCTCGACGGCCCGGCGCAGCAACTCGGCATGGACTTGCGACAGCGGCAGGCACTGGCCCGCCGCCTCGGCGCGCGAGAGCATCAGGTCCACGTCCTTCAGGTGCTGGCGGATGCGCGACTGCGGTGCGAACTGGCCCTCGACCATCATCCGCCCCTTGGCCTCGGCCGCGGCTGATCGTGCCGGCGTGGCCAGCACCAGCTCCAGGAAGGTCTGCGGTGCGATGCCCAACTGCTCCGCGAACACCAGGCCTTCGGCCAGCACGGCTCGGTTCAGGCCCAGCACCAGGTTGGTCGCGAGCTTGGCCTTGGCGCCGAAGCCGGCGCCGCCCACATGGATGCGGTGCGTGGACAGGGCGTCCAGCACGGACGAGCAGCGGGCGATGGCCGCCGCCTCGCCGCCCATCAGCACGGTGGCCTCGCCCTGTTCGATCTGCTGGCTGGAACCCGACAGCGGCGCCTCGACGAAGTCGATGCCGCGTGCCTGCAGACGTGTGGCCAGCGCCGCCAGCAGGTCGGGCGTGCCGGTGGAACAGTCGACGAGTGCGCGGATGGCGTTCGCGCGAGAGAGCAGTCCGTCGGCGCCTTCCGTGACCTGCAGTACGTCGCGCGTCTCGAAGACGGCCAGCACGACGATCTCGCAACGCACGGCCATCTCGGCCAGCGTCGCCACGGCCTGGCCGCCGGCTTCGTCGAAGGCATTGCGTGCTTCGGGCCTCAGGTCGAAGCCGAGGGTGGCGTGCCCGGCCGCGCGCAGCCGCTGCGCGATCGCACTGCCGACCAGGCCGAGGCCGACGATGCCGACCGGCGCAGGCGGAGCGTGGAGCGTCGCGGCGTTCATGGCACGAGCGAGGCGCCGCCGCAGATGCGGATGTCCTGCCCCGTGATGGCCTCGGCCGCTGGCGAGAGCAGGTAGGAGACCATCGAGGCGACTTCCTCGGGGCGGATGAGCCGGCCCATGGGCGGCAGTTTGGGGGCGGTGCCGCTGCGGGCCGGGTCCTTGAGCATGGGCGTTTCGGTGGCGGCCGGCGAGACCATGTTGACCGTCACGCCGCGTGCCACCACTTCGGCCGCCCAACTGCGCGCCAGCGCTCGCAGCGCGGCCTTGCTGGCCGCGTACTGGCTGCGTCCGGCGATGCCGTCGGCGACGCGGCTGCCGATCAGAACCACGCGGCCTTCGCCGGCCTTCGCCATCGCCGGCAGCACCTGCCTGGCGATGCGCGTGGCGGCGTCCACATGGAGCGTCCACATGCGCCGGCCGTCCTCGGGGTCCAGCTCCGCCAGCGTGCCCACCCGCAGGATGCCGGCGGCGTGGACGAAGGCATGTAAGGGCGCCAGCGAGGACAGGGCATGGTCGGTGGCCGCGGCATCGCACAGGTCGACCTGCACCGTTGCAAGCCGCGGATGCTCGAAGGCGCCGGCCGCCAGGTCGAGACCGGTGACCTGCCAGCCCGCCTCGATCAGCTGCCGCGCCAGCGCCAGGCCGATGCCGGAACTGCTGCCGGTGACCAGCGCGTGCCGCTCATTCGACCTTGATGTTTCCATCGGTGATGATCTTCTGCGAGCGCGCCATGTCCTCGCGCTGGAACTTGACGAAATCTTCCGCGGTGCCGGGCGTGAGCAGCAGGCCCTGCTGGGCCAGCTTCTCCTGCATGTCGCCGGCCAGCGCCTTGTTCACCTGCGTGTTCAATGCGGCGGTGATGGCGGCGGGCAGCTTGGCCGGGCCCCACAGGCCGTACCAGCTGTAGAACTCGAAGCCCGGCACCGTCTCGGCGACCGTCGGCACGTCCGGCAGGTTGGGCGCGCGCGACTTGGAGGTGACGGCGATCACCCGCAGCATGCCGGCCTTGTGGTACTGCAATGCGCCCAGGATGGGGTCGATGAAGCCGTCGATCTGCCCGCCGACCAGGTCCTGGAAGGCCGGCGCCGTGCCTTTGTACGGCACGATGAGGTAGTCGAGCTTGCCTTCGCGCTTGAGCAGTTCGGTCGACAGGTGGCCGGCCGAGCCCACCGAGCCCACGGCGAAGCTCATCTTGCCGGGATTGGCCTTGGCATAGCTCATCATCGACTTGATGTCGGTGATCGGCAGGTTCTTGTTGATCGACACCGCCAGCGGCGCCTTGGCCACCAGGGCGATGGGCTCGAAGTCCTTCACCACGCCGTAGGGCGCCGACTTCATCGTCATCGGTGCCGTGGTGAAGGTGGACGCATTGAAGAGCAGCGTGTAGCCGTCGGCGGGCGACTTGGCCACCACGTCGGCGCCGATGACGCCATTGCCGCCCGGCTTGTTGTCGACCACGAAGGGCTGGCCCATCTGATCGCTGAGCTTCTGTGCGAGCAGACGGCCCACGGTGTCCAGCGTGCCGCCGGGCGGGAAGGGGATGATGACCCGCACCGGCTTGGTCGGGTAGTTCTGTGCGGCGGCGAGCGCGGCGAAGCCGCTCATCGCCACCGCCAGCAGTGGCTTGGCCCAGTTCTTCATGGCTTGTCTCCTCGCGAGTTGCTTGCAGGAATTCAGTCGATGCCGTTCAGGGCGAGCAGCGTCTTCATGCGCTGTACCGCCAGCTCCGGCTTTTCCAGCACATGCGCCGCATCGGCCAGGCGGAACAGCTCGGCCAGGTGCCGCAGCGAGCGGGTGCTCTGCTGGCCGCCCACCATGGTGAAGTGCTTCTGGTGGCCGTTGAGCCAGGCCATGAACACCACGCCCGTCTTGTAGAAGCGAGTGGGCGCCGCAAAGATGTGGCGCGACAGCGGCACCGTGGGGCCCAGGATGTCGTGGAACTTCTTCTCGTTGCCCTGGGCCAGCTCTCCCAGCGCGGCGCTGGCGGCCGGTGCGATGGCATCGAAGATGCCCAGCAGCGCATCGCTCTTGCCGTGCAGCGGATCGCTGCCATGGCCGTCGCCGGCGATCAGCTCGGCGTAGTTGAAGTCGTCGCCGGTGTACATGCGCACGCCCGAAGGCAGGCGGCGGCGCATCGCGATCTCTTTGTCCTTGTCGAGCAGCGAGATCTTGATGCCGTCGACCTTCGTCGGGTTGGCGGCAATCACCGCCAGCGCCGTCTCCATGGCGGCATCCGGATCCGCGCTGCCCCAGTAGCCGGCCAGCGCCGGGTCGAACATGTCGCCCAGCCAGTGCAGCACCACCGGCTGCTTCGCCTGGCGCAGCACGCGGTCGTACACACGCTCGTAGTCGGCCGGGCTCTTCGCCACGCGGGCGAGGGCGCGGCTGGCCATGACGATCAGCTTGCCGCCGAGTGCCTCGATGGCGGCCATCTGCTCTTCATAGCCGCGAATCACGTCGTCCACGCTCTTCACCGAATCGATGTCGAGGTGGTCGGTGCCGCAGCCGCTGGCCAGGAAAGCACCGGGAATGTCCTTGGCCGCGTCGATGGAGCGGCGGATCAGTTCCAGGGAAGTGGGCCAGTCCAGGCCCATGCCGCGCTGCGCGGTGTCCATGGCCTCCGCCACGCCCAGCCCCAGCGACCACAGGTGGCGCCGGTAGTTGATGGTGGCGTCCCAGTCGACGGCCGCCTGCAGCCACGGATCGACCGGGGCCAGCGGATCGGCCACCACGTGCGCGGCCGAGTAGGCGATGCGGTTGAACTTCAGGCCTGCGGGCGGGCGCGACAGCACGCGGCCCTGCAGGGTGTAGGGGGCCAGCGCGCCGCCGGCGGTGGGGAGGTTGATGGTGAGTGCCATGAGCTGCTCGCGATCAGATCTTCAGCGGGGGCACGTCGATCCAGCGGCGTTCCTTCCAGCTGTCCAGCGCGGTCTCGACCAGCTGCACGCCCTTGGCGCCTTCGGGCAGGGTCCACTTGTAGGGCGCGTCTTCCACCACGTGGCGGATGAAGTGTTCCCACTGGATCTTGAAGCCGTTGTCGTAGACCTGCGAATCCGGGATCTCCTGCCACTGGTCAAAGAAGTTCATGGTCTGCTTCTCGTCCGGGTTCCACACCGGGCGCGGCGTGGCCACGCGCGACTGGGCGCGGCAGCTGGACAAGCCGGCGACGGCCGAGCCGTCGGTGCCGTCGACATGGAAGGTCACCAGGTCGTCCCGGCGCACGCGCGTCACCCAGCTCATGTTGAGCTGCGCGATCACCGGCTCGCCGTTGTGGCCAGTGAGCTCGCAGGTGGCGTAGGCGGCGTCGTCGGCGGTGGCCTGGTAGGGCTTGCCCTCTTCGTCCCAGCGGGTGGGGATGTGGGTGGTGCCAAGGCAGCTCACCGACTTCACTTCGCCGAAGAGGTTGTCAAGCACGTAGCGCCAGTGGCACATCATGTCCAGGATCATCCCGCCGCCGTCTTCCTTGCGGTAGTTCCAGCTGGGGCGCTGGGTGGGCTGCAGGTCGCCTTCGAACACCCAGTAGCCGAACTCCAGGCGCACGCTGAGCATGCGGCCGAAGAAGCCGGCGCGGCGCAGCATGTCCAGCTTGCGCAGGCCGGGCAAGAAGAGCTTGTCCTGCACCGCGCCGTGCTTGATGCCCTTGGTGCGGCCGGCTTCGTCGGCCAGGCGCGCGATCTCCACCGCCTCGTTCAGGTTGGTGGCGATGGGCTTCTCGCAGTACACGTGCTTGCCGGCGCGGATGGCCTTGGCCAGCAGCGTCGGGCGCATCTGCGTGGTGCCGGCATCGAAGAACACGGTGTCGTCGGGATTGGCGAGCGCCGCGTCCAGGTCGGTGCCCCAGCGAGCGATGCCGTGCGCCTTGGCCAGCGCTTCCATCTTCTCGGCGTTGCGGCCGACGAGGATCGGGTCGGGCATGACCTTGTCGCCGTTCGAAAGGGTCACGCCGCCCTGCGCACGGATGGCGCAGATGGAGCGGATCAGGTGCTGGTTCATGCCCATGCGTCCGGTGACGCCGTGCATGATGAGGCCGAGTCGTTGGGTTGCCATGATGTGCTGTCCTCCTGAGGGTGGGTTGGGCCGCTTACTGCGGCTGCAGGCCGGCCGCCTTGACCAGCGCCGCGTTGCTCTTGATCTCGTCCTGGATGTAGGCGTCGAACTGCTCGGGCTTGAGCGTCCACGCGTCGGCGCCCAGCTTGTGGAAGCGTTCCTTCACCTCGGGGCTTGCCAGCGCCTTCTGCACTTCGTCGTGCAGGCGGTTGACGACGTCGCGCGGCGTCTTGGCCGGGGCCATCATGCCGATCCAGAAGTTGAACTCCGAGCCCGGCACGCCGGCTTCGGCGGTGGTGGGCACGTTGGGCAGGGCGCTGGAGCGCTGCGGCGAGCCCACGGCCAGGGCCACCAGCTGGCCTTCCTTGATCTGGCCGATCACCGGGGCGATGGGCGAGAAGTAGTAGTCCACGCGGCCGGCCATCACCTCGGTGACGGCCTCGCCCGATCCCTTGAAGGGGATGTTGGTCGCTTCGATCTTCGCGGCCACGCGGAACTTCTCGGCGTTCAGGTGGGTGGCGCTGCCCTGTCCGGCCGAGGCGTAGTTGATGCTGCCCGGCTTGGCGCGCGCGGCGGCCAGTAGTTCCTGCAGCGTCTTGATGTTCTTGGAGGGCGAGATCACCAGCGCGTTGGGCAGCGTGGAGATGGGCGTGATGCCCGCGAAGTCGTGCACCGTGTCGAAGGGCAGCTTGGCAAATGTCGAGGGGCTGACCGTGTGCGAGGACGAGTGAATCATGATCGTGTAGCCGTCCGGCGCGGCCGTGGCCACCATCTGCTGGCCGATCGTGCCGCTGGCGCCCGCGCGGTTGTCGATGACCACCGCCTGGCCCATGCTGGCGCTCATCTTGTCCGTGATGGCGCGGGCAATGATGTCCGTGGTGCTGCCCGCGGCAAAGGGCACGACGACGCGGATCGGCTTGGTGGGGTAGCCGTTCTGCGCAAGTGCGCCGGTGGCGGCGAGGCTGGCCAGGGCGACGAGCGAACTGGCGGCGGCAAGGCGGGCAAAGCGATTCATCTCCAGAGGTCTCCGTTGTGTTCTTAATTCACCGGATAGTGAATAGAAGGAATTCTAGGAGCGGCTTCTGGCGCGGGTCAAGAGTTCATTTCCCTAGGAAATGCGTGAAACGCTTGCCTGCCAGGGGCATTTGGTAAGGAATTAATTCACCAATCAGTTCGCATGGCATCCCAATGGATGCCGCCGCCCTTGCCCGTGCCGCCGAAGCCGGGCTCGGCCATCAGGGAGCCCAGCTCCAGCTGGCCGCCTTCGATGCGCAGCCGTACCGCGCCGGCGCTGTGCTGGTAGAGGTCAGGGTGAACGCGCAGGAAGTTCTTCTGCTCCTCCTCGGGCAGGGCGGCCATGCCGTTGACGTAGTGGTGGCCGTTGCGCTCCACGTGCGAGAGGCCCAGCCAGCTGACCAGCGCCAGGTCCTGTTGCAGGCCCACGCCGGCTTGCATGGTCAGGTCTTCGCCCGAGAGAAAGAGGCGGGCCTGTTCGCTGCCCTGCGCGCAGCGGGCGGCGTTGATGGCGGACTTGTAGAAGCCCTTGCAGCTCTTGCTGGACACGCCGCGGTAGCCCAGCGCCTGTGCCTCCAGGAAGCTCTCGATGCGGCTGTCGGATTCATCCACCAGCAGCGGCATGCGAGCGGCGGCGCCCGACAGGTCCTGGTGCAGGGCCGTGGCGCGCTGGATGGGCTGCTCGATGAAGGCGCACTTCGCCGCCAGCTGGCGCAACGCCGGCTCGGCAAGGAAGGCCTCCAGGAACTGTTCGAAGGCGGCGGCGTCTTCGTACTGCTCGTTGCCGTCCAGCGTGACCAGTTCGGCGATCGGGTCGATCAGCCGCGCGATGCGTGACAGCCGCTGCAGGTCCGCGGCGGTGTCGCCGCAGAGCTTGAGCTTGAAGTGGCGGTGGCCGTATTGCGCAATGGCCGCCTCCAGCGAGGCGGGCAGGCCGTCTCGGGGCGCACCGCCAGCGGCGGCCTCGGCCTCCTCGATGGCGTCTGCCAGGCCCACCGTGTGGCGCGCCGCGATGCGCTGGCGTGGCTGCCGGGTGGCGGCAAAGGCATCGAAGTCGAAACCCTGCAGGTCCGGGGCCAGCTCGGCCGGCGCGATGCCGCCCAGGTTGGCCGACATGGCGTCGGCGAAGCTGCGGTCATACAGCAGGCACAGGGCATCCAGCAGCGCGCGGTCCAGCAGGGCCGGGCCGTAGCTGCTCACCAGCGGGTTCAGTCCGGCGCGCTGGCCAGCGTCCATCAGCGGCGTGTAGTGGGCCGCGAAATGCCCCCATGCGGTGTGCATGTCGCTGCTGGACGTGTAGGCCGCGCGTGCCTGATGCAGCGCGCGCCGCAGCTGGTTGAAGTTGTCCTCGTTGGACAGCTTGGGGTTCTTGTCGAACCACTTGGGAATCATCATCTCCGCCGCGCACCCTTCGCCGATGCTGCCGTCTTCCAGGCGGATGCGCGCATGCACGTACACCTGCGGACAGGCGGTGACCGTGGCCGCCCCGAAGCGGAAGGGCAGGCGCAGCACCACCTCGCGCTCGAAGAAGCGGATGGCTTCGACGGCGAAGCGTGGGGCCGGCGTGGGCATGCTCAGTGGTCCAGGCTGCCCTGGGCGAAGAAGTGCCCCCGCACCGTCTTCGCATAGGCGGCGAACTCGGGCGAGGCCATGATGTCCAGGCCACGCTCCTCGGGCAGCGCGATGTCGTAGACGGCGGCGATGCTGCCGGGCCGCTCGCTTATCACGATCACCCGGTCCGACAGGAAGACGGCCTCGGGGATGCTGTGGGTGATGAGCATCACGGTCTTGCGCTCGCCGGTGGCCCAGATGCGGCGCAGCTCCAGGTTCATCTTCTCGCGCGTCATGGCGTCCAGCGCGCCGAAGGGCTCGTCCATCAGCAGCACCGAGGGGTCGTGCAGCAGCGCGCGGCAGATGGAGGCGCGCTGCTGCATGCCGCCGGAGAGCTGCCAGGGGTACTTGCCCTCGAAGCCCTGCAGGCCCGCCATGGCGATCAGCTCCGCCGCGCGGGTGCGTGCCGGGCCCATGGGCATGTGCCGCATTTCGGCCTGCAGCAGGATGTTGTCCAGCACCGAGCGCCAGGCCAGCAGCACCGCGCTCTGGAAGACGATGCCCACGTCCTTCTGTGGACCCTTGATGGGCTGGCCGGCGAGAGTGAGCGTGCCGCCGCTGATGGGCAGGAGGCCCGCCACCATCTTGAGCAGCGTGCTCTTGCCGCAGCCCGAGGGCCCCACCACCGACACGAACTCGCCCCGGCGGATGGCGAAGTCCAGCGGGCGCAGCGACTCGACCGGTCCGTCCTTGGTCTGGTAGGTCTTGGCGACACCGCGGGCTTCGATCAGGACGTCGTCGGAACGGGGGGAGGGCATGGGCGCGGGCGGCTTTCTGCTGCAGTTACCTGGCCGACGGCAGGAAGTCGAGCGTCACGTAGTCCTCGGGCTTGCCGCGCGTGGACGCTTCCATGCCGCCGTACTGCACCAGCAGGTCCAGCGATTTGTCGACGTTCTTCATGTCCACGCGGAAGGGCGGCTGGTTCTGCGTCTCGGCCGTGTGGTAGAGCGCCACGCTCTGCTTCATGCCCACGATGAGCGTGTCGCGCACGCCGGCCTTGGGGTTGGCCTTGAGCATCGCGTCCACCGCGGCCTCGGGGCTTTTCTCGGCGGCTTCGGCGGCCTTGGTCGAGGCGCGCATGAAGCGCTTGACCAGGTCCGGGTTCTCGGTGAGCAGGTTCTTGTTGGCGATGATGCCCGAGCTGATCTGGTTCACGCCCGAGTCGGCAAAGCGGATCGGCGTCACCGGCTTGCCGGTGGCGTCCTGCAGCTTGATGGCCTGGTCCATCACGTAGCCCAGCAGCAGGTCGGCCTGGCCGTTCATCACGGCGTTGAGCTTGGTCTGTGCGTCGCCCGAGACGATCTTGACCTGGTCGGCCGTGATGTTATTGGCCTTGAGGAACACCGGCCACATCTGCGACATAGAGTCGCCCGGCGTCACCGCCACCGTCTTGCCGATGATGTCCTTGGGCGCCTTGATGTTCTTCTCGGTAAAGCCCATGACCGACATCGGGCTCACTTGGAACAGCACGCCGGTCGACTTCAGCGGCGCGCCCTTGGCGGCGGCCTTGATCATGGTGGTGACGTCGATGTAGCCGAAGGTGGCCGACTTGGCCGCCACCGCCTGCGCGGTCACGGCCGAGCCGCGGCCTTCCTGGATCTCCAGGTCGATGCCCTCGTCGGCATAGAAGCCGCGCTCCTTGCCCAGGAAGAAGGGCGCATGCTCGCTGTAGAGGTACCAGTTGAGCATCAGCGTGACCTTGTCGGCGGGCTTTTGCTGGGCCTGCGCGGGCGCCAGGGCCACCAGCGCGCCGACGGCGCCGGCCAGCAGGGCGGGAAGCATCTTCATGGTTGTCTCCTTCTTGATCTGTGGGACTAGCGAGGCTCAGAACACCTGGCGCTGCGAGGCGTGCCAGGGAATCATCAGCCGCTCGACGAGGTCGACGGCGACGAACAGGACCACGCCGATGCTCGACAGCACCACCAGCGCGGCGAACATCAGGGGCAGGTCGAAGTTGCCGTTGGCCACCTGCAGCACGTAGCCGATGCCGGAGTTGGAGCCCACGAACTCGCCGACGACGGCGCCCACCACGGCCAGCGTGATCGACACCTTCAGGCCGCTGAAGATGGCCGGCAGCGCCTGCGGCAGGCTGATCTTGAAGAAGGTCTGCAGCCGGCTCGCACCCATGGAACGCGCCAGGTCCAGCATGTCGGGCTCCACCGACTTGAAGCCCATCACCGTGGACACCACCACCGGGAAGAAGCCCAGCAGGAAGGCCGACACCACCTTGGGAAAGATGCCGAAGCCGAACCACACCACGAAGAGCGGCGCGATCGCCACCTTGGGAATGCTCTGCGAGAACACCAGCAGCGGGTAGACGTAGGACTCCACCAGCCGCGAGTAGGCGATGCACATCGCGATGGGGATGCCGATGAGGATGGTCAGGCCAAAGCCGCCCAGCGTGGCCAGCGTGGTCTTCCAGCTTTCGGCGAGCAGTCGCGGCCATTCGGCCACCAGTTGCTTGACCACCTGCAGCGGCGGCGGGATGAGGTAGGCCGGGATCTTGAACAGGCGGATGGCCAGGTCCCACAGCACGAGCAGCACCACGATGAGCACGAAGGGGCGTAGTGCCGGCTGCAGCAGCAGGTTGCGAAGCATGGAAGAAGAACTCCGGTGGGCAAGCCGATGCCGGCACGCACCCTCCGGGCGCGCACTGCATGTAACCAATCGGTGAATTCTTTGGCCCGCCGCCCCTGGTGTCAATCGCCCCTAGGGAAAGCACGGGGCGATGGGCGGGCGCTACTTCAGAACGTAGCCCAGCACCATTTCCTTCATGTGCGACAGGCGTTGCGCCAGCGCCTTGGGCGTGCGCAGGTCGCGCCCGAAGATGGTGGAGAGGGTGGGGTTGTTCGACAGGTAGAAGTAGCAGATCGAGGCGATCGAGATGTAGAGCTGGATCGGGTCGACGCCGTCGCGGAACAGGTCCTGCTTGCGCCCGCGCTCCAGCACCTCGGCCAGCATCGCGACCAGCGGCGAGTTCATTTCCTGGATGCGCTTGGACTGCTTCAGGTGCACCGCCTGGTGCAGGTTCTCGCTGTTGAGCAGCGCGATGAACTCGGGGTGCTCCAGGTAGTAGTGCCAGGTGAAGGAGACCAGCTGGCGGATGGCTTCCACCGGGTCCATCTCGTCCAGGTGCAGCGCCTGCTCGGCGGTTCGGATGTCGGCGTAGGTGCGCTCGAGCACTGCCAGGAAGAGCTCGTCCTTGTTGCCGAAGTAGTAATAGATCAGGCGCTTGTTGATCTCGGCGCGCTCGGCGATGCGGTCGACCCGGCCGCCGGCGTAGCCGTACTGCGCGAACTCGTCCATCGCCGCGGCAAGGATCAGCAACTGCGACTTGTCGGCATCGCGCAGGCGGGGGGCGGCGGAGGTGGCGGGCATCTTCTTTGTAACCAGTGGGTGAATTGTGCGCTGCCGCCGGATTGTGCGGCGGCCAGGCGCGATGTGCGACACCATAATGGACGAATCACCCCTTTCTCCTCGTTTTCCATGAGCGCAACACCTGCCGGCCACCTGATCGTCCAGTGCCTGATCGAACAAGGGGTGGACACCTGCTTCGGCGTGCCGGGCGAAAGCTTCCTGGCCGTGCTCGACGGCTTCCATGCCGAGCGCGAGCGCATCCGCTTCATCACCAACCGGCAGGAGGGCGGCGCCGCCTTCATGGCCGACGCCCACGCGCGCATCACCGGCCGCCCCGGCGTGTGCTTCGTGACGCGCGGGCCGGGGGCCACCAATGCCTCCATCGGCGTGCACAACGCCTTCCAGGACTCGACGCCGCTGGTGCTCTTCATCGGCGACGTGGGCAGCGACTTCCGCGACCGCGAAGCTTTCCAGGAAGTGGACTACGGCAGCTTCTTCGGGCCCAGCACCAAGGGCTTCGCCAAGCGCGTGGAGCGCATCGACGACGCCGAGCGCATCCCTGAATACGTGTCGCGCGCCTTCGCCACCGCCATGAACGGTCGTCCCGGCCCGGTGGTGCTGGTGCTGCCGGAAGACATGCTTGCCAAGGTTGCGCAGGCAAAGCCCCTGCCGCGCGTGGAGGCGGTGCAGCCCTGGAGCGACCCGGGCTCGCTGCGCGAACTGCGCGAGCTGCTGCTGGCCGCGAAGAAGCCCTTCGTCATCGCCGGCGGCAGCGGCTGGACGCCGCAAGCGGCCCAGGCGCTGCAGCGCTTCGCCGAGAACTGGCGCCTGCCGGTGGGCAACGCCTTCCGCTTCCAGGACACCTTTGACAACCATCATCCGCTGTACGGGGGCGACGTGGGCATCGCCCTCAACCCGAAGCTGGCACAGCGCGTGAAGGACGCCGACCTCGTCATCGCCATCGGACCGCGCCTGGGCGAGATGACCACCAGCGGCTACACGCTGCTGGAGGCGCCCAGGTCGAAGCAGAAGCTGGTGCACATCCATGCCAGCGCCGAGGAACTCAACCGCGTCTACCAGGCCGACCTGGCCATCAACGCCGGCATGAGCGCGGCTGCGCGCAGCCTGGAAGTGCTCACCGCGCCGCCCGAGCTGCCGTGGGAAGCGTGGACGCAGGCGGCCCATGCCGACTACCTGGCCAACCTGGAGGCCAACCCCCTGGCCGGCATGCCGGCCGGCGCGCCGCCGCGCGGCCAGGTGGACATGGCCGAGGTGGTGGCGCTGCTGCAGAAGCACCTGCCACCGGATGCGGCCATTACCAACGGCGCCGGCAACTTCGCCAGCTGGGTGCACCGCTTCTTCCGCTACCACGGCCTCGCCAAGGGGCACAAGACACAGCTGGCGCCCACCAGCGGGGCGATGGGCTACGGCGTGCCGGCCGGCATCGCCGCCAACCTGGTGAGCGGCCGCGTGGCCTTCACCATTGCCGGCGACGGCGACTTCCTCATGAATGGGCAGGAGCTGGCCACCGCGGTGCAGCATGGCGGCAAGAGCATCATCGTGCTGCTCAACAACGGCATGTTCGGCACCATCCGCATGCACCAGGAGCGCGAGTACCCGACGCAGGTCAGCGGCACGCAGCTGCGCAACCCCGACTTCTGCGCGCTGGCCCGGGCCTACGGCTATGCGGCCGAGCAGGTGACCGAGACCTCGCAGTTCGAAGCGGCCCTGCTGCGCGCTCTGGCGGCCGACACGGGCACGCTGATCGAGATCCCGCTGGACCCGGAGGTCATCACCACGCGCGGCACGCTGAGCTCGATTACGCAGTCGGCCAAGGCGCGCCTGGCCAGCTAGGCGCCGGCGGCAGGCAAAGAAAAAGCCGGCGGGTGCCGGCTTTCTTCATGGCGGGTGCGGCTGGCGCACCCCAAGCGCAGAGGCTTACTTGACGTGCTTGCCGATCAGCGCGGCCAGCTCGAACATCGAGACCTGGCTCTTGCCGAAGATTTCCTTCAGCTTGGCGTCGGCATTGATCATGCGCTTGTTGGCCTTGTCCTGCAGGTTGTTCTTCTTGATGTAGTCCCACAGCTTGCTCACGATGGCGGTGCGCGGCAGGGGAGCCGAGCCGACCACGGCGCCCAGGGCGGCGCTGGGGGTCAGGGCCTTCATGAAAGCGGCGTTGGGGGTGCGCTTCTTGGCAGGAGCGGCCTTCTTCGCGGGAGCAGCCTTCTTGGCCGGAGCGGCCTTCTTGGCGGGAGCAGCCTTCTTGGCCGGTGCGGCCTTCTTCGCCGGTGCAGCCTTCTTGGCCGGAGCGGCCTTCTTTGCCGGGGCTTTCTTGGCCGGGGCCTTCTTTGCAGTTGCCATGGTTGATGTCCTTTTTTGGATTAGAGATTCACCAATGAAATCTTCGCTCCACTGGCATTGCGGATGCTAAGGGAGAAGAAACGCGTTTCCAAGGGAGAGAAGCACTTTTTCATTGGGAGTTGTTGTTTTTTTCAGAGGGAAGTGCCCCTGGGACGCCAGAGGGAGACGCACTGCGGCGTCCAGGCCATGTCGCCAGGAGCACACCCAGGAGTGCCGCAGCGAAGGCGAGCATCTGCAAAGCGGAGAGTTTTTCGCCCAGCACGAGCACGCCGACGAGTGCTGCGCTCACAGGCAGCATCACCGTGAAAACCCCTGCCTGCGAAGCCGGAACGCTGCGCAGGCCGGTCATCCACAGCCACACGGTCCAGATGCTGGCAGCCAGCGCGTAGAGCACCAGGAAGCCCCAGAAGGGCAGCGGCACCGCACGAAAGTCGAAGCTCAGGGCAAACCAGATGCCGAAGGGCGTGGAGAGCACGAAGCCCCACAGGTTGATGAGCGCGCTGATGCGCCGCGGCCCCAATTTGCCCGTGAGCGACTTGCCGATCACCGCGTACGAGGCCTCGCATAGCACCGCGCCGAACACCAGCAGGTTGCCCAGCCAGGGCAGGGACGCGGCGTTGCCCGCATGCTCCCCGCCGTGCGCGCCGCCGCCGTGCGAGGGCGCCAGCGCGAGCAGGCCGATGCCCGCGGCCGAGCAGGCGATCGCGCCCACCACGCGGCCGCCGATGCGCTCGCGCAGGAAGATCCAGCTGATGATCGCCACCATCGCCGGGATGGCCGCCATGATCACGCCGGCCGAGACGGCGCTGGTCAGGCTCACGCCGAACAGCATGCAGATCGAGAACAGGAAGTTGCCCAGGAAGGACTCGAGGAACACCAGGCCCCGCGTGCGCCGCGTCATGGGCGGCTCGCTGGCAGGCCGGCGCAGCCAGTGCGGCATGGCCAGCGCCGCGATGCCGAAACGCAGCCAGGCCAGCAGCAGCACCGGGAATGCCGCGACCAGCGGCTTGGACAGGGCCACGTAGCAACCCACCAGTGACATGCTGAGGGCCAGGCAGGCGTAGGCGACGATGCGCGGGGGGTGGTGATGGTCGGAACTCAACGGGGACGGTCGTGTTGCGGGAAACTCGATCGATCATGCCCGATGACCTGAACAGCAAGCCCTCCGTGCCGCGGCACGTCTTCGTCTACGGAACCCTGCGCGCCGGAGGCAGCAACGACATCGCGCGCTTCAGGCCGGCGCCGCGATTCGTGGGGAAGGCGCAGATCGCGGGCACGTTGTACGACCTGGGCGCCTATCCCGGTGCCACGCTGTGCGGCCCGGCGACGCTGGTGGGCGAGGTCTACCGCATCGAGCCCGCGCTGGAAGTGCAGCTCGACCAGCTGGAAGAGGTGATGCCCGACGACGAAGGCGAATACCGCAAGCGCGAAATGCCGGTGCAGGTGGGCACGCAGCGCCTGTCATGCCTGGTGTACGAGATCCATCCGAAGCGCCTCGCCGGGCGGCCGGTGATCGCGAGCGGGGACTGGTTCCGGCGGGGCTGAAAGCAGGCGGCTTTCATCCGTGCAAATCTGATTTCGCATGGCAAAAAGGAGTCATGCTGCGGCGCAAGAAAATTTCTCAATATAAGAAAAATAATTTCGCATTGAAAAATGTTCTCCTAAGTATTTGATTTTGCTCAGAGAAAAATAAGTCTTCTATAAGACATAAGAGTTGAGCTTCCGGGTACAGTCTGAGCCATGGCCACACCGGCCAAACGCTTTCAACCAACCCCTCGGAGCTTGAACATGCCGCAATCCTTCACCGAACAACTGAGCCGCGAACAACAGATCGCCGCCCTCGAAAAAGACTGGGCCACGAACCCCCGCTGGAAGGGCATCAAGCGCAACTACAGCGCCGCCGACGTGGTGCGCCTGCGTGGCTCCTTCCCGATCGAGAACACGCTGGCCCGCCGCGGTGCCGAGAAGCTGTGGGAACTGATCAACGGCGGCTCGAAGAAGGGCTACGTCAACTCCTTCGGCGCCATCTCCGGTGGCCAGGCGCTGCAGCAGGCCAAGGCCGGCTTGGAGGCCGTGTACCTGTCGGGCTGGCAGGTCGCCGCCGACGGCAACACCTCCGAGACCATGTACCCCGACCAGTCGCTGTACGCCTACGACTCGGTGCCGGCCATGGTCCGCCGCATCAACAACACCTTCAAGCGCGCCGACGAGATCCAGTGGGGCCGCGGCGTGAACCCGGGCGACAAGGAATTCATCGACTTCTTCCTGCCCATCGTGGCTGACGCCGAAGCCGGCTTCGGCGGCGTGCTGAACGCCTTCGAGCTGATGAAGAACATGATCGCCGCGGGCGCTGCCGGCGTGCACTTCGAAGACCAGCTGGCCGCCGTCAAGAAGTGCGGCCACATGGGTGGCAAGGTGCTGGTGCCCACCACCGAAGCCGTCGAGAAGCTGCAAGCCGCGCGCTTCGCCGCCGACGTGATGGGCGTGCCCACCATCGTGCTCGCCCGCACCGACGCCGAGGCCGCCAACCTGCTGACCTCCGACCACGACGCCAACGACAAGCCTTTCCTGACCGGCGAGCGCACGCAGGAAGGCTTCTTCCGCGTCCGCAACGGCCTGGAGCAAGGCATCAGCCGCGGCCTGGCCTACGCCGAAGTGGCCGACCTGGTGTGGTGCGAAACCGGCACGCCCGACCTGGGCTTTGCCCGCGAGTTCGCCCAGGCCCTGCATGCCAAGTTCCCGGGCAAGCTGCTCTCGTACAACTGCTCGCCTTCCTTCAACTGGAAGAAGCACCTGGACGACAAGACCATCGCCTCCTTCCAGGACGAGCTCTCGGCCATGGGCTACAAGTACCAGTTCATCACGCTGGCCGGCATCCACAGCAACTGGTACAACACCTTCAAGTTCTCGCACGCCTATGCCCGCGGCGAAGGCATGAAGCACTACGTGGAAATGGTGCAGGAACCCGAGTTCGCCGCCCGCGAGCAGGGCTACACCTTCGTGTCGCACCAGCAGGAAGTCGGCGCCGGCTACTTCGACGACGTCACCACCGTGATCCAGGGCGGTTCGTCCTCGGTGAAGGCGCTGACCGGCTCGACCGAAGAAGAGCAGTTCCACTGAGCTACGGATTTCGCTGTCACAGCTTGAGCCCGGCCGCGTGCCGGGCTTTTTTGCGCGCGCTTGCGCTGTGGGGTGGCGGAAACACCCTTTTGTTCGGGCAAACGACGATTCGGGCCCGAGCCGGTAGAATGACGGCTTCAACGTCTAACAAGGGCGAGAAAGGCAATCTGGTTATGACACCGCGAACTACGGCAGGCACCTTCAGCCGCCTGGTCCTGGAAGGACCCGGCCGGTAAACGCCGCGCGCGCTGGTTCGCCAGCAGACCTGATCCACACGAAGCGCGGTTCCACCCGCGCTTTTTGCTTTCTTGCCCGAGGTTTTCCAATGATCCAGATCACGCTCCCCGACAACTCGCAGCGCGAGTTCCCCGGCCCGGTTTCGGTGGCCGACGTTGCCAAGTCCATCGGCCCCGGCCTGGCGAAGATGACGCTGGCCGGCAAGGTCGACGGCCGCCTGGTGGATGCCAGCGACGTCATCGACCACAGTGCCCGGCTGCAGATCATCACGCCCAAGGACGAGGAGGGCCTGGAGATCATTCGCCACTCCACGGCGCACCTGGTGGGCCACGCCGTCAAGCAGCTGTACCCCACGGCGCGGATGGTGATCGGCCCGGTGATCGACGAAGGCTTCTACTACGACATCGCCTACGAACGCCCCTTCACGCCCGAGGACATGGCCGCCATCGAGGCGCGCATGCGCGAGCTGATCAACCAGGACTACGACGTCGTCAAGAAGATGACGCCGCGCGACGAGGTGATCGAGGTCTTCAAGAACCGCGGCGAGGACTACAAGCTGCGCCTAGTCGAGGACATGCCCGACGAGAAGGCCATGGGCCTTTACTACCATCAGGAGTACGTGGACATGTGCCGCGGCCCGCACGTGCCCAACACGCGCTTCCTGAAGGTCTTCAAGCTCACGAAGCTGGCCGGCGCCTACTGGCGCGGCGACGCCAAGAACGAGCAGTTGCAGCGCATCTACGGCACGGCCTGGGCCGACAAGAAGCAGCTGGAGCAGTACATCCAGCGCATCGAGGAAGCCGAGAAGCGCGACCACCGCCGGCTGGGCAAGGAGCTGGACCTGTTCCACATCGACGAGGTGGCGCCGGGCCTGGTGTTCTGGCACCCCAAGGGCTGGGCCATCTGGCAGCAGGTCGAGCAGTACATGCGCCAGGTGTATCGCGACACGGGCTACCAGGAGGTCAAGGGCCCGCAGATCCTGGACAAGAGCCTGTGGGAGAAGACGGGCCACTGGCAGAACTACCGCGACAACATGTTCGTCACGGAGTCGGAAAAGCGCGACTACGCACTCAAGCCGATGAACTGCCCCGGCCACGTCACGATCTTCAAGAGCGACCTGCGCAGCTACCGCGACCTGCCGCTGCGCTACGGCGAATTCGGCCAGTGCCACCGCAACGAGCCTTCGGGCGGCCTGCACGGCATCATGCGCGTGCGCGGCTTCACGCAGGACGACGGCCACGTCTTCTGCACGGAAGACCAGATCCTGGAGGAGTGCGTGGCCTACACGGCCCAGCTGCTCAAGGTCTACGCTGACTTCGGCTTCTCGGACATCCTCTACAAGGTCGCCACGCGGCCGGAGCACCGCATCGGCTCAGACGAGCTGTGGGACAAGGCGGAGGCGGCCCTGATGGAGGCGCTGCGCCGCTCGGGCGTGGATTTCGTCATCGCACCGGGCGACGGCGCCTTCTACGGCCCCAAGATCGAGTACACGCTGCGCGACGCCATCGGCCGCCAGTGGCAGTGCGGCACGATGCAGGTCGACTTTTTCATGGCCGAGCGCCTGGGTGCGGAATATGTAACGGAGAGCAGCGGCAGGGCCCACCCCGTGATGCTGCACCGTGCCATCGTCGGCAGCCTCGAGCGCTTCATCGGCATGCTCATCGAACACCATGCCGGCGCGCTGCCTTCCTGGCTGGCGCCGGTGCAGGTCGCGGTGCTCAATATCAGCGAAGGACAGGCCGATTACGCTGCGGAAGTAACAAAAGCGTTGCAGAATCAAGGGCTTAGAGTTCAGCTGGATCTGCACAACGAGAAGATTACGTATAAAATACGCAAGCATTCGTTGCAAAAGCTGCCTTACATCCTGGTCGTGGGCGACAAGGAGAAGGAAGCCGGTGCCGTCGCAGTACGCGCCCGGGGCAATATTGACCTCGGTGCCATGTCCCTCCAGGCCTTCTCTGAAAAGATCGCCGAGGACATCAAACACAAGCGTTGATCGAATCGCCATGCCAGAGCGCTGACATGGCTTTTTGCATCTCCTGCCTGTGGGTGCGTGCCGAGGCGGCTTTCGCCGTGGAAAAACGGCAAGTTGACTGAAGGATTCGACCATCGCTACTGCATTTCGCGACCGCCGCCACCGCGAGGAACGGCAACACCGCCTGAACCGGGAAATCATGGCCCCGGAAGTCCGTCTGATCGGACCAGAGAACGAACAGCTGGGCGTTGTCAGCCTGGCTGAGGCCTTGCGTATGGCGGGCGACGCCGACGTGGACCTGGTGGAAGTCGTCGCCAATGCCACGCCGCCTGTCTGCAGGCTCATCGAGTACGGAAAGTTCAAGTACCACGAGCAGAAGAAGGCGGCCGAAGCGAAGTCGAAGCAGAAGGTCATCGAGGTCAAGGAAATCAAGTTCCGGCCCGGCACCGACGACGGCGACTACAACATCAAGATGCGCAACATCCGGCGCTTTCTTGAAGAAGGCGACAAATGCAAGATCACGCTGCGCTTCCGCGGCCGCGAGATCACGCACCAGGAACTGGGCCTGGCGCTGTTGCAGCGCATCCGGGACGACCTTGGCGACACCATCCTCGTCGAGCAGTTCCCCAAGCTCGAGGGCCGGCAGATGATCATGATGATCGCTCCGGGCCGCAAGAAGCCGGGTGCCGCTGGGGTTGCCAAGCCGGCCGGCGAGCCGGTTGCCAGCACGGCCACGACGGCCTGAGCTGGCGGTTTAGTTTTTTGAAGGGATTTCGCCTCGGCCGAAAGGGCGGGGCGGGATGAAGAAGTGTCTCGGGGCCAACAAGTCCATGGAACCAATCCAAGGCGCCTCACGAGCACAATTTAAAGGAGCATGAACATGCCCAAAATGAAGACCAAGAGCAGCGCGAAAAAACGTTTCCGCGTTCGTCCCGGTGGCACCGTCAAGCGCGGTCAAGCCTTCAAGCGTCACATCCTGACCAAGAAGACCACCAAGAACAAGCGCCACCTGCGCGGTGCAGTCGCGGTTCACGAGACCAACATGGTTTCGATGGCCGCCATGCTGCCCGGCATGGGCATTTGATCAACTGACGAACAAGGAGAAATCACATGCCTCGCGTCAAACGTGGTGTAACGGCTCGCGCCCGCCACAAGAAGGTTCTCGCCCTTGCCAAGGGCTTCCGCGGTCGTCGCGGCAATGTCTTCCGCATCGCCAAGCAGGCGGTGATGAAGGCAGGCCAGTACGCCTACCGTGACCGTCGTACGAAGAAGCGCGTTTTCCGCCAACTGTGGATTGCGCGTATCAACGCTGCCTCGCGTGAACTGGGCCTGACCTACAGCCAGTTCGCCAACGGCATCCGCAAGGCCGGTATCGAGATCGACCGCAAGGTCCTGGCCGATATCGCCGTGCACGACAAGGCCGCTTTTGCCGGCATCGTGGAGCAGGTCAAGGCCAAGCTGGCTGCTTGATCCTGCACGTCGGGCCGCATGCCTGTAGCGGGCAGGCGGTTCGCGCCCACGGTACAAGGGCTGGCGCTTGCAAGAGCACCAGCCCTTTTTTGTTTTCTCCCGCGCCTTCCTCGCTAGATCGAAAAAGATTCCTCCATGAACGAGCTGGACACCCTGGTCGACAACGCCCGTGCCGCCTTCGCCAACGCAACCGCGCCGGCAGACCTCGAGAATGCCAAGGCGCAGTTCCTGGGCAAGTCCGGCCGCATCACCGAGCTGATGAAGGGCATGGCCCAGCTGCCCGTGGACGAGAAGAAGTCGCGCGGCGCCGCCATCAACGTGGCCAAGCAGGCCATCGAGGCTGCGCTCACCGAGCGTCGCCAGCAGCTGGCCGACGCCGAACTCGACGTCCAGCTACGCGCCGAGGCATTGGACGTCACGCTGCCCGGCCGCCGCCGCGCCGGTGGCGGCCTTCACCCGGTGGCCCGTGCCCAGGAGCGCATCGAGGCCATCTTCGCCAGCATGGGCTTCGACGTGGCCGACGGCCCCGAGATCGAGACCGACTGGTACAGCTTCACCTCGCTGAACAACCCGCCGAACCATCCGGCGCGTTCGATGCAGGACACCTTCTATGTCGACATGAAGGACGAGGAAGGCCTGCTGTTCAACCTGCGTCCGCACACCTCGCCCATGCAGGTGCGCTACGCCCAAGCCCATGCGAAGAAGTACGCCGGGCAAGAACACATGCCCGACATCCGTGTGATCGCCCCGGGCCGCACCTACCGCGTGGACAGCGACGCCACCCACTCGCCCATGTTCCACCAGGTCGAGGGCCTGTGGATCGGCGAGAACGTGAGCTTCAAGGACCTGAAGGTCATGTACCTGGACTTCGTGCGGACCTTCTTCGAGACCGACGCGCTCAAGCTGCGCTTCCGTCCCAGCTACTTCCCCTTCACCGAGCCCAGCGCCGAGATCGACATCATGTTCGAGCAGGGCCCGCTCGCCGGCCGCTGGCTGGAAGTGTCGGGCTCCGGCCAGGTGCACCCGCAGGTGGTGCGCAACATGGGCCTGGACCCCGAGCGCTACATCGGCTTCGCCTTCGGCTCGGGCATCGACCGCCTGGCCATGCTGCGCTATGGCGTGAACGACCTGCGCTTGTTCTTCGACGGCGACCTGCGCTTCCTCAGCCAATTCCAGTAATCCATTCCCTCGAACGAACAAGAGCGTCGCAAGAAAAATGCAATTCCCCGAGTCCTGGCTGCGCGAGTTCTGCAACCCGCCGCTGACGAGCGAACAACTGGCCGACACCCTGACCATGGGCGGCTTCGAGGTGGAAGAGCGCCGTCCGGTGGCGCCGCCCTTCAGCAAGATCGTGGTGGGCGAGATCAAGGAAGCCGTGCAGCACCCCAACGCCGACCGCCTGCGCGTGTGCCAGGTGGATGCAGGGCAGGGCGCGCTGCTGAACATCGTGTGCGGCGCACCCAATGCCCGCGTCGGCATCAAGGTGCCGTGCGCGCTGGTGGGCGCCGAACTGCCCCCGGGCGAGGACGGCAAGCCCTTCCAGATCAAGCTGGGCAAGCTGCGCGGCGTGGAAAGCCAGGGCATGCTGTGCTCGGCCCGCGAACTGCAGCTGTCCGACGACCACGGCGGCCTGCTGGAACTGCCCGATGATGCGCCGGTGGGCGCCGACGTGCGCGAGGTGCTCAAGCTCGACGACATGCTGCTCACCCTCAAGCTCACGCCCAACCTGGCGCATGGCCTGAGCGTGTACGGCATTGCCCGCGAACTCTCCGCCCTGACCGGTGCGCCGCTGAACACGCCGCAGGTGCGTCCGGTGGAAACCGCGCATGCGTCCGTGCTGCCGGTGAAGGTCGAGGCGCCCGAGCTGTGCGGCCGCTTCTCCGGCCGCCTGGTGCGCGGCGTGGACACGAAGGCCAAGACGCCGGCCTGGATGGTCGACCGCCTGGCCCGCTGCGGCCAGCGCAGCGTCTCGCCGCTGGTGGACGTGTCGAACTACGTGATGTTCGAATTCGGTCAGCCCTCGCACATCTTCGACGCCGACAAGATCCATGGCGGCCTCACGGTGCGCTGGGGCAAGCCGGGCGAGCAGCTCAAGCTGCTCAACGGCAACACCGTCACGGTGGATGGCCAGGTCGGCGTGATCGCCGACGAGCGCGAAGTCGAATCGCTGGCCGGCATCATGGGCGGCGACGCCACCGCGGTGAGCGACGACACCCGCAACATCTACATCGAGGCGGCCTTCTGGTGGCCCGAAGCCATCCAGGGCCGCTCGCGCCGCTTCAACTTCTCGACCGACGCCGGCCACCGCTTCGAGCGCGGCGTGGACCCGAGCCGCACGGTGGACGTCATCGAGCACATCACCCGCCTGGTGCAGCAGATCTGCGGCGGCGAAGCCGGCCCGATCGACGACCAGGCGCTGAAGCTGCCCGAAGCCAGGCCGGTGACGCTGCGCGTGGCGCGCGCTGCCCGCGTGATCGGCATGCCGCTGACGCAGGCCCAGTGCGCCGACGCGCTGCGCCGCCTGGGCTTCGCGCTGAAGGAAGGCGAGGGCAGCATCACCGTCACGCCGCCGTCGCACCGCTTCGACCTGCTGCTGGAAGAAGACCTGATCGAGGAAGTGGCCCGCCTGGTCGGCTACAACAACCTGCCGACCACGCCGCCGCTGGCGCCCATCACCGCCCGCGTGCGCCCCGAGTCGCGCCTGGGCCGCTTCGGCGTTCGCCATCGCGTGGCCGACCTGGGCTACCAGGAAACCATCAACTTCAGCTTCGTGGAAGCGCACTGGGAATCGGAACTGGCCGGCAACGCCAACCCGATCCAGCTGCTCAACCCCATCGCCAGCCAGATGAGCGTGATGCGCTCCTCGCTGATGGGCTCGCTGCTGCAGGTGCTCAAGTTCAACATCGACCGCAAGGCGGCGCGCGTGCGCGTGTTCGAGGCGGGCCGCGTGTTCATGCGCGACGACAGCGTGAAGACCACCGACACCACCGTGGCCGGCATCCGCCAGCCGATGCGGCTTGCGGGCCTGGCCTGGGGCGATGCGGAAGAAGCTCGCTGGGATGGCAAGGCTCACCGCGCCGACTTCTTCGAGGCCAAGGGCGACGTGGAAGCGCTGCTGGCGCCGCGCGTCGCCAGCTTCGAGCCGGTAAACCATCCGGCACTGCACCCCGGCCGCGCCGCACGGGTGCTGCTGGACGGCCGCCAGATCGGCGTGGTGGGCGAACTGCATCCGCGCTGGCGCCAGAGCTGGGAGCTGCCTTCGGCCCCCGTGCTCTTCGAGCTGGACCTCGATGCGGTGGAAGAACGCGTGGTGCCCGTGGCCCAGCCGGTGCCCAAGCACCAGGCGGTGGAGCGCGACATCGCGGTGGTGGTGCCGGAGCCGGTCACGCACGCCGCCCTCATGAAGGCCATCCACGGCGCGAACACGCAGGGCCTGCTGCAGCATGCCGCGCTGTTCGACATCTACCGTCCGCAGCCCGGCGCCGCCGGCGGCACGCTGGCCCAGGGCGAGAAGAGCATGGCGGTGCGCCTGAGCTTCCAGGGCGCCAGCGCCACGCTGACCGACGAGCAGGTCGAGCCGGCGGTGCGCGCCATCATCGACGCGCTGGCCCAGCAACTGGGCGCACGCCTGCGCTGATCCGAAACGCAAGAGACGACCACGAGAGGGAGACACGGCCACCATGGAAATCACGATCGAAGCCATCGAGACGCCCGCCCTGACCAAGGCGCACCTGGCCGACCTGCTGTTCGAGCAGATCGGCCTGAACAAGCGCGAGTCCAAGGACATGGTCGAGGCCTTCTTCGAGCTCATCGCGAGCAGCCTCATCGAGGGCGAGGACGTGAAGATCTCCGGCTTCGGCAACTTCCAGATCCGCACCAAGGCACCGCGACCCGGGCGCAATCCGCGCACCGGCGAGGCTATCCCGATCGGTGCGCGCCGGGTCGCCACCTTCCATGCCAGCGCCAAGCTCAAGGAGCAGATCAGCGGGAATGTGGCCGAAGAAGTCGAGTGGAGCCTGGGCGCGGAATAAGTTCTCTTTGCGCAGCCGCTGCGCCTGGAGTAACCTCGTGAACTTTCCCTCGCACCGTCTTGATTTCAATGGAGAAAGCCCTCCCGTCGATCCCGGTCAAACGCTACTTCACCATCGGTGAGGTGGCCGAGCTGTGTGGCGTCAAGCCGCACGTGCTGCGCTATTGGGAGCAGGAGTTCACGCAGCTTCGCCCCATGAAGCGGCGCGGCAACCGGCGCTACTACCAGCACCACGAGGTGCTGATGATCCGCCGCATCCGCGACCTGCTCTACGACCAGGGCTTCACCATCAGCGGTGCGCGCAACAAGCTGCAGGAGCTGGTGGCGTCCGAGCGCGATCGACGCAAGTCCGTCGGCGAAGGGCCGCTGGAGGGCGTGGAAGCGATCGAGATCGACCAGGAAGAATTCGAGGCCGCCCTGCACGAGGAAGAAGACGCCCGCGAGGCAGAGGCCGAGGCCGCGGACGGCGTCGCCCTTGCAGTTCCGGCCACCCGGGCACCCCTGCGCGCGGGCGCCATGTCGCCCCTGCAGCAGCTGCGGCGCGAACTCTTTGAAATTCGCGAGCTCCTGACCCTGAATCGCTGAATTCCTCAGGCTATAATCGACGGCTTCGGTGTGTGGCGCAGCCTGGTAGCGCACTTGCATGGGGTGCAAGGGGTCGAAGGTTCGAATCCTTTCACACCGACCAACAAGGAAGGCCGCTGGTGATCAACCAGCGGCCTTTTTCTTTGGGCCGGCACCCCGCTTCTCGTACTCCTGCGGCATGGCCAGCGCGAACACCGCGCGTTCCACCGACTTGTGCTCCATCACCCGCGTTTCCATCTCGTGCAGCAGGCGCGCGAGCTCGGTCTGCGGCGGGTCGCCCACGACGATCACGCGCGCAGCGACCACCAGACGGTCCGGCCCCACGTATTCGGCAAAGAAGTAGGTCACGCGCTCGATGTCCGGGTGCTGCTCGATCGCATGGATGGCCATCTGGCGGCGCTCCTCCGGCAAGGGCACGCCGGCGAGGAAGCGCCGGTTGACGTTGATGAGCACCAGCCCCGCCACGCCCATCAGCACGCCAATCAGTATCGAGCCCAGCGCGTCGTAGCGAACCTCGTCGGTGAGCTGGTGCAGCGCCATGCCCAGCCCGGCGATGAACAGGCCCAGCAGCGCGATCAGGTCGCCGATGACCACTGCGCGCAGCTGCGAGTCGGAGGTGTCCAGCACATGCTTGAAGATGCCGTGGTCGCGCTCCGCGGCGCGCTCGCGCACGAAGCGCACGGCGCGCGCGAAAGACAGGCTCTGGAAGGCCAGCGAAACGATCACCACCGCATAGCCCACCCGGTAGTCCGGCGGCGGCTCGATCACGTGCCATTGCGTGATGCCGCGCCAGACGGCCACCTGCGCACCGACCACGCACATCACGATGGAGCCGAACAGCGACCACACGAAAGACTCGCGTCCATAGCCCAGCGGATGCGCGTCGTCCGAAGGCCGGCGTGCTGCCAGGTAGCCGGCCACGAGGAAGATCTCCGAGGCCGTGCCGATCCACGAATGCACCGCCTCGGCCAGCATGGCGGCCGAGCCGGTGGTCACCGCGGCGCCCGTCTTGAAAACCGCCATCAAGGCACCGCCGGCCAGTGCCAGCGCCACCGCGGTGCGCAGGCGCGTGGCCTGGGCGTCCGGGTGGAGCCGGCGGTGCAGGCGGCTGAATTCCCTCATGGTGCGAATTCGCCGGTTGCGGCGGGGGCAGGTGCTTGCAAGATGGCGCTTCCGATCGTGCGGGTCGGGACATTTAGCCACGGCCGGGCGGGTTTGGTGAACACTGCGCCTCTCCACCCTGCGAGGGCGCTTGGCATGTCATCGGCGGCGCGGCCATGCGCACACACGCGCGCAAGTCCTACGCCGGATGGGCCCGCCGCGGTTCAGCCTGTCCATGCAGTCCTGGGACATGGTCATGGCACGAGCGAGAGGCGAAGGCATCCACATCGGCATCTCCGGCTGGCGCTACGCGCCCTGGCGCGGACGCTTCTACCCGCGCGGCTTGCCCCAGTACCTGGAGCTGTCCTACGCGGCCGGCATGCTGCCGAGCATCGAGCTCAACGGCTCCTTCTACTCGCTGCAGCGGCCCGAGGCCTACCAGGACTGGGCCTGCCAGACTCCCGATGACTTCGTGTTCGCCGTCAAGGGCTCGCGCTACATCACGCACATGCATCGGCTCAGGGACGTGCGGGTGCCGCTGGCCAACTTCCTGGCCTCGGGCGTTCTGGCCCTGGGCCGCAAGCTCGGGCCGATCCTGTGGCAGCTGCCGCCCAGCATGGCCTTCGATGCGCAGCGCATCGAGGACTTCCTGAAGCTGCTGCCGCATGACGTCGCGTCTGCACTGGCGCTGGCACGCGCGCACGACGAACGGCTGGAGGGCCGCAGCTGGCTGGAGGCGCCGCGCGGCCTTCGCCTGCGGCATGCGATGGAGGTGCGGCACCAGAGCTTCGTGAACCCGGAGTTCATCGCGCTGCTGCGCCGCCACGGCGTTGCGATGGTGGTGGCCGACACGGCGGGGCGCTGGCCGCTCATCGAGGACCTGACGGCCGATTTCGCCTATGTGCGACTGCACGGCGACAAGAAGCTCTATGCCAGCGGCTACGGCGATCCGGCGCTGGACCGCTGGGCCGGGCGCATCCGCGCCTGGCGCCAGGGACGGCAGCCCGATGACGCGAAACTCGCATCGGACCAGCCGGCGGCACGCGGCCGTCGCGAGGTCTTCTGCTACTTCGACAACGACGTGAAGGTGGATGCGCCCTTCGACGCGGCGCGCCTCGCGCAGCGGCTGGAGGTGCCCACCGGCTTCGGCTGACCGGCGCGGCCCGGGAGGCGGTCGTCCGCGCCACTACACTGCCAGCCTTGCCTATGGATCTGAAGAAAAAGGCCCCCTCGGCCCACCCGCCCCCCATGCTCCCGCCCGGCTTCATGGTGGTCCACGGCAACCATCCCGAAGCCCTGCGCGACCTGCTGCTCGCGTGGATGCAGCGCCATCCGCTGGCGCCGCTGGAAGACGAGCAGGTGCTGGTGCAGAGCAATGGCGTGGCGCAGTGGATCCGCCTCTCGCTGGCGCGCGACGTGTTGCAGGGCGGCGCGGGCATCGCCGCCGCGCTCAAGACCGAGTTGCCCTCCGCCTTCCTGTGGCGCGCCTACCGCTCGGTGCTCGGTGACGATGCAGTGCCCGCCACCTCGCCATTCGACAAGTCGCTGCTGGTGTGGCGCCTGATGCGCCTCCTGCCGCAGTTGCTGGCCGAGCCGGTGTTCGCGCCGCTCGCACGCTTCCTGCAGGACGACAGCGACCTGCGCAAGCGCCATCAGCTGGCCGAGCGCCTGGCCGACCTGTTCGACCAGTACCAGGTCTATCGCGCCGACTGGCTGGCTTCATGGGCGCAGGGTGAGGACGAGATCCTCACCAGCCGCGGCGGCCTGAAGCCCGTGCCGCCCGAGCTGCGCTGGCAGCCGCGCCTGTGGCGCGCGCTGCAGGACGACGTGGGCGACTTGCAGGCCGGCAGCAGCCGCGCCGCCGTGCACCAGCGCTTCCTCGCGCGCGCCGCACAGATCCCGGCCGATGCGCGGCCGCATGGCCTGCCGCGCCGGCTGGTGATGTTCGGCGTCTCCTCGCTGCCTCAGCAATCGCTGGAGGTGCTGGCTGCGCTCTCGCGCTGGGTGCAGGTGCTGATGTGCGTGCACAACCCGTCGGAGCACGACTGGTCGCACATCCTGGCCGACAAGGACCTGCTGCGCGCCGAGGTGGCCGCGTCGCGCCGGCGCCGCCGCAAGGGCAGCGAAGGCTTCATCCCCGAGGACCAGCGGCACCTGCATGCGCACCCGCTGTTGGCCGCGTGGGGCAAGCAGGGGCGCGACTTCATCCGTCTGCTCGACCAGTTCGACAGCGCCCACGAGCAGCATGCGAAGCTGATGGAAGCCATCGGCCAGCGCATCGACTGCTTCGACGCCAACCAGCAGGACAGCCTGCTGCGCCAGTTGCAGGACGACATCCGCGAGCTGCGTCCGCTGGCCGAATCGCGCGCGCTGTGGCAGCCGCTGGACGCACGCAAGGATTTTTCCATCCGCTTCCACCAGAGCCACGGTCCGCAGCGCGAGGTGGAAGTGCTCCACGACCAACTGCTGGCCGCCTTCGCCGCCGACCCGAGCCTGCGTCCGCGCGACGTGATCGTGATGGTGCCGGACGTGGCCGCCTACGCGCCGCACATCCAGGCGGTGTTCGGCCTGCTGCCGCCGGAAGACGCGCGCTACATCCCCTTCAGCGTCGCCGACCAAGCGCAGCGCCACCACGACCCGCTGCTGGGCGCGCTGGAACGCCTGCTAGCGCTGCCGCAGTCGCGCATCGCGACCAGCGACGTGCTCGACTGGCTGGAGGTGCCGGCGGTGCGTGAGCGCTTCGGCATCGAGGCCACGCAGCTGCCGCTGCTGCACCGCTGGGTGCGCGCCGCCAACGTGCGCTGGGGCCTGCATGCACAGCAGCGCCAATCACTGGACCTGCCCGAAGCCGGGGCGCAGAACAGCTGGGACTTCGGCCTGGCGCGCATGCTGCTGGGCTATGCCGTGGGCAGTGGCCAGGCCTGGGAAGGCATCGAGCCGCTCGATGAAGTGGGCGGCCTCGAAGCCGCGCTGCTGGGCCCGCTGGTGCAGTTTGTCTCCGCGCTGGAGACGCACTGGCGCCAGCTGGCCGAACCGGCCACGCCGCTGCAGTGGGGCGAGCGCCTGCGTGCGCTGCTGGAGGACTTCTTCGCGCCGCAGGGCGAGGCCGACGGCTTCACCCTGCGCCGGCTGCAGGGCGCGCTGCAGGACTGGCTCGATGCCTGCGCCGCCGCCGGCCTGCACGACGAGGCGCTGCCGCTGCCGGTGGTGCGCGAGCACTGGCTGGCGCAGATCGACCAGCCCACGCTCAACCGGCCCTTCTTCGCCGGCAGCGTCACCTTCGCCACGCTGCTGCCCATGCGGGCCATTCCCTTCCGCGTGGTGGCGCTGCTGGGCATGAACGACGGCGACTACCCGCGCACCCGCGCGCCGGCCGACTTCGACCTCATGGGGCAGGACTACCGGCCCGGCGACCGCTCGCGGCGCGAAGACGACCGCTATCTCTTTCTCGAAGCGCTGCTCTCGGCGCGCGAGCGCCTGCACATCAGCTGGGTGGGACGCAGCATCCACGACCATTCCGAGCGCCCGCCTTCGGTGCTGGTGGCGCAGCTGCGCGACCACATCGCGGCCGGCTGGCGGCACAAGGACGACGAGGCGCTGGCGCAGGAGCAGGCCGGCGAGCGCCTGCTGCATGCGCTCACGGTCGAGCACAAGCTGCAGCCCTTCGACCCCGCCTACTTCCATGCCGGCGCGGACCCTCGGCTGTTCAGCCATGCGCACGAGTGGCGCGCCGCCGCCGCGCCCGATGCGGCCGAGGCCGCCGTCGACCCGCATCTGCCGTCCTGGCGCTTCGAAGGCCCGCTGACGCTGCGCCTGCTGGGCGACTTCCTTCGCAACCCGGCGCGCAGCTTCTTCCGGCTGCGCCTGGGCATCTTCTTCGAAGGCGACGATCCGGCCGGCGAGGACCAGGAGCCCTTCCAGATCGACGGCCTGCAGAACTGGCGCCTGCAGGACGAGCTGATCCGCGCGCAGACCGCGTTGCTGGACACGCGCGAAGGCGCATTGCAGGTGGAGCTGGAGCGCATGGCCCGCCGCGGCGACCTGCCCGACGGCCCCTTCGGCGAGCTGGTGCAGGAGGACCTCGCGGCCCCCATGGACAAGATGTTCGGCGAGTACACCCAGGCGCTGGCCGAGTGGCCGCAGGCCCTGGCCGACGAGGCGCTCGACGTGCTGCCGCCCGGCGAGGAAGACGAATCGCTGCGCCTGTCCGACTGGCTCGGCCAGCTGCGCGCCAATGCGGCGGGCGAGCGCTGCCGCCTGCTGCTGGACAGCGGCAGCATGGTCAAGGGCCGCAGCTACCGGCGCGACCGGCTGGTGCCCTTCTGGGTGGCGCACCTCGCCGCGCACGTGGCGGGCCAGCCCATGACCACGCTGGTTGTCAGCAAGGCCGGGAAGGTGCGGCTGGCGCCGCTGTCGCAGGAGCAGGCGCTGGCGCACTGGCGCGTGCTGCTGCAGGCGTGGAGCGAGGGCTTGCGCCGTCCGTTGCCGCTGGCGCTGCACAGCGCACTGGCCTGGGTCGACAAGGGTGGCAGCGCCCTCGGCACCGCGCATGCAGAAGCTTTCGAGGCCGCGCGCAGCACCTTCGAGGACCACGACCCGCGCTTCGGCCGCCGCGCAGAGCGCGATGACAACGACTACCTCGCGCGCGCGTTTGCCGACTTCGATGCGCTGTGGCACGGCGGCGAGTTCGCGCGCTGGAGCGAGGGGCTCATCAAGCCCATGAGCGAAGCCGTGGGCAAGCCGCCAAGAGAGGCCGCCGAATGAGCACGCCACAGTTGCTGAATGCGCTGACGCTTCCGCTGGGCGGCAGCCAGCTCATCGAGGCCAGTGCCGGCACCGGCAAGACCTTCACCATTGCCGCGCTCTACCTGCGGCTGGTGCTGGGCCATGGCGGCGATGGCGTGGCCTTCCGCCGCGCGCTGACGCCGCCCGAGATCCTGGTCGTGACCTTCAGCGAAGCCGCGACCAAGGAGCTGCGCGACCGCATCCGCGCGCGCCTGGCCGAGGCCGCGCAGGCCTTCCTGGCCGAGCCGGCCGACGTGCCGGAGCGCTCGCCCGGCGAAGACCTGCTGCACGACCTGCGCGCCGAGTACCCGCCGGCGCAGTGGCCGGCCTGTGCCCGCACGCTGCGCCTGGCCGCCGAGTGGATGGACGAGGCCGCGGTTTCCACCATCCACGGCTGGTGCAACCGCATGCTGCGCGAGCATGCCTTCGACAGCGGCGCCCTGTTCAGCCAGACCCTGGAGACCGACCAGCGCGAGTTGCTGGCCGAAGCCGCGCGCGACTACTGGCGCACCTTCTTCACGCCGCTGTCGCGCGAGCAGGCGCAGCAGGTGCGGCAGTGGTGGACGCACCCCGAGCAGTTGCGCGATGCGGTCGAGAAGCTGCGCCTCCTTGGCGATGCCCTGGGCCCAGGCCTGCCGCCCGCGCAGGCGCTGGGCGAGGCCATGGAAGCGTCGCAGCGCCTGCTGGCCGAGATGAAGGCGCCCTGGCTGCAGTGGGCCGATGAACTCCAGCAGTTGCTCGACCGCGCGGTGGCCGCCAAGCAGGTGGTCGCGCAGAAGCTGCAGGCGCGCTACTACCAGCCCTGGCTGGATGGCCTGCGACGCTGGGCCGCCAGCGACGAGATCGTTCCGCTGCCCGACAACAGCACGGGCTGGACGCGCCTCACGCCCGAGGGCCTGGCCGCGGCCTTCAAGCCCGGCATGCCGGTGCCGGACCATCCCGCCCTGGACGACATGCTCACGCTGCGCCAGCGCGTCTCGCAACTGCCCGACGGCCGCGCCTCGCTGCTGCGCCACGCGGCGCAATGGATCGCGCAGCGCTTCGACGTCGAGCAGGGCCGGCGCGCGCAGATGGGCTTCGACGAGCTGCTCACGCGCCTGGACGCCGCGCTGCAGGGGCCCAACGGCACGCGGCTGGCGGCGCTGATCCGCCAGCAGTTCCCGGTGGCCCTCATCGACGAGTTCCAGGACACCGACCCGCTGCAGTACCGCATCTTCGACGCGGTCTACGGCGCCGCAGGCAATGCGCAGGACACCGCGCTGGTGCTCATCGGCGACCCCAAGCAGGCCATCTACGCCTTTCGGGGCGCGGACATCCACACCTACCTTGCGGCACGCCGCGACACTGAGGGCCGGCACAGCACGCTGGGCACCAACTTCCGTTCCACGCGCGGCATGGTCGAGGCGGTGAACCACGTGTTCCTGCAGGCCGAAGCGCGGCTTACAGGGCAGGGCGCCTTCCTGTTCCGCGATGCGGCGGGCCGCAACCCCTTGCCCTTCGTGGCGGTACAGGCCCGCGGCCGCGGCGAGCGCTGGTGGGCAGACGGTGCCGAGGCACCGGCGCTGACCTGCTGGACCCTGCCCGAGGCCGGCGATGCGAAGAAGGGCGACGTGCAGCGCGACATGGCTGCGTCCTGCGCGACCGAGATCGTGCGCCTGCTCAACGCCGGCGGCGAAGGCGAGGCCGGCTTCATGAGCGGGACGGGGAAACTGCGTGCCTTGAAGGCGGGCGACGTGGCGGTGCTGGTCAACAGCGGCCGCGAGGCGCGCGCCATCCGGGGCGCCCTGTCCGAGCGCGGCTTGCGCAGCGTCTACCTCTCGGATCAGGAAACCGTCTTCCAGAGCGCGGTGGCCGCCGACCTGCAGCGCTGGCTGCTGGCCTGCGCCGAGCCCGAGGACGACCGGCCGCTGCGCGCGGCCCTGGGCAGCGCCACGCTGGGCCTTCCACTGGAAGCCTTGGACCAGCTGGGCCGCGACGAGCTGCAATGGGAAGCGCATGTGCTGCAGTTCCGCCGCTACCAGCAGATGTGGCGGCGCCAGGGCGTGCTGCCGATGCTGCGCCACCTGCTGCACGACTTCGGCGTGCCGCAGCGCCTGCTGGCCCGCGAGGACGAGCGCAGCCTCACCGACCTGCTGCACCTGGCCGAACTGCTGCAGCAGGCCAGCGCTCAGCTCGACGGCGAGCATGCGCTGATCCGCTGGCTAGCCGAGCAGCGCGACGACAGCGAGTTCGCCACCGCCGAGGTCGACGCGCGCCGCCTGCGCCTGGAGAGCGATGCGGATCTGGTGAAGGTCATCACCGTGCACAAGTCCAAGGGGCTGGAGTTCCCACTGGTGTTCCTGCCCTTCGCGACCAGCTTCCGCGCCGCAAAGGGTGACGAGCTGCCGCTGAAATGGCACGAGGACGACGGCACGCTGGTGGTGGCGCTGGAGTGCGACGACGAGGCCGTCGAGCGCATGGACCGCGAGCGCCTGGGCGAGGACCTTCGCAAGCTCTATGTGGCCCTGACCCGTGCACGCTACGCCACCTGGGTTGGCGTGCTGCCGCTGGCCGACGTGGAGCGCAGCGCGCTGGGCTACCTGCTGTCCGGTGGCGAACCGCTGCCGCCACCTGCACTGCATAGCGCCCTGGAAGACCTCGCCCAGGGCTGCGATGCCATCGCGGTGCAAGCGGCGCCCGAGCCGCAGGCCACGCCTTACCGTCCACCCGCTGTCGACCTGCAGCCCAAGCCCGCGCCGCCGCTGCCCACCGGGCCGCGCGAGCGCTGGTGGATCGCGAGCTACTCGGCCTTGCGCCGCGCGGGCGCGGCGCTGTCGCGGGACCTCGAGGGCGAGGACGCGCTGGAAGATGCGCTCGCCACGCCTTCGGCACCCGCCAGCGCGGAAGAGGACATCTACGCCGACAGCAGCGCGGCAGAAGGCCCGCAGCCCCTTGCATCGGCGAGCGCAATCGACGCGACGCCCGCCGGCAGCCTGCACGAGTTCGCGCGCGGCGCGGGGCCGGGCAGCTTCCTGCACGGACTGCTCGAATGGGCCGGGCGGCAGGGCTTCGCACGCCTGCGCTCCGACGCTGCGCTTCAGGCCGAGCTGATGACGCAGATCGAGCGCCGCGCGCAGGTCGGCGGCTGGGCCGACTGGGCGCAGCCGCTGCACGCCTGGCTGCTGGCCTGGCTGGACAGCCCGCTCGACCTGGCCCCGCTGGGCGCATCGACGCCGATCGCCCCGGCAGGACTCATGCAGGTGCAGATCGAGATGGAGTTCCTCCTCTCGGCCCAGCAGGTGGACACGCTGGCGCTGGACGCACTGGTGTGCCGCCACACGCTGGGCGGTGCCGCGCGGCCACCGCTGCTGCCGCAGCAGGTCAACGGCATGCTCAAGGGCTACATCGACCTGGTCTTCGAGCACGAGGGCCGCTACTACGTGGCCGACTACAAGTCCAACTGGCTGGGCCCGCGCGACGCCGACTACAGCGCCGCCGCCATGCGCGCCGAGGTGCTGGCCCACCGCTACGAACTGCAGTACGTGCTCTACATCTTCGCCCTGCACCGGCTGCTGCGCGCGCGCCTGCCGGACTACGACTACGAGCGCCACATGGGCGGCGCGGTCTACCTGTTCCTACGCGGCCATGCGGCGACGGGACAGGGCCTGCACATGGAGCGCCCGCCGCTCGCCTTGATGAACGCGCTGGACGACCTGATGCGCGGCATCCGCCCGCCGCCGCCGCGCAAGGGCCAACTGGAGCTGGACCTGTGAGCGCATCCGTCTTTCTCGGCCCCTTGCCCGACGCGCATGCGCCGGTGCTCGATGCCATCGAGGGCTGGGTGCAGGCCGGATGGTTGCGAGAACTGGACCGCAGCCTCGCCGCCTTCTTCTCGCGCCTGGCGCCTGCTGCCGAACCGCTGGTGATCCTGGCCGCTGCGCTGGCCAGCCACCAGCTCGGACGCGGCCATGCCTGCCTGGATCTGCGTGCCACGCTGGAGGATGCGGGTCGCGCCTTGTCCCTGCCGCCGGAGGGCGGTGCGCCGGTGCAGGACGCGGTTGCAGGCGTCGCCGTTGAAGCGCCGTCGCACTGGCTCCGCGATGTGAGCCTGAAGGGATGGATCTCCGCGCTCGATGCACAACCCGAGCTGGTGGGCGATGGCCCCGGTGCCACGCCGCTCGTGCGCGTGGGCCGCCGGCTGTACCTGCGCCGCTACTGGCAGTACGAGCAATCGGTGCGGGCCGAGGTGGCGCGCCGCGTCGCGCTGCCCACGGCCGCCGCGCAACCCGAGGCGCAGGCCGCGGTTGCCGCCACGCTCGACGTGCTGTTTCCGAAGCGCGCCGACGACGGCGAGGCCACCGACTGGCAGAAGGTGGCCTGCGCGCTGTCGGCGCGGCAGGCCTTCAGCATCGTCACCGGCGGCCCGGGCACCGGCAAGACGACCACCGTCGTTCGCCTGCTGGCCTTGCTGCAGCACCTGGCCCTGTCCAGCGGCGGCGCGCGCCTGCGCATCGGGCTGGCTGCGCCCACCGGCAAGGCGGCGGCCCGGCTGGGCGAATCGATCGCCGGCGCGGTGGCCGGGCTGCCGTTCGCGCAACTGTCGGAGGGTGATGCATTGCGGGCGGCCATCCCCACCACCGTGAGCACCGTGCACCGCCTGCTCGGCAGCCGGCCCGACACGCGCCACTTCCGGCACGACGCGCGCAACCCCTTGCCGCTGGACGTGCTGGTGCTCGACGAAGCCTCCATGCTCGACCTGGAGATGATGGCCTGCGTGCTGGCCGCGCTGCGCCCGCAGGCGCGCCTGATCCTGCTGGGCGACAAGGACCAGCTGGCGTCGGTGGAAGCCGGCGCGGTGCTGGGCGACCTGTGCCAGCGCGCCGACGCCGGCCACTACGACGCGGCCACGGTGCATTGGCTGGAGGCCGTCACCGGCCAGCGAATCGACGCGGCACTGCGCGACGATGCCGGACGTCCGCTGGACCAGGCCGTGGTGAAGCTGCGCCGCAGCTACCGCTTCGATGCCGGCAGCGGCATCGGCCGGCTGGCGGAAGCGGTGAACAACGGCGATGAATCCGCGTTGAGGCAACTGCTGGCCGGCGGCCATGCGGACCTGTCGACCTCGCTGCAACGCGTGGGGCAGGCGACGCTCGATGACGCAGCGCTGCGCCGTCTGGTGGTCGACGGCGCGCCCGATGCCTTTGCGAGCGCAGGCAAGGGCCGCAAGGAGCAGGGCCGCGCCGTGCCGCCTCCGGTCGGCTATGGCCACTACCTGCGCCTGATGCGCGCGCAGCAACCCGAGGCGGACGCCTCGCAGGAGGCGCACGACGAATGGGCGCGCGAGGTGTTGAAGGCGCTGGGGCGGTTCCAGCTGCTGTGTGCGCTGCGCGGTGGCCCGCAGGGCGTGCAGGGCCTCAATCCCCGCATCGCCGGACTGCTGCGCGCGCAGGGCCTGCTGGAGCCGGAACTGGGCGGCTGGTATGCAGGCAGGCCGGTGCTGGTCACGCGCAACGACTATGCCCTGGGCTTGATGAACGGCGATGTGGGCGTGGCACTCTCGGTGCCCTTCGGCGCATCTGCCATGTCCGGTGCGCAAGGGTCGGGCGATGCACTCCAGCAGCGGCGGCTGCGCGTGGCCTTTCCGGCCAGCGACCAGCCGGGTGGTATCCGCTGGGTGCTGCCCAGCCGCCTGCGTTCGGTCGACACGGTGTTCGCGATGACGGTTCACAAGTCGCAGGGCTCGGAGTTCAGCCACGCAGCCCTGCTGCTGCCGCAGCAATTGAGCCCGGTGCTCACGCGCGAGCTGGTCTACACCGGCATCACGCGGGCGCGCCACTGGTTCACGCTGGCAGCGGCGCCCGACATGGTGCTGGCCGCAGCGGCTCGTCGAGTGGAGCGAGTGGGCGGGCTTTCCGAGGGCGGCGACGACTGAGCGGGCCCCGCCGCACTACCAGCGATAGCGCGCACCCAGGCTGGCGGTCCACGCGCTGTAGGACTGGCTGCCGGTCTGCCAGCCCAGCTCGCCCCAGCCGCTCCACTGTCTGCCGAAGGCCACGCCGGCGCCGCCCTTGAGCTCGAAGCGGTCCTTCGGGTAGAGGTCCTTGTATGAAAGGGTCTTGGCGTAGACCACCTCGTCGCCGCTCGCGTCATGCCACCAGTTGATCGCGGCGTACGGGCGCAGCACCGCCTGCTCCAGGGCGTCGCTGCCACCCGGCGCCGCCGCGCGCTGGATCCGCAGGCCCAGGCGGCTGCTCCAGCCGCCGCGGTGCGCGCCTTCGACCTGCGTGCCGTCCGACTCGATGAAGTTGTAGCTGTGGTTGTGGATGTAGACCCACTGCAGCTGCGGCGTGAGCGCCCAGCCACCGGCATCGCCCAGTCCGATGGCGTAGCCGGCCTCCGCCGAGCCGGTGGTGTTGTGCGACTTGTAGTCGTTGCGCGCAAGGCCCGTGGTGTCGACGTGGTTGTCGAACCAGGCGTAGTGCCCCCACAGGTCGGCGTACCAGCCGAGCCGGCGGGCCGGGTCCTGGAACCAGGTGCCGTAGAAACCCAGTCCGTAGCCGTCGCCCCGGCCCTGCGAGGTGGCCGACGTACCGGCGGCGGTGCCGTCGGCGCGGACGCCGCCATAGCTGCCCATCACGCCGAAGCGCCAGTTCTGCAGTCTTGGCGGGCCGGGCAGGTCGAAGCCGCCCTGCAGGCCCCAAGACTTGCCGTCGACGTCATAGAGACTGCTGTCGCTGGTGCTCTTGCTTCCCTGGCCGAAGCCGCGAAGCCAGCTGCCTTTGCCCTGGTTCGCAGTGCCGTCGCCCCGGTCGTCCAGGCCGTGCACGAAGATCATGTCGGTCTGGCGCTGCAGGCCCAGCAGTGCGCCGGTTTCCGGCCGCACGGCTTGCGCCGACACGATGCCCGCGCAGGCACTGCAGCCCGCCGCAAGGAGAAGATTGCGGGCCGCTCGATGCGGATGGATTCGGTTTCGCATGGACACCCTCCCGTTGTCATTCGGCGCCTTGTAGGACGGGTTGGTGAACGCGAGGTGAACGGTGCATGCCTGCACTACGATGCCGCCCATGCCAGACACCATGCAATTGCGGGACGGGCAGCGCTTGGGCCGCCCCGAGACGGGCTGGCGGCTGCGCCTGTACACGATCATCTTCGAAGCCGACACGCGCGCGGGCCGGCTGTTCGACATCGTGCTCCTGGGATTCATCGTGGCCAGCGTGGCGGTGGTGATTGCCGACAGCATCGGCTCGGTGCATGCGCGCTACCAGCGCCTGTTCACGGTGATGGAGTGGGTCTTCACCGCCGCCTTCACCGCGGAGTACATCGCGCGCCTGGCGTGCGTGCGCCGGCCGCTGGTGTATGCCCGCAGCTTCTATGGACTGATCGACCTGCTGGCGGTGCTGCCGACGTACTTCGCGATCCTGGTGCCGGGGCTGTCGGCCTTGATCGACGTGCGGGTGCTTCGCCTCTTGCGCATGTTCCGGATCTTCAAGTTGGCCGAGTACGTCGACGAGTTCGCGGCGCTGGGGCAGGCGCTGCATGCGTCGCGCCGCAAGATCGTGGTGTTCATGCTCTTCGTGATGCTGGTGGTGATGGTGATGGGCACGCTCATGTACGTGGTCGAAGGTCCGGAGCACGGCTACACGAGCATTCCGGTGGGCATCTACTGGGCGATCACGACGATGACGACGGTGGGCTTCGGCGACATCACGCCGCACACGGACCTGGGGCGCGTGATCGCGTCGGCCATGATGCTGCTGGGCTGGGGGACGCTGGCGGTGCCCACGGGGATCGTGAGTGCCGAATTCACGTCGAGGCGCATCCTGCGGATGCCGACGACGCGCACGTGCCACGAATGTCTGAGCGAGGGGCATTCGATCTCGGCGCGGTATTGCAGTGATTGCGGCGCGAAGTTGCCGCCTTATCGGCACGAGGCTACGGACGTTCGGTGATTGTTGGGCTGTTGCTCTGTGCGTTGTGCGTTGTGCGTTGTGCGTGTTCGGGGCGGGTCAAAGGCCTGTGCGCCGCTGTGTGCGCAGCATGCGACTCGGGCGGCCGGCGCTTCGCGCCGGCTCCCCTGCGCTGCTCGCGAGACCGGCCCGCGGCGGAACTCGCGACTCCGTCGCTCAGACACCCGCCGCAAGCTAGATGTTGAAGTTCTTGTGTGTCCTTCGGCACACAAGAACAGGCCGGTCCCGCTGCGCTGCTCGGCGCCCGAGTCGCATGCTGCGCACACAGCGGCACACGGGCCTTTGACCGGGACACGGCGGTGGTGCATCTCCAACCGTCATGCACAACGGGCAGCAACAGAGGCGACGTTGCGTGGTTCGGCCGTTGTTGAAACCGTCACACCGTTTCCCACGGGGCGCGGCAGGCGGTCAGCGGCGGGGGCGATTTCCGGGGCGGTGAGGAGCGGAGCGCTGGGGCTTGAGCGTTCCTGCCGCAGGCAGGAATGCGACCGTTTCTGACTTGCCGAAGCTGTCTGAGCGCATCGACCGAAGGTCGAGGAGCGAGTTCTTCGGCACAAGCCCCAGCGTGAGCACCGCAACGCAGTCGATGCGAAGCATCGACCGCCCCGGATGAGCCCCCGCCGCTGACCGCCTGCCGCGCCCCGTGCGCCCCGAACGCGTGCGCCCCGTGCGCCCCATCCTCGAATCGGGCTAGGACCGACCCCGATCAGCCCCGCTTCAACACGACATGCGTAGCCTTCTCCGTCGCCACCTGCTCGACGCACCGATAGCCGAGTGCACGCCAGTCCAGACCCTGGAACAGCGACTCGCCCGCACCCAGCAACACCGGAGACACCGCGAGATGCAGTTCGTCGATCAGCTTCGCCTCCACGTACTGCCGCACCGTCGAGACGCCACCGCCCACGCGGATGTCCTTGCCTTGGGCCGCTTCGCGCGCGAGCTTCAGGGCCTCACCGATCCCGCCGGTCACGAAGTGGAAGGTCGTGCCGCCCTCCATCTCGATGGGCGCGCGCGCGTGGTGGCTTAGCACGAACACCGGCACGTGATAGGGCGGGTTGGGCCCCCACCAGCCCTTCCACTCGTCGTCGGGCCACGGCCCGCGCACCGGACCGAACATGTTGCGGCCCATGATCCAGGCGCCCATGTTCTCGAAGCTGCGCTGCACGAAGGATTCGTCGACGCCGGTGCTGCCGCCTTCCTGGCCGAGCATCTTCCTGAAGCTGCGCGTGCCGAGCATCCACCCATGCAGATCCGTGCCATGCACGCCCAGCGGTGTCGCAAGCGCCTGGTCGACGCCGGCGCCGTAGCCGTCCAGCGAGATCGTGAAGCAGTTGACGCGGAGTTTCTGGGATGACATCAGTCGGGTCTCCTGGGTTCAAATCGTGAAGTCTGTAGTCTTGCGGGCTTTCGGAGCGCGCGCAATGGTCGTCGGCCTCGTTGCTCAGCGGCCTTCCAGCCTTGCCAATTCCTGCCGAAGGTTGGCGCGCGCCTGGGCCTCCCAGGCGTCGTGCCAGCGCTGCGTGTTGTAGATGCGCGGGCGCTCCAGGAAGGCGCGCAACACGCCTTGGCGTCCCGCACGGTAGGCCGCTTCGTCGACCCAGTGGTACTCGCGCCGGATGGCCTCTGCGTACGCCGCATACACCGGCGCCGGCTGGCCGAGAACGGACAGGTCCAGGTCGATGAAGAGCCGCGTGTCCTCGTCAGCGGCGGCCGGCAATGCATGGCCGGCCGTGGCCAGCACCATCGCTTCCACCTTGGCAATCGCCGGCTGCGGCCACGCCAGCGCTTCGAGTTCGCGGCGCGCGAGCTGCGCCGAGTCCGCTTCGTTGCGCTTGCTGCGCGTGTCGTACACCGCGTCGTGGAACCAGATCGCGGCCTCGATCGCCCTCGCGTCGGCCGCCAGGCCGCGCGAGCGGTCGAGCCAGCGCAGCAGGGCTTCCACATGCGACAGGCCGTGGTAGTAACGCCCACTTTCGCGATGACGGTCGACCAGGGAAGCCGTCAATGCCTCGGGCAGGGTGGGGGTGGCCGCCTGAAGCAGGTCGACGTAGGCGCCTTCGATCAGTTGGGCCGGGTCGATGGCCAGGTCCTCCATCAGCTGATGCGCTTCGCGCACGCCGTCTTCCGCGGATTCGCCATCGCGCAGCACCACTTCCAGCTCGACGAAGCTGCCCAGGCCCTGGACGTCGTCGATGTGGATGCGCGTTCGGCCGTGCATATACAACAGGCGCTTCTTGCGCACGCGGCCGGCGCTGCCGTAGGCGAGCACCAGGCTTTCGCGCAGCACATCGGGCTGCGTCGTGTGGCTGCGCAGGTAGAAGGATTCCTTCGGGCCGGCCTGGTCGGCGCGGCGGTAGAAGATGAGCTCGCCGGTGCCGTCGGCAAAGGCGCGCAGCTTCAGGCGGCCGTTGGGGCAGGGGAAGAAGGCATCGTCCTGGAGGATCCCGGTGGGGCCCTGTGCCCCCAGTCTCTCGGCCGCTTTGGCAACGGCTTGCAGGTCGGCCACGCGGGCCTTGATCTCGATGTTGCGTGCCATTCGCCGATCATGCCGCAAGGCCGGCCGGCTCGCGCTAAAGTGGCGCCCCTCGCACGCTCGTCTTCGACACCCATGAACGCACCTGCTCGCCAACGGCCGCCGCGCACCGAAGCACAGGTGCGCATCGACCTCGCGGCCGCCTACCGCATGGCGGCGGTCAACGGGTGGGACGACACGGTCTACACGCACCTGTCGGCCAGCGTGCCCGGCGAGCCGGGGCACTACCTGCTCAATCCTTTCGGCGCCACCTTCGACGAGATCACGGCCTCCAGCCTGGTGAAGGTCAACGTGCGCGGCGAAGTTGTCGACGGCTCGGGTGCCCCGGTGAACCCCAGCGGCTTTTCCATCCACGGCGCGGTCCACCAGGCGCGGCCCGAGGTCGAGTGCGTGATCCACCTGCACACGCCATGGGGCGTGGCGCTGTCCATGCTGCCCGAGGGGCTGCAGCCCACCTCGCAGTACGCCATGCGCCTGTACGGCCGGCTGGGCCGCCATGCCTACGAAGGGCTTGCGCTGGGCGCCGAGGAGCAGGAGCGCCTGAAGGAAGACCTGGGCGAACTTGACGGCCTCATCCTGGAGAACCACGGCACCCTGGTCGTGGGCCGGACGGTGGCCGAGGCCTGGATGCTCATGCATCTGCTCGAACGCGCGGCCCAGGCCCAGCTTCGAGCCATGGCCGCTGCCGGTGGCGTGGTGCCGGTCGTACACGCCGAACTGGCGCAGCGCACCTACGACGAGTGGGTGGGCGACGGCAGCGTGTGGGATGGTGATGTGGAATGGCCGGCCCTGCTGCGCCGGCTGGACCGCACATCGCCTGGCTACCGCGACTGAATGCAATCAACACACCCAAGAGGAGATATCAGCACATGCCCACCATCCGAGTCGAATTGTTCGAAGGCCGCACGGTCGATCAGAAGCGCGCCTTCGCGCAGGCCGTGACCGAGGCCGTGGTGAAGACGCTGGGCGGCTCGGCCGACGGCGTGGACGTGGTCTTCTACGACATCGCCAAGCAGAACTGGGCCACCGGCGGCAAGCTGTGGAGCGATCCACCCGCCGCCAAGCCGGCCGGCTGAAGACCCGGCGCTAGGGCAAGGGCGTAGCGCGCCAGGCCGGCACCGGCCGCGCGAATCCCTTGAGCGCGAGGTCGCCCACGTTCTCGAGGCCCCAGGGGGCTTCTTCGCTCATGTCCTGCAGTGCGGCGCGCACCCGCTGCGACACCAGGATCTCGCCGCCCGCGGCCTCGCCGCACAGGCGCGCGGCCAGGTTGGTGACGGTGCCGATGGCGCCGTAGTCGATGCGCCCCGCAAAGCCGATGCCGCCCAGCGTGGCGAAGCCCTGCGCGATGCCGATGCCCATGGCCAGGTCGTAGCCGCGGCGCCGCCACTGGCCGCTGACGCTGGTCATGCACGCCTGCATCTGCAGCGCCATGCGCAGGGCGCGCGCGGGCGCGTCGGGCACCGGCTGCGGGTCGTTGAAGAAGATCATCATCCCGTCGCCCGAGAAGCGCTCCAGCGTGCCTTCGTGCTGCAGCACCAGCTCGCCCATGGCCGCGTGGTACTGGGCCAGCACGCCCATCACTTCTTCCGGGTCGGCGGTCTCGGTGAAGGAAGTGAAGCCGCGCAGGTCCAGGAACACGACCGTGATCTCGCGCCGGTGGCTTTTGAGCGGGTCCTGCGCGCCGCCGGCCAGGATGGCCTCGGCCAGCTGCGGCGAGAAGAAGCGCTTGAGCTGGCCTACGCGCTCCAGCTGCTGCACGCTCTCGGCGACGCGCTGCTCCAGCGTGCTGTTCCAGGCCTGCAACTCGGCGCGCTGGCGCTGCACCTCGTCGTACAGCGCCTTCACCCGCAGCAGCGAGCGCACCCGCGCCATCAGCTCGGCCTGGTGGATGGGCTTGGCCAGGAAGTCGTCGGCGCCGGCCTCCAGGCCCTTGATGCGCTCCTGGTCCGGGTCCAGCGCCGTCACCAGCACCACCGGCAGCACGGCGCATTCGGGGTCGGCGCGGATGGCGCGGCAGACTTCGTAGCCGTCCATGCCCGGCATCATCACGTCCAGCAGCACCAGGTCGGGCCGCTCGCTGGCGATGCAGGCCAGGGCCTCCGCCCCCGAGGCCGCGGTGCTGGTGCGGTAGCCGTGCACGCCCAGCAGGTCCGCCAGCAGGCGCACGTTCTTGGGCACGTCGTCCACCACGAGGATGTGTCCGTCGCTCATGGTGCGCGTCCTTCCTTCAGGAGCCGCTCCACCTCGGCCAGGAAGGGCTTGAGGGAGATCGGCTTGGTCATGTAGGCGTCGAAGCCGGAACTCACGATGTGCGTGCGGTCCTCGGGCATCACCGACGCCGACACCGCCAGCACCGGCACCGCGTCCAGCGAGCGATGCTCGCGCAGGCGCTGCAAGAGGGCGATGCCGTCCATGCCCGGCAGCTGGATGTCCAGCAGGATCAGGTCCGGCCGATTCTCGACGGCCAGCTGCAGGCCTTCCTCGCCGGTGCGCGCCTCCAGGGTGGCATGGCCCTGGTGCTGCAGCACGTCGCGGGCGAGCTTCATGTTCTTCTCGTTGTCCTCCACGATCAGCACGGTCTTGCCTGATGTCGTCATGCGAGTACCTCCTGCTTGAGCCGCGGCAGCACGATGGTGAAGGCGGACCCTTCGCCCAGCCGGCTCTGCACGCCCAGCGTGCCGCCGTGCAGCTCGACAAAGCGCTTGGACAGCGTCAGGCCCAGGCCGGTGCCCTCCGACTTGCGCAGGTAGTCGCCGCCGGCCTGGCGGAATTCCTCGAACACCAGGGCCTGGTCTTCGGGGGCGATGCCCACGCCGTTGTCGATCACGCTCAGCTCGGCCTGTGCCTGGCCATCCCGGTCGACGCGGCGGGCCACCAGCCGCACGCTGCCGCCTGCCGGCGTGAACTTCACGGCGTTGGACAGCAGGTTGACCACCACCTGCTTGAGCTTGCGCGCGTCGGCCACCCAGTCTTCCAGCCCTTCGCCCACTTCCAGCGAGATCGACAGGCCATGGCGCTGCGCGCGCTCGCGCACCAGCATCATCGCGTTGTCCAGCATCAGGCCGAGGTCGAAGCAGCTCAGGTCCAGCTCCATGCGGCCGGCCTCGATCTTGGACAGGTCGAGCACGTCGTTGATGAGCGTGAGCAGGTGCTGGCCCGATGAATGGATGTCGCGCAGGTACTCCATCTGCTTGGCATTGACCGGGCCGAACATCTGCTCGGTGAGCACCTCCGAGAAGCCGATGATGGCGTTGAGCGGCGTGCGCAGCTCGTGCGACATGTTGGCCAGGAACTCCGACTTGTGGTGGTTGGCCACCTCCAGCTGGCGGCTCTTGTCCTCGATCTCCTGGAACATGCGGGCGTTGAGGATGGCTATCACCGCCTGGTCGGCGAAGGTCTCGACCAGCCGCACCTCGGCGGCGGAGAAGGGCTGCACGTCCTTGCGAAGCACGGTGATCACGCCCACCGACGCGCCCTCGCGCACCATGGGCACCGCCAGGATCGTGCGAAAACCCAGCCGCGACTGTCCGGGGCGCGAGGCAGGGTAGGCTGAGTCCAGCAGATGCCTCACGTCGTCCACATGCACCGTGCGGCGCTCGACGAAGGCGCGGCCCACCACCGACTCGCTGCTCTGCGGCAGCTCCTCGTCGTTGCCCAGGGCGATGTGGCCCTCGAGCTGGAAACCCGTCATGGCGCGCAGCTGGCCGTCGCCGGTGGGCAGCCACACGCGGCTGCCGTGCGCACGGCACAGGCGCACAGAGCGCTCGGCCGCCGCCTGCAACACCGGCTGGAGATTGGTGGGCGAACGGCTGAGCACCCGCAGGGTATCGGCGGTGGCAGTCTGGAATTCGAGCGCGGCGCGCAGCTCGGCCGTGCGCAGCTCCACCTTGCGCTCCAGCTCGCCGTAGGAGGCGCGCAGCTGCGCCGACATGCTGTTGAACTGGTCGGCCAGGTCCTCGAGCTCGTCGTCGGTGTCCACCACGATTTTCTGGCTCAGCTCGCCGCGGCCGATGCGTTGCGCGCCGCGCGCCAGCGTGCGGATGGGTTGCACCATGTTTCGAGCCAGCACCGAGGCTGCGATGGCCGAGATCGCCAGGCCCGCCAGCAGCAGGATGGCGGCGCGGATGAAGGAGGCATTGAGCTTGGCGTACACCTCGCCGATGGGCTGCTGCACGAACACCTTCCAGCCCAGCGGCTTGATCGGCACCATGGAGGTGAGCACCGTGTTGCCCTGCAGGTCGCGCGAGACCATGGCCTGCTCGTCCAGCGCCTCGGCCGCCGCGGCGGCCTGCACATGCGGCAGGCTGGCGAAGCTGGTCTTGCGCAGCACCAGCCCGATGTCGGGGTCGGCCACCAGCAGGCCGTTGCTGTCCAGCACGTAGGCCTTGCCCTTCTGGCCGATGCGGATGCGCGAGACCACGTCCCAGATGAACTTCAGGTTGAGCTCGGCCACCGTCACCGGCGCGTTGTCGCCCATGCCGCGGATGGACACGGTCATGTAGGGCTCGGTGTCGCGGTTGAAGTAGACCGGGCCATACCAGGTGGCGTCCGCGGTGGCGTTGCGGAAAGCGGGCTCGCCGGAGCGGTCCGTGTTCGAGCCCATCACGTCCAGGCCCAGGCGGGACACGGCGATCTCCTCGCGCCCCCGGTGGTCGAGCTGCGCGATGTCGGTCACTTCCGGTGCCTGGCGCAAGAGGCGCCAGAACTCGGTGCGCTGCGCCTCCAGGTCGGGCGCATCGATCTGCGCGAGCGAGCCGTAGGTCAGCTGCTGCGACAGCTGCAGCACGTACTGCTCGATGCGCGAGGCCGCGCCCACCGCCTTCTCGTGCTGCAGGCTGGCGAGCGCCTCCTTGTTCTCCTGGTAGGCGAAGTACAGGCTGATGGCGCTGGAGGCCAGCAGCACCGTGGTCACCAGCGACAGGATGAGCAGCAGGTACTTGCGAAACAAGCGCCCGCGGTGGACGCTTCTGGAGTCCCGGGAAGGCGCGAGTTCGCCCGTCAGCGATGCGGGCGACGAGTCCGGGGCCTTCATGGTCCTCCATTGGACCGCGCCGGCCGGGCGATGGGAAGGGCGCCGTCCCTGGCCATTGGTGGGGTGCGGGCAAGGGGGACTAGGCCATTGGAAGAGGGGGTGCCCTTCCTCGAAATTGATGAGTCCAACTCAAAGATCCTGTGCCGGGTGCCCGCTTTTTCCAAGCCCGCCGAAGGTTCAGACTGGCGGGCTGTCACCGAATTCACTCTGCAAAACATGAACAACGCCAACATTCCCGCCTTCGGCCTGGGCTCCTTCCGCCTGAAGGGCCAGACCGTCATCGACTCCGTGAAGACCGCGCTGGAGTTGGGCTACCGCCTCGTCGACACCGCGCAGATCTACGGCAACGAGGCCGAGGTCGGCCAGGCCATCGCCGAGAGCGGCGTGCCGCGCGACAAACTCTTCGTCACGACCAAGATCTGGACCGAGAACCTGGCGGCTGACAAGCTGGCTGCGAGCCTGAAGACCAGCCTGTCCAAGCTGCGCACCGGGCAAGTCGACCTGACGCTGATTCATTGGCCCTCGCCCGGCGGCGCGGTGCCGGTGGCCGAATTCATGGGCGCTTTGGCAGCGGCGCAGGACGAAGGCCTGACCCGGCTCATCGGCGTGTCCAACTTCAACATCGCGCTGCTGCAGGAGGCCATCGCCGCCGTGGGTGCGCAGCGCATCGCCAGCCACCAGATCGAGCTGCATCCCTCGCTGCAGAACCGCAAGGTGGTCGAGTTCACGTCCGCACAGGGCATCCACACCACCTCGTACATGACGCTGGGCTACGGCAAGGCGCTGCAGGAGCCGGTGATCCAGGCCATCGCCGCCCAGACCGGGGCCACGCCGGCGCAGGTCACGCTGGCCTGGGCGATGCAGAAGGGTCTTGCAGTGATCCCCTCGTCGACAAAGCGCGCCAATTTGCAGTCCAACCTGGCGGCCACCCAGCTGAAGCTGCAGCCCGAGGACATGGCCCGGATCGACGCGCTGGACCGCGGGGAACGCCTGGTGAATCCCGAAGGCCTGGCGCCGCGCTGGGACTAGTCCCTAGGTCGATCGGCCGGGTTTCCTGGCCGGATGCGGAAGTGGCAAGCCGAGCTGGCGGGCGCAGAATTTCGGGTTACCCCGACGGCCTCCAGACTCGCCCGATCGCCATGCGCCGCGCCCAGATCCCCCGCCTGTTCCTCGCGCTGGCAGCGTTGCTGCTTGCCGCGATGGGCGGCGTCGCGCAGGCGCAGTCCATCGCCAAGGGAAAGGTGCCGCGCCTGGGCTATCTCGCGGCCGTCTCGGCCACCGCCGACGCGCCGCGGCTCGAGGCCTTCAAGCAGGGCCTGCGCGACCTGGGCTACGTGGAAGGGCAGAACATCCACATCGAGTACCGCCACGAGAGCCAGGACCTGGGCCGGTTGGGCGCGCATGCGGCCGAACTGCTGGCCATGGACATCGACCTCCTGGTGGCGGTGACCAGCAACGCCGCGGTGGCGGCGAAGAAGGCCACGTCTACCGTGCCCATCGTGTTCATGGGCGTCACCGATCCCATCAGCGCCGGCGTGGCCGAGAGCCTGGCGCGGCCGGGCGGCAATGCCACCGGCATCACCAACGTGGCGGCCGTTCTCACTGGCAAGCGGCTGGAGCTGCTCAGGGAAGTGGTGCCCAAGCTGGTCCACGTGGCCGTGCTGTGGGACCCGAAGGCCCCAGGCTCCATCCCGCAGTGGGAGGCCAGCCAGGAGCCGGCGCGCAAACTGGGCCTGCAACTGCATTCGATGACGGCCAGCAGCCCCGATGACTACGACATGGCGTTCAGGGACGCGATCAAGGCGAAGAGCACCGCGGTGTGGATCACGCTCAACCCGGTGGCCAATTCGAACCAGAAGCTGATCGCCGAACTGGCCATCGAGAACAGGCTGCCTTCCATCTGCGCCCGTGCCGACTACGCCGAGAACGGCTGCCTGATGGCCTACGGCCCGGGCTACAACACCGAAGGCAAGGACGGCGCGCGCTACGTGGACCGCATCCTCAAGGGCGCGCGGCCGAGCGACCTGCCGATCGAGCAGCCGACCAAGTTCGAACTGATCATCAACCTCAAGACTGCCAAGCGCCTGGGCTTCACCATCCCGCGCACGGTGCTCAACCGGGCGGACAGGGTCATCCAGTGAGCCGCCGGGCGCGGTTGCGGCCTGTGGAATGATGGGCGCATGACCCGATCATCATTCGCGTGGAGGAGGTGCCTCATGGCGGCTGGCTTGCTGGGCAGCGTGCTGTCGATTCTGGGCTGCGACCCGCAGCGCATCGACAAGCTGGAGGAGGGCGTCTCGACCGAGGCCGACGTGCGCAAGCAGTTCGGCGAGCCCGAGGCGGTGTGGGAATCGCCGCAGGGCCGGGTGTTCGAGTACAACCGCCAGCCCGCGGGCCAGAAGAACTACATGGTCACCATCGGGCCGGACGGCAAGATGGCCGCGCTGCGCCAGGTCCTGACGCCTGAGAATTTTGCGAAGGTGCAGCCAGGCATGCCCGTCGAGGACCTGCGCAAGGTGCTGGGCAAGCCGGCCAGCCGCAAGCCCTTTCCCTTGAAGAACGAGGTGGAGTGGGAATGGCGCTGGGTGCAGCCGCCGAACTCGCCGATGGTGTTCACGGCGGTGCTGGATGCGGGGCAGTTGAAGGTGGTGCGCAGCGGGTCCTCGCCAGACCGGAGCACGGAGGCGCCCTGAGCTTCAATCGCACCGCACGCCGGCCCACAGTGGTGGGGCCAGCCTCCGCTTGGTGCGCGCGCCGCCCGATTTCATGCCTCCGGAGGGCCGCCAGGCCGCATGCAGGCTGGCATCAAGTTTGCTAATCAGGTGTTCAATTAATTTCGAGGGTTAACCCCAGCACGACTTCCATATGTCGGGTCTATTCTTCCATCAAAAATTAATTGATCGTTTAATTTATTAGCGCCGGTGACGCGAAGACCTGGGTCTTCGACGTGCCGGATGGTCTGGTCGCAACTGGAGAATTTGAAATGCACAAGTGGTCCCAACTGATGTCCCTGACGGGCCTGGTCGCCGTGTCGGCACTGGCGAGCGCGCAGGAGACGGTGAAGATCGGCGTGATCGAGCCCCTCACGGGTTCGGTCGCCTACAACGGCCTGGCCTCGGTCAACGGCGCCAAGCTGGCCGTCGAGCAGCGCAACGCCGCTGGTGGCGTGCTGGGCCGCAAGGTCGAGCTGGTGATCGAGGACGGCCAGTGCCGGCCCGCCAACTCGGTCAACGCGGCCGAGAAGCTGGTGCAGCGCGACAAGGTGGTGGCCCTGCAGGGCGCCTTCTGCAGCTCGGCCACCGCGGCCGTGATGCCGGTGGCGGAGAAGTACAAGGTGCCCTTCGTCACCGGCGTCTCTTCCAAGGCCGACCTGACGGAGAAGGGCATGCAGTACTTCTTCCGCTCGGCCGAGACCGACCGCCTCATGTCCAAGACCTTCAGCAAGATCCTGGCGGACAAGCTGCAACTCAAGACCGTGGCCTACATCGGCGTGAACGACGACTGGGGCCGCGGCGGCGTGGAGGACTTCTCCAAGGACCTGGAGGCCCTGGGCGTGAAGACCGTGATGAAGGAGTACTTCGACCACGGCGCGACCGACTTCTACACGCTCCTAACCAAGCTGCGCGCCAGCAAGGCCGACGGCGTGTTCGTGGCGGCCGAGACGCAGGACGGCTCCATCCTGGTCAAGCAGTTCAAGGAGTTCGGCCTGAAGACGAAGATATTCGGCGTTGGCTCCTGGGCCACCACCGACTTCATCGGCCTGACCGGCGACGCGTCCGAAGGCATCTACGCCGCGGTGCCCTACGCATCGAGCCTGTCGAACGAGCGCAACAAGGCCTTCGTCGAGCAATACGCCAAGGCCTACAAGGAGAAGCCCGGCAAGTACGGCGCGGCTGGCTACAACGCGATGAACATCATGCTCGACGCCGTGCAGCGCGCCGGCAAGGCCGAGCCCGAGGCCATCCGCGACGCCCTGCGCAAGACCGATTACGCGGCGCCCAACGGCCGCTACCGCTTCACAGACAAGGGCGAGGGCTACGGCTTCGACGTGGTGCTGGTGCAGATCAGCAACCGCGAGCCCAACGTGGTCGCGCAGTCGGCCACCGAGAAGCCCTGAGCTGCGAGGACCCGACACGATGGAACTGCTTTTCCAGTACTTCGCCAACGGGCTGGTGACGGGTTCGTTCTATGCGCTCTCGGCGCTGGGACTGACCCTGATCCTGGGCCTGATGCGCGTGGTGAACTTCGCCCACGGCGAGCTGTACATGCTCGGCGGCGTGATGGGCTGGTGGGCCACCACCCGCCTGGGCCTGGACTTCTTCAGCGGCCTGGTGCTCGTGGCCGTGGCCATGGGCGCCTTCGGCTGGCTGGTCGACCGCTTCCTGATCGAGCGCATCCGCCACCAGGGCGAGGAGCCCGGCATCCTGCTGACCATCGGCCTGTCGATCTTCCTGGCCAACACCGCGCTGCTGGCGGTGGGGACCGCGCCGCTGAAGGTGGAGGCCCCCATCTCCGCCGGCCCGATGTTCCTCGGCACCGTGGTGCTGACCAAGCTGCGCGTGTTCGCGGTGGTGGTGTGCGCGCTGATGATCCTGGCCGCCTGGCTGGTCATCCACAAGACCCGCCTGGGCCGTGCCATGCGCGCCACCTTCCAGGACCCGATGGCCGCGCAACTGGTGGGCGTGCGCACCGCCAACGTGTACGCAGCCACCTTCGCCATGGGCACGGTGATCGCGTCCATGGCCGGCATGCTGCTGGGCTCCATCTACTCGGCGCAGGTGGCCGTCGGCGGCCTCGTGAGCATGAAGGCCTTCGTGGTGGTGATCCTGGGCGGCATGGGCAGCTTCGCGGGCGCCATCGCCGGCGGGCTGCTGCTGGGCGTGGTCGAGGCCCTGTGGGGCGGCTACGTGGCCACCGGCTGGGTGGACATCATCGGCTTCGCGCTGGTGATCCTCACGCTGGTGTTCCGGCCCTACGGCCTCTTTTCCAAGCGGGCGGAGCGCGCATGAAATTCGAGAAGCATTGTCTTGTGGCCCTGATGGCCCTGGCCGCGCTGCTGCCGCTGGTGGTGCGCGACCAGTACCTGCTGCACATCGCCATCATGGTGCTGTTCTACGCAGTGCTGGCCAGCAGCCTGAACCTGGTGGTCGGCTACGTGGGCGAGTTTTCGCTCGGCCACACCGCCTTCCTGGGCACCGGCGCCTATGCGGCGGCCATCCTGTCGACGCAGTACGGCTGGCCGATGTGGGCCACCGTTCCGGTGGCCGGCCTCATGGCCGCGCTGGTGGGCGTGGTCATCGGCGCCATCACGCTGCGGCTGCAGGGTCCGTTCTTCGTGATCGTGACGCTGTCCTTCGCCGAGGTGCTGCGCCTGGTGGCCGACAACTGGATCGGTTTGACTAACGGCCCCATGGGCATCGCCGGCGTGCCTCAGCCGGCGCTGCTGGGGGACGCAGGCAACCTGGGCGCCAAGCAGTTCTATTACGCAGTAGCGTGGGTGCTGCTGGCGCTCACGCTCTACCTGAGCTTCCGCTTTGTGCACTCCAACGCCGGCCGCGCCGCGGTGGCGGTGCGCGAGAACCGCTACGTCGCGCAGTCCATCGGCATCCGGCCGCTGAGCTACTCGATGCTGGCGCTGGTGCTGGGCGCGCTGCTCTCGGGCATGGCGGGCGGCTTCTACGCCCACTACATCTCCTTCGTCGGGCCCGAGGTGTTCCGCTTCGCCTTCATGGTGAGCATGATCATCATGGTGCTCATCGGCGGCAAGGGCACGCTGGTGGGGCCGCTGATCGGCGCGCTGCTGGTGACCTTCCTGGAAGAGTACCTGCGCGAGGCGAAGGAGCTGCGCCTGTCGATCTTCGGGCTGGCCGTGATCGCCATCGTGCTGTTCCTGCCGCGCGGCCTGATGGGCTTCGTCGTGCAGTGGCGCGAAGCGCGCAAGGCGCAAGCGCCCAAGGTCGCCCACAAGGCCGAGAGGAGGGCGGCATGAGCGCGACACTGGCGATGAACGTGCCGCGCGCATTGGAAGTGCGCGGCCTGGGCAAGTCCTTCGGCGGCATCCACGCGGTCAAGGACATCAGCTTCGACGTGCACCCCGGCGAGATCGTCGGCCTGATCGGGCCCAACGGCGCGGGCAAGACCACCTGCTTCAACCTGATCACCGGCTTCTACACGCCCAGCGCCGGGCAGGTGCGATTCGGCGGCAGCGACGTGACGGGGCGGAAGCCACATCAAATGGCCCGCATGGGCATCGTGCGCAGCTTCCAGAAGACCAACATCCTGAAGTCGCTGACGGTGTTCGAGAACGTGCTCACCGGGCACTACATGGAGGCACGCCAGCCCCTTTGGCGCACCTTCTTCCCCGGCCGCGCGGTGCGTGCCACCGAAGCGGCGGCGCGAGAAAGCGCTGAGCGCATCGTGCGCACCATGGGCCTGGCCAACCGCATGGACACCTCGGCCTCGGTGCTGTCCTGCGGCGAGCTGCGCCTGCTGGAAGTGGCGCTGGCGCTGGCGGCCAAGCCCGAGATCCTGATGCTCGACGAGCCCGCCGCAGGCCTGAACAGCCAGGAGGCGCGGCAATTCGGCGAGATCCTCAAGTCGGTGCGCGGCGAACTGGTCAGCTCGATCTTGATCGTGGAGCACAACATGGGTCTGGTGATGGGTGTGTCGGACCGCGTGGTGGTGATGCATTTCGGCCAGAAGCTGGCGGAGGGCACGCCGGCCCAGGTGCAGGCCGACAGCAAGGTGGTCGAGGCCTACCTCGGCGGCGGAGGAAAGAAGGCATGAGCGCGGTCCTGAAAAGTGATGTGGCGGGCGGCAGCCTGGCCGATGCGGAGGCGACCTCGCCGGTGCTGGAACTGCGCGACCTGCATGTGAGCTACGGCAAGACCGCGGCGCTGCACGGCGTGAACCTGCGGGTGATGCCCGGCGAGGTGGTGGCCCTCATCGGCGCCAACGGCGCCGGCAAGAGCACCACGCTGCGGGCCATCTCCGGACTGCTGAAGCCGACGCGGGGCGAGATCGTCTTCCAGGGCCGCAGCATCGGCGGCATGGCGGCCGACCGTGTGGTGGCGCAGGGCATTGCCCAGTCGCCCGAGGAGCGGCACGTGTGGCCGACCATGACGGTGGACGAGAACCTCTCGATGGGTGCCTACCTGTGCAAGGGCAAGGCGGAGATCGAGCGGCGCATGGCCCTGGTCTACGAGCGCTTCCCGCGCCTGAAGGAACGGCACAGGCAGCTCGCAGGCACGCTCAGCGGCGGCGAGCAGCAGATGCTGGCCATCGGCCGCGCGCTCATGTCCGAGCCGCGCCTGCTGCTGCTGGACGAGCCCAGCCTGGGCCTGAGCCCGCGCATGGCCGAGGAGGTCTTCGACTTCGTGCGCGAGATCAACACGCACGGCGTGACCGTGGTCCTGGTCGAGCAGAACGTGCACAACGCGCTGTCGGTGGCCACCCGTGCCTATGTGTACGAGACCGGCCGCGTGGTGGCCGAGCGCGATGCCGCCGGCCTTCTGAACGATCCGGAACTGCTCAGCGCCTACCTGGGCGGCTGACCCGACGAGGAGGGTGCCTGCGCGCACCCTCTTTTTGTCTCTGCAGATTAATTGAACAAGCGATTAACAACACGGGTCGGCAGGTCGTCGACCCATCAGATCAAGGAGTAGCAAGGACATGAGCAAGAAGACATTGCGAGTGGGCATCGTCGGTGGTGGCATCGGCGGCGTGGCCCTGGCGCGCGCGCTGCGCTTGCGCGGCATCGACGCCCACGTATTCGAGCGCGCGGGCGGATTCGGCGAGATCGGCGCGGGCGTGCAGATGACGCCCAACGCCGCCAAGGTGCTGCGCGCGCTGGGCTTGGGCGATGCGCTGGCGCGCATCGGCTTTTTGCCCAACGCCATGGTGGGCCGCAACTGGGACAACGCGCGCGAGCTGTTCCGCACGCCGCTGCGCGAGGTGTGCCCGCGCCTTTTCGGCGCCGACTTCTGGCATGTGCACCGTGCGGACCTGCACGCCATCCTGTGCGAAGGCATTCCCGCCGACCGCGTGCGCTTCAACGTGGCCTGCACCGGCGTGAGCCAGGACGGCGGCAAGGCCGTGGCGCACTTCAGCGATGGCACGCAGTTCGAGGCCGACCTCATCGTGGGCGCGGACGGCATCCATTCGGCGGTGCGCGACACCCTGTGGGGCAAGACGGCCTCGCAGTACACGGGCCACATGTGCTGGCGCGCGCTGGTGCCGGTGGAGCAGCACCCGCTTCCCTTCGTGAGCCCGGACGCTTCCTTCTGGATGGGCCCGAAGGCGCACATCGTCACCTATTACGTCAAGGGCGGCGCGGCGGTGAACATCGTCGCGGTGAACGAGAGCGCCGAGTGGGTCACGGAATCGTGGACCGAGCCCAGCACCCGCGATGAACTGCTGGGCGCCTACGAAGGCTGGCACGAGAACATCGTGCGCCTGTTCGAGAAGACCGATGCGCAGCAGATCTTCAAGTGGGGCCTGTTCGACCGTGACCCGATGGCTCAGTGGTCGCGAGGCCGCGTGACGCTGCTGGGCGATGCAGCGCACCCGATGCTGCCATTCCTGTCGCAGGGCGCGGCCATGGCCATCGAGGATGCCTACGTGCTGGCCGCGGCGCTGTCGCACTTCGGCGGCGACCTGGACAGCGCGCTGCTCGCCTACGAGGCCGAGCGCCGTCCGCGCACCGCGCGCGTGCAATTGGAGGCGCGCGAACGCGGCCGCACCTACCACCTCTCGACGCCCGACGAGCAGAAGAAGCGCGACGAGGAATTCCAGAAGGCCCAGGCCAAGGACCCCAATGCCGTGGGCATCAAGGCCGAATGGGTTTATTCCTACGACGCCACCGCCTGCGTCGAGCGCTTCGACGAAAGCGCGGAAGCGGCCATCGCCTGACGCAAGGAACACACAGATGACGAGCAAGACCCAATTCCGCATCGGGCAGATCGTGCCCAGCTCCAACACCACGATGGAGACCGAGATCCCCGCCATGCTGCGCCTGCGCGAGCAGGTGCGGCCCGAGCGCTTCACCTTCCACTCGGCGCGCATGCGCATGAAGCACGTCAACAAGGAGGAGCTGGCGGCCATGGACGCCGAGTCCGACCGCTGTGCGCTGGAGCTGAGCGACGCCCGTGTCGACGTGCTGGGCTACGCCTGCCTGGTGGCCATCATGGCCATGGGGCGCGGCTACCACCGCCAGTCGCAGTCGCGCCTGGGCGCGGCCACCGCCGGCAACGCGGGCGAGGCGCCCGTGGTCACCAGCGCGGGCGCGCTGGTCGATGCGCTCAAGGTGATGGGCGTCAAGCGCATCGCGCTGGTGGCGCCCTACATGGTGCCGCTCACGAAGCTGGTGATCGACTACATCGAGCATGAGGGCTTCGAGGTGGCCGACTGGCGCGCGCTGGAGATCCCCGACAACCTGGAAGTCGGCCGCCACGACCCCGCGAAGCTGCCGGCCATCGTCGCCGGTATGAAGACCGACGACGTGGATGCCATCGTGCTGTCGGCCTGCGTGCAGATGCCTTCGCTGCCGGCCATCGCGCAGGTGGAGGCGGCCACCGGCAAGCCCGTGGTGACGGCGGCCGTCGCCACCACCTACGCGATGCTGGGCGCACTGGGCCTGGACCAGGTCGTGCCCGGTGCCGGCGCGCTGCTCTCCGGCGCGTACTCGAAGAAGGGAGCGCGCGCATGAGCGGCAGCACCTTCCTCTATGGCGGCCAGGTGCATGCCAATGGCATCCGCCAGCACTACCTGCGCTACGGCGGCAGCGAGGGCGCGCGTGCCGGCCGCGATGCGGTGGTCATCGTCCCGGGCATCACCAGCCCGGCCGTCACCTGGGGCTTCGTGGCCGAGCGCTTCGGGCGTCACTTCGACACTTATGTGCTCGACGGACGCGGGCGCGGCCTGAGCGAAGCCTCGGACACGCTGGACTACAGCCTCGACGCGCAGGCGGCCGACCTCAACGCCTTTGTCGGCGCGCGGGGCCTGCAGCGCTACGCCTTCGTCGGCCATTCGATGGGCGGGCGTATCTCGATCCGGGCTGCCTCGAAGCAGCCCGCTGGCCTCACGCGCGTGGTCGCCGTCGACCCGCCCGTGTCCGGCCCCGGCCGCCGCGCCTATCCGGCCAAGCTGCCGTGGTACGTGGACTCGATCCGCATGGCCCGGCACGGCATCAGCGTGGACCAGATGCGCGAGTTCTGCCCGACCTGGTCCGAGGCGCAGCTTCGCCTTCGCGCCCAGTGGCTGCACACCTGCGACGAGCGCGCCATCGTCACCAGCTTCGAGGCCTTCCAGACCGACGACATCCACGCGGACCTGCCGCGCATCGCGGTGCCGCTGATGCTGATGAGCGCCGAGCGCGGCGACGTGATCCGCGAGGAAGAGGTGGCCGAGATCCGCACCCTGGTGCCCGGGCTGCGCGAGCACCGCGTGGCCGGTGCCGGCCACATGATTCCCTGGGACAACGAGGAAGGCTTCTACGGCGCCTTCGGCGACTTCCTCGGCGCGGCCCTGGACTGATTGATTCAACTTCACATCGGAGATTTGCCATGGCCATCTGCGACACCGACCTGATCCGCGCCTGGACCCAGGTGCTCACCCTTTCCAAGCTCAAGGCCGGCGACGCCGTCACCGTGCTGACCAGCGACCACACGCATCCGCAGACGCTGCGCTGCGCCATCACCGCTGCCACCATGTTGGGCGCCTGCGTCAGCCGGCTGGACCTTCCGCCGGTCAACGGCGAGAAGGCGCTCAGCCGCGACACGCTGGCCTACCTGGGCACCACGCCGCTCACCGGCAACCGCGCCGCCATCGCCGCGCTCAAGGCCAGCGATTTGGTGCTGGACCTGATGACGCTGCTGTTCTCGCCCGAGCAGCACGAGATCCTCGCCGGCGGCACGAAGATCCTGCTGGCGGTGGAGCCGCCCGAGGTGCTGGCCCGCCTGGTGCCCACCCTGGACGACTTCCACCGCGTGCAGGCCGGTGTGGCGCTGCTCAAGGGCAAGCGCGAGATGCACGTCACCTCGGCCGCCGGCACCGACCTGCGTCTGCCGCTGGGTGAATACCCCATCACCGCCGAGTACGGCTTCGTCGACCAGCCCGGCCGCTGGGACCACTGGCCCAGCGGCTTCGCCTTCACCTGGCCCAACGAGGGCGGCGCGAGCGGCCGCATCGTGCTGGCCAAGGGCGATGTGCTGCTGCCGATGAAGAACTACGTGGGCGAGCCCATCACGCTGACGGTGGAGAAAGGCTTCGTCACCGCCATCGAGGGCGATGCCGAGGCCGAGCTGCTGCGCGAGTACATCGAGTCCTTCGACGACCCCGAGGCCTACGCCATCTCGCACGTCGGCTGGGGGCTGCAGAAGCGCGCCTTCTGGTCCACGCTGGGCCTGTACGACCGCGAGGCCACGCTGGGCATGGACGCACGCGCCGTGAGCGGCAACTTCCTGTTCTCGCTGGGCCCCAACAACGAGGCCGGCGGCAGCCGCACCACGGCCTGCCACATCGACATCCCGATGCGGCACTGCAGCGTCTCCGTGGACGGCCTGCAGGTGGTGAACGACGGCAAGGTGGTGGAGTCGCTGATGAAGCCGGCGAAGCTGGCCGCGGACAAGGAGCCGGCCCATGCTTGACGAGTCGCAGGTCTACCAGCGCCAGGGCTTCGGTGCCGGCCTGGGTCTTCAGCCGCCCATCGGCCTGCTGATCGTGGATTTCGTGAACGGCTTTGCCGACCCCGGCACCTTCGGCGGCGGCAACATCCCCGGCGCCATCGACCGCACCGTGGGCCTGCTGGCCACCGCGCGCGAGCGTGGCTGGCCGGTGGCGCACAGCCGCATCGTCTATGCGGACGACGACAGCGACGCCAACGTCTTCAGCACCAAGGTGCCCGGCATGCTGGGGCTGAAGGAGCATTCGCCGGCCAGCGCCATCGTCGATGCGCTGGCGCCTGCGGCGGGCGAGCGGGTGGTGCGCAAGAACGTGCCCTCGGCCTTCTTCGGAACCGACCTGGCGCCCTGGCTCACGCAGCGCGGCGTGCGCACGCTGCTGGTGGCCGGCTGCGTCACCAGCGGCTGCGTGCGCGCTAGCGTGGTCGACGCCATGTGCTGGGGCTTTCGCCCGGTGGTGGTGGAGGACTGCGTGGGCGACCGCGCCATCAGCCCTCACGAGGCGAGCCTGTTCGACATGCGGCAGAAGTACGCGGACGTGCTGAGCCTGCAGGCGCTGTACGAACAGCTGCCGGCCTAGCGTGAGGGCAGGGCGGCGAGCGGGCCCTCAGGGCGCCTGGAAGCCGCCCACAACGAAGCGCGTCACCTGCTCGATCAGCGCTTCGGTGTCGTCGGGGTCGTAGAGGCCCGAGGGCGTCATCTCTTCCATGCGGTGCGTGTCCGAGAAGGCGTAGAGGTAGGTGCCGACCATCAGCGTCATGCGCCAGTAGGCGTCCAGTTCGCCCAGTTCCGGCAGGGCCAGGCGCAGGGCGTCCACGTAGCGCTGCGTGGACGATCCGTAGGCATGCGTGCGCAGCTTGTACGAGATCTCCGGCGGCTCGGTGTGCAGGCGGGCCTGCAGGCGCAGGAAGGACCTGCCCTGCGGCGTGGCGCGCAAGGCGAGCGTTGGCGAGAGGAAGGCGTGCACGATTTCCCGTGCCGTGGGCCGGCCCTTGTCGAGCAGCGTCTCGAGCAGGTCCTCGCGCTGCCGGGAGATGACCTGGCCGCGGCGAAGAAAGGTCTCTTCGAACAATCCGTACTTGGAGCCGAAGTAGTAGCTGATGAGCGCCTGCGTGACGTTGGTGGCGGCTGCAATCTCGCGCAGCGTGGTGCCGGCGTAGCCCAGTTCGGCGAACTGCACTTCGGCGGCGTCCATGATCTCGTCGCGCACGGCGCTGGTTCCCTCCGGGCGCCCCGGGCCCTTCTTCTTGGCCCGTGCCGGGCGGCTCGCGCTACCTGTCTTCATGTAATTAATCGCTTGTTTAATATTTGGCAGTATATCGGCGGCGGCCTGTATTGAGGCACAGGCTATCGAAGAATTGAAGCGTGGCGTGGCGTGGCGTAGTGGCCGCGTCCGGGATTCCACCGAGGGGCGGAGCCTTTTACCGGGGCGCATACTGCGCAAGCACAGAGGTAGCACAAGACCAGTAGCAAGACGCACTCGGTTCCTGACCCGGGAGCCGGGGGCGGCAGCCAGGAGACAACGTTGCTGCGAACCGATATCGCGAATCCGGCCTATTTCCACAAGGTCGTCGATTGCCAGTACGCCTGCCCGGCGCACACCCCCGTCCCCGAGTACATCCGACTGATCGCGCAGCGCCGCTACGGCGATGCGTACATGATCAACTGGGTCTCGAACGTCTTCCCCGGCATCCTCGGGCGCACCTGCGACCGGCCCTGCGAGCCCGCTTGCCGGCGCGGCCGCGTGGAGCAGAGCAACCTGAAGGACCCGGAGCCGGTGGCCATCTGTCGCCTCAAGCGCGTGGCCGCCGACATGAAGGAGGACGTGCGCTCGCGCATGCCCCAGGTGGCGCCGCGCAACGGCAAGCGCGTGGCCTGCATCGGCGCCGGCCCGGCCTCGCTCACCGTGGCACGCGACCTGGCGCCGCTGGGCTACGAGGTGACGGTGTTCGACGGCGAGGCCAAGCCCGGCGGCTTCATCCGCACGCAGATCCCGCGCTTCCGCCTGCCCGAGTCGGTCATCGACGAGGAGTGCGGCTACATCCTCGACCTGGGCGTGGAGTTCCGCAGCGGCCGGCGCATCGAATCGATGAAGGCGCTGCTCGATGAAGACTTCGACGCCGTCTTCGTCGGCTGCGGCGCGCCGCGCGGGCGCGACCTCGACCTGCCCGGCCGCCAGGAGGCCGGGGCGCACATCCACATCGGCATCGACTGGCTGGCCTCGGTTTCCTTCGGCCACGTGAAGAAGATCGGCCAGCGCGTGATCGTGCTGGGCGGCGGCAACACGGCCATGGACTGCTGCCGTTCCGCGCGCCGCCTGGGCGGCACCGACGTGAAAGTGATCGTGCGCAGCGGCTTCGAGGAGATGAAGGCCTCGCCCTGGGAGAAGGAGGACGCGGCGCACGAAGGCATCCCGATCATCAACTTCCACGTGCCCAAGGCCTTCGTGCTGGAGGGCGGCAAGCTGGTGGGCATGAACTTCGAGATCGTGAAGGCCGAGTACGACGCCAAGGGCCGCCGCAAGCTGGTGCCCACGGGCGAGCCCGATGCCTTCTTCGAATGCGACGACGTGCTCGTGGCGGTGGGCCAGGAAAATTCCTTCCCCTGGATCGAGCGCGACTGCGGCATCGACTTCGACGAGTGGGGCCTGCCCGTGCTGGACAAGACGAGCTTCCAGTCCACCGTGCCGCGCGTCTTCTTCGGCGGCGACGCGGCCTTCGGGCCCAAGAACATCATCACCGCGGTCGCGCATGGCCACGAGGCGGCGGTGTCCATCGACAAGCTGCTTCACGACGAGCCGGTCGAGGAGCGGCCCGCGCCCATGACCAACCTGGTGTCGCAGAAGATGGGCATCCACGAGTGGAGCTACGACAACGACACCTCCACCGACCTGCGCTTCCGGGTGCCTTGGGCCGAGGCGGAGAAGGCGCTGGCCAGCATCCGGGTGGAGGTGGAGCTGGGCTTCGACGCCGCCACCGCTTTCAAGGAGGCGGGCCGGTGCCTCAACTGCGACGTGCAGACGGTGTTCCACGAGACGACCTGCATCGAGTGCGATGCCTGCGTGGACATCTGTCCCATGGACTGCATCAGCTTCACCGCCAATGGCGAGGAAGAGGACCTGCGCCAGAGACTGAAGGCGCCGGCACTCAACGAGACGCAGGCGCTGTACGTGTCGGGCGGCCTGAAGACGGGCAGGGTGATGGTGAAGGACGAGGACGTGTGCCTGCACTGCGGCCTGTGCGCCGAGCGCTGCCCCACAGGCGCCTGGGACATGCAGAAGTTCCTGCTGAAGACGACGCCGGCCGGCGCGGGCGCCCGTTCGCAAGAGCCGCAGGAGGTGCATGCGTGACCCATCCTGCCAACCACAAGATTTCTGCCGTCAACGACTTCGTCATCAAGTTCGCCAACGTCAACGGCTCGGGCTCGGCCTCGGCCAACGAGCTGTTCGCCAAGGCCATCCTGCGCATGGGCGTGCCGGTGAGCCCGCGCAACATCTTCCCGAGCAACATCCAAGGCCTGCCCACCTGGTACGAGGTGCGGGTGAACGAGGCCGGCCACCAGGGGCGGCGCGGCGGCACCGACATGATGGTGGCCATGAACCCGCAGACCTGGGATGCGGACGTGGCCGAGCTGGAAAGCGGCGGCTACCTCTTCTACGACAGCACGCGGCCGCTGCCGCCCTCGAAGTTCCGCGAGGACATCCACGTGATCGGCATGCCGCTCACCGAGATCTGCAACGCGGTCTACCAGGACCCGCGCCAGCGGCAGCTGTTCAAGAACATCGTCTACGTGGGTGCGCTGGCGGTGCTGCTGGGCATCGAGCCGGAGGTGATCGAGAAGCTCTTTTCCGAGCAGTACAAGGGCAAGGAGAAGCTGCTGGATTCGAACGTGCGGGCCCTGCACCTGGGCTGCGACTTCGTGCGCGAGAACCTGGCGCCCGGCACCGTCGGCCTGCAGGTCAAGCGCGCCGACCGCGTGGGCAAGCGAATCTTCGTCGACGGCAACAGCGCGGCGGCGCTGGGCTGCGTGTATGGCGGTGCGACCGTGGCGGCGTGGTATCCGATCACGCCTTCGTCCTCGGTGGCAGAGGCCTTCCAGCGCTACTGCAGCAAGTTCCGCGTCGATGCGGCCACCGGCCAGCAGCGCTACGCCATCGTGCAGGCCGAAGACGAGATCGCCTCCATCGGCATGGTGGTGGGGGCCGGGTGGAACGGGGCGCGCGCCTTCACCGCGACCTCGGGGCCGGGCGTCTCGCTCATGACGGAGTTCATCGGGCTGGCCTACTTCGCCGAGATCCCGGTCACCATCATCAACGTGCAGCGCGGCGGGCCGTCTACGGGCATGCCCACGCGCACGCAGCAGGCGGACATCCTGAGCTGTGCCTACGCCTCGCACGGCGACACCAAGCACGTGCTGCTCTTCCCGCAGGACCCGCACGAATGCTTCGAGCACGCGGCCACCGCGCTGGACCTGGCCGACCGCCTGCAGACGCCCGTGTTCCTGATGACCGACCTGGACATCGGCATGAACCAGCGCCTGTGCGAGCCCTTCGAATGGGACGAGAGCAAGGCCTACGACCGCGGCAAGGTGATGACCGCCGCAGAGCTGGAAGCCGGCAAGGAGTTCGGCCGCTACAAGGACGTGGACGGCGACGGCATTCCCTGGCGCACGCTGCCGGGCACGCACCCCACCAAGGGCAGCTACTTCACCCGCGGCACCACGCGCGACCCGTATGCGCGCTACTCGGAGCGCGGGCCGGACTACATCTACAACATGGAGCGGCTGCTGCGCAAGTTCGCCAGCGCCGCGAAGCTGGTGCCGCCGCCGGTGGAGCAAGCGGCGGCGAAGAAGACGGACCTGGGTGTCATCTACTTCGGATCGACCACGCCGGCGATGCAGGAGGCGCTGCAGGTGCTGGAGGCCGAAGAGGGCGTTCACGTCGACGCCATGCGCCTGCGTGCTTTTCCGTTCCCCGACAGCGTGGCGCAGTTCCTGGCCGAGCACAGCCGCGTGTTCGTGGTGGAGCAGAACCGCGACGCGCAGATGCGCAGCCTGCTGGTCAACGAGCTGGGCGTGTCGCCCGAACAGGTGGTGGCGGTGCTGCACTACGACGGCACGCCCATCACCGCCCGCTTCATCGTCCGGGCGATCGTCGAGCGGGTGAAGGGAAAGTCGCCGCCGCCGGCCGCGAGGCCGCAGGGCCAGCCCGAGCCACCGCAGCCCCTCGTCACTCCGATGAAGTGAGCCAGGAACAACGCGCATGACCTACATCACCAAGCCCCGGCTGCACCATCCGACACTCGCCACCAACAAGGTGGGCTACACGCGCCGCGACTACGAGGGAAAGATCTCCACGCTGTGCGCCGGCTGCGGGCACGACTCGATCTCGGCCGCGATCATCGAGGCCTGCTGGGAGCTGGACATCGAGCCGCATCGCGTGGCCAAGCTCTCGGGCATCGGCTGCAGCTCCAAGACGCCGGACTACTTCCTCGGCGCCTCGCACGGCTTCAACACCGTGCATGGGCGCATGCCTAGCGTGCTGACCGGCGCCAACCTCGCCAACCGCGATCTGCTGTACCTGGGCGTGTCGGGCGACGGCGACTCGGCCTCCATCGGCCTGGGCCAGTTCGCGCACGCCATGCGGCGCGGCGTGCGCATGGCCTACATCGTGGAGAACAACGGCGTGTACGGCCTCACCAAGGGCCAGTTCTCGGCGACGGCCGACCAGGGCTCAAAGAGCAAGAAAGGCGTGGTCAACACCGACAGCGCCATCGACCTCGTGGGCATGGCGCTGCAGTTGGGCGCCACCTACGTGGCGCGCGGCTTCTCGGGCAACAAGGCGCAGCTGGTGCCGCTCATCAAGGGGGCCATCAGCCACGGCGGGGCGGCCTTCATCGACGTCATCAGCCCCTGCGTGGCCTTCAACAACCACCCCGGCAGCACCAAGAGCTACGACTACGTGCGCGAGCACAACGAGGCGGTGAGCCGCATCGATTTCATCACCGGCCGCGAGGAGATCACCGCCGACATCAGTCCCGGCGAAGTGATGGACGTGCGACAGCACGACGGCACCCTGTTGCGGCTGCGCAGCCTGCACGCCGACTACGACCCCGGCGACCGCTATGCCGCCATGGCCTACATGCAGCGGCACCAGGCGCAAGGCGAGATCGTGACCGGCCTTTTGTACGTCGACCCGCTGGCCACCGACCTGCACACGGCGCTCAACACCTGCGATGCGCCGCTGAACACCCTGGCCGCACCAGAACTGTGCCCGGGTGTCACGGCGCTGGAGCGGATCAACAACTCCTTACGTTGAGCCGCCTTGCGCTGGCGGCAAAGCTGATCCAGCATTCGCTGACGAGTCGAATCGCCAGATCCGGAGGGATTGCCATGGCCGAGCGAACTGTCTTCCAGTCCATCTCGCGAAAACACGTGATCAGCCTGGGTCCGCACGCCACCGTGCGCGAGGCGGCGGGCGTCATGACGCAGGCCAACTGCGGCAGCGTGCTCATCCTGGAGCCGCCGGACCACCTGCTGGGCATCCTCACCGAGCGCGACCTGATGACGCGCGTGCTGGCGCGCGGGCTCGACCCCGACCACACGGCCGTGCGCGAGGTGATGACCCCCAATCCCATCTGCGTGCCGCCCGAGACGACGGTGTCCGACGCCGTCTGCCTGATGCTGGAGCGGGGCTTCCGTCATCTGCCGCTGATGCGCGGCAGGCTGATCCTGGGCGTGTTCTCGGTACGCGATGCACTGCCGCGCGAGTTGGGGCTGGCGCTGAGCCAGGCGGAGTTCAACGAGCAGCTGAACGACGTGCTGGGTTGAGGGGCGGGTGTTCGGCTGGCGGGTGTTACCATGGTGCTACCCACCCGCGGATACAGCCATGTCCACCACGTCCCTGAAGCTTCCTGAAGAGATCAAGCAACTGGCCGCGGATGCGGCGGCGCAGCAAGGCATCACGCCGCATGCGTTCATGGTCGATGCCATCCGCTCGGCCGCACTGGCGGCACGCCAGCGGGCCGCCTTCGCGGCGGAGGCGGTCGCCTCCAGGCAGCAGGTCATGGAGTCGGGCAAGACTTACGGTGCGTCGGAGGTCCAGGACTATCTGCGCGCCCGTGCCCAGGGCAAACCGGCGGCCAAGCCCAAGGCCAAGACTTGGCGCGCCTGAGTTACTCCCGGCGGGCGTTGGACGATCTGGACCGCCTCGTCGATTTCCTTCTGCAGCGCGATCCGCAGGCCGGATTGCACACGGTTGAGTTGATCACCGAGGCGGTGAGCGTCCTGGAAAACCATCCGCTCATCGGCCGTCCGGCGGAAGAAGGCCTGCGGGAGCTGGTGGTCTCGCGCGGCCGCTCCGGCTACCTTGCGCTCTACAGTTACTTCGAAGCGCAGGATGCCGTCGTGATTCTCGCCGTGCGGCATCAGCGCGAGGTCGGCTACCCTGAGCCTCCCCATGCCTGACTCCCTGCCCGCGACCCTCGTCGATGCCGCCTTGCGCGGCATGCTGCTGGCGCTGCTCGCGCTGCTGGCCTTCGTGCTGGGGCGCGACCGGCCGGGCCTGCCGGCGTCGCGCGCCGCGGTGGCGTTGATGCTGGGCCTGATGGTGCAGGTCATCGCGTCCACGCCGTGGGTCGAGGAGGCGCTTCCCCGGCTATGGCAGGCGCCGCTGGTGGCCGTTTCGGTGGGCAACGCCGTGTTGTTCTGGATCTTCGTGCAGGCGCTGTTCGACGATGACTTCAGGCTCGAACCCATGCATGCCGCGGCATGGCTGGCGGCGGCTGGCCTCGCGGGCTTCAACTGCGCGTGGATGTACGGCAGCGCGTCGGTGTTCGCCGGGGTCACCATCGGCCTGCAGCGGCTGGCGCCCCTGGTGTTCGCCGTCCTGGCCGTGATGGCGGCGCTCCGGCACTGGCGGGGCGACCTGGTCGAAGGGCGGCGCCGGCTGCGCATCTTCATCGTGGTGACGGGCGTGGCCTACACGCTGGCCATGCTGGCGGTTCGCCTGAGCGTGCCGCACGGACGGCTCACCGGCATGACGGCGACGGCCGACGTGGCGATGCTGCTCTTCATGGTGGCCGGCACGGCGGCCTGGATGATGCGGCTGTCCGGCTCCGAGCTCTTCCCCTCCGCGCTGCGTGCGCTTCCGGCCCCCTTGCCGCGACGCGAAGTGCCTGTGCAGGAAGCGCCGCCCGCCGCCGCGCAAGCCGCCACCGATCCGGCCGAAGACGCCCTGGCCGAGGCACTGCTGCGGCTCATGGAGGCCGAGCGTGCCTACCGCACCGAAGACCTCACCGTCGCCGGGCTGGCCAGCCGGCTGGGAACGCCCGAATACCGGCTGCGCCGCCTGATCAACCAGCGCCTGGGCCATCGCAACTTCAACGCCTTCGTGAACGGCTTCCGGCTGGACGAGGCCCGCGGCGCGCTGGCCGATCCGGCGCAGCGGGCGCTGCCGGTACTGACCATCGCGCTGACCGCCGGCTTCCAGTCCATCGGCCCCTTCAATCGCGCCTTCAAGGCCGCGACCGGCCTCACGCCGACCGAGTACCGAAGGGAAAAGCTGGCCGATTCCTGAAATCGGCCAGCCGAAAGTCGCCCCTTGCCGGTTTCGGCGAGACCGGCCCGCAGCGGCCGGGCATCGTGCGCATCACCGCAGGCAAGGTGCCGGCGGATCAACCGATGACGAGGATTGAACATGATGCGTTCCTTGCGCTTGCTGGCGGCGACGCTGGCGCTGCCCCTGTGCGGACTGGCCCAGGCGGCCGTGGGCCTGGGCGAGATTGCTGCGACGGCCGAGGACGGGCCGGTCACGCTGTACTACCCGTCCGCCGATCCCGAGCAGGCCGTGCGGCGCGGGCCTTTCACGCTTTCGCTGGCGCCGCAGGGCCGGCCGGTGCGCGGCAACGGCCGGCTGGTGGTGATCTCGCACGGCTCGGGCGGATCGCCCTGGGTGCATGCCGACCTGGCGCGCAGCCTGGTGCAGGCGGGATTCGTGGTCGCCATGCCGGAACACCGCGCCGACAACTACAAGGACGACAGCGACCCGGGCCCCGATAGCTGGACGATGCGGCCGTCCGAGGTGTCGCGGGCCATCGACGCCGTCGGGCGCGACCCGCGCTTCGCGCCGCTGCTGCAACTGGACAAGGTCGGGATGTACGGCATGTCGGCCGGCGGACACACCGCCCTGAGCCTGGCCGGCGGACGCTGGTCGCCGGCCGGCTTCAAGCGCCACTGCGAAGCGCACCTGGAGGAGGACTTCCAGTCCTGCGTCGGCCTGATCACGCGGCTGACGGGCGGGTGGGCGGACGGCATCCGGAAGTGGGCTGCGCTCACGGTGATCCGCTATCGCTTCAGCGACGACACGCCGCGCGTGCATTCCGACCCGCGCGTTGCTGCGGTGGTGGCGGGCGTGCCTTCGTCGGCGGACTTCGACATGGCGTCGCTGGCTTCGCCGCCGGTGCCGCTGGGCCTGGTGACGGCGCAGCAGGACCGCTGGCTGACGCCGCGCTTCCACAGCGACCGGGTGCTGCAGGCCTGCAAGTCATGCGAATTGATCGCCGACCTGCCGGCGGCCGGGCACGGCGCACTGCTGTCGCCACTGCCTCCGGGGCTCACCGGCCTGCTCGGCGACATGCTCAACAATCCGCCCGGCTTCGATCGCAGCCAGATGGCGGAGGTCGACGAGAAGATCACCGCCTTCTTCGCGAAGCACCTGCCGAGCGCCGGCGCGCCGCCCCGCGAAGCGGCCCAGCCCTAAGCCAGCGGAACCTCGCGCGCATGGTTGCTGCGCACCCAGGCGATGTGCCCGTCCTTCGCGTTGCGTGCCTGCCAGGCCTGGAAGTCCGCGTCGGACGACAGCGAGTCCACGACCTTGGCGAAGCCGGCTGCGTCGTCGAACTGCGCCGCGAGCACGTAGTTGCCCAGCTCGCCCGCGGTGATGGCCCACAGGCGCGGCGCGGCCGCGCCGTGCTTTCGCCAGAGCGCTGCACCTTGCTGCATCGCGCTCATCGCCGCCTTGAGGTCGGCGCCGGCTTGGAGCTTGAAGACATAGCGGGCTTCGTAGGCCATGGGACCCTCCGGTGGAATGGGGGCGGTCATTAAAACGCCGTGCCCGCGCGGGCGCAACCGCGCCGGCCGAAGGGGCTGGCAGACGCGCGGGCTTGCGCCCACGGGCCGAACGTGCAAGCCTAGCGACACCTGCTCTCAGGCCAGCCACGCGTTGACCGCCCCTCACTCCACCGGAGGTGCCCCATGCCCCAGCTCGACAACAAGGACCAGGTCGTCGACGTGCTCAACCGCCTGCTCGAGGCGGAGCTGGCCGGCGTGGTGCGCTACACGCATTATTCCTTCCTGGTGTTCGGCTACTCGCGCATCCCCATCGTGTCGTGGCTGCGGGCGCAGGCCGACGAGTCGCTGCTGCACGCGCAGCAGGTGGGCGAGTGGATCACCACGCTGGGCGCGTACCCCTCGCTGGGTATCGGCCCGCTATTGGATTCGCACAAGCACGACATCGCGGCCATGCTGCAGGAGTCGCTTGCGACCGAAGGGCGTGCGCTGGACCTCTACCGGCAGTTGCTGTCGCTGGTGGAAGGCCACTCGGTGGCGCTGGAGGAGTTCGCCCGGCAGATGATCCACGCCGAGGAACTGCACGCGGCCGACGTCGACAAGATGCTGCGCAAGCCGGGCGAGGTGCGCGCCTTCGCGGAGCGCGGCGGCTAGAAGCGCTTCAGTTGTGGGCCGGCAGCTTGAAGAGGCTGGTAGCCGTCAGGTCCAGGACCGTCTGCTCGCGCTGGTTGATCAGCCGCCACTGCCAGCGCAGGATGCCCAGCGTGGCATGCCTTTCCGACAAACGCACCTCGATCACGTCCGCCACCAGCCGGAGCGAATCCCCGGGCCGCACGGGGTTGGGCCACTTCACATAGTCCAGCCCGGGCGAGGCAAAGGATTCCGAGCCTTCCAGCGCCGCCTTCGCCACCAGCCGCATCGCAACCCCGCAGGTGTGCCAGCCGCTGGCGATGAGCCCGCCAAAGGGGCCCTCGGCCGCGGCCTTCGGGTCGGAGTGGAACCACTGCGGGTCGTAGGCCTTGGCGAACTGCAGCACTTCTTCCTCGGTGACGACATAGGGCCCGGCCTCAATGACCTGCCCGGCGTGGAATTCGGCGAACTTCATGCGTGCGTTCGCCGGCTTCAGTAGGTCTCGAGGTGCAGCCGGCCTTCGCGCTTGAGGCCCGCGCCCACCGCGTCCCAATCCAGCCCGGCTTCCGTCGCCACGTCGCGCAGCGCCAGCACCACGCCTTCCTCCATGCTCTTCAGGCCGCAGACGTAGAAGTGCGTCTGGCCGTCCTTGAGCAGCTCCGCCAGGTCGGCGGCACGCTCGCGCATCATGTCCTGCACGTAGCGCTTGGGTTGGCCCTGGGTGCGCGAGAAGGCGAAGTTGATGTCGATGAAATCCTTGGGCAGCGACTGCAGCGGGCCGAAGTAGGGCAGCTCCTGCTGGGTACGCGCGCCGAAAAAGAGCATCAGCTTGCCGCCCTCGAACTTGCCGCTCTTGCGAAGGCGCCGGCGCCACTCGGTCATGGCGCGCATGGGTGCGCTGCCGGTGCCGGTGCAGATCATCACGATGTGCGACTTGGGGTGGTTGGGCATCAGGAAGGACGAGCCGAAGGGCCCGATCACCTGCACCTTGTCGCCCACCTTGAGGTCGCACACGTAGTTGGAGGCCACGCCGCGCACGGGGCGGCCCTGGTGGTCTTCCAGCACCCGCTTCACCGTCAACGAGATGTTGTTGTAGCCCGGCCGCTCGCCGTTGCGCGGACTCGCGATGGAGTACTGGCGCGCGAAGTGCGGCTTGCCGTTGGCATCCGTGCCCGGCGGGACGATGCCGATGGACTGCCCCTCCAGCACCGGAAAGGGCATGGCGCCGAAGTCCAGCACGATGTGGTGCGTCTGGTTCTCGTAGCCGGCCTCGGTGCAGTTGAAGTTGCCCACCACCGTGGCGGTGGTCGGCACCTTGGGCGGATACAGGTTGGTGTAGGCGTGAGCCGCCGACCAGGGCGGCGTGGTGGCGCCGTACTGCGCGGAGTTGAAGGCCACCGTGCCCGGCTCGGGCTCGGTGATCTGCTCTGCGGCGCTGCTGCTCGCGAGCGCGGCCTGCTGCGGCGGCAACTCGGCCGGGGCGCCTGCGCCTTCGGCCTCGAGCTGCTCGGGCGTCAGTTCCGCCGGCAGCTCGTCCCACGTGAGCTGCTCCTCGATGGAATAGGCCTTGGCCACCGGCATGTTGCGCCAGTTGTCGATGCTGCCGGTGGGGCAGGGCGAGATGCAGGCCATGCACAGGTTGCACACGTCCGCCCGCACCACGTAGTTGCGGTCGTCGTGGGTGATGGCACCCACGGGGCAGGTGGCCTCGCAGGTATTGCAGCGGATGCAGATCTCGGGGTCGATCAGGTGCTGCTTGATCACCCCGATGTTGACGACGGCCATGTCCATGTTGTGTCTCCTTCTAAGCCTGGCGGCCGAGCGCCGGGCCGCCCCAAGCCGGCCGCGCCTCCCCCCCGGGGGGTGGAGTTACACGCCTGAAAGGCGTGAAAAGCCGGGGGGCAGTCATTTCAGCCGAAGCGGATGTACTCGAAATCGACCGGCTGGCGGTTGATGCCCATCACCGGCGGCGCGATCCAGCCGGCGAACTTGCCCGGCTCGGTGACGCGGCCCATCAACGATGCCACGAATGCGAAGTCTTCGGGCGTGGGCAGCCACTCGGCCTTCTTCGCCTGCCATTCGGCCTCGTTCACCACGCGGCCGTCGGGCGACATCTTGATGCCGGCCAGCGCGCCGATCTGGCGGTTGAAGGCCTTGTGCGGCACCGTCAGGCGGGTGGGAATGCCGGCCTTTTCCAGCACCTTGTTCCAGCGGCCCACGCCGGCCACCGAGTCCTTGATGAAGTCGTCGCGCAGCACCTCGTTCAGGGCGTTGAGCATCGGCACTTCCTTTTCCAGCAGCTGGCCGTCCTTGACCTCGAGCACCTTGTAGGTGTTGCCCTTGAGCACGTGGTCGTCCTCGCGCTTGCCTTCCTCGTAGCGGCCCTTCAGGCCCGAGCTGTAGAAGGTGGCGGCGTTGCTCGACTGGTCGGCGCCGAAGAGGTCGATGGTCACGCTGTAGTGGAAGTTCAGGTAGCGCTGGATGGTGCCCAGGTCGATGCAGCCGGCTTCGCGCACCTTCTTCGGATCGTCGGTCTTCAGTTCATTCATCACCTGCGCCGTGCGTGCCAGCACGCGCGACACGCCCGACTCGCCCACGAACATGTGGTGCGCCTCTTCGGTCAGCATGAACTTGGTGGTGCGCGCCAGCGGGTCGAAGGCGCTCTCGGCCAGGGCCGACAGCTGGAACTTGCCGTCGCGGTCGGTGAAGTAGGTGAACATGAAGAAGGCCAGCCAGTCCGGCGTCTTCTCGTTGAACGCACCCAGGATGCGCGGGTTGTTCTCGTCACCCGACTGGCGCTGCAGCAGCGCCTCGGCCTCTTCGCGGCCGTCGCGGCCGAAGTGCTTGTGCAGCAGATAGACCATGGCCCACAGGTGGCGGCCTTCTTCCACGTTGATCTGGAAGAGGTTGCGCATGTCGTACATGCTGGGCGCTGTCAGGCCCAGGTGGCGCTGCTGCTCGACCGAGGCCGGCTCGGTGTCGCCCTGCGTGACGATGATGCGGCGCAGGTTGGCGCGGTGCTCGCCGGGCACGTCCTGCCATGCCTTCTCGCCCTTGTGGTCGCCGAAGTGGATTTCGCGGTTGGCGTCGCCCGGGTTCAGGAAGATGCCCCAGCGGTAGTCGCGCATCTTCACGTGGCCGAACTGCGCCCAGCCCTGCGGGTCCACGCTCACAGCCGTGCGCAGGTACACGTCGAAGTTGGTGGAGCCCTCGGGGCCCACGTCGTCCCACCAGTTGATGAAGTTGGGCTGCCAGCCTTCCAGCGCGCGCTGGAGGGTGCGGTCCTCGCCGAGGTTGACGTTGTTGGGGATCTTCTCGCTGTAGTTGATCGAGCTCATCGTGATTCCTCGGTTGATGTTCAGACGCGGTTCAAGTCGAAGCCGGCTTTTTGCCCGGTGCCGTAGACCTTGAGGGCACCCTTCTCGCCGACCGCGTTCGGGCGGTTGAAGATCCAGTTCTGCCAGGCGGTCAGGCGGCCGAAGATGCGGGTGGCCATGTTCTCCTTGCTGGCGAAGCGCAGGTTGGCTTCCAGGCCGGTGAGGGCGTCGGGCGACATGGCGGCGCGCTCCTCGATGGCGATGCGGATCTCGTCTTCCCAGTCGATGTCGTCCGGCGCGGCGGTGACCAGGCCCAGGGCCACGGCGGCGTCCCCGTCCAGCGCTTGGCCGACGGCGCCGCGGGCAGCTTCCATGGGCGCGCTCTCTTCGTAGAAGCGGCGCTGCAGGCGGGTCTGGTCGTTCACCAGCGGGAAGAAGCCGAAGTTCATCTCGCTGAGCGTCAGGCGCGGTGCGCGCTCGGGCTCGTCGGGCAGGGCCAGCATGTAGGCGCGGTCGGCGGCAAAGGCCAGCTCGGCCAGCGTGCCGGCGAAGCAGGAGCCGGCCTCGATCAGCGCGAACAGGCTGCGCGAGGACACGTCCAGGCGCGCGAGCGTGCGGCGCAGCGCGCCCAGGGTCTCGCGCACCAGCCAGTGGTCCTGGTTGGCCAGCATCAGCGCGTCGTTGGCGAGCACGGCTTGCGCGTCGCCTTCGGTCCTGAGCAGCCAGGTGCCCACGTCCAGCTCGTTGGTGCGCAGGCACAGGATGGCGTCGTCCAACTGGCGCGCCAGGGCCAGCGGCCACCAGGCGGCGCCCAGGGCCTCGATGCCGGCGATGTCGGTGGGCTGCGCGCCGGCCGGTGCCTTCACCGTGATGGTGGCGGTGCGGCGGCTGCGGTCGATCTGCACGTTCACATGTTCGTAGCCGATGCCGTCGGCGCTGTCCTGGCGCTCCAGGCGGGGCAGGGCGATGCCCTTGGCGTTGGCGGGGCGCCTGGCTTCGTCGCCCAGCTTGGCGGCGCGCTCCTGCACCGCGGCGGCGAACTGCGCCGGCTTGGCGATGGCATCCACAAGGCGCCAGTCGACGGCGCGCTGGCCGCGCACGCCTTCCACGCTGGTGCAGAAGATATCGGCCAGGTCGTGGCGCACGTGGCGCTTGTCGGTCACGCGGGTCAGGCCGCCGGTGCCGGGCAGCACGCCGAGCAGGGGCACTTCAGGCAGCGAGACGGAAGAAGAGCGGTCGTCCACCAGCAGGATCTCGTCGCAGGCCAGCGCCAGCTCGTAGCCGCCGCCGGCGCAGGCGCCGTTCACGGCGGCCAGGAACTTCAGGCCCGAGTGCTTCGACGTGTCCTCGATGCCGTTGCGCGTCTCGTTGGTGAACTTGCAGAAGTTGACCTTCCAGGCGTGGCTGGAGACGCCCAGCATGAAGATGTTGGCGCCCGAGCAGAAGATGCGGTCCTTGGCGCTGGTGACGATCACCGAGCGCACCTGCGGATGCTCGAAGCGCACGCGGTTGAGCGCGTCGTGCAGCTCGATGTCCACGCCCAGGTCGTAGCTGTTGAGCTTGAGCTTGTAGCCCGGCCGGATGCCGCCGTCTTCCGCGATGTCCAGCGTCAGGCGCGCCACGCTGCCTTCCACGCTGAGCTTCCAGTGGCGGTACTGCGACGGCTCGACGCGGTAGTCGACGGGGGCGGGGTGGGTGCTCGTTTCAGTCATGGCCGGGTCTCCTGATGAGAAAAATAATGCAAGCTCTGGTCCGATGTGCATGCATCATTATGCATGTTGACGTGGGCGTCAACCCCTGACGAGATTTCTTACAGTTTTCAGGCCGGGTGGACGCGGGCCATGTTCTCCCGCACCGTGTTGCGCAGCAGTTCGAAGCTGCCCGCCAGGTCGCGGCCGGAGGTGTCGACCTTGAGATCCGCCTTGGAATAGAAGGCCGCGCGGCCCTGCAGGATTCGGCGCAGGTCTTCCATGGCTTCCTTGCTGGCGGCCATGGGGCGGGTGTCGCCCTGGGCGCGCACGCGGCCCATGTGTTCCTCGGGCGCGGCTTGCAGCCAGACGGTGGTGCAATGCGCCAGCAGCTCGTTGAAGGTGGCGGGGTCGGAGACGATGCCGCCCGGGGTGGCGATCACCACCTCGCTGTAGATCTGCACCGCCTCTTCCAGCGCGCGGCGCTCGTAGCGGCGGTAGGCATTCGTGCCGTACAGGTCGTGGATCTCGCGCACGCTGCAACCGGCGAACTTCTCGATCTCGCGCGACAGCTCGATGAAAGGCACGTCCAGGTCGTCGGCCAGCATCTGGCCCAGGGTGGACTTGCCCGCGCCGCGCAGGCCGACCAGGGCGATGCGGCGGCCGCGCGCCGGGTCGCTGGCAGCGGTGCCCAGCAACTCGCCGATGGCGACGCGGGCCCGGCGCAGATCGGTCTCGCTAGAGCCTTCCAGCAGCTCGCGGATCAGCAGCCATTCGGGCGAGATGGTGGTGACATCGCCCACCAGTTCGGCCAGTGAGCACTGCAGCGCGCCGGCCACCTGCTGCAGCACCAGGATGGAGGCGTTGCCGGTGCCGTACTCCAGGTTGGCCAGGTGCCGCTCGGACACCTCGGCCGCCTGGGCCACGGCCTTGCGCGTCAGGCCCCGGCGCGCGCGCAGGTTGCGCACCCGCTCGCCCAGGGCGACCAGCAGGGGGTTCTTGGCGTCTTCGGCCAGCTCGCTGCCCTCGGCCGGGCTGGCCAGCAGGGTGTCGTCGGTTCGTTCGTTCATGGCGTCTTCCGCTTGTCCGGGGCCTTCCCGATCAGGGTTAACACCGGTCATGCACTATATTGCTTGACACCCCAGGTGTCGATGTTTATGGTTCGTGCACAAGCAAGATACTGCACGCGGGTCATTGCCGCAAGTGTTGGAACCCAGCGAGGCGCCCCATGATGTCCCAGCAAGAATTCCACGGCCTTCTAGAAAGCCTGACCGGCCGCATCGCCGGCCGGCCGCTCGACGCCGAACTGCAGGCCTGGCTCAACAGCGAGTACGGCAGCGGCACCGAAGGCTACGCCAAGCTCAAGCAGGCCTGCGTCGACGGCGTGGCCCAGGGGTGGCTGTGCGAGCGCGAAGGCGGCGGCATCCGCTACGGCCGCGTCTTCAAGGCCGAGGACGCGCTGCAGCGCTTCTCGGTGGACGTGGTGGACATGCAGGACATCGCCGGCCCGCACCACCGCCATCCCGATGGCGAGATCGACCTCATCATGCCGCTGGAAGGCGAGGCCACCTTCGACGGCCACGCTGCCGGCTGGTGCGTGTACGGCCCGGACAGCGCGCACTACCCCACGGTCGCGCAGGGCAGGGCGCTGGTGCTCTACCTGCTGCCCGAGGGAAAGATCGAATTCACCAAGAACCCCCCGCCCAGGGCCGCCGCCTGACCGCGCCGACGCCAGGGACCCGAGGAGACAAGCCCATGACCCCCAGCCTGCCCGATCGATTCAATTTCGCGGAACACCTCTTCTCGACCAACCGCGGCCGCGCCGCCAAGGCCGCCTACATCGACGACCGCGGCAGCCTGAGCTACGGCGATCTGGAAGCGCGTTCGCGCAAGCTGGCCGCTGCGCTGCTGGCCAGCGGCGTGCAGCGCGAGGAGCGCGTGCTGCTGCTCATGCTCGACAGCAGCGACTGGCCCGTGTCCTTCCTCGGCAGCCTGTATGCAGGCGTGGTGCCGGTGGCGGTGAACACGCTGCTGACCAGCGAGGACTACGCCTACATGCTGGACCACAGCGGCGCCAAGGCCGCCCTGGTCTCAGGCGCGCTGCTGCCCACGCTGCAGTCGGCGATGGAGAAGGGCGGCCACCCGTTGCGCACCGTGTTCGTCTCGCAGCCCACGGGCGAGCTGCCCGCAGGCATGCTGGACATGGAGGCGGCCATCGCCGCGCGTGCGCCGATGGCGCAGCCGGCAGCCACCTCGCCGCGCGACCATGCCTTCTGGCTCTATTCCTCCGGCTCCACGGGCAAGCCCAAGGGGACGGTGCATGTGCACGGCAGCCCCTGGTGGACGGCCGAGCTGTACGGCAAGCCGGTGCTGGGCCTGGGCGAGGACGACGTCTGCTTCTCGGCCGCCAAGCTCTACTTCGCCTACGGCCTGGGCAATGCGCTGACCTTCCCGCTGTCCGTCGGCGCCACCGTGGTGCTGATGGCCGAGCGGCCCACGCCCGATGCGACCTTCAAGCGCTGGACCGGGCAGACCGATGCGCTGCGTGATGCCGGCGTGCGCCCCACCGTCTTCTACGGCGCGCCCACGGGCTTCGCCGGCATGCTGGCGTCGCCGCAACTGCCGGCGCGCGATGCAGTCGCTTTGCGCATGTGCTCCTCGGCCGGCGAGGCGCTGCCGGGCGACCTGGCACAACGCTTCAAGGCGCACTACGGCTGCGACATCGTGGACGGCATCGGCTCCACCGAGATGCTGCACATCTTCATCTCCAACCGGCCCGAGGACATCCGCTACGGCACCACCGGCAAGCCGGTGCCCGGCTACGAGATCGAGCTGCGCGGCGAGGACGGCCAGGTGGTGGGTGTGGGCGAGGTGGGCGACCTCTACATCAAGGGCCCGAGCACGGCCATCATGTACTGGGCCAACCCCGAAAAGACTGCCGATACCTTCAGCCAGGGCTGGACCAAGAGCGGCGACAAGTACTCGCGCGATGCCGACGGCTACTACACCTACGCCGGCCGCAGCGACGACATGCTCAAGGTCAGCGGCATCTACGTCTCGCCCTTCGAGGTCGAAGCCACGCTGATGCAGCACCCCTCGGTGCTGGAGGCCGCGGTGATCGGCACCCAGGACGCCGAGGGCCTGACCAAGACCAAGGCCTTCGTGGTGCGCAAGGCCGGCCAGTCGGTGAGTGAAGAGGAACTGAAGGCCTTCGTGAAGGAGCGGCTGGCCCCGTACAAGTACCCGCGCTTCATCGAGTTCCTCGACGAGCTGCCCAAGACCGCCACCGGCAAGATCCAGCGCTTCAGGCTGCGCGAGCGGGAGCAGGCCCGGTGAGCGCGCCGGCCCCGGAGTTCGCGCACATCGCGTGGCGCGGTCGGCCCGTGCGCATCGAGTACCAGCGGATCGCGCCCGAGCGTGCCGATGCGCCGCTGGTGGTCTTCCTGCACGAGGGCCTGGGCTCGGTGGCGATGTGGAAGGACTTCCCGCAGCAACTGTGCGAGCGCGGTGGCTTTCGCGGCATCGTGTTCTCGCGGCCCGCCTATGGCCGATCGACGCCGCGCGCGCAAGACGAGGTGTGGGACGTGGACTTCATGCACCGCCAGGCGCACGAGGTGCTGCCGGCCTTCTTCGATGCGATCGGCCTGGGCGACGAGAAGCCCTGGCTCTTCGGCCACAGCGACGGCGGCTCGATCTCGCTGCTGTATGCGGCGCGCTTTCCCGACAAGGTGGCCGGCCTGGTGGTGCTGGCCCCGCATCTGTTCGTGGAGGACGTGACGGTCGAGAACATCGAGCTCGCCCGCCGCGCCTACCTGGAGACCGACATGCCCCAGCGGCTGGGCCGCTACCACGACGACGTGGATTCGGCCTTCTGGGGCTGGAACCGCATCTGGCTGCACCCGCCCTTTCGCGAGTGGAACATCGAGGCGGAGCTTCACACCATCCGCTGCCCCGTGCTGGCCATGCAGGGCATCGACGACGAGTACGGCTCGCTGCGCCAGATCCGCGACATCGCGAAGCACGTGCCGCAGACGCAGCTGCTGGAGATCGCAAAGTGCGGGCATTCCCCGCACCGCGACCAGCCCGAAACGGCGATAGTTTCGACCGTTTCGCTCATCGGGTCCGGCCGCCTTCCCGACAAGGGTTTCCCCGGGGAAAAGCCGGCTCGAAGCTCAATAGTTTAGTAGTAAAGTATTTCAATCAACTGACGTGAGGAGATTTTCAATGAGCCATCGCATCGCACGCACCGCACTGACCGTCCTGGCACTGGCGTCCATCGCCACCCTGGCGCAAGCCCAGCAGGGCAAGCTGAAGGTCGGTCTGATGCTGCCCTACAGCGGCACCTACACGGCGCTGGGCGTGGCCATCGAGAACGGCTTCAAGCTGGCGGTCGAGGAAAAGGGCGGGAAGCTCGCCGGCCGCGAAATCGAGTACGTGAAGGTGGACGACGAGTCCGACCCGGCCAAGGCCACCGACAACGTCAACAAGCTCATCAAGCGCGACAACGTCGACGTCATCATCGGCACCGTGCACTCGGGCGTGGTCATGGCCATGGCCAAGGCGGCCAAGGAAAGCGGCACCGTGCTGATCGTGCCCAACGGCGGCGCCGACGCGGTGACGGGCCCCATGTGCGCGCCCAACATCTTCCGCAGTTCCTTCAGCAACTGGCAGCCCGCCTACGCCATGGGCGAAGTGGCGGCCAAGCAGGGCAAGAAGACCGCGATGACCATCACCTGGAAGTACGCGGCCGGCGACGAGTCGGTGGCCGGCTTCAAGGAAGGCTTCGAAAAGGGCGGCGGCAAGGTCACGAAGAACCTCACGGTGCCTTTCCCGAACGTGGAGTTCCAGGCGCTGCTGACCGAGATCGCCGCGGCCAAGCCCGACGTGGTCTATTCCTTCTTCGCCGGCGGCGGCGCCGTGAAGTTCGTCAAGGACTACGCGGCCGCGGGCCTGAACAAGAGCATTCCGCTCGTGGGCCCCGGCTTCCTGACCGACGGCACGCTGGAAGCGCAGGGCGAATCGGCGCAGGGCATGCTCACCACGCTGCACTACGCCGACGGCCTGAACACCCCGCGCGACAACGCCTTCCGCACCGCCTACGCCAAGACCTTCAAGCTGCAGCCCGACGTGTACGCGGTGCAGGGCTACGACGCGGCGCAGATGCTGGCCATCGGCCTGAACGCCACCAAGGGCGACATCACGAAGAAGGCCGAGTTCGCTTCCGCCATCGAGAAAGCCAAGATCGACAGCCCGCGCGGTGCCTTCACGATCAGCAAGGCGCACAACCCGGTGCAGGACGTGTACCTGCGCAAGGTGGAAGGCAACGAGAACAAGCTGGTGAGCGTGGCGGTCAAGGGCCTGACCGACCCGGCTCGCGGCTGCAAGATGTAGGCCGCAGGCCCATCCACCTTCCGCCGTGCGCGATGAACTCGTCCACGGCATCTTCCTTGCAGGGCATGGCAAGCGCGGCGCGATGGTGCGCCGGGCTGCCCCTTGCCGGGCCTCTCAACACATGAGACCTTCACGTTGGACTTCGGTACCTTCCTCGTTCAGTGCCTGAACTCGGTGCAGTACGGCCTGCTGCTGTTCCTGGTGGCATCCGGGCTGACGCTCATCTTCGGGATCATGGGCGTCATCAACCTGGCGCACGGCAGCTTCTACATGCTGGGCGCCTACCTGGCGTTCGCGCTGTCGCCGCTGTTCGGCGACAACTTCATCGTCATGCTGCTGGCCGGCGTGGCGCTGGCGGCCATCTTCGGCTACGTGCTGGAGTGGGCCTTCTTCAGCTACCTCTACCAGCGCGACCACCTGCAGCAGGTGTTGATGACCTACGGCCTCATCCTGGTGTTCGAGGAACTGCGCTCCATCCTGGTGGGCAATGACGTGCACGGCGTGAAGGTGCCCTCCTGGCTGGACGGCAGTTTCGCGCTGGGCAGCCTGATGAGCTACCCCTGGTATCGCCTCTTCGCCTCGGCCGCCTGCGTCGTTCTGGCCGTGGGCCTGTACTACGTGGTCAACCGCACGCGGCTGGGCATGATGATCCGCGCCGGTGCCAGCAACCGCGACATGGTGCGCGGCCTGGGCATCGACATCCGGCGCCTGTACCGCATCGTGTTCGCGGCAGGCGTGGCGCTGGCTGCGCTGGCCGGCATGATCGCCGCACCCATGAGTTCGGTCTATCCCAACATGGGGGCGAGCGTGCTCATCATCTGCTTCGTGGTGGTGGTGATCGGCGGCATCGGCTCCATCACCGGCGCGCTGGTGGCCTCGCTGCTGGTGGGCTTCGTCGACACCTTCGGCAAGGTCTTCTTCGCCGAGGTGGCGGGCATGGGCGTGTACGTGCTCATGGCCGTCATCCTGATCTGGCGTCCGGAAGGGCTGATGGGGAAGAAGGCATGAGGAAGCTGTCTGCCTTCATCCCGCTGATCGTCGCCCTCGTCCTCGCGGGGGCGGGCCCCGCGCTGAGCCCGTACCTGTCGGACTTCGTGGTGAAGATCATGATCCTCTCGATCTTCGCCCTGAGCCTGGAACTGCTGGTGGGCATGACCGGCCTGGTGAGCCTGGGCCACGCGGCCTTCTACGGCATCGGCGCCTATGCAACGGTGCTGCTGTCGGGCAAGGAGGGCGGCTCCATCGCGCTGCTGCTGCCCGCGGCCATGGGCTTCGCCGCCGCCTACGCGCTGGTGGTGGGCGCGCTGAGCCTGCGCACCCGCGGCGTCTACTTCATCATGGTCACGCTGGCCTTTGCGCAGATGGCCTTCTTCGTCTTCCACGACACCGCACTGGGTGGCGGCAGCGACGGTATCTACATGTACATCCGGCCGGCGCTGGGCGCACTGGACATGGAGAACCGCATGGTCACCTTCTACGTGGTGCTGGCGGCGCTGGTGTTCACCTACGGCCTGCTGGCGCTGATAGGGCGCTCGCGCTTCGGCGCGGCGCTGGCCGGCATCCGCGTGAACGAGCAGCGCATGCGCGCTGCCGGCTTCCCGGTGTACGGCTACAAGCTGGCGGCCTTCGTCATCGCCGGTGCGCTGGCGGGCCTGGCGGGCTTCCTGCTGGCCTCGCGCGACGGCGTGGTCAACCCCGAACTGCTGGCCTGGCACAACTCGGGCGAGGTGCTGCTGATGATCATCCTGGGCGGCCTGGGCCACCTGCGCGGCGCCGTGATCGGCGCCGTGGCCTTCACGCTGCTCAAGGAGGTGCTGGGCACGCATGCCTTCGTCGGGCCGCTGGCGGACCACTGGCAGCTGACGCTGGGCATCTGCATCATCGCCTTCGTGGCGCTGCTGCCCAAAGGCCTCATCGGGCTGGCAAGCCGCCTCTCGCCGAAGGCTTCGACATGAGCGCACTTCTTTCTGTCAGTTCGCTCACGCGCCGCTTCGGCGGGCTCGTGGCTGTCAATGGCGTGACGCTGGACCTTCGCCTGGGCGAAGTACATGCAGTGATTGGCACCAACGGCGCCGGCAAGTCCACGCTGATCAACATGCTCTCGGGCGAAATCGCGGCCTCGGAAGGCCGCATCGCGCTGGATGGCGAAGAGATCACCAGGCGCTCGCAGGCCCTGCGTGCGCGCAGCGGGGTGGGGCGCAGCTACCAGCGCACCACCATCTTCCCGGAGTTCACCGTGCACGAGAACTGCCGCCTGGCCGCGCAGGCCGCCACGCCGCGGCCCTGGGCCATCTGGCAGTCCTCGCGCAGCTGCGACGCGAGCAACGCCGCCGCCCGCGAGGCGCTGGAGGCCGCGGGCCTGGCCGAGGTGGCCGGCCGCGTCGCCGGCACCCTGAGCCACGGCGCCAAGCGCCAGCTCGAAGTGGCGATGTGCCTGGCCACCCGGCCGCGCGTGCTGCTGCTGGACGAGCCGCTCGCAGGCATGGGTGCGGAGGAAACCGACCGCATGCTCACGCTGCTGGCCAAGCTCAAGGCCAGCCACGCGATCCTGCTGGTGGAGCACGACATGGACGCGGTGTTCCGCATTGCCGACCGCATCACGGTGATGGTCAACGGCGCGGTCATCGCCTCGGGCGACCCGGCCTCGATCCGCCAGAACCCCGAGGTCCGCACGGCCTACCTCGGCGAAGAGGGAGGCCACTGAGATGCTCAAGATCGAAGGCCTCAACACCTACTACGGCGACAGCCACATCCTGCGCGGCGTCGACGTTCAGCTGCCCGCCTCCACCTCGCTGGGCCTCTTGGGCCGCAACGGCATGGGCAAGACCACGCTGATCCGCAGCCTGATGGGCTATGTGCGGCCAGCGTCCGGCCAGGTGCTGTTCGAGGGCCGCAAGGTCACCGGCTGGGTGCCGGAGAAGATGGCGCGCCTGGGCATCGGCTACGTGCCGGAAGGGCGCGGCATCTTCCCCAACCTGTCCGTTCGCGAGAACCTGGTGATGAGCGAGCGCGCCGGACCCGACGGTCGGCGCGACTGGACCTTCGACCGGGTGATGAGCACCTTCCCGCGCCTGTCCGAGCGCCTCTCGCACGGCGGGCAGCAGCTGTCGGGCGGCGAGCAGCAGATGCTCTCCATCGGCCGGGCGCTCATGACCAACCCGCGCCTCATGATCCTGGACGAGGCCACCGAGGGCCTGGCGCCGCTGGTGGTGGCGGAGATCTGGCGCGTCATCGCGCAGATCCGCGCCACCGGCATCTCCACCCTCATCGTGGACCGCGACTGGCGCAAGGTGCTGGGCCACACCGACCAGGCGGTGGTGATGGAGAAGGGCCGCATCGTGCTGGCTTCCGACTCGGCCGACATGCTGGCCGAGCCTGGCCAGGTGTCGGCGCTGCTCGGGGTCTGATCGCCCCTCGGGCTCATTCGCCCGAACCCAGGTAGACGGGGACCGGACCGGCCGGCTTGCGCTGCTGCGCCCGTGCGGCTGGCTTCAGTCCGAACAGCGGCCGAATCCAGCGCACGCGGCGGATCAGCCCGTCCGTCAGCAACCAGCAGCCGCCCACGGTGAAGGCCAGCAGGAGCGCCGGCTCCAGCACCGGCCCCAGCGGCCAGCGGGCCAGCAGCACCGCGCCCGCCATGATCAGCGTCTGGTGCAGCATGTACCAGGGATAGACCGAGTCGGTGGCCCAGCCCAGCCAGGGCCAGGGGCGGTTCAGGTGGCGGTGCGCCAGGCCCAGGATCGCGGCCAGGGCGGTCCACAGGTAGAAGGCGCGCAGCGTGCGCAGCAGCCAGGGCAACTCGAACGGCAGCGAGCGCAGCACGAAAAGGAGAGCGACCAGCGCCAGGGCCAACCCCAGTGCGACGTGCCGCAGCCGCATGAACTCCGTCCAGATGCCGGCATCGGTGCCCATCCAGTAGCCGTACAGGAAGATCGTGAAGTACAGCGGGTGCAGGTAGCCGTCGTGCAGCAGGTCGTGCGTGGCCGGAAAGCGCGGCGCCAGCAGCAGGCCGTAGATCAGCAGGGGCAGCACGGGCAGCGCCAGCAGCTTCCAGCCGCGCAGGCGGGCGAACAGAGCGGCCGGCCGCCGCATCCAGGGCCGGATCAGTGCCAGCGCCGCCGAATAGACGAAGAGATAGGGCAGGTACCACAGGTGCGCCCAGGTCACGCCGAAGTCCGAACCGGCGAAGGCGCCCTTGGGCCAGGGGCCGCCGGCCAGGTAGTGCCGGAAGAAGGCCGCGAACCCGGGTGCAATCGCCCCCTTGTCCAGTGCTTCGGCATAGGCCTGGTAGGACACCACCACGTACATGCCGAACACCAGCGGCAGCAGCAGCCGCCAGGCGCGCTGGCCGATCAGCCGCCAGGTCGAGGGGCTGCCCTTGCTCAGGAAGCCGAAGGCGACGCCCGAGACCAGGAAGACCAGGTCCATGCGCCAGATGTTGACGAACAGCATCGGCCCCTGCAGCCAGGAGGCGGCGTGCGGGCTCTTCAGGTGCCAGGGCCAGCCGGCCACGTAGTACATGCCCAGGTGGTAGAGGATGAGCAGCGTGAAGGCGAGGGCGCGCAGGGCGTCGATGTCGTGGCGGCGGCTGGGGGGCGAGGTGCTCGGCATGGCGGTCTCCGGTGATGGGATGGGCCATGCTGTTCGCGCAAGCGCCCGTCGGCATGCCCAAGGGTCGAAAGCGCGGCACTTTGGGACGAGCGGCCGCCCGGCGGGGACGAAATTCCTCCCCGCCGCCCCGGTTGTGATGAGAATGGCCGGCCATGCCGACCCCAGGTCCCAACCTTTTCGAACGCTACCGACCCTTCCGCCGCCGCACCGAGATCGCCTTCTGGGTGGTGGTGGCGCTGCTGCAGGTGGGCGCCAGCGTGGTGGTGGCGGCCATGGATGCCAGCGCCGCCGGCCGCAACGTGGCTTTCTGGCAAGTCCTGAGCTGGGAGCTGAGCAGCCAGTTCAGCCTGCTGGCCCTGATACCGGCGGTGTTCGCCTTCGAGCGCCGCTTTCCCATGGACCTGGAACACCTGCGGCGCAACCTGCCCTGGCACCTGCTGGGCAGCGTGGTTTTCAGCCTGGTCCACGTGGCCGCGATGGTGGCGGTCCGCCACGGCGTCTATGGCCTGGCGGGCGAGCGCTACGACTTTGGCAACTGGCTGGTGCGCTGGCCCTACGAGTACCTGAAGGACGTTCGGGCCTACGCGCTCATCGTGCTGGGCATCCGCGTCTACCGCATCTTCATGCTGCGGCTGCAGGGCGAGGCCCGCATGCTGGATGCGCCGGAGGAGCCGGCGGCCGCGCACGGTGATCCGTCGCAGCCGGCCGCGCCCGCGCAGCCGCCCGCCACGCCTGTCCGTCCCGAGCGCTTCCTGGTGCGCAAGCTGCGCCGCGAGTTCCTCATCAACGCCGCCGACATCGACTGGCTGCAGGCGCAGGGCAACTACGTGGGCCTGCACGTCAACGGCCACGACTACCTGCTGCGCGCCACGCTGACCGACCTGCTGGCGCAGCTGGACCCGGCCCTCTATGCGCGGGTGCACCGCAGCTACGCGGTGCACCTGGACCGCATCAGGGAGATCGAGCCCCTGGAGGGTGGCGATGCGCGCCTGCACATGCGCGACGGCACCCACGTGCCCTGCAGCCGACGCTACCGGGCCGGCCTGCAGTCGGGCGTGGTGGCGGCAAGCTGAACGGGGGGTGGCGACTTCAAGCGGGTGCGCTTGCGGCGCACGCAGGTCGGCATGGCGTCCGACATGGCGGGGGCGGGCGTTTCTCTACGCTCGACTCAACAACGCACCGCCTTCGGATCACACATGTCCACCAAGCAAATCGTCACAAGCCAAGCCCCTCGCCGCTGGATGGCGGTGCTGCTCGCGTGCCTTGCGGTCGGCGCCATCGCGCTGGCGCTCGGGTGGACGCAGATGTCCAGCGCGGAGACGCCTGCCGCGTCGGCTGCTGCTTTCCCGGAGATGGTCAAGGTAGCCATGGCCGACGGCGGCAGCAGTTGGGACCTGTCCAAGGACCTTCGCTGCGAAATGGTGCGGGTGTGGCCCCTGCCTTCCGAGTGCCTGTTCGTGTTTGGCGGCGGCGCGCAGCCGCGTTGAGCAACGGCAGGCGCCGCGAGCGGCGCTGTGAACATCAATCACCTGAAGGCGGACGGCCCGGGTTCGAATTTCCGGACGGTCCTGCGCGCGCCGCCGCCTCGGGAATCTTCAGCCCCACGTAGGTCGCCGAACTGAGCCCCACCAAGGTCAGCAGCGACGGATCGAAGGCTGGCATCGACAGGCGGGTCGCCACCTCGAAGATGAAGATCAGTCCCATGGCGATGGTCAGCGCCACCATCTGGAAGCGGTGGATGGCGATGCCCTGCGCATCGCTCAGCAGGTCGGTGAAGAACACGCCCGCCGAGCCGCGGTCGCTCTCGCGCCCGGGTGCCACGGCGCTGGACGCCATGGTGGTGGCACTGGCGATGCCCAGCAGTGTCAGCGCCTGGCCACTGATGGCCGGCATCTCGCCCGTCACCAGCCAGAGAAAGACGAAGGATGCGAACACGATGGCGAACCACCAGGCCATCTGCGTCCTGCCCAGGCTGTAGGTGCGCTGGTCCAGCGGTGTTCCCGCAGGCGCCGCATCGCGCAGAAGCGTGGTGTGGTGCGCCATGTAGACCAGCAGCCACCAGACGTAGAGCACCAGGATGCACGCGGCCGGCGCCCACCACTGGAAGATCCGCACGACCATCCCTGCGTCTTCCTTGGCCAGGTGCCGCGTCTTGCCGTCCTTGCTCCACTGGATGTCGTAGGCGAGGGATCGGCCGTCGGGCAGGCTGCGCAGGGGGTGGCCGATCAGGGTCTCCCACACGGCATCGTCGCCGTGCGTGTCGGCGCCTGCTGGCCTCGTGCGGCGCATGGAAAAGATCAGGGTCGGAGACGGGCGATCCTTGCAGCCCACCGCTCTCACGCCGGTGTCCATGCCATTGACGAACAGGCGCAGGTTCGAATAGCCGCGACTTGCATCCAGCAGTTCGTCGCATGTCGTGCCCGGCTCGCGGGGCAAGGAAGCCAGCTCGTTGATCCAGACGTCGCCCGGACGGCCTGATGGCATGGTTGCCGGCCGATTCCATGCGAACAGGAGCAGGGCTGCCAGAACGATGGCGAAGAAAGCTGTTCCTGTGACGATGCCCCTTGCGTGCTTCATGGACCGTCTCCTGCGTTCGGCCGGCCGGGACTTCCTCAGGCGCGCCGGACTTCCATCACCCCATGCTCCGTGGCCTGATCGTAGACCGAGCGCACGCGCGAGGCCATGTGCAGCAGGATGCGCGGCGCCTGGCTCCTGACGGTGCGTCTGAGCACGACGCCTGCTGCCACCAGCAGCGCCCCGATCCACGGATAGCCGGCCAATGCCACGGCGATGCCCGGCCCGATCATGGCGATGGCCACGGGCGTGACGCGGGTGAAGTGGGCGACGAAGGGCTTGGCCAGCGCAGGGTTCACGACGACGCGAAAGCGCCCCTGCGGCAGGCCGCGGCTGAACTCGTCGAAGGAGATGTACTCGGCGGCGCTGTCCTGCGTCGCATCGGTCTGGGCACTCATGCCCCCGATTCTGGCCTCAAACGCAGGCTGCGCCGACCGTTGCGATCAGCGGATCTTCCCTGATAGATAAGGGTCGGGATCCACCGCCACGCCCTGCTTGCGGATCTCGAAGTGCAGCATGGGCGTCCCGTTCGGGTTCTTGCCCATCTCGGCGATCTTCTGGCCTTGCGACACACTCTGCTTTTCCTGCACGAGCACGACCTGCGCATAGGCATAGGCGGTGAGGAAGTCGTTTCCGTGGTCCACGATGACCAGGTTGCCGTAGTTGCGCAGCTCGTCGCCCACGTACACCACCTTGCCTGCGGCCGAGGCCATCACCGGGTCGCCGGGTTTGCCGGCAATGTCGATGCCCTTGTTGCCCTTGCCGTCGAACCTCGCCAGCGTCGCGCCATTGGCGGGCCGGATGAAGCGGCTCTGCACCGGCGCGGGCTGCGGCGTGGCTGAACTGGGCGGCGACGTGAGCGGCGTGCTGGTGCAAGCGGACAGCGCAGCGGCAGCAACGAGGACAAGGACGGCTGCGCCGCGGAAGGTGGAGGAAGCGAACGGGACGGCGTTAGGTTGCATGGCGCGAATTGGAATGCATTCGGTCGCCGATGTTCCCAACAAATCGTGTCGGCACGTGTAGGACCTGTCCTGCACTAGACGATGTCCACCGTATGGATGCGCCCGAACTGCCCCGTCTTGCGGTCCTCGAAGAACAGGCGAAGGGCCTCGCGCACGGTGCGGAAGGCGATCTCGTCCCAGGGAATCTCTTCCTCGGTGAACATGCGCGCCTCGATGGTCTCGTGGCCCGGTGCGAAGTCCTCGTTGATGAGCTGGGCCCGGTAGAACAGGTGCACCTGGCCCACCCGCACCACGCTCATCACGGCGAAGAGGTCGCCGATCTCGAAGTTGGCGCCGGCCTCCTCGATGGTCTCGCGCGAGGCGCCCTCGGCCGTGCTTTCGTTGAGTTCCATGAAGCCCGCGGGCAAGGTCCACTTGCCCCAGCGCGGCTCGATGTTGCGCTTGCACAGCAGCACGCGCTCGCCCATCACCGGGATGGTGCCCACCACGTTGGTCGGGTTCTCGTAGTGGATGGTGTCGCAGGCCGGGCAGACGGCACGCTCGCGCGTGTCGCCATCGTCCGGAACGCGGTAGACCACGGCCGTGCCGCAGTTCCTGCAGTGCTTGATCGGAACGCGGATCACGCGACTTTGACGCTGAGCGTGGGCAGGCCGGCCACTTTGCCGACCAGCGTGTCGCCGGCCACCACGGCGGCCACGCCTTCGGGCGTGCCGGTGAAGATCAGGTCACCGGGCTGCAGCTCCCAGGCGGCCGACAGGTGCTCGATGGTCTCGGCGATGTTCCAGATCAGCTTGCTCACCGTGCTGCGCTGGCGGTCGATGCCGTTGACCTGCAACGAGATCTCGGCATTGGCCACGTCGCCGGCCTTGGCGGCCGGCACGATGGGGCCGATGGGCGCGGACTGCTCGAAGGCCTTGCCGATGCACCAGGGGCGGCCCTGCTTCTTCATGTCGTTCTGCAGGTCGCGGCGGGTCATGTCCAGGCCCACCGCATAGCCGTAGATGTACTGCAGCGCGTCGGCGGCCTTGATGTTCGTGCCGGCCTTGCCGATGGCCACCACCAGCTCGATCTCGTGGTGCAGGTTCCTGGTGAGCGAAGGGTAGGCGATGGTCCCGGTCTCGCCTTCGTTGACCACCACGGCCGCGTCGGCGGGCTTGAGGAAGAAGAAGGGCGGCTCGCGGCCGGTGAAGCCCATTTCCTTCGCATGCTCCTCGTAGTTGCGCCCCACGCAGTAGATGCGGTGCACGGGGTAGCGCGCCGCCTCGCCCACCACGGGGATGGAGACCATGGGCGGGGGAGTGAAAACGTACTCGGAAGCCATCTCGCTGTCGTCCTTGTGTTCAGATGTCTGGGTCGATTGGAAATCTGTGCAACTTGCCAGTGTGCCAGAGCCACAGCCCCTGCGCTTGTGCCCGGCACGAGGGCGCCGCTATGCTCGACGGACCATGAAGCTGTACAACTATTTTCGTTCCTCCGCCTCCTACCGCGTGCGCATTGCCCTGGCCCTGAAGGGACTGCCCTACGAGTACGAGGCCGTGCACATCGCCAAGGGCGACCACAAGCGCCCGCCGTTCTCGGAGATGTCGACCGACATGCTGGTGCCGCTGCTGGAGCTGGACGACGGAACGCGACTGTCGCAGTCCATGGCCATCATCGAGTACCTGGACGAGGTGCAGCCGCAGCCGCGCCTGCTGCCTGCCGATGCCCTGGGCCGCGCCCGGGTGCGCGGCCTGGCCGAGACCGTGGCCTGCGAGATCCACCCGCTGAACAACCTTCGGGTGCTCAAGTACCTGGTGCGTGAACTCAAGCTGGACGACGAAGCCAAGAACACCTGGTACCGCCACTGGGTGCGCGAAGGCCTGGAAGCCTTCGAGCGCCAGCTGGCGCGGCTGCCGGCTTCCGCCTACTGCTACGGCGATACGCCCACGCTGGCCGACTGCTGCCTGGTGCCGCAGATCTTCAACGGCCAGCGCTTCAACTGCGACTTCAGCGGCCTGGAGCGCACCATGCGCGCCTTCGAGTCCTGCATGAAGCTGGAAGCCTTCCAGGCAACGCAGCCTTCCCGCTGCCCGGACGCGGAAGCGTGAGCCTGCGCCAGTTCGACCCCGACTGGATCGTCCCCGATTGGCCGGCGCCGCCGGGCATCCGGGCCGTCTGCACCACCCGTGCCGGCGGCGTCTCCACCGGCCCCTATGCCAGCCTGAACCTGGGCGAGCACGTGGGCGACGTGCCGGCCGACGTGGCCGCCAATCGCGAGCGCCTGGCCCGGGCCATCGGCGCGCGGCCGGTGTTCCTGCAGCAGGTGCACGGCACCGACGTGGCCGTGCTGGATGAAACGGTCGTCGATGGCATGGCCGCCGACGCGGCCTGCACCGCGCAGGCCGGCCTGGCCTGCACGGTGATGGTGGCCGACTGCCTGCCGGTGCTCTTCACCGATGCGCAGGGCCATCGCGTGGCCGCGGCGCATGCCGGCTGGCGTGGCCTGGCGGCCGGCGTGCTGGCGCGCGCGGTGCAGAGCTTCGACGACGACCAGGGCCGCCGCGGCGAGCTCATGGCCTGGCTGGGACCCTGCATCGGGCCCGACGCCTTCGAGGTGGGCGGGGAGGTCAAGGCGGCCTTCGAGGCCATCGACCCTGCCGCAGCCGCCTGCTTCAAGCCCGGCGCCGCGTCAGGCAAGTGGCTGGCCGACCTGTCCGGCCTGGCCCGTCAGCAGCTTCAGGCGCTGGGCGTGCGGCAGGTGCACGGCAACGACGGCAGCGCCGCCTGGTGCACCGTCTCCAACCCCTCACGGTTCTTTTCGTACCGGCGCGAGCGGGTCGGCGGACGCCTGGCCGCCGGGGTCTGGCGCGAGGCCTGACGGCGCGGCGGCGCCCGCCTTCATGGCGGCTTCCCGCTCGGCCTGCTGGCGGGCCCTGGCGGCCCGCCGCCGGCTCGGCGTGCCCATGATGTAGGCGATCAGCCCCATGGGCAGCAGCCCGTACAGGACGAAGGTGATGATGGCGCCCAGGACGGTGCCGGTGGTGTTCGTGGCCTCGGCCACGGCCATCATCAGGACCACGTAGAGCCAGGCGATGATCACGAGATGCATGGAAAGCTTGTGGAAGTCGAGCGGCCCGATGCGCCTTTGCGGGCCGCGTTGTGGGGGGTCGGCGAATGCAGCATACTCAAACCAGAAGCAGCATCCGCATCTGACAGGGACAGGAGACACCCATGAAGCAACAGGGCGCCGCGTCGGCCGAGGCATTGTTCGAGCCGTTCGCGCAGGGATGGAAGCAGGCACTGGCGTCGATCCAGGCCTTGGGCAAGCCGGAGGGAGACGGCGCGCCGTGGCAGCTTCCGCAGATCAGCTTCGATCCGGAGCGATTGCAGCAGATGCAGCAACAGTATGTATCCCAGGCCACCGAGCTGTGGCAAAAAGGCTTCGAGTCCCAGTCGCTGGGCGACCGCCGCTTTGCCGCCCAGGCCTGGGGCAGCAACCCGATGGCGGCCTTCGGCGCGGCGGTCTACCTGCTCAACGCCCGGACCATGATGGAGCTGGCCGAGGCCGCCCAGGGTGACGAGAAGACCCGGGCGCGCCTGCGCTTCGCGGTCGAGCAGTGGATGGCCGCCAGCTCGCCCAGCAACTTCCTGGCCTTCAACGCCGATGCGCAGCAGAAGGCCATCGACACCCAGGGCGAAAGCATCGCCAAGGGCATGCAGAACCTGCTCAACGACATCCGCCAGGGCCACCTGAGCATGACGGACGAGAGTGCCTTCGAGGTCGGCCGCAACGTGGCCAGCACCGAGGGCGCGGTGGTGTTCGAGAACGAGTATTTCCAGTTACTCGAGTACAAGCCGCTGGGCGCCAAGGTCTACGAGCGGCCCTTCCTGCTGGTGCCGCCGTGCATCAACAAGTTCTACATCCTCGACCTGCAGCCCGACAACTCGCTGATCCGCTATGCGGTGGAGCAGGGCCACCGCGTGTTCGTGGTGAGCTGGCGCAACCCCGACGAGTCGATGCGCGACGCCACCTGGGACGACTACATCGAGAACGCCGCCATCACCGCCATCCACACGGTGCAGGACATCTCGGGCAGCGAGCAGATCAACGTACTGGGCTTCTGCGTGGGCGGCACCATCCTGGCCACGGCGCTGTCGGTGCTGGCGGCGCGCGGCGAGCACCCGGCCGCCTCGGTCACCTTCCTCACCACGCTGCTGGACTTCAAGGACACCGGCATCCTGGACGTGTTCATCGACGAGAACATGGTGCAGTACCGCGAGATGACCCTGGGGCAGGGCGGCCTGCTGGCGGGCGGCGACCTGGCCTCCACCTTCAGCTTCCTGCGGCCCAACGACCTGGTGTGGAACTACGTGGTGGGCAACTATCTCAAGGGCGAGACACCGCCGCCCTTCGACCTGCTGTACTGGAACTGCGACGCCACCAACCTGCCGGGCCCCTTCTACGCCTGGTACCTGCGCAACACCTACCACGAGAACAAGCTCTCCCGGCCCGGCGCGCTCACCGTCTGCGGCGAAAAGGTCGACCTGGGTTCCATCGATGCGCCGGTCTACATCTACGGCTCGCGCGAGGACCACATCGTGCCCATCGGCGGCGCCTACGCCACCACGCAGCTGCTCAAGGGCAAGAAGCGCTTCGTGATGGGCGCCTCGGGCCACATCGCCGGCGTGATCAACCCGCCCGCCAAGAAGAAGCGCAGCCACTGGATCCGCGAAGACGGCAAGCTGCCGGCCGCGCATGAAGACTGGCTGGCCGGCGCACAGGAGCATCCGGGCAGCTGGTGGACCGACTGGTCCAAGTGGCTGGCCTCGCACGCCGGCAAGCAGGTCGCCGCGCCCAAGGCCTATGGCCGGGGCACGAAGTACAAGGCCACGCAGCCGGCACCCGGCAGCTACGTCAAGGCCAAGGCCTGAGCCAGGCGCTCTTTTCGCCCCTTTCCTCACCACCCGCATCCCTACCCGCTACACCAGGAGAATCCACATGGAAGACATCGTCATCGTTTCGGCCGCACGCACCGCAGTCGGCAAGTTCGGCGGCGCGCTCGCCGGCATCCCGGCCACCGAGCTGGGTGCCATCGTCATCAAGGAAGTGCTGGCGCGTGCCAAGCTGGCCAACGACCAGATCGGCGAAGTCATCATGGGCCAGGTGCTCACCGCCGGTGCAGGCCAGAACCCGGCGCGCCAGGCGCTGATCAAGAGCGGCATTGCCAAGGAAACCCCGGCCTTGACCATCAACGCCGTGTGCGGCTCGGGCCTCAAGGCGGTGATGCTGGCGGCGCAGGCGGTGGCCACCGGCGACAGCGAGATCGTGGTGGCCGGCGGACAGGAAAGCATGAGCATGGCGCCCCACGTGCTGCCCAACTCGCGCAACGGCCAGCGCATGGGCGACTGGAAGCTGCAGGACACGATGATCGTGGACGGCCTGTGGGACGTGTACAACCAGTACCACATGGGCATCACGGCCGAGAACGTGGCCAAGAAGTACAACATCGACCGTTCGGCGCAGGACGAGCTGGCCCTGGCCAGCCAGACCAAGGCCGCCGCCGCGCAGGACGCCGGCAAGTTCAAGGACGAGATCGTGGGCGTGAACATCCCGCAGCGAAAGGGTGACCCGGTGGTGTTCAACACCGACGAGTTCATCAATCGCAAGACCAACGCCGAAGGCCTGGCCGGCCTGCGCCCTGCCTTCGACAAGGCCGGTGGCGTCACGGCCGGCAATGCCTCGGGCCTGAACGACGGCGCCGCCGCCGTGGTCGTCATGTCCGCCAAGAAGGCGGAGGCCCTGGGCCTCAAGCCCCTGGGCCGCATCGCCAGCTACGCCACCACCGGCCTGGACCCCGCCTTCATGGGCATGGGCCCGGTGCCCGCCTCGCAGAAGGCTTTGCAGCGTGCTGGCTGGAAGCCCTCCGACCTCGACCTGCTCGAGATCAACGAAGCCTTCGCAGCCCAGGCCTGCGCGGTCAATCGGGAAATGGGCTGGGACATCAACAAGGTGAATGTGAACGGCGGCGCCATCGCCATCGGCCACCCCATCGGTGCGTCCGGCTGCCGCATCCTGGTCACTCTGCTGCACGAGATGCAGCGCCAGAATGCCAAGAAGGGCATTGCCTCGCTGTGCATCGGCGGCGGCATGGGCGTGGCACTGACCATCGAGCGCTGAAAAGCGGCGGTGCTCGTGCGAAGCATCGCCTCCTTGCCCGGGCCGGCCGGACTGCCGGTCCTGGGCAACGTCTTCCAGATCAAGCCGTCGAAACTGCACAGGCAGCTGGAGCAATGGGCCGAGCAATTCGGCCCTTTTTTCAAGATGAGGCTGGGCCGCCATCCGACGCTGGTGGTGGGCGACCATGCGGTGGTGGCGCAGATCCTGCGCGAGCGGCCTGAAGGCTTCAAGCGGTCGAACCGCATGGAGGAGATCGGCCGCGAGATGGGCCTCAAGCCCGGCGTGTTCGGCGCCAACGGCGAGGACTGGAAGCGCCAGCGCCGCATGGTGATGGCCAGCTTCGACCCGGCCCACGTGCGTGACTACTCCCCCTCGCTGCAGAAGACCGCCGACCGCCTCGGCCGCCGCTGGCAGAAGGCCGCGCACGAGGGCCGCGCGATCGAGGTGCAGCCCGAGCTGATGCGCTACACGGTCGACACCATCGCGGGCCTGGCCTTCGGCGCCGAGGTCAACACGCTGGAGTCCGATGGCGATGTCATCCAGCAGCACCTGGACAAGATCTTCCCCGCGCTGTTCAAGCGCATCGTCTCGCCGGTGCCCACCTGGCGCTTCTTTCCCTCGGCATCGGACAAGCAGCTGGTGCGCAGCGTGAACGAGGTCAACGCGGCCGTGAACCGCTTCGTGGCGGAAGCACGGGCCCGCATGCAGGCCGACCCGGAGCTGCGCACGCGACCGCGCAACCTGCTCGAAGCCATGATCGCGGCGGCCGACCTGCCGGACAGCGGCATCAGCGACGAGCAGGTGGCCGGCAACGTCATGACCATGCTGCTGGCCGGCGAGGACACCACCGCCAACACCGTGGCCTGGATGATCGACCTGCTGTGGCGCAACCCGCAAGCCCTGGCGCGCGCCACCGCCGAGGTGCGCGGCGTGGTGGGCGACGCCGGCGCCGAACTCCGCTTCGAGCAGATGGACCAGCTCGACTACGTGGAGGCCTGCGCCCACGAGACCATGCGCCTGAAGCCCGTCGCGCCCATGATCGGGCTGCAGGCGCTGAAGGACACCGAGATCGGCGACGTGCAGGTGCCCCGCGGCGCGGTGGTGCTGGCGCTGATGCGCCGCGACAGCGTGAGCGACAAGCACCTGCCCGATGCCGCGCGCTTTCTCCCTGAGCGCTGGCTGGACGGCACCACCGTGGCCGGCCAGCCCAAGCGCATCTCCATGCCCTTCGGCGCCGGGCCGCGCATCTGCCCGGGGCGCTACCTGGCGCTGCTGGAGATGAAGATGGCCATCGCCATGCTGCTCAACCGCTTCGACATCCAGTCGGTGGACACGCCCGACGGAAAACCGGCGGACGAATGGATGTCCTTCACGATGGCGCCCGTGGGTTTGCGCATGCGGCTGCGGGACCGGGCGACGGCGTGAGGCAATCTCGCGGGCATCGGACTTCGTTGGGCGCGCTGAGCGGCGCGCAACGCTGGCTCAGCGCTTGGCGTCGCTAGGCGGACGCAGCTCGGCGCGCTCGGCTTCCTCGCCCGAAGGCGTCTGCGGGTCCAGCCCGCGGTCGGGCGATTCCGCCACCTGGGGCAGGTCGGTGGCATGCTCGATCAGTTCCTCGATCACCAGGCGGCCATAGCGCTGCGCACGCTCCGCGCCGTGCGACTTGGCCAGGTCCGCGACGCGCGCGGCCGCCTCGCCCTCGGCACGGATGATCAGCCAGTGGTAGCCCAGGCGCGCCAGCTCGCCATGCGCCTTCGCGAGGTTGAGTTCCTGGCCCAGGTTGGCCAGCGGGCTGGCCTGCTCCAGGTCCTGCTCCACCTGCGCCAGCATCTGCTTGTCGGTCATGGCGCGCACGTCGTCCAGGCCCAGGTCCAGCTGCGCGACCATGTCGCGCCGCGCCGCCTCGGCCTGCTCGGCCGTCGGGAAGGAGATGACGACATGGCCCACGGGCTTGAAGACGCCGAAGCTGGTGTTGTTCTCATCGCTCATCGAAGGTCTCCATCTGCAGTAGTGATCGGTCGAGCCGTTTTTCAGCCCCGCGCGCGCTCGCCCAGCAGGGCCAGCAGGCGGCGCTCGTCCAGCCTCAGTTCGCGGCAGGCAGGCGGATTGGCGGCCCAGGGCTGCGTGCGCAGCTCGGCAGGGTCTTCGCCGGAAGTGATGAGGCCCATCACCACCGGGTGGATGTAGGCCTTGCGGCACACCGCCACCGTGTTGCCCAGGCGGCCCGCCACGGCCTTGACGACGGCGTTCGCGCCGGGGCCGTGCGGATTGAGCAGCAGCTCCAGCGCCGCCACGCTGGCGTGCCAGGTGCGGAACACCTTGGCCGTGATGCCGGCACCGGCGTGCGTGGCCAGCCAGGCGTTGATGTCGGTGGAGTCCACGCGCCGGCCCTGGCCCTCGTCGTCCAGGTACTGGAAGAGGTGCTGGCCCGGCAGGTCGGCGCAGCGGCGCATCAGGCGCACCAGCCGCGCGTCGTCCACCGCCAGGTCGTGCCGCACGCCGCTCTTGCCCACGAAGGCCAGGCGCATGCGCTGGCGGCCGATGCGTACATGCTTGCACTTGAGCGTGCTCAGGCCGTAGCTGCCGTTGGTCTTGGCGTACTCCATGTTGCCCACCCGCATGCCGGTGGTGTCCAGCAGCCGCACCAGTGCGGCCAGCACGCGCTCGCGCGTGGGCATGCTGCCGCCGGCCAGCTGGTTGCGCACGCGCCGGCGCAGGCCGGGCAGCTGCTTGCCGAAGGCGGGCAGCGATTCGAACTTGTCATCGCTGCGCTGCGCCTGCCAGTCGGCGTGGTAGCGGTACTGCTTGCGCCCGCGCGCATCGCGGCCGGTGGCCTGCAGGTGGCCGTCGGCGGTGGCGCAGATCCACACGTCGGTATAAGCCGGCGGAATGGCCAGTGCACGGATGCGCGCCAGGTCCTTCGGGCGGGTCAGCCGGCGCCCGCGCGTGTCGAGGTAGGCGAAGCCGTCGCCCGAGCGGATGCGCCTGTAGCCCAGTTCCTGGTCGGTCACCCAGCGCAGTTCCTGCGGCGGCTCCAGCTGGAAGACGGCACTGAGCGCAGCTTCGCGCGATCCATTTCTCAGGGCCTTGCTTCGTCCGGCGCCGGAGGCCCGCGCATGGCGCGGCGACTTGCTGGGCGCAGCCGCACGCTTTGGCGGGGTCGATGCCGCCGATCTGCCGGGGGTCTGGGTCGCTTGTTGCACATGGGCATTACAAGGTGCGCAACCGGCGCTGTCGGCCCCGCGCCTGCCCGAGCGCTTGTCGGCCGATGGCTGATCGCCCTGTCGTCCGCCCCGCCGGCGCTTGAAAGTGCAGCGCCTTGACTGCCTAATGAGGTCGCGGGCCCTCGTCGCGCCCGTTCACGCCCAACCAAGGAGACTTTCCATGAGCAGTCACGTCTACAAGCACCTGCAACTGACCGGCTCCTCGCCCACCAGCAGCGACGATGCGGTGCAGCGCGCCATCGCCAAGGCCAGCGAGACCGTGCGCAACATTCAGTGGTTCGAGGTGACCGAGACCCGCGGCCATGTGAAGGACGGCAAGATCGCCCACTGGCAGGTGACGCTCAACGTGGGCTTCACGCTCGAATAGCGGCTGCGGCCGGCGCCCGGCCGATGCGCTGCGTCAGCGCACGATGCGGTTGAAGTTCTCGGCGCGGTCCAGCCCCTTGGCCGCGTCGAAGCCCTTCACGTCGCGAAAGACCGCGCCGTCGAGGTCGGCCTCGGTGAAGTCGGCCCCGGCCACGTCGGCGCCCGTGAGGTCGGCACCGCCCAGCTTGACGCGGAAGAAGTTCGCGCCGCGCAGGTTGCTGCCGCGCAGGTTGCAGAAGGTCATGAGCGAACGGTTGAAGTCCGCGCCCTCCAGCTTGGCGCCCGCCAGGTTGGCGTTGGAGAGGTCGGTGCGCATCTGGCCCATGCCCTGGTTCTTGATGTTGACGCCGACCACCGCCTGGCTGAAGTCGGCGCCGGAGAGGTCTGCGCCCGGCAGGTCCGCGATCATCTTCACGCCGCTCAGGTTGGCGCCCTTGAACACCGGCCGCTTCTTGACCTCGCCGCCCAGCACCACCACCGACAGCAGGCTGGCGCGCGCCAGGTTGGCATCGGTGAAGTCGGTGCCCATGAGCCAGGCGCCGTTGAGGTTGGCGCCTTCCATCATCGCGCCGCGGAAGTCCGCGAGCACCAGCCGGCTGCCGAAGAAGCTGGTGCCCTTGAGGTTGGCATGACGGAAGTCCAGCTTGCTCAGGTCGATGTCCGACAGGTCCTTGCCGGCGAGGTTGGCCGGTGCGGCCGGCGATGCGGCCTTGAGCAGGGCATCGACCTGCGCGGCCGTCATCTCCGCTGCCGCAGCGCCCGTCGCGGCCAGGGTCAGCAGCAGGGCGGACGAGAGAACTCTGGCGTGCTTCATCGGGACTCCTCTGCCGGTGTCGTGGCTATCTTCGTGCAGGGCGTGCGCGCTGGCCGGCCGCGCCATAGCATCGGGCCAGCTTCGCTGAAGGGGACTGACATGAGCAGTTGGCGCAAGAAGACGGCCTCCGAGGTCTACACACCCGAGGAGATCACGGCGCGGCTCGCCGACGAGTTGCCGAAGTGGTACTTCGAGGATGGCTGGATCCGACGCAAGTTCAAGACCAGCGGCTGGAAGGGCACGCTCATGGTCGTCAACACCGTGGGCCACCTGGCCGAAGCCGCGTGGCACCACCCGGACCTGAACGTGTCCTATGCCTTCGTCATCGTCAAGCTGGTGAACCACGCCGCCAAGGGCGTGACGGAGAAGGACTTCGAGCTGGCGAAGAAGATCGAGGAGGTGGTGACCTGGCAGCCCGGCGTGGGCGAGGGCGCGGTGCTGGAGGGTACGCCGGACGACCCGCGCTTCAAGTACATCAAGTACGACTGAGGGCGACATGTGGTGACACAGTGTCCCCAACCTGAAACAGGTGGGGACGCTGGCAAGGGGCCGCGCCGGCTCGCGCCACCTGCGCGCCTGCGCGGGGAACAGAGCTTGCTTTGAAGCCCCCAACGATGGATTGCCCCCGCAGCCTCCTTGCCGAAGCCCTGGTCGTCGAGTCCAGGGCCAGCGTGTCGCTGCGCGCGCCGGCGCGCCTGCACCTGGGCTTCCTGGACCCCGGGGCCTCGCTGGGCCGGCGCTTCGGCAGCCTGGGCCTGGTGATCGACGGCTTCGAGACGGAGGTCGAGATCGGCGCCGCGCCCGGCCCCCGGGTGAGCGCGAGCGATGGCATCGGCCCCCACGAGATCGAGCGCGCGCAGGAATGGCTCGCCCGGCTCCAGCGCGAGAGCGGCCAGGAAGCGCCCTTGCACCTGCGCCTGCTGCAGGTGCTGCCAGACCATGCGGGCTTCGGCTCCGGAACGCAGCTGGCGCTGGCCATCGGCCGGGCCTTCGCGCAGTGGCACCGGCTGGACGTTGCCACGGCGCGGCTGGCGCAGTGGCTGGGCCGCGGGCGGCGCTCGGGCATCGGCATCGCCGGCTTCGACCAGGGCGGCCTGCTGGTGGACGGCGGCCCGGGTGCCGATGGCGAACCGGCGCCGCTGCTGTCGCGCGTTCCCTTGCCCGCCGCCTGGCGCGTGCTGGTGGTGCAGGACCGGGCGCAGAAGGGCCTGTCGGGCGACGAGGAGCGGCGCCGCATCGAGGCCCTGGCGCCCCTGCCGCGCGAGCAGGCGGCCGACATCTGCCATCAGGTGCTGATGCGCGTGCTGCCTGGCGCAGCCTCGGCCGAGTTCGCGCCCTTCGCGCAAGGCATCACGCACATCCAGCGCCTGCTCGGCGAGCACTTCGCGCCGGCGCAGGGAGGCCATGCCTATGCCAGCGCCGCGGTCGAGCGGGTGATCGACCGGATCGCCGCGGCCGAGCCGGGCGCGGCCCTGGGCCAGAGCTCCTGGGGCCCGACCGGCTTCGCCATCCTGCCTTCACAGGCCAGCGCGCAGGCGCTGCTTGATGCGCTGCAGGCCGCGCAGGTCGTTGCCCCGTCGCTGTCGCTGCGCATCGTGTCCGGCCGCAACACCGGCGCGTTGCTGCAGGACCGCAGGCCCTAGCCCGACCCCGCGAGGAAGACTTCATGGAACGTCCCTACATCCTCCACATGTTCACGCCGGGCCGGCAGATGAGCCCCTTCGACATCAACATGGCGGCCGACGCCGGGTACCAGGTCATCGCGCCGTATTGCGAGGTCGATACGGATGCGATCGCGGGGCTGGTGCAGGACACCATCTTCTCGCGCAGCCCCAAAGGGTTGGCGCGTACCGGCATCTTCATCGGCGGGCGCGATGCGCTGATGGCGGCCGACCAGTTGGATCGCGCAAAGAAGGCCATGTTCAAGCCCTTCCAGGTGTCGCTGATGGCCGACCCCAGCGGTGCCTACACGACGGCCGCCGCAATGGTGGCCTGCGTGGAGGCCGCATTGGCGCCGGCGCATGCGCAGGGTCTGAAGGGGCAGCGCGTGCTGGTGGTCGGCGGCACCGGGCCGGTGGGCCGCATCGCCGGCGTGATCGCGGCGCAGGCGGGGGCCGAGGTGCACCTGGCCAGCCGCGGCGGCGAGGCCGCGGCCAAGGAAGTGGCAAGCGAGACCGGCAAGCGCTTCGGCGTCAGCCTGCATGGGGCCTCCGGTGCCGACGAGTCCGCGCTGGGCGCAGCCATCGCGGAGGCGGACGTGGTGCTGGCCTGCGCCGCGGCCGGCGTGCAGGCGGTGTCGGCCCAGACGCTCGCTGCGGCCAGGCGGCTGAAGGTCGCGGCCGACCTCAATGCGGTGCCGCCCGAAGGCATCGCCGGCCTGGGCGTGTCGGACGATGCCAAGCCATTGGCCGGCACCTCGGCCGTGGGCATCGGCGCGCTGGCGGTGGGCAACGTCAAGTACCAGACGCAGCAGCGCATGCTGCAGCAGATGCACGAGGCGCCCTCGGCCGTGGTGCTGAGCTTCCCCGAGGCCTTCGCCACCGCGCGCGCCTTCATCGCGGAGAAGGCGGCCAAGCCCGCCGGCTGAGGGTGCGATGACCGGCATCGCCGTCGCCTCCATCTCCGCAAGGCTGCTGGCCGAGGCGGCCCGCGACGACGGCTTCGAGGTCGCGGCGCTCGACCTTTTCGGCGATGCGGACACGCGCAAGGCCAGCAGCAGCTGGGCCGCCATCGGCGAGCCCGCGAGCCTGGAAATCGACGGCGGGATGTTGTTGGCCGCCCTGGAAGCGCTCGCGCAGGGCGGCCGCGTGGCGGGCTGGATCGCCGGTGCCGGCTTCGAAGGCCGGGCCGATTTGCTGGAGCGCGGCGCTTCCGTGCTGCCCCTGATCGGGACCCAGGCCGATGCGATGCGGAGCGTGCGCGATCCGCGGGCCTTCTTCGCCTTCCTGGACGCCAATCGCATCGGGCACCCCGACGTGAGCATGACGGCGCCGCATAACCCGCAGGGCTGGCTCCTCAAGGACGCGCACGGCTGCGGCGGCTGGCACATCCAGCCGGCGGGCGAGGCTCAAGCGGCTTCCTGCGGCCAGGGCTACTTCCAGCGCGAGGTGCCGGGCCGGCCGATGTCCGCCACCTTCGTCGCCAACGGAAGCGATGCCGCAGTGCTGGGCTTCAACCAGCTGATCGTGCGCGCGCTGGGCGGGCGGCCTTTCGTGTTTTGCGGTGCCGTGGGGCCCGTTCCCTTGCCTGCGCCCGTGGCGGCGCACCTCATCTCCGCGGTGCGAGCGGTGGCAGCGGGCTTCTCGCTTCGGGGGCTGGGCAGCCTGGACTTCATGCTGCACGGCGATGACGTCCAGGTGCTCGAAGTCAATCCGCGGCCACCGGCCAGCATGGCGCTCTATGCCGCGCGCCACGGCCTGGTCGCCGCGCATGTGCTGGCCTGCATGCAGGGCGCGCTGCCACGCTGGCCGGCGCAGGCCGCGAGCGACCCGGTGCACGGCACCGAGGTCGTGTACGCCCCGCGCAGCCTCTGGCTGGACGAGGCCGCCGCCGGTCGACTCGCCAAGCGCAGCGCCTGCCACGACCTGCCGGCCACGGCCACGGCCTTCGAGGCCGGCGATCCGCTGTGCAGCGTGACGGCCGACGCCGCCGATCCGCAGGCCGTGCACGCCATGCTCGATCGCCACCGCGAGGCGGTGCACCGCTCCCTGGAGACCCGCGCATGACCGACACCGTCACCACCGCTTCGCCGCTGAGCGTGAACACGCTCGCCCGGCCCCTGGTGGAGCGCCTGCTGCGCGATGCCGACACCCTGGGCGTGAAGGCGCGCCGCAGCGAGGAGGGCGTGTGCATCGTCGACGCGGGCATCGAGGCGCCCGGCAGCGTCGAGGCGGGACTGCTGATCGCGCAGATCTGCATGGGCGGCCTCGGGCAGGCGAGGCTGGCCTGCAGCGAACAGCAGGGCTGGCCGACCTGGCTAGAGGTGCAGACCGCGCAACCCGTGCTCGCCTGCGTGGGCAGCCAGTACGCCGGCTGGAGCCTGGCCGCCAGCAAGGAAGAGACGGGCGGCAAGAAGTTCTTCGCGCTCGGCTCGGGGCCGGCGCGCGCGCTGGCGGTGAAGGAGACCCTCTTCACCGATATCGGCTACCGCGACCACTCGGACGCGGGCGTGCTGGTGATGGAGGTCGACCGCCCGCCACCGCCCATCATCATCCAGAAGCTTCTGCGCGACTGCGGCCTGCAGGCCGCCGGCCTGACGGTGATCCTGACGCCGACCACCAGCCCCGCCGGCACGACGCAGGTGGTGGCCCGCGTGGTGGAGACCGCGCTGCACAAGGTGCACCAGCTGGGCTTCGACCTGCACAGCGTCGTGGGCGGCTCGGGCTCCGCGCCCCTGCCTGCGCCCAGCCCCGACGGCGTGGAAGCCATGGGGCGGACCAACGACGCCATCCTCTACGGCGGCCGCGTGCACCTGAGCGTGCGTTGCGACGACGCGGCGGCGCGGCAGCTGGCGCAGCAGCTGCCCTGCGTCAACTCCAGCGACTACGGCCGCTCCTTCGCCGACATCTTCAAGGCCGCGGGCTACGACTTCTACAAGATCGACGGCGCCCTGTTCGCGCCGGCCGAGGTGTGGGTCAGCAACCTGCAGAGCGGCAACACCTGGCATGGCGGCGCGATGGACATGGCGCTGTTGATGTCGCTGTGGCGCAAGGAGGCCTGAGGTGCCCTTGAACGTGGCCATCATGACCGACGAGGTGGGCTGGCACACGCGCCAGCTCCAGGCCGCGCTGCGTGCGCGCGGCTGCCTCGGCCGCTGCGTCGACCTGGCCGACTGCCGCATCGACACCACGGCCTCCTGGCATGGCCTGGTCATCCCCGGCTTCGGCCGCGAACTGCCCGACGCGGTGCTGGTACGTGGCATTGCCGGCGGCAGCTTCGAGCAGGTCACCAAGCGCCTGGGCGTGCTGCATGCGCTGCGCGAACTGGGCATCGCGGTCTATAACGACGCGCGGGCGATCGAACGCAGCGTCGACAAGTCGATGACCAGCCTGCTGCTGCATGCGGCGCGCGTCCCCACGCCGCCGACCTGGGCCACCGAGTCGCAGGCGCAGGCCCGGCGCATCGCGATCCGCGAGGGCGCCGCAGGCCATGCGCTGGTGCTCAAGCCGCTGTTCGGCTCGCAGGGCAAGGGCCTGCAGCTGGTGGGGCAGGTGGAGGGCGTGCACCACCCGCTGCCGGACATCGCGGCGGCCTATGGCTCGCTGGCCTACCTGCAGCGCTTCATTCCCGCGCAGGAGTCGCCGGGCTTCGACTGGCGCGTGCTGGTGGTGGGCGGCCGCGCCATCACCGCCATGCGGCGGGTCAGCAGCCACTGGGTCCACAACGTCGCCCAGGGCGCACGTTGCGAGCCGGCGTTGCTGACTTCCGAACTCGCGCAGCTGGCCGAAGCCGCATCGGCCGCACTGGGCATGGACTACGCCGGCGTGGACCTGATGCCCTCCAGGCGCGGCGCGCAGGTGATCGAGGTCAACGGGGCCGCCGCCTGGCAGGGCCTGCAGCGCGTGACGCCCTTCAACATCGCGCGCGCGCTCGTCGACGATTTGCTGGACCGTCGCCTGGCCGGCAACGGGACCGACCGGACGCTGCAGCGCAGCGCCTGAGCATGGCCGTCTCGCCCATGCGCCGCCGCGCCATCGAGCGGGCCAGCGCCTGCTTCCTGCGCGCCTGCGAGCTGGACGTGGCGGTGCGCAAACCGGGCAACGTCAGCCTGGCATCGCCCGGGCACGGCATGACGGCGGAGCTCTTCATTGCGAGCGCCAAGGCGACTGCCGGGCCGCTGTTCCGGCCGGGCGCCAGGGTGGGCGAGCGCATCGAGGCCGCGGTGGAGGCCAGCTGGACCGCCGCGAACTGCAATACCAACCTGGGCATCGTGCTGCTCTGCGCGCCCATTGCCCGGGCGGTGGACCTTCGGCCCGATGCCACCACGCCCGCCGACCTGCGCGAGGCCATCGACGGCGTGCTCCAGGAACTGGATCTGGCGGATGCGCGGGCCGCTTTCCGCGCCATCGCCCGGGCCCGGCCCGGCGGCCTCGGCTCGGCGCCGGACCAGGACGTGAACGAAGCGCCGAGCGTGGACCTGCGCACGGCGATGGCCCTGGCGGCGCGGCGCGACGCCATCGCGCGCCTGTACCGGGATGGCTACGGCCCGTTGTTCGAATTGGTCGGGGCGGTGCTGGAGCCCGGCATCTCCTTCGATTCGGCTGCCACCGAGGCCCCGCCGGATGCCGCCACCGTCGCGTCCGTGCAGCGGCTCTACCTGGCGCTGCTGGGCAGCGTGGCCGATTCACACATTGTTCGGATTCATGGCGAGGCCGTGGCACAAACTGTCATGGCTGCGGCGCATCGCTGGCAGCGGCAGGCGGGCGGCAAGAGCGGGCTGGATGCCGACCCGGCCTTCGCGGAGTGGGACGCCTCGCTCAAGGCGCAGCGCATCAACCCCGGGACCACCGCCGACTTGACGGTGGCGGCCCTGCTGATCGCCGGCCTCACGGCCCGATCCTGAGGCCGTCGCAGCGGGTGGCACGAAACGTGATACCGAGTCGTTTGCGCTGGCCGGAAGGCCGGTGTCCCTATGGCCCCCGCAAACTCAACCCAGGAGACAAGAAGCCATGGCAAAGATTGATCGCATGATGGTCGGTGAATCGCTCGTCGGAGAGGGCAACGAGGTCGCCCACATCGACCTGATCATCGGGCCGCGCGGCAGCCCGGCGGAGACCGCGTTCGCGAACGCGCTGACCAACCAGAAGGACGGCTTCACCAGCCTGCTGGCGGTGGTCGCGCCCAACCTGCTGACCAAGCCCGCCACCGTGCTCTTCAACAAGGTCACGATCAAGGGCGCGAAGCAGGCGGTGCAGATGTTCGGGCCGGCGCAGCGCGCCGTGGCCATGGCCGTGGCCGACTGCGTCGAGGACGGCACCATTCCCAAGGACGAGGCCGACAACCTGTTCATCTGCTGCGGCGTCTTCATCCACTGGCTGGCCGAGGACGACAAGAAGATCCAGGACTACAACTACCAGGCCGTCAAGGAGTCGATCCAGCGCGCCGTTGCCGGCTCGCCCACGGCCGCCGAAGTGGTGGCCAAGAAGGGCAGCGCCGACCACCCCTTCCAGGCCCACAGCTGAAAGGTGCGGTCAACGCGCGCTGGGCACCATCCCCGACCCGATCAGGCGCAGCACGGCGCCTGCGCGGGACGGCGACTCCGCCACCGGCGAAGCCCGGCGCTCGATCTGCACGCCGACGGCCTGCACGTCGGCGAACTTGCGTGGCTTGACCACCTTCACCCGCACCCAGGCCGCGCCGAACTCGTGGATCACGATGGCGGCGACCGTCTCGGCGAAGGCCTCCAGCAGCTGGAAGCGGTGCTCGGCCATCAGGCGGCGCAGCCGCTCGCACACCTCGCCGTAGTCGATGGTGTCGCCGATGCGGTCGGTGTCGCAGGCGTGCGAGCGGGCCAATCCGGCGTGCACGTCGATCACCAGCGGTTGCGGGTCGTGCCACTCCGACTCGTGCAGGCCGATGACGGTCTGGCCGGTGAAGCCCTCGATGAAGATCAGGTCCAGCGCGGGCGATTCGGCTGCCCGTTGCTGCAGTGCGGAAGATGGGACATGCGCAGTTTGCGCCGCCAGGGTCGGACCGGGAATCAACATGCTCGCTCCTGTGGCGCAAATGCCCATGCCGTTGCAATGTGTATCGTTTGTCGCCACCCAAATTGCAAAATGTGGGCCAGTATCGGTAGCACGAAGAGAGCCGGACGCCGCATTGGCGATCCGACCCCACCGGAGACAACAGATGGCGTTGACGCTGCGTAAGAACACGAAGCCGGCCGATCCTCACGCGGACCGCGTGTTGGACATCGTGCGCAGCGGCATCCAGGAGCATGCGAGCGATGTGGTGACGCTCTCCTGGATCCGCTGCATCGAGCAATACCACCTGCGGCCGGACCAGCCGCATGCGCCCGACGTGCTGGCGCGCGTGCCGCTGGAAGAGCGCCGCTCCAGCCACGCCGCGGTCATCGAATGCGCGCGCTACGAGATGACCACGCTCTACCAGCAGTTGGCAGACAACGAGATGGGCGTGGTGTTGACCGACACCGATGGCGTGATCCTGCACATGGTGTCCTCGCCGGAATTCGCTGCGGAGGTGGGGCCGCTGGGCCTGCGCCCCGGCGGCATCTGGAGCGAGGCCGGCGCCGGCACCAACGGCATGGGCACCTGCCTGGCCTCGGGCGGGCCGGTGTCGGTGCGGCGCGACGACCACTTCTACACCCAGTACACGCAGCTCACCTGCTCGGCGGTGCCGGTGTACGACCCGGGCGGCAACATCGTCGCCGCGCTGGACGTCACCAGCCGGTCGCTGCTGATGCAGCAGCACATCCTGGTGCTGCTGGGCATGACGGCCCGCATGATCGAGAACCGCCTGATCGACCGGCAGTTCCGCGACGCGCATCCGCTGCACTTCCACAGCCGGCCCGAGTTCGTCTACACCCTGCATGAGGGCAAGCTGGCGGTGGACGAGGACGGCCGCGTGCTGGCCGCCAACCGCAGCGCCATGTTCCAGCTGGGCCTGCAGTCCATGGACCAGATCCGCACGCGGCGCATCGAGGACCTGTTCCAGACCTCGCTGGCCGACATGCTGCAGCGCAGCGCCTCGTCTTCCTTCCATCCGGTCGTGACCTACGGTACCGACGCCGCGCTGCGCTTCTTCGCGGTGGCGCGGCGCCCGGCCTCGCAGGCGGATGCCGGCAACGGACATGCGATGCTGCCACCAGTGGACGAGGTGCCGGCCCTGCCCAGCGCGCGCGGCAAGGCGCGGCCATCGCTGCCGCGTCCGTCGGCGCCGGGCTTCACCATCGAGGACCCGCGCATCACCACGCAGCTGGAAACCGGCCGGCGCGTGGTCGCACGCGGCACGCCGGTGCTGATCTGCGGCGAGACCGGTTCGGGCAAGGAAGTCTTCGCGCGCTCGCTGCACGACAGCAGCGCGCATGCCACCGGGGCCTTCGTCGCGATCAACTGCGCGAGCCTGCCCGAGAACCTGATCGAGTCCGAACTCTTCGGCTACTGCGCCGGTGCCTTCACCGGCGCGCAGCGCACCGGGCGACGCGGCAAGATCCTGCAGGCGGACGGCGGCACGCTGTTCCTGGACGAGATCGCCGACATGCCGCTGGACCTGCAGTCGCGCCTGCTGCGCGTGCTCGACGAGCGCCGCGTCACGCCGCTGGGTACGGAGGAGACCCACGCGGTCGACTTCCAGCTCATCAGCGCCAGCCACCGCCACCTGCTGACCCTGGTGCGCGAAGGGCGCTTCCGTGAAGACCTGTACTACCGCCTCGCCGGCGTCGAGGTGCAGCTGCCGCCGCTGCGCGATCGCAGCGACAAGCTGGCCCTGATCCGCCGCGTGCTGGCCACCGAAGGCGGCGCCGATGCCAGCCTGAGCGCCGAGGCCGAGCGCATGCTCATGGCCCACGGCTGGCCCGGCAACATCCGCCAGTTGCGGCATGTGCTGGGCACGGCGGCCGCGCTGGCCGACGGCGCGCCCATCACCCGCGCGCACCTGCCCGCGCTGGCCCACAGCCCGCTGCCGGTGTCCGAGCACCAGCCGGCACTGGGCATCGGCCGCAGCGACGCTGCGTTGCCCTCCGCGGCCAGCGCGATGCCTTCGGACCCGGCGCGCATGGGGCATGACAGCACGCCCGGCCTGGCCAGGCTCAACCCGATCCAGGCCAACGAACGCCAGTTGCTGCTGCAGATGCTGGAGCAGCACCGCTGGAACGTGAGCAACGTGGCCAAGGCGCTGGACGTCAGCCGCAACACCCTCTACCGCAAGATCCACAAGCTGCAGATCGAGGTCTCCCATCCAGATCACGATGCGTGACGAGCCGCCCGAGGTGCCGGCGCCCGGCGACGAGGTGCAGGCGCTGGAGTGCGGGCCGCGTTCACGCTTTGCCTGGTGCATCACCGGATCGGGCCACTTCCTCGACGAGTCGATGGTGCTGGCCGCGCGTCTGCCCCAGGTCGACCTGTTCCTCTCGGCCGCGGGCGAAGAGGTGCTGGAGATCTACAAGCTGCACATCGAGGAGCTGAAGTCGCGCTTTCGCATCTTCCGCGACAAGACCGCCAGCGGCGTGCCCGTGGGCATGCTCTACGAGGGCATCTACCACACGGTGGTGCTTGCGCCGGCCACCAGCAACACGGTGGCCAAGTGCGCCTTCGGCATCAGCGACTCCCTGCCCACCAACATGTTCGCGCAGGCCGGCAAGCAGGGCATACCGGGCATCGTGTTTGCATGCGACACCGAACCGGTGGTGCTGACGAAGTCGCCGCACGACTGGGTCACGCTGCGGCCCCGGCGCATCGAGCTGGACAACGTGGAGCGGCTGCGAACGATCGATTTCTGCCGCGTCGTTGCCTCGCCGGCCGAGCTGGAGGCTGCGCTCGACGTGCGACTGAAGGAACTGGCGCTGGCATGGAACACATCCTCTTCCTGACGGGGCACCTGGCCAGGCCCAGCCTGGAACGGGTGCTGGCCAGCATCGAGGCCGCGCCCTTCACCTGGGAGACGCGCGACCTGGGCCTGCAGGTGGCGGGGCTGATGACGACGGACATGATCCGCCGCAGGCTGCATGCGCCGGTGGCCAGCGAAGACGAGGCGCGCCGCATCGACCGCATCATCGTGCCGGGCCGCTGCCGCGGCGAGATGGAGCCGCTTGCCGAGCACTTCGGCATCCCGGTGCAGCGCGGCCCCGAGGAAGTGAAGGACCTGCCGCGCTTCTTCGACCGCGCCGCCAAGGCCATTGCGCTGGACGAGTACCGGGTGGCGATCTTCGCGGAGATCGTCGACGCGTCGCGCCTGGGCGTTCCCGACATCCTGGCGCGCGCCGCAAGGCATCGTGCCGACGGCGCGGACGTCATCGACCTGGGCTGCCTGCCGCAGACGCCCTTCGGCCACCTGGAGGAATCGGTGCAGTCGCTGAAGGCGGAAGGCTTCAGGGTCAGCGTCGATTCGCTGGACACGGACGAGCTGCTGCGCGGCGGCCGGGCCGGCGCAGACTACCTGCTCAGCCTCACGCTGGACAGCCTGTGGGTGGCGCAGGAGGTGGCGTCCACGCCGGTGCTGATCGGCCGCACGCCGGCAGACGAAGCCTCGCTGTACGCGGCCGTCGAGCAGATGCAGCGCGAGGGACGGGCCTTCCTGGCCGATTCGATCCTCGACCCGATTCCTTTCGGCTTCACCGCGTCGATCGTGCGCTACCACCGGCTGCGCGAGCGCTTTCCCGATGCGCCCATCATGATGGGCATCGGCAACCTCACCGAGCTGACCGAGGCCGACACCAGCGGCATCAACGCCGTGCTGCTGGGCATGTGCGCCGAGCTGGAGGTGTCGGCCGTGCTCACCACGCAGGTCAGCAACCATGCGCGCCGGGCGGTGAAGGAGGCCGACTGGGCGCGGCGCATCATGCATGCCGCCCGCAGCCACGGGCAGTTGCCCAAGGGCCTGAGCGATGCCTTGATGACGGTGCACACCAAGCATCCTTTTGTCGACACGCCGCAGGAGATCGCCGCGACGGCGGCGCAGGTGCGCGACCCGAACTTCCGCGTGCAGGTCTCGGCCAGCGGCCTGCATGTCTACAACCGCGACGGCATGCGCCTGGGGCAGGGCGCCTTCGAGCTGTGGCCGCAGCTGGGGCTGGAAGGCGATGCGGCGCATGCCTTCTACATGGGCGTGGAACTGGCGCATGCCGAGATAGCCCACAAGCTGGGCAAGCGTTACGTGCAGGACCGGCCCCTGGACTGGGGCTGCGCGGTGGACGACAAATGAACGACGTCATCTTCGAAACCGTGGTGACCACGGTCGCCCCCGACGGCCGGCCGCACGTGGCCCCCATGGGCGTGCGCTACCGGGGCGATCAGGTCGTGCTGATGCCCTTCAGGCCCTCGACCACGCTCGACAACATCGCCGCGGGCGGCTGTGCCGTGCTCAACATCGTGACCGACACGCGGGTGTTCGCCGGCTGCGTGACCGGCCGCCGCGAGTGGCCGACGCAGCCTGCCGAGAAGATCACCGGCGTGCGCCTGGCCTGCGCGCTGAGCCACGTGGAGCTGCAGCTGGCAGAGCGCATCGACGACGTGCAGCGGCCGGTGCTGAACATGGCGCGGGTCCACGAGGCCATGCATGCGCCCTTCGCCGGCTTCAACCGCGCGCAGGCTGCCGTCATCGAAGGCGCGGTGCTGGTGAGCCGGCTGCGCATGCTGCCGGCGGACAAGGTGGACAGCGAGATGGCCTACCTGCAGATCGCCATCGACAAGACCGCCGGCCCGGCCGAGCACGAGGCCTGGGGCTGGCTGCGCGAGGCGGTGCAAAGGCATCGGGCCGCCCTCGCCGGCAGCATTCCGGAGGGCCTGGCGCCATGAAGATGCTGGTGAGCGTTCGAAGCGTGGAAGAAGCGCTGCTGGCTGCCGACGCCGGCGTCGACTTCATCGACCTCAAGGAGCCGGGGCGGGGCGCATTGGGCGGCCTGCCGGTGGCCACAATCGCCGCCATCGTCGCAGCGCTGCGAGGGCGCGCTGGCGAGCGCCTGGTCAGCGCCACCATCGGCGATGTGCCCATGCACGAGATGGCGCGCATTGCCCGCTGCGTGCAAGAGGTGGGCGATTGCTGCGTCGACTACGTGAAGGTCGGCATCGAGCGATCGGATGCGGCGCGCGGCGTGCTCGACATGCTGGCCGCCAGCGGCCGGCCGGTGGTGCCGGTGTTCATCGCGGACCGGGGCCTGGAAGCGGCGGACGTGGCCCATGCCTGCGCCCTGGGCTTTCCCGGCGTGATGGCCGACACGCAGGACAAGAAGAGCGGCAGCCTGTTCGAGGTGCTGCCGCAGGAGGAGATGCGCCGCTTCGTCGACACCGCGCGCGAGGCCGGCGTCATGGTGGGCCTGGCAGGCGCGCTGCGCGCCGAGCACGTGGGTCTGCTTCGCAACCTGGCACCGGACTTCGCGGGCTTTCGCACGGCGGTGTGCATCGGCGACCGCAGCGCGGCCCTCGACCCCGGGCGCCTCGCGACGCTGATGGCGCTCATGCGCAGTCAGGTGCCGTAGCGCCCGCCGCCCAGCAGCAGCGATCGCACGCGGCCCACGTCGCTGCTCTGAACCACGTCGATGGGGAAGGCGGCGCCTTCGGACAGCGCGCCAAAGCGCTGGTCGACGATGCCCTGTTCCCCCAGCTGCGCCAGGCTCAGGAGGGGGTCGATGGCGCAGGACTTCACCAGCACAAGGCGCTCCGCGTTCAGGCTGTTGGCCAGGTCGAGGGCGATGCTGTCGGCCGTCACCTCCCAGTTGGTGCGCTCGGTCGGCCGTTTGCGCTGCAGCTCGAAGGGCAGCCACAGGGCCGTCTGCCCCTTGTGCAGCACGCGCTGGATGTCGGCCTTGCTGCGCGTGAGCTGCAGCGCCGGGTTCAGGCCGTGCACCAGGTAGGCGGTCTGCGCCATGGCCAGCACCGCCATGTTGTGCGCGCTGAGGTCGCTGATGCGCCAGTGCGCCTGGGCATGGCGCACCGCGTCGCCGAAGGCGCCGCCGCCGCACACCAGGATCACGCGGCCGCCTCCGCATTCGGCAAGCAGGTCCAGCCAGTCCCTCAGGAAGGGGCTGTTGTTGAGGCTGCCGCCGATCTTGACGATCCACATGGGCTCAGGAATCCATCGAGAGAAGCGAGGCCACCGCCACGCTGGGCGCGCACACCTGGGCCCAGGCCCGAACCGCGGCGCGGCCGCCCACGGCATCCGCTGCGATCGGGGCCACGTCGTCGCCGTAGCGCAGCCGCGCTCGCGGCGGGCCGGGCGCATTCGCCAGGAGGTCGTCGACCAGGAAGGCACCGCAGCCGGCGCTGACGACCACCGCCTGCCCGTCCAGTTCGTGGGCCGCCATCACGCGCTGCATCTCGTCCTGCAGCACCCGCAGTTGCTGCGAGCGCCAGGCGCGCGCGAAGGCCAGCCAGTCGTCCGCCTCGGCGTCGCGGCGGTCCAGACCGATCATGCGGGCCAGCCGCTGCTGCGTGGCCTGCGCATCCTTGGCCGCGTTGTCGGCGGCGGGGTGCAGATCGTGCGCCGGGTCCAGCTCGCCGGTGAGGCGGTAGACGTCGGCGCTGGTCGCGAAGAACTCGTTCATCACGTTGTGCGACTGCCCGCGCCAGTCGATGCGCCGCGCCACCGCGCACAAGGGAGTGCGGACCACGCCGTGGTAGACCAGTTCGCCGCTGGCCAGGCGCTGCGCATCGGTGCGGCTGCGGGTCGGCACGCGGCCCTCGCGGAAGGCGATCAGGTCGGTGGTGGTGCTGCCGATGTCTACCAGCAGGCCCGTGCCCGCGACCTGTGCTGCATGGCGTGCCGTGGCGAGCCAATTGGAGGAGGCGACCTCGGCCCAATGGGCTGCCAGTTCGCCGTCACGCAGCCACCCAGCATCGCCGGCGAAGAAGCGGACCGGGCCTTCCAGCGAGCGCGCCAGCGCACTGGCGATGCCCAGCACGCCCTGCTCGCGGTCCGGGAACAGGTCCACCATCTCGCCCGTCATGGTCACGGCGTGCCGTGCCTGCGCCATGGCGCTCCAGCGCTGCCAGGCGGACTGCAGCACGGCATCGAGCTTGTCCATGCCCAGCCACAGGGGGCAGGCCCACTGCGCCACGTCGACCACCTGGCCGCCTTGCATCAGGCAGGCCTTGGCGTGTGCGCCGCCGATGTCCCAGCCGATGATGCTGCGCTCAGGCATCGCCGTGCGCCACTTCCAGGCTGGGTTCGTCGTGGCAGCTCGCGATCACGTCGGCGGCCAGGTTGCGGCCCAGCGCCTGCGAAAGCCCGACATAGGCGCAGGTGACTCGCGGATTCACCTCGATCGCCACCGGCCCGTGCCGCGGATGTCGCACCAGGTCGATGCCCACGAAGCCCCGCAGCCCGGGGATGGCCTGTTGCACCCGTGCCGCCAGCGCGGCCAGTTGCCGCGCGTGCGGGTCGGTCAGCGGGACCGCGTTCACCTGCACGCCCACATACGACAGCAGGCCTTGCCCGTCGACCCGGATGTGCTGGCGGTTGATGCTGAGCAGTTCGCACCGCCCCGGGCCGCACATCAGCGAGAGGCTTAGCGCATCCCCATCGATCCAGGGCTCGATCACCGCCGGCTGGCCGGCGCCCGAGCGCGAGCGCCAGTCCTCCCAGGCCGTTGAGCGCTTGCGATGCACGCGGGTCGCGACGGCGCCGGCGCCGTCGGCCGGCTTGACCACCCAGCGATCGATGTCCGGCCGCTGCTCGAAGTCCAGCGGTGTCGCCACGCCGGCCCGCGCCAGCGCGGCCAGCGTCCGGCGCTTGTGGGTCGCGATCGAGATGGCCGGCAGGCTGCAGCCGAGCCAGCGTTGCGGCGGGACGCAGGGATGCAGGCCCGCCAGCAGGCCCTCGCTTTCCGGCGCCACGACCCAGGCCAGGTCGTGCGCCTGGGCCTGGCGCCGCACGAAGTCCTGCGCCGATTCGCCTTCATGCGGCATGACGGGGTGCGCTGTCTGTGCCGGCGGTGCAGCGAGCTTGCACGTGGCCACGCTCACGTGATAGCTTTTGAGGGCGAGCAGGTCGGCCGCCATGGCATCGCGCATGGCCTGGCCCATCGCCAGCAATCCGTCGGCCGCCCCGCTTGCCGCAGTGGTGGCCATGTCCCCGCCACCGCTCAAATACTCATACACGAAGATCCTGGTCATCGACGCCACGCTCGTTCCTCCCCTTGTCCGACATGAAGCTCATCCCCGTGATCGACCTGATGCAAGGCCAGGTCGTGCGTGCCGTGCGCGGCAATCGCCAGGCGTACCGGCCCATCGAATCGCAGTTGTGCCCGGGCAGCGCTCCGGTCGCGATGGCGCAGGCCTTGTGCGAGCACTGCGCGACGCGGCAGCTGTACGTGGCCGACCTCGATGCCTTGCTCGGCCGCCCGGCGCAGGTGGCAGCGCTTCGCTCGCTGCTGCAGGCCATCCCCGGCCTGGAGCTGTGGCTGGACGCCGGCTTTGCGAGCCGCGCCGACGCGGATGCGCTGCAGCGCGAGGTCGATGCCGACCCATGGGTGCCGGTGTTCGGCAGCGAGTCGCTGGCTTCGCGCGATGAACTGCAGCGCTGCTTCGCCGGCCGGCCGGATGCCGGCGTGCTCTCGCTGGACCGCCGCGACGGGCAGAAGATGGACCTCGCCGGCTGCTGGGAGGCACCCGCCCTCTGGCCCGAACGCGTGATCGTGATGACGCTGGAACGCGTCGGCGCCGGCACCGGGCCGGACCTGCAGACGCTGGCCGAAGTCAGGTCGAAGTCGCCCTCGACCTTCATGGTCGGCGCCGGCGGCATCCGCAATGCTGCCGACCTGGAGGCGGCCCGCATCGCCGGCGCCGGTGCCTGGCTGGTGGCCAGCGCGCTGCATGACGGCGGCCTGCCTCGCCAGCGCGACTGAAGTGTGAAACGCGTCATTGGCGCTGCCGCATCACGATTCGTGCCAAGGCGATAGGTCGACTCATGCGGGCGCCGGACGCCGATCCCGGGCCAGAACTGCAACAGCCAACGCCACACAGTGTTTCATTTCTGGCGGGCGGGCCGATCCACGGGAGTGAGCGCTGGCGAGGCGGGCTGGTGGCACATCGCTTGCGGTGATGAGGCCGATGAGCGGACCCCTGCCTGCTTCCGAAGACGGCGCTGTGCGTTGGACTTCTCCCTTCTGCCTGCTGCTGTGCGACACGCTGGGCGTGCGTGCCAATGCGTCCGGCACGGCGCTGGAGCTGGCCGAAGGCGAGTGCGCGGCGGCGCGCCTCGCCCTGGCGCGCTTTCCGGGCATGCCATCGGTGGCCGCGCCGCAGGTCGATGGGCTCAGTGTGGATCCGGACCAGGCGCTGGACGCGGCTGCGCGAATCCTGGCCGACAGCCGCCAGCCGCTCTTCGGCGGGCTGGGCACGGATGTGGCGGGCGCCCGGGCGCTGTACCGCCTCGCCACCGAGACCGGTGCCATCTGCGACGCGGCCCGGGGCCCGGCGCTGATGCACACGGTGCGCACGCTGCAGGATCGCGGCGGCTACAGCACCACGCTGGCGGAAGTGCGCAACCGCGCCGACCTGCTCGTCTTCCTCGGCGGACTGCCCGGCGGCGGTGCAGCCGAGTTCATGGCGCGCTGCGGGGTGGGGGAGGCGGGCTCGCCGCCGCGCCACCTTGTGCTGCTCGGTGGCTCGCCGGAGGAACAGGCCGGCCTCGCCGCACTGACGGGGCGCGCCGAACTCACGATGGAATCGCTGCCGCTTCAAGGCGACTTGTTTGACACGGTGGCGCTGCTGTCCGCCCTGGTGGCGCGGCGGGCGGTGCCTGCGCCGCCGCCCGGCCTGGCCGCGCTGGCCGAGCGCCTGCTGGCCGCGCACTACGCCGTGCTGGTCGGACAGACCGACGCGATGCCTGCGCACGGCAACCTGCTCATCGAGGCAGCGAACCGCATCGTCGCCACGCTCAACACCGCCACGCGCGCCGCCGCGATGTGGCTGGGCGGCGGCAACGGGGCCGGCACGGTCAACGAGGTGTTCACCTGGCTGTCGGGGCTGCCGCTGCGTTCGCGCAACGGCCCGGGCGGCGTGGAGCACGATCCGCTGTGCTTCGACACGGCGCGCCTGCTGGCCGAAGGCGCGGCCGACAGCCTGCTGTGGGTCTCCTGCTTCGACCCCGATGGCATTGCGCCGGGCACGCAGGTGCCGCTGATCGTGCTGGGGCACCCCGATCTGGCTGCCTCGGCGCAGCGGGTGGGAAGTGTCTTCCTCCCGGTGTCGACACCGGGCATCGGTTCGCCCGGCCACCTGTTCCGTGCCGACGGCGGCACGGTGCTGCCGCTGGTCCCGCTGTACCGGGACACGCTGCCGACGCTGGCCGAGGTGCTGGGCCAACTCCTGCAGCGCGTGCAGGCCCTGCGCGCAAAGGCGGTGCCATGAGCAGCCTGCGCCTCAAGGCCGGCTTCGTCATCGACCCCACGCAGTCGGAGGACGGCGTGAGGGATGTCTGCGTGCAGGACGGCCGCATCGCCGCGCTGGACCCGCGCGCACCAGTGGATGCGGAAATCGACGCCAGCGGCTGCGTCGTGATGGCGGGCGGCATCGACCTGCACACGCACATCGGCGGCGGCAAGGTCAACCTGGCGCGCCTGCTGCTGCCCGAGACCCGCCGCGGGGAAGGGGACTGCACGGGCTGCGTGCCCGGCACGCTCGACACCGGCCACCGCTATGCGCAGATGGGCTACACCGCGGCCTTCGAGCCGGCCATGGTCGCCAGCAACGCCCGCCACGCGCACATGGAGATGGGCGACACGCCCATCCTCGACCACGGCGCCTACGTGATGCTCGGCAACGACGAGTTCTTCCTGCAGCTGCTGTCCGAGGGCGGCGCGGCCGGTGGCAACTACGAGACCATCCGCGACTACATGGGCTGGACCCTCAACGCCACCCGGGCGATGGGCGTGAAGGTGGTCAACCCGGCCGGCATCTCGGCCTTCAAGTTCAACCAGCGCAAGCTGGACGTGGACGAGCGCCACGTGCACTGGCAGGTGACGCCGCGCCAGGTGGTGCACACCCTGGCGCGGGCGCTGCGCGAGCTGGGCGTGCCGCATCCGCTGCACATCCATGGCAGCAACCTGGGCGTGCCGGGCAACATCGAGTCGACGCTGGAGACCATCCGCGCGCTGGAGGGGCTGCCGGCGCACCTGACGCACGTGCAGTTCCATGCCTACGGCACCGAGGGGCCGAAGAAGTTCTCGTCGGCCGCGCTGGCGCTGGCCGAGGCCGTCAACGCCAATCCGAACATCAGCATCGACGTGGGCCAAATCATCTTCGGCCAGACCGTCACCGCCTCGGGCGACACCATGCGCCAGCATGCGCAGGCCGCCTTCGGCTCGCCGCGCAAGTTCATCGGCGGCGACATCGAGTGCGAGGCCGGCTGCGGCGTGGTGCCCTTCCGCTACCGCGAGCAGAGCTACGTGAACGCGCTGCAATGGGTGATCGGCCTGGAGCTGTTCCTGCTGGTACGCGACCCGTGGCGGGTGGTGCTGACCACGGACCATCCCAATGGCGGTCCCTTCACCAGCTACCCGCACCTGATCCGCCTGCTGATGGACAAGGGCTTTCGCGAGGAGCAACTGGCGAAGCTGCATCCGGAGGTGGCGGCCAACTGCGCGTTGCGCTCGATCACGCGCGAGCTGAGCCTGCGGGAAATCGCCATCATGACCCGTGCCGCGCCGGCACGTTTGCTGGGCCTGAAGGACCGCGGCCATCTCGGCATCGGCGCGGCGGCGGACATCGCGGTGTACCGCGAGCAGTCCGACCGCGAGGCCATGTTCCAGGTGCCCGAGCATGTGTTCAAGGACGGCACGCTGGTCGCCAGGGCCGGGCAGGTCGTCGCCACGCCGGCGGGCGGCACGCACTTCGTGGAGCCGGACTACGACCGCGGCATCGAGAAGACCCTGCGCGCCCATCTTGCAGCGCACGGCTCGGTGAACTTCGACCGCATCGCCATCGGCCACGACGAGCTGTGCAGCTGCTGCAACGGCGGGCGGCTGCTGCCGGCCGAATGCTTCAAGGCGAAGCCATGACCGAGGCGTGCATCCGCAACGACGTGCAGATCGACGACAGCTTCGCCGAAGCCTTCCCGATGAAGGCCACGCGCATCCTGGTCACGGCGCACAACCTCAAGTGGGCGCGGCACGCGGCCATGTCGGCCACGGGCCTGGCGACTTCGGTGATCGGCTGCGGTTGCGAGGCCGGCATCGAGCGCGTGCTCGATGCCGGCGAGACGCCCGATGGCCGCCCTGGGCTGAGCCTGCTGCTCTTCGCCATGTCCGGGAAGGAGTTGGCCAAGCAGGTGGAGCGGCGCGTGGGCCAATGCGTGCTGACCTGTCCGACCACGGCCGTCTACGCCGGCATCGCCGAAGGCGAGGCGATCGCGCTGGGGAAGAACCTGCGCTTCTTCGGCGACGGCTGGCAGATGTCGAAGGTGATCGGCGGCATCCGCTACTGGCGCGTGCCGGTGATGGACGGCGAATTCGTGGCGCAGGAAAGCACCGGCGTGGTCAAGGGCGTGGGTGGCGGCAACCTGCTGTTCCTGTGCAGGGACACCGACGGCGCGCTCGCCGTGGCCGAGGCTGCGGTGGCGGCGATGCAGGCGCTGCCCAACGTCATCCTTCCCTTCCCGGGCGGCGTGGTGCGGTCGGGCTCGAAGGTGGGCAGCCGCTATGCGGCCCTGAGCGCTTCCACGAACGATGCCTTCTGCCCGGGCCTCTACGGCCTGGTGCCGCGCAGCGAGCTGACGCCCGAGACGCGCTGCGTGATGGAGATCGTCATCGATGGCCTGGCAGAAGCCGACGTGGCGCAGGCGATGCGCGTGGGCATGCAGGCCGCCATCGGCATCGGCGCGGCCGGCGGGCTGTTGCGCATCTCGGCGGGCAACTACGGCGGCAAGCTGGGGCCCTTCCATTTCCACCTGCGCAAGCTGCTGGGGGAGGGCGGGCCATGAGCGGCTGGCGGCTGGTGCTCAAGGCCGAGCCGGCGCTGCGGGTCGACCTGCGCGGCGTCACGCCCGCCGCCCTGGCCGGCAAGTCGTCCGCCGAAGCCGAAGGGCTTCTTGTCGGCCACGGCAACGTGCGCGTACCCCTGGCCGAGTTCTTCAAGCTGTCGGCGACGCAGGAAGAAGATGCATTGGATTTCGATGGCGACCTGTCGCGCTTCGATCGTGTCGGCTGGCAACTGGCCGGCGGGCGCATCCGGGTCGAGGGCAACGTGGGCCACCACGCTGGCGAAGGGATGAGCGCGGGCGAACTTTCCGTGAAGGGCAGCGCAGGGTTGCTTGCGGCCTGCGAGATGGCCGGCGGCGTGTTCACGGTGCAGGGTGACGTCGACGACTTCGCGGCGAGTGCGCTGCCGGGCAGCATGGACGGCATGCGCGGCGGCACCTTCGTGGTCCTGGGAAAGGCCGGCGCGCGCTTCGCGGACCGCATGCGGCGCGGCAGCGCCGTCGTGCATGGCGACACCGGCGACTTCCCGGGCTCGCGCATGGTGGCCGGCACCGTGGCCATCGGCGGCCGCGCGGGCGCGCACGCGGGCTTCGGCATGCGGCGCGGCAGCATCGTGCTGGCAGCGGGGAGTGCGGCGGTGCAGGTCCCGCCCACCTTCGTTCCGGCGCTGGGCGCCGCGGATGTGATCTGGCAACTGCTGGCGCGAGACCTTGCAGTGCTTGGCGGACCTTTCGTGGGACTGGAAAAGAAGCGCATCGCGCGGCACCTGGGCGACCTGGCGGCCGACGGGAAGGGCGAGCTTCTCATTGCCAGCTAGAGTCGCGTGGTGAAAACCGTGACCGACAACAACGAATGCTTTGCGCTGCTGGACGACCGCCAGTCCGGCCCCGCGCGGCCCGCGAGCCGCCTGTACCTGGGCCTTGAACGCGAACACCGCTGCACCGATCCCGCCATGCTTGACGCGATGTGGGCAAAGGTGGAGGAGGATCTGCGCGCCGGCCTGCATGCCGTGCTGCTGGCCGACTATGAATGGGGCGCCAGGCTCATCAAGGCGGGCCACCGGCACCTGCCCGCCGACGACCCGTCGGCCCTGCGCGTGCTGATGTTCCGCGAGCTGTCGCGCCTGCACGGCGCCGAAGTGGATGCGTGGCTGGACCGGCTCGAACCGGATGCAGCAGGCGCCGCAGGCGTGATGAATCTTTCGCCCAGCGTGGACCGGGCCGCCTTCACGCAAGCCATCGAAGAGATCCAGCAGCGCATCGCCGCCGGCGAGACCTACCAGGTCAACTACACCTTCAGGCTCCATGGCCAGGTCTATGGGTCGCCGGTGCAGCTCTATCGCCAGTTGCGCGAGCGGCAGTCGGTGGCCTACGGCGCGCTGATCCGCCTGCCCGCTCGCGGCGGCGAAGGCGCAGGGCACGTGCTGTCCCTGTCGCCCGAACTTTTCCTGCGTCACGACCAGGGCCTGCTCACGGCCCGACCGATGAAGGGAACGGCGCACCGCGCAGCCGATGTCGAAGGCGACAGCGAGACCGCGCGCCACCTGGCCTTCGACGCCAAGAACCGGGCGGAGAACGTGATGATCGTGGACCTGCTGCGCAACGACCTCGGCCGCCTAGCCCAGGTCGGCAGCGTGGAGGTCACGCAGCTCTTCGAGGTCGAGCCCTACGGCACGCTGTTCCAGATGACCTCGACCATCGAGGCCCGCCTGCGGCCCGAGGTCGGCTTCGCGGACGTCCTGCGCGCGGCCTATCCCTGCGGTTCCATCACCGGCGCGCCCAAGCACCACACGATGGAGCTGATCGCCGGGCTGGAGAGCACGCCGCGCGGCCTCTACTGCGGCGCCATCGGCTGGATGGATGCGCCGCAGGGCGCGGCGAAGGTGGGCGACTTCTGCCTGTCGGTGGCGATCCGCACCCTCACGCTGGGTGCCGAGGCCGACGGCCTGCGACCGGCGCGCCTGGGCATCGGCGCGGGCATCGTGGCCGACAGCCGGGCCGACGACGAGTTCGAGGAATGCCACCTGAAGGCCCGCTTCCTGACCGGACTGGACCCGGGCTTCCAGCTCTTCGAGACCATGCTCGCCCCGGCGGCGCCGGATGCGCCGCCGGCACTTCGCCACCTGGACCGCCACCTGGCGCGCCTGGGCCGCAGCGCCGGCGTGCTGGGTTTCCGCTTCGACCGTGCCGAGGCGAGCCAGTCCTTGTCCCGCCTGCTGTCGACCTTGTCGCCCGGCGTGGACTGGCGCGTGCGCCTGGCCCTGTCGCATGACGGCAGCCTGCACCTGCAGCACGGCCCGCTGGCGCCGCTGGCGCTTGCACCAGTCACGCTGCGGGTGGCAGACCAGTGCCTGCCCGACTTCAATCCCCTGGCCGCGCACAAGACCACCGTGCGGCAGGTGTATGACGAAGGCGTGCGCGCGGCCGAGCGCGCAGGCGCCTTCGACAGCCTGTTCTTCACCGTCGACGGCCGCCTGGTCGAAGGCGGGCGCACCTCGGTCTTCCTGAAGATCGCCGGCCGCTGGTACACGCCGCCGCTGGCCGACGGCGCACTGCCCGGCGTGCTGCGCGGCTGCCTGCTGGAAGACCCGGCCTGGGCCGCCACCGAGCGCAGCCTGCGCCGGGCCGACCTGCAGGGGGTCGAGGCCATTGCCGTCTGCAATGCATTGCGCGGCGTGCTGCCGGCGCAGCTGCTGCAGGACGCAGCTGTTCCTGCCTGAGATGCCACCCGTGCCGCACAAGCGACTGGCTCTCTTCGACCTGGACCTGACGCTGACGCCCTTCGACAGCGGCATGGCCTGGACCCAGTTCCTCGTCGACAAGGGCATCCTCCCGGCCGAAGCCGAGGCGCAGTACCTAGCCTATTGCCACCTCTACATCGCCGGCACGCTGGACATCCATGCCATGCACCGCAGCAACATGCAGCCGCTGCTGGCCTACCCGCGCGACGTGCTTGCGCAGTGGACTTCCGAGTTCGAGGAGCGGATGCGTCCTCGCATCCCGTGCGCGAGCCTGGCGCTGGTGGACGAGCACCGCGCGCGCGGCGACCTGTGCGCCATCGTCACCGCGACCACCGGGCTCATCGCGCAGCCGATGGCGCGGCTGTTCGGCATCGACCACCTGGTGTCCACGCGCACCGCAACGGTGGACGGGGTGGTCCACGCGCCCTACACCGGCGAGATCGACGGCGAGCCCTGCTACCGCGAGCACAAGGTGAGCCGCGTCGCGCAGTGGCTGGAGGGCCTCGATCGCAGCGTCGGGGACTTCGAGGCCTCGTGGTTTTATTCCGACTCGATCGGCGACCTGCCGCTGATGCAGGCGGTCACGCATCCGGTGGCAGTGTGCCCCGACGAGCGGCTGCGTGCGCATGCGCTGGCAGCCGGCTGGCCGGTGACGGAGCTGGACCGGACGGTCTGAATGGCGCAGGCCGCTAGGCCTGGATCAGCCCCCAGCGCAGCGCCACCAGCGTCAGTTCCGACTGGTTGCTGGCGCCCAGCTTCTGCTTGACGTGGTAGAGGTGCGTGCCCACCGTGCTTGGCGAGAGGTTCAGCGACTGCGCGATCTGCGCCACGCTCTGGCCGCGGGCCAGCTGGATGAAGACGGAGAACTCGCGCTCGCTCAGCGTGTCGGCCGGGTTCGTCTCGCCTTCGAGCTGCGCCAGGGCCAGGGCCTGCGCCGTGGCCGCGTCGACATAGCGCTGGCCGCGGGCCACCGCGCTCACAGCGGCGATCAGCGTGTCGGGCGCGCTGCGCTTTCTCAGGTAGCCCAGTGCGCCGGCGCGCAGCACGCGCTGCGGATGCGCCGTGTCCTCGTGCGCCGACAGCGCCAGCACCCGGGCCTTGGGGTCCTGCGCCAGCAGGCGGCGCACCGCTTCCAGGCCGCCGATGCCGGGCATCGACAGGTCCATCACCACCACGTCGGGCTTCAGGCGAGGGTAGTCCACGCAGGCCTGCTCGCCGGTGTCGACTTCGCCCACCACCTCGAAGCGGGCATCGGCCAGCAGCATCCGGAAGCCCATGCGCACCAGGGCATGGTCGTCCACCAGCAGCACGCGGATCATGCGGTCTCCTTGTCGTTCGTGGCGGCGATGGGCAGGCGCACCTGCAGGCGCGCGCCGCGCGGCTGCGCGCCCTGCAGCTCGAAGCTGCCGCCCAGGCCATGCACCCGTTCGGCCAGCCAGCGCAGGCCGTGGTGGTCGTTGCGCTGCGGCTCCTCGCTGGGCAGGCCGCTGCCGTCATCGAGCAGTTCCAGTGTCGCGTCCCCGGCCTGGCATTGCACCGTGAGCTGCAGGTGCCGGGCCTGGCCATGGCGCAGCGCATTGGTCAGCCCCTCCTGCGCCGCGCGGTACAGGGTGAGGGCCGCGTCCGCCCCCAATGCGGCATCGGCCAGGTCGACGCGCAGGGAGATCTGCACGCCGGCATGGGCGCGCCGCGTTCGCTCGGCCAGGTCCTTCAGTGCCTCCGCCAGGCCGAAGTTGTCCAGCACCAGCGGCGTCAGGCGCGGGATGATGCCGTGCATGGCGTCGTACAGGCGCGAGGACTCGTCGGCGATCAGGCGCGCGGCCTGCTCGGCCTGCGGGTCCAGCGCCTGCACGCGCTGGGCGATGGACAGCGCCATGCTGCGCATCGCCGTCACCGACTGGCCGAACTCGTCGTGCAGTTCACGCGCGATCATGCGGCGCTCGGCCTCCACGTGCTTGTCGATCCAGCGGGTCAGCTCCCGGCTGTCCGACAGCTGCATCTCCGCGCGCACCGCCCGGCGCTCGGTCTCGATGTGCCGGTCCAGCTCGCCCACCATGCGGTTGAAGGCCGCGCCGATGGCGGCGGCCTCGGCGCCGGCCAGCGGCGGCAGCTTGGCGTCGAACTGCCCGCCTTGCACGCGCTCCAGCGCCTGGGCGATCTGGCCCAGCGGCCGCAGTGCGCGCCCGACCAGCCAGAACACCATGCCGTTGACCACCAGCAGGAAGGCCAGCGCGCCGGCGGCCAGGGTGACCACGTAGTCCCAGGCATCGACCTCGGCGCGCGTCGCGTTGGCGCGCACCACCAGCTTGCCGTCGGGGAACTCGATGGTCTGCACCGAGGGCGCCGGGGCGATCAGCGCGCTGAACCAGTCGGGCGCGTCGCGGCCGGCCTTGTAGGTGGGCGAGGGCGAGCGGTAGAGCTCCTGGCCCTGTGCATCGAAGAGCGTGATGTCGTTGGAGCGGACCCGCCCGATGCTCTGCAGGAAGGCCAGCATGGCCGGCGTTCCCTGCGCCGCGTAGCGCATGGCGGTGCCCTGAAGCAGCGTGGCCGCGACGCGGTTGGCGGCCACCACTTCCTCGTGGACCGACTCGCGCATGCTGCGCAACTCGAGCGCGAGCACCGTCGCCGCGAGGACGACCGTCAGGGCAACGACGATGAGGTTGATCTTCAGCCGCAGGCTCACCAGGTGCAGGATGGAGAGGGGACGCGGCCATGGTAGCGGCAAGGCTCCCTTGCGCGCTCGGGACATCTTCTGACACGGCCGCTGCGCCGGGCGGCCGAGAATTCGCGCAACCTTTCCTTTCAAGCGGTTACGCGGCGGCCTCATGCAACCAGCCCTTTCCATCTTGCCCTGGCCGCTCGTGCCGGGTGATGCTGCGGCCCGGATCCGCACCCTGGACGAGGTCAGTTCCCCCCTGGGATCGCCCGAGCAGTGGCCGTCGGCGCTGCGCACCGTGGTGGACCTGATGCTGCCTTCGCAGGCGCAGATCGTCCTGTTCTGGGGGCCTGAGTACTGCGCGCTCTACAACGACGCCTACGCGCCCACCATCGGCGACAAGAACCCCCGTGCCCTGGGGCGTCCGGCCTGCGAGAACTGGAGCGAGCTGTGGGACGACCTGCGGCCGCTGCTGGACCATGTGCGAACCAGCGGCGAGACCTTTGCGGCAGCCGACCGCCCGTTCCAGATCAACCGCCACGGCGCGATGGAGCAGGTCTTCTTCGACATTTCCTATTCCGCGGTGCGGATGCCCGACGGTGCGGTCGGCGGCGTGCTGTGCATCGTCAGCGAGACCACGACCCGGGTCAACGCCACGCGCCAGCTGGCGGCCGGCCAGCTGGAACTGGTCAGGGCCGTGCAGGAGCGCACCCGCGACCGCGACCGCCTGTGGCAGCTGTCGACCGACCTGCTGGTCGTGACCTCGCTGGAGGGCGACGTCCTGGCCGTCAACCCGGCCTGGCGTGCCACCCTGGGGTGGGAGGAATCCGAACTGCTGGGCAGTTCCATCCTCGACAGGGTCGCCCCCGACGAGGCCGAACTGGCGGGAGCCGAGCTGGCCCGGCTGGCACGGGGCGAGTCGACCGCGGGCTTCGAGTGCCGGCTGCGCCATGCGGACGGGAGCTTCCGCCTGCTGTCGTGGACCGCGGTGCCCGACGACCGCTTCGTCCATGCGGTCGGCCGCGACGTCACGGCGATCCGCGCTGGCGAGCAGCGCTCCCTGCACAGCCAGAAAATGGAGGCCATCGGCCAGCTCACCGGCGGCATCGCGCACGACTTCAACAACATGCTGCAGGGCATCACCGGCGCCATCGAGGTGATCCGCCGGCGCGTCGCCCTGGGCCGGACCGAAGACCTGGACCGTTTCCTCGAGACCGCGAGCAGTTCCGCGCAGCGGGCCGCCGCGCTGGTGCAGCGGCTGCTGGCCTTCTCGCGTCGCCAGTCGCTGGACTCGCGACCCGTGGATGTGAACGAGCTGATCGGCTCCATGGTGGAGCTGATGCACCGTTCACTGGGCGAGCAGGTGCGCCTGTCCGTCGAGCCGGCGAACGGGCCCGCCATGGCCATCTGCGACGAAAGCCAGCTCGAGAGCGCCATCCTGAACCTGGCCATCAACGCGCGCGACGCCATGCCGGAGGGCGGCCGGCTGACCATCTCCACGGAGGCGGTCAAGCTCGTCTCCTCGCCGCAGCGGGCCATCGATGGCCTGGCGCCCGGCGACTACGTGGCGGTGCGCGTGTCGGACACCGGCACCGGCATGACGCCCGCCGTGCTGCAGCGCGCCTTCGATCCCTTCTTCACCACCAAGCCCATCGGCCAGGGGACCGGCCTGGGGCTGTCGATGGTCTACGGCTTCGCGCAGCAGTCGCACGGCCAGGTGCATATCGAGAGCCAGCCCGGCCACGGCACCACCGTGGCCCTGCTGCTGCCGCAGGCGGCGCGCGCGCCCAGTGCGGCCAAGGCCGCCGTGCTCAGTCCGCTGCCGCATGGCAACGGCGAGCTCGTGCTGGTGGTGGAGGACGACCCCAGCGTGCGCCTGTTCGTGCTGGAGGTGCTGGGCGAGCACGGGTACCGCACCCTGGAGGCACCCACGGCCGATGCGGCCCTGACCTTCCTGGTGGCGCCCGAGCTGCAGGTCGACCTGCTGTTGACCGACGTCGGGCTGCCGGGCATGAACGGCCGCCAGCTGGCCGAGCAGGCCCGCCAGAGCCGCCCGGAACTCCCCATCCTCTTCATGACCGGCTATGCAGAGTACGCGCGCGACCGCGCCGCCTTCCTCGGCCGGGGCATGCAGATGATCAGCAAGCCCTTCGCCATCGAGGAGTTCGTGCACCGTCTTCGCAGGATGCTGGACAAGCGCGGCCACGCCTGAGCGGCGCGGCTGCGGCGGGCATGTCAAAAGACATAGGACGCAGGAATCGCTGCGCTAGACTGACCGCAAACTCCTGCCTTGCCTTGACCTCCGCGAACATTTCCAGCCACGTCCAGCCGGACGTCCGGACGACGCTTCGAAAAGCGACGTCCCATCTCCATGAAAAAGTGGATGCGAGCATGCCCCTGTCGCATGCATCCCCCAGCCTGGCGGACTATCGCAGCCACCTGGTGCTGTTGTCGCTGTGGCTGCAGGACCTGGCCAAGCTGGGCGTGGACCGTGCGCGGCTGGACGCCGAGGCGCATGCCATCGACACCGACCTTCGCGAATGCGGCCGGCTCCTGGGGGCCGACTCGTCCGCGCCCCCAGCCTCCGCACCGCCGCCAGACATCAAGCCCTCCCGCTGCGCCGCCTTCGGCTGGGGCGCGCGCTATGTGCTGGAAGGCTCCAGGCTGGGCGCGGGCTTCCTGCACCGCAAACTGGCGGGCGCCCTGGCGCCCCATCCGCTGGCCTACCTGAGCGGTGCCGGCTGGACGCGCGAGGGCGCCTGGCGCGACTTCCTCTCTCAACTGCAGCGGCAGGTGGGCACGCCGGCGGACGTCGCCGACGCCTGCGAGGGCGCCAACGCGGCCTTCGCGCTGCTGCTCCATCGCTGCCAGGCCCGGACAGCCGCGCCGTGACGCCCCCGACCCAGCCGCCCGTGGCGCCGGTCACCCTCGACAACTGCGACCGCGAGCCCATCCACATTCCCGGCCTGGTGCAGCCGCACGGCGCGCTGCTCGCCTTTGATGCCGCTTGGAACGTCACCCACCTGAGCGCCAACGCGGCTGCGCTGCTGGGCGTGCCCCTGCCGCAGGTCGGCGAGCGCCTGGCCGGCGGGCATTTCGATGCCGATGCCGGCGTGCACGGGCTGCTGCGCGCCGCCGTCGAGGATGCCGAAGGCCAGCCCCAGGCGGGGGAAGTGCGCTTCGGTGCGCGGCTCTTCGACGTCATCACGCACCGGATGGGCGATGGGGTCATCGCCGAGTTCGAGCTGCGTCCGCCCTCGGGCGGCGAGGTCGCCGACTTCGCGCTGAAGGCGCACCGCGCCATGGACCGGCTCAAGCGCCAGGCCGACACCGACTCGCTGCTGGCCCTGGCGGTGCAGGCGGTGCGCGACCTCACCGGCTTCGACCGGGTGATGGCCTACCGCTTCCTGCACGACGACAGCGGCGAGGTGGCGGCCGAATCGAAGATCGACGCGCTGGAGCCCTTCAAGGGACGGCGCTACCCGGCCAGCGACATCCCGGCGCAGGCGCGGCGCCTGTACGTCATCAACTCGCTGCGGCTGATCGCCGACGTCGGCGCCGAGCCGGTCGCGGTGGTGGCGGCCAGCGCCGCGCTGCCGCCGCTGGACATGAGCCACTGCGTGCTGCGCAGCGTCTCGCCCATCCACATCGAGTACCTGCGCAACCTGGGCGTCGGCGCGTCCATGAGCATCTCGATCGTGGTCAACGGCAAGCTGTGGGGCCTGGTGGCCTGCCACCACCAGTCGCCCATCCAGGTGCCCTACGGGGTGCGCATGGCCTGCGATGTGCTGGCCCAGGTGCTGGCCGCCAACGTGCAGAGCCTGCTGGCACGCGCGCAGGCCCGGCAGGCCGACGACGATGCGCGCCTGCGCGCGCGGCTCATCGAAGGCGTGCTGCATGCGGACGATCCGCTGTCGGCCCTGGCGGGCCTGTCGCAGCCGCTGGTCGGTGCCTTCCATGCGCATGCGCTGCTGGTGGCGGAAGAGGCCAAGCTGCACGTCCACGGCGAACTCGATCACGAGACCGCCGCCCGCATCGTGCGCTGGCTGGCGGCCAAGGACGGGCCCGGCGTCGAGCTGGTGCAGACGCATGCCGTGGCCCAGCTGTCGGCCGAGCTCGCCTCCATCTGCGGCCCCTGGTGCGGCCTGCTGGCCCTGCGCTTCGACGAGGCGAACCAGGGCTGGCTGGTGCTGCTGCGCCGCGAGCAGATCGAGACCATCGAGTGGGGCGGCAAGCCCGAGAAGAACTACGTCAGCGGACCCCTGGGGCCGCGCCTCACGCCCCGCGGCTCCTTCGAGGTGTGGAAGCAGGAGGTGCGCGGCACCAGCGTGCCCTGGGGCGATGCCGAGCTGGCGCTGGGGCGCCAGCTGCTGGACGAACTCGCGCGTGCCAGCGCGACGCGCATGGGCGAGATCAACCGCGCGCGCACCCAGTTGCTGGCCATGCTGGGGCACGACCTGCGCGACCCGCTGCAGTCCATCACCATGGCCGCCCGCGTGCTCGAGCGGAACCCGCAGGGCGGCGGCGGCGAGGTGGGCGCGCGGATGGGCCAGCGCATCCAGTCCTCCAGCAGCCGGATGGCGCGGCTGATCGGGCAGGTGCTCGATGCCTCGCGGCTGCAGACCGGGCTGGGGCTGCAGATGCGCATGGAGGAGACCGACCTGACGCCCCTGCTGGAAGACCTGCTGGACGAGGCACAGATCGCGCATCCGGGCGTGCGCCTGGTGCGCGAGCTGCCGGCCTCGCTGGTGGTGCAGGGCGATGCGGACCGGCTGGCGCAGCTCTTCTCCAACCTGGTCAGCAATGCCCGCCACCACGGCACGCCGGGCGAGCCGCTGATCGTGCAGCTCTCGGGGCATGGCGACGAGGTGGTCTTCGAGGTGAGCAACAGCGCGCCCGCCATCGACGAGGCGCTGCTGCCGCACCTGTTTACCGCCTTCAAGCGGCAGCCGGAGGGCAGCGCGCGCAACAAGGGCGGGCTGGGGCTGGGCCTGTACATCGCTCAGGCCATCGCCCTCGGGCATGGCGGCGGCATCGTGTACAGCTACGCCGACCCGTACGTGGTGTTCTCGGCGAGGTTCCCCGCCGGGCGGCGCGAAGCTTCGTAGGCGGGCAGGCCCGCTCAGCCCGCGGGCGGCGCGGCCAGCAGCGGCGCGTCCAGGGCCTGCAGCACCGACTCGGCTCGCTCGATCAGGAAGTAGCGGAAGGCCTCGGCCGCCGGCGACAGCACGCGGCTTTGCAGGTGCACCACCTGCCAGGTGCGCATCACGGGCGTGCCTTCCACATCCACCAGCTTCAGGAGCCCCGCCCCCAGTTCCAGCCACAGCGTGTGCATCGACAAGAAGCTCACGCCCATGCCGGCCATCACCGCCTGCTTGATGGTCTCGTTGCTGCCCATCTCCATCGTGATGCTGGGCTCGAAGCGATGCTCGGAGAAGAAGTGCTCCATCGAGGCGCGCGTGCCCGATCCCTGCTCGCGAACGATGAAGGGAAAGGAGGCCAGCGCGCCGACGGGCAGGTGGCCCAGCAAGAGCAGGGGATGCGCCGGCGGACACACGAACACCAGCGGGTGCGCGGCAAAGGCTTCCGAGCGCACGTCCAGCTCGCGCGGGGGCCGGCCCATCACCGCCAGGTCGCACTCGCTGGACTGCAGCAACTCGACCAGCGCCTTGCGGTTGGAGCTGACGACCAGGCGCACGTCGATGCCCGGATGCTCCTGGCGGAACAGCGCCAGCAGCCTCGGCACGAAGTACTTGGCCGTGCTGACCATGCCCACCGTGAGCAGGCCGTGCTCCAGCCGCTTGAAGCGGCTCATGGCGTTCTCGGCATCGCGCAGCGCGGCCAGCATGCGCTTGGCATGCACCACGAAATACTCGCCCGCCGTTGACAGCGACAGCGTGCGGCCGACGCGGTCGAACAGCGGCAGGCCCACCTGGCTTTCGATCTCCTTGATCTGCATGGAAACCGCCGGCGGCGTCAGGTGCAGCGACTCGGCGGCACGGCTGACGCTGCCCTGCTGGGCCACCTCGAGGAAGACCCGGAGCTGGCGGAAGCTCAGGTTCATTGTTAAGCCAAAGCTGAACTGAAAGGCAAAAAAGTCTAACTGGTGTTTATCGATCCGGCCACCCACCATGCAGTCACAGCACTGGAGACCACCGCATGAACGCCCTGTTGGACCGCAGCGACACCCTTCAAGCCGACGCCACCCAGATCACCGACCAGAAGCGCCGCTACAGCGCCGGTGTCCTGAAGTACCGCCAGATGGGCTACTGGCAGCCCGACTACCAGCCACGCGAGACCGACACCATCTGCCTGTTCCGCATCACGCCGCAGGAAGGGGTGGACCCCATCGAGGCGGCCGCCGCGGTGGCCGGCGAGTCGAGCACCGCCACCTGGACGGTGGTGTGGACCGACCGCCTCACGGCCTGCGAGAACTACCGCGCCAAGGCCTTCCGGGTCGAGCCGGTACCGGCCCGGCCGGGCGAGTACTTCGCCTGGGTGGCCTACGACATCATCCTGTTCGAGGAAGGCTCGATCGCCAACATGACGGCCAGCCTCATCGGCAACGTCTTCTCCTTCAAGCCGCTGAAGGCCGCGCGGCTGGAGGACATCCGCATCCCGGTGGCCTACGTGAAGACCTTCAAGGGCCCGCCCACCGGCCTGGTGGTGGAGCGCGAGCGCCTGGACAAGTTCGGCCGGCCGCTGCTGGGCGCCACCACCAAGCCCAAGCTGGGCCTGTCGGGCCGCAACTACGGGCGCGTGATCTACGAGGGCCTCAAGGGCGGCCTGGACTTCATGAAGGACGACGAGAACATCAACTCGCAGCCCTTCATGCACTGGCGCGACCGCTTCCTGTACGTGATGGACGCGGTGAACAAGGCCAGCGCTGCCACCGGGGAAGTGAAGGGGTCCTACCTCAACGTGACGGCCGGCACCATGGAGGGGATCTACGAGCGCGCCGAGTTCGCCCGGCAGCTGGGCAGCGTGGTGGTGATGGTGGACCTGGTGGTGGGCTGGCCCTGCATCCAGAGCCTGGGCGAATGGTGCAGGCGCAAGGACATGATCCTGCACCTGCACCGCGCGGGCCACGGCACCTACACGCGGCAGAAGAACCACGGCGTGAGCTTCCGCGTCATCGCCAAGTGGCTGCGCCTGGCCGGTGTGGACCACATGCATGCGGGCACCGCCGTCGGCAAGCTCGAAGGCGATCCGCTCACGGTGCAGGGCTACTACAACGTCTGCCGCGACGCCTTCACGAAGAAGGACCTGACGCGGGGCCTGTTCTTCGACATGGACTGGTGCGACATGAAGAAGGTGATGCCGGTGGCCTCGGGTGGCATCCACGCGGGGCAGATGCACCAGCTGATCGACCTGTTCGGCGACGACGTGATCCTGCAGTTCGGCGGCGGCACCATCGGCCACCCGGGCGGCATCCAGGCCGGCGCCGTGGCCAACCGCGTGGCGCTGGAGGCCATGGTCAAGGCGCGCAACGAGGGCAAGGACATCGCCCACGAAGGCCCGCACATCCTGCGCGAGGCGGCCCGCTTCTGCACGCCGCTGAAGCAGGCGCTCGATACCTGGGGCGAGATCAGCTTCAACTACACGCCCACCGACACCAGCGACTACGCCGTGACGCCCGGCGTCGCCTGAAGAATCACCCGAAGGAGCACTTCATCATGATGACCAACCCCACCGCGCGCATCACCCAGGGCCAGTTCAGCTTCCTGCCCGAACTCACGGATGCGGAGATCAAGCTCCAGGTCGCCTACGGCCTGCAGCGCGGCTACGCCTGGAGCGTGGAATACACCGACGACCCGCATCCGCGCAACACCTACTGGGAGATGCACGGCATGCCGATGTTCGACCTGAAGGACGCGGCCGGCGTGCTGCAGGAGGTGCTCGATTGCCGCAAGACCTTCCCCAGCCACTACATCCGGCTGATGGCCTTCGACGCCACGCGCGGCGTGGAATCCATCGCGATGAGCTTCCTGGTGAACAGGCCGCAGAACGAACCCGGCTTCGGGCTGGCGCGGCAGGAGGGAGCGGGCCGGTCGATGCGCTACACGGTGTACAGCTACGCGGGCGACAAGCCCGAGTCGCAGCGCTACTGAAACGCCCCAGGCTTTCAAGGAACGCCCTCATGAACCAGCCGCTCTATGTCCTGCCGGGTGCCCGTGGCGGAGCGCCCGCGCCGGAGGTCCCGCAGGCAGCGCCGCCGGCAACCGCCACGGCGCGCAGCGTGGGCGAGGTGCTGCGCGACAGCCAGGTCGAGGCGGTGCTGCAGGGACTGGAGCACGACCTGGTCGGCCTGGCGCCCGTGAAGCGGCGCATCGCGGACATCGCCGCGCTGCTGGTCATCGACAAGCTGCGGCTCAACCTGGGGCTGCAGGCCCAGGCGCCGTCGCTGCACATGTGCTTCACCGGCAACCCCGGCACGGGCAAGACCACGGTGGCCATGCGCATGGCCGAGATCCTTCATCGCCTGGGCTACGTGCGGCAGGGCCACCTGGTGGCGGTCACGCGCGACGACCTGGTAGGCCAGTACATCGGCCACACGGCGCCCAAGACCCGCGAGGTGCTCAAGAAGGCCATGGGCGGCGTGCTCTTCATCGACGAGGCCTACTACCTCTACAAGCCGGAGAACGAGCGCGACTACGGCCAGGAGGCCATCGAAATCCTGCTGCAGGTGATGGAGAACCAGCGCGACGACCTGGTGGTGATCCTCGCGGGCTACAGGGACCGCATGGACGTCTTCTTCCGCTCCAACCCGGGCATGAGCAGCCGCATCGCGCATCACCTGGACTTCCCGGACTACAGCCAGGACGAGCTGCAGCACATCGGCGAGCGGATGCTGGACGGCATGAGCTACCAGTTCACCGACGGCGCCCGCGAGGCCTTCGGCGACTACCTGGCGCGCCGCATCGCGCAGCCGCACTTCGCCAATGCCCGCAGCGTGCGCAACGCGCTGGACCGCGCGCGCCTGCGCCAGGCCAGCCGCCTGTTCGCGCAGCGCGACCGTGAGTTGACGCGCGAGGACCTCACCATGCTGCAGCCCGAGGACATCCGCGCGAGCCGGGTCTTCGAGATGCAGGGCACCGGAGACCCACCATGCCACTGACCGGTCGATGGACCCTGACCCGCTACCTCATCGAGAAGCGCCGCCGCCATCCGCAGGCCAGCGGCGAACTCAACGCGCTGATCCTCGACGTGTCGCTGGCCTGCAAGGCGCTGGCACGCATCGTCTCGCGCGGGCCGCTGGGCGCGGGCTTGTCCTTCGCCGGGGGCGCGGTCAACGTGCAGGGGGAGGTGCAGAAGCCGCTGGACGTGCTGTCCAACGAGGTCTTCCTGCGCATGAACGAATGGAACGGCCACCTGGGCGGCATGGCGTCGGAGGAAATGGAAGAACCCGCCCAGATCCCGGCGAGCTACCCGCGCGGCAAGTACCTGCTGGTGTTCGACCCGCTGGACGGTTCGTCCAACATCGACGTCAACGTCGCCGTGGGCAGCATCTTCTCGATCCTGCGGGCGCCCGCCGAGGTGCTCCACAGCGGCCGCAACGTGGTGGCGGAAGATTTCCTGCAGCCCGGCGCTGCGCAGGTGGCGGCCGGCTATGCCATCTATGGCCCGGCCGCGCAGTTCGTGCTGAGCGTGGGCGACGGCGTCGCCGTGTTCACGCTGGACCCGGAGCTCGGCGAGTTCGTGCTGACGCAGGCCAACGTGCAGGTGCCGCCCGACACGCAGGAGTTCGCCATCAACAGCTCCAACGCCCGCTTCTGGGAGCCGCCGGTCAAGCGCTATGTGGAGGAGTGCCTGGCCGGCAAGCCCGGGCCGCGCGGCAAGGACTTCAACATGCGCTGGATCGCCAGCATGGTGGCCGAGGCGCACCGCATCCTGATGCGCGGCGGCGTGTTCCTGTACCCGCGCGACACCAAGGACCCTGACAAGCTGGGCCGCCTGCGCCTGCTGTACGAGGCCAACCCGGTCGGCTTCCTGATGGAGCAGGCCGGCGGGCGCGCCAGCACGGGGCGGCAACCGGTGCTGGGCGTCACGCCCTCGTCGCTGCACCAGCGCATCGGCCTGGTGTTCGGCTCCAGGAACGAGGTCGAGCGCATCGAGCGCTACCACCTGGAGCCACCGGCGCCCCACGCGCCGGCGCCGCTGTTCGCCACGCGCAGCCTGTTCAGGTACTGACCGCAGGGAGAAGCCACCATGTCGGAGCGACACCCCATCATCGCCATCACCGGATCGTCCGGCGCGGGCACCAGCTCGGTGACGCGCACCTTCCAGAACATCTTCAGGCGCGAGAAGGTCGCTGCCGCCGTGATCGAGGGCGACAGCTTCCACCGCTTCGACCGCCAGGAGATGAAGCAGCGCCAGGCCGATGCGCAGCAGCAGGGCAACGGGCACTTCAGCCATTTCGGGCCCGATAACAACCTCTTCGGCGAACTGGAGCAGCTGTTCCGCAGCTACAGCGAAACCGGCACCGGCACGCGCCGCAAGTACCTGCACGACACGGAGGAAGCCGCGCCCTACGGCCAGGAGCCGGGCACCTTCACGCCCTGGGAGGATGTGCCCGCGGGCACCGACATGCTGTTCTACGAAGGCCTGCACGGCGCAGTGGTCACGCCCAAGGTCGACATCGCCCGCTACCCCGACCTGTTGATCGGCGTGGTGCCGGTCATCAACCTGGAGTGGATCCAGAAGCTGTGGCGCGACAAGAACGTGCGCGGCTACAGCACCGATGCGGTGACCGATACCATCCTGCGGCGCATGCCCGACTACGTGAACTACATCGTGCCGCAGTTCGCGCACACGCACGTCAACTTCCAGCGCGTGCCGGTGGTGGACACCAGCAATCCCTTCATGTCCCGCACCATCCCCACGGCCGACGAGAGCATCTGCGTGATCCGCTTCGCCGATCCCAAGGGCATCGACTTTCCCTACCTGCTCAACATGATCAACAACGCGTGGATGAGCCGGGCCAACACCATCGTGGTGCCCGGCGGCAAGATGGAGCTGGCGATGCAGCTGATCTTCACCCCCTTCGTCTGGCGAATGATGGAACGGCGCCAGCAGGCGGTCGGGGCGCTTTGAAGAGGAGGGCGGCCATGACGACACCACGGCTCCTGAGCTTCGACCTCGACGGCACGCTGGTGGACAGCGCGGCGGAGATCGCCGAGGCGGTCAACCGCACCTTGCAGGAGTTCGGCCTGGCGACCCGGCCGGTGGAGCGCATCCGGGCGCTCATCGGCCGCGGCTCGCATGCGCTGATGTCCACCGTGCTGGCCCAGGCCCGGGCCGAAGCCTCCTTCGAGTGCCTGATGCCGGAAGCGCAGGTGCTGGAGCGATTCGACGCGCACTATGCGGACACCACCGGCCTGTTCAGCGAGCCCTATTCCGGCGCGCACGAGGCACTGGACCTGTTGCACGAGCACGGGCTGCAACTGGCCTGCGTGACCAACAAGGAGGGTGTCCACGCGCGGCGCCTGCTCGATCGGCACGGGCTGCAGCGGCACTTTGCGCTGGTGGTCGCGGGCGATACGCTGCCGCGGCAGAAGCCCCATGCAAGCGTGCTGCGCACCGTCGCCGCCTTCATGGCGGTGCCGCTGCACGCGGTGGTGCACGTCGGGGACTCCGAGATCGACGTGCTGGCCGGCCGCAACGCGGGCGTGCGAGCCTGGGCGGTGCCGCACGGCTACAACGCCGGGCGGCCGATCGCCGAGGCGGGGCCCGACGCGCTGCTGCCCGACCTGATGGCCGTGGCGCGCGCAGCCCTGGACCCCGCATTCGGGCGACGCCCTCGTCGTCGCCATCCGGATGCCTGAGTCCGCAATCTTGGCGCGCAGCGCGCGCCGCCTGCCGACTGCGCAGGGCACTTCGCTGGCCGCACTGCTGTGGGACGTGGACGGCACCCTGGCCGAGACCGAGCGTGACGGACACCGGGTTGCCTTCAACCGGGCCTTCGCGCAGATGGGGCTGCCCTGGCACTGGAGCCCCACGCACTATGGCCGGCTGCTTCGCGTCACCGGCGGGCGCGAACGCCTTCTTGCCGCGATGGCCGAGGAGGCGGACCCGCCCGAACTGCCCGCCGAACGCGAGGCGCTGGCCCGCGAACTGCACCGCCTGAAGAATCTCTGCTATGCCGAGTGCGTGCGTGGTGGGGTGATCGAGTTGCGCCCTGGCGTGGCCGCGCTGATCGACGAGGCGAGCGCACGCGGCCTGCGCCAGGCCATCGTGACAACCACCAGCCGGGCCAACGTGCAGGTACTGCTCGGTCACTGCATTGGCGCCGAGTGGGCCGCCCGCTTCGATGTGGTGGTGTGCGCTGAAGACGTGAGCGCCAAGAAGCCCGACCCCCAGGCGCACCGACGGGCGCTGGACGCACTGCGTTGTCCCTCGGCCTGCACGCTGGCGATCGAGGATTCCCGGGCTGGCGCGAGCGCGGCACACGCAGCCGGCGTGCCGGTGCTCGTGACACGCAGTGCCTATTTTCCGGATGATCCCATCGACGCCGCTGTCGCCATCGGCCCCGGGCTGCACACGCGAGAAGGCTGGCAACCCCCCGCAGCGCCGGGCCGGGCCAGGCGCATCACGCTGGACGACCTGATCGACTGGCACGAGCGCCTGCGGCCCGTGACGGGCCGTGCCTAGGTGGCCGCAGCGCCCTTCACCCTGCGCACCGGCTTTTCCCTCGCCTGCTTCTCATTCCTCGAGCAGGGGATTCCGGCAGCCGCGCCACACCTGTTCGCATGCGTCGACCAGTGCGGCGTTCTCCAGCGGCGAGAGTTGCAGCAGCTTGTAGAGCAGCACGCGCAGCGCCCCTTCCAGCGCGGGGTCGTCCAGGGACGACACGTCGTGGTTGTCGGCGACCAGCGTGGCCACCTTGGTGCCGGCCCACCAGTTCCAGATCGGCTTGCGGTCGATCTCCAGGATGTAGGCCCATTCCTTTTCCGAGAAGCGGCCCTTCAGGCTGCCCTGCACCCGCGCGATGAGGGCGAAATAGCGCGCGCTGGCCTGCTCCAGCACCGTCTCCGGCGCCACCCGGCGCTCCTGGGCTCCCACCCGCAGGGCGATGGCGTCGCTCAGGCGGCGGCGCCGGCCGGACTGGTCGGCGTCGACGGCAAGGGCCGCACCCTGGGTCAGCGTACGGAGTTCTGCGATGAAGGACTCGAAGTTGGTGCTCATGGGCTCCTTATCGGCAGCCCGGCCGGTTCTTGAAGGGCCGGCCCGACAAGACGGGTGTTTTTCAGCGCTGGACGTCCACGTCGCGCGACTCCGGCAGCATCCACATGGCCCAGATGCTGATGGCGCTCATGACCACCACGTACCAGGCGGGGGCCATCGGGTTCTTCGTGACGGCCAGCAGCCAGGTGACGACGAACTGGGTCGTGCCGCCGAAGATCGAGGTGCCGATGGCGTAGACCAGCGACAGCCCGGTGCTGCGCACGGCGATCGGCAGCAGTTCGGGCACCTGCACCAGCCCCGCCGTGCCGAACATGGCGGTGAGCGATGCGAGCACGGCGGTCACGATCAGCAGGGTGGCAATGCTGGGCGTGCCGGTCAGCCACATGAACAGGGGAACGATCAGCACCAGCAGTGCCAGTCGCGGCAGCGCATTGACCACGCGGCGGCCGTAGCGGTCGCACAGCAGCCCGCCCACGAGGGCGAAGAAGAAGGTCATCAGGCCGCCCATGAGCACGCTGCCCTGGGCCACCGCGGCCGGCAGCTTCAGCACCTGGACCGCGTAGGTCACCATGTAGTTGCCCACCTGCGAAGCCACCGCGGTCGAGGCCGTGGCCAGCACGCCCAGCACCAGGATCCTGCGGTGTTCGCGGAACACCGAGCCCACGATGGCCGCGCCGCTGCGCTCATCGTTGCCCTGGCCGTGCGTCTCGGGCAGGCTGCGGCGGATGTAGATGGCAATGGGCACCAGTGCCAGGCTCAGCAGGAAGGGAACGCGCCAACCCCAGGAGGCCAGCTGTTCGGGCGACAGCGCCAGCGACAGGCCCACGCCCAGGCAGCCACCCACGGCCACCGCCAGCCCCTGGCTCGCGATCTGCCAGCTCGAATAGAAGCCGCGCCGCCCGGCGGGCGCCGCCTCGATCAGCAGGGCGGTGGCCGGGCCGACCTCGCCGCCCAGGGCCAGGCCCTGCAGCAGCCGGCAGAACACCACGATGACCGGCGCCGCGATGCCGATGCTCGCGTAGCCCGGCGTGGCCGCCATCCCAAGCGTGCCGACGGTGATCAGCGCCACGGTGAGGATCATCGCGGGCTTGCGGCCCGCCTTGTCGGCAAAGGCGCCGATCAGCACGCCGCCCAGCGGCCGGGTGAAGAAGCCCACGCCGAAAGTGGCCACGGCAGCCAGCAGGCTGCCGAACTCGCCGCCCACCGGGAAGAAGGTCCTGCCGATGTACACGGCGAAGTAAGCGTAGATGACGAAGTCGTAGAACTCCAGCGCGTTGCCCGCCACGGCGGCCGCGACCGCCTTGCGGCTGATGCGCGCTGGCGCCGCGCTGGCGGGCTCGGAGGGGCGGATGGCCGTCTGCACTTCGATGGAAGGAAGGGTGGTGGCGTTCATGGGAGGCCTGGGTGTGGAGTGTGCGTGGGGAATCAGCTTTGCGAAGCGCGGGGCGACTGCAGGCCGTCGAGGGCCTGCTGGCACGCCTGGCGGCCCTGTTGCCAGATGGCGCGCTTCCAGTCGTCGGCGTCGGGGTAGAAGGCGTCCTTGAGGGCCTGGCGGATCTGCCGGGCCTGCTCGCCGTCGTCGGCGCCGTGGCGATGCATCCAGTGGTCCGCCCGCAGGGCCCGCATCACCCGCTCGTTCGGGTGGGTGCCGTATTCCAGGCAGATGCCGATGTGGGAGGCCTGCGGGCATTCCTCGAACAGGGCGGTCTGGATCGGGCCGGTCATGGGAATGCTGGTCGAGCTGCCCGCGTGCACGTCGGTGAGTTCGCCCCACCACTGCCGGGCGCGCGGCAGCACGCCGCCGTCGAAGCTCGCGAAGATTCGCTCGCCCACGCCGTAGGGGCCCAGGCCCGTGTGGATGTCGATGGAAGCGACCTCGCGCGCCTGCCGGCCGTAGTGCTGCAGGATGGCGCGAAAGCTCCGGTTGCTCCAGGTGGGTGCGCGGCCGCCGAAGAACATGCCGTCGGCATGGGCGTGCTGCCCCAGGCCGATGGCGCGCTGCAGTCCGCGCTCCCCGTGCTTGTCGCGGTAGGCGGCCAGGGCGGCTTCGGCCGCTGTGCCGGGCGGCCACCGGGCCGGCAGCAGCCAGTCGTGGATCTCGCCATAGGCTGGGTTGACCGGCAGGGGCTGGGCGAAGTCGACGAAGTTGCGGTTGAGGTCCACGTTCTCCTGCGTCACCCGGCGAAGGTGCGAGAAGCCATGGGGGTTGATCGCATGCACGTGCAGCACGGCCGTGTCCGGATGGGCCGGCGCCCCCTGCCGCAGCATGCCGGTCTGGATGGCCGAGCCACAGAAGCCTTCCACGCCGTGCACGCCGCTGAGCACCACCAGCAGCTTGCTGGCGCTGGCCGGGCCGTCGAGGACCACGTCGATGGCCAGGGTCTCGCCTTCTGCACCGGGCAGGTCGAGCACGCGGCTGTCCACTTGCAGGCCACGCCCGGCCGCGGCATCGAGGAACTTCCGGCGCGCCGTGGCGTAGCCGGAGCTGAAGAGGTCGAGGAGGGCGTCGTCGTTCATGGTGGTCGCTCGTGGTTGTCAGGCGGCGACCGGCCGGGCGCTGCCCAGCCGTTGGGCCCGGCGCGCGCTGCACGCATTGCCGAAGGCCTTGAAGATGGCTTGCGCCAGCGGGCAGTCGTCGATGCGCATCTCCGGATGCCACTGCACCGCCAGTGCGAAGGAGGGCGCGCCCTCCACGGAGAAGGCTTCCACCAGCCCGTCGGGCGCCGTGGCCTCCAGGCGCAGGCCCTGGCCCAGGCGCTCGATGCCCTGGTGATGCAGCGAATTCACCGGTAGGCGCGTCTGGGAAACGAGGGCGGCCAGCATGCCGCCCGGTGCGATGTGGATGTCGTGGCTGTCGTCGTACCAGCGCTGCACCGGACGGTCGTGGTCGCCTTCGCGGTGGTCCAGGCGCCCGGGCCGGCCGTACACCGCGGCGTCCAGCGTGCCGCCCCAGGCCACGTTCATCTCCTGGAAGCCGCGGCACACGGCCAGCACTGGCACGCCGGCGGCCACGAGCTGCGGCAGCAGCGGCAGCACGGTCGCATCCCGGTCGTGGTCGAGCAGCACGCCTTCGGGCAGCGCATCGGCGCCGTAGAGTCCGGGCGCCACGTTGGACGGGCTGCCGGTCAGCACGATGCCATCGATGCCTTGCACCAGGCTGGCCGCGTCCACGGTGCCGGGGGCGGCCGGCAACGCCAGCGGAACGGCGGCGGACAGTTCCGACACCGCGCGCACATAGCCGTGCAGCAGGGCATGCGCCGGATGGCCATGGCGTTCGATCCGGTCGGAGGCGATGGCCACCAGCGGGCGGCCCGCAGGGGTGGGAGACGAGGTGGGGTTCATGGTCGGATCGGGGGTTTGCAGCGAGTCTAGGAATCGGAGACCATTGCGTAAATTGCAACTTCTCTCCGATCGACTTGCACTTTCCGCAAGTGAAGGATCTGCACCCCATGAACACCCGCCAGTTGCGCCACTTCCTTGCCGTGATGGACCTGGGTTCCATCGCCGCTGCCGCCGAGCAGGTGCACCTGAGCCAGCCGGCCCTTTCCCGCAGCCTGCGGGCGTTGGAGGACGAGCTGCGCGTGCCGCTGTTCGACCGGCAGGAGCGGCGCCTGCGCCCCACCGCCTATGCGCTGGCCTATGCGGAGCGCGCGCGCCGCATCGTCTTCGACGAGCGGGAGGGGGCGCGCTCGCTGGCGCTCATGCGGTCGGGGGAGCTGGGTTCGCTGTCCTTCGGCATGGGCTCGTCGATCGCGGCGACCCTGCTGGGGCCGATGGTGCTGCAGCTGCTGTCGGCCGCGCCCGGCTTGCGCCTGAACACGCTGGTGCAGAGCACCGACGTGCTGCTGGCCGCGCTGCAGCGCGAGGAACTCGACTTCTTCGTGGGCGACGTGCGCGCGGCCGAAGGCGACGCCAGGCTGCAGGCGGAACCGCTCTATCCCTGCACCTTCGGATGGTTCGCGCGGTCCGGGCACCCGCTGGCCGGACAGGACAAGCTGGGCATGGCCGATCTCAAGCGCTACCCGCTGATCATGTCCGGCTACGCGGACGAGTCGCTGCTGCGCCGCATGGCGGCCCTGTACGGGCTGCCGCTGCCCGTGCAGGATCACTTCGCCGCGAGCACCAACGACGTGACCACGGTGCTGACCCTGCTGGCATCTAGCGATGCCATTGCGCCTTCCACCGACGTCGGCGTGATTTCCGCGCTGCGGGCCGGCACCCTGGTGCGCCTGGACGTGCAGCCGGCGCTCGACCTGAAGCTGACCCTGGGCATCGTGCAGCATGCAGGCCGCACGCGGGTTCCGGCGGCGGAGCGGGCCTTCCAGGTGCTCCGCTCGCACTTCGCGGCGGTCAGGGAAGAGGTGCTCGCGCAGCGGACCTCCGGGCGCGCTGCCCGCTAGCACCGCCGCAGGCGTATGCTTGCCGCCCGTATCAGCTTCGGCCTGTAGTCCTATGTCCGTTGGGAACATGAAGAGTCAGGAAGGCGCGCCGCCTGCGGCCTCGACGCGATGCATCCGCAGTCCGGCCTGGGACCTGGTCTGGATCCTGAATCCGCTGTGGCTGGAGCCCTTGGTGCTGCTGCTGTCGTGGGGCCAGGAGGACGCGCGCAACAGCCCGGTCGACAGCCTGTTCTTCGTGCTGGCCGTGCCGCTGTGGTTCGGCCATCGGGTGTCCTCCGCCTGGCTGGCCTATGCGACGCCGGCCTACCGTCCCTTGATCGCCCGGCAACGGCTTCGCTTCGTCGCGGCGCCCATCCTCATTGCGCTGGCCTGCTTCGCCGTTCTCCTCGCGCCCGAGAGCCTGCTGCCGATGCCGCTGGCTGAGCGGGTCGTCTGGCTGGTGGTGCTGGACTTCATGCTGGTGAGCCACCATTTCGCCGCCCAGCATTTCGGGTTGCTCAGCCTGTACCGGGCGCGGGCAGGGCGCGCGTCCGCGCCTCATGCGCGGCGGCTCGACCGTTGCTTCGCGCTCCTGGTGGGCGGTGGTTTCGTCGTGGTGGCGCAGGCCCTGTCCGGATCGATCGCCTTCCAGGAACGGTGGGTCGACCCGTGGCTGGGCGCCGTCGGATCGGAACTGCTGGCGCGCACGCTGCATGACGGAGGCATCGCGCTCGTCGTCGTCCTGACCGGCCTGGTGCTCGCGACGGAGTTGCGCTCGGGGCGTCCGTCGCTGCCGCGCATGGCCTATGTGCTCGGCCTGGCGGCCATGGTGCTGCTGGCCTTCATCGCGCGTGATCCCTTCCTGTTCATCGTGCTGTGGAGCGTGCAGCACTGGAGCGCGGCGATGGGGCTCACCTCGCTCGCGGCCTCCGGTGGCGAGCAGGTGGCCGGCACGCGCTGGCAGCGGCTGCTGGCGCCCATCAACCGGCGCGGCTGGGCAGTGCTTCTGGTGCTGTCGGTGGTCTCGCTCCTTTTGCTGCCGCTGCTGGAGGTGGAGGCCGTCACCGACGACTACGTGTACGCCGACCGCATCTTCGGCGAGGCCGCATGGTGGCTGCGCTCCTCGCCCTTCGTCCCGGCGCTGCTGGCGCTGGGCTTTGCGAGCGGCTTCATCCACTACCTGCTGGACCGCGCGGCATTCCGCTTCTCCTCACCCGACGTGCGGCAGGCCGCGCGCGGGCTGCTGCAGCCGCGAGCGAGGCCGACCCGCACGAGGCCGAGCGCTGCAGGCGCTAGTGCACCCGCCGGTACATCGCCCACTTCACCGTGAGGATGTCGGCCGCGATCTTGGCGGCATTGACGCCGGAGTAGCTCTCTTCCGGGTCGAACTGGAAGCCCTTGCGGTAGCAGGCGACTTGCCCGTAGTCCCCGTCGAAGAGCATCGGGGCGGTGAGATCGGCGGGGTCCGCGCCTTCGGGGAGCGCCAGGAACTTGTCGGGATCGGTGGTGCTTTGATAGAGATCGACGGTCAGTTGTCTCATACATCAGTCTCCGGTTCTTGGATTGCGGGGCTCCGCGCATGATTGCCTTCATTGACCCCATGTGCAATCGGCGCGGACCTACAGGCACGACGCGGCCGGAGCACCCCGAATTCATGAAAATCATGAGCCGCAAATCATGATCCGGCGGCTGTGCGCTGTCGGGGCGAAGGGTGAACATGGTCTTCGCGGATGCCATCCTGCATACGCATCACACCGACTGAAGGAGACTGCAGATGAAATGGGAAACACCTAGCGCCACGGACTTCCGCTTCGGCTTCGAAATCACGATGTACATCGCGGCCCGCTAGGACCGCGCCAGCCCCGCCGATGCGCATCACCGTCCTCGGTTCGGCCGCCGGCGGTGGCTTTCCGCAGTGGAACTGCAATTGCCGCAACTGTGCGGGCGTGCGTTCGGGCACCGTGCGGGCCAGGCCGCGCACGCAGTCGTCGATCTTCGTGCTGCCCGACGAGGGCGCCGACGGCGTTCTCTTCAACGCCTCACCCGACATCCTGGAACAGATCCGCAGCCGGCCGGCCTTGCAGCCGGCGCGTGCGCTGCGTGACTCGGCCATTGCCGGCGTGGTGCTGATGGATGGCCAGGTCGACCATGCGACCGGCCTGTTCATGCTGCGTGAGCGCAAGGGCGCTCTGCCGCTGTGGTGCACCGACCCGGTGGAGGAAGACCTGACCGAGGGCAACCCGATCCTGCGCGTGCTGGGCCATTACTGCGGCGTGGACCGCCATCGCATACCGCTGGACGGCAGCGCGTTCGCCATTCCCGGCGTCGCCGATCTCGAATTCCGCGCCTTGCCCCTGTCGAGCAAGGCGGCCCCCTATTCGCCGCACCGCGAGCAGCCGGTGGACGGCGACAACATCGGCATGCTGATGCTCGACCGCGCCAGTGGGCGCCGCGTCTTCTATGCGCCGGGCCTGGGCCAGATCACACCCGCCGTGTTCGATGCCATGGCCGGTGCGGACTGCGTGCTGGTCGACGGAACCTTCTGGACCGACGACGAGATGCCCCGCATGGGCCTGTCGGCCAAGACGGCGCGCGACATCGGCCACCTGCCGCAGTCGGGCCCGGGCGGCATGCTGGAGTGGCTGGCGAAGCTGCCCGCGGGCACGCGCCGCATGCTCATCCACATCAACAACACCAACCCGATCCTCGACGAGGACTCGGCCGAGCGCGCACAACTCCAGCACGCCGGCGTCGAGGTCTGCGAGGACGGCATGCAGATCCACCTATGACGCAAGATTTGCCATGGTCGCGCGATGAGTTCGAGGCGAAGCTGCGCGAGCGCGGCCGGGCCTATCACATCCACCACCCCTTCAACGTGATGCTCAACACCGGCAGGGCCACGCCCGAGCAGGTGCGCGGCTGGGTGGCCAACCGCTTCTACTACCAGATCGCGATCCCCATCAAGGACGCGGCGGTGCTGTCGAACTGCCCTGACCGCGAGGTGCGGCGGGGCTGGGTGCAGCGCATCCTCGACCACGACGGCTTCGAGATCAACGGCGAGCGCGACGAGGGCGGCATCGAGACCTGGCTTCGCCTGGCCACCGCCGTGGGCCTCACGCGCGAGGAAGTGCTGGACCTGCGCCACGTGGCGCCGGCGATGCGCTTCGCGGTCGATGCCTACGTCAACTTCGCGCGGTGCGCGCCCTGGCAGGAGGCGGTGTGCTCCTCGCTCACCGAGCTTTTCGCGCCGGAGATCCACAAGCAGCGGCTGGCGAACTGGCCGGAGCACTATCCGTGGATCGAGCCGGAAGGCATGGCCTATTTCCGAAGCCGCGTCAGCCGGGCGCGCCGCGACGTGGAGCAGGGCCTGGCGGTGACGCTGGGCCACTTCACCACCCGGCCCCAGCAGGAGCGGGCGCTGGAGGTGCTGCAACTCAAGCTGGACATCCTGTGGGCCATGAGCGATGCGATGGCACTGAAGTACGGGGTGACGCCATGACGCCCGCCGGCTGCGACACCCGGCCGCGCATCGGCACCGGCTTCCGTCTGCAATGGGAACCGGCGCAGAACAGCCATGTGCTGCTCTACCCGGAAGGCATGGTCAAGCTCAACCAGAGCAGCGGCGAGATCCTCAAGCGCTGCGACGGGCAGCGCAGCGTGGCTGCGATCGTCGCGGAGCTGGAAGCGGCCTTTGCCACCGGCGGCCTGGACGGCGACGTGCTGGCCTTCGTCGAGCTGGCCGGCAAGCAGCGCTGGCTGGCCTGGGATTAGGACTGGGACGATGCAACAGGCAGCAGGCGCTCCTGCCGCACCCGGCCCGCCGCTGTGGCTGCTGGCCGAGCTGACCTACCGCTGCCCGCTGCACTGCGTGTTCTGCTTCAACCCGCTGGAATTCGCCGCGCGGCAGGAAGAGGAGCTGACGACCGAGGACTGGGTGCGCGTGCTGCGCCAGGGGCGCGAGCTGGGCGCCGTGCAGCTGGGCCTGTCGGGCGGCGAGCCGCTGGTGCGCGACGACCTGGAGGCCATCGTCGCCGAGGCCCATCGGCTGGGCTACTACACCAACCTGCTGACCTCCGGCGTGGGCCTGAGCGCAGCCCGCGCCGAAGCGCTGAAGGCGGCGGGGCTGGACCATGTGCAGCTGTCCTTCCAGGACTCGACCCGCGAGATGAACGACTTCCTCTCGCACACCAAGACCTTCGACCTGAAGAGCCGCGTCGCCCGCCTCATCAAGGACCAGGGCTGGCCGATGGTGATGAACGTGGTGATCCACCGCATGAACATCGACCACATCGACCGCATCATCGGCATGGCAGCCGAGATGGGCGCCGAGTACCTGGAACTGGCGAACACGCAGTACTACTCCTGGGCCTTCCTGAACCGCGAGCACCTGCTGCCCACGCGCGAGCAGCTGCTGCGCGCCGAAAAGATCACCGATGCCTGGCGTGCACGCATGGGCGAGCGCATGCGCATCTTCTTCGTCGCGCCCGACTACCACGAGGGCAAGGCGAAGAAGTGCGTGAACGGCTGGGGCAGCACGCTGCTGTCGGTGGCGCCTGACGGCACCGCCTTGCCATGCCACACGGCGAAGATGCTGCCGGGCCTGCAGTTTCCGAACGTGCGGGACAACAGCCTGCGCGAGATCTGGTTCGAGTCTGAAGGCTTCAACCGCTACCGCGGCACCGGCTGGATGAAGGAGCCCTGCTCGAGCTGCGACATGCGCGAGGTGGACCTGGGCGGCTGCCGCTGCCAGGCGTACCTGCTGGCGCAGGACCCGGCGTTGGCCGATCCGGTGTGCATCAAGAGCCCGCACCACCATCTCGTGGAGGAGGCCGTGTCGCAGGCGGAAGCCGCAGCCCCCTTGGCGCGCGTGACGGAGCACCCGCTGGTGTTCCGCGATCCTGCCAATTCGCGCAGGCTGGCCTCGGCGCCGCGCTGAGGCGGCGAACTATTGCTTGGGCGCCGCGGGGTGCCTGGGCTTTTTGTCCTGCGCCATCGAATCCGTGCTGGTCGGATTGCGCGCCCCGTCGCCCGGCGCAGGCTTCGAAGTCGTGCGGGCGTTCGAGCGCTTGGTGTCGTCTGCGCTCGGCTGCGATTCCTTGTAGCCGTTGACCGACGGGTTCTGCTTGCCCGCGGCCGCTGCCGCGTCAGGCGTGGCGCCGCTGGTGCCGGTCGCCGGGTGCGTGGGCGGCGTGGTCGGGCTGGCGGCGGCATCGGTGCCGCCGGTGGCAGGGTGGGTGGGCGGTGCCCCGGTCTGGGCGCTGGCACAGAATGAGGCGAGCGCCAGGCAACCTGCGGCGAGCGTCGTGGTCATGGTGGACATGTGCGTCTCCTTGAGTCCGTTCAGGACTCATTGGACGCGCGGGGCACAAGTGCCGGTGTGCGCGGCCGGCCCCCGTGCCTGTGGGACCGCCACCTGAATCGTTGCACGCCGTGAGGAGGCGCGCACGGGCAAGGGCCGGCCTCAGCCCTCGACCAGCTTCTTCAGGGCTGCCAGGCCGCCCTGGTAGATGCCGGTGACCGCGCCCACGGCGGTCTCGTCGTTCTGGTCGGCCGCCGGGTTGTCGCTGCGATCGGCGCGGTGGAATTCGCCGCGCCACTCCACCAGCGACTGCTGGCCTTGCGGGCTCACCCGGATGGTCGACATGTAGCCCGAGACGGGCAGTGCGCTGCCGTCGGCCGCGGTGTAGCTGTACTGCATGCGCGCCTCGTCGTGGCTCACCAGCGTCTCGTCGACCGCGCCGCCGCCATGGATCTTGATCCTGCGCACCGAGCCCGGCGTGTTGCCTTTGTCCGCCGGGCATTCGGCCACCGGCGGCAGCCAGTCCTTGAGGGCGTCGAAGTTGCGGATCTTCGCCCACACCGTACTGGCGGGCGCGTCGATGACGATCTTCTCGTAGGCAGCCAGGGGCTTGGCGGGTGTTGTCATGGTTCTTGTCTCCTGTGGTCGTCGGTGCAAAGGGCTAGCGCGGCTCCATGCCGATGAAGCAGGCCTTCTCGGCCTTGGACACCAGGTCCTTGTAGCGCTTGACCTCGGGCTCGTAGGAGGGCACGTCGCGGATCGCGCCGCCGCGCTCGCCGCCGATGGACATGGCCTTCACGATGGTGCTCATCGTCACGTAGTCCTGGAACTTCACGCTGGCCGCGAGCTTGTCCAGCGTGCAGGAGCATTTGCTGGTCATCTCGAAGCCGGGGCCGGGATGGGCGCGCATGCATTCCTGCACATAGAGCACCCGGTCGACCGTGGGGAAATCGTTGGTGGGCTGCGCGGCCGGCGCCGGCTTCGATGCGGCGAAGGCGACCGCTTCGAGGCTCAGCAGCAGGGCGCCTGCGAACAGGCGAAGCGTTGGCTGGGTCATGGTGGGCGTTCCTTCCCGGTGTGCGTGGGTGTTCATGGCTTGGGCGCAGGCGGCGGCGATTCGGCGCCTTGCAGCAGCATCTCCTCCTGCATCAGCGGCGGCGCCTTGTCGTCGGCGCCGTCGATGCGGGTGCGGATCGCGTACAGCCCGCCGGGCACCGCGTCCGAGAGGTAGAAGTTATAGCGCTTGCCGGCCAGCTTCTGGAAACGCACGCGGTTCGGGTCGTCCAGGTAGGGGGCGATGGCGTATTCCTTGACCGCGACCGTGGCGCCCCGGTAGGGCAGCTTCAGCTCGCGCGCGGTGGCGCCGTGGTAGACCGCCATGCGGATGCGCTTGCGGAAGTAGTTCGGCTGCCCGCCGGTCAGGCGCTGCATCTCGCGGATGTCGCGCTCCAGGAAGTACATCACTGCCGGGTTGCCCTGGGCGTTGTCGACCTCCGGCTGCTTCATGGCGCGCTCGCCGCTGAAGAAGCGCGGGGTGACCGCGCAGCAGCGGCCGTCGGCGGCTGCCTTCAGGTCCAGCTTCACGGTGTCGTCGAAGGGCGCTTCCAGGGAGCCGGCCTTGCGGAAGCTGTAGTCCAGCGTCTGGGGCGGGCGCATCGTGCTCAGCGGCGTGCCCAGGAACAGCGCCTGCTCGGCAGCCGAGAAGTCGTTGGCCGCGCCGGCGGGGCCGGCCAGCAGCCAGAGCGCCAGGCCCAGTGCCGAAGCGGATACCCGCGGGGTGGCGGAGGTGGCGCTGCTTTTCATCACGCGCGCGGCGGCCGCTCGCGCGCCGCTACTTCGGCGCCTCGTAGGAGGCATCGACCTGCGGCACGCCGAACTCCTGCAGGATGGCCTGGATCTGCGGGCGGTTGGATTCGATGAGCCCCTCGACCTGCTGCTTCCATTCGCGCTCGCCGTAGCGCACGCCCATGGCCATCTGGTAGTCGAACTTCACGCCGCGCTCGGACTTGAGCGGCACCACCGCCAGCTCGGGCGACTTGACCCGCTTGGCAAAGTAGCCGGCAATCGGGCCCCACACCACCGCCACGTCGATCTTGCCGCTGGCCAGGTCCTTCTCGATGATCTGGCCCGGGTACTGCTCGGGGTCGGGATTCATGATCTTGTAGGGCACGGCCCGCTCCAGCAGGTTGTGCTTGGCCAGCCAGGCCGACGCCGGCGAGGCGTCGTACAGGCCGATGCGCAGCTTGCCCAGCACGGCCGGATCGAGCTTGAGGAAGTCCTCGCCCGACTTCACCGCGTCCAGTCCCTTGCCCTTGGGAAACACCAGCGCGTAGGTGGAGTGGTAGTAGGGCTTGGTGGCCGACACCTGGTCATAGCCGGCCGGCACGCCCATCACGATGTCGCAGGGATATTCCTCGCCCGGCAGCTTGAAGCGCAGGGTGTTGCGGATGAAGGCCAGGCGCTGCGGGAAGGAGTAGTACACCACCGGCAGCTTCATGGACTTGCCGAACACCTCGGCGATGCGGTTCTCGATGCCCTCGCCCTTGACGTTGGAGAAGGGCAGGTTGTTCGGGTCCTGGCACACGCGCAGCGCGGTGCGCGGCGGTGGCGGATCTTGCGCTGCAGCATGCCAGGCGAACGCCATCAGCGCCGCGGCGAGCAAGCCGGACGCACGGGGGCGGCCACGGGATGCGGGGAGCTTCATTGGGGCAACTCTTCGACCTTGGCGCGGGTGATGGTGCCGTCGGAACGTCCCTTGAGGTACATGTACAGCTGGTTGATGTTCTGCATCACGGCGGGGCTGTTGCCGAAGCTCTGCATGCCTTTTTCCAGCCGGCCGTCGCGCACGGTCTTGATGAAATCGTCCTTGGAGAGGGTCTTCAGGCTGTTGATCAGCGAAGGCCCGACCAGGCCCTCCTGGTTGGCCCCGTGGCAGCGGTCGCAGGCGGCGGCGCGCCACGCCCGGAAACCCTTCATCGTCTCGCTGTCGACCTTGTAGCCGTCGACCACCTTCACCGGCTTGTCCTGGGAATGAACGGTGCCTGCCATGCAAAGAACGGCGCAGGCGCTCAGCAATGCCTTTTTCCAACTCATGACTGCTTGATCCTCGTTATTGAAGGAATAAGGAGATGGCAGGCACAAGGTCTGCCATCTCCTCCGGATCAGGCCGGCGCGGGTCCGGCCAATGTCGTGCGGGTGTCGGAGTAGGCTGTCCGGCACGCGCACTTGTCTCGTTCTTGTTCGTCAGGGCTCTCAGTTCGGCAGGGCGAACACGGTCAATGATCCTCCGAGTTCGGTGTACTGGTTGAGTTCCCGGTAACCGCCCACGGCGCCCAGGCCGTCCGTGTCCTTCTCCAGGCCCGCGGCCATGCCGATGCCGGCCCAGCCACCGATGCCCGAGAACACGCCGACGTACTGCTTGCCCTTGTGCTCATAGGTGAACACGTTGCCGATGATCCCGGAGGGCGTCTTGAACTTGAAGAGTTCCTTGTTGATGTTCTTCTTGTCCACGCACTTGAGGTAGCCTTCCAGCGTGCCGTAGCAGGAGACGCCGCCGGCCGTGTTGAGCACGCCGCTCCACACCGAGAACTTCTCGGCCTTGCTCTGCACGATCTTGCCGGTGCCTGCGTTCCAGGTGATGAAGTTGCCCATGCCGCCGTGGCTACCCGGGGCCGGGAACATCGACAGGGTGGCGCCCACGTAGGGCTGTCCGGCCGTGTACTCGACCTTGAAGGGCTCGTAGTCCATGCACACGTGGTTGGTGGGCACGTAGAAGAGCTTGGTCTCCGGGTCATACGAGGCCGGCTGCTGGTCCTTGGTGCCCAGCGCGGCGGGGCAGATGCCCTTGGAATTGACGTCCGGCCCGTTCTGCGCGGTGGAGTACTTGGCCACCACCTGCGGGCGACCCGTCTTCATGTCGACGTTCGTGGCCCAGTTCACCTTGGGGTCGTACTTCTCGGCGACCAGCAGCGCACCGGTCACGCGGTCCAGCGTGTAGGCGAAGCCGTTGCGGTCGAAGTGCACCAGCGCCTTGGTGGGCTTGCCCTTGACGTCGATGTCCGCCAGGATCATCTCGTTGATGCCGTCGAAGTCCCACTCGTCGTAGGGCGTCATCTGGTAGGCCCACTTGGCCATGCCGGTGTCGACGTCGCGCGCAAAGATGGTCATGGACCACTTGTTGTCACCGGGCCGCTGGGCCGGGTTCCAGGTCGACGGGTTGCCGGTGCCGTAGTAGACGGCGTTCTGCGCCTTGTCGTAGCTGTACCAGCCCCAGGTGGTGCCGCCGCCGATCTTCCACTGGTCGTCCTTCCAGGTCTTCAGCGACGAGTCCTTGCCCACCGGCGCCATCTTGCCGTCGGTCCAGGTCATGGTCTTGTCGGGGTCCATCAGCATCTCGGCGTCGGGGCCGGTGCTGAAGGCCTTCCACACCTGCTTGCCGCTGTTGAGGTCGTAGGCCGCCAGGAAGCCGCGCACACCCCATTCGCCGCCGCTGATGCCGGTGATGACCTTGTCCTTGAAGATGTGCGGTGCGTTGGTGTTGACCGCACCCAGCTTCGGGTCGCCGTTCTTCACCGTCCACAGCACCTTGCCGGTCTTGGCATCGAGCGCGACCAGGTTGCTGTCGGCCTGCTGCAGGATGACCTTGCCTTCCGCATAGGCCACGCCCCGGTTCACCGTGTCGCAGCACATCTGCGGGATCACGGCCGGGTCCTGCTTGGGCTCGTACTTCCACACGATCTTCTGTGTGTTGAGGTCGATGGCCCATACCTTGTTGGGGAAGGGCGAGTGCAGATACATCATGTCGCCGATGACCAGCGGCGAACCCTCGTGGCCGCGCAGCACGCCGGTCGAGAAGGTCCAGGCCACCTGCATCTTGCCGACGTTGCCGGTGTTGATCTGCTTGAGCTTGCTGTAGCGCTGGTTGTACATGTCCCCCGCCTGCATCGCCCAGTTCTTGGAGTTGGCGATGTTCTTCTCGACGTCCGCATTGGCGAAGGCCAACAGCGGAACCGCCAGTAGCGCCCCCAGAAGATGACGCCATGGGCGCCCCCGGAAATACCCGCTAATTCGCATGGAAGTCTCCTTGTTCTGAAGTCAAGGGCCGGCCCGCACGGAAGCGCCGAAAGGGCGACCGCCGCGCCCTCGGAGGGCGCTGGCAAGCGCGCTAAATGCAAGTTGCGCGCCCGCTCGATCTCGCACCTTGTTCAGGGGAAACCCTATTGGTGGAGAACATCTGCAAGGACAACCCGGGGCCTTCGAAGATGGCCCTGCCGCGGGCGTTTTTCCCTTGACGGCGCAACCGGCATCGGACGTAGTAGCGGGCACGCTGCGCCGGATGTGTGGCAACCACTTTCGACACAGAGTGTTTCATCGACAGCCTCCCTGGCGCAGCGCCACGCAGCACGTGCCGGGAGGCCCCCGCCGCGGCCCGCCTATTGCTTGAACGAACCCATCTCATGCCATCGACGCCTGAACCGACAACCATGCTGCGCACCACCGGCCTGACCAAGCGCTACGGTGAGCGTGCTGCGTTGAAGGACCTGTCGGTGAGCCTGCCGGCCGGCCAGTTCGTGGCGCTGCTGGGGCCCAACGGGGCGGGCAAGTCCACGCTGTTCCAGGTGCTCACCGGCCTCTTCGCCGCGGACGAGGGCGAGGTCGAGGTGGCCGGGCATTCAATGGCCCGGTCAGGCACGGCGGCGCTGCGCCACATCGGCGTGGTGTTCCAGCAGATCTCGCTGGACCTGGACCTGAGCGTGCGGCGCAACCTGCTGTTCCAGGCCGACCTGCACGGGCTGCCACGCCGGCTCGCGGCGCAGCGCATCCAGGCCGGCTGCGAGCGGCTGGGAATCGCCGCCGACCTGGACCGCCGCACGCGCGAGCTGTCCGGCGGCAACCGGCGCAAGGTGGAACTGGTGCGCGCTGGCCTGCACCAGCCGTCGGTGCTGCTGATGGACGAGGCCACGGTGGGGCTGGACCCCAAGTCGCGGCAGGACCTGCTGCGCGCCATCCACACGGACGTGCAGGAGCGCGGCGTCTGCGTGCTGTGGGCCACGCATCAGGTAGAAGAAACGAGCCGCGCCGACCGCGTGCTGGTGTTGCACAAGGGAGCACTGCTCGCCGATGGAACACCCGCGCAGGTGACGCAGGCACTGGGCGGGCCGACGCTGGAGGCCGGCTTCATCGCCCGAACGAGTTGAAAGCAAAACGAAATCCGAGACAAAAGAAGGAGACAGCAAAGATGAGCGCAAGAACCCGAATCGCGACACGCACGGCCCGATGGATGCTCGGGATGACGGCGGGCCTGTGCCTGGCCGGCGCCGCGCTGGCGCAGGGCACCGCCTACGTGTCCAGCGAGAAGGACCAGGCGCTCACGCTCATCGACCTCGCCACGCTCAGCGTCAAGGGCACCATCCCCACCTGCAAGCGCGGCCGGCACATCCAGATGACGGCGCAGGGCCAGATCATGCTGGCCTGCACCGATTCGAATGCGGCCGACGTGATCGACCCGGCCACGGGCAAGTCGGTGCGCCGCATTCCGCTGGGCGACGAGCCGGAGGCCTTCGACATCTCGCCGGACGGCAAGACCCTCTACGTGTCCAACGAGGACGAGGGCGCGGTGAGCTTCATCGATGCGGCCAACGGCAAGGTGCTGAACACCATCAAGGTCGGCAAGGAGCCCGAGGGCGTCAAGGTCAGCGCCGACGGCAAGACGCTGTACGTCACCTCCGAGGTGGCCAGCCTCGTGCATGCCATCGACGTGGCCAGCGCCAAGGTGGTGAAGAACATCAAGGTGGGCAAGCGGCCGCGCCGCATGGCCTTCACGCCCGACGGCAAGGAGCTGTGGGTGACCAACGAACTGGATGCCAGCGTGAGCATCGTCGCCACCGACACGGGCACCGTGAAGGACACGATCAAGTTCGAGGTCAAAGGCGCGCGCAGCGAGGACATCACGCCGGTGGGCATCCAGATCTCGCGCGACGGCAAGCGGGCCTTCGTGGCGCTGGGCCGGGCCAACCACGTGGCCTTCGTCGACGTGCCGGCGCGCAAGGTCACCCACCTCGTGCTGGTGGGCAAGCGGGCCTGGAACGTCACGCTGGACAAGGCCGAGGCGCGGCTGTACGTGGTCAACGGGCTGAGCGACGACGTCACGGTGGTCGACGTGGCGGCCGCCAAGCCGATCAAGAGCATTCCGGTGGGGCGCGTGCCTTACGGACTGGTGGTGGTCGAATGAAGTGGCCGGGCGCCTGGGCGGCGGTGCTGCTGGCCGTGAGCGGGCAGGCGGCGATGGCCGCCACCCCGCTCAAGGCCACGCTGCTGTCGCCCGAGCCCGATGCGCGCATGGACCGCTCGCGCCTGGAGCGGCAGTACCTGGGCCATCCCGGCGGCCCGGTGAGCGACGGGTTGAAGGTGGCGCTGGAGGAGGGCGAGTTCGAGCTACAGGCGGTCGACGGCGCGGTGCAACTGGCCACGCAGACCCCCGATTCGGCGGCCGCCGCGCGCAGCGCCGCGCAGGCGGCGGAGAAGGCGGGGGCGGCGGTGCTGATCACCGACCTGCCGGCCGACTGGACGCTGGCCGTGGCCGATGCGGTGAAGCTGCCGGTGATCAACATCGGCGAGGCCGCCGACCGGCTGCGCGAGCAGGACTGCCGCGCGCGCCTGTTCCACATCCTGCCGAGCGAGCGCATGCGAGCCGATGCGCTGGCGCAGACGCTGGTGTCCCGCAAGTGGAGCAAGCTGCTCCTGCTGGTGGGACCGAGCCCGCAGGACCAGCTGCGCGCCGCGACGGCGCAGGCCTCCATCAAGCGCTACGGGCTGCAGGTGGTGGGCACCAAGTCCTTCAAGCTCTCGGGAGATCCACGCGAGCGCGACCTGGCCAACCCGCTGCTGCTGACGGCGGGCAGCAGCTACGACGCCGTCTGGGTGGTGGACAGCGATGGCGAGTTCGCGCGCGGCCTGCCCTACCGAACGGTGCTGCCGCGCCCGGTGGTGGGCGACGCGGGGCTGGTCGCGCTGGCCTGGCATGCGCAGTTCGAGCGCTACGGCGCGCCGCAGGTGTCGCGCCGCTTCGCCAAGGCCACCGGCCGCCCGATGACGGCGAGCGACTGGGCCGCGTGGATGGCGGGCAAGGCGCTGGTGGCCATTGCCACTGCCGTTCCCAAGGGGCCCGCCGCGGCGTGGGCCAAGGCGCTGGCTGCCACGCCGCTGGACGGCTCCAAGGGCACGCAGCTGAGCTTTCGCGCCTGGGACGGCCAGCTGCGCCAGACCCTGTTGCTCACCGATGGACAGGGCGTGATCTCGCAGGCGCCCATCGAAGGCCTGCTGCACCCCAGCAACGTGCTGGACACCCTGGGTGCCGATGCGCCGGAGAAGAAATGCAGGACGACGCCGTGATCGAGCAGCCGCCCGCCCGGGCCGAGCCTGCACGGCACGGCACGGTCATGCACGCGCTGCAGGGCCTGCGGGCCATCGTCGTGCGCGAGCTGTTCAAGTTTTCGCAGCAGACCGGCCGGCTGGTGTCGGCGCTGGTGCGGCCGCTGTTGTGGCTGGCGGTGTTCGCGGCGGGCTTTCGCAACGTGTTCGGCGTGGCCATCGTGGAGCCCTACGACACCTACATTCCCTACGACGTCTACATCGCGCCGGGCCTGGTGGGCATGGTGCTGCTGTTCAACGGCATGCAGTCCTCGCTGGCCATGGTGTATGACCGCGAGATGGGCCTGATGCGCCTCCTGCTCACCGCGCCCTTGCCGCGCTGGTGGCTGCTGTTCTCCAAGCTGTGCGCGACCGCGCTGCTCTCGGTGCTGCAGGCGCTGGCCTTCGTGGCGGTGGCGGCGCTGCTGGGCACCGACCTGCCGGTGCTGTCGCTGGGCGGCCTGCACGCGCTGGTGGCGCTGTGCTGCGGCGCGCTGATGCTGGGCGCGCTGGGCCTGCTGCTGTCGGTCTACATCAAGCAGCTGGAGAACTTCGCGGGCACGATGAACTTCGTCATCTTCCCCATGTACTTCATGTCCACCGCGCTCTATCCGCTGTGGAAGCTGCAGGAGTCGGGCGCCGAGTGGGTCTACCAGCTGGCGCGCTTCAACCCCTTCACCCATGCGGTGGAATGGATCCGCTTCGCGCTGTACGGCAAGGATCCCGGCATGGCGCCGTGGATCGTGCTGGGCTGCCTGGCGGTGTTCTTCCTGCTGGCCTGCTGGGGCTACGACCCGCAGCGCGGCTTCGGCGGCCTCACCAAGCGGGGCGGGCCGCCATGAGCGTCGGTCGCCGCCGCTGGCTGGCCGGTGCGGCAGCGCTGGCACTGGGCGGGGTACAGCTCTCGCCGCTGGGGAACGCGCGGGCCGCCGACGGCTTTCCCGCGCGGCCCATCAACATGTGGGTGCCCTGGACGCCCGGCGGCGCGACCGACCTCTCGCTGCGCCTGCTGGCCGAACTCGCAACGCCTGCGCTGGGCCAGCCGGTGATCGTGCAGAACCGCGCGGGCGCCGGCGGCACGCTGGCCATGCCGGTGCTGACGCAGGCCGAGCCCAACGGCTACACCATCGCCCAGATGCCGCAGCCGGTGTTCCGTGCGCCCTTCGTCACCAAGGTGCTGTGGGACCCGGTGCGCGACGTCACGCCCATCATCCAGATCTCGGGCGTGACCTTCGGGGTGCTGGTGCGCGCCGGAAGCCCCTTGCGCGGGCTGGACCAGCTCTTCGCCTTCGCCCGCGCCCGGCCGGGCGAGCTGACCATCGCCACCAACGGCGTGGGCACCACGCCGCACCTGGTGCTGGAGACGCTGTTCACCGAACGCGGGCTGCGCTACATCCACGTGCCCTACAAGGGGACCTCGGAGCTGACGCTGGCGGTGGAGTCGGGCCAGGTGATGGTGGGCGTCAATTCCACCGGCTTCGCACCCGAGGTGGACGCCGGGCGGCTGCGTTTGCTGGCGACCATGGGCGACAAGCGGACCAGGCGCTGGCCGCAGGTGCCCACGCTGCGCGACCTGGGCTTCGACATCGTGGCGATGTCGCCCTACGGGCTGTCCGGCCCGCGCGGCCTGCCGGACGACATCGTGAAGGTGCTGCACGACGGCTTCAGGAAGGCGTTGTTCGACCCGCGCTTCGCCGAGGACCTGGCCAGGTACGACCAGGAGATCGCCTACCTCGGCCCGCAGGATTACGCACAGGCCTGCCGCGAGGAATACGCCAAGGAACGCGCGGCGGCCGAGCGGATGAAGGCCCGCAGCAGCACAGGCAGTTGAGAACTCCGGAGGTTTTCCGATGGACCGTGACGATGCAGTGATGAGCGACTGGCGCCAGCGGGCCCTGCGGCTGGAAGCCGAGGTCGCCAAGGCCGTGATCGGCCAGGCGCGCACCGTGCGACAGATCAACACGGCCGTCTTCGCGCGCGGCCACGTGCTGCTGCAGGGCGACGTGGGCGTGGGCAAGACCACGCTGCTGCGCGCTTTCGCGCAGGTGCTGGGCGGAGACTTCGCGCGCGTCGAAGGGACCATCGACCTGATGCCCGGCGACCTCATCTACTACACGCACATCAGCGCCGAAGGCCGGCCGGCGGTGGAGCCCGGCCCGCTGGTGCGCTACGGCGAGAACCTGGCGATCTTCTTCTTCAACGAGATCAACCGGGCGCGCCCGCAGGTGCATTCGCTGCTGCTGCGGGTGATGGCCGAGCGCAGCGTGTCGGCCTTCAGCCGCGAGTTCCACTTCCCGCACCTGCTGGTCTTTGCCGACCGCAACCGCGTGGAGCGCGAGGAGACCTTCGAGATCTCCGCCGCCGCCCGCGACCGCTTCATGCTGGAGGTGACCATGGACACGCCGGCGGACGAGGCGCAGCGGCGACAGCTGATGATCGAGCCGCGCTTCCACGACACCGACCGGCTCATCGGCGAGCTGGACAGCGCGCTGGTCGCCTACCAGGAACTGAACCAGGTGGCGGAGCTGATCCAGCGCGGCGTGCAGGCCTCGGACGCCCTGCAGACCTACGCGCTGGACCTGTGGCGCGCCACCGCCGCGCCTGCCGACTACGGCGTGCGCCTGCCGGACCTGGACGCCTCGCAGCTCATGCTGGCCGGCGCCAGCCCGCGCGGCATGAGCCTCTTGATGCGTGCCGCCCGGGTCACGGCCTGGCTGGACGGGCGCGGCCATGTCACGCCGGAGGACGTGCAGGCGGTGTTCGCGCCGGCCATCGCGCACCGGCTGTGCTACCAGCCGGTGTACGAGATGCGCCGCCAGGACATCTCGGGGCGGCTGATGAACGCGATCCTCTCCAGCGTGGCGGCGCCCTGAGCGCAACGGCGTCATGGCACAGTCGCCCGCCGTTCAAGAACTGCACTACCGCATCGGAGCGCCGGCGCTCGGCCACTTCCCTGGCTCGCACCGCAGCACGCGCGGCGACGGCGGCTTCGAGTTCCGCGGCCACGCGCCGCTGCTGGACGCGCCCGACGCGCGCCGGCTCGACCTGCATGCCAGCCTGCGCGATCCCTTCGGCAACTGGATCGTGCGCGTCTACAGCCAGCGCAAGGCGATCCCGGTGGTGATGGTGGCCGACCTGTCGGCCTCGATGGGTTTCAGTGCCACGCGCCGCAAGCTGGACGTGCTGGCCGACTTCGCGGGCAGCCTGTCCTGGTCGGCCTGGCGCAGCGGCGATGCCTTCGGCTTCGTGGGCTGCGACAGCGAGGTGCGCCAAGACCTGCTGCAGCCGCCGACGCGCGCACGCGGCGTCGGCACGGCCTTGGCGGAAAAGCTCCGCACGCTGGCGCTGCAGGGCCGCTCGGCGAAGGGGCTGGGCCGGGCCGCGCTGTACCTGGGGCGGCAGCGCTCGCTGGTGTTCCTGGTGTCCGACTTCCACCTGCCGCTGCCGGAGCTCGAGGCCGTGCTGGCCTCCATGGCCCACCATGAGTTGGTGCCGGTGGTGCTGTGGGACCCGCTGGAATTTGCCTTGAGCAACCGGCGCGGCCTGCTGCGCGCCTACGACCCGGAAGGTGGCGGCCCGAAGCTGCTGTGGTGGCGCCCGGCGCTGCGCGACAAGTGGCTGGCCGCGCAGCAGTCGCGACGCGCCGCGCTGCGGCAGGCCTTCGACAGGCATCGGCTCAAGCCCCTGTTCATCGAAGGCGCCTTCGATGCCGATGCGGTCACGCGTCACTTCCATTCCTAGGCGCACATGAAAGCGAGCGCGCGCGCATGCTGCATGGCCCTCGCGGGATGGGTGGCCGCAGGGGCGGGCGCGGCTCAACTGGAAGCGCAGACGCATGATCCGCGCGCCTTCGGCTGGCAGGTGGGCGACATGGTGTCGCGCACCGTGACCGTCGAGGTGCCCGAAGGCCTGGCGCTGGACGATGCCAGCGTGCCCCAGCCTGGCGCGCGTGGCCGCGCCCTGGAGCTGCGCAGCGTCACGAGGCGCGACGGCAGCGCGGACGGCGGCAGGCGCCATGAGCTCACACTGGCCTACCAGATCTTCCTCTCGCCGCGCGAGCCGCGCACGCTGGAGATGCCCAGCTTCCGCCTGCGCTTCCAGGGCCAGCCGCGTGTGCAGGAACTGCTCATCGAAGCGTGGCCGGTGACCGTGTCGCCGCTGGCGCCGGTGGAGGTGTCGTACCGGCACGGGCTGGGCGAGTTGCAGCCCGACACGGCGCCGCCGATGCTGGACACCGCCCCGGCGCGGCATCGCCTCGTCGCCTATGGCGCCGTCGCGCTGCTGCTGCTGGCCTACCTTGCCCATGTGTACATCGGCCTGCCATGGTGGACGCGCAGGCACCGGCCCTTCACCCTGGCATGGCGCCAGCTGCAGGGGCTGACGCCATCGAGCTCGCCCGAGCAGCGGCGCGATGCGTACAGGCAGGTGCACCGCGCGCTGAACAAGACCATGGGCGAGGTCCTGTTCGAGCAGGACATCGATCGCTTCATGGAGATGCGGCCACGCTTCGCCCACCTGCGCGCCGACTTCGCCATCTTCCTGCAGCAGTCGCGCCACGAGTTCTTCGGCGAGGGACAGGGCAGGGCGGATGCGCAGTGGCTGCTGGACTTCTGCAGGCGCTGCCGCGATGCGGAGAGGGGCTCGGCATGAGCTTTGAAGACCCCTGGCTTCTGTGGCTGCTGCCGCTGGCGCTGCTGCCGCTGCTGCGGGAGCCCGGCGGCGCGCTCGGCAACGCCTGGGTGGCCCTGGCGCCGCGGGACCGGGTGTCGGACCTGCTCGACTGGCTGTTGCGCGTCCTCGGCGTGATCGCGTTCTGCGCACTCGTCGTCGGGCTGGCGGGACCCTACCTGCCGGAGTACGAGGTCGAGCGCATCGGCAAGGGCGCGGAGATCGTGCTGGCGCTGGACCGCAGCCGCAGCATGGACCAGGGCTTCGCTGGCCGGCCGCCGCCCAACATGAAGGGCACCGGCCCCGAGGTGATCGACTACTACATGGGCCGCTGGCCCGGCCGCTTGACGGAGTCCAAGGGCAAGGTCGCGCGGCGCCTGCTGTCCGAGTTCGCGACCAAGCGGCAGGACGACCGCTTCGGCGTGATCGTCTTCAGCGGCCTGCCGATCCGCGTGCTGGAGTTCACCCAGAAGAGCGAGGCGGTGCATGCCGCCATCGTGGCCGGCGACGTGGGCCGGGGCCTGTCGGAAACCAACATCGGCCTCGCGCTGGAAGAGGCGCTGTCCTCCTTCGAGGAGCGGCCCTACAACGGCTCGCGCATCGTCCTGCTGGTGTCCGACGGCGGCGACCGGCTGGACCCGGACGCCCGCACCCGCATCGCCTACCTCGTGCGCAAGCACCGCGTCTCGATCTACTGGATCTACCTGCGCTCGGCCAACAGCCCGGGGCTGGTGCTGGAAAAGGGCGAGGCGGCCTCCAACGTCGACTCGGTGCCCGAGTACGCGCTGCACCGCTTCTTCGAATCGCTGGACACCTCCTACCGCGCCTACGAGGCCAGCGACCCGGAGGCGTTGAAGCAGGCCATCGACGCGGTGGACCGGCTGGAGAAGCTGCCCATCACCTACATGGACACCATGCCCCGGCGCGACCTGTCCGCGCCCATGTTCGGCCTGGCCTTCGGCTGCGTGCTGGTGCTGCTGGCGGCCAGCCTGTTGGAGATCCGGCGATGGGCCTGAGCTCGCGGCGGCTTACGCGTTGGGTCCTGGCCGTGCTGGCACTGCTGGCGCTGGCGGCGGCGGTCGACGGCGCGCGCCTGTGGCGGCAGCAGCGCTGGAACGAAGCCATCACGACCGCTGCCTGGCCGGCCGACGGGCAGGCGGTGCCGGTGCAGGTGAGGTTCGCGCAGGCCCATGCGCTGGCCGAGGCCGGTGGCGCCAGCGACGAGGGCGCGCTGCGCATCTACCGCGGCCTGGAGAACGATTCGCCCCTGGGCCAGGCGGCACGCTACAACAGCGCCAACCTGCTGATGCGCCAGGCGGTGCTGGTGCAGGCCGGCACCGAGCCGGGCAAGGCCATCGCGCTGATCGAGCTGGCCAAGGAGGGCTACCGCAACGTGCTGCGCACCGACCCGCAGCACTGGGACGCCCGCTACAACCTGGAGCGCGCGCAGCGCCTGCTGCCCGACCCCGAGGAACTGGACGCCGAGCCGCCCGATACCCAGCGCAACGCCGAGCGCGCGGCCACCACCATGCGCGGCTATTCGCCCGGCCTGCCATGACGACGTCGAGCGAAGCTGCGGGCGGCTGGTGGCGGCTGGGCCCCGAGCGCTGGCTGCTGGCGCTGGCGGCACTGCTGCTGGTGGTTGCGCTGGTCGACCCGGGTGTGTCGCTGGATCGCGGGCGCTTCGACCACGTGGTGGTGCTGGACGTGACCCAGAGCATGAACGTGACCGACGAGCTGATCGCCGGGCAGCCCGCCTCGCGCCTGGACTTCGCCAAGCAGGCGTTGCGTGGAGCGCTGCTGAAGCTGCCCTGCGGCTCCAAGGTGGGCTGGGCGATCTTCACCGAGTACCGCGCGCTGCTGCTGTTTGCGCCCATCGAGGTCTGCGCCAACCTGGACGAGTTGCGCTCGACGCTGGCGCGCATCGACTCGCGCATGGCCTGGTCGGGCAACAGCGAGATCGCCAAGGGGCTGCACAGCGCCATCGTCATCGCCCGCGAACTGCCCGAGAAGCCTTCGCTGGTCTTCGTCACCGACGGGCAGGAAGCGCCGCCGATCAACCCACGCTACCGCCCCGCCTTCGACGACAAGCCGGGCGAGGTGCCGGGGCTGATCGTGGGCGTGGGTGACATGCTGCCGTCGCCCATTCCCAAGCGCGACCCGCAGGGCCGGCCGCTGGGCTTCTGGCGCGCCGACGAGGTGATGCAGACCGATCCGCGCAGCCAGGGCCGTGCCACCAGCGTGCCGGGCGAGAAGATGGTCGACGGCCCTGCCGACGGCGTGGCGGCGCCCATGCTCGGCGCTACGCCGGGGCGGGAGCACCTGTCGGCCCTGCGGGAAGGCTACCTGCAGATGCTGGCGCAGGAGCAGGGCCTGTCCTTCCTGCGGCTGCAGACGCCGCAGGGGCTGGAGGCGGCGCTGATGGCGCCCGCGCTGGCCAAGCCCTTGCCGGTTCGCACGGGCGGAAGGACCGCGCTGGCGGCCGTGGCGCTGGGCGTGCTGCTGCTGCGCTACCTGTTGCCGTGGTTGCACCGGCGGCCGCGACCGAACTGAAGTCGGCGGCTGCCTGCCGCGACCCGGGGTCAGGGCCGGCTGTCGGGCGGGTCTTCGCGAAGCGGCTTCGCCGAGTGCGCGCGCCTGGACTTGATCAGCGAGTACACGCCGAAGGACGCGGCGATCAAGGCGAAGGCGAGGGCCTCGAAATGTTCCAGGTCGCCCAGCATGCGCTCCAGCGCATGGCCGAAGAAATAGCCGGCGCCTGCCACCAGAGGCGCCCAGATCGCGGCGCCCAGCAGGTTGAAGGCGATGAAGCGGGCGGGCGCGACGCGGCTGGCCCCGATGATGATCGGCCCCAGGATGCGCACCCCGTACATGAAGCGCACGCCCACGATGAGCTTGGCGTCGTGGCGCTGGAGCAGGCCCGCCACCTTGCCGGCGCGCTTGTGCAGGCGCGGATGGCGGGCAATGAGCAGCGGACCCCAGGCGCGGCCGATCCAGTAGAACAGCTGGTCGCCCAGCGCACCCGCGGCAAACGCGATGGCGATGATCGCCGCCAGCGACAGATGGCCCTGCTGGGCGGCGAAGCCCGCCATGACCAGCAGCGTCTCGCCCTCCAGCAGGCAACCGATGAAGACGGCCAGGTAGCCGTAGTCGACGATCAGCTGGGTGATGTGCGGCATGGGCCCCGGGCAGATGGAAAGTGGAGGGTGGCCCTCAATGTCGCGCGATTTCCGGCTTCCATCAAGCGCGGTAGCCCGGGCCTCAGGGCACGTTCGCGCTGGTGATGAAGAAGGGCCGTCCCGGCAGCGTCATGTCGCCGCCGTACTCGAAGGGGTACTGTGCGGGCGGCAGGTTGTTCGGCCCCAGGCCGCAGCCTGCCTTGGGCTGGCAGGCCATGCCCGGCCCCTGGTTGGTCCAGAAGATGACCGGGCCATAGCGGTAGTTGCGTACCGCCTTGCCGCCGAAGTCGGCCAGCGACAGCACCCAGCCTTCGGTGCCGTGGTTCTCGTTGTCCTCGATCATCACCGGGTCGACCAGGCGCGAGTCGGTCAGGACGGCGCGGCGCACGGTGCCGCTGTCGAGGCTGGGCGAGAAGTCCACCCAGCGGACCGCGCGCTCGGCGCGCGACAGCACCATCACCGTCTCGTTGATCCGGGTTCCGGTGTCGTTGGCGCTGCCGCGGAAGTAGGCGATGCTGGTCGGGTTGGCGCCCACCGCGACGCTGCCCACCTGCTTGAGCGAGCCCGTGCCGCTGCCGTTGCCCCAGCCGCCCAGGTCGAAGATGCGCAGCGCGCCTTCTTCCGTGGCGATCCAGCCGCGCAGCCTGCTGCCCCACAGCGTGGCCTTGACGGCCGTCGGCCTGGCGCCCAGGTCGATGGTCTGGACGACCTTCGGCTTGTCGCTGTCGGCCATCTGCGAGAAGGCGTAGGGCCACTGCTTGTCGGCCATGCCGACGGTGGTGGTCTTGTCGAAGTCGGCGCGCGTGCCGAAGTACATGCGGCGGTAGTAGTCGAACAGCGGCTTCAGGTCGATGAAGGCCGCGCGCTTCTCCGACTTGGACACCACGATGGCCATGCCGCCTCTTGCATTCGAGCCGCTGTTGCGGCCGGCGCCGGCGAAGCTCTGCCGGTGGCTCTCGTTCGAGAGCGCCATCTCGTACTCGGTGGTCATGCGGCCCGCGCCGTCCATGGGGCGGCCCGTCCAGGGATTCCAGCCGGTGGTGGCGGCGATCTCGGTGGGTGCGCGCATGCCTTCGGGCAGGTCGACGTAGCCCAGCACCTTCATGAAGCCGATGTTGCCGCGGTTGGCCAGGCCGGGGTTCACGGAGTTGCGTTCGCCCCAGCCCACGTCGCCCAGGTTGGGCTTGTCGACGGTGCAGCCGTTGCAAAGGCCCGCCAGCGCCACGACGGCGACCTGGCCCTTGAGCGCGACGGTGTCCCAGACGGTGACCAGCGCGAACTCGGCGCTGTTGGTCTGCGCGATGCCGGTGGGCACCTTGTTGGGTGCGAGTTGCACGCTGGCCATGTTGGCGGAGGTGTTGCTGCCCACGGCGGTCGACAGCCGGCCGTCCTGGTACGCCACGACCGACTCCAGGCACCAGCCGGGGCGGCCGTAGCAGCGCGCCGCGGCCACCGGGTTGTGCGCTCCGATGCTGTGGCCGTGGTTGTCGTCCAGGCCTTCGAAGTTGTTCAGGTCCGGGTTCCTGCCGGCCCACAGCGGCGCGGGTTGCGGGCGCTGCGTGAAGGTGTTGAAGGACTGCAGCAGGGTCTGGATGTCCGCCACGCCCACGCGCGCGCCCGGCGCGTCGGCCACGTACAGCACGTTCGCGAAGTTGGCGAAGTAGTCGCCGGGGTACGAGACGTCCGGACCGCCGACCTGCCAGTCGCCACCATCGGCGGCGTGCCTGCGAGGCGAGTTGGGACGCGCGTGCCAGGTGGTGCCGGACCGGGGCGCGGTGGACGCGGGGCCGTAGCGGTAGGCGACGCCATCGGCGCTGCTCATCTTGCCGGCCATGGCGACGTAGGCAGCCGGGTCGATGCGGCCGCTGGCGTCGACGATGTCGCCGCCCGACGCGCTGCCATCGGCGGCCAAGGCCACCTTGGAAGGCGAGGGCGCCGGTGGGCGGGCGGGTGAAGCCGCGGATGGCGTCGATGGGGCGGGCGTTGCAGCATGCGCGCCGGACACCCCCGCGCACAGGACACACAAGGCGATGGACAGGCGAAGGCGAGCGAAGTCTTTCATGGTCTTCAGGGTGGCGGCAGTCGGAACACCAGGGTGTCGAAGAAATGGAACTCCGCTTCCAGCGCCCACCGGATGTTGCGGGCCTGGCGGAAGCCGTGCTGCTCGCCGGCGAAGAGCAGGTACTGCGCGGTGATGTTCTTTTCGCGCAGCGCGGCGACCATCTGCTCGGTCTGGCTGGGCGGCACGATCCTGTCCTCCGCGCCCTGGAAGAAAGTGACCGGCGCCGACAGCCGGTCGGCATGCCGCACCGGCGAGCGGGCGGCCCAGTCCTGCGGTGCGATGAGCCAGTCGAGGTAGCGCGACTCGAACTTGTGCGTGTCGCAGGCCAGCGCCTGCACGTCGCTCACGCCGTAGTGGCTGCCGCCCGCCTTGAACGACTGGCGCAGTTTCTCGTCGGTGCTGGTCAGGCAACTCAGCACGGTGAAGCCGCCGGCACTGCCGCCACTGATGACCGTTCGCCCGGGGTCGACCAGTCCACGTTCAGCCAGGTGGCGCACGGCGGCGCCGCAGTCCTCCACATCGACGATGCCCCAGGCCAGGTGCAGGCGCTCGCGGTAGGCGCGGCCGTAGCCGGCGCTGCCCCGGTAGTCGACGTCGACCACCGCGATGCCGCGGCTGGTCCAGAACTGCACGCGCAGGTCCAGGGCGCGCGTGGCCGAGGAGGTGGGGCCGCCGTGGCAGCGCACCAGCAGCGGCGGCAGCTCGCCTTCGGGGGCCTGGAAGTCCGCGTTGGTCGGCGGGTAGTACAGCGCGAAGGCGGTCTGCGCGTTCGAGGTCGGGAACTCGATGGGCTGCGGCGCGCTGAGGTGCCGCGCAATCGCCGGATCGTCGGTGACGCCCGTGGCCTGGCGGACCAAGGTCGCGACCCCCGTGCGCGGGTCCAGCAGCACCACGGCGCTGGATGCCACGGCCGTGCCGCCGATGAAAGCCACCCTGCCGTCCTGCGCGCGCACCGAGGCGAAGTCGGTGTAGGGAAGGTCGTAGGGTTTCAATACGCCGCTGTGCAGGTCGAGCAGGGCCAACTTGCCCAGGCCGTTCTCGATGTACGCGCACACGGCTTCCTGCGCCGACAGGAAGGCGTAGGTCGACATGCCCAGCTTCCATTGCGCCCGGCCGAACTCCGCGGGCCGGGGGCAGACGTTGACGGCCGCGCCGTTCGCGTCGAGCCGATGCAGGTTCCACCAGCCCGAGCGGTCGGAGACGAAATGCAGCACGCCGTCCGGCGACCACTCTGGCTGGAACACCGATTCGCCCGCGCCGCCCGCCACCTGCCGCGCGTCGTGCACTGCGTTGCCGTCGAAGTCGCCGACCCACAACTGCGTCTGCACCCAGGGCATGTGCGGATGCCGCCACGAGAGCCAGGCGAGGTGCCTGCCATCCGGGCTCAGGCGCGGCGATGCGTAGAAGTCATCGCCCTGGACCAACACGGTGCCGGGGCCGGGTGCATCGAGCGACAGCAGGGCGATGGTGTTGACGGCTTCCCGGTCGGAGGCCATGTGGTCTTCGCGCACGCCGATCCAGAGCCTGCGCGCAAGATCGATGCGGCCGTCGGCAAAACGGAAGCCAGGTGGAGTCAGGGGATCGGGCTTGCCATCCGCGACCTGGCAATAGAGGCGCTGGTCCTGGAAGTGGCTGAAGCAGACCGTGTCGCCGGCGACCGCGACCGCCCCGCCGCCGTATTCGTGGACCCGCGTGCGCGCATTCATGTCCGCAGGCAGCACGTCGGCGATGCGGCCGTCGTCCTGCCGGCAAACCAGCACATGCCGCCCGGCCTCCTGCGGCCGGGCCTCGATCCAGTACAGCCGCCCGCCGTCGAGCTGCACGTCGAGCAGGTCGACCATCGAGCCGGCCACCAGCCCGGGGGTGATGGGCGATTCCCAGCTGCCAAAGGGAGCGGTCTTCATCGGCGGTCCTTCATCTGGACCGGATGATGGCACGGCCCCTTTGTCAGCCGCCCTTGAAGGTGTAGCGCAAGCCCACCCACGCGGTGCGCGGGGCGCCGGGCGTGTACAGCGTGGCCTGCGGCACCGGGTAGTCGCCGTTGGCATTGGCCGGCAGCGGCCGCGCGACATAGCTGCCATTGGGGGTGAAGCCATTGGCCCCCAGTTGGCCGGCGGTGGCGTAGTGCCGGTCGAACAGGTTGGTGACCTGCAGGAAGACCTTCCACCCCGGCTGCGGCTTGTAGTCCACGCCCAGGTTGAACACCGCGTAGCCGCCGGTGCGGCCCGAGCCCGTGTAGTAGAGGCCGTCCGGCGCCTGCTGGCCGTTCTCGTTGCCGCGCACGGCGGTTCCGCTGGCAGCGGTCATGTCCAGCCCGACGCGCCAGGACGTGGTGGGCTCCCAATCCACGTACACCTTGAGCAGCTGCCGGGGCAGCAGCGGAATGCGGTCGCCCGGCTGGATCTGGATGCTGCCCTCGGTGCCCGGAAAGCCGTCGGCCGCCGAGCTGTTGCTGCTGTTGCCGGTGCCGCCCACGGTCTCGGCACTGCGGTAGGTCGCGTCGAGGAAGCTCAGGTTGCCGCCCACCGTCCACGCCGCCGCGGGCTTCACATGCAGGCCCATCTCGACGCCCTGGCGCCGCGTCTTGCCGAAGTTCTTGAAGTAGCCGAAGCCGCTGGAGTCGTCGGCCACGAAGAGAAGGTCGTCCTTGTTGTCGGAGCGGAACACGCCGAAGTTCCAGACCACCTGCTTGGCCACCGTGCCGCGCAGCCCGGCCTCGAAGGTGGTGGTGACCACCTGCTTGAGCGGCGGGTCGCCCGCGAAGGCATTGGGCAGCTTGCAGGGGCTGGCCGGGTCGGCACAGCCCAGCTCGATGGCGGTGGGCGCGCGGCTGCCCTGGTTGGCGCCGGCGTAGACAGTGAGCGAATCGCTGGGCGCCCAGGTCAGGCCGACGGCAGGGTTGAAGCGGCTGAAGGTGTAGTCGCCATCCAGCGAGCCGGGGCCGCCGCCGGGCGTGAGGCCATCGGTGTTGCGCACCGAGGTGCGGTTGTAGCGCCCGGCCAGCGTGAGGTGCGTGTTGGCGCCCAGCGCCATGGTGTCGGCCAGGTAGAAGCTGCCGGTGTGCGAACGGCTCGACAGGTCCACGCGCGCATCGAAGGCGTCTTCCGATTCCTGGCTGCCGTCGGCGAAGGCACCGGGGCCGGCCACCGAGGCGATGCTGCGGTCGGGGTTGATGTAGCCGAACTGCGAGCTCTGGTTGAAGCTCACCCGGCTGGCGTCCCAGGCTGCGCCGGCCACCAGCTTGTGGGTGATGCTGCCGGTGGCGGCATCCAGCGAGAACTGGCCGGCCAGGCCGTAGTTCTTCTGCCGCGTCTCGGTCTGGTTGATGAGGCCGTTGCACTTCTCGTTGGGCTCGTCGTTGAGCAGGATGTTGGCGATGCAGCGCCATTTCGGGAAAGGCGTGTTGGCCGCGTTCTCGCCGCTGGTCGGGAAGCCGCTGTAGCCGGCCTGCGCCAGCGCGGCGCGTTCGGCGGCGTTGGGCTGGTAGACGGCCTGGTCCAGCGACTCGTCGTTCAGGTCGCCGTTGTAGGTGCTGGTCCTGATGTCGCGGTAGTAGGCGTTGCCCGAGAAGCTGAGCCTGTCGTTGAGCGCCTGGGTGGTGGCGAGGTTGAGGAACAGGGACTTGTTCTTCGTCTCGTCGGGAATGGTTCGCACGCTGCCCCAGTCGCGCTGCAATGCGCCGGCTTCCTGCGCGCCGTTGCCGGTCAGGTCGTTGTCCGCCAGCGCCAGGGTCAGCGAGACATCGCCGTTCTTGGTGGTACGGCCCACCTTGGCGAAGAGCTGGCGCAGGTCGGAGGGCGAGGACGGGCGCCAGCCGTCCTCGTGGTAGGCATTGGCGCTCAGGTACCAGTGCATGCCGTTGGTGGGGTCGTGGCCGCCGGTCTCGAACTGGGCGCCCACGCGGCCGTACTGGCCCGCCAGCACTTCCACCATCGTGCCCCGGTTGCTGATGCCGTCCTTGGTGTGGATCGACAGCGCCCCGCCCAGCGTGTTCAGCCCGAACAGGGGGTTGCTGCCCGGCACCAGCGTGATCGAGGAGATGGCGTTGCGCGGGAACAGGTCCCAGCTGACCACGTCGCCGAAGGGCTGGTTCAGCCGCACGCCGTCGAGGAACACCGAGAGGCCCTGCGGCGTGCCCAAGAGCGGCGAGGCGGTGAAGCCGCGGTAGTTCACGTCGGGCTGGAAGGGGTTGCCCTGCGTCTCGGTGACCGTCACGCTGCCCAGGGCGCGGGACATGAAGTTGGTGATGTCGGGCGCATGCATGCGCTCCATGTCGGCGGCGGTGCCCGTCTGCACGTTGCCCGGGATCTGGTCGAGCGGCAGGTCCAGGCCGGGCAGCGGCGCCGCCTCGATGACCTCGATGGTGGGGAGTTCGCCGGCGTTGGCGGGCGGGCCGGCCGGCGCCTGTGCCCGCGCCGCCAGGGCGTGGCACAACAGCAGGGTGGCGGTGGCGACCTGCGCCAGTCGCGGCATGACGGCTGGCCGGATGCCCCGGATTGCATGAATGGACTGTTTGAAGCGCGGCACGGCATTCCCCTGGTTGTCGTGGAAGCACGCGCGACTGGCGGCCTCGGCGCAAGTTACACGCGCGGTGCTGTGGTCGAACAGGGAAAACTTCCCGGCGTCGCCACCTGAGCGAGCGTGCGTGCGCCACGACCGCGGTCAACACACCGCCGAAGTCCGCGCGCAGCTCACTGTCATGTCCTTGTGACACTTGCCGCCGCCACGATGCGCGTGCCAGGCGGGCGCGCACTTTGCGGCTATCCCGTTTGATGGATGTTCAACGCCTGCCTGCGGAGGATGATGCGTCCCGATCGTGATGACTCACTCCTGCCGTCGGAATGCGCACCAACAGTTCTTCCTGCCCGCGGCCCGCAGCCTTTGCGGAGATGACCGACGGCATTCGTGAAAGTGCGACGCTGGCACAGAATCTCGTCGGCCGCAGCGCGCTCTTTCGCGAAGCGATGGAACTCGTCCAGCTGTACGCCGCCTGGCAGGCGCCCGTGCTCATCACCGGCGAAACCGGCACCGGCAAGGAGCTGGTCGCGCGCGCCGTGCACTACCAGAGCCGGCGCAGGCACCGGCCCTTCATTCCCGTCAACTGCGCGACGCTGCCCGACAGCCTGGTCGAGAGCGAACTCTTCGGCCACACGCGCGGTGCCTTCACCGATGCCAGCCAGGCGCGCGAGGGACTGGTTCGACTCGCCGAGGGCGGGACGCTGTTCCTGGATGAGATGGAAGCTCTGTCGCCGCGCGGCCAGGGTGCGCTGCTGCGCTTTCTGCAGGACTCGAGGTACCGGGCATTGGGTGGCAACCAACTGCACCATGCGGACGTGCGGGTCGTCGCGGCTTCCAACATCGACCTGCATGAACGGGTGGCGGCGCACGCGTTTCGCGACGACCTGCTGTATCGGCTGGACGCGTTCCGCGTGAACCTGCCGCCACTGCGCGAGCGCCTGGACGATCTGGAACTGCTCGTTGCGCATCTGCTGGCCAAGGCCGCACACCAAACCGATGGCCTTGCGCGATGCATCGACGATGCAGGCGTGGCACTGCTTCGCGCCTACGACTGGCCCGGCAACGTGCGCCAGCTGGAAAACGTGCTGCTCAAGGCGCACGTGGTCTGCCCGGGAGCCGTGGTCGGGGTGGCCGAACTGCAGAGGTGCGCGCCTGAACTGTTCCAGGCCGGCGCGTCGGCACACGCTTCACTCACGCACTCGCATTCGCTGCGCGAAGCCAAGCGCGCGGCCGTGGACCAGGCCGAGCGCCGCTTCGTCGAGGATTGCCTGTCGCGCACGGCCGGCAACATCAGCGCGGCCGCGCGGCTGGCCGGCATGGAGCGGGCATCGCTGAGCCGCCTGGCCAAGAAGTACGGCCTCAACGTGCGTGCACTCAGCAGCGTCTAGCGCGCCTCCTGCTTCCCGGGTCTCCTTCTCTTGAATCTGCCGCGCCACCGGCGCGGCACGATCAGCGCGCTGCGGCGCCGTGTCACCGCATGCACACCCCGTGTCCGCGGCGACACACAGGCGCCGCAACCCCGTCCGCCTTCGCGATCCGCCCAGCGCAACCTGCTGACCGATCGGCTCGACCGTGTTCCCGGCCACACGCCGCACTTTCGCGCGTCTTCATGAAACCCAATCGAATCAAGCACTTGCGCCCATGCAGGTCATGGCACGCGAACTGCAAGACGTAACGCTCGTGACTTCGTGGGTGTCCGCAATGCCCGGCACGTCTACAGATGCGGTGACAGAAGTGGCAGCCGCCTTGCGCCGCTACCTGCGCGCACATCCGCAGGCCTGCGACACCTCGGAAGGCATCGCCGCCTGGTGGCGGCCCTTGCCCCCGGTCGCGGGGAATGCGCCGGATGTGGTTGCCCAGGCGCTGGCTGCGCTGGTGGCCAGCGGCGAGATGGAGTGCGCCCTGGGCCCCGACGGCCAGGCGGTTTACCGCGCTGCGCGGCCCGCAGCGCGCAAGGGAATGCAGGTGGAGCCGCCAGGTTCCTGATCGTCAACCGAAAAGTGGGGGATGTATGCCCAGTGCCCTGAGTTACCCAGGCGTCTACGTGGAAGAAGTGCCCAGCGGCGTTCGCACCCTCACCGGTGTGGCGACCTCGATCACGGCCTTCGTCGGGCGGGCCGCCTCCGGCCCCACCAACAACCCCGTGATGCTGACGAGCTTCGCGGACTACGAGCGGCAGTTCGGTGGCCTGGCAGTGGACTGTCCCATGGCCTATGCCGTGCGTGATTTCTACCTGAACGGGGGCGCCCTGGCACTGGTCGTTCGGCTGGTCGGCACGGCGGCGGACCCCGACGCTGCCGACGCACCGGATCCCGCGTCGGCCGCCACCCTCACGCTGCCCGCCGGGCTGGTGCTCACGGCTGCCAGCCTGGGTGCGTGGGGCGGACGCCTGTCTGCCGCGGTGGACTACGACACCGACAACGGCCTGCCCGCGGCCGACACCACGCGCTTCAACCTGCGGCTGCGCTACCGCGTACGGCCGGGGCGCGACGACTTCGTCTTCGAGACCATCGGCTCGGTGTGCACCACGGCGACGGACCCGCGCTACCTGCCGCTGGTGCTGGAGCGCGAGTCGGCGCTGGTGCGCGCGCTCGGCGCGGTGCCCGCGGCGCGGCCCACCGCCACCGTGACGCCCACCACCATCACCTGGATCGACGCGGTCGGCGGCAACGACGGTCCGGCCCTGCGCGGCGACGACCTGCTTGGCAACGCGGCGGGCCGCACCGGCATCCATGCGCTGGCGCATGCGGACCTGTTCAATCTGCTGGTCATTCCGCCGCTGGCGCGCAACACCGCCAGCCTGCCATCGACCTACACCCCGGTACCGGCCAACGTGTGGCAGGCCGCGTTGGCGATGTGCGTGGAGCGCCGTGCGATGCTGGTGGTCGATCCCGATCCCGCCTGGGCCACTCCCGCGGCCAGTGCAGTCAGCAACGCGCAGACCGGCCGCACCGGCCTGAACCTGAGCGGCCCCGGCGCCCGCAATGCGGCGCTGTACTTCCCCTGCCTTCGCATGGTCGATCCGCTGCGCGACAGCCGCGTCGACACCTTCATGCCCGGCGGCGCGGTGGCCGGCATCATGGCCCGCACCGACGTGGCCCGCGGCGTGTGGAAGGCGCCGGCCGGGCTGGACGCCGCGCTCAACGGCGTGCAGGACCTGCAGATCAACCTCAACGACCTGCAGAACGGCCAGCTCAACCCGCTGGGCATCAACTGCCTGCGCTCCATGGGGGTGAACGGCCGCGTGGTGTGGGGCGCGCGCACGCTGCGCGGTGCCGACGCCAGCGCCGACGAATACAAGTACGTGCCGGTGCGCCGCCTTGCCCTGTTCCTCGAGGAAAGCCTTTACCGCGGCACGCAGTGGGTGGTGTTCGAGCCCAACGACGAGCCGCTGTGGGCGCAGGTCCGCCTGAACCTCGGGGCCTTCATGCAGGGCCTTTTCCGCCAGGGCGCATTCCAGGGCGCCTCGGCGCGCGATGCCTACTTCGTCAAGTGCGACAGCCAGACCACCACGCAGGCCGACATCAACCTGGGCGTGCTGAACGTGGTGGTGGGCTTTGCGCCGCTCAAGCCCGCCGAGTTCGTCGTCATCAAGATCCAGCAGATGGCCGGCCAGATCCCAACCTGATCGAGGAAGAACGACATGGCACAGTTCAGCGTCAACGCCACCCGGTTCGATCCGTACAAGAACTTCAAATTCCGCGTGAAGTGGGACGGCCGCTACGTGGCCGGCATCTCCAAGGTGGGCGCGCTCAAGCGCAGCACCGAGCCTGTGGAGCATCGCGAGGGTGGAGACCCCTCGTCCACCCGCAAGTCGCCGGGGCGCACCAAGTTCGAGGCCATCACGCTGGAGCGCGGCGTGACCCACGACGTGGAGTTCGAGCGCTGGGCCAACAAGGTGTGGAACTTCGGCTCGGGCCTGGGCGCCGAGGTGTCGCTGTCGAGCTTTCGCAAGGACCTGATCATCGAGGTCTACAACGAAGCCGGCCAGCTGGCCATCGCCTACAAGGTGTTTCGCTGCTGGGTGTCCGAATACCAGGCGCTGCCGGACCTGGACGCCAACGCCAACGCCGTTGCCATCCAGACCCTGAAGCTCGAGAACGAGGGCTGGGAGCGCGACTACGACGTGGTCGAACCCGCCGAGCCGACCTTCAACGAGCCGGCCTGACGGGCGCTGCATAGCAAGAGGAGGGGAGAGCGATGCGTGCGCTGGCCGGCTCCGAACTGCTGATGCTGTGGGAGCGTGGCGCCAGCCGCCACGCGCTCGACCGCGGCGCGCTGCTGGCGGCGGCGGCCCGGCCCGACTGGCCGGTCGACGCCATCGCCGACCTGCCGCTCGGAGCGGTCAACAAGAGCCTTCTGGAATTGCGCGCGGCCTGCTTCGGCTCGCGAATCGACGGTCATGCAGACTGCCCGCGATGCGGCCAACGCCTGGCGTTTGCGGTGGATGCGCACGAGTTGCTCGCATCCGCGCCCGATGATGATTCCCCGACCAGGCGCGAGGCCGATGTCGCCGGCCTGCGCGTGCGCGCGCCCAGCCTGCGCGACCTCGCCGCAGTTTCGGCCGAAGCCGATGCGGAACACGCCGCACGCCAGTTGCTTGCGCGCTGCACACTCGCCGGCGATGCAGCCCGACTGGATGACGCTGCGCGCGTGGCCGTCGAGGAAAAGCTGGATGCGCTCGACCCGCACGCCGATCTGGCCCTGGCGCTGCAATGCGTGGCGTGCGGGCACGCCGACCTGGTGCAACTGGACGCGGGCCAACTGCTGTGGGACGAGATCGAGGCACGCGCGCAGGCGCTGCTGCACGAGGTGCATAGATTGGCCAGTGCCTACGGCTGGAACGAGTCGCACATCCTGGCGCTGACGCCGGCCCGGCGCGCCAGCTACCTGGCGATGCTGGGGGCCGCATGACCGGGTTGCTGCACCGCCTGGCCGCGCGCGCCACCGGCACGGGCTGGACGGTGCGATCGGACTTGCGCCTGCCATGGGATGCGGCTGGCCTGGCGTCGACGCACGACGACGCGCCGCCGATCGAATCGGCTTTGCCCGGGGTGCGCGCGCCAGTGCGAGACCGGCAGGATTCGCCCGCTGCCCATTCGCACGAATCACCGCGCGCCGTCTCGCGACGCGCGCAGGAGCCAGTCGTTGCAGACGAGCCCGTGGCGCCGCTATCGACGCTCGAACAGTCCGCACCTGCCAAGGAATTGCCGAAGCCACGGATGCCAGCGGCGCGGCAGCCACCTGCGGCATCCCATGCATCGGCGAAGGACGCAGGCGTACAGGCGAGGGCAACTGCGCAAACTTCCGAGCGGCCGCAGCCGTCGCCCAGGCAGCGCCAGGGCGAGCCGGCGCCGCTCTTGCCAGCCCGGCCAGCCACCGCAAGCCACGCAGCGCTGTCGCCCCGCGCGGGGCAGGGCCTTGCCGCCTTCCAGGTCGCGTCGCACACGCAGGCCGCCGCCGGCCAGGAGACCGAGGTCCACATCCACATCGGCCGGATCGACGTCACGGCCCTGCACGAATCGCCTCGCCCCAAGGCCCGGCCTCGTGAGCGCACGCAGGCAGTGTCGCTGGATGCGTACCTCGCCGCGAGGAGCAAGCAATGAGCACCGCCCTCGCCATCGCGGGCGTCAGCGCCGTGCTGCGCGACCTGCTCAACGACGGCCTGGTCAACCGCAACGTGAGTGGCGTGCTGGGTTCCAGCGTCACCGTCAGCCTGCTGGCGCCCGACCGCGTGGTGCCCACGGGCGGCACCGAGTCCTCGCAGCTCAACCTGTTCCTCTACGGCGTGACGCCCAACGCCGGCTGGCGCAACGAGGCCTTGCCTTCGCGCGACAACGCAGGCCGTGCTCGCCTGAGCAATCCGCCGCTGGCACTGGACCTGCACTACCTGCTCTCGGCCTACAGCGCCGGCGATCTGCATGCCGAGATCCTGCTGGGCTATGCCATGCAGCTGCTGCACGAGATGCCGGTGCTCACGCGCGAGGCCATCCGCACAGCGCTCAACCCGTCGCCCGCCACCGGCGCCACCTTGCCGCCTGCCTTGCGTGCGCTGTCCGACTCCGGGCTGGCCGAGCAGGTGGAACTGATCAAGATCACGCCGCAGCAACTCAACAGCGAGGAGATGTCCAAGCTGTGGACCGCCACGCAAAGCCACCTGCGCCCCAGCATGGCCTACAACGCCTCGGTGGTGCTGATCCAGGCGCTGCGCCCGGCCCGCACGCCTTTGCCGGTGCTCACGCGCGGCCGCATCGACGAAGACACCGGCCGTGAGACCGGCATCGCGGTGCAGCCCGGCCTGCTGCCCGCCGTGCCGATGCTGGTGCGCGCCGTGCCACCCCTGCGCCAGCCGGTGGCGGCCATCGGCGACACCGTGGCCCTGGCGGGCAGCCTGCTCGACGGCACCGGCCGCGAGGCATGGCTGCGCAACGACCGCTTCGACATCACCCAGATGCTGCCGGTGCTGGCCCCAGCGGCCGACCGCCCCGCCGCCAGCGTGGCGGCCTTCTCCCTGGCCGGCCAGCAGGCCACGCTGCCGGCCGGCACCTACCGCGTCAGCGTGCGCCTGACGCGGCCCGACGCACAGGGCGAAGACCGCCTGCACGAGAGCAACGCGCTGCTGCTCACGCTGGCACCGCGCATCACCAACCTGCCGCAGACCGTGGCGCGCGCGGGCAACGGCTCGGCCACGGTCACGCTCCAGTTCACGCCGGAGTTGCGCGAAGGCCAGCGTGCCGTGCTGGTGCTGGGCGCAGCGGAGGTGCTGCCGCAGACGGCCGGGGCCACGCCAGCATCGCTGGTCTTCGTGATTCCCGATGCACCCGTTGGCGTGCACCTGGCGCGCCTGCGCATCGACGACATCGACAGTCCCATCATCGACATGGACTTCGAGGCGCCCGAGCTGCCGCGCTTCCTCGACCGCACGGTGGAGATCACATGAACGCACCGGACCGCCTGCTGGCCTGGAGCGACGCCAACCAGCGCCTGCTGGCAGCGGAGTTCGCCTGGCTCGCCGCCCTGCTGGGGGACGGGACGCGGGACGCGTCGGCGGCGCAAGCCGAGGCCGCCGCACTGCGCGCCGCCATGCCCGCGCCCGCCGCCATCGACACGCTGGCGGCGCTGTTCTCGCTCAGCGCCTTCGAGCGCGACCTGCTGCTGCTGGCGGCCGGCGTGGAGATGGACGCGCGCATCGCCGGCCTGTGCGCGCAGGCCGGTGGCCAGGCGCATCGGCCCTGGGCCAGCTTCGGGTTGGCGCTGTCGGTGCTGCCCGAGCCGCACTGGAGCGCCATCGCGCCGGTCGAGCCGCTGCGCCGCTGGCGCCTGCTGGATGTCGACGACAGCGCCGGCATCGCCAGCGGCAGGCTGCGCGTGGAAGAGCGCGTGCTGCACTTCGTCGCCGGGCTGAACGCCCTGGACCATCGGCTGCAGCCCTTGCTGCGGCTGCAGCCGCCCGCTGGCGCCATGGGTTCGGACCAGCAGGCCGCGGTGGCGCAATTGCTTGGCCGCCTGCGCGGCGCCACCTCTGCGCTGCCCGCCATCGTGCTGGATGGCGACGATCCGGCCGGCCAGCGGGACGTGGCCGCCGCGGTCGCGCACGGGCTGGGCGCCGGCCTGTATCGCCTCGATGCGGCCGACGTGCCCACCGGCGCCGTCGAGCAGGCTCCCTTTGCAGCGCTGTGGCGGCGCGAAGCCGCGCTGCTGGGCTGCGGCCTGCTCATCGATTGCGAGGAGCGCGAGTCACAACGCGTCGTGGCGCGTCTGATGGAGCGCCTGGGCGGCCTGGTCTTCGTGAGCGGACACGAACTGGCGCTGGGTCACACGCCGCAACTGCGGCAGCGCATCGCACGCCCCGAGGCGCCGGAGCGCCTGCAACTCTGGCAAGCCGCGCTCGGCGGCAAGGCAGCGGCGCTGGGCCCGGTGGTCGAGGCCCTTGCCACGCAGTACCGCCTCGGCGCACACCGCATCAATCAGATCGCCGCACAGGCGCAGGGTCACGACGAAGCTGCAGACGCAGCGGCGCTGCACGAGGCCAGCCGCGGCACCGCGCACGGCATGCCCGGCCTGGCCCAGCGCATCGACACGCGCGCGGGCTGGTCCGACCTGGTGCTGCCCGAGGCCCAGCTCGCCGTGCTGCGGCAGATCGCGGCGCACGCGCGCCATCGCCTCAAGGTGCACCACGAATGGGGTTTTGCCGACCAGGGCGCGCGCGGGCTGGGCATTGCGACACTTTTCTGGGGCGACAGCGGCACGGGCAAGACGCTCGCCGCCGAAGTCATCGCCTCGTGGCTGGGGCTGGCGCTGTACCGCATCGACCTCTCGGCCGTGGTCAGCAAGTACATCGGCGAGACCGAGAAGAACCTGCGCAAGGTCTTCGACGCGGCGGAGGAGGCCGGCGCCATCCTGCTCTTCGACGAGGCCGATGCACTCTTCGGCAAGCGCAGCGAGGTCAAGGACAGCCACGACCGCTACGCCAACATCGAGGTCAGCTACCTGCTGCAGCGCATGGAGTCCTACGGCGGCCTGGCGATCCTGACGACCAACCACAAGGCCGCGCTCGATTCCGCCTTCCAGCGCCGGCTGCGCTTCGTCGTGCACTTCCCGTTCCCGGACCAGGTGCAGCGCGAAGCGATCTGGCGCACCGTGTTCCCTGCCGGCGTGCCGCTGGATGCGGGCATCGACCACGCCCGGCTGGCCCGGCTGAACGTAGCCGGCGGCACCATCCGCAACATCGCCCTGGGCGCTGCCTTCCTGGCCGCTGAAGCCGACACGCCCATCGGCATGGCCACGCTGCTGCAGGCCGCGCAGCTGGATGCGGCCAAGCGCGACAAGCCCTGCTCGGATGCGGAAACGCGGGGCTGGGTCTGAGGTCCGCCATGCCACGCCTCGTCCTGCACATCGACCGGCTCGTGCTGCATGGCGTGGAGCGCGCTGATGCGGCCGGCGTGGCCGACGCGCTGCAGGAGCAGCTGGGCGCGCTGCTCGCAGCCGGCGGCAGCCCGCTGGCCGCGCAGGGCAACACGCATGCCCTGCAGGCCGGACGGATCCGGCTTCCGCATGACGCAGGCGCCGCGGCCCTGGGCCACGCCGTGGCCACGCGCATCGCGGGCGATCCGGCTGCCGGTACCGGCACCACGAAAGGGGCGCCGCCATGACACGCGTGCACAGCACCCGTCTCCCGGCCGCCGCTGCGCCCAAGACCGAGACTGCGAAAGCAAGGGCGCCTGCCGCTGCCTGGCTGCAGCCCAAGCTGGCCATCGGCGCACCCGGCGACGCCCATGAGCAGGAAGCCGACGCGGCCGCCGACCGCGTGCTGCAGGGCGGCGGCCGGCCCGCGCTGACGCCGCTGCGCGCGCCCGCGATACAGCGCCAGGACGACGAGGCGAAGAAGAAAGAGCCGGACCCGATTGGCGATGGCCTGGGGGTGGTGGCCGCCAACCTGGGCGAGAGCAACCCGGCCTTCGGCGTCTTCACCGAGAAGCTGGCATCGGACTTCATGGCCCACCCGCCGGCGCTGAGCGTCGGCGTGCCGGTGTTCATGGGCGCCAACTACGCCTTCCTGTGGAGCATGGCCATGGTCAACCCGGCCATGCGTCGCAACTTCGACGACTTCAACCTCGCGATGCTGCCCGGCCTGGTGCCGCAGTTCCCGGTCAAGACCTTCACCTATCGCATCCTGGACGGCCAGCAGACGCGCTTCGAATTCGACTTCGGCCTGGACGCCAGCGCCTTGCTCAAGGCCTTCAACAACGGCGTACTGAACACCCGCCTCTCCAGCCTGAAGTTCGACAGCAGCGGCCGCTTCGGCACCGCCCCGGGCGCCGCACCGCTTTCGCTGTCGGCGATGCAGGTGCGGCTCGGGCTGTTCAGCGACGGCATCAACCTGTCGGGTGGCTTCAGGAACGGCATCTCGCCCTATCCGCTCATCGAACCCGGCGGCAGCGTGATGGCCCAGACGCCAGCCATGCCCGACCTCCAGGCCGGCCGGCAGGACGTGCGCTTCGCGCTCAACCTGGACCTGGTGCGGCTCTACCAGCACTTCAATCCGGGCAAGCCCAACCCGCTGGGTCCGCAGATCGACGTGTCGCGCGAAGCGCGGCAACCCGCGCAGGCGCCCGGCGCGCGCGAAAGCAGCCCGGCCGCAGCCGCCGCGGTGCAGTCCACGCTGGCCGGAAGCGGAACGCCGCTGGAGCCTTCGACGCGGCAGTTCATGGAATCGCGCTTCGGCCACGACTTCGGCCGGGTCCGCGTCCATGCCGATGCGCAGGCCGCGGGCTCGGCGCAGTCGGTGGGCGCGCGTGCCTACACCGTGGGCAGCGACCTGGTCTTCGACCGCGGCCAGTACGCGCCGGCCACGCCAACCGGCCGCCACCTCCTGGCGCACGAGCTGGCCCACGTGGTGCAGCAGGGCGGCGGCGCCGGCCTGCTGCAGCGCCAGCTCACGGCCAAGGAGCTGGACGACTTCGACACCGACGACTTCGCCGTCAAGACACTGGAGACCTACCTGGCCACCCACGGCCCGGGCAAGATCGAGGACAACAACGACAGCGACGACAAGGCGCGGCGAATCGTGCGCCTGTGGAAGAACAAGCAGGCGCCTTTCGTCGAACTGAGCGCGCAGCAGAAGATCCTGCTGATCCAGGAGATGCAGTCCGGCTACACCGGCAACGACGACGAGCGCGGCATCCTGGCGCTGCTGCTGAACAGCCCGCCGGGCGATCTCACGGCCATCTTCGCGGCGATCAACCCGGAGGAGCTCGACAGCGATTTCCAGGGCGCCGAGGAAACCGTGCTGCGCGATTTCTACGACCAGCAGTTCACCGGCGGGCGCAAGGCGGCGCTGGCCGGTTCGCGCACCCTGCGCCGGGCCAAGGCCGACGAGCCGGCCGTGAAGGCACCACCGGCGGACGAACCCGCGCAGGCCCCCGGCCCACCGCGCCAGGACTATGTGTTCATCATGGGCGTCGACAAGCGGGGCGAGCCTTTCTACAGCGACGCGGAGCGCTTCTTCAGGGCGCACCGGCCGAAGGCGGTGTTCGTGACCGACAAGCGCAGCCTGGCCGAGGTGCTTCGCTACGTCGCCGACAAGATCAAGGCGCCCATCGGCAACCTGTACCTGGTCTCGCATGCCAACGAGGACGGCACGCTGATGTTCGGCCTGGACCCACGCGATCCGGACCACAAGCTCAACGCCACCGAACTTCGAAAGGCCCTGCACCCCACCGAGGGCAACTCCGCGCTGGCGAAGATCGGGCCACAGGTGGATGCCTACACGGTGGTGCGCATCAAGGGCTGCGATCTCGGTCGCAACGGCGAGATGCTGGATCTGCTGGACGAGGCGTTCGGCGGGCGCGGAACCGTCATCGCCCCCACGCACGAGCAGACCTACGGCACCGACCCGGATCTCGGCGATCGGGCGGGTGCGCAGTTCGCGCGCGGCGATGCCGCCTTCAATGCGAAGCTCGATGCCGATCATCCGGAGCCTCCGGCGGTCGACAAGACGCTCAAGGGCAAGGCCCTGCTGGAGGCCCAGAAGGCCCGCAGGGACGCGGTGGCCAAGCGCAAGGCCGACATCGCGGCGGCGCGCAAGCAGCACGAAGCGGAACGCAGCGCCGCCACCGCCAAGGGGCTCACTTTCGAAGGCTTCTCGGGGCCCATGTTCCAGCACACGGGCGATGCGAAGTTCGGTGTGGACGAGTTGTTGCCCAAGCTCAAGGTCCTGTATCCCCACCTGTCCCCCGACCAGCGCAAGTCGCTGGCCGACCGGCTCGTCAAGGACGATCCGCGCCCCGAAGCCGAAGCCAGGGTCAACACCACCTATGGCCAGCAGGGCCAGCGCCTGTATCGCCATGAGTTCACGGAGGAAGGATTCGAGCCGGCCGATGCCAGCGAATTCCTGGCCGCCCAGCGCACGATGCGCGGCGGCGTCGCGACCGGCTTCAAGGCCGGCCCGCTCACGTCGACCCTCGTCGAGCCCAAGGGGAAGGGCGGCTCGCCCAAGCGCCTGTATACGGTGACCGGCAGCCTTCCCGACGGGGGCACGATGACCTACGACATCGACTCCAGGGTGCTGCCCACGCTGGCCGAGCTGGCCGCCACGGCACGCGCCTCGCTCAACAACCCGGCCAAGTACGAGTGGACGCAGGAGCGCAAGCACGATGCCGCCGGCAACACCAAGTTGCTGGTCACCGCCAAGCGCGTGATCGCCTACCTGCACCACGTCAGCCTGGATGCCTCGCCGCACGAGCACTTCACGCGGCCAGAGTCCGATCCCGCCTTCCACGCGAAATCGACATTCGCCCCACCAGAGGCGCCCGCCCCATGAGCACCACCCCCAACTCCCCGAAGCTGATCAAGGGCGGACTGGTGCTGGTCGACCCTGAATCCGCCCAGGTCAAGCGCGTGATCTCGCTGCAGTACAACGCCGATTCACTCACGCGCAAGCTGCAGGCTCAATCGGTCGGCGGCGAGGGCACGGACCGCACCGAGCCCATGCGCTTCAAGGGGCCGGCGGTGGAGACCATCAGCTTCGAGGCCGACATCGACGCCACCGACCAGCTGGAGTTTCCACAGCAGAACGCCACGGCCACGGCGCACGGCATCGCGCCGCAGCTGGCGGTGCTGGAGGCCCTGCTGTACCCCGGCGCCGCGCAGCTGCAGCGCGTGGACAGCCAGGCCAGTTCCGGCACGCTGGAGATCGCGCCCATGCTCGCGCCGCTGCTGCTGTTCGTCTGGGGCAAGAGCCGCATCGTGCCGGTGAAGCTGGCCGACTTCTCGATCACCGAGGAGGCCTTCGACCCCGCGCTCAACCCGATCCGCGCCAAGGTTTCCTTCAGCCTGCGCGTGCTGTCGGTGGACGACCTGGGCTTCTCGTCCAAGGGTGGGGCCTTGTTCATGACCTATCTGCAGGGCAAGGAGAAACTGGCCGCGAAGGTGCAGCCGGTGAGCTTCTCCGCGCTGGGCATCGGGGGCATCTCATGACAGTCGATCCGATCCAGGCCTTCATGCAGGCCAACGGCCTGGCGCAGCCGGCCTTCGCGCCCACCAGCCGCTACCACGGCCTGCCGCTGGCGCAGACCACCTTGCCCGATGGGCGAGAGGTGGTGTTCGTCACGCGGCGCTTCCTGCCGCCGCCGGAGAACTTCGCGCGCCTGGCCACCGCTACCGTCGTCGCAGGCGACCGGCTCGACAACCTCGCGGCGGAGCACCTGGGCGCGGCCGAGCAGAACTGGCGCCTGTCCGACGCCAACGGCGCGATGCTGCCCGAGGCGCTGGTGGCGCAGGTCGGGCGGCAGCTGGCCATCACGCTTCCCGAAGGCGTGCCGGCGCCTGGAGGGCCCGACGCATGAAGCGCTCGCAACGCCGCGGCTGCACCGGGCTGCCCGCGTTCTAGCAAGGCGCAGGACCATGTTCGCCAAAGGCATCCAGCTCAGCCTGATGATCGGCCCCATCGTGCCGATCCCGGTGCCGCGCGTGGTGATCGATGCGCTGCAGAGCGTGGAGGTGCGCACCGCCACCGGCAGCGCCAGCGGCTTCCAGCTGAAGTTCGCCATCTCCGCGCGCTCGGAGCTCAACACCATCTTCCTCCTGGCCGGCGTCAACTCCACGCCCTTCACGCCGGCGCTGCGCGTGCTGCTGGTGGTCACGCTCAACGGCCAGCCGCAACCGCTGTTCGATGGCGTGATGACCAACGTGCAGGTGCAGCCCGGCGGCCAGGGCCAGCCCGGCAGCCTGGTGGTCACCGGCGAGGACGTGACCAAGGCCATGGACAAGCAGGACTGGAGCGGCCTGCCTTTTCCGGCCGTGCCGGTGGAAGGCCGCGTGGCGCTGCTGTGCGCCAAGTACGCGCCCTTCGGCCTCATCCCGATGATCATCCCGGTGCTGTTCCCGGATGTGCAGATTCCCATCGACAAGATCCCGGCGCAGCAGGGCACCGACCTGGCCTACATCCAGGAACTGGCCAGCCAGGTGGGCTACGTGTTCTACGTCGAGCCGGGGCCGGCGCCGGGCACCAACATCGCCTACTTCGGGCCCGAGCTGAAGGTCGGCGTGCCGCAGCCGGCGCTGAACGTGGACATGGACGCGCTGACCAACGTCGAGTCGCTCAGCTTCAGCTTCGACCCCGAGAAGGGCGTGCTGCCGGTGGTGTTCATCCAGAACCAGCTCACGCGCGTCCCGATCCCCATTCCCATTCCCAACCTGAACCCGCTGCAGCCGCCGCTGGGCGCGCTGCCCACGCCGCTGTCCAACATCAAGTTCATGAAGAACACGGCCAAGATGAGCCCGATGCGCGCCATCTCGGCCGGCCTGGCCGAAGCGGCGAAGTCGCAGGACGCGGTGACCGGCAGCGGCTCGCTGGACGTGCTGCGCTACGGCCGCCCGCTGAAGGCGCGCGGCCTGGTGGGCGTGCGTGGCGTGGGCATCGCCTACGACGGGCTGTACTACGTGAACAGCGTCACCAGCACGCTCAAGCGCGGCGAGTTCAAGCAGAGCTTCGAGCTCACCCGCAACGGCCTGGTGTCGATCACGCCCAAGGTCCCGGTCTGAAAGAGAGATGCACGTGAGCGAGAAGTTCTACGGCAAGTACCGCGGCATGGTGCTCAACAACATCGACCCGATGCAGATGGGCCGGCTGATGGTGCAGGTGCCCGATGTCGGCGGACCGATGCCTTCGACCTGGGCCATGCCCTGCGTGCCGGTGGCCGGCATCCAGAACGGCATGTTCGCGCTGCCCATGATCGGCTCGGGGGTATGGGTCGAGTACGAGCAGGGCGACGCCGACCATCCGATCTGGGTGGGCTGCTTCTGGGGCAGCGCGGCCGAGGTGCCGGCGCTGGCGCGGCTCACGCCGCCCGCGGTGCAGGCCATCACCTTGCAGACCCCGCTGCAGAACGGCCTGACCATCAGCGACCTGCCCGGGCCCACGGGCGGGATCATGCTCAAGAGCGCCACCGGCGCGACGCTGATCGTCAACGACACCGGCATCTACATCCAGAACGGCAAGGGCGCCTCCATCGTCATGACCGGCCCCACGGTCACGGTGAATGCCGGCGCGCTCACCATCGTCTAGGAGCGCCCAGCATGCCCGGCCCCCTCCTGCACCTTGGCGCCACCGTGCTGTGCGCGCACGGCGGCCAGGCGACGCCCAGCGCGCCGATGCCGCGCGTGCTGGTCTCGGGCCAGCCGGTGGCCACGCAGGCGGCGCCCTACCTGGTGGCCGGCTGCGCCTTCTCGCCACCGCAGGGCAACGGCCCCTGCGTCACGGCGCAATGGATCGTGGCGGCCACGCGCGTGTTCGCCGCCGGCCAGCCGGTGCTGCTGATGAGCGGCCAGGCCATCTGCGCACCCACCGGCACGCCGTTGATGCCGGTGGCCGCGCAGACGCGGGTCATCGGCACCTGAGAGGGAGACGAGCACCATGGACACCGACATCGCCTTTCCCCTGCGCATCGACGGGCGAGGACGCAGCGCGTCGGCCTCGCGCGATGCGCACCTGCGCGACCTCATCGAGCAGTTGCTGTTCACCGTGCCGGGCGAACGCGTCAACCGGCCGGACTTCGGCTGCGGCCTGATGCAGCTGGTCTTCGCGCCCAACAGCCCCGAGCTGGCGGCCACCGTGCAGGCGCTGGTGCATGGCTCGCTGCAGCAATGGCTGGGACACCTGATGCGCATCGACGAGGTCAGCGCCGAGAGCGAGGACGCCACGCTGTCGGTGACGGTGAGCTACACCGTGCTGGAAACGCAGCAGAGCGGCCAGGCGCAGTTCAGGCGGGAGATGACATGAACAGCCAGTACCTGTGCAGCAACCCCGGCCGCATCGCCGCCGTGCGGCAGGCGGCGCTGGCCGACCCGCCACGGGTCTTCAACGGCATCGAGTACCTGGAGGTGGTGCACGGGCAGCCGCGGCTGATGCTGCACTTCGTACACGACCTCGCTTTCGCGCCGGCCGCACCGCTGGTGCCCGGCAACATCGAGATCCGCGGCGGCGTGCGCTTGCGCGATCCGCAGGCCATCGGCGTGTCGGCCAGCGGCGACGTGCTGACCGTGGAGCTGGACGGCATCGGCGACTTCTCGCGCTACCAGTTGCGGCTGGTGGCCTCGGCAGGCTCCGACGCGCCGCCCGATGGCATCGACCCGGCCCTGGCGCAGATCGCCTTCGGCTTCAAGGTCGATTGCCCCAGCGACTTCGACTGCCGCGTGGACGACGACTGCGCGCCGCTCGCGCAGCGCGCGCCCGACATCGACTACCTGGCGCGCGACTACCTGAGCTTCAGGCGGCTGGTGCTGGACCGGCTCTCGACCTTGATGCCCGATTGGAAGGAGCGCAGCCCGGCCGACCTCATGGTCACGCTGTCCGAGGCGCTGGCTTTCCGGGCGGACGAGATCGCCTATTTCCAGGATGCGGTCGCCACCGAGGCCTACCTGGGCACCGCACGCCAGCGCGTGTCGGTGCGCCGGCATGCGCGCCTGCTGGACTATGCGGTGCACGAAGGCTGCAACGCGCGCAGCTTCGTGGCCTTCGAGGTCGATGCCGCCGCCGACGGCCTGTCGCTCCCCGCATGCGACAGCGACACCGGCCTGGACGGCACGCTGCTGCTGACGCGCGCCCAGGGCACGCCCACGCGGCTGGCATCGCCCGACAGCGCGCAGGCACTGATCGCCGCCGGCGCCCAGCCCTTCGAGTTGCTGACGGACCTGCGGCTGTACAGCGCGCACAACGACCTGCGCTTCTACACCTGGAGCGACGAGGCCTGCTGCCTGCCGCGCGGCGCCACCCGAGCCTTCCTGCGCGACGATCTGGCCAATCGGCGGCGCCTGCGCGTGGGCGACCTGCTGCTGCTGGAGGCGCGCGCCGGCACCACCAACGGCCTGCCGCAGGACGCCGATTCGCAGCAGCGGCACGTGGTGCGCCTCACGCGCGTGGACCCGGAGGCCAGCCCCGGCCGCGCGCCGTCGCCCGTGGCCCGGCTGGACCCGGTCACCGGGCAACCGCTGGTCGAGGTCCAGTGGGCCGCGGAAGACGCGCTGCCCTTCGACCTGTGCCTGTCCAAGGTCATCGATGGCGTGCTGGTGCAGGACATGGCCGGGGCCTGCGCGAACGTCGCGCTGGCCGACCACGGCTTCAGCGCGCCGCGCTTCGAATCGCTGGTGCAGTTGCCCGGCGGCCGCGTGCCGCGCTATCGGCTGGCCCAGCCTCCGCTGCTGCCGTGGACACGCCAGGCCCTGGTGCGCGATGCGGGCGGCCAGCCGCTGCTGGTGGACGCGGCGGCCAGTGCCACCTCGTCCCTGCGGCGCGACCTGACCGACACGCGCGAGGCCCTGCTGCTCACCAGCGACGGCGACCACCGCCGCTGGAGCGCGCGCCGCGACCTGTTGCAAAGCGGCGCGCAGGCGGCGGAGTTCGTGGTGGAGACCGAGAGCGACGGCCAGGTGCTGCTGCGCTTCGGCGACGGCGTGAACGGCCTGCGCCCCGGCGCGGCCGAAGCCCTGTCGGCGCGCGTTCGCGTGGGCAACGGCAGTGCCGGCAACGTGGGCGCCGATGCCATCGCCCATGTGCTGTGCGGCTTCGATGGCATCACGCGGGTACGCAACCCGCTGCCCGCCTCCGGCGGCGTGGACCCGCTCGGCCTGACCCGCGCGCGCATGGACGCGCCGCAGGCCTTCCGGCGCCAGGAGCGTGCAGTGACGGCCGCGGACTATGCCGAGGTCGCGATGCGCGATGCGCGCGTGCAGCGCGCCGTGGCCACCCGGCGCTGGACCGGCAGCTGGCACACCCTGTTCATCACCGTGGACCGCCGCGGCGTCGAAGGCGTGGACCCGGCCTTCGAGGACAGCCTGTGCAGCTTCATCGACCGCTACCGGCTGGCGGGGCACGACGTGGAGATCGATGCGCCGTCGTACGTGGCCCTGGACCTCGGGCTGCACGTGTGCACCCGGCCCGGCTACTTTCCGGCCGACGTGCAGCGGCGCCTGCTGCAGGTGTTCTCCACCGGGCCCGGCGGCTTCTTCCACCCCGACCGCTTCAGCTTCGGCGACCCGGTCTACCTGAGCGCCGTGGTGGCCGCAGCGATGGCGGTGCAGGGCGTCTCGCACGTGGAGCCGCTGCGCTTCCAGCGCCTGGGGCGCCCGCCGCAAGGCGAGCTCGATGCCGGCCGCATCGCCATGGCGCGGCTGGAGATTGCGCGGCTGGACAACGACCCCAACGCGCCCGAGCACGGCCGCATCCGCTTCGAGGTGCATGCGGCGGAGGAAATGCGATGAGCAGCGAAGACAACTCGCTGGACGGCTGCCACTGCTGCGAAGGCCAGGCCCAGGCCGGCGTGATCTACAACGCGCCCGGGTTGTCCGCGCTGGCCTGGCGCATCGACACGCAGCCCGGCTTCAACCAGCGCATGCTGGCGCGGCTGCCGCTGTGGCACGTGCCCGGCGTGCCGGCCAGCGCGCCCCGGCCGCTGGCCGCGCTGCGCACGCGCGAGCCCGACGACGCGGCCATCGCGCTGGTGGACGCCTCCGCCTGCGTGGCCGATGTGCTGACCTTCTACCAGGAGCGCATCGCCAACGAAGGCTTCTTGCGCACCGCCACCGAACGCCGCTCGGTCCTTGAGTTGGCGCGAGCCGTCGGCTACGAGCTGCGGCCCGGCGTGGCCGCCAGCGTGCACTTGGTCTTCACCGTGGAAGATGCGGTCGGCGCGCCGGGCGTGTGCACCATCGCGGCCGGTGCGCCGGTGCAGAGCGTGCCGCCGCAGGGCAAGCTGCCGCAGGTGTTCGAGACCGGCGACGCCATCGTCGCGCGGGCCGAATGGAATGCGCTGCGCCCGCGGCAGACGCGCCCGGCCGACCTGGCGCTGCTCGACGTGGCCGGCGTGCGGCGCCTGGCCATGCTCTACCCCGAAGGCAGCCTGGCCAGCGAGACCGCCGGGCTGCATCCGGCGCTGAGCAGCGGTGACCTGTACCGGCTCGATCCCGGCCTGGCGGTGGAATCCACGGTCGACGCGCTGGACGTGGCCCGCATCTACCTCTCGGACCAGGCCAGCGGCATCCAGGCCGGCGAGCTGCTGCTTTTCGTCGGCAAGAACGGCAGCCAGCTGCGCCACCTGGTGATGCGCGCGCTGGAGGTGGAGGACGAGCCCGCGCTGCGCCGCGTGCGCATCGAGCTGGAGCCGCTGCCCGACCCGGTGACGCCCGCCGCGCCGCCGCTGCTGCACTGGGCGGTGCCCATCCTGTCCTTCTCCTTCGGCGGCTATGCGCAGGCGCAGGTGGAAAGCGTGCCCTTCACCAGCAGCGCGCTGGGCAGCACCATCGCCAGCCAGAGCTGGAAGGAGAACGAGCTGCAAGCCATGATCGCCATCCAGGGCTGGAGCAGCCAGCAGCTGGTGCGGGCCATCACCGGCAGCCTCAAGCCATCGGCCAAGCCGGTGGCGCCCGAGGCGGGTGCCTTCAGCTTCTCGCAGCGGCTGGGCTTCTTCGGCCACAACGCGCCCAAGTGGGGCTCGCTGCCGGCCAGCAACACCAAGGAGCCGGTCTACACCAGCGGGTGGGACGACGGCGACCCGCTCTCGGGCAGCGGCACGCTGGGCAGCAGCCGCAGCATCTGGACCGATTCGCAAGGCACCAGCAACCTGACGAGCACGGTGCTGCCACCCTGCCATGCGCTGCTGGAGCGGCCGGTGCCCAAGCTTGCGCCCGGCAGCTGGATGGTGTTCGATGCGCCCAGCGAGAAGGCCACCGCCTATCCGCTCTTCGATGCGCGCGAGATCTCGCGCGCCGACTACGGCCTGTCGGGCCGCGCCACCGCGCTGCGGCTGGCCGACGGCAGCGGCCAGCCCCGCAGCGCCGCGCCGTCCGAGGCCTTCCTTTTTCGCGACACCACCGCCCATGTGGCCAGCCGCCGCCACCCCATGGCCGAGCTGCCGATCGAAGCGCCGGTGGCCGCGGGCAGTAAGCGCATCGAGCTGTCGACCATGGTGCTGGGCCTCACGCGTGGCCAGCCGCTGGCCTTCGTGGGTCCGCGGGACGACCTGCCTGGCGTGGACGCGGCCGAGATCGCCTTGCTGGAGGACGTGGAGCACGGCGCCGGCCGCAGCGTGCTGGTGCTGCAGAAGGCGCTGGGCTACAGCTACCTGCGCGACGCCCTGGTGATCCATGCCAACGTGGTGCGCGCCACGCATGGCGAGAGCGTGCAGGAGGTGCTGGGCAACGGCGATGCGAAGGAGCGCTTCCAGCGCTTCACGCTGCGCAAGCCGCCCACCACGCACCTGAGCGCCGCCTCGGCCAGCGGCGTGAAGAGCACGCTGGAGCTGCGGGTGAACGGCCTGCTGTGGCTGGAAAAGCCATCGCTGTACGGCGCCGCGCCCGACGAGCACGTCTTCACCACGCGCATCGACAACGAGGCCCGCATGGAAGTGCAGTTCGGCGACGGCCGCAGCGGCGCGCGCCTGCCCAGCGGGCAGATGAACGTGCAGGCGCGCTACCGCAGCGGCATCGGCCCCGACGGCGAGGTGGCCGCGCGGACGTTGACCATGCTGCGCGCCATGCCGCTGGGCCTTCGCGGCGTGAGCAACCCCTTGCCGGCCAGCGGTGCGCAGGGGCCCGAGCGACTGGCCGACGCGCGCCGCAACGCGCCGCTGACCCTGCTGGCCTTCGAGCGCGTGGTCTCGCTGTCGGACTACCAGGACTTCGCGCGTGCCTTCCCCGGCATCGGCAAGGCGCGCGCCGACCTGGCCTGGGTGGACGGCAGCTCGCGTGTGCTGCTGTCGGTGGCCGGCGCCACCGGCGGCGCGCCGGGGGCCGAGGTGGTGGACAACCTGCGCCAGGCCATCGCCGATCTGTCGGACCCGTCGCAGCCCTTCGTGCTGGGCGCCTCGGTGCTGCGCTATTTCCGTTGCACCGCGCGCGTCGCCATCGATGCGGCCTACGAAGCCGAGGCGGTGCTGGCCGCCTGCAGGACGCGGCTGCAAGCGGCCTTCGGCTTCGACGCGCGTGACCTGGCGCAATCCGTCACCGCCGCCGAACTGCTGGCCTTGATGCACCAGGTGCCCGGCGTGGTGGCAGTGGACCTGGACGTGCTGCAGCCCTACGGCGAAGCCGCGGCGGCGGCCGGTGACCAGCTGGTCGTGCCGGCCTTCGGCGCGCGCTGGGACAGCGCCGCCAGGGCGATGAAGCCGGCCGAGCTGATGCTGCTGAACCCCGCGGCCCTCGAACTGACGGAGGCAACGCTATGAGCCTGCTGACCCCCGAACGGCTCTACCAGCTGCTGCCGGTCATCCACCGCCTGCGCGACGGCGAGCAGGGCGCACCGCTGCGGGCGCTGCTGGCCGTCATCGAAAGCGAACTCGAGGCGGTGGAAGCCGACACCGCGCGCCTGTACGACAACTGGTTCATCGAGACCTGCGACGAATGGACCGTGCCCTACATCGGCGACCTGCTGGGTGCGCGGCCGATCCGCCCCGTGCCCTCGGCGGGGGTCAGCACCCGCGCGTGGGTGGCCAACACCATCGCCTACCGGCGCCGCAAGGGCACGGCCCTGGTGCTGGAGCAACTGGCGCGCGACGTCACCGGCTGGCCGGCTGCTGCGGTGGAGTTCTTCCAGCGCCTGGGCACCACGCAGCACATGAACCACGTGCGCATGCGCCCCAGCGCCACGGCCAGCGTGCGCGATGCCGCCACCGCCGAGCTGGCACAGGTCTCGGCCGGCGCCTTCGACCCCTTCGCGCACACGCTGGAGGTGCGCAACGCCGCCACGCGCGGAGGGCGCTTCAACATCCCCAACGTGGGGCTGTACCTCTGGCGGCTGCGCTCGCAGCAGCTGGGCATCGGCGACCCCGGCGCGCCCGCCGACATGGCGACGGCCGACTTCATCAGCGCGCGCCTGAACGCCGAGGGAATCTGGCACATGCACCCGGCCGGCGTGGATGCGCCGCTGTTCAATACGCCGCGCACCGAGACCGGCAGCAGCGCCATCACGCAGGCCGCGCGCGAGGAGAACACCAGCGCGCCGCTGCGCGAACTGGCCCTGCATGAAGAGCTGGAGCGGCTGCGAGCCGGCCAGCCCGAGCCGGCGCCGCGCTTCATGACCGAGCGCGATCCGGTGCTGCGCTGTTTCGTGCAACTGGCCGGCGAGACGCTGCCGGTGGAAGTGCCGCGCGAGGACATCTGCATCTGCGAGATTCCCGACACGGTGGAGCTGGCCATTCCCACGCCGCGCGTGTTGGCGCTGGACCTGCGGCGCGGGCGCATCGGCTTTCCCGCCGCGCTGGACGTGCAGCGCGTGTGGCTGCATGCGGCGCACGGCAGCGTGGCCGACATCGGCGGCGGCGCCTATGACCGCGGCACTGCCGTGCGCGCGGCCAACCTCGCGGCGGAAGGCAGCACGATCGAGGAAGACCTGGGCGGCTTCCACGATGCGCAGGTCTGGCAGGTGGGCGTGTCGCACTTGATGCCCGGCAACGGCAGCACGCTGTTCCCTTCGCTGCGCGCGGCCGTCCAGGCGTGGAACGCGCAACCCGCAGGACAGACCGGCGTCATCGTCGTCATGGACAGCCTGTCGGACATCGACGATGCATCCGCGCTGGAGATCGAGATCCCCGAAGCCTCGCAGCTGCTGGTCGTCGCAGGCCAGTGGCCGCTGCAGCCCATCCCCGGCGCGCCGCCCGGCAGCGTGGAGCGCGTGCCCGGCCGCTTCGAGGCGCGGCAGGCGCGCGCGCACTGGCAAGGCCGGCTGCAGGTGCGCGGCACCGCGACGGCCGGCGCCGCCGACCCCGGCGCGCTGTTCCTCAACGGCCTGCTGCTGCAGGGGCCGTTGCTGGCGTCGGGCAACCTGGGGCAGCTCGAACTCGCGCATTGCACCCTGCTGCCCGATACGGTGCTGGGCGCGCAGCACCTGCAGGTGGGCGCGCAGAGCCCGCGGTTGGAACTGCGCTTGCTGCAGAGCCTTTGCGCCCCCGTCGCGGTGGCCGGCCCGGTGCGCCGCGTTCAAGCGGCCGACAGCATCGTCGGCCTGGGCCTGGAAAGCGGCGCCGCGGACCCGGCGCTGGATGCGCCCGAGGCCGCGCTCGACCTGCAGCGCTGCAGCTTCTTCGGCGTCGTCAACGCGCTCTCGCTCAATGCCAGCGACTGCATCTTCGACGCACCGGTGCAAGCGCAGCGGCGCCAGGTCGGCTGCGTGCGTTTCAGCTACGTGCCGCCCGCTTCACAGGTGCCGCGGCGCTACCGCTGCCAGCCGCAGCTCGAAACCGAGGTGCGCATCGCCGCGCTGCCCGCCACCGCCTCGGCCGCCGAGAAGGATGCCGTGCGCGCCGATGTCGAGGCGACGGTGCGCCCGCTCTTCGTCTCGCGCACCTATGGCGACCCGGCGCTGGGGCAGCTGGAATTGCGCTGCGCGCTGCAGATCCGCACCGGCGCGGCCAGCGGTGCCGAGATGGGCGCCTGCGAGCACCTGCAGCAGCCGCAGCGCGAGGCCAACCTGCGCGACGCACTGAACGAATACCTGCGCCTGGGCCTGGCGGCCAGCGTGCATTTCGCCAATTGAGGAGGACACCATGAAAGCCGATCTCTCCCGCGAGACCTTCGAGCCTGGTGCGCACTACACCGCCGTGCGCATGCAGCAAGGCCGCGTGATCACCGATGCGGATTTCAACGAGGAAGGCGACATCACTCGCCACCGCGCCCAGACGCTGGCCGGGGACGTGATCGGCGCCAGTGGCGCGCCGGCCGACAGCGCCGGCTTTGCGCTGAGCGCAGGCATGGGCGCGCTCGCGGTGCATGCCGCGGACGCCAACAGCGTGTGGGTGGCGGGCGAAGACGGCGTGCTGCTGGTCAGCACCAACGGTGGTGCAGCGTGGACCGTGGCCACCACCGGCACGACGCGGCATCTGCGTGCCATTGCGCGGGCGGCGAACACCGGCTGGGCGGTCGGGGATGGCGGCACCGTGCTGCGCACCAGCAATGCGGGCAGCACCTGGACCGTGCAGGACGCCGGCGGCCTGCAGTTGCTGCGCGGCGTGGCGGTCTTCGATGCCCAGCGCGCCTGGGCCGTGGGCGACGGCGGCCTGGTGCTGCGCACCGTGGATGGCGGCGCGACCTGGACGCAGCACGCCAGCGGCGTCGATCGCCTCTACGCCGTGGCCTTCGCCAGCGCACAGGACGGACTGGCCGTGGGGCCGGGCGGCGCCATCGTGCGCACCGCCGATGGCGGCGCAGCCTGGACTCGCGTAGACAGCGGTAGCAGCGCCACCTTGCGCGCCGTGTCGCTGGCCGGTGCGCAGGCCTGGGCGGTGGGCGATGGCGGCACCGCGCTGCGCAGCAACGATGGCGGCGCCACCTGGACGGCGGCCGCCAGTGGCAGCACCGCCCGACTGCGCGCGGTGCGCTTTCGCGATGCCAGCAACGGCTGGATCGCCGGCGACAACGGCACGCTGCTGACCACCATCAATGGCGGCAACGCCTGGAGCGCTCAGCCCGTGGCCGGCAGCCCAGCGTTGGCGGGACTGTCGGTGGCAGGCGCCGAGGCGCCCTGGCTGGTCGGTGGCCGCCGGGCCTGGCGGGTAGCGGCCACCGGCGCCGGCGCGCCGGCCGCACTGCCGGCGGCGAGCCTGGGCATCGGCGCGGGCCGCTACTACGTGCAGGGGCAGCTGTGCGAATGGGAAGAGGCGGCATCGCTGGCCAACCAGCCCGACGGCGGCGTGCCGGCCCGGCTGCCGCCCGGCACGCACCTGGTGTACCTGCGCGCCTGGCAACGGCACATCAGCGCGCTGGAAGCGCCGGCCATCCGCGAAGTGGCGCTGGGCGGGCCGGACACGGCCACGCGCGCCCGGCAGGTGGCCCAGGTGCGCACGCTCGCGCTGCCGGCTGCCCCGGACAACGCTGCCTGGCATTGCGGCGCCGACGTGGCCGCATGGAACGCACTGACCGCAGCATCCACGGCCCGCATCGCCGCGCGCGCCGAGCCCGAGCTGGCAGCCACGGGCGTCTGCGAGATGGCGGCCACCGCCGGCTATCGCAGGCTGGAGAACCAGCTCTACCGCGTCGAGATCCACGCCGTCGACAGCACGGGCGCCGCCAGCTTCAAGTGGTCGCGCGAGAACGGCTCGGTCGTGTATGCGGTGGAGGCCGTCAGCATCGACACGGCAGCGAACCGCACCACCGTGCGCCTGGCGGCGCGCGGCCGCGACGCCAACCTGGACCTGGCCCTGCACGACCGCGTGGAGCTGGTCGACGACGAGGCCGAGCTGCAGGGCCGCGCGGGCCAGCTCTTCGAATACCTCAACGATGGCGACGATGCGCTCGAACTGGTGCTGGCCGGCGTACCCGCCGGAACGCTGGGCCAGGACCCGGCCCGCCATCCGGTCCTGCGGCGCTGGGACCACACGCCGGCGGCGGCCGGCGAGAACGCATTGGCGGTGGAGGAGGGCGACTGGATCACGCTGGAGGACGGCGTGCAGATCCGCTTCGCCCCCGGCGGCAGCTACCGGCCCGGCGACTACTGGCAGATTCCCGCGCGCACCGTGACGGCCGACGTGGAGTGGCCGCGCGACGGGGACGGCCAGCCGGCGGACGAGCCACCGGCCGGCGTGCAGGACGCCTGGGCGCGCCTCGGCCTGGTGACGGTGGATGCCAACGGCCTGGTCTCGGCCATCGTCGACTGCCGCGACCTGTTCCCGCCCCTGACCAGGATGACGCAGCTGCTCTACGTGGGCGGCGACGGCCAGGACACCACGCCGGGCGGCGCGCTGCCCGAGCCGCTGCGCGTGCGCGTGATGCGCGGTGCGCTGCCGGTGCCCGGTGCGCGCGTGCGCTTCGCGGTGGAAGCGGGGGGCGGTGCCGTGGGCAACCCGCCGGCCAACGGCTTCGATGCCACCTGCAACGCCCAGGGCCTGGCCGAATGCCCCTGGCGCCTGGGCACGCCGCAGAACCAGCGCGTGCGCGCCAACCTGCTGACCACGGGCGGCGCGGCCGTGCCCGAGCAGGTGCTGGTGTTCGCGGCCACCGCCAGCACGCCCGCCAGCGGCGGCGGTGGGTGCGAGATCACGATCGGCGAAGGCGGCAACTTCCCCGAGCTGAGCAGCGAGCTGCTGGAGAAGCTGCTGGCCGAACGGCCTTCGCTGTGCATCTGCTTCCTGCCCGGAACGCACCAGCTCAAGACCGGCCTGCAGCTGGATGCGACCCCCACGCGCCTCGTGCGGCGGCTGTCCCTGCATGGCTGTGGCCCCACGGCGGTGATCCAGTCCGCGTTGCCGATCTCGCTCTCCGGCCTGGCCGCGCTGGAACTGCGCGACCTGCAGCTGCAGCTCACCGAGCGCGGGTTGATCGCGCTGACCAACAACACCCAGGTCGAGATCGACGGCGTGAATGTGGCCGGGCGCAGCGACAGCCAGCTGCCCTGGCTCGCCGTGGGCAGCACGCGCACGCTGCGCATGCACGGCTGCACGCTGCCGGCCGCCTTGCGGGCCGCGGCCGTGTTCCAGGACATCACGGCCGTGTGCGAGATCACGCACTGCGTGTTCGCCGGCGACGTGGCCTTCTACGGTATTCCCGATCCGGACGTGCCGCGCGATGCACTCATCCGCGCGCTGCAGCCCGGCGACTTCGAGGTGCAGCCCGGTGCCGGCCAGCTGGTGTTCGCGAACAACCTCCTCACGCGCATGTCGCTGGGCATCGAGACCGTCAAGCTGTTCACTGCCAGGCAGGTGCGTGGCCTGTTCCAGACCGTGGTGCTGCAGGGAAACACCTTCACCGCCGACATGGTGATGTGCGCCGGCAACTTCATGAGCGTCAGCGGCAACCACTTCACCGCGGCGCAACCGCGCTTCAGCACCTACGGCATGCTCGTCGGGCGCCGAGCCGCCGCGAGCAGCAACATCGGCGAGCTGGTCGGCGACAACGCGACGCTGTGGTTCCTGGTGACCAAGGGCGAGTTCCGCGGCGCGGCGAACATGGTGTTCACGATTCCGCAGTCGCTGACGTAGTTGGCGAGCCTGGGAGGCAGGCCGATGCCACCCCATTGGTGTCTGGTGCGCACCGCCGTGGTTCCGCCTTGCCACCTACCGTCGCGGCCCCGGCGTCCCTAGGATTGATCCGTCTCTTCAATCCCTCAAGGAACCGCAATGACCCAGCGTCTGAACTACATGGAACAATCTCCGGAACTCACCAAGAAGTTCCTGGCCTTCTCCCAACAGCTCACCACGGGGGCGATCGAGCAATCGATCATCGACCTGGTGGTGCTGCGTGCATCGCAGATGAACGGCTGCACCTTCTGCATCGACATGCACGTGAAGGAAGCAAAGATCCACGGCGAGCGCGAACTGCGCCTGCACCACGTGGCGGGCTGGCGCGAGTCCACGCTCTTCATCCCGCGCGAGCGTGCGGCGCTGGCCTGGACGGAGGTCCTCACCCGGCTGCCCGAGAACGGCGTACCCGACGAGCTCTACGAGCGCGTGCGCACGCAGCTGTCGGAAAAGGAACTGTCGGACCTGACCTTCGCCATCATGTCCATCAACGGATGGAACCGTGCAAACGTGGCCTTCAAGGCGGTGCCCGGCGCATACGACAAGGCCTGGGGCCTGGACAAGGCCAACCTGAACTAGCGCCCCTGGTCCAGGCGCTGCATGCCGAACAGGGTCAGGTAGGGACAGCCGCTCGGATCCGTGGCCACCAGGCCATGGGATGTCAGGCGGCCTATCGCCGTCACCTGCGCACTCGGACCCGGATTGCCGATGCCCTCGGCCAGGGCCTGCAGCGTCTGCCACTGCTCGGCATTGAGCCGGAGCTTCCTGGGTTGCACGATTTCGTTGTGTGGCGGGCTCGAATTCAAACTCATCGCGGTCCGGCTAGGGAATCAGACCGACGAGCCGAAGCAGCGACAAGCCGAAAACAACCATGATGGTCACGATGACTGCGGCCTTCAACCATACCGGTTCCTGCCGCTCGTTCAGGGGGCCGCTCATGGGCGCGAAGGAGGTGTCGCGGTCTTCGCGCTCGGGCTTGTCGGTCCACCATCCGAGGTTCGTGTCATGCTCTTTTTCCATGCCCGCATTCTTCGGCGGGAACTAATACTTTGGTATGTCATTTGACATGCGGCGCGCCAGGGCGCCATTGCGTTGTGAACTATTTCACGGAGAAGCCCGTGACGGAGGGAGACGGCGCTAGACATCGATCTCGAGGTTGTCGATGAGCCGGGTGGCGCCGAGCCGCGCTGCGGCCAGCACCACCAGAGAATCGCCGCTCGTGGGCAGCTGCAGGTCGCTTCGGCGGCGCAGCGCGATGTAGTCCGGCTTCCAGCCGCGTGCGGCCAGGGCGGTCGTTGCGCGCGCCTCGATGGCCTTGAAGTCGCGATCGCCGTCACGCACGGCCTGCGCCACCGAGCGCAGGGTGGCCGACAACTGGCCCGCCTGGATGCGTTCCTGCTTGTCCAGGTAGCCGTTGCGCGAGGACAAGGCCAGGCCATCATCGGCGCGCTCCGTCTCTGCACCCACGACTTCGATTGGCAGCGCGAACTGCCGCACCATGTGGCGGATCACCATGAGCTGCTGGTAGTCCTTCTTGCCGAAGACCGCGGCGCGCGGCTGCACGCACGCGAAGAGCTTCATCACCACGGTACACACGCCGGTGAAGAAGCCGGGCCGGAACTCGCCTTCCAGCGTGTCCGCGAGCAGCGGGTCCGGATGCACCTTGCAGGTCTGGGGCTCGGGATAGAGTGCCTTCTCGTCAGGCGCGAAGAGCAGGTCGCAACCGGCCGAGCGCAGCTTTTCGCAGTCGCTCTCCCAAGTGCGCGGATAGGTGTCGAAGTCCTCGTGCGGCAGGAACTGGAGCCGATTGACGAAGATGCTCGCGACGCTGACCTCGCCCAGCGAGCGGGCTTTCCTGACAAGCGTCAGGTGGCCTTCGTGGAGATTGCCCATCGTGGGCACGAATGCGGCCTGGCGACTGTCACCGAGGAACTCGCGCAGTTCGGGGATGGTTCTTGCGATGTGCATGGAGATTCCTTGCCTTTGCGGATGCAGGATGCGTGGCTACCAGGCGTGAACGTCGTCGTCGGGGAAGCTGCCGTCCTTCACTGCATGGACGTAGGCCCGCAGCGCCTCTTCGATGCCGCCGGAGCCGGCCATGAAGTTGCGCACGAATTTCGGCGGCCGGCCCAGGTGGATGCCCAGCATGTCGTGCATGACCAGCACCTGCCCCGAGGTGGCGCGGCCCGCACCGATGCCGATCGTGGCGCATCGCGAGAGTTCTGCCGTCACGGCCCGGGCGAGCGGAGCCGGCACCATCTCGAGCACCAGCATGGCCGCTCCCGCATCCTGAAGGGCGCGTGCGTCCTGCGACAGGCGCGCAGCGGAGGCTTCGTCGCGCCCCTGCACCCTGTAGCCACCGAGGGCGTACACGGTCTGCGGGGTCAGCCCCAGGTGTGCGCAGACGGGAATGCCCCGCTCGGACATGAAGCGCACGGTGTCGACCGTCCAGCCGCCGCCTTCGAGCTTGACCATCCGGGCGCCGGCCTGCATCAGCGCCGTTGCGCTTCGCAGGGCCTGCTCGCGCGATTCCTGGTAGCTGCCGAAGGGCAGGTCGGCAATGAGCCAGGCTGCGCCCTGCACACGCTGCAAGCCGCGCGCGACGCTCCCGGTGTAATGGCACATCGTGTCCAGCGAGACGCCGATGGTGCTGTCCAGGCCCTGGCAGACCATGCCGAGCGAGTCGCCCACCAGCAGGCAGTCCACGCCTGCGCCATCGGCCACCGCGGCGAAAGTGGCGTCGTAGGCGGTCAGCATGGCGATCTTCTCGCCGCGTGCGTGCATGTCCGCCAGGCGCGCGAGAGTCATGGCCTTGCGGGACGCGGGCGCGGGCGCGGCGCCGTAGGGCGCGGCGGTGTCGGGGCTCGACATGGCGGATCAGGCCGGCAGCGGCTGTGTTTCTGCGGTCTGGACAGGCACCTGCGAATGCACGTCCTTGACCCGGTTGGCCGCGTCGACGAACACCAGCCGGGGCTGGTGCGCGGCGACGCGCTCCTCCGCGACCAGGCCGAAGGCCGCGATGATGAGCAGGTCGCCCACGCAGGCACGGCGGGCTGCCGAGCCATTGACCGAGATGATCCGCGAGCCGCGTTGCGCGCGAATCGCGTAGGTCACGAAGCGCTCGCCGTTGGTGACGTTCCAGATGTGGATCTGTTCGTTGTCGGCCAGGCCGGCGGCATCCAGCAGGTCTTCATCGATGGCGCAGGAGCCTTCGTAGTGCAGCTCGCAATCGGTCACCGACGCGCGATGGATCTTAGACTTCAGCAGGGTACGGAACATGGGGCAAGGTCCTCGAAGATGGAAACCGGGTCATTCGGCAAGGGGTGCGAGCAGGGTGGGGGTGGCGCGGGCCGCGCTGTCCGGGTGGTCCAGCCTGAAGTGCAGGCCCCTGCTTTCGAGCCGTGAGCGCGCGGAGCGCACCACCAGCTGCGCGATCTGCACCAGGTTGCGCAGCTCGACGAGATCCCGCGTGAGCCTGGCGTCCGCAAAAAGGGCCTCGGTCTCGCGCCGCTGTGCGTCGATGCGCTCTGCCGCGCGCTCGAGCGCGTCGCCGCTGCGCACGATGCCCGCGTGCTCCCACATCAGGCGCCGCAGGCCCTCGACGCGGCGCGCGATCTCGCCGGGATCGGCCTCATGCGCCGAATGCGCCCGCCAGGGCAGTGCGGCGGCTGCAGCCGGGTCGGGCGCATCCGTGATCTGCTGCGCCGCTGCGCGCGCGAACACCATGCATTCGACCAGCGAGTTGCTGGCCAGCCGGTTGGCGCCATGCAGCCCCGTGCAGGCGGTCTCGCCGATCGCGTAGAGGCCCGCCAGGTCGGTGCGGCCCTGCAGGTCGGTGACCACACCGCCGCAGGTGTAGTGCGCGGCCGGCACCACCGGAATCGGCTCGCGGGTGATGTCGATGCCATGCGTGGCGCAGCGCGCGAGGATGTTCGGGAAGTGGTGCTGAAGGAACGCCGGGCTCTGGTGCGAGATGTCCAGGTGCACGCAGTCGAGCCCGTGCTTCTTCATCTCCGCATCGATGGCGCGGGCCACAACGTCGCGCGGCGCGAGTTCGGCGCGCGCGTCGTGCATGGGCATGAAGCGATGGCCGCCCGCAGACGCGGGCAGCCGCAGCACGCCGCCTTCGCCGCGCACCGCCTCGCTGATGAGGAAGGACTGCGCGTCCGGATGGAACAGCGAGGTCGGGTGGAACTGGATGAACTCCATGTTCGACACGCGGCAGCCGGCGCGCCACGCCGCCGCGATGCCGTCGCCGGTCGCCGTGGCCGGGTTCGTCGTGTGCAGGTAGACCTGGCCCGCACCGCCGGTGGCCAGCACGGTCTGTGGCGCGTTGAAGGCCACCACCTCGCCGGTCGATTCGTCCAGCGCATACACGCCCGCACAGGCCGGGGCGCCGTGCGCGATGCCGCTGCCGGGAATGAGGTCGACCAGCGCGTGATGCTCGAAGAAATGGATGTTCGGCGTGCGTCGCGCCAATTCGATGAGCGTGCGCTGAACCGCGGCGCCCGTGGCATCGGCCGCATGCACGATGCGCCGCTGGCTGTGGCCGCCTTCGCGGGTGAGGTGCAGCTCGCCCTCCTCGAGCGAGAAGGGAACGCCCAGCTCGCGCAGCCAGGCGATGCAGGCCGGTGCGCCTTCGACCACCAGGCGCGTGGCCGGCAGGTCGCACAGGCCGGCGCCGGCCACCAGCGTGTCGTCGATGTGCGAGGCCATGCTGTCCTTCGCGTCGAGCACGGCTGCGATTCCGCCTTGCGCCCATTGGCTCGCGCCATCGGACACGCTGCGCTTGGTGAGCACCGCGACGCGCCGCGTGGGCGCCAGGTGCAAGGCCGTGGTGAGGCCCGCCAGGCCGCTGCCGACGACCAGCACGTCGAACTGGAGCGATGCCATCACGCCGCCCCGATGCCGGGCGTGATGCCCACCGCCGGCGCGCCGTTCCTGAGCGCCGCGGTGAAATCCAGCATGCGATCGATCGGCAGGCGCGCGCGCTGTGCGATGGCGCTGTCGACGAGCACCTCGTTGGCGCCGGTTTCCAGCACGCGGATGACGCCCGCCAGGTCGTTCATCGCCATCCAGGGGCAATGCGCGCAGCTCTTGCAGGTGGCGCTGTTGCCGGCGGTCGGCGCCTCGATGAAGGTCTTGCTGGGGTTGAGCGTGCGCAGCTTGTGCAGCAGCCCGGTGTCGGTCGCGACGATGAAATGCCGGGCGTCCATGCGCTGTGCCGCCGCGAGGATGCCTGCGGTCGAACCCACCGCATCGGCCAGCGCGATCACGTCGGCGGGCGACTCCGGATGCACCAGCACCTTGGCGTCGGGATGCTGCTCCTTGAGCAGCTCCAGCTCCAGCGCCTTGAACTCGTCGTGCACGATGCACGCGCCTTCCCAGCTCAGCAGGTCGGCGTGGGTCTCGCGCCGGATGTAGTCGCCCAGGTGCCGGTCCGGCGCCCAGAGGATCTTGCGGCCCTGCGCCGTGAGGGCGCGCACCACGTCGAGCGCGCAGCCCGAGGTCACCATCCAGTCGGCGCGCGCCTTCACGGCCGCGCTGGTGTTCGCATAGACGAGGACGGTGCGGTCCGGATGCTGGTCGCAGAAAGCGGCGAACTCTTCTGCAGGGCAACCCAGGTCGAGCGAGCAGGTCGCGTCCAGGTCGGGCATCAGCACGCGCTTGCCGGGCGAGAGGATCTTGGCCGTCTCGCCCATGAAGCGTACGCCCGCGACCACCAGCGTGTGCGCCGGATGGTCGCGGCCGAAGCGCGCCATCTCCAGCGAATCCGCGACCAGGCCGCCGGTCTCCTCGGCCAGGTCCTGCAGGTCGGGGTGCACGTAGTAGTGGGCCACCAGCACGGCCTGCTGCTCCCGCAGCAACTGCCGGATGCGCTCCTTGAGCAGCCCGCGTTCGGCGCGCGAAGGCTCGGGCGGCACCCGCGCCCACGCGTGGCTCGTGCTGCATGCCGCGCCCGAAGGCCGGTAGGCCGGTTGCTCGAAGGCGATGCTGACCAGTTCGCTCATGACTCAGGCTCCCTCTTCGAAGCGCATCGAGAAATCGATCGCCTTCACGTCCTTGGTGAGGGACCCCACCGAGATGCGGTCGACGCCGGTCTCGGCCAGCGCGCGCACCGACTCGAGCGTGACGCCGCCCGAGATCTCGAGGATGGCGCGGGCATCGCCGGCCGCATCGTTCATCGCCACGGCCTGACGCAGTGTCGGCAGGTCCATGTTGTCCAGCAGCACCATGCGTGCGCCGTGGGCCAGCGCCTCGTCCAGTTGCCCCAGGGCCTCGACCTCGATCTCGATGAACCTTGCATTGCCCCGAGAACGGTTGGCCGCTGCCAGGGCCTGCGCGATGCCGCCGGCGGCCGCGATGTGGTTCTCCTTGATCAGGATGGCGTCGTACAGGCCGATGCGGTGGTTGGTGCCGCCGCCGGTGCGCACGGCGTACTTCTGCGCGAGTCGGAGGCCGGGCAATGTCTTGCGTGTGTCGACGATGCTGGCGCGCGTGCCTTTGACCGCATCGACGTAGGTGGCCGTGCGCGTCGCAACCGCGCTGAGAAGCTGCAGGAAGTTCAGTGCCGTGCGCTCGCCGGTGAGCAGTGCCTGTGCGCGGCCCTGCAATTCCAGCACGGTTTCGCCTGCCTGGCAGCGCTCGCCTTCGCGGCGGATCCAGTGGATGACGGCCTGCGGGTCCAGTCGGCGGATGACCGCCTCGACCCAGGGTGCGCCGCACAGCGTTGCGTCTTCACGCAGCAGCACGCGGGCACGTGCGTGCGCTTCGTGCGGCACGAGTGCCGCGGTCAGGTCTCCGCTGCCTGTGTCTTCCTGGAGTGCACGCTGCGCATCCTGATGGGCCAGTTCGGCGATGCTGATTTGCAGGGAGTCGGGAGAGGGAGAGTTGGAAAGGCTGGACATCGAGGCGAAGCGGGAACCGGCGGGCAGGGAGCGTCTCGCGCCGTGCGACACGCGGGCGAGCCAAAAAAGTTGGCGGACTCTATTCGCTCTGCGGCCCCTGCCCAAAGACCGATTCGTTATGTGCGTTATGCGTATTCCCGTGAAAGCGATTTCTTTTTCAAGGAACCGTTTTCATGGCGCGAAGCGCTTGCAACGTGGGCGAACTTGCACGGCGACAATCGCGGATCGTTACAAATTTGCGTCCATCGATTCAGGTCCTGCTGTGCGCGCCCAATCTGGCCCCACGCGATAGCGCGAGGGAAGGGCTTCTTTTACGGTAGCGTCCCGGTAAATGCGACCGTGCCTGTTTGGTGGGCAAGTCGTTGAAAGGCACTCCTGGAGCCGCTTCGCAAGGTTTTGCAGGCGGTTGTCCACAACGATGTCCACGCCGGCCGTGGACAATGCCGCGCGCAATGGCCGATGCGCATTGCCAACGAAAAAAGCCCGCACGCGGCGAGCTTCCTTGTTCAGATTGGTCGTGGGCACTTACGCGGCCCACGTTACGGCACATTCACATGCAGGAGTCACCTATAGTTTTTCTCGTCGTGGTGGCTCTTGTCCGACGTGCCGCCGTGAGATTCGGCGTTGCCTGCGCAGGCACCTCGATGGCTTGCAACGCATCGGGGAACCCGGCATTGTAGCAGAGCGGCGCATCGCCGCATTCTTACGGAGCTCCGCCACCGTACGGGCCGCCGCAGGGCTCTGACAATCTTGTCGTCGATCTCCAGCGGCAGTTACAAATTTGCCACTTCCATGCACCCTTAAGTGTTCATTTGCCCCATCGGCGACAGGCGATGCGGGCGGGTACGCGAGTTGCTGTCCAGTTCGCATGATTTGACGTCCTGTACTTCAAGTCTTCTGAACGCGGCCCCAAAGGTTCGTGCCCTTGTGCATCGGCTCGCGCCGACCGGGGGAGATGGCTGGCTCCTCCTTTCGGATGAGCGACGCCGAATATCTTGGGATTTGCCATCAATAGTCATAAGAATGGCCGTCGGTCGCTCGATGGAGCGCGGCGTGGATAAGACATTGCAGGTAATGAAGACAACGGAACTGCTCGACATAGAGCAAGCGCTACAACTCATTGAACATGTTCTGCTCAGGAGTGGTGACGACGGGGAATACCTGGTGCCCCGTCCAGGCAAGGGCCATGCCGCTGCAGCAGGGCAAAGTCTCGTGCAACAGCGCCTTGCGACGCGCAAGTCGCTGATGGCTGCCAGGACCCTGTTGAGCGTCGCCGTCACGCTCATGGATGAACCCGGCCAGTTGTCCGGCAAGGAGACGACTCTCCAGATGAAGGCTGGGATCGAGAAGCTGAAAGTCGCTGCGCGAGGGGCGTACGAGGCTGGGCATCTGCTCGTTGGCGTGAAGAGGGAATCCACGTGATCACAAGTCGGCGGATCGACCTGCTGCGCCGCAGGCGACTCCTGGGTTGGGGCGCGTCTTCGCTGGTGGCGGCCGGTCTTGCGGCGTGCGGTGGAGGTGGCGGGGGGCAGTCCTCCGATCCGGCGGCCGGCGCAGCACCTCCCTCGGCCGACAACCCCACGGGCGGCCCCGTGAAGGAGGACCCGGTGCCCGGTGCGAAGAGTGCCAAGCGCGGCATCGCCTACGACCTGGCCACCCCGGAAGACCTGGCCGTGCTCGCGCCGGGCGTCAGCTGGTGGTATGCCTGGGGCCTGCGCCCCAATGCCGGCGTGCCTGCCGACTTCCGCACGCGCTACGGCATGGATTTCCATCCGATGCTCTGGAACGGCAACTTCGATACCGCCGAGGTCGTGGCCTACCTGCAGGCCCATCCGGACATCAGGCACCTGCTGCTGCTCAACGAACCCAATCTCACGGACCAGGCCAATCTCACGCCCGCGCAAGCGGCGGCGCTGTGGCCGCGCTACGAGGCCATCGCCGATCGCACCGGCGTGAAGCTGGTCGGGCCGGCCATCACCTGGGGCACCATGCCGGGCTTCGCCGATCCGGTGGTGTGGCTCGATGCCTTCCATGCCGAGTACCGCGCGGCGAACGGCAACCGCGATCCGCGGATCGACCACCTGGCCTTCCACTGGTACGACTACGGGCTGGGCGCGCAGCTCGATCGCCTGAAGAAGTACGGCAAGCCGGTCTGGGTCACCGAGTTCGCCAACTGGCACAGCCAGGCGGACGGCGCGCAGATCGACACGGTGGCCAGGCAGAAGGCGCAGATGAGCGACATGGTCGCCACCTGCGAAGGGCGCAGCGACGTGTTCCGCTATGCCTGGTTCACCGGCCGCTGGGCCTCGGACCCGCATCACACGAGCCTGCTCGCTGCCCGCGGCGAGTTGACGGAGCTCGGCCGTCACTACCTGACGTTGCCCTTTGCAGGCTAGCCGCCTGCGGATCGCTTCTGCGGTCCGCACGCTGGCACGCACATCGACATATCTGTGCGCGGCGAGCGCTGCCAAGCATCAAGTTTGTTGGGTGATCTGACAAATCTGTCGCACTTCGGCGTCTTGCGGCCCGTTTCCAGCATGGCACGAAGGCTGCACCAGGGCATGCCACGCGCGACACCGTCGCCGCAGGACAAAAGAAAGAAGGAAATCCCATCGTGAACATGAAGAACATGGACGCCGCCCTGGCGGCCGCCCTGGTGGTCGCTGCGGCCGCGCTGAGTGCCTGCGGCGGCGGCTCGGGCAGTTCGACAGGCGGCGGCGCGGGGCCCTCGCAAGGTACGCCGCCGGCGACGACGCCCGTGGACGAGGAGCCGCGCAACATCGGCACCGACGTCGACGCACCCAACCCCGTGCCGCCGTCGCCCCCGCTGCCACCCACGCAGTCCACGTCGCCGAACCCCAACCTGGGCATCACGACCTACTACCCGCTGTATGCGCCAGCCACACCGGTGACCGAGCAGATCCAGTACCGCGAAGCGGACGGCACGCTGGTCACGCTGATGGGCATGCGCCCGACCGAGCGGCATGCGCGCGAGCGCGGCGAGGACTGGACGGCCGCCGACCAGGGGCCGGGGCGCTATCTCACCTTTCCCTCGGCCTACTTCCAGAACCGCACCTACGGCATCGAGATCCGCGACCACGTGCCGGCGGGCAAGCAGCTCATCGAGATGGTGCTGATCGTCAACGACGGCACCTTCGACGGCACCACCTTCAGCCTGTTTCGCAACAGCAACGACGAAGGCGTGCGCGACTACGGCTGGTCGCTCAACACCGGCTTCAACAACCCCAAGCTGGGCGGCAAGCCGGTGTGCATGGCGGGCAGCCGCGATTGCAAGATCGACTTCGATTCCTACTGGGACGTGCCCAAGGGCCAGCCGCACCGCGCGCTCAAGATGGGCGACGTGATCGAGCTGTCGCCCGCCCAGCGCCTGGAGCGCTACGGCGACGGCATGCATGCCGGCGAGCCGGTTTCCGACAGCCTGCGTGGCAAGGCGGTGGTGGACGGCGCCGGCAGCCGCTACTACTCCTTCGAGCAGCTCTACATCGTGGGGCAGGGCCTGGCGCCCTGGTATGGCGTCGCGCCGCGGCTCAACTCCGCGCCGCTGCCCGACGCGACACTGCTCGGCGGCCTCACCAGCCTGTCGTACAACTACTCGGAAGAGCCGATGCGGGTGTTCCAGCAGATGGCCAACAACATCGGCATCGTGAACTCCAAGCGCTTCGTGCAGGGCCGGCGGCTGTTCCACACCTCCTTCCTGAACGGCAAGCACTCCGAGCATCCGGACGACAACCCGGTGTTCTCGGCGCACGTGAACCAGCTGGGCCCGCGCTACAACCAGGAGCGCTGCATCGCCTGCCACACGCTCAATGGCCGAAGCGTCTTCCCGGGCATCGGCGCGCGCCTGGACTCGATGGCCGTGCTGACTGCAGCGGCTTCTTCCACCGGTGCCATTCCCGTGCCCGACTCGACCTACGGCCTGAACGTGCAGCAGCGCAGCCGCGACGCCGGCGCCACCGACCTGTCGGTGAGCGTGCAGTCCTTCGACACCACGGTCTACACCCTGCCCGACGGCGAGAAGGTCGAGCTGCAGAAGCCCGTGTACGGCTTCAAGGGCCCGGTGCCCGCCAGGTACTCAGTGCGCCAGGCGGCGCAGATCGTCGGCATGGGCCTGATCGAGGCCATCGACGAGACCACCATCCTCGACCTCGCCGATCCGACCGACAGGAATGGGGATGGCGTGCGAGGCGTGCCGAACTGGGTCAGCAACCCGGAGAACGGCAAGATGCACCTCGGCCGCTACGGCTGGAAGGCCGCCAAGGCCACGCTGCGCCAGCAGATCGGCGATGCGCTCCTCAAGGACATGAGCGTGACCAGCCCGGTGTTCCCCAGCCGCGGCTGCCAGCGCCTGGACCCGGACTGCCACAACACCGTCGGCGGCACATCGATCTCCGAGTCGGAACTGGAGCGGCTGTCGGACTACCTGTCGCTGCTGGCCGTGCCGGCGCAGCGCAGCCTGCGCAGCGGCTTCCCGGCCGACACGCGCGTCTCGCCCGAGCACAACTTGAACCCGGACCAGATCAACCGCGGCAGCGCGCTGTTCGCACAGGCGCAATGCGTGGCCTGCCACACGCCGCAGATGAAGACGGGCACCAAGCATCCCTTCGCGGAACTGCGCAACCAGACCATCCGGCCCTATTCCAACTTCCTGCTGCACGACATGGGCGCGGGCCTGAGCGACACGCTGGCCGAAGGCAAGGCCACCGAGAGCATGTGGCGCACGGCGCCGCTGTGGGGCCTGGGTTCGCTGAAGTACGTGCAGGGCAGCGATCAGAACGTGCGTTATCTGCACGACGGCCGGGCTCGCACGCTGAAGGAAGCCATCCTGTGGCACGGCGGCGAGGCCACGACCAGCCGCGTCAGCTTCGGCGCGATGTCGAAGGAGGACCGCGAAGCCATGATCGCGTTCCTGAGTTCGCTGTGAGCCGCTGCGGACGGTCGGCCTAGACGATCAGCTTCGGGTCGACCATCCGCACCCGGTGGTCCATGTAGTAGCCGCCGTATTCGGTGTAGCGCAGGAACACGCTGTGGCAGCGGCTGCAGGCATGCACGTCGCTGCGGTTGAAGGGGAACCAGCCCAGCGCGATGGGCGCGTCGGGCGATGCGTAGCGCGTGCCCTTCGGGTGGAACTCCTCGAAGGTGGGCTCGTATTCCTCTTCGTCGCGCAGGGTGCCGGCCAGGCGGACGCTTTCGTGCCAGCGCTCGTCGGTGATGCTTTCCCAGGAAGGCACCTGCAGCGGGGCGCAGGTGCAGCCCGCCACCAGGGAGGGGTCCTGGCGGGCGCAAAGTTCACGCAGCTGCTCGGCGTTCAGTCGGGCCATGGGATCGCGAAGGATACAGGCCCTCCCGACTCACTGGATCGGATCGAACTTCAGGTCTGCCAGCGGCACGACCTTCTCGTCGCGCACGATCTTGTACTCGGTGGACGGGCCCAGCCACTTGTCCCACAGCTTGTTGATCTCGCCGGACTTGTCCAGCGCGACCAGGGCGTCGTTGACCTTGCCCAGCAGGGCTGGTTCGTCCTTCTTCATGCCGATGCCGATGGGCTGGAACAGCATCGGGTCCTGGATCATCTTCAGCTCCACCGCGCCGCCGGACTTGGACTGGTTCACCAGCTTGGTGATGGTCATGGTGTTGGCCACCATGCCCACGGCCTTGTTCTGCTGCACGGCCATGTAGGCCGAGCCGGTGTCCTGGAAGGTCACGGGGTCCGAGCCGTTGAGCTTGATGGACTGCTCGGAGGTCGAGCCCTTGGTGGAGGCCACGCGCTTGCCCTTGAAGTCGGCCTTCTTCGTGCCAGGGTCCGAGGCCTTCACCGCCAGCATCTCCTTGGCCAGGTAGTAGGGGTGGCTGAACTGGATCTGCTCGGCGCGGCTCAGGGTGTAGGCCAGGTTGGCGACGGTGATGTCCACGCGGCCCATCTTCACTTCGGGCACGCGGGCCTCGACCGACACGGGTACCACGGCGGCCTTCACGCCCAGTTGCTTGGCAATGGTGTTGCACAGGTCGACGTCGAAGCCGACCATCTCCCGCGTCTTCGGGTCCGGCGCCGCGAAGGGCGGCACGTCGGCGAAGGTGGCACAGCGAAGCTCCTTGCGCTGCTGGATGTCCGCCCACTGGTCGGCCAGGGCGGGAGCACATGCCGCGCCCAAGGCGAGGGTGGCGATGGCGAACCGGAAGGAAGGACGGATCTGCATGCTGGAACTCCTGGGATAGGTCGGGGGATGGAAAAAACTCAATGCGCGCGCAGGTCGCTCAGGAAGCGCTGCGCCCGCGGGTGCTGCGGCTTGCTGAAGAATGTCTGCGGGTCGGCGGTCTCCAGGATGGAGCCGGCGTCCATAAACCACACGCGGTCGGCGACCTCGCGGGCGAAGTTCATCTCGTGGGTGACGCACATCATGGTCATGCCGTCCTGGGCGAGGCTGCGCATCACGGCCAGCACCTCGCCCACCATCTCGGGGTCCAGGGCGCTGGTGGGCTCGTCGAAGAGCATGGCCGGCGGCTCCATGGCCAGCGCGCGCGCAATGGCCACGCGCTGCTGCTGGCCACCCGACAGCTGCGCCGGATAGGACTCCGCCTTGTTGGCCAGGCCCACTCGCTCGAGCAGCGTCATCGCCTTGCCGCGCGCCTCCGATTTGCCCATGGCGCGCAGGCGCTGCGGCGAGAACATGATGTTCTCCAGCACCGACATGTGCGGGAAGAGGTTGAAGCTCTGGAACACGAAGCCGATGCGGCTGCGCAGCTGGTTGAGCTGCTTGCCGGGCATGGGGCCGTTGACCTTGCTGCCGTCGAACTGCAGGTCGCCCGACTGGATCTCCTCCAAGCGGTTCACGGTGCGGATCAGGGTGGACTTGCCCGAGCCCGAGGGCCCGCACACCACCACGACCTCGCCCTTCTTCACCTCGGCGGAGATGTCGACCAGGGCGTGGTAGTCGCCGTACCACTTGTTGACTTGGCTGAAGGAGATCATGGGGTGGTCCTCGTCGAGGCGGCGGCCAGCGGCCGGTCGGTGGGAAGGGGAGAGACGACGGCGGCGGCCTGGGCGCCGGCCACGGCAGGGCGGGCCTTGGCGCCCTGGCGCTTGGTGGCGATGCGGCGTTCGAGCCAGGTCGCCAGCCAGGTCAGGCTCCAGCACAGGATGAAGTACATGACCGCCAGGATGGCGAACACGTGGAAGGGCTTGGTCAGCAGCTGGTTGTTGATCTGATTGGCCGCGAAGGTGAGTTCCGGCACGTTGATCACGTAGCCCAGCGTGGTCTCCTTGATGGTGGAGACGAACTGGCTGAGCATGCTGGGCAGCATGTTGTAGAGCGCCTGCGGCAGGATCACCGCCCACATGGCGCCCAGGTAGCTGTGGCCCAGGGCGCGTGCCGCTTCCATCTGCCCCTTGGGCAGCGCCAGGATGCCGGCGCGGATGATCTCGGCCAGGAAGGCCGACTCGTAGATGACCAGGGTGCACACCATGGTGGTGAAGCCGGTGACGTTGCGCCCGATCAAGAGCGGCACCAGGAAGTACACCCACAGGATGATCATCAGAAGCGGAATGCCGCGCGTGCCGTAGACCAGCGCCGTGGCCGGCCAGTTGAGCAGACGCCAGCGCGAGAGCCGGGCCAGCGCCACCAGGATGCCCGCCGGAAAAGCCAGCACCATCGCCAGCAGCGAGAGGATCAGCGTGCAGGCCAGGCCGCCCAGCGGGCCGTTGGGGTACTGGCCGACCAGCAGCAGCAGCCAGTTGTCGCCGAGGATGTTGAAGATGTCGCTCATCGCTGTTTACCTCGCGGTGGCCAGCGATGCGCGCCGGTCCAGCCAGGCGCCGGCCGCCATGATGAACAGGGAGATCACCAGGTAGACCACGGTGGCGATCAGAAAGACCTCGAAGGTGCGGAAGGTCTGGCTCTCCAGCTCCTTCACCGCGTGGGTCAGCTCGGCAGCGCCGATGGCCATGGCCAGGCTGCTGTTCTTGAACAGCGACACGCTGTGGTTCACCAGCGCCGGGATCGCATTGCGGATGGCCTGCGGCATCAGGACATGGCGCATCGAGCCGACATAGCTGTGGCCCAGGGCGCGCGCCGCTTCGGCCTGGCCGGTGGGCACCGCGCGGAAGCCCGAGCGCAGGTCTTCGCTGAAGTAGGCCGCCTGGCACAGGCCCAGCGAGACGATGGCGAAGAGGGCCTCGGCATGGTGGTCGGCCAGCCAGCCCTGTGCGTTGTCCGGCAGCAGGCTGGCGATGCCGAAGTACCAGAGCATCATCTGCACGAGCGTGGGCACGTTGCGGTGGTAGGACACGTAGGCCGCGACGATGCGCTGGGCGATGCGACTGGACGTGAGGCGCGCGGTGAGAAGCACCAGGGCCAGCGTCATCGCCAGCAGCCAGGAACCGGCCGCAATCACCAGCGTGATCTTCAGGCCGTGGAGGAGCATCTGCCTGAACTCGGGGCTCAGCAGGATCACCATCAGGTTGAAGTCCTTCATGGCAGGCTCCTTTTTGTTGTGGTGCGTCAGGCCTTGGGGTGCTCGGGCCGCGTGGTCGACAAGCCCCCGGGCACCTGCAGGGTGGGCGTGATCTCCATGTGGCCGATGTTCACGGCGATGGGCGCGGCGATGGCGAAGCCGATCGCGTTGGCGATGTCCTCGGCCTGCGGCAGCTCGAAGCCTTCGACGAAGCGCTCGTAGGTCTCCTTGGAGTCGCCATGCACGTGCGCGAAGATGTCCGTGGCCACGCGCCCCGGGCAGATCTCGGTCACGCGCACGCGCTTGCCGAAGGCATCGATGCGCAACTGGCGCGAGAGCATGCTCACCGCCGCCTTGGTCGCGTGGTAGGTGCTGTTGCCGCCGAAGTTGTAGGCAGCAGCGATGGAGCTGATGTTGATGACGTGGCCGCGGTCGCGCGCCACCATGCCCGGCACCACCAGGCGGCACAGGTGCAGCACGGCACGCAGGTTCACGTCCACCAGCAGGTCGATGTCCTCGGGCTCGGCCTTGAGGATGGAACGCGGCTTGTCCACGCCGGCGTTGTTCACCAGCACGTCGAAGGCCACTTCCTTCGTGAGGCGTGTGAGGCCTTGCAGGTCGGTCACGTCCAGCACGTGGGGGATGCAGCCGCTTTCCTCAGCCAGGGCATGCAGGGCGTCCCTGGAGCGGGCGATGGCATGCACCTGCAGGCCTTCGGCGCGCAGGCGCCTGACGACGGCGGCGCCGATGCCCGAGGAGGCGCCGGTGACGAGAGCGGTGGTGTAGTCGGCGAATGGCATGTGGGTGCAGTGCTTGGTGGTTGATTGAAATTTAGCGATCGGCTCGACGCGTGACCAAGACGGAATCGGGCTGTTGAGATAAGGAAGGCTTATTACGGGGGTAACCCTTAGTCCCACTGCTCAGGCGAGGTGGCGCGAGATGGGCACGATGCGACCCCCGGCTGCCTCGATCTCCGAGCGGACCGTGCGGGCGAGCTCGACGGCGCCCGGCGTGTCGCCGTGCACCAGGATCGAGCGCGCTTTCATGGGAATGGTGGCGCCGCCGTAGGTGGTCACGGTGCCCTCCCGCAGCAGCTGGCGCACGCGGGCGAGCACGCTGGCCTCGTCCTTGATGACCGAGTCGGGCAGCTTGCGCGGGACCAGCAGGCCCTGGTCGTCGTAGGCCCTGTCCGCCAGGAAGGTGGTGGCGATCGTCAGGCCATGCCGCGCCGCCGCCTGCTCGATCGCCTGGCTGGAGGAGGAGCTGACGATCAGCTTCGGGTCGAAGCGCGCCACCGCCGCCAGCAGCGGATCGGCCAGCGCGGCGTCGGCCGCAGCCATGTTGCCCAGTGCGCCGTGGAAGCTCATGTGCGTCATGCGGCCGCCGGTTGCGCGCGCCACGCCGGACAGCGCGCCCAGCTGGTAGATCACCATCGCGCAGAGTTCCTCGATCTCCACCTGCATCACGCGCCTGCCGAAGCCCTGCCGGTCGGGGAAGCCCACATGCGCGCCGATGTCGATGCCGCGCTGGCTGGCCGTGCGCACGGTGCGTTCCATGATCAGCGGGTCGCCGGCATGGAAGCCGCAGGCCACGTTGGCGGAGGAGACCAGTTCCAGCAGCGCCTCGTCCTGGCTCATGCGCCAGGGGCCGAAGCCCTCACCCAGGTCGGCGTTCAGGTCGATGTTCATGTCGGAGTCCTCAGGAAGCGAGTTCGACCAGCGGCGTGCCGAAGCCCACCGCCGATTCATGGGTGGAGAGGATGCGGCTCACCACGCCCGCGCGCGGCGCGCCGACCGGAAGCAGCACCAGACCGATGCGAAGCAGCGCCACGGGCTGGCCGGCCGCGACCTGCTGGCCGGGCTTGACCAGCGGCTCGCTGCGCAGCGGGTGGCTGTGCAGGACGATGCCGACGGAGCCGGCGCGCACGACGGTCGCCGAAGTGGGCGCGGTTGCCGGCGCCGAGTCGGCCGCCGCTTCGCGCACTTCGCCGGAGGCCTGTCGGCACAGGCGGATCGATTCGCCGGGCGCGCGCAGCTCCAGCAGGCTGATGTCCGTGGCCTGCAGCCACTCGGTGAGTTGGCGGACCTGTCCGATGCGTGAGGTGGTCATTGCAGTACCTTCGTGCGTCGCACCGCAGTGCGAGCTCGCCTGGCACGGCCCGGCGCGATGTTCATGCGGTCTCCTTCGCGGGGCGGTAGAGCGCCACTTGCCGCGCCGCGTCGTCCAGCCAGGCGCGCAGCTGCTCGATCGCATCGAGCGCCTCGTCCCAGCTGGTCTGCACGAAGCGGATGCGGCTGCCGATGGGCGCCTGGCCCAGGCGCCACAGGTCGGCCTCGATCACGGCGCCGAACTTGGGATAGCCGCCGGTAGGCTGCGCATCGCGCATCTGCACGATGGGCTGGCCGTCGGGCGGCACCTGGATGACGCCGGGCACGATGCCGTGCGAGCGCATCTCCAGCGGCGCGATGACCTGCAGCGCTTCGCCTGCGAGGCGGTAGCCGTAGCGGTCGCTCTGCGGCGTGATCTTCCACTCCTGCTGCCAGAAGGCTTCGCGCGACAGGGGCGTGTAGCAGTCGTACTCCGCCGCCGGCAGCACGCGCACGGCGGGGCAGCCGTCGCGCTCCAGGGGCAGGGCGATCTCGGGGGGCATCAGGCCCATCGCGGCGCCGGCCCGGCCGGCAATGCCGGCGTCCAGCGCCGCGGCCCGCAGCGTGTCGCCGCGCTGCAGCGGCCGGCCCTGCAGGCCGCCGAATGCGCCACGCAACTGGGTGCTGCGCGAATGCAGCACCTGCGGCACGTCGACGCCGCCCGGCAGGCACAGGTAAGCGCGGCTGGTGCGCCGGGGGCCTGGCTTGGGCGTGCCCAGCTGCAGCGTTTGCCCGGCGCGCGCCTGGTGCCCGGACCAGGGCAGCAGCGGCAGACCGTCCAGTCGGGCATCGCAGTCCGCCCCGGTCAGCGCGAAAGCGCAGTCCGCCTGGAAGAGCAGCTTGAAGGGAAAGACCTGCACCTCGACCGCGGCGCAGCCTTCGTCATTGCCCAGCAGCAGGTTGCCCGCGGCCAGCGCGACACCGTCCATGGCGCCTGCGGTGCCGACGCCCCAGCGCAGGCACCCCTGTCGGCCGCGGTCCTGGATGGTGGTGAGGGCGCCCGCGCCCAGGATCTCGATCATCGGATCACCTTTTCCACCTTGAAGCGGATGCTGTCGCCCGGCTGCAGCAGGGCAGGCTCTTCCTGCGAAGGATCGAAGAAGCACATGCGCGTGGTGCCGATGGTGTTCCAGCCACTGGGGCCGGCCGAGGCCGACACGCCGGTCTGGAAACCGCCGATGGACACCGCGCCGCCGGGAATGCTCAGCACCGGCACCTTGCGGCGCGGCGTGGCGATGCGCGCGTCCATGCCGCCCAGGTAGCAGTAGCCGGGATGGCTGCCCAGCGCATACACCGGGTAGACCGGCGCGCTGTGCAGCTCGACGATCTCGTCCACGCTCAGGCCCGAGTGCGCGACCACGTCGGCCATGTGCGGGCCGCCCGCGCCGCCGTAGACCACGGGCAGGTCGATCACGCGGCCCTCGCGCGTCATCGGCGTCACGGATTCCCAGCGTTCGAGGATGCGTTCGCGCAGGCCGGCCAGGTCGCGCGGCGGATCGGCCAGGGCCAGCATCAGGTTGTTCATGCCGGGCACGGCTTCGAGCACTTCCGGCCACTGCTGAGCCTCGTGCGAGAGCGACCAGATGCGCTGCTGCGTGGCCAGCGTCATCTCGCGGCCGGGGGCCTCGAAGAGCACGGCGGTGGTGCCCAGCAGGCTGAAGGCGGGGGCATCGTGGTTCATGCGGCGGCCCTTTCCTTGAGCCAGCGCTCCAGGTAGTGGATGTCCACGCCGCCATCGACGAAGCCTTCGTCGGCCGCCAGTTCGCGGTGCAGGGGCAGGTTGGTGGCGATGCCCTCCACCCGCATCTCGTCCAGCGCCACGCGCAGGCGGGTGAGGGCGTCCGCGCGGCTGGCGCCGTGCACGATCAGCTTGGCCACCATCGAGTCGTAGTAGGGCGGCACGCGGTAGCCGGCGCGGGCGTGCGAGTCCACGCGAACGCCCCAGCCGCCCGGCACGTTCCAGTCGGTGATCTGGCCCGGCGAGGGCCGGAAGGTGCGCGGGTCTTCCGCGTTGATGCGGCACTCGAAGGCATGGCCCTGGCAGGCGATGTCGGCCTGCGTGAAGGGCAGGGCCTCGCCGCGCGCCACACGGATCTGCTGCTGCACGATGTCGATGGCCGAGGTCAGCTCGGTCACCGGGTGCTCCACCTGCAGCCGCGTGTTCATCTCGATGAAATAGAAGGCCTCGTTCTCGTAGAGGAACTCGAAGGTGCCCACGCCGCTGTAGCCGATGCGCCTGCAGGCCTGCGCGCAGCTGTCGCCCACCTGGGCCAGCAGTTCCTGCGGGATGCCGGGGGCAGGCGCTTCCTCGATCACCTTCTGGTGGCGCCGCTGCAGCGAGCAGTCGCGCGAGCCCAGCCACACGGCGTTGCCGTGGCGGTCGGCCAGCACCTGGATCTCCACGTGGCGCGGGTGCAGAAGGAACTTCTCGATGTAGACCTCGGGGTTGCCGAAGGCGCGACCCGCTTCCTCGCGCGTGACCGCCAAGGCCGGCAGCAGCTCGGCCTCGTCGTTCACCACGCGCATGCCGCGCCCGCCGCCGCCGCCCGCCGCCTTCACGATGACCGGGTAGCCGATCTCGCGGGCGAGGCGGCGCACCTGCGCCGGGTCCTCGGGCAGCGAGGTATCGGGCCCCGGGACGCAGGGCACGCCGGAAGCGCGCATCGCGCGCTTGGCCGACACCTTGTCCCCCATCACGCGAATGCAGGCCGAACTCGGGCCGATGAAGGTCAGGCCCGCCTGCTCCACGCGCTCGACGAAGCCGGCGTTCTCCGACAGGAAGCCGTAGCCGGGGTGGATGGCCTGCGCGCCGCTCACCGCGGCCGCCGCCAGGATGGCCGGCTGGTTCAGGTAGCTCTGTCCCGGCGCGGCCGGGCCGATGCACAGGGCCTGGTCGGCCAGCGCCAGGTAGGGCGCGTCCTTGTCGGCCTCGGAATGGACCATGACCACGCGCAGCCCCAGGCCGCGGCAGGCGCGCAGCACGCGCAGGGCGATCTCGCCGCGGTTGGCGATGAGGACGGTGTCAAACATGCTGCACCTGCTCGATGGTGAAGAGGGCCTGCCCCGCCTCGACCTCGGTGCCGCTGGTGGCGCGGACGGCGGCGATGCGGCCGGCACGCTCGGCGCGCACTTCGTTGAAGACCTTCATCGCCTCGATGGAGCACAGGAGCTGGCCCACCTCGACGACGTCGCCGACCTTGACGAAGGGCGGCTCGCCCGGCGCCTGCTGCAGGTGCAGCACGCCGAACATCGGCGCCTGGAGTTCCTCGGGGCCGGCTGCGGCGGGCTCGGAAGGCATCGCCGGAGTTGCTTGCGCGGGGCTTGCCGTGGCAGGCGCGGCGGCACGCGGTGCGGAGCGCGGCACGCCGCCGGTGTTGCGGGCAAGCCGCAGCGTCCAGCCGCCGTGCTCGACTTCCATCTCGTTCAGGTCTGATGCCGCCATGGCATCGATGAAGACCTTGATCTGCTGCGCGTCCATGGCGGGCCTTTTCAACGCTTCAGGTGCGGCACTCGGGCACGGGCGAGGGCAGGGGCTGCCCGTCGAAATGCGCCCGCAGGTTGGCGGCCGTCAGGTCGGCCATGGCCTGGCGGGTGCTGTGCGTGGCGCTGCCGATGTGCGGCGACAGCAGCACGTTGGGCAGGCGGCGCAGCTGCTCGGGCACGTCGGGCTCGGACTCGAACACGTCCAGCGCGGCACCGGCGATGGCCTTCTGCTCCAGCGCCTCGACGAGCGCGGCCTGGTCGACCACCGAGCCGCGCGCCACGTTCACCAGGATGCCCTTGGGGCCCAGGGCCTGCAGCACCTCGCGGTTGACCAGGTGGCGGGTGGCGTTGCCGCCCGGTGTGATGACCACCAGGTAGTCGCTCTGCGCCGCCAGCGCGGCCGCATCCGGGTAGTGTGTATAGGGCAGTTCGGCGCGCGCATGGCGTGCCGTGTAGGCCACCTGCATGCCGAAGGCTTCCGCGCGCCGGGCGATGCCCTGGCCGATGCGGCCGATGCCCACCAGGCCCAGGCGTGCGCCGGACATCTTTCGGCCCAGCGCCAGGGCGCCATGCTGCCAGGCGCCCGAGCGCACGTGTGCGTCGGCCTGCACCAGCTGGCGCGAGATGCCCAGCATCAATGCCAGCGCCAGGTCGGCCACGTCGTCGTTCAGCACGTCGGGCGTGTGCGTCACCGGGATGCCGCGGTCCTTGGCGGCGGCCACGTCCACGCCGTCATAGCCCACGCCCATGATCGAGACGATCTCCAGCGCCGGCAGTTGCGTGATGAGCTCGGCGCTCACCCGCGACTCGCCGCCGCCGCAGATGGCGCGGATGCGCGGCGCGACGGCCGGGTCCAGCGGTAGCTCGTGCACCTGGAAGCGCTCCTGCAGTTGCGGCGCCAGGAGGGGCGAGGGCCTGGCCACCGCCAGCAAGTCGATCTTGGTCATGGCGTGCGCTGCTTCAGTTGATGGCGCGGGCCTCGAGCCCGGCGACGAAGGAACGGTCCCAGCGGCCCTGGAGAATCTCGGCCATCTGCTCTTCCTCCTTCTTCTGCTGCGCCAGCGCCTTGTCGATGATCGCGCCGGCCTCGCTGGCGGGGAAGGCCAGCAGGCCGTCCTGGTCGCCGACGATGATGTCGCCCGGCTCCACCACCATGCCGCCGATGCACACCGGCACGTTGATCTCGCCGGGGCCGTTCTTGTAGGGTCCGCGGTGGTTGGCACCACGGGCGTACACCGGGAACTCGCGCTCGCGGATCTCGGCGATGTCTCGGATCGCGCCTTCGATCACCACGCCGGTCAGGCCCAGCATGGCTGCGCCGGCGGTCATGATGCCGCCCACCACGGCGTTGGTCAGGTCGCCGCCGGCGTCCACCACCAGCACGTCACCAGGACGGCAGTAGTCGAAGGCACGCAGCGTCGTGAGGTTGTCGCCACCGCGGGTGCGCACGGTGACTGCCGTGCCCACCATGGTGAACTTGCCCGGCTTGTGGAAGGGCAGCAGGCCGACGCTGCCGGTGCCGCGGTGCAGGCTGTCGCTCAGCAGCGGCAGGGCGATGGTGCGCAGCAGTTCGAGGTGCTTGGGATCGGCCTGCGTCGACGAATCGCGGCGGCGGGCTCCGAATTGGGTCATGGCGTGTCCTTGTGCGGAATCGGGTGGACGGCAGGGTTGCCGGTATGGACAGCGTAGGCATCGCCACCCCCGCGCACAAAGACAGATTGCCTATTCCAAGATAAGAAGCGCTTATGGAAGGCCGCGCGCGGCGGCCTTCTTCGCTCCCGGAGCGAGGGCCGGCCCCCTCAATGCGCCCAGCGCAGAAGCGCCAGGGCCAGGGCGGCGATGAACGCCGTCTCTCCCACCATGAGCACCACCGGCTTGAGTCCCACGTCCATCAGTTCTCGCAATTGCGTCTTCATCCCGATGCCGGCCATGGCTGCCACGAGGAACCAACCCGAGAGATCGCTGCCGCCGGTGGCGAGGGCCTTCGGCAGCCAGCCGGTGCTGTTGATCGCCACCAGCGCGGCGAATGCGACCGCGAACCACGGCAGCAGCGCCGGAGGAGAAGCGCCGACGGCCCTGCCGGTCGTGCGGACGAACATCGCGGCGAAGAGGATCACCGGCAGCAGCGCCGACACTCGCATCAGCTTGACCAGCGTGGCAGTGTCGCCGGTGGCTTGCGACATGCCATAGCCCGCGCCCACCACCTGCGCCACGTCGTGAATGGTGGCTCCGAGGAAGACGCCGGCCGCGTGCTCGTCCATGCCGAGGGCGCGCGCGATCATGGGGTAGGCGATCATGGTCAAGGTCGACAGCGCCGACACGCCCACCACGGTGAACAGCGTCGCGCGCTCCTTCAGCGGATGGGGTGGCAGCGCCGCGGCCAGCGCCAGTGCGGCCGAGGCGCCGCAGATCGCGGTGGCGCCGCCGCTGAGCAGGCCGAACAAAACGCTGAATCCCATCAGCCGCGCCACCACCATCGACACCCCGATGGTCAGCACCAGCGACACCGCCACCACCAGCACCGGATGCCAGCCCAGCGCCATCACCTGGGCGGCAGTGATGCGCAGCCCGAGCAGCGCCACGCCCCAGCGCAGCACATGGCGCGCGGTGAACTCGATGCCGGGCTTGCATGGCCCGTCGGCGGAAAGGAAGTTCATCGCCATCCCGAGGACGAGCGCGAACAGCATCACCGGTGCGCCGTAGTGTTGCGACAGGAAGGTCGCCGCGGCAGCGACCACCGCGCAGGCGAGGGTGCCGGGAAAGAGCGCGCGGCCACGGGCCGGCCACGCGTCGATGGAGAGGGCGGTCATGGGCGTGTGCATGACGAAGCTCAGGGCACGAGCACGGTGGCGCCGGTGGTCTTGCGGCCCTCGAGCGCGCGGTGCGCTTCGGCCGCATCTGCGAGCGCGAAGCTCTGCTGCGGCTCGCTCACGATGCGCCCGGCCAGCACATGGCCGAACAGCTCCTCGGCCATGGCGAGCATGTGCGCGCGCGGGTGGATGTAGTGCGCCATCGCCGGCCGCGTGAGCCAGATCGAGCCCTTGGTGGCCAGCTCCCGGGTGTCGATCACCACCGGGCCCGAAGAGGTGCCATTGCTCACCAGCGCGCCGCGCGGCTGCAGGGAGTCGAGCGAAGCCTGCAGCGTGTCCTTGCCGACCGAGTCGTAGACCACAGGCACGCCTTTTCCGTCGGTGATTTCGCGCACGCGCCGGGCGATGTCCTCGCGCGAGGTCACGATGGTGTGGGTGCATCCGTTGGCCCGCGCGATCGCGGCCTTCTCGTCGGTGCTGACGGTGCCGATCATCGTGACGCCGAGGGCGCGCGCCCACTGGCAGGCGATCAGGCCCACGCCGCCGGCAGCCGCGTGGTAGAGGATGGTCTCGCCGCCCTGCAACGGGAAGACCTGCCGGAACAGGTACTGCGCCGTCATGCCTTTCATCATGAGCGTGGCGGCGGTGCGGTCGGAGATGCCATCGGGCAGCGGGATCAGCACGTCGGCAGGCATCACGCGCGCCCGGCTGTACGCGCCTTGCGGCCCGATGAGGTAGCCCACGCGGTCGCCCACGTGGATGTCGGTGACACCGGGACCCACGGCCTCGACCACACCGACCGCATCGGAGCCGAGTCCGCTGGGCAAGGCCAGCGGATAGCGGCCCGTGCGGAAGTAGACGTCGATGAAGTTGACGGCGATGAGGCTGTGGCGCAGGCGGACCTCGCCGGGGCCGGGGTCGCGGAGCTCGACGTGTTCGAGCTTCAGGACGTCGGCGTTGCCTGTCTCGTGGAAGCGGATGGCCTGATTCATTCTGGGTTTCCTGACCTGTCTGGATAACGGATGGGGAGGATTCTTGCGGCGTGCCGCAGCAACAGGAAGCGTCGGCGCGGCGATGTCCCGGATCGACAAATCCATGCCCCAGATAAGCAAGAACCGAGAGCGCGGTCCGCCAGATACTGGCGCCACAGGCTCCGAGGCCTGCATGACAAATACCGGAGACAAGAAATGAAGAAACTGCACTTCGCACGCGCCGCCATCGCGCTGGTCGCAGGCTCGCTGGCCCTGAGCGCCTGGGCCTTCGGCGAGAAGCCTGTGAGGCTCGTGGTGCCTGCGCCGCCAGGCGGAACCATGGACATCGTCGCGCGCGTCGTCGGACAGCAGATGGCGCTGGACATCGGCCGGCCCGTGATCGTCGAGAACCGTCCCGGTGCCGGCGGCTCGATCGGCCTGCAGGCCATGCTGCAGGCGCCGCCCGATGGCAACACCATCGTGATGGCGGCAAGCAACGTGCTGGCTGAGACGCCGCAGGTGGTGAAGATGCCCTTCGATCCGCTCAAGGACGTGGTGCCCATCGCGGCGGTGGCGCGCTCGGGCGTGGTGCTCGTGACGGCGGCCGGCTACCCGGCCAAGGACTTCCAGGGCCTGGTCGCCGAGCTGAAGACGCGCAAGGGCAAATCCAGCTTCGCCAGCTACAGCCCCGGCACCGTGTCGCAGTACGCCGGCCTGATCCTGAGCGACCGAGCCGGCCTGGACATGCAGCACGTTGGCTATGCCGGCTCCCCGCCGGCGCTGCAGGACTTGCTCGGTGGGCAGGTCGACATCATGTTCGACGGCATGCTGACCTCGATGCCGCTGATCAAGGCCGGCAAGCTGCGTGCCTATGCCTTCAGCGGCAAGACCCGCTCGCGCTACCTGCCCGACGTGCCCACGACGACCGAACTGGGCTATCCGGACCTCCAGTTCCGCGGATGGGTCGGCTTCATCGGCTCGAGCAAGCTGCCGGCCGATGTGCTCGCGAAGCTGCACGCCACGATCGAAAAGGCGGCGCAGGCCCCCGCGGTGCAGCAGAAGTTGACCGAAGTGGGCCTGGAGCCCGAACTCAGCATCGACACGCCCGCGCTGCTCAGCGAGACCCGGGCCATGTTCGAGCACAACGCCGCCATCGTCAGGAAGTTCCGCATCCAGGCGAACTGACCGGCCCCCGTCATTCCACCGGAGACCCTCTCATGAACATCAGACCCATCACGCCCTCGCTGGGGGCGGAAGTCTCGGACGTCCACCTCGGCGAAGCCTCCCGCGACCCTGACCGTTTTGCGCAGGTCCGCGCCGCGCTGCTCAAGCACAAGGTGCTGTTCTTTCGCGGGCAGGACATCACGCGTGCCGAACACGTCGCCTTCGCACGTTGCCTGGGCGAGCTCGAAGACCACCCGGTGGCCGGTAGCGACCCCGAGAATCCGGGCCTGGTCCGCATCTACCGAAGCGACAACAAGCACAGCTACGAGAACACCTACCACTGCGACGGCCTGTGGCGCCCCAGGCCCGCGATGGGCGCGGTACTGCGCTGCATCGAGTGCCCCGAGATCGGCGGCGACACCATCTGGGTCAACATGGTTCAGGCGCACGATGAACTGCCCGACGAGATCAAGCACAAGATCGCCAACCTGCGCGCCAAGGCCAGCATCGAGCATTCCTTCGGTGCGGTGATGCCGCTCGAGGCCCGCATCAAGCTGGGCCAGGACCACCCGCCGGTGGAACACCCGGTGGTGCGCACGCACCCGGAGACCGGCGAGAAGGTGCTCTATGTCGGCAGCTTCACCACGCACTTCGCGAACTACAGCACGCCCGAGAACGTGCGGCACGGCATCGACAAGACGCCGGGCGCGGCGCTGCTGCTGAACTACCTGCTCAGCCGGGCCACCATCCCCGAGTACCAGGTGCGCTGGTCCTGGCAGCCAGGCGACGTGGTCGTCTGGGACAACCGCAGCACGCAGCACTACGCGTTGAACGACTACTGGCCCGCGCCGCGCAAGATGGAACGGGCCGGCATCGTCGGCGACGTGCCTTACTGACTGGCACCGCCGAATTCGACACCCACTCACCCATCTGGAGACACAACGCCATGAACTTCCTCGACGGCCACCTGTTCCCCGAGAACCAGCAGCCCCTGATCATCACTGCCGCCCCCTACGCGCCGGGCTGGCTTCCTTCGGACTTCCCGGAAGAGATTCCGGTCACGATGGCGCAGCAGATCCAGAAGGCGGTGGATTGCTACAACGCGGGCGCGACCGTGCTGCACCTGCACGTGCGCGAGCTCGACGGCAAAGGAAGCAAGCGACTGTCGAAGTTCAACGAGCTGATCGCGGGCGTGCGCAGGGCGGTGCCGGAAATGATCATCCAGGTCGGGGGCTCGATCTCCTTCGCGCCGGAGAGCGAAGGCGCGGCCGCCAAGTGGCTGTCGGACGACACCCGCCACATGCTCGCGGAGCTCGAGCCCACGCCCGACCAGGTGACGGTGACCGTCAACACCTCGCAGATGAACGTGACGGAGCATGCCGAGCTGGCCGACTTCAAGGGCACCTCGCGCGAGATTCCCGCCATCTTCGATGCCTACAAGGAAATGACGGTTCCTGCACAACCCGGCTGGGTCGAGGAACACATCCGCCGCCTCAGCAAGGCGGGCATCCAGAGTGCGTTCCAGTGCTACAACATCAACAGCTTCGAATCGGTCGAGAGGCTGATGCGCCGCGGCGTCTACAAGGGGCCGCTGGTGCTGAACTGGGTGGCGATCAGCGGCGGCATGGACGCGCCCAACATCTACAACCTCGCCAACTTCGTGCGCGCCGTGCCCGATGGTGCGGTGCTCACGGTGGAAAGCTCGGTGCGCAACGTGCTGCCGGTGAACATGATGGGCATCGCCATGGGCTTGCATGTGCGCTGCGGCACCGAGGACGTGCTCTGGAACCAGACGCGCTCGGCCAAGATCGGCACCGTGGCGCAGATCGAGCAGCTGGTGCACATCTCGCGCGAATTCGGCCGCCCGATCGCGACGGCGCAGCAGGCGCGCGAGATCTCGAAGATCGGCGTCTTCTACGGCACGGCGGAGGAATCGCTGCAGGCCAACGGATTCGCGCCCAATCGCAACGGGGCCAACCAGGGGTTCCTGCGAAAGGCGGCCTGACTCCTCGTGGAGACCATGGCGCACGCCATGCGATTCGAAGAAGTCGGTCAGAAGGTGCCGACAGGGTCCTGAGTCGCGGTGCCGACGGCGTGTCGACTCCACTGCGACGGAGTGCAGCCGAATTGCTTGCGAAACCAGTGGCTCAGGCTGCTGGGCCCCGAGAAGCCAAGCAGTTCGGCGACCTCGCCCAGAGGCAAGTCGCTGTCGCGCAAGTGGCGCTTGGCCAGGTCGGAGCGCACCTGGTCGAGCAGTCCGCTGAAGGTGAGCCCTTCGGCGTCGAGCCGGCGGTGAAGGGTCCGGCGGTCGATGCGCAGGTGCCGTGCCACCTCCTGCGCAGTGCACCCGCCCCCGGACAGCAAGGCCAGGATGAGTTCGCGGCAGGTTTCGCGCATGCTCTCGCCGCGGTCCCTCAAGGCCGCATCCAGGTATTCCCGTGCGAAGCGCGTCGCGCCCTCGTCCCCGGCCGTGCGCGGCTTGCGGAGGTCGGCTGCGACGCAGACCAGGCCGTTGAAGTCCTGGTTGAACTTGACGCTGCGGTTGAAGAAAGCCCTGTGTGCCGACACGTCCGCGGGTGGCCTGTGCGTGAAGCAGACCTGCAGCGGTCGCCAGTTCGGGTCGATCAACTCGCGCAGGATGCGGAACATGATGCCGACGGCGAGCTCCATCGACTGGCGCATCGGCAGGCCGGGGCTGGGAAGCAGGTCTTCCCGGAGGATGATCATGTCGCCCGCGTCTTCCAGCCGGAAGATCAGCGAGGCGTTGACCAGCTTCAGATAGCGGCCCAGTGTGTCCAGCGCGGCAAGGGGCGTGGGCTCTTCCCTCAGCACGACGCTGATCGGACCCAGCGCGGAGAGCCTGCGGTGCGCGGCGAGGCGCAATGCGAAATCCTCCGTGCGCGTGGCGCGTGCGGTGATCTCGAGGAGTTCGCGCACGGCATCGCCGGGAATCAGCGTCTCGGGATTCTCGAGCAGCCTGGCCTGCAATCCCACGGTCCGGATGAAGGCGTTGGGGTCCCGGCCCAGTGACTGCACCAGTTCCACGTAGCCGCTCAGGCTGGCGCTGCGGATGAGTCGACCGACGTGCTTCATGGGTGGTTTGGACGGCGCTTCGGCTTGTCAGGCAGTGCCAAGGCCCATTGCGCCTGACCCTGAAGGCTGTTCACCGGCGGCGGAATGCAGCCTCTGCATGGCCAACCCATGCGTCGCAAATGCATCAGGCGGGCTCGCCGCTGGGCTGCGCGGCAGGCCGCGCCTTGGGCTCGGGGAAGCTCCCCGGGATCTCCGCCACCAGTTCCAGCAGGATCTCCTTCACCGCCTGCGCTGGTTCCGTCAGCGGCAGGTGGTCGGACTGGCACAGCGCCAGCGGCGCCTCGATGGCCGGCTCGACGATGCGCGACTGCCAGGCCTCGCACTCGACCACCAGCTCGCGTGCCAGGGACGCAGGTGCGATGGTGGCGCCCAGGCTCTCGCCGATCACGGCCGCCAGGGTGGTGGCCGATTCGATCTCCGCCACCACGCGGATCGAGAGACCTGCGGCGGTGGCGGCCTCGTCCACCAGGCGGCGCACCACGTTGTAGCTGCGCGGCAGGTACAGCTCGTACTGCACCAGGGTGCTCAGCTCCACCGTCTCCGCTGGTGCCGGCATGGTGCCGGGGCCCACCAGGTACAGGGGCTCGCGCAGCAGCGGCACGAAGAGCAGGCCATGGACGGCGTTGCGCCCGCCGTAGAGCACGCCCAGGTCCATGCGGCCGCTCATGATGAGTTCCGACAGCGTGGTGCCGTAGTTCTCGTTGAGGTAGGGCACGATGCCCGGGTGCCGTGCGCGCAGGATGCGCAGCAGCGGCATGGCCAGCGTGGCGGCCAGGGTGCCGGGCGCCAGGCCGATGGACACGGAGCCCGACAGGCCCCGGCTGGCCGCCTGCATGTCCACCACCGCCTGGTCGCACTGGCGCAGGATGAGCTGGGCATGTCGGTAGAGCGTCTTGCCGGCCTCGGTGGGCGTCACGCCCTTCTTGGCCCGCAGCAGCAGCTGCTGGCCGACCTCGCCTTCGAGCGTGGCCAGCTGCTGGCTGAGTGCGGGCTGGGCGATGTGCAGCAGGTCGGCCGCCTGGGTGAGGCTGCCCACGTCCACGATCTTCACGAAGTACTTCAGCCGGCGCAGGTTCATGGGCGCGATTCTCCATCCATAAGAAAAGCCTATCAAGGCAGAGCAAAGGCGTCTTGGCCTTTCCGGCCGCGGCGCCCTACCTTTACGGTCGTCACACCCGCAAGGACACCCATGTTCACACCGCAGCTCGCCACCCGTCTTCGTCGCATCAAGCCTTCGCCCAGCACCTCCGCCGCCGACCGCGCCAACGAGCTGCGGCGCCAGGGCAAGTCCATCGTCAACCTGGTGGTGGGCGAGCCGGACTTCGACACGCCGCTGCACATCCGCGAGGCCGCCGCCGCCGCGATGAACAAGGGCCAGACGCGCTACACGCTGATGGCGGGCACCGTGGACCTGCGCCAGGCCATCGTCGCCAAGCTGCAGCGCGAGAACGGCCTCAGCTATGGCATGGACGAGGTCATCGCCACCAGTGGTGCCAAGAGCGCCATCTACAGCGCACTGGCCATCACCATCGAGGCGGGCGACGAGGTCATCATCCCGGCGCCGTACTGGGTGTCGTATCCGGACATGGTGCTGGCCTGCGACGGCACGCCGGTCACCGTGGCCTGCCCCGAGTCGAACGACTTCAAGCTCACGCCAGCGCAGCTGGAAGGGGTCATCACCGAGCGCACGCGCTGGCTGCTGCTCAATTCGCCCAGCAACCCGACCGGCGCGAGCTACACCGAGGCCGAGTACCGCGCACTTGCCGAGGTGCTGGACCGCCATCCCCAGGTGATGGTGATGACCGACGACATCTACGAGCACATCCGCTTCGACGGCGAGCGCACGCCGCACCTGCTGCATGCCGCGCCGCAGCTGCGCGAGCGCACGCTGGCCATCAACGGCGTGTCCAAGACCTACGCCATGACCGGCTGGCGCATCGGCTGGATCGCCGCCCCGCGCGAATTCATCAATGCGCTGGACACGCTGCTGTCGCAGTCCACCGGCAACTGCTGCTCGGTGAGCCAGGCGGCGGCGGTGGCGGCGCTCAATGGCGACCAGGGCTTCGTGGCCGAGAGCGTGGCCGTCTACAAGCAGCGCCGCGACATGATGGTGCAGGCCATCAACGCCATTCCCGGCCTGAGCGCCCGTACGCCCGAAGCTGCTTTCTACGTGTACGTGAACTGCGCCGGCCTCATCGGCCGCACCACGCCCCAGGGCAGCCGGCTGGTCAACGATACTGATGTCGTGATGTACCTGCTGGAAAGCGAGGGCGTGGCGCTGGTGGCCGGTACGGCCTACGGCCTGTCGCCGTATTTCCGCCTGTCCATCGCAACCTCGATCGACATACTGGAAGAGGGCGCACGCCGCATCGCGCGCGCGGTCGCCGCCCTGGACTGAAGAAGGATTCCCATGAGCAAGCTGGTGGTGATGGGCGTGGCAGGCTGCGGAAAGTCGGTGCTGGCGCAGCGGCTGGCGCAGGCGCTGGACTGCCCCATGCTCGAGGGCGACGACTTCCACCCGCCGGCCAGCAAGGAAAAGATGCGCGCCGGCATTGCGCTGGACGACACGGACCGCGGCCCCTGGCTGGACCGGCTGGGTCAGATGCTGGCGGACAGCGAGGGCTCGATCGTCCTGTCCTGCTCGGCGCTCAAGCGGCGCTACCGCGACCAGTTGCGCGCCGCCGTGCCCGATCTGCGCTTCGTCTACGTCGAGATCGACGTGCAGACGGCCGCCCGGCGCGTGGGGGCTCGCTCCGGCCACATGTTTCCCATCAGCCTGGTCACCTCGCAGTTCGCGACCCTCGAATCGCCGGTGGGCGAGGCGGGCGTGTGCGCCGTTTCCGCGTTGCAGACCACCGAAGCGCAGGCCGACACCGTGGCCGCGTGGCTGGCCTCGGCCGGCGTGCAAGTTTCTTCCTGAGGCAAGGAGCCTGAATTGAAAGCAGTCCTGGAGAGTTTCAACCTGGCCGGGCGCACGGCGCTGGTGACGGGTTCGAGCGCCGGCATCGGCCTGGCGCTGGCGCGCGGCCTGGCTGGTGCGGGTGCGCAGCTGGTGCTCAACGCGCGCAACGTCGACAAGCTGCAGCAGGCGGCCGAGGCGCTGCGCGCCGAGGGCGCGACAGTGCACGTGGCGGCCTTCGACGTCACCGACAAGGCCGCCGTCACGCAGGCCATCGAGAAGATCGAGCGCGAGATCGGGCCCATCGGCATCCTGGTGAACAACGCCGGCATGCAGCGCCGCGCGCCGCTGGAGGACTTCGACGAGGCCGAGTGGCACACGCTGATGAAGACCAACGTCGACAGCGTCTTCTTCGTCGGGCAGGCCGTGGCCCGCCACATGATCGGCCGCAAGCGCGGAAAGATCATCAACATCTGCTCGGTGCAGAGCGAGCTGGGCCGCCCCAACATCGCGCCCTACACCGCCAGCAAGGGCGCGGTGAAGATGCTCACCAAGGGCATGGCCATCGACTGGGGCCAGCACGGCATCCAGGTCAACGGCCTGGGCCCGGGCTACTTCAAGACCGAACTCACGCAGGCGCTGGTGGACAACCAGGAGTTCAGCGGCTGGCTGATCGGCCGCACGCCCTCGCGCCGCTGGGGCGATGTCGAGGACCTGGTGGGCGCGGCCGTCTTCCTGGCCAGCGACGCCTCCAATTTCGTCAACGGCCACATCCTCTATGTCGATGGCGGCGTCACCGCCACGCTCTGAAATCCTCCCCATGAAAGCACTCGTCATCCACGCTCCCGGCGACCTTCGCGTCGAGGAAGTCCCCACCCCCGAGACCCTGCCCACCCAACTGCTGGTGCGCGTGCGCTGCGGCGGCATCTGCGGCTCGGACCTGCACTACTACCAGCATGGCGGCTTCGGCACCGTGCGCATCCAGGAGCCCATGATCCTGGGGCACGAGGTGGCCGGCGTCATCGAGGCGGTGGGCAGCGAACTGGCCGGCTTCACGGCCGGGCAGCGCGTGGCCGTCAGCCCCAGCCGCCCCTGCGGGCGCTGCCGCTACTGCCAGCAGGGCCTGCAGAACCATTGCCTGGACATGCGCTACTACGGCAGCGCCATGCGCGTGCCGCACGTGCAGGGCGCTTTCCGCCAGGAGATCGTGGTGGAGCCGGAACAGGCGCACCTGCTGGCCGACAGCGTCAGCGATGCCGAGGGCGCGTTGGCCGAGCCCTTGTCGGTGGCGCTGCATGCCGTGCGGCGCGCCGGCCCGCTGGTGGGCAAGAACGTGCTGGTCACCGGCTCGGGGCCCATCGGCGCCTTGCTGGTGATCGCGGCGCGTCACGCCGGCGCCACGCACATCGTGGTGACCGACGTGAGCGATGCGCCGCTGCGAAGCGCCCGCAAGGTGGGTGCCGACGAGACCATCAACGTGGTGACGAACCCGCAAGAGCTTGCTCGCTTCGAAGCCGACAAGGGCTTCTTCGACGTGCTCTTCGAGGCCAGCGGCAACGAGCGGGCGCTGACTGGTGCCTTTGCCGTGCTGCGTCCGCGCAGCGTGATCGTTCAGGTGGGATTGGGCGGCGGGACCATGAACCTGCCGATCAACACCATCGTGGCCAAGGAGTTCGACCTGCGCGGTGCCTTCCGCTTCCACGAGGAATTCGCCACCGCCGTGGCGCTGCTGAATAAGGGACTGGTGGACGTGAAGCCGCTGATCTCGGCCACCTTGCCGTACCGTGATGCCGGCCGCGCCTTCGCGCTGGCCGCCGACCGCTCGCAGGCCATGAAGGTGGTCTTGAGCTTCGAATAATCAGATCATCCCTGGGAGGTTCTCATGTTGATTGGCGTGTCTGCCGAGACCACGGCGGGTGAGACCCGTGTGGCCGTCACCCCCGAGACGGCCAAGAAGCTCGTTGCCTTGGGGCATACGGTGCGCGTTCAATCCGGCGCGGGCATCACCGCTGC
>NZ_FOUG01000009.1 GCF_900114785.1 Variovorax sp. OV329
TCGGGAGCCGCGTCGATCTGGTCGTAGGCCTTGGCTTCGCCGCCGAACTTGGCCGACAGCACCGTGGCGATGGCCGCCGTCAGCGTGGTCTTGCCGTGGTCGACGTGACCGATCGTGCCCACGTTCACGTGGGGCTTGGTGCGCTCAAACTTACCTTTTGCCATTTTCTCGACTCCGAAAAAAACTGGTTCAGTACAACTACAGCGGGCCGGCCGCCCGGACGTTGGACGGCGCGACCCGAAAATGGTGCCCTTTGCGGGAATCGGACCCGCGACCTCTCCCTTACCAAGGGAGTGCTCTACCACTGAGCCAAAAGGGCAATAAACCTGTCAAAAACCAAGCAGCACGCCGGACGACCAAGAACCTCTCATGGAGCGGGAGACGGGAATCGAACCCGCGTCATCAGCTTGGAAGGCTGGGGTTCTACCATTGAACTACTCCCGCATCGCAGGCAAACCCTCAAAGGCCACCTGCACAAGCCGGGTTCAAGCCCCGAGATTCGCCGTCCGTCCGTTATCTAAAAGCGTCCTGCAGAAATCCTTGTTGTTCGCTGGTGGAGAGGGCTGGATTCGAACCAGCGTAGGTATAAACCGGCAGATTTACAGTCTGCTGCCATTAACCACTCGGCCACCTCTCCGGCGAGCCTCAGAGTATAGCATGCGCAGGACCGGCCGCTCAAGGCCACCCCGATCCCCAGCGCAACGCCGCGGCGGAGTGCCCCGCCGGACTCCGTGCAGCAAAGCCTTCGATTATCCCTCGATCCGGATGCCGTTCTCCCGGACGATGGCCTGCCAGACCTTGAGGTCCTGGCGCACCACCTGGGCGAACTCCTCGGGCGAGCGCTGGGGCGTGTCCTGGCTCAGGTTCAGCTGGAAACGGCGGCTCTCCAGCGCGGGCGCCAGCAGCGCCGCACGGATGTGGCGGTTGACCGCCGCCACGACGGGTGCAGGCGTGCCCTTGGGAGCGAAGACGCCGTACCAGGCGTCGGCCTCGAATCGATAGCCCTGCTCGGTCAGCGTGGGGAGGTCGGGCAGTTGCGGCCCGCGCCGGCTGGCGCTCATGGCGATGCCGCGCAGCTTGCCCGCCTTGATCAGGGGCACCGATGAGCTGGCGTCCACCCAGGCGATCTGGATGTTGCCGCCCTGCAGGTCCTGGTAGATCTGGGGCACGGTCTTGTAGGGAACGTGGCGAATTTGCAACCCCGCCTTCGCCTTGAGCCACTCCATCATCAGGTGGCCGGTGGAGCCGATTCCCCAGCTGCCGTAATCGTAGGTATCGGCCGGCCTGGCCTTCACGACCGCGACGAACTCCGCCAGGTTCTTCGCCGGGAAATCCGGCGCCACCACCAGGTGGATGCCGCCAGCGCCCACCTGCACCACCGGCACCAGGTCGGTGGTCACGTCGAAGGGCAGCTTGGGCTGGAGCGCCTGGTTGATGACGGTGGAAGAGGAACTCAGCCAGCCCAGCGTGTAGCCGTCGCCCGGCTGGTGCACCAGCAGGTCGGCGGCCAGGATGCCGTTGGCCCCGGGCTTGTTGTCCACCACGACCGGCTGACCCAGGGCCTGGCTCAGCTGGTCGCTGAACAAGCGGCACATCAGGTCGGCGCCACTGCCGCCCGCACTGGGCACCAGCATGCGGATCGGCCGGCTGGGCCAGGGGGATTCGGCAGCCGCCAGCACCCGCCCTTGCAGGGCAGCCCCACCCAATGCGGCCAGGATCTGCCGACGCGAAATCTCTGCCATTTGCATGTCTGCCTCCGTGAATTTGAATCGTGCGGCTCAGGCCGCCGGCTGCCGGACCACGCTGACGGACAGCCCGCCATCAGCTACCAGCACCTGGCCGTTGACGTAGGACGCCTCGGAGGAAAGCAGGAACAGCGTCGCATGCGCCACCTCCCAACCTGTTCCCTGACGCCCGAACGGCAGCGGCCGGGCCGCGCGCGCCGGCCGGTTGCGCGAAGCGTCGCGGCCCAGCGGCGTGTCGATCAACCCCGGCGCGATCACATTCGCGCGAAGGCCGCGGCCATGGGTGGCGTAGGCGGCAGCGCGTCCCAGTGCCGCCAGCGCCGCCTTCGAACACTCGTAGGCCGGAATGCCGGTGAGCGGCGACAGCGACGCGGTGGAGGACACGAACACCATGGAGCCGCCCTCCTCCATGACCTCGGCCGCCGCCTGCGCGCAGAGCATGTGGGCGCGCAAGTTCACGTCCATCACGGCATCCCAGGCCTGCGCCGTCTCGGTGCCGAAGCGGCTGGTGTTGCCGATGCCCACGTTGAGCACCAGCCCGTCCAGGCCGCCCAGGACCTGTACCGCCTCGCGGACCATGCGGGTGATCTCCTCGGGGCGCGACACGTCGGCCTGCAGGGCGTGGACCCTGCCGCCCTCGCGGCGGGCACGCGCGGCGCTCTCCTCGGCGCTGGCGAGGTCCATGTCGGCGCAGGCCACGGCCGCGCCTTCCCGGGCGAAGAGCAGCGTCATCGCACGCCCGTTGCCGACCGGCGGCTGCTCGTCGACGGTCGGCCGCTGGCCGCCCCCGACGACGAGTACCCGGCGGCCGGCCATCCGGCCCGCGGGTCGCGCGCGGCCCAAGGCGGGGGCGAAGAGCTGGCGGACCGGGTCGGCCGGCACCGGAGCCGGCGTCGGGGCCTGGGCCACATGGGCGGCGATGGCCGCCGCCGCATCTTCGTCCTCCACCTCCAATTCCAGGTTCTCCAGCAGGCGGCTGACCAGCATGTAGAAGCCGATGGTCACGACCAGCTCCATCTGCTCCTGGGCCGAGCAGTGGGCGGCGAGCGTTGCATAGAGCGGCTCGGGCGCCTTCACCTGCCGCACCACGGCGTCGGTGAAGGCGAGGACGGCGCGTTCGCGGGCATCGAACAGCGGGCTGGCGGGGTCGGCCAGCGCGGCTTCGATCTTCTCGTCCGGCACGCCGGCGCTGCGGGCCACGCGGCGGTGCTGGTGGATCTCGTACGAGGCGTCGCACAGGGCGCCCACGCGCAGGATGGCCAGCTCGCGCAGCGCGGGCGACAGCGAGGACTTGCGCAGGATGGCGCCGCCCAGCGCGAGGAAGCCCTCGGCCACCTCGGGCGCGTGGGGCAGCACCTTGTAGAGGTTCAGGGGCGGGCGGGCCCGCAGGGTGTCGCCGAGGGTGCCGGGCACGGCGTCGAGGTCGAAGAAGGGCAGGCGGGCCATGGGTCTCCAATGCAGTTGAAATCGATTTCCGAATGCTCTCGTTTTCCTTGATTTCAACCAATCAGGCCAACCCTAAAATCGTTTTCCGAAATCCTAAAAACTTTGCAGCCTCCAGCCCATGAAGCGCATCTCGGTCCTGGACGTGGCGCGCGAGGCCGGCGTGGCGCCGGGCTCGGTGTCGCGTGCCCTGAACAACGGCAAGCACGTCAGCGCAGACCTGCGCAGCCGCGTGCACGACGCCGCCCGGCGCCTGGGCTACCAGCCCAATGCCCAGGCGCGCGGACTGCGTCTGGGCCGCAGCAACACTGTCGGGATGCTCATCAACGACATGCGCCACCCGATGTATGCGCGGGTGGTGGCGGCGGTCGAGCGCGAGCTGTCGCTGCGGGGCCGGATGATGCTGCTGGCCGATGCGCAGAACGAGATCCAGCGCGAGCAGGCGGTGATCCAGACTTTCCAGCGCTGCGCCCTGGACGGCGCCATCGTCGGCGCCTCCTTCCACCCGGTCGCTGCGACGGCGGCGCACTACGAGGGCAACCGGCTGCCGCTGGTGCTCATCGACCGAGACGTGCCCAGCATGGACCGGGTCTGCATGGAGCGGCGCAACGGCATGCGCACGGCGGTGCGCCACCTGTTGGCACTGGGGCATCGCCGCATCGCCCTGTTCACGCCGGCGCTGGACCGGGTGCCCGGCGGCGAACGCGTGGCAGGCTACATGGACGCGTTCCGGCAGGCTGGCCTGAACGCGGACATGCGCCACGTGCCCACCCTGGCCTCGCCGCTGGACGACGGCCGCGATCCCCTGCTGCGCCTGTTGGACCAGCCCGGGCCTCCCACCGCGCTGATCTGCCTGGGCACGCGCCTGCTCTCCGGCGCGCTGCATGCGCTGCGCCAGCGCTCGCTGCGCATCCCGGAGGACTTTTCGGTCATTGCCATCGGATCGACCGAGATGATGGAACTGGCCAATCCACCACTGACCTGCCTGCGCATGGACCTGGACGGAGTCGGCCGCTCGGCCGCGCGACTGCTGCTGCGCCGCCTGGACGAGCCCGGCGTCCACGCGCCCGAACGCGTGGAGGTGGAGACCGAACTGGTGGTGCGCGATTCCTGCGGCCCGGCGCCGGGCCGGCGCTGAGCGCGCGCCGCTCCTAGGCGGCGGAACCCGGCGCGGCCTGTGCCTCGCGCCAGGCCTTGGCCTGCCCGAAATGCCCGCAACCGATGAAGGGGATGGGCGGGCGCAGCGCCGACAACGGCGACGGGTGGTTGGCCAGCAGGATCTTGTGCCGCGAGGCGTCGATCAGCGCCCGCTTGCCCTGTGCATGCGCGCCCCAGAGCATGAACATCACCGGCCGCTCGCCCTGCGACACGTGGCGGATCACGGCGTCGGTCAGCACCTCCCAGCCGCGGCCGGCGTGGCTGGCCGGCTGGCCCTCCTCCACCGTCAGGCAGGTGTTGAGCAGCAGCACACCGTGCGTCGCCCACTTCACCAGGCTGCCGCCCGGATCGGGAAAGGCCGGCGGTGCCACGCCCAGGTCGCGCTGCATCTCCTTGAAGATGTTGCGCAGAGAAGGCGGCAGCGCCACGCCAGGCGCCACGGAGAAAGCCAGGCCCTCGGCCTGGCCGCGGCCGTGGTACGGGTCCTGGCCCAGGATCACGATGCGCACCGACTCCGGCGGCGTCAGCTCCAGCGCACGCAGCGGCCGGGGCGGGAAGATCACCGCGCCCTCGTCCAGGCGCTGCTGCAGGAAGCCCTGCAGGCGCTGGCCCACGGCATTCGCGAAGAACTCGCCGACCAGCGGCTGCCAGCCGGGCGCGACGGGCCACTGCGCCGGATCGGCGCTGGCCAGCTGCGTGGGGTTCATCGGAAGAGGGCGGCCAGCGCGTGGCCGGGTTCCTCGGCGCGCATGAAGGCCTCGCCCACCAGGAAGGCGTTGACGCCCGCCTCGCGCAGCTTCGTCACGTCGGCCCGGGTGGTGACGCCGGATTCGGTGACCAGCAGTCGGTCGGCCGGCACCTTGGCCTGGAGCGCCAGCGTGTTGTCGATCGAGACCTCGAAGGTGCGCAGGTTGCGGTTGTTCACGCCGATGAGCGGCGTCTTGAGCTTGAGCGAGCGTTCCAGCTCGGCCTCGTCGTGCACCTCCACCAGCACCGCCATGTCCAGACCGAGCGCGATGGCCTCGAAGTCGCGCATCTGCGCGTCGTCCAGCGAGGCGGCGATGAGCAGCACCGCGTCGGCGCCGATCACCCGCGACTCGTAGATCTGGTAGGCGTCGACCATGAAGTCCTTGCGCAGCACCGGCAGGTCGCAGGAGGCGCGCGCCTGCTTGAGGTAGTCGATGCCGCCCTGGAAGAACTGCTTGTCGGTCAGCACCGAGAGGCAGGCCGCGCTCACCGTGCCATCGCCCTCGGCGTAGCTCTGCGCGATGTCGGCCGGGATGAAGTCTTCGCGCAGCACGCCCTTGCTGGGGCTGGCCTTCTTCACCTCGGCGATCACGCCGGCCTGGCCGGCGGCAATCTTGCTGCGCAGCGCGCCCACGAAGTCGCGCGTGAGCACGCGGCTCTCGGCGTCGAATCGGATGCTCTCCAGCGAGGTGCGCTTCTTCGCCGCCGCCACTTCCTCGTGCTTGACGGCAACGATCTTGTTCAGGATGTCCGACATGTTCAGTTTCCCTTTGCGGCTGCGCCGGTGGTGAAGGCCACCAGTTGCGCCAGCTTGGCCTTGGCCGCGCCGGAGTCGATGGCCGAGCGGGCGCGCTCGATGCCGGCGGCAATGCTGTCCACCACGTTGCCTGCATAGAGAGCGGCACCGGCATTGAGCAGCACGATGTCGCGCGCCGGGCCGGCGTCGCCGTTCAGCACCCCGGTCAACATGGCCTTGGACTGCTCGGGGGTCTCCACGCGCAGCGAGCGGTTGCTGGACATGGCGAAGCCGAAGTCCTCAGGGTGCAGTTCGTACTCGCGGATCTCGCCGTTGTGCAGCTCGCCGATCATGGTGGCGGCGCCCAGCGAGATCTCGTCCATGCCGTCGCGGCCGTAGACCACCAGCGCATGCTCGGCGCCCAGGCGCTGCAGGGCACGCACCTGGATACCCACCAGGTCGGGGTGGAACACGCCCATCAGGATGTTGGGCGCGCCGGCCGGGTTGGTGAGGGGACCCAGGATGTTGAAGATGGTCTTGATGCCCAGCTCCTTGCGCACCGGCGCCACGTTCTTCATGGCCGGGTGATGGTTGGGCGCGAACATGAAGCCGATGCCGACTTCGGCGATGCTGGCGGCGATCTGCTCGGGCTTGAGATTGATGTTGATGCCCAGCGACTCCAGCACGTCGGCGCTGCCCGACTTGCTGCTCACGCTGCGCCCGCCGTGCTTGCTCACCTTGGCGCCCGCCGCGGCCGCCACGAACATGGAGCAGGTGGAGATGTTGAAGGTGTGCGAGCCGTCGCCGCCGGTTCCCACGATGTCCACGAGGTTCGTGGTGTCGGCCACCGGCACCTTGGTCGCCACCTCGCGCATCACCTGCGCGGCGGCCGTGATCTCGCCGATGGTTTCCTTCTTCACGCGCAGGCCCGTGATGAGCGCGGCCATCATGACGGGCGAGCATTCGCCGCTCATGATCAGCCGCACGATGTGCAGCATCTCGTCGTGGAACACCTCGCGGTGCTCGATGGTGCGCTGTAGCGCTTCCTGGGGTGTGATGGACATGAGAGTGTCTCCGCGAAAATCGGTCAATGTCTTGGGGCGTCGGCCAGCGCGAGCTGGATGCCGAAGCCGATGAAGATGGCGCCGGCCACGCGCTCGAGCCAGCGAACGCCGCGGGCCACCAGGCCCACGCGCCGTGCCATCCAGGCAGCAGCGCCGGCCCAGCCGAAGTTGACCCACATGCCGTTGAAGTTGAACAGCAGGCCCAGCAGCAGGAAGCTCAGCGAGGGATGCGGCGCGCCATGCGGGATGAACTGCGGCACGAAGGCCAGGAAGAACAGCGCCACCTTGGGATTGAGCGTGTTGGTCAGGAAGCCCCGGCTGAACACCGCCCAGAGCGAGGCGGTGGCCGGCGCCGCAGCAGCCACCGGCAATGAAGCCGGCTTGCCGCGCGACAGCAGCATCGTCGCGCCCACGTACACCAGGTAGGCCGCGCCCACCCACTTGAGCACGGTGAAGGCGGTGGCCGATGCCGCCACCAGCGCGCTCACGCCGATGGCCGCCGCCGCGATGTGTACGCAGCAGCCAGCCGTGATGCCCAGGGCAGCCACCAGTCCGGCCCGCACGCCGCTGCGCAGCGCATGATTGACGATGTAGAACACGTCCGGCCCCGGCGTCAGGTTGAGCAGCAGGCCGGCCGCGATGAAGGCCAGCAGTGCGGGCGTGTCCGGCATGGCGCTGTTGCTCAGGCGCGGAAGAACTGCCGGATGGCCGCGACGGCGCGCTCCACGCCCGCCTCGTCCACGTCCAGGTGCGTGACGAAGCGCAGCTTGTACAGCCCCGTTGCCAGGATGTTCTGCGACTTCAGGTGCGCCAGCAACTCGTTCATGCGCGGCTTCAGCTCGTCGCTCATGTCCACGAAGATGATGTTGCTGTGCGGCGCCTCGACCGTGAGGCCGGGGATGCCTTCCAGGCCTTCGCCCAGCCGGCGCGCCAGTGCATGGTCCTGCGCCAGCCGCTCCACATGGTGGTCCAGCGCATGCGATGCCGCTGCCGCCAGCAGGCCCGACTGGCGCATGCCGCCGCCGGCCATCTTGCGGATGCGGTGCGCGCGGGCGATGAACTCGCGCGTGCCGCACAGCGCCGAGCCGACCGGCGCGCCCAGCCCCTTGCTGAAGCACACCGAGACGCTGTCGAAGCACCCCGCGATGCGTTTCGCCTCGTCGTGAACCGTGCGCCCCGTCTGTGCTGCCTGCGCCGTCGCTGCGTTGAAGAGGCGCGCGCCGTCCAGGTGCCGCTGCAGGCCCTTGTCCTTGGCCAGCTTCGTGGCGGCCTGCACGAACTCGAAGGGCAGCAGCTTGCCGCCCAGCGTGTTTTCCAGTGCCAGCACGCGGGTGCGCGCGAAGTGCGCATCGTCGGGCTTGATCGCACCCTCGATGTCGAAAAGCTTGAAGCTGCCGTCGGCCTGGTGCTCCAGCGGTTGCGGCTGCACGCTGCCGAAGACCGCGGCGCCGCCACCTTCCCAGCGGTAGCAATGCGCCTGCTGGCCCACGATGTATTCCTCGCCACGCTGGCAGTGCGACAGGATGCCGCACAGGTTGCTCTGCGTGCCGGTAGGCACGAAGAGGGCCGCCTCGAAGCCAAGCAGGCCGGCGATCTTCTCCTGCAGCGCGTTGGTGCTGGGGTCGGTGCCGAACACGTCGTCGCCCAGCTGCGCCGCCATCATGGCGGCCCGCATCGCGGCCGTGGGTTGCGTGACGGTGTCGCTGCGCAGGTCGACCAGCTGGGGCGTGCTCATGTTCGTTGCTCCTACGACAGGAAGTTCTTCAGCATGGCATGGCCATGCTCGGTGAGGATGGATTCGGGATGGAACTGCACGCCTTCGATGCGCACCTCGTGCGCGAAGCCGGTGTGGCGCACGCCCATGATCTCGCCATCGTCGGTCCAGGCGGTGATGGCCAGGTCCTGGGGGCAGGTGGCGCGCTCGATGGAAAGCGAGTGGTAGCGGTTGACCGTGAAGCGCTCCGGCAGGCCGGCGAACACGCCCTCGCGGGTGGTCGTGATCTCGCTGGTCTTGCCGTGCATGAGCTGCTGCGCGCGAATGATGTTGCCGCCGAAGGCCGCACCGATGGATTGATGCCCCAGGCACACGCCCAGGATCGGCAGCCTGCCCGCGAAGGCCTTGATCGCTGCCACAGAGACGCCCGCTTCCGCCGGCGAACAGGGCCCCGGCGACACCACCAGGCGCGCCACGCCGGAGGCGATCAGCTCGCCGATCTGCTCCACCGTGATCTCGTCGTTGCGGTGCACCTGAACGTCCGCACCGAGCTCGCCGAAGTACTGGACGATGTTGTAGGTGAAGCTGTCGTAGTTGTCGATCATCAGCAGTTTCATGGCTTGCTCACAATCCGGTGCACGCCCTTGACGACGGGGAACACGTTGAAGTTGATCAGAAGCCCCAGCTTGAGGCCCGAGAGACGCAGCGCGGCCTGGGCCTGCGTGCGATGCAGGTCGGTCAGCACGTCGACTGCCTTGACTTCGACGATGACCGACTGCTCGACCACGAAGCCCGCGTTGCAGACCTCGCCGAGCGGACGGCCCTTGTAGCTGGCCGACAGCGCCACGTCGCGCGTGAAGCCGATCTCGCGCTCGGCGAGCTCGATGGCCAGCGCGGCGGCATAGGCGCCTTCGTCCAGCCCGGTGCCGAGCACGCGCTGAACCTCGACCGCCGCGCCGATGATCTCGTGCGAGAAGTCGCCCTGGGTATCGGTTGGCGCGCTCATTCCAGCCCCTCCTCGACCAGTTCGGCCGCACGCAGCAGCGCACGCGCCTTGGCCTCGGTTTCTTTCCATTCCAGCTCGGGCACCGAGTCGGCCACCACGCCGGCCGCCGCCTGCACGTGCAGGGTCTGGTCCTTGATGATGCCGGTGCGGATGGCGATGGCCACGTCCATGTCGCCTGCGTAGCTGATGTAGCCGCAGGCGCCGCCGTACAGGCCGCGCTTGGTGGGCTCCAGCTGGTCGATGAGCTCCATGGCATGCACCTTGGGCGCGCCGGTGAGCGTGCCGGCCGGAAAGGTGGCCTTGAGCACATCGATGGCGGCCATGCCGTCCTTGAGCGTGCCCTCGACGTTGCTCACGATGTGCATCACGTGGCTGTAGCGCTCCACCGCGAAGGCCTCGGTCACCTTCACCGTGCCGGTCTTGGCGATGCGGCCGATGTCGTTGCGCGCCAGGTCGATGAGCATCACGTGCTCGGCGCGCTCCTTGGGGTCGTTCACCAGTTCCTGCTCGGCGGCCTTGTCCAGCTCGATGGAGGCGCCGCGCGGGCGGGTGCCGGCCAGCGGCCGGATGGTGATCTTCTGCTCGCCCTCGCCGGTGTTCTCCTGGCGCACCAGGATCTCGGGCGATGCGCCCACCACGTGGAAATCGCCCAGGTGGTAGTAGTACATGTAGGGGCTGGGGTTGAGCGAGCGCAGCGCGCGGTACAGCGACAGCGGCGACTCGGTGTAGCGCTTGCTGATGCGCTGGCCCACCTGCACCTGCATGAAGTCGCCCGCGGCGATGAGTTCCTTGGCCCGCTCCACCGCCGCCAGGTAGTCGGCCTTGGCGAAGCTGCGTTCGGCCGGATGCGCCTGCGTGGGCTTGACCACCGGCGCGCTCACCGAGTACTTGAGCTGCTCGCGCAGCGCCCGCAGGCGCCGCTTGGCATTGGCGTAGGCCTCGGGCTGAGAGGGGTCGGCGTAGACGATCAGGTAGAGCTTGCCCGAGAGGTTGTCGATGACGGCCAGTTCCTCGCACTGCAGCAGCAGGATGTCAGGGCAGTGCAGCGTGTCGGGCGGGCAGCTCTTCTCGAGCTTCTTCTCGATGTAGCGCACCGTGTCGTAGCCGAAGTAGCCGGCCAGGCCGCCGCAGAAACGCGGCAGGCCGGGGCGCAGCGCCACCTTGAAACGCTTCTGGTAGGCGGCGACGAAGTCCAGCGGATTGCCGCGGGCGCTTTCCACCACCTTGCCGTCGGTCACGACCTCGGTGAGCGCTTCATCGCCGAAGCCGCTGGCGCGCAGCAGCGTGCGCGCAGGCAGGCCGATGAAGCTGTAGCGGCCGAAGCGCTCGCCGCCGACGACGGATTCGAGCAGGAAGCTGTACTTGCCACCCTCCTTCGAGTTGGCCAGCTTGAGGTAGAGGGACAGCGGGGTCTCGAGGTCGGCAAAGGCCTCGGCCATCAGCGGAATGCGGTTGTAGCCCTGGGCGCTGAGGCTCTTGAATTCGAGTTCGGTGATCACGGGGAGGTCTCCATGTCCGCACGGCGCAACAGGCTCGGGCGGCAATCATTCACGAAAACTGGCCCTTTTATGAACAGGGCCACGGGCGCGCGGCATGGCGCCGCGCAGGTCAAACAGACTGCGACTTTGGCGTACGCCAGGGCCAGGCTCCCCGGCCTTGACCTGTCTGGATGACGTGATGAATGAACATGGACGAGAGAGTTTATACGAGTGGCAAGGCGAGTACAAATTGATACATTGTTCGGATCAAGCAATGACTGGAGACAGAAGATGAGTCGACTCACGCGCTGGATTGCCCTCGGCGCACTGGCCACCGCCCTGGCCGGCGCCCACGCCGCGCCCCTGGACCTGGCCGGCGTCAAGATCGACGACGCGATCGAGCTGGGCGGCAGCAAGCTGCAGCTCAACGGGGCGGGCATCCGCTTCAAGGCGGTGTTCAAGGTCTACACGGCAAGCCTCTACCTGGGCAAGAAATCCGGCACCACCGACGAGGTGCTGGCCGCGCCGGGCGCCAAGCGCATGTCCATCACGATGCTGCGCGACATCGACGCCAACGAACTGGGCAAGCTCTTCACCCGCGGCGTGGAAGACAACTCGCCCAAGAGCGAGATGGCACAGCTCATTCCGGGCCTGCTGCGCATGAGCCAGGTGTTCTCGGACCAGAAGAACCTGAAGGCCGGCGACACCTTCAACGTGGACTGGGTACCCGGCAAGGGCACGGTCATCAGCGTCAAAGGCGTGCCCCAGGGCGAGCCGGTGAAGGAGCAGGCCTTCTTCAACGCGCTGATGCGCATCTGGCTGGGCCCCTCGCCCGCCGACTACAAGCTCAAGGACGCCCTCCTGGGCAACGCTTCCTAGCGCGCAAGTCCGGCCAGGTCGGCGAGCGAATCGATCACGCCGTCGGCATCGACGTCGTGCACCGGCTCGCCGTGGTTGTAGCCGTAGCTCACCAGCAGCACCGGGCAGCGCGCAGCACGCGCGGCCTGGGCGTCGTTGCTGGAGTCGCCGATCATCAGCGTGCGCTGGGGCCGGGTGCCCAGCGCCTCGCAGCTCTTGAGGAGCGGCAGCGGGTCGGGCTTCTTGCGGTCGAAGGCGTCGCCGCCGAAGACGAAGTCGAAATAGCCGGTCAGTCCCTTGGCCGCCAGCAGCGGCTTGGCGAACTCGCCGGGCTTGTTCGTCAGGCAGGCCAGGCGCAGGCCCCGCGCACGCAACTCGCGCAGGCCCTCCACCACGCCGGGATACACCCGTGAGTGCTGCCCGTTGATCTGCAGGTAGTGGCGCGAATAGCGCTGCCAGGCCGCATCGAAGAGCGCGGCGTCGGCTTCCCGGCCTTCGCGCACATGGCGCAGCACCGAACGGATCAGGTGCTCCGAGCCCTTGCCCACCATCGATTCCACCGCCGCCGGTTCCACCCGCGGCAGTTGCAACTCGTCCAGCATCAGGTTCAAGGCCACGGCGAAGTCGCCCAGCGTGTCAACCATCGTGCCGTCCAGATCGACCATGGCTGCTTCCAGCGCGCCACCGGAGCGAAGACGGGTGAACAGGTCCGCAATGCGGGCGTCGGGCTGGATCTCCTGGGGGTGCATCGGCGCCGATTCTAGGGGGCGCGTGTGCAGGATTCCGGGACGGCGCTACCTCGGCGTCCCGGCATTCAAATGAGCGATGTGAAGGGGAAACAACGCTCAATTCAATGCTTGTTGACGATTGCGCGAAATATTCACGCTCGCGTACGACGCCGCTGCGAACAAGCCGGCAGTTCTAGTTACACATGGAAGCCAATCCGGCAGTAACTATTTCCGACTAAAAAAAATGAGACGAACTCTCACGCGTTCCCTCCTCGCCTCGGCCGCCTTGATGGCCATTGCCGCCTGTGGCGGCGGAGGCGGCGGCAGCAGCGCCCCTGCGCCAGCCGGCCCATCGGGCAACCAGACCCCGGGCGTCACCCAGTCCTACCTGAGCGGCATGGCCGCCGTCGGCTCGCCCGTGGCTTTCGCATCCGTGACGGCGCAATGCGCGTCGGGTGCCACGCTCAACGGCGCCACCGATGCCAACGGCAACTGGCGCCTGGAGCTGTCCAACCAGGCCTTCCCCTGCCTGGTCACGGTGTCCGGCGCCACGCTGCCTGCCGGCCAGTCGCTCTACTCGGTGGCCCTGGACAAGGCCAGCGCGCTGAACGTCACGCCGCTGACCACACTGGTGACCGCCAGCGCGGCGCAGGCGCTGCCTTCGGCCCTGGCCGGCAATGCCACTGCACTGTCGGCCGCGGCCAAGGCGCTGGACACCGGCCTGGCCAGCGTCAACGCCAGCCTGAAGTCCGCGGGCTACACCACGGTGGACGGCAACCCGCTGACCTCGGCCTTCAAGCCGCAGGCGGGTGACGCCCACGACGACCTGATCGCGGGCCTGATGCGCTCGCTGAAGGACGAGAGCCAATCGCTGGCCGACCTGGCCACGGCCTTCGCGGGCAGCGCCGGCGCCGAGGTGCCGGTGCCGCACACGCATGTGTTCAGCGCCGCCGAACTGACGGCCTCGGCCATGCCGCAGCTCAACCACGCCTCGCTGTCCGTCGATGCCGGCGTTCTGAACATGACGCTTGCCGCAGGGACCAGCGCCGCCGGCAGCTTCGTCGGCGGCGGCAACGGCAACAAGGCGGTGCTGCAGCTGCCGGGCCTGGCGGGGACGAAGCTGAAGGACCTGCAGGACATCTCGCTCCAGCTGAGCGGGCCGTCAACAGCCGGTGGCAAGAACGTGTACGCCTATATGAACTTCACTGTGGACCTGAACTGCGACGCGACGCCGCTGTCGGCCAGCGCCACGCTGGACGATGTGCGCAAGCGCCACCGCATCTTCATCTACGACCCGTTCGTCAACTTCATCCAGAAAGCCCCGTCCGCGATCTCCGCGACCGAGCTGTCGACCATCAACTTCACCCGCTCCACGCCCGGCTGGCGCGTGTCGGGAGGCACGTCGGTCGGCTCCGTGGCGATCAATCCGACCTACGACGGCAGCGAGACGCTCGACGGCTTCGACTTCAGCACCTACCCCAACGCCTGCATCGTCGACGGCGTGACGGGCGACGGCGGCATGTTCCGCGACAAGACTGCGGACTCGGCCTGCGACACCGCCGCCGGCCTGGCGACCGGCGCACCCGCCACCTGCGGCAAGCCCTACCGCGGCGCCATCGTGGTCCTCGGCGACAGCGCCACCACCGCCGCCGTGCAATGGAAGCTGAAGAAGGTCCGCGTCAAGACCACTGCAGCGCGCAACTTCGCCTTCGAGTGAAGGCAAGGAAAGGCCGCCGAGCCTTTTCTTCTTGAGCGAACCCGGGCCGGCGTGCCCGGGTTTTTCGCTTCTGGTGCGCCGGCTTGCGCGGCCGCCGGTGATCTTCACCACCTTTCATCCCGCCCCGCTGCTACGATGCCGGCGCCACAACAACCTAGTATGGAGTTCGAGGATGAAGCGAGTGATTTCTTTCAAGCCTTCGCTGGTTGCACTGTCCGCCGCCATGGCACTGGGCATCGGCTTGCTCTCACCGGCGCAAGCCCAGGACGCGGCCAAGCCCGTGAAGGTGGTCGACGCGGCGGGCGAGGGCGTGGTGGTTTCGGTGGTGGGCGAGATCACCGCCGTGGACGTGGCCAACCGCATCGTCACGATCAAGGGCCCCAAGGGCAACCAGTCCGACATGCGGGTGGATGAGCGCGTGCGCAACCTCGACCAGGTCAAGGTCGGCGACCGCGTGCGCCTGACCTACCGCGTCGGTGTGGCGCTCGCCCTGCTCAAGGGCGGCGACGGCATCCGCGAGAAGGTCGAGAGCGTGGACGCCGCCCGTTCCGCCCCTGGCGCGAAGCCCGGCGGCGTCGTGGTCAAGACCACCACCGTGGTGGCCAACGTCGAGGCGGTCAACCTCAAGCGCAAGATCGTCACGCTGCGCGGCCCCGAGGGCAAGGTGGTGGACGTGAGCGTGAAGGACCCGGCCGTGCTCAAGGAAGTGAAGGTGGGCGACCAGGTGGGTGCCCGCATCACCGAATCGGTGGCCGTGCGCGTTCGCCCCGCCAAGACCTGAGCACGCCTTTCCAGGCACAAGGCGCGAAGGCCTGCCCTCGTCCTCGCGGACGGCGGCAGGCCTGATTGTTTCGGGAGAAAGTCCGCGGCGCCGCGAAAGGGAGCGGGCGCGGACTTCAGCCGTGCGCGGAGGCCTCGGTCAGCGACTGTGCAGCCACCACCGCCTCGGTGCGGTTGCGCACGTTCAGCGCGCGGAAGATGGCCGCCAGGTGGATCTTCACCGTGCCTTCGCTGATGCCCAGGCTGCGGCCGATGAGCTTGTTGGGCTTGCCCTGCGACAAGAGCTGCAGCACCTCGACCTGGCGTTCGGTAAGCACGTTGCGCAGGCTCTCCAGGGTCGCCGAGCCCCCTGCGGATCGCGCCCCGCCAGCAGCCGGCTGTGCTTCGCCGGAGCCGCCGGCCACCACGCCCGGCGGCACGGCCGACAGCATCATGGGCGGTACGTAGACGCCACCGGCCAGCACCAGCCGCACGGCGGACAGCATGACCTCGGGCGAATACGCCTTGGGAATGAAGCCCAGCGCCCCGCGCTCCAGCGCGCCGCGCATCAGTGCCGGGTCCTCGTAGCCCGACAGCACGATCACCGGCACGCTGGGATGGCGCCGGCGCAGTTCGTCGATGTGCGAATAGCCTTCGGCACCCGGCATGCTGAGGTCCACGACGGCGAGATCCACGTCGTCGGAAACGGTGCGCATCAGCTCGTCGGCGCTCGCGGCCACGCAGAACTCGATGCCCGGCTCTATTTCCGACAACTTGGTCTTGACCGCCTCGGTGACGAGCCGATGGTCGTCGGCGATCAGAATTTTCATGGTGTTCCTGGGCCTCCGAATACTTGACAGGAACCCCCATCAGGGGGTTGGCTAACGATAACGGCGATTGTCGCTTGCAGCAAGGCGGCCCGCCCGTCGAACGACATAGCTCCCACGCGATATGGTGCCTGCGCCTGCGGCGCCCCAACAATGGCCGCCACAACATCAACGCGGTGGGGACGATGAGCGTCTGCCTGAGCTGCCGGCGCAAAGCCATTGCCATCGCTGCCCGAGGGGGCGAGCGTCATGACTCGCCTGATTGACTGCTTTTCCTCCCTGGTCTCCTTCGGGCTCTCGATCGATGCGGGGTCCGGGCCCGTGCTCGCTCAGCGCGTGGAGGCCCTGCGCCTGATCGAGGCCGCGCGAGCCCGGGCCGCCGGGGCGGACTATCCGGCGACCACGGTGGAGTCGGCCGCATTCGCCATGGTGGCCTGGATCGACGAGCGGCTGGCGCACCGGGCCAGCGAGAGCGGCGAAGCCTACGAGCCGCTGCAGCTGCAGCTGTTCAACTCGCGAAACGCGCACACCGAGTTCTTCCATCACCTCTCGGCGCTGCAGCCGCAGGACGACGAGCTGCGCGAGGTCTACTGGCACGCCATGACCCTGGGCTTTGCCGGCCAGTACTACTTCGAGACCAGCGACGCGGGCGAGCTGGGCAAGCTCAAGGCGCTGCACGGGCGCCAGCTCACCCACCCGCCCCTGGACCTGCAGGCGCTGGCGCGAGAGCACATCACGCCCCAACCCTACGCGGTGGCCGATCCGCCGATGCCCGCCAACCCGCTGGCGCGCGAGCGCGCCGTGCTGTGGGGCGGCGGCCTGCTCGCCCTTTTGGCACCGGTGCTGCTGCTGGCCTGGCTGAACCTGGCGACCCCGCGCGAGGCGCCGCCGCCGCTGGCACAGCGCATCGACGAGCACCTGCAGCGCTACGCCTGTGCCGATCTCAGCGCGCAGGTGGAATCCGACGGCATGGTGAAGGTGCGGGGCTACGTCTCCAAGCGTGAGGACCTCGAGGCGGTGCGGCGCGACGTCGCCGCCATCGCGGGCGTGCGCTCGCCGCAGTTCCAACTGGGCGTTCGCATCTGGCCGCACTGCGAGGTCTACGCCATTCTCAAGCCCTACCAGATGCGCAACCGCGAAAAGGAATACGGCTTGCGCATCCGCGCGCCCAGCGCGCTGGAAGGGCGGCTGCGGGAAGGCGACGCCGTGGTGCTGCGCCTGACGCAGGCCAGCTTCGATGCCAACATCTGGGTCGACTACTACACCGCCGACGGCTCGGTGCTGCACTTCCAGGCCGGGCGCGGACAACTGCGGCTGCCGGCCGACACGCAGATCGACCTGGGCCGCGACATTCCGGCGAGCTGGCTGGTGAGCCCACCCTTCGGCACGGTCATGATCGCGGCCATCGCCTCCCCGGCGCCGTTCTCGGAGACGGCCGACCGACCGCCCTTCGAACTCGCCTCGGCCTACCTGCTGCGCCTGCGCGAGATGCTGGCGGCCAACCGCGGTGCCGACCGTCTGCTGGCGGAGTTCCTGTTCCTCGAGACCGTGGAGCGCTGAGGCCGTGAGCGAAGCGCAGTTCCATCTCCTGTGGCAGGTGAGCGCCGCCAGCCTGCTGGCCCTCGCATTGCTGTGGTGGGTGGCACGCGGTGCTCGGCGATGGGCGCGCCAGCGCAGCCTTCGCGCGGCGCACGCGCGCAGCGGTGGGGTCGTCCATCCGGCCCTGGAGCAGGCCTTCGGCCAGGCGCGCGAGGCCCTGCAGCCCGGCGCGGCGCGCCTGCGGCCGCAGGCGCTCTATGCGCGACCCTGGATGCTCTTTCTGGGCGACCGCGCAAGCCGCGTGTCCGACCTGCTGGCCGCGGCGGCGAGCAACCGGGAAGGCCGCGCACCCCATGGCGATGCGTCGATCAGCTTCTGGCGCTGGTGGCTCATGCCGCAGGTGGTGGCGATCGAGACCGACCCGCGACTGATCGAGCCCGCGCCGGCGCAGGACACGCCCGGCTCGCGCGCGCTCATGTCCGCCTGGTACCAGGGCCTGCTCCTGCTGGCCGAGCGCCGCGGCACCTTGCCGCTGGACGGCATCGCCTTGTGCGTGGACGCGAGCAGCCTGCTGGCCGGGCCGGAGGTCGCCTCCGATCTGGCCGCCCGGTTGCGCGAGCGGGCCGACGATGCGTCGCACCAGTTGCGCATGCGCCTGCCCACGCAGGTGCTGATCACCGGCCTGGACCGGTTGCCCGGCTACGCCGCGGTGCGCGACGCGCTGCCCGAAGACGTGCTCGCGCAGGCGGTGGGCTTTCGCGTGCCGGCGGGCACGCTGGTGGTCATCGACGATGTGCTGGGCGAGTTGTCGCAGCGGCTGCGCGCGTTGCGCATGACACTGCTGTGCCAGCAGACCGATGCGGCGGGCCGGCTCGCGGTGCACGAGTTCTTCGTCCAGTGGCTTGCGCTGCAGGCAGGGCTCGGCAGCTTTCTCAAGCGCCTGTTCGCACCCGGCGGCGCGCCCTACCGGCTGCGCGGACGTGCCCTTTACTTCGTCGCGGCGCCCGAAGGGCAGAGCCGTGCTCCCGCCTTCGTGACCGAACTGTTCACGCGCTTCTTTCCGCTGGAGCGCGCATTCCCGACCCTCCGCAAGTAAGGCGGGGTGCTACTTGCCGGATTCGATGCGCACCTGGCGCGCAGCGAGATCGACGGTGAAGTTGTTGGGCTTGCCCACCTCGAGCGGCTTGAGGTCGCGCCAGCGCGCGCGCTCCAGGTCGCGGTAGGCCGCGAGCACCGCGATGTTCTTCGCATCGGGCTCCAGCGTGAATTCCAGCTTCCTGCTTTCGCCCGGATTGATGAGCAGCTCCTCGCGCTTGACCATCTCGGCGCCCAGCGTGGCCTGGTCCTTGTCATAGAGCGAGAAGAAGTCGGCGCCTTCGAAAGGCCCGGGCGCCTTGAGCACATACACGCGCACCGTGAGCGGCGAGGCACGCCCGCGTGCATCCGGATTGGCGTCCTTGGCGGCCACCAGGTTCAGCGAGACCGGCGTGACCACGGGCTTGGGCGGCGGCGCACCGCACGATGCCGCGACCAGCGCCAGCCCCATCAGCAGCGCGACCCGGCGGCCGCTGCGGGAAAGGGAGCGTCCATAGGGCGAATGGCTTGTTCCGGTGTCTTGCATGCTATTGCCTTCGTTGCATTGACCGTGCTGGGTGCATCTTTGATTATCCCTGGCGAACGCGAAGCGACAACATGCTCACACCCGAACTCGTCGACGCCTTGCAGGCGCCCATCAGCGAGGCATCGCCAGCGGGGGACAACCTCGAGTACGACCCTGCATTCACCGCGCTCGAATCGGCTTCGCAGGGCAAGCCCGAGCAGCAGTTCGGCGACACGGTGATTGCCGCGGTGGAGCCCGAGTGGCGGCAGGTGTCGGAGCAGGCGCAGGAACTGCTCGCACGAACCAAGGACGCGCGGCCCGCCATCCTGCTCATGCGTGCGAGCACGCGCATGCAGGGCGTCGAGGGCTTCGGCCATGGCCTGGCCCTGCTCACCGCACTGCTCGAGCGCTACTGGGACGACCTGCATCCGCAACTGGACGCCGACGACGACAACGACCCCACCATGCGCCTGAACGCACTGGCGCCGCTGGCCGACGAGAGCACGGTGCTGCGCGACCTGTACGACGCACGCGTGGGCGTGGCACGCGGCATCGGCCCGATCCATGTGCGCGACATCGCGATCGCACACGGCACTTTGGCCGCGGTGGGTGGCGATGCCGGGTTCTCGCTGTCGCAGGTCGACGGCGCGCTCGAATCCATCCACGCCGAATCACCGCAGGCCGTCCAGACGCTCGCCGGCCTGGGGGCCCAAGTGAAGAAGTTGCAGGAACTGCTGTCCGAACGCACCGGCCGCAGCGACGCGGTCGACCTGGCACCGCTGCGCGGCATCTGCGGGATGCTGGCCAAGGCCTGCGCCCACCTGGGCGGCGCGGTCGCGGCAGAAGACGCCGCCGAATCGGACGATGCATCGGGCGCTGACGCCGGCAGCGCCGGCACCGCACCGGCCGCAGCGCGCGGCGAGATCCGCAGCCGGCAGGACGCGCTGCAGACCCTGGACCGCGTGATCCGCTACCTGGAGCAGGCCGAGCCCGGCAACCCGGCGCCGCTGCTGATCTCGCGCGCCAAGAAGCTCATCGGCGTGAGCTTCCTCGAAATCATGGCCGACCTGGCCCCCAACGCGCTCGACACCATCGAGATGGTCACGGGCAAGCAGGCTTCCGAATCCGAGTAAGCGCACCGCTCTCCCCCCTTTCACCCGCAAGGAGCACACATGGCCACCAGCAGTCAGAAGTTCATCGCCCGGAACCGGGCACCCCGGGTCCAGATCGAATACGACGTGGAGCTCTACGGGGCCGAGAAGAAGGTGCAGCTGCCCTTCGTGATGGGTGTGCTGGCCGACCTCTCGGGCAAGCCGGTGGACCCCGACAAGGTGCAGCCGGTGGCGGACCGCAAGTTCCTCGAGATCGACGTGGACAACTTCGATTCGCGCATGAAGGCCATGAAGCCGCATGCCGCCTTCGAGGTGCCCAACACCCTCACCGGCGAGGGCAACCTGAAGGTGGACCTGACCTTCGAGAACATGGACGACTTCTCGCCCGCGGCCGTGGCGCGCAAGGTCGATGCGCTGAACAAGCTGCTGGAGGCGCGCAACCAGCTGTCGAACCTGGTCACCTACATGGACGGCAAGGGCGGTGCCGAGGAGCTGCTGGCCAAGGTGCTGGACAACCCCGAGCTGCTCAACACGCTGGCCTCCACCGCCAAGCCGGCCGACGCTGCCTGAGCGCCCCCCGCCTCATCCACCGAACTCGAGGAGTACCACCATGGCAGATGCCGCCACCCAGCAGGAAAGCGCGCTGAAAGACGTCGCGTACGAAGGAAGCGACTTCTCGTCGCTGCTGCAGAAGGAATTCAAGCCGCGCAGCGACGAGGCGCGCAGCGCCGTCGAGGCAGCCGTGCAGACGCTGGCGCAGCAGGCGCTGGCCAATACGCAGGTCCTGGGCAAGGACGTGACCAAGTCGATCCAGGCCATGATCGCCGCGATCGACGCCAAGCTCACCGAGCAGGTCAACCGCATCATCCACCACGAGGACTACCAGAAGCTCGAGAGCGCCTGGCGCGGCCTGCACTACATGGTGAACAACACCGAGACGGACGAGAACCTGAAGATCCGGGTGATGGACATCAGCAAGAAGGAGCTGCACAAGACGCTCAAGAAGTTCAAGGGCACGGCGTGGGACCAGAGCCCGCTGTTCAAGAAGGTCTACGAGCAGGAGTACGGCCAGTTCGGCGGCGAGCCCTTCGGCGCCATCGTGGGCGACTACCACTTCGACCAGAGCCCGCCCGACGTGGAGCTGCTGGGCGAGATGGCCAAGATCGCCGCCTCGGCACATGCGCCCTTCATCACCGGCGCAAGCCCGAACCTGATGCAGATGGAGTCCTGGCAGGAGCTGGCCAACCCGCGCGACCTGACCAAGATCTTCTCCACGCCCGAGTACGCCGCGTGGCGGTCCTTGCGCGAGTCGGACGACTCGAAATACATCGGCCTGTGCATGCCGCGCTTCCTGGCGCGCGCGCCCTATGGTGCCAAGACCAACCCGATCGACGACTTCGACTTCGAGGAAGACACGACCGGCGCCGACCACAGCCGCTATTCGTGGGCCAACGCGGCCTATGCCATGGCCACCAACATCAACCGCTCCTACAAGATGTACGGCTGGGGCTCGCGCATCCGCGGCATCGAGTCGGGCGGCGCGGTGGAGAACCTGCCGCTGCACACTTTCCCGAGCGACGACGGCGGCGTGGACCAGAAGTGCCCCACCGAGATCGCCATCAGCGACCGGCGCGAGGCGGAGCTGTCGAAGGCAGGCCTTCTTTCGCTGATCCACCGCAAGAACTCGGACTTCGCGGCCTTCATCGGCGCGCAGTCGCTGAACAAGCCGGCCGAGTACGACGACCCCGACGCCACCGCCAATGCCAACCTGGCGGCGCGCCTGCCCTACCTGTTTGCCTGCAACCGCTTCGCGCACTACCTCAAGTGCATCGTGCGCGACAAGGTGGGCAGCTTCAAGGAGCGCGCCGAGATGGAGCGCTGGCTCAACAAATGGATCATGAACTACGTGGATGGCGACCCCGCCAACTCCTCGGAAGAGACCAAGGCGCGCCGTCCGCTGGCGGCTGCCGAGGTGGTGGTGGAAGAGGTCGAGGGCAACCCCGGCTACTACACCTCCAAGTTCTTCCTGCGCCCGCACTACCAGCTGGAAGGGCTGACGGTGTCGCTGCGGCTGGTGTCCAAGCTGCCTTCCGCCAAGGGCGGCAAGTAGGCGCCTCGTTTTTTTGGCCGATGTCCTTGAATTCGGCCGCCCCGCTTTCGTTCTCCAGGTAGCTCCGGGGCGCTGTGCAAGGTGCGCCGCGGCCCGGCAGCCAGCTTCGACTTATTCATACATCCGAAAGGTGCGCATCATGGCCGTAGACATGTTTATCAGGATCAAGGACGTCGAAGGCGAGTCGTCCGACGACAAGCACAAGAAAGAGATCGACGTGCTGGCCTGGAGCTGGGGGGTGTCCCAATCGGGCAGCGCGCATGTAGGCGGTGGCGCCGGTGCCGGCAAGGTCAACGTGCAGGACATGAGCTTCACGAAGTACATCGACTCGGCCTCCAACGCCCTGCTGCTGGCCTGCTGCAATGGCAAGCACATCGAGGAGGCAGTGCTGGTGGTTCGCAAGGCTGGCGAGAACCCGCTGGAGTACCTGAAGATCACGCTGAGCGACCTGATCGTGTCATCGGTGAGCACAGGCGGCAGCGGCGGCGAGGACCGCCTGACCGAGAACGTGTCGCTCAACTTCGCCAAGTTCAAGTACGAGTACAGCCCGCAGGACGCCAAGGGCGCCGGCGGCGCGGCCAAGACGGCGGGATGGGACATTCCGGCGAACAAGAAGATGTAAGGCGGCGGGCGACAGCCGTACAGGAAGCCCGCAGCGATGTCCACCCTCAACCAGAAGGTCGTCGTGTGGGCCAGCGGCCAGGTCGGCAAGCAGATCGGCGCGGGCGAATGCTGGGACCTGGCCAACAGCGCACTCAAGCAGGCCGGGGCCCAGACCTCGTCCGACCTCGGCCCGACCGGCGCGGACGACGACTATGTGTGGGGCACCGTGGTCGAGCCGAAGGACGCCCTGCCCGGCGACATCATCCAGTACCGCGACTGGGAGATGACGACCACCACCACCACGGACGTGAGCTTCTCCGATGACTACGGCTGGTGGGACGCGCCTACCAGCACCGTGGGCCACCCGCACCACACCTCCGTCGTCACCACCAATCCGGGCAACGGCGTGCTGACGGTGCTGGAGCAGAACCACCGGGGCAACAAGGAGAAGGTGCGCAACGGCAGCATCCGCTGGAAGGACGCTGCGCCCACCACCTCCATCAGCAAGAAGCTGATGAAGCGGCGCGACAACGGCAAGACCGAGATCGCCACCATCACGATCAAGGTGGAAGTGACCGTGACGGGCACGCTCACCATCTACCGGCCGGTGGCAAAGTAGCCTTCCGCGCCCTCGCGGGTAGCTCCCCGACAGCCTGGCGGCAATCCCTGGCCGGGTGCCATGCTTTCCCCCCAGAATCCGCCTGCGGCCCGGCCGCACCGGCGCCACGCAGGCGAACGGGTACAACAACCGAAGATCTGGAGAAGAGAAGCATGCAGACCTTGCAACGCCCCCACCGTCCCACCGGCGCTTTCATCGGCGCCTCCTGGGCCGCCCTCTTTGTAGGCGCCATCGCCTTCCTGGTGGGGCTGTGGAACGCGCAGATGCAGCTCAACGAGAAGGGCTACTACTTCGCCGTGCTGATGTACGGCCTGTTCGCAGCCGTGTCGCTGCAGAAGTCGGTGCGCGACCGGCTGGAGGGCATCCAGGTCACCGGCATCTACTACGGCCTGTGCTGGCTGTCCTTGCTGATCGCCGTGCTGCTGCTGTGCGTCGGCCTGTGGAACGCCACGCTGGCGTCCAGCGAGAAGGGCTTCTATGCCATGGCCTTCCTGCTGAGCCTGTTCGCAGCGGTGGCGGTGCAGAAGAACGTGCGTGACGTGGCGCTGCTCAAGCCGGCGGCCACCGACGCGCAGGACGACGACGCCTAGTCCGGTTCGCCCATGAGCACGAAGGCGGCCCAGTAGGCCGTCTTCGGGTACTTGGCGCGGGTGGCCTGCATGGCTTCGCGCAGCGCCTCGGACTTGCCGGCGCCGGCCTGCAGGCGGCGGTAGAAGGTCTCCATCAGATCGCGCGTGGGTTCGTCCGGAATGGACCACAGCGACACCACCACGCTGGGCACCCCGGCGGACATCCAGGCGCGCGACAGGCCGATCACGCCCTCGTCGTTGATGGCGCCGCGGCCGGTGTCGCAGGCGCTCATCACCACCAGTTCGGCCTGCGTGCGCGCCTGGGCGATCTCGTCGGCCGTGAGCATGCCGCCGTCCGAGGCGCTGGGCGCCAGCGCCAGCAAGCCCGGCGTGCGCGAGTGGTTGCCGCCGCCGCTGTCCTCCAGCAGCGTGAGCCTGCGCACATAGGGGTTGGCTTCGCCTTGCGCGCGGTCGGTGAAGTCGTCCAGGAAGCCGTGCGTGGCCAGGTGGATGTAGCGCGCATCCTGCGCGGCCTGCAGCACCGCCGGCTTGGTGGCGGCGGCCCCGGTGAGCGGGCTGGCATGCAGCAACTCGGCCACCGCGCGGGCCTCCTCCTCTGCGCCGGGCAGCGAGGGCACCTCCAGCGGCGCCGCTCCCGGCGTGGGCACGTAGCGCGGCATGACCGGGTTGCCCACGACCAGCGCAGCACCATCGGCACGAACGGCACGCTTGCGTGCGCCAGTCAGCGCCAATGTCTGCATCGAGGGCGTGAGCGACAGCGCGTAGCGCGCCACCAAAGGCGTGCCGTTCGTATCTTCAAGCGCCGCAAAGGGCACGAGGAAAAGCGCGCCTTGCGGCACCACGACCAGGCGCGCACCCGGCTCGGGCGGCAGCAGTTCGGCCACCGGCTCGACCAGCAGGCGGTGCAGCCGGCGCAGCTCGTTGCCCGATCGGCTCACGCGCTGCGGACGCGCATTGGCCACCGCGACCGGCCCGCGGCCGGCGACACCGAAGACCTCGCGCGCATGGACGATGGTGCTGGTCAACGCAAAGCTCTCGTCCTGGTTCGCCAGCACACCCTCGAAGCCGCGCTCGCGCAGGCTCACCCGGCCGTCGGAGCCGATCACCCAGATGCGGATGCCCACCTCGCGCTCGGGCATGCGGCTGGGCAGACGCCCCGGCTCGGTCGCGATGGAATAAGCGACGACGGTGGCGCGGCGCTGCTGCGCCATGGCGCGCATCTCGGCCAGGCTCGCCGGCCGGGCCGCGGCCCCGGCAGCCGGGTTGGCCATCGGGTCGTCGTTGTCGGGCGACTCCTGCGCTTCGCCCCGGCGCGCGCCGGCCATCATCTCCTGTATCGACGGCACGTTCTTCCGGAAGGCGCGGTGCGCCAGTTGCTGCGTCAGCGCGCGGCCCCGGCATCGCTCCGCGGATTCGAGCGAGCGCTCGGGCGACGGCGCCCTGGCATCGATGGTCTCCAGCAGCGGGCAGGCGAAGCTGGGCAGGAAGAGTTCGCCGCTGGTGGAGGCCACCGCCGCCATGTTGCGCTCCAGCCCTTCGGTGAGGCGGCTCATGCCCATTCCCTGCATCATCTGCGCGATCTGCGGCGCCGCCGCGAACATCCCCAGTGATTCCTCGCGGCTGGCCAGCGCGTCCAGCAGCAGTGCGCGCGCTTCCTCGTTGCGGCCTGCACGGTACAGGGCGAGCGCCAGGTAGGGCGGGATGATGCCCCGGTCCATGGACGCGTTGTCGCCGCGCCGCCGCATGCCGGCGTGCGCCTGGGCCAGGCGGTCGACGGCGCCCGCCACGTCGTCGGCCTGCAGCTGGGCCAGGCCCATGAGCACCTGCAGCTCGCTCTGGATCTGAAGGCGGCGCACCATCACCTGCTCGACCTCGCCCGCGCGCTGCGCCTGCGCCATGATCGCCTGCATGTCCATGGCGCCGCTGCCCAGGCGCTGCAGCGGCACCGGCCGCGGCGCTTGCGGAACGACCTCCTTGTCGAAGAGGGCCATGGCCCGCTCGATCGCCGCACGTGCATCGGCGGTGCGGCCACCGGCGAGCAGGCTCTTGCCGGCCTCGGCCAGCAGGCGGATGCGCATCGCGTCGCTGTCGGCCAGCGCCACGCCTTCACGCAGCGAAGCGGCCGATTCGTCGAAGCGCCCGGAGCCGAAGCGCACCAGCCCGTCCTGAAGCTTTCGTTGCGCGGGCGAAGCGTCCGCCCGCGCGTCGGGGCAGCGCTGTGCCTGCTCGCGGGCGAACACCACCGGGGCGGGCCCGAGCCAGAAGCCGGTGAACTGCGGGTTGGTGCCTTCCAGCGCCTGGGCGACGTCGCTGCAGGTGCGGTTGGGTTGCTGTTGCTGCTGTTGTGGCGCTTCCTGCTGCGCCCCCGCAGGCGCGGTCCAGAACAGCGCGAAGGCGCAGCAGGTGGCCATCATCGGAAGCGCGTTCATCGGACTGCCTCCTCATGCGCATGCGGGCGGCTAGAGCATCAGCCGCGTGGTCTCGTCGTCCTCGTGCGCCCACAGCGCGAGGGCGGTGTAGTTGTCGTGGCCCGGCTTGGCATGGGCCTTGACCTGCGCATCCAGCTTCTCGATCCATTGGCTGGCATCGCGCGAGGCCCTGAGCGTGTCCAGCAGGCAGTCGTCGCCCAGCGGCTCCCACAGGCCGTCCGTGCAAAGCAGCAGCACGTCGCCCACCTGCAGCTCCAGCGGGTCGGACACGACGATCTCGGGCGGAATCTCCACCGACCCCAGCGCCGACAGCAGCATGTTGCGCTGCGGATGCTGCCGCGCGCCCTCGTCGTCGATGAGGCCGCCGGCCACCATCTGCTGCACCAGGCTGTGGTCCACGGTGCGCTTGACGATCTCGCCGTGGCGGATGAGATAGGCGCGGCTGTCGCCGCTGTGGGCCAACGCGATCTGCCGGGCCTGCAGGTCGATCGCCGCCAGCACCACCGTGGAACGCATGGCGGACAGCTTGCCGCCCTCGGCCTGCCGGGCCACCACGTCGAGGTTGGCGCGATCCAGCAGGCGGCGCAGCGATGGCGCATCGATGCCCGGCCGCTCGGCGAAGCCGCTGAGCACGCTGCCGCGCACCACCGCCGCGGCCACGTCGCCGCCGCCATGGCCGCCGGCGCCATCGGCCACCACGCACAGCACGTGGCGATCGTCGCTCCAGTGGCCGTAGGTGTCCTCGTTGTAGTCGCGGCCGCCCTGTTTGGACAGGGTCACGATCTCGATCTCGAAGTTCAAGGCGCCCTCCCTTGTTGTTCTTGCGTTGCTTGCCCCGTGGCCGCTAGCCAGGTCCGCCGCGGGACTTCAGCCGCGCCATCTGCTCTTCGTAGGCCTTGACGAAGGCCTTGCCGAACAAGGTGTTGAAGTCGTCCTCGGCCTCGGCTGCGATGCCGCCGTAGAGGATCACGAACTGGTCCCACAGCCTGGCCTTGCGATTGGCGGAGAAGAGCGAGTCGAGCGCGGATTTCGCGGCGATCTTCTTCTCGAGTTCCTCGGGCGTGAAGCGGGCCAGCACATGCGCCAGCGCGGCGCGCATGCCCACCATGACGCCGAACTCGTGGGCGCGCAGGTCGTCGTAGGCATCGCGCATCGCCTCCTGCGCCGGCATGAAGCCACGCATGCCGGGGCCCAGCAGGTGACCCAGCGCCACCTCGACCGTCGGCGAGAACTTGAGCGGGTTGTTGGCGTTGGCCGCGATCATCGTGAGCTCGGCATGCATGCCCTTCTTCACCTCCTGGCGGGCGAGCAGCAACTGCAGCGTGCCTTCGGTGGCGCTGCGCAGCAACACGCCGATGCGCTCCATCAACTCGGGCGTGAGCGCGGCGGGCATCTGGTGGGTGCTGTCCAGGCCGCGCAGGAAGGCGGCGAGCAACTCGGACGGGTCGCCGACGGCTGCAGCGGCGGCCCGCGACACCGGCGCCACAGGCGCAGGCGCAGAAGCGGGAGCAGCGGTCGCGCGTGGCGCAGGTGCCGGCGCCTGGACGAGTGCCGGCGGCGGCGCGGCTCGCGGCGGTTGCGGGGGCAGCACCGCGGGGGCCGCCGACGGCATCAGGTCGGCAAAGGGATCGTCCTCCTGCTGCGCGATGGCGGGCGCCAGGGGCCGCCCCGTCAGGTCGTCGAAGCGGGCTGCAACCGGCGGCGAGGGCGGCGCGCCAAGGTCGTCGAGAAGGCTCCCGCCGCCTTGTGCGGGTGCCGTTGGGGGCACCACGCCCTTGGGCGGCGCGAAGCCAAGGCGGTCGATGGCCACATGGTCGGCCTTGGGCGCGGGCGCCGCCTTGGGCGCACCCAGTCCCAGCGCCGCGAAGGGATCGGCGTCGGCGGCGGTGTTGGGTTGCAGCAGCGGATCGGCCAGCGGTGACAGCGCCAGCGGGTCGGCGCCGGGCCTGGCTGGAGCGCCGCCGAAGAGATGGTCGATGCCCGCTGCGGCATCGGGCGAGCGCAGGCCCAGGTCCGAGAAGTCCTCGATGGCGCCCGGCCTGGGCGCGGCCGAACCCGTGCCGAGCAGGTCGGCGAAGGGATCGCCGTCGGACATCGGCGCCGGGACCGCACGCGCAGCGCCCATGGCCATGGGATCGGGGAAGAGAAGGGAGGCGGCCGAGGCTGGCTCCGCGCTCGGCGGGCGCGCCGGCGCTGGTGCAGGGGGCGAGCCGATGCCCGAGAGGAGGTCAGCGAAGGGGTCCTCAGGCGTGGGCCGCGGTGCGCCGGCCGCGGGCGTCGCAAGTGCCTGCGGCGGCGATGCAGCCGCGTCGCCGCGCACCGTGAGCTCGAAGCAGCCGACCATCAGCCGGTCGCCGTCGCCGAGCTCCACTTCGTTGCCGCTGCCCAGCGGCCGCCCGTTGTGCTGCAGCGGGTTGCTGCCCTGGTCGACGATGAAGTAGCGATCGCCGCGGCACTGCACCACGGCATGCGTGCGCGACACGGTGCGATCGTCGAGCACCAGCGTGTTGGTGTTGGAGCGGCCGATGGTGCCGCCGGCCGGGCCGAACTGCGCGGAACGCGGCTGGCCGCCCTGTGCCGCTTGCGCCCCGACGACCACGAGATGGATCACTGTCCTTGCCTCCTGCGGTTCATGGCCTGCCCCCGCCCGACCACCAGAGCCAGGCCGAGACGGCGCCGAAGATCAGCGCGACCACCAGCCAGGTCCGGCTGGCAGATGCCAGTTTGAAACCATCGCGCGCCAGGCGCCAGAGGGCGGCGGCGAAAAAGACCAGGGCGAGCGCGGCCAGGATGTACTTCGCAGCCATCTCATCGCCCGCCTTGCCGGGCCGCGCCCATGGCATCCAGCCAGCGCACCTGCCGCCATGCGGGCGCCGCCGTATTGAAGACCGGCGTGCCCGGCTGCAGCATGCACAGCCACTCGGACGCCGCGATGCGCCGGCGCTGCGTGCCCTCGCGAAGCACGCGCAGGCAGTGCGCCGGCGTCGGCGGCGCACCGGCGAAGAAGCGCATCCCGGCCGCGAAGCGGTGCACGCTGGCAGCCCACCAGGCCCGTACGCCGTCGACCTGCGGCCAGGGCAGGCCTTCGTCCTCGTCGAGTGCCACCGCATCGTCGTGCGCGTCCTCGCCGGCGCCGGGCCCTTCGGGCGCGCTGCGGTGCAGGCCTTCGCCGAACAGGTCCAGCCCCGTGATCATCGAGAAGGACTCGCCGGCCAGCCGCGCCCAGGGCTCTTCCTCCATCCGGTCGATCAGCCAGGGCACGAAGTGCGGGTCGCCGGCGATGCCCGTGCCGCGCAGCAGCAGCCGGCGGTCGGCGGCCTCGCGCGACAGGGGCTGCAAACTCGCCAGCGCCTGTGCAGGCGTCTGCAATCGCAGCAGCCAGCGCAAGGCGTCGGCGCGGCGCGGTCCGGGCTCTGCCGCCACCACCTGGAGCGCAGCAGCAGCCGGCGCGTGATGACCGAGCAGCGCGAGCGACGTGGCGGCAGCCAGGCGGCAATCCTCGTTCACTTCTTGCAGCGCCGCCTCGCAATGCCCCGCCAGGTCAAGCCGGCCGCCCTGTCCCGCGGCCCGCAGCCCCTGCGCGCGCAGGGCCGCATCGGGCTCCTGCATGGCAGCGACCAGCGCGCCCCCCGGGTCGACGCGATGCGCCACGCAAGCTGCGATGGCCCACGAACGGCGTACCGCCTCCGGCGACGAGATCAGCGCACGCACCGGCTCGCGAAGGCTTGGCGCAGACACCCAGCCCAGTGCGCGCACCACGCCGGGCCACATCGCAGGCTGCGCCTGGACATGCGCCAGCACTCGATCGACCCGCCGCGCGTCACCGTCCTCCATGGCCCGCGCAGCGGCCACGAAGGCCGCCGAGGCGTCGCCTTCATCGAGCGCCTGCTCGCACAGCGACCAGCCCAGCGCGCCGGCGACGGCCACGCCATCGAGATGGGCGGCCAGGCGCTCGTCATGCCGGTGCAGGGCATGCAGCCGCACGTGCGGCGCCGCGACCAGGAACTGCCGGCTGGCGCACAGGCTGGCACTCTCTTCCACGTGCTGCATCACGATGTCGGGCAGGGCGTGCGTGGAGATGCCGGACATGGCCTTCACCCGATCTCCACCATGCTGAGCGGCTGGCAGCGGGCGTGAAAGCAGGCCAGCAGGTTGACCAGGCCGGCAAGCGCGGCCACCGGATCGGCCTGCAGCTTGAACACCGCCCATTCGATGACGTGGCCGTAGCTGACCACGCCCTTGCCGTCCGGCTCCACGTAGCAGCGCGCCGGGTCGCCAGGGGCCATGGCATAGGCGCCCAGCAGCACCGCCCGCACCCAGACCTCCAGCGCCTGGTTCAGCCGCAGTTCGCTGTCTGGCGCGAGCGGCGACTCCAGGCGCAGGTAGAAGCTGTAGCCGCCGCCCTCGGGTTTCCGGTCTTCGAGCGCGAAAGGCAGCCGGCCGTAGACGCCCGGGAAGGTGGACTCGGCCGCGTCGGTCACGAGCACGCGCGGCGACGCATCACCCGGCGCGAGCACGTCCACCGAGCGGATCGGCAGCCGCTGGTGCAGGCGCAGCAGCAGGTGGCACAACACCACCCAGGCCTCGTCGGCCAGGCGGCAGGGCTGCGCGCGAAAGACGGACTCGCCCGGATCGCGCCCCGGCAGGACGCTCAATGCCAGCGTGCAGTCCCAGGGCGCCACGCTGCCGCCACCCAGCGCGCCCGACAGCGCCATCTGGCCGAACAGGCGCAGGGTGAGCGCCACGAGCCCATCGGGGTCGGGCTGCGCCACGCGCACCCGGATGGCCAGCGGCTGCCCCGCCATCGCCCCAAGCGCGGAGTACCTGAACTGGAAGGGAAGGCTGAAGCCGGTGGCGATCATGGGCGGCGGTGCGTCAGTCGAGGAACCTGCGCTCCCAGCGATCCAGCAGGTCTTCGTCGAAGTTGGCCAGGTACAGCAGCATCTTCGCCTCGCGGAACAGCGTGATGGGCTCCAGCACCTTGGCAACGGCGCGCAGCAGCGGCGTGTCGATGCGGCGATTCCTGTCGCCCATCTCGGGCGTGCGGCCCCCGCGGATGACGGTCGTGCTGCCGGCCTGGCCCACCTCGATGCCAGCGGGCAGCGCCTGGTGCAGCGCCTGCGTGCCGCCCACGGCCTGCACCAGCGGCGCGTCCAGGAAGGTGATCCAGCGCGCACCGCGCACCTGCCGTCCCAGGCGCAGCCGCGTCAGGTCGTTCATCGCGACGTCATAGCCGGGGTGGCGCAGTGCCAGGCCGCGGATGCGTTCGAAGGCGTCCGTCTGCTGGGCGTCCGCCTGCAGCAGGGCGGGCGCACAGTAGCCCGAGACCGGGGCCAGCAGCGCCGCCATGTGGCCGGCCAGCTCGCACGTGGCATCGGCCTGCGCTTCATCCGCCGCCTCGATGGGAAAGGTCATCTGCACCAGCGTCATGGAGTCCGGCTTGTCCCTGTAGCGGCCGGCCAGGAGGAATCCGTATTGCGGCGCCGAACCGGCGGCGTCGTTGACGCGAAAGGCCGTGAGCTTGCGCTTGCGCGCGCCCGCCGGCTCCATCGACTCACGGATGCGCTGCATCGCCGAAGCGTCCAGCTCGCGCCACTCCTCGGAGGTGGCGCTGACCACCGCCCACTGCAGCGCATCCGGTGGAACGCTGGCCAGGTACAGGTCGAGGGCCTGCATCAGCGCGTCGCTGCATTCATGCACCTCGCGGTCCAGGAACAGCGCCAGCGTGACGCCGTTGCGCACCAGCACGCGGCCGGTACCCGGGTCGGTGATTTCGAGGGGGACGATTGCTTCCATGTGCCTGCTCCTGCTAGCAGCTGCTGCGGGGTTGCGCCCCGGCGCAGTGCTTGGTCTTGGCCGCCTTCGATGCGCCCTTGGGAAGGCCCTTGGAGCCCACGATGTCCACCTTGGCTGCCGGGAAGCGGTCCTCGTACTTGTCCCGCTGGGACTGCGACATGTACGGGTCCCGGCTGCAGTTGAACTTGAAGTCCCAGATGTGCGTGATGGCGCCCTTGCCGTCGGCGCCGCCGCGGATCTGCACGTCCAGGCGGCTGGGGTCCATGGTCTTGGTCTCCGGGTGGTAGGCCTCGGGGGTCACGTTCTTCCAGTCGCCCTTGTCCTTGCGCCGGTTGATGGCGTCCTGGCAGCACGAGTGCTTGTGCACGCCGCGCGAACGGCAGCCCTTGCCGCTGTCGGGCGGCTTGCAGTCGACCGCCTTGTTGCAGCAGTCGGCGATGGCCTGCAGCTCCGGCGGGGCGCCGCTCACCGGCATCTGCAGGTTGCCGGCCAGGTCCGCGGTGTTCTCGTGGTTCTGGAACTTCTTGTCGGTCAGGCGGCAGGCGTTCTTGCCATCCATCTTCACGTCGAAGGAATAGAGGATCCAGGTCGACTCCTTCATGAAGGTGCTCGACTTCACGCCCCCGGCCACGCCCGCGTTGTCCCCGTTGGACAGCGAGTACTCCGAGCCCTTGACGGCGATCATCATGCCGCCGTCGGCCTTGACGGTACTGGTGCCCTTGTCGAGCGTGGCCGACTGCGAGATGTTGGGATAGGGAATGGGCACCGGGCCGCCGGGCGACGGCGTCTTGCACACGTCGGGAATGGTGGCCATCGAGATGCCGTTGCTCCCCTTGTGGACCAGGGAGTTGGCAACGCCGTTGACCTTGACCGTGACCGGCATGGCTAGCTCCCCGCCCCCACCGCCAGCAGCGCCGCGGCGCGCTCGCCGCCTTCGGCGCTGCCCCAGACGAAGGCCAGGGGCCCGTTCGCGTAGCTCTTGTGGCCGGCGGCCACCGCCAGCGCCAGGTGCAGCGGTCCGCCCGCCGCCGCCAGATCGCCCCAGCAGTCGGCCGGCGCGATGAAATCGGACGCGGACTCGAAGGCCTCCTTGGTGCGCAGCACCGCGAAGCCGAACTCGTCGGCGCGGTAGGGCTCGCCATTCATGTCGCAGTACACGTCGCTGACACGATGGCTGCCCGGCAAGCCGGCGAGCGCGGACCTGAAGGCCTGCGTCAGGCCCTCGCCCACGCAGATGGTCTCGGTCTTGATGCGCTTGGGCTCGAAGGCGCTTCCCACACCCAGCAGCCGCGCGAGCGCCGGCAACTGCAGGCGCTCGACCAGCGAGCGGCGCATGAGCAGCACGGCCCCCGCACCCTCGCCCGGCACGAAGCCCCAGGCATTGTTGAGCGGCCCGGCGCCGTGCAACTGCTCGCCCTGCTCGAGCCATTCCAGGGCGTCGGCGTCGATGTAGGAATCCACGCCCGCCACCACGCACGCATCGAGCGCGCCCTGGGCGAGGCGTGTCCAGGCCGCCTCCAGCGCGAACAGTCCCGCGGCATGGCCGGCCGCGAAGCGGGCGACCGCCGAGACCTGGCCGCGCCAGCGTTGCGCCGCTGCGCTGGCCAACAGCTGCGGTAGATCGGCCGCCACGCCCGGGCGCACAGCCGGCAGGCCAAGCGACAAGGCCACGCGAAGGCCGGCCGCCGGCATGCCGGCCAGCGGCACGAGCGCCTGGTCGACCGCCGGCTGCAGCATCGCCAGCATCCGGTCTGCAGCGGGAAGCTCCGGCTCGAGCCAGGGGGCCCGCGCCACGCGGACCGGCTCGCCGGCCGCGTCGATGATGAAGGGATGCTCGCCGAAGCCGCTGATGCCCGCGCGCACCGCCGCCGCGCTGGCCCACGCGTCCCGGCCGACCGGCGTGCTGGCGCCCAGGGCCACGATGAACACCGGCTCGAAGTCCATCAGCCCACCTCGAACTCGAAGTCGTCTTCGACCGGGTCGCCGGGATACAGCGGCGTCTTGCGCGTGACCACGGTGCGCTCGAGCTTCTGCACCTTGTGGTGGCAGGGCAGCGCGCTGTGCCACACGAGCGAGACGCGCGGAAAGTCCGGCTCCAGGATCACGCTGTGGAGCTTGCGCTGCTTGTGGATCTCGTGGCTGCCGTCGTAGAAGCGCGTCTCGAAGCCCAGGTAGAGCTTGGGCAGGACGAAACGCAGGTTTCCCAGCGGACACAGGTTGTGCAGCGCCACCGGCTCGCCGCCGAGCAGGAACTGCGGCGCCTGCTGGTCGGTGGGCGCGCACTGGAAGAACTGCTCGTCGAAGTCTTCGGGCAGGAGCGGCTGGCGCGTCTTCATCCAGCGCTCGCCGTAGGTGCCGGCATGCGACGCGCGCGGTTGCCAGTGCGCGCCGATGGGCCCCAGGCCGGCCGGCGCCGGGCGGTCGCCGGCGGACTGGATGAGGCGGTCCGGCGCCTCCAGGTTGGGCAGCGCCTGGCCGTCGAGATGGCCGGAGCTGGCGGCAAAGCCGCATCCGACCGGGTTGCGCCAGTCCCAGTCGCGCTCGGGCTGCTCCGAGCGGGCATCCACGCCCCCGAAGGCGCGCTCGTAGACCAGCGGCATTCTCAGGAATGGGGCGGGTTCCGAGGGGCCGAGCGCGCCCCAGTGGCGGTCACCGAACACCCGGACCAGCTTTTGCACGGGCCCGACGCGGAATCCCGCGTCCAGCGCCGTCACCGGCTGCTCGCCGGGCGCGTGGGCGTGACCCACCACGGTGATGTCGGTGGTTCGCTTGCACAGCACCAGGTCGGCCTCGTAGCGCAGGCTGCTGTGTCCGGGCTCGCCGTTGTAGACGGGCGCGCGCAGCACGGGCGGCTGCTCGTCCGCGACCTCGGTCGAGCCGTCAGCGCGGATGTCAAAGGTCGCCTTGACGGCCACGAGCCAGATCTCCTGGCCGTCGCGATCACGGACCCAGGCACGCTCGGCGGCAAAGGGGGTGCGGTTGTCGACTTGCCACATCGCGGGGACTAGTTGATGTCGATCGCCGCGCCCTTGAGCTTGTTGTAGCCGCTGGAGCGGCTGAGGATGTAGCTGCCGCGGATGAGCACCTTGCCCGCGCGCGTCAGGACGATGCTGGCCTCGCCGCAGCGCAGCACGATCTCCCGCTCGGCGGTGAAGACCAGGCGCTCGCCGTCCGAGCTCACCTCCATGCCGTGCGCGCCGCCCGGCTGCGCCGCCTCCACTTCGCCGGGCGCCTCCTGCAGGACGCCGATCACGATCGGCCGCACCGGGTCGGCGTTCTCGAAGAGCACGAGCACCTGCGCGCCTGCCGTGGCCCGCCGCAGGGTCACCGTCGAGCGCGCCGGCACCAGCTCGCCCGCGCACCCGGGCAAGCCGGCGAGCAGCGGCTCACCCTGCAGGCCGAATCCGTGCAGGCGCGCCGTGACGGGCGCCATGCCGGGCAAGGCCGCGGCAGGCGCAGGCACCGCATGCGTCGGCGTGCGTTCACGCGCAAGCAGCTGGCGCAGCTCGCCGCCCGGCTCGGCCGGCGGCAAGGTCTTAAACGGATGCTCGTTGGCGCCCATGAAGCTGCTCCTCAATTCAGCCCGATCTTGCTGCCCTTGACCACGACGTCGCTGCTGGCCTTGACGTTGATCTTGCCGGAGCCCTCGATCGTGATGTCCTTGCCCTTGAGCACGATGGTCCCGTCCTTCTTCATGGTGAGGCTGGCGCTTCCCGTGACGATGGAGACCGAGTCGCCCGCGTTGATCTTCAGGTTCTTCGAGACGTCGAGGGCGTCGTCCTTGCCGACGCTGGTGGTGCGCCCGCCGCCGACCGAGCGCGACTCGTCGGCGCCCACGTCAGTCGAGAGATTGCTGCCCACGCTTGTCGACTGGTCCGCGCCCACGTTCACCGTCTGCGCGGCGCCCACCGTGACGGCCTGCGCCGCACCCACGGTGATCTCCTGCGCCGCGCCAACCGTGATCGTCTCGTTGGCACCCACCGTGTGCGTGCGCTGCGCCGCCACCGTCGCGGTCTCGTTGGCGCCCACGGTGATGCTGCGGTTCGACCCGATGGAAATGCTCTCGTTGCTGCCCACCGACTCGGTGCGGTTCGAGCCGATCGTGATGGTCTCGTTGCTCCCCACGCTCTCGGTCCGGTTCGAGCCGATGGTGATGCTCTCGTTGCTTCCCACCTTCTCCGTGCGGTCCACCCCGATGGTGATGGTCTCGTTGTTGTCCACCGTCTCCGTCCGGTCGTGCTTGACGTGCGTGGTCTCGTCGTGGTCGATGGTCTTGGTGCGGTCGTGCCCCACCCAGTGGGTCTCGTCGTTCTCGACCTCGATGTCCTGGTTCTTCTCCGCATGCAGGTAGACCTGCTCGCTGCCCTTCTTGTCGTCGAAGCGGAACTCGTTGCAATTCGCGGCGCTGCCTTTGGGCGTCGACCGGGTGCGGAAGCCGCTCTGCGTGTGGCTGTCGAAGGGCTTGGGCTGGTCGTCGTTGTAGACGCGGCCGATGATGATGGGGCGGTCGGGGTCGCCGTTGAGGAAGTCGACGATCACCTCCTGCCCGATGCGCGGGATGAAGTAGCCGCCCCAGCCCTTGCCGGCCCAGGGCTGCGACACGCGCACCCAGCAGGTGGACTTCTCGTTGCTCTCGTCGTAGCGGTCCCAGTGGAAGTGCACCTTCACGCGGCCGAATTCGTCCGCATGGATCTCCTCGCCGGCCGGACCGACCACGATGGCGCTCTGCGGGCCCGGCATGGTCACGCGCGGCGTCAGGCGCGGCGGCCTGAAGGGCGTGTCGGCCGGCAGCAGCGTGAGCAGGAAAGTGCCGTTACCGCGCATCGGCGCGATCAGGTCGGGCGTGCCCATCAGGATGTCGTGCACCGCCTGCGTCCAGTCGCCGTTGATCGGGTCCTCGGCCAGCATCTCCTCCAGCACCCGGCCGTTGCGCTGCACGTTGCCGGCATTGGCTTCCAGCCCCTCGTAGCCCGGGTGCGTCAGGATGAAGGCGCAGCCGGCCACCAGGTAGTCGGTGTCCTTCTCTCCCATGGGGTGACCATGGAAGGTGAAGGTGCGGCCCACCGCCACGTCGGGCCAGCGGGTGATGGCCCAGTTGATGCGCCGGCGCGCCGCCAGCTCTTCCATGCGGACCTTGGCTGCGTCGTCGGTGTCGTCGGCGCGCAGGTAGCCGCCCGGGAACTCGAAGGCCTCCAGGTCGGCCAGCTCGTGGGTGTCGGGGTCGCCCTTGTCGGCGCTGAGCTTCTTCTTCACCGCCTTGAAGTCGCTGTCGCGCGAGGCGTACTTGCCGGTGTGGAAGCGCCGCGAATCGATCCACCAGCTGATCTCGTTGAACCGGGCCTCGGTGGCGCCGAAGGGGATGTAGTTCATCGTGCCTTCCACCGGCAGCTTCTTGTGCGCCACGTCGCTGGCGTCGGCCATGTACATGGTGCCGGGCGCCTTGTGCGCATCGAACCAGTAGTACATGCCCTCGTCCTCCATCAGGCGCGACAGGTAGTTGTAGTCGCTCTCCTGGTGCTGCACCGAGTAGCGCAGCGGCTCGTGGGTGCCGATGACCTTGTCGGCCTTGGTCTTCTTGAAGCGCTTGATGGGGCTGTCTTCCACCACGGCGTCGAAGATCTCCAGCACCTTCTTGTCCTGCAGGATGCGCGAGTTGCTGCGCTTGGTGAGCAGCCAGAACCACGAACGCAGGCTGATGCGGTACTCGAAGTAGCGGCCCACGTGGCCGCGGCGCATGAAGCGCATCGCATGACCCTGGCAGTGCCGCTCGTGCTTGGCCTGCCCCTCGTCCTGGAACTCCACCACGATGTCGAAGGCATAGCCCAGGATGTCCTTGGCGTCGATCTTCTCGTTGGTCGACAGCACGCTCAGCTCGTACTGGGCCGGACGCGAGAGCGATTCCTGGCCGACGAGGGTCCAGAACATCAGGTCCTTGCCCACCGGCGACTCGCTCTTGATGACGAACTGGTGCTGCTGCTCGGCCATGCGGGTTCTTTCGGTCTCCGTTGCTGTGTTCTTCAGGACGAACGAGCCGCCGCCGGTTCGCAGCCCGCCGCCACCAGGAAGCCGCCGACCGGCTTGCCGCCCTCGGTGCGCAGGTGCGCGGGCTCCAGGCTGCGCAGCGCCAGGCCCGCCTGCGCAAGCACGCGCCGCAGGTAGGGCTCGGCGTGGGTGTAGCGGCCGTGGGGGTTCAGGTGGAAGTCCTCGGCCGAATCCTCCGCCAGGCCTTCCACGGTGAAGACCAGCCAGCCGCCCGGCGCCAGCGCCCGCGCGCTGGCCCGCGTCACAGCGGCCAGGTCACCGAAGTAGCACAGCGTGTCGGCCGAGACGATCAGGTCGTAGCGACCGGCCGGCTCGCCCTCGATGAAGGCGGTGAGCTCGGCCTTGGCCAGGCCGTCGTAGACCTGCCGCGGCTCGGCCTTGGCCAGCATGCCTGCCGACAGGTCCACGCCGATCAGCTGGCGCGCATGGGGCTTGAGCAGCGGGCCGCACAGGCCGGTGCCGCAGCCGGCATCGAGCACCACGCGGTCGGCCCTCGCCTCGCCCAGCAGTTCGTCGACCAGTTGCGCGACCAGTTCCGGCGCCCGGTAGTGCAGGTGGGCCAGCTTGGCATCGAAGCTGTTGGCGAAGCCGTCGAAGACCTTCTCCACGTAGTCGTCCGGCGCGCGGCCGGGCACGTCGTCGCCGGAGCAGGCGGCCAGGTGGTGGCGGGCCTCGGGGCTGTCGGGCTCGTCGCGCAGCCACTCGGCGTAGACGCGCGACGCCTCCTCGAAGCGCCCCAGCGTGTAGTAGGCCATGCCCAGCGCCTGGCGGGCGCGCACGTTGGCGGGCTTGAGCGCCAGCGCCTCGCAGTAGCTGACCATGGCCGCCTCGTCGCGGCTGGTGGCGTGCAGCAGGTTGCCCAGGTTGGTGTGGGCGTCGACGAACTCCGGGTCCAGCGCGATGGCGCGGCGATAGGCTGCTTCGGAATCCGCGAAGCGCTTCTGCTCGCGCCGCAGCACACCCAGGTTGTTCTGGATGTCGGCGCGTTCGGGCGCGAGGCGGGTGGCCTCCTCGTAGGCATCGGCCGCCTCTTCCACGCGGCCGGCCTCCAGCAGCACGTTGCCCAGGTTGCTGTGCCAGTCGGGCACCTCGGGGTCCATGGCGACGGACTCGCGCATCAACGCCAGCCCGTCCTCGGTGCGGCCGCGCGACTGTTGCAGCACGCCCAGGAAGTGCACCGGGTTCGGGTCCTTCGGGTCCATGCGCCGCAGCGTGTCGTAGAGCTTGGCGGCCGCCTCCAGCCGGCCCTCGCGGTGCAGCTTCATGGCCAGGGCCATGGCTTCCTCGTAGCTGACTTCGGCGGTTGCGCTCATCGGGCGGCTCCGACCAGGTCGAGCTTCTGGCAGATCTTGACCAGTTCCGCCGCGGCGATCACGTTCAGGCCGTAGATGTGCTCGCACTTGTCCGGATCGGCGAAGTCGATCATCACGATGTTGGGCATGAAGAGCTTGAGCATCCCGCCCGAGGAAAAGGCGCAGGCGTCGACGTTGGCCGGCAGCGCGTTGTCGATGTAGTCCTGGAAGCCGGCGCGCCAGATCGTGTCCATGCCGCCCAGGTTCTGCTTCTCCCACATCTGGTCGTTGCGGTCCTTGATGTTCTTGAACACGCCGGTGGTGGTCCAGTACATCATTCCCACGGCATTGGGGTCGGCCGCCGAGCAGCCCGGCGTCTTCACCTTCCTGCGAAAGCGCGTCTTCTTGTCCGCGATGCCCAGGGCCGCCTTCTTCAGGATGCCCTTCTGCGTGGCGATGTTCTCCTGGATCTTGGAATCGAAGCCCGAGTTGTTGAGCGCGGTGCCGCCGGCCCCCCAGTACTGCAGCCCGTCGAAGCTGCCGTCGTAGCCGGCAGGCGGCTTGTACAGGTTCTTGATGTGGGTGATGCCCACGCGCTGGGCCGGTTGCTTCAGCTCGCTGTAGCCGCCGGTCATGAAGCCCACGACCACCGTGCCGGCCAGGTCCGACAGCGCCTTGGTGTTGAGGTTGCCCCCGCCGCCGTAGATCTTCTTGCCCAGCACACTGCGGCAGGTGTCGGCGATCAGGCCCCAGTTGGTGCACTTGTCGAACTTGAGGATGAGGAATTCGCCGGCGAACTCCGCACTCTCCACGAACTTCTTCGCGTCCTCCAGGATCTTCGTGAGGCCCATGCCCCAGGCCGCGCCCATGCCTTCGCCCTTGAGCTTGCTGCGCTCCAGCGCCACGGTCTGGCCCAGGTCCTTGAGCTGGCGCGTCTTGGTGTCGGTGTTCAGGCCCGGCGCATGGAAGGCGCGCAGCTGCGCCTCCTTCGCACCGGAGGCACCACCGGGCACGGTCTGCGCCGCCACCCGGACGTCGAAGAAGCGCACCCCCGCGCGCGCCTGCCCCAGGATGTCCAGCGACTGGGTCTGCGCGTTGGCCGGGCCGCTGGTGATGGCCGCGTCGTGGCTGCCCGCCATGACGATCTCGTTGAGCTGCCGGTCGCTTCCCAGGTCCGAGTACTTGATGGGCATCGCGCGGGCCTTCTTGTTCAGAACTCGTAGCTGAAGTCGTTCTCGCCCACGCCCACGCGCACCCGCTCGATCGGCTTGCCTTCCATCATCCGGTTGAGGAACTCGCGGCTGATGTCGGGCAGCATTGTGTTCGTGAGGATGGCGTCGATCATCCGCCCGCCCGATTCGCTCTCGGTGCAGCGGCTCACGACCAGCTTGACCACGTCGTCGCCGTACTCGAAGGGGATCTGGTAGCGCGACTCCACCCGCTTCTTGATGCGGCCCAGCTGCAGCTTCACGATCTGCCCCAGCATCACGTCGCTCAGCGGGTAGTAGGGAATGGTCACCAGCCGCCCCAGCAGCGCCGGCGGGAAGATCTTGAGCAGCGGCTCGCGCAGCGCCTTGGCCATGCCCTCGGGCTCGGGCATCAGCTCCGGGTCCTTGCACATGCTGGCGATCAGGTCGGTGCCGGCGTTGGTGGTCAAGAGGATCAGCGTGTTCTTGAAGTCGATGCTGCGTCCCTCGCCGTCTTCCATGAATCCCTTGTCGAAGACCTGGAAGAAGAGCTCGTGCACGTCGGGGTGCGCCTTCTCCACCTCGTCGAGCAGCACCACGCTGTAGGGCCGGCGCCGCACCGCCTCGGTCAGCACCCCGCCCTCGCCGTAGCCCACGTAGCCCGGCGGCGCGCCCTTGAGCGAGGAGACGGTGTGCGCCTCCTGGTATTCGCTCATGTTGATGACGATCATGTTCTGCTCGCCGCCGTACAGCGCCTCGGCCAGCGCGATGGCGGTCTCGGTCTTGCCCACGCCCGAGGTGCCGGCCAGCATGAACACGCCGATGGGTTTCTGCGGGTTGTCCAGCCCGGCGCGCGAGGTCTGGATGCGCTTGGCGATCATCTCCATCGCATGGTCCTGGCCGATCACGCGCTGGGCCAGCAGCTTCGGCAGGTTCAGCACCGTCTCGATCTCGTTGCGCTGCATGCGGCCCACGGGGATGCCGGTCCAGTCCGCCACCACCGAAGACACGGCCTGCGCGTCCACCGAAGGGAGGATCAAGGGCGACTCGCCCTGCACCGCGCTGATCTTTCCCTGCAGTTCGTTCAACTCGGCCAGCATCGCGGCACGGTCGGGCGCAACGGCGCCGTTGCTGACCAGGTCACCACCCTCTGCGGCCGCCGCCGCAGACGCCGCCGCTGCCGGCGCGTCCACCGGCTTGTTGCCGTCACGCAGCTTGCCGCGCAGTTCCAGCAGGCGGTCGACCAGACCCTTCTCCTCCTTCCACCTCGCATTCAGTTTTTCCAGCTCGGCCTGCGCCTCGCCCAGCGCGGACTGCACCTGCGCGGAGCGCTTGCCCACGTCGATTCCGATGGCTTCCTCGCGGCCGATGATCTCGCTCTCGACCGTCAGCGCCTCGATGCGGCGGGTGCAGTCTTCCACCTCGGGCGGCATCGCGTGCTGGCTGACGGCCACGCGGGCGCAGGCGGTGTCCAGCAGGCTCACGGCCTTGTCGGGCAACTGCCGCGCGGGAATGTAGCGGTGGCTCAGCTTCACCGCGGCCTCGATGGCCTCGTCGAGCAGTTGCACGCGGTGGTGCTTCTCCAGCACGCTGGCCACGCCGCGCAGCATCAGGATGGCCTTCACCTCGTCGGGCTCGGGCACCTGCACCACCTGGAAGCGCCGCGTCAGCGCCGGGTCCTTCTCGATGTACTTCTTGTACTCGGCCCAGGTGGTGGCGCCGATGGTGCGCAGGTTGCCGCGCGCCAGGGCGGGCTTCAGCAGGTTGGCCGCGTCGCCGGTGCCGGCCGCGCCGCCCGCGCCCACCAGCGTGTGGATCTCGTCGATGAACAGGATGATGGGCGTGGGCGAGGCCTGCACCTCGTCGATGACCTGGCGCAGGCGCTGCTCGAACTCGCCCTTCATGCTGGCACCGGCCTGCAAGAGGCCGATGTCCAGCGTGAGCAGCTTCACGTCCTTCAATTGCGGTGGCACGTCGCCGCGCGCCAGGCGCTGCGCGAAACCTTCCACCACCGCGGTCTTGCCGACGCCCGCCTCACCCGTCAAAAGCGGGTTGTTCTGGCGGCGCCGCATCAGGATGTCGACGATCTGGCGGATTTCCTCGTCCCGCCCGGTCACCGGATCCATCTCCCCCTTCTTCGCCTTCTCCGTGAGGTCGACAGCAAACTTCTTGAGCGCATCGCCCTTGCCCATGGCGGCCGGCGCGATGGCGCCCGTGTCTTCGCCGGGCGCTCCGCTTCCCATGCCGGTGCCGTCCTGGGCGCGCATCTTTCCTTCGGGCGACACATCGCAGATCTTCGCGAAGTTGTCCGCCAGGTCTTCCACCTTGACCTTCTCGAACTGCTTGGAGAGGCCCATGAGCGGGTTGCGCAGCGAGGGCGTCTTCAGCATGCCCACCAGCAGGTAGCCGGTGCGCACCTGCGCCTCGCCGAACTGCAGCGTGGCGTAGGTCCACGCACGTTCGACGGCGTTCTCGATGTGCGGCGAGAAGTCGCTGATGGCGGTGGCGCCGCGCGGCAGGCGGTCCAGCGCGGCCGTCATGTCCTTGGCGATCACGGAGATGTCCAGTCCGTAGTGCTGGATGACGCGGTGCAGGTCGCTGTCGGGCGACTGCAGCAGCTGGGCGAACCAGTGCTCCAGCTCCACGTAAGGATTGCCCCGCATCTTGCAGAACACGGTGGCGCCTTCGATGGCCTTGTAGGCCAGCGGATTGAGCTTGCCGAACAGGGCGGTGCGGCTGATTTCACTCATGGTGCGACTCCCTGATGGGCGGCCATCCCGTCCGCCGCGATTGAATGTGAAGAGGTGGGAAGCGGCGCGTCGCCATCGATGCGCACGTCGGCCGCATCGCGCTGCCGAGGCCGTGTGCCGAGCCAGGAGACCCAGCCGAGGCGCGGCCCGTTGCCGCGATGCCCGCCCAACCGGGTGGGCGGCACGTCTTGTTTTTCCAGGATCAGTTGCGCATCCCAATGCAGCTCGTCGCCGAGCAGTTGCTGCATCCAGCGCGAGAGCTCCGGCCGCGCCGCGCCGATGGGCAGGAAGGCCTGGTACTGCGCCATGGTCAGCGGCCCGGCGTGCAGCCGCACGCGGTGCTGCCGGTCCCAGGCGCGGCGGCCCAGCATGGCGCCGCCGCCCAGCATGCGCGATGCGCTGCCGCGGCCCAGCCGGCTCAACTCCGCATCAGGCAGCTTCATCCAGTGGCCCACCCAGGGCTCCAGCAGGAAGGGCACGCCGAAGTAGCGCGTCAGCACTTTCTCCACACCTTCGCCGTTGCGCACGCTGCGCGACAGCCAGCCGGAGAAGTAGAGGCGCGCGTCGTCCGGGATCTCGTCGCGCTGCTGCCGCGCCGGCGTGGCCATGCCCACCAGCGCGCCGATGCGGCGGCGGAAGCCGTCGTCTAGCGGCCGGTCCAGCCCCACCGTGGGCTGCGCCTGCGCCCAGGCCCGGTAGAAGTAGAGCGAGAAGCGGTGCGAGAAGGTGTCGAGAAAGGCGAGCCAGGTCGGGTCGCCATGGTTGATGCTGCGCTCGCGGATGTAGTCCGACAGGTGGATGGGCAGCGGGCCATTGGGCCCGAGGTAGCCGAAGAAGGGCTGGCGGATGCGCGCCGGCCCATGCGCATCGGCCGCCTCGAATCGCGCCAGGCTGGCGGGCGCGAACGAAAGCGAGGGCTCCTGACCGATGCGCAGCGGCTCGGCGCCGGGCAGCAGCGCATGGCCCCACCGCGGCGCGGGCTGCGCCATGGCTTCGAGCCGGCGCATCAGCGCGAAGTAGTCGAAGGCCCAAGGCGAGTCGGCCCGCTCGTGCAGGTACGCCGCCACGCGGCCGCGCGCGCCGCCAGCCTGCATGGCGTGATCCACCGCTACAGGATCGGGCGTGTCCCGCACAGCGGCCTCCAGCGCATGACTTCGCCGCGGCCGGCCATGGTGAGCACGGTCTCGACGAAGTGGTTCACCTCCACATGGCGCGACAGGAAGCGTGCCAGCACCGAGCCGAAGAGAAAGGCGCTGTGGCCGTGGAAGGCCGTGCGCTCCACGTCCAGCGTCACTTCCAGCCCGCGGCCGAAGGCGATCGGCCCGGGCAGCGGCAGGCGCCGCGCCACCGGCTTGCTGCGCACCGACAAAAGCCCGCGCACCTGCGACTGCCGCACCTCGTCGCCGTGCACTGCATAGAGCATCAACATCTCGCGCAGGGCGGCCGCGCCCTGCTGCGGCGTGCCGTCGGCCAGCGACAGGTAGTTGAGCGCCAGGTGGTCCACCACCCGCCAGCCCAGGCCCTGGCTCACCACCGGCGAGACCGGCCGCGAAGGGCCGCGCACCATGCGCACCTTCTGCACCGGCGCCGAGTCGACACAGTCGAAGTCGTTGTCGCGGCCCGCCGGCATCAGCAGGGGCAGGTCGCGGTTGGTGACCAGCGCCGTCACCGCCAATTGGCGCAGCGAGCCGGAGTACGGTGCCTCCTTCGGGTCCACGATCTGCATGTACAGCTCCGAGCCGATGTGGCTGCTGCGATGCCCGTCGCTCTTCTGCCGCTGCGAGAGCATGCGCGGCTCGCGGCTGGTGGTGTAGTAGGCCGGGTGCGCGTGGCGGCTGCCGTGGAAGGCGGCGTAGAAGGGCAGGAAGCTTTGCTCCGACACGTCGCTCTCGCCCGGGCTGCCATGGCCGACCACCTCGGTGACGGTGTGCACCTCGAAGTCCTGCGGCCGGGTGCGGTCGGCCAGCAGGTGGAACTGGCTCACGCCTTCGTTCACCGCCACGCGGTCCAGGCGCTTGCTGAACAGGTTGATGGCCGGCACGCAGTGCAGCTGGATGTTGTCCGCGCTCACCAGCTTTTCCAGCGAAGCCTCGCCGCGCGAGAACAGCACCACGATCTCCACGTCGGGCACCGCCATCTTCGCCAGCACCTTGTGAAGCTCCGTGATGCGTACGAACTGGAAGCGCTGCTCGAAAGCGAAGTACTCCTGCACCAGCCGGTGGCCCGAGAAGCCGGTGACGGTCACGGGCAGCAGCGCCTCGTCGTCCTCGAAGCCCACGGGCTGCACGCTGGTGGCGGGCAGGTGCTTCACCGCGCCGGCGCCGGCGGCGGTGGGCTGGCCGTTGGCACCCAGCGGCTGCACCAGCACGCCGATGGGCTTGGCCAACAGGCATTCGTAGAGCTGCCAGGCCACGTCTTCCGCGCCACCCAGGTGAAACACCAGTTCGTCGAGCGCCAGCTGGCTGAAGTTCAGGCCAGCGCTGGCATGCAGCGCGATGCGCAGTCCGCCGCGGATCTCGCGCGATTTCGGATGCTGGTTCAGCGGCAGGTCCGGCGCGTAGGTGAAGTACTGTGCGCGCCGCACCTGCAGCGGCCACAGCCGCAGCGCGCGAGACGTGCGGAACTCGCAATGCGTGTTCTGCCCCACCGCCTGCCGCGCCCGCAAGCCGCTGCCGCGCGGCATGGCGGGCCCGTTGGCGAGGCTGTCGTCGTCCGCGTCGATGCCCATCTGCACCACCGCCATCGACGGCGTGGGCGCGAGGAACTGCGGATAGACGATGTCCAGCAGGTGGCCGGTGAAGCGCGGGTATTCGGCGTCGAGCTTGAGGCCCACGCGGGCCGAGAGGAAGGCAGTGGCCTCGATCAGGCGCTCGACATACGGGTCGGCCACTTCCTGGCCATCGATGCCCAGGCGGTGCGCGATCTTCGGGAAGGCCTGCGCGAACTCCGCACTGCTCTCGCGGAAGTAGCGCAGTTCCTGCTCGTAGAGGTTCAGCAGGCGCGGGTCCATGTGGCTGTGGCCCTCAGGGCTGGCTTTCGACCTCGATGCGGCCTTCTTCCAGGTCGATCCGGCTGCGCATCAGGAATTCGAGAGGCACCGGCTGCGCCCACAGCATGCCGCGGATGGTGAGGCCGATGCGGTTGTGCGATTCAAGTGCCGAGCCTTCCATGACGAGTTCGACTGCAAGGGTGCGGGGCAGGATGCGCGGCTCGAACTGCACGATGGCATTCTTCAAAGCCTGTTCCATGCTGACACGCTGCACCGAGGAGGTGAACTGGCCGGACAGCATAGGCAATCCGTAGTTGAGCACCGAGCGCGTTGCATGCGGATGGCGATGCTCGTCGAGCACGGCCGGCCCGAGCGCCGTGGCGTTGAACAGCCACGCAAGATCGCGCAGCACCGCCTGGCGCAGCGCCTGTCGCGTCAGCACGCGCTTGTCGTCGCTCTCGCGCTGCTCGGTGGGCGCGAGGTCGGTGAGCCGGTCCAGCAGCGAAGGCTGCAGGCGCTCCTGCGCGGTGAGCTCAGCCACCCGCGGCCTCGCTGCCGGCGGCGGCGGTGGCATCCGCCTGCTGCGCTGGTTCGAAGTCGATCTGCCGGACGTCGAGCATCGCGTGCTCGCCGCTGCCCTCGTCGATGCTGCTGCTCCACATGCGCTGGCCCCAGCCGGCCCACACCTGGGGACGCAGCTCGCGCCATTCGGTCCTGCGCGCCAGGCGCAGCGCGCCGTCCTCGCACTGCTCGCTGCCGGGGTAGCGCGTGGGCACCAGGGCCAGGGTCTCGCCGCCGTTCTCGAATTGCAGGTGCGCGGGCAGCCACACGCAGTCGCGCAGGTCCTCGGGCTCCTCGAAGCGCACCTGCGCCAGGCGCTCGAAGGGCACCCAGTAGTAGCGGCCGTTGACGTAGGCCTCCAGCACCGGGCCGATGCGCATGTCGGCGTCGGCCAGCCATTCGAAGGGCTTGCCGTCGATGCTGCCGGGGCTGGCGGGCGCGGCCTCGAAGGCGCGGGCGCGCAGGTCCTCGGCCATCGCGTCCTCGCCGGCACCCTGGCGCAGCATCGATTCGAGCAGCAGCGCCAGCCACTGGTCGGGCTGGCCGAAGATCATGGGCGTGCGCTTGCCGGCGAAGACCTCGGCGCGCAGGCCTTCGCAGCGGATCGCCTCGCCGTAGACCTGCTTCATCGGAATGGCCAGCGCATCGAGCTCTGCCGCCACGGTGAGCTGGTTGAGCGCCCGTTCCCACTGGCCCAGCACGCACAGCAGCTGGGCCATGAAGACACGCAGCTTGCTGTCCGCGGGCCTGGCCTTGATCTCGTCGGTGAGGGCCTTGAGCGCGCCGGCCGGGTCGGCCGCCTGGAGCAGTTCTGCGGAGCGTGTCATGGCAGGCCTTTCGGGGAGCGCAGCACCCATCCGTGTGCTGCAAGTCGCCGCGCAGCATATCGCCGCGGCCTGCACGCCGCATCCACCGACCGGCGTATGTCGCAAGGGCGCGCTGCGCCCTTGCGCTTCAGCCCGGCGCGCGCGCGTGGATCACCTCGCCCCCGCACACGAAGTTGCCGGCCCCGAGGTGGTGCAGCGTCTGCAGCGCGCGGTTGTCGTCGCGGAAGGACCAGCGGCCGCGCACGAAGATGCGCTCGTCGGCCGCGGCGGCGACCACTTCGCCGAAGCAGGTGTCGTAGGCCTCTTCGGTGTGCGCCTCGGGAATCCAGCGGCATTCGAGCCAGGCCGAGCAGCCGGCCTCGAGCAGCGGCACGCCCAGCACCGGCCCGGCCACTGCCTTGATGCCCAGTCGGGCGAACTTGTCGTCTTCGAAGCCGGTGCTGCTGCCCACCGAATACGTCAGGTTGGCCAGCGCTGCGCCGGGAATGCAGATGCCGAAGCTGCCGCTGTCCTTGAGCAGCTCGCGCGTGAAGGTCTTCTTGTCGATCACGATGGCGATGCGCGGCGGCGTGAACTCCACCGGCATGGACCAGGCGGCCGCCATGATGTTGCGGCGCGTGCCGTCCCTGCTGCGGCTGGTGACCAGCACCGTGGGGCCGTGGTTGATGAGGCGGCTGGCGTGCTCGAGGGCGACGGGTTGGAAGTGGCTCATGCTGTTCGGCCTTCTCTGGCTGGCAAAAGGGCGCAGCGTATCCGGATGGCCGACGGACGTCGTTGCGCGCAGGCAGAGTCACGCGTCAAGTCGAGGGCAATCAAACGCTACCGAATTCAATGCCGCATGGCTCCCGCTCGCCGGCGCCGCTAAGCATTCGTCATCGTGCAGGTCCGCACCGCCCCCCGCAAGCCGCTCTCCTGCTGCGGCGCCGACTTCAGCTCCAGCTTGCGCGGCATGAAGTAGATGATCTCGCAGGGCCGCCGGGGGTTGCCGCCGGTGAGCATGCAGTGCGTGGTGATGCGCGCGCCTTCCAACAGCAGTTCCAGCGTGGGCTGCTGTTCCTTGGAGCTGTCGCCGCTGGCCTTGAAGACCGCCAGCTGCACCTTCAGGTCGTTCTCCTGGTTCTTCAGCAGGCTGGCGATGGACGCCGTGGCTGCATCGCACTCGCGCACCACGATCAGCGAACTCAGGCGCACCTGGCCCTTGCTGGCGCCCGGCGGCGTCTGCACCCCCGCGAGGTAGGAGTAGCCGGCGATGTGCATGCGCTGCTTTCCATCATCGAAGGCGCGCTTCGATTCGCCTTCCACGGCGTTGCCCTTGCTCTCGATCAGCATCAGGAAGTCGTTGGCGGAATCGCCCGACATGTGGTCCAGCAGGCGCAGCGCCTCGTCGGGGTCCAGGGTGCCATCCAGTCTCCAGCTCATGGGCTTCTCCTCGTCGACTCGATAAATAGGAAAGGACTACCTCGTCGCTGCGGGCCAGGCCAGCAGCGCGCTGAACACCTGCCGCTGCCGCTCGGGCTGCAGCGCGCCGCGCACGCGCAGCTCGGCCACCGATGCCTCCGGCGGCGCGGCACCGAAGAGGCGCGGCGCACTGAAGGGCGCGGCCGGCGCGGCCAGCACCAGCAGGCGGCCGCCGCGCTGTGCATCCAGCCACGGCAGTTCGAAGCGCTGCTGCGCCGGCTGCTCGCGGGTGCCGCGCTCGAATCTGTTGGTCTCGCTCAAGGCCTGCGGATAGACCTGCCGGATGGCGCCGCCGGCCTCCACGCCGACCACCACCAGGTCCAGCGATTGGCCGCTTGCGTTGCGCACCACCAGCACCTGCCGTTCGCCGGGCGCCATCGGGCCGGGCGGTGGCGTAGCGGCAGGCGCGCTGCGCAGCATCTGCTCGCCCTGCCAGGTCTCCAGCGTGGCCTCGAAGCCGTCGAGCCGGCCGCCCTGTGCGAGCTGGTTCAGGCGCGCGAGCCACTTGAGTTGCGCCAGCGACGTGAGCTGTTGCCTGTAGGCCTGCGCATCCGGCGCCAGGTAGGGCTTGCTGCCATCGTTCACCCATGCCGCGAGCTCGGGCGACAGGATCTCCACCGCGGCGCCGCCGCCGCGCTGCTGCACGCGCACATCCGCATCGCCGCCGCGCAGCACGCGGATGGCCGCCGGGTACGCGAGGCTGAGCCCCGCCGGCACGCTCGCGCCCGGCGCAGGCTGCACGCGCAGCACCACCGACGGCGGATCGTCCACCGGCGTGACGGTCCACAAGGTGGCGCTGTCCTGCTCGGCCAGCGCGGCGGGCACCGCCGTGCGTGCGCTCGCCAGCTCCACCTGCTCCAGGCGCGTGGTGCCGGCGCGCTGGGTGCCGTCGGCCAGGGTGGCGACCACGCGCACTTCCTGCTGGGGTTCCAGGCCGTCGAGCTGCCCCACGCTCAGCGTGAGCTGCGAGCCCGCGCGCCGCGCCGGCCAGGCCGGCCGCGTGGTCTGCGGCGCGCCGTTGCCGGCGAACAGCGGCAGGTCGAGGTTGCCCTCGGCCACCGGCGAGGGCAGCTCGCGCTGCGGAAAGCGCGACTCCAGTTCAGAGATGACCGGCGCATACAGCGACACCACCTGGTTGAACAGGTCGCGAAAGCTTGCAGGCCTGCGGCCCAGCGACTCGGCCACGGCCCAGGTCAGCAGGCCCTGCGGCTTCGCTGCGCGGTCGTTGCGCGGCAGGCGCAGCTCGGGCGTGACCTGGTGGCTCTCCGACGCGAAGAAGGCCACGTAGCGGGCGCGCGGCACGGGCGGCTCGGGTGGTGGCGCGATCTCGACCGCAGGTGCCGCGTCGGCGCCGCCACGCGCCAGCTCGTCGGCCTGGATGCCGCGAAAACGCACCTCGTCGTCCGCCGGTTCGGCCGCGGTGCTGCGCGGCACGCCGCGCGTCATCGAGGCGGCCGAGCAGGTGTCGAACACCGACCACACGAACACGCCGCGCGCCATGAAGGCGCGGATCCAGCCGTCGAAGTCCACGTCGCGCAGGCCGCCGGCCAGCGGCATGGCGTTGCCGGGTGCGAGCCGCGCATCGCGCGCGAGGAAGTTCTCGGCCAGGCCGTCGGGCTCGGCATAGCGCTTGGTGGCGTCGCGCACGCGCGTGCCGTGGCCGGAGAAGTAGAGCAGCACGAAGTCGCCGCTCTGCGAGCGCGCGAGCAGGCGCTGCAAGGCATCGCGGATCTGGCGCGAATCGGGCAGCGCGGCGCCGCTCACGCCGTCGGCCAGCACGGTGATCTCGTCGCTGGCGAAGCCGTGCTGCTGCAGCACCTGCCGCATCAGAATCACGTCGTTGCGCGGCGCCGACAGCCACAGCGAAGTGGGCTGGCTGGCCAGTTCCGACACGCCCACCAGCAGCGCGCGCTGCGCTGCCTGCGCCATCGCGCCTTGCACGAGCAGCAGCACCAGCAGGATCAGTGCGCGACGCATGGCCAATCGATTCCCGCTACGGCGGCCCGACCGCCGCCACCAGTGGAGAGGCCGAGAGCGCGGTGGTGCTTTCCTTCACGTCGGGCACGCGCAGGTACCAGATGCCGCGCTCGTCGGGCCCGGCGACCACGTCGGCATCGATGGCGCGCAGCAGGCGGATGGAGTCCTGCACGGTCACCCCCGGCCTCCAGACCACGCCCAGGTCCGCCGAGGCGCCGGCGGGCGCCACCGGCACGGCGCGGAAACGCACCTCGTCCTCACTGGACTGCGCGGCATCGCGGCCGCCCCACAGGGCCACGTTCTGCACGACGACCACCAGCGCCAGCACGGCCAGCGCAGGCCGCGCCCAGGCATCGGCGCCGAACCAGCGGCGCAGGCGCCCGCCCAGGCTGCCGCCCTGCGCCGCGCCATCGTCCGCGCGCGGCACGGCCGCGGAGGATGCGGCCGGTGGCAGCGGCGCCCAGAGCGCGGCCGGCGGCGTCGCCGGCACGCTGGCGCTCAGGCGCGCCGCCGCATCGCGGTAGAGCTGCTGGTAGGGCGCGCGCACATCGTCCGGGCCCAGCGGCGTGCCCGACAGCACGGAGAAATTCCCGCCGCCCACGCTGCGCAGCGCGATGTGGCCGGGCTCGGGATCGATGGGCAGCGGCGTGCCATTCACATGCTCGTCGTGCACCGCGCGGATGGCCGCCATGCGGGTGGCCGAGACCTCGCCCTGCACGCGCGCCACCTGCTGGGGCAGCGGCGACAGGCTGATGGGGTTCCAGGCCTGGATCAGGCCGAAGAGCGGCTCGAAGGGCTCGTCGGTGGGCTCCAGCAGCACGTCGTGCGCGCCGGCCCAGTCGGCCTCGCTGGCGGCCATGAAGCCCTGCCAGCGCTCGCTGCCGGGCAGCTTCTTGTCCAGCAGCACGCCCAGCAACCGGCCTTCGTGCAGCACGCTGACGATGCGCCCCGGCTCCCAGCGGGCGTTGAAGTTGCGCGCCGCCAGCACCTGGCGGCGGCGCGCGAGTTCTGCCAGGGGCATCTGCAGGTCGATGAGCGAGCCGCCTTCCGGCAGCGCCGTCGGCATGCCCTGGCGGCTCGCCGCGTCGTCGGCGGGGTCCGGCGCGCCCGGCTGCGCGCCCGGCTCGAGGTGGCTGCGGATGACGCTGAGCGGCGGCCATAGTTCAATGGGCATAAGCAATCCTGAGGCTGTCAGGCGTAAGACGCTTCAGCCCCGAGGATTTTGAAGACCTGCAGGATCGCCGGCATGTTGTCGGGCGAGATGGCGATGCCCAGGGTGCCCTGGATCCACCCGCCCAGCAGGGTCCTGGCGTAGTCGGCCGGCAGCCCGGTGCGCTTGTGCACCAGGCCCAGCCGCCCGGCCCGGTAGTGGTAGGAGGCGATGGCGTGGCGCGAGGCGATGCCCGACAGGCCCCCGGCCGCTTCCTTGCCGAAGCCTTCGCACAGCAGCAGCCGCTCGGGCTCGGGCAGGCCGGCGATGAAGGCGCGCGCCAGCCCCTGCACCCTGGATTCGCTCAGGCCGTGCTCGGCCAGGCAGTCGTCGTCGGGCGCCCCCTGGCTGCCCAGTTGCGCGTCCAGCTGCGCCTCGCTCACCTGGTCGCCGATGGAGAGCTTGCGCCTGAAGCTGCTGGCCCGCGTGCAGTCGATCAGGTAGCGGCGGAAGTACGCGCACAGCGCGAAGGCGGTGGACGGTGCGCTGTGGCCGTCGGTGGCCGGGCCCGCGCCGTCGTCGCTGTCGTCCGGGTCCGCATCCAGCCGCAGCACCTTCACGTAGATGAACTGCGCCACCAGTTCCTGCCGGCTCTCGCCCAGCACCTTGAGCTCGGGCGGGCTGCAGCTGCGCAGCGCGCCGCCCACGATGGCGTACATGCGTCCCATCTCGTCGGGCGAAAGCTGCTGCCGACGCCGCCACAGGCCGACGAGTTCGGTGCTTTCGCCGGAGGACAGGGTGTCCTGCATGTCCGCTTCCTCCTTCGTTCTTCCTCAGTCGTCTACGCACGAACCTTCTTCGGGGACCAGGCAGTTGGGCAGGTCCGCGCCCACTGCGGCGCCGCGCGTCCGCACGGTGCTCGCCTGCGCCGCCGCCACCGGCAGGCCGCGCGGCAGCAGGATCCACAGCTGGCCGCGCTCCTTCATGCGCCGCGCCTGCGTTGCGGCCTGCTGGCCGTTGCCGAAGAAATAGTCGGCCCGCACCGCGCCGCGGATGGCGCCGCCCGTGTCCTGTGCCACTGTCAGGCGCTGCAGCGGCGTGCCGGTGCCGGGCTGGCGGGTGGAGACGTACACCGGGTAGCCCAGCGGCGTGCTGCGCGGGTCGACCGCGATCGAGCGGCCGGGCTGCAGCGGCACGCCGAAGGCACCCACGGGTCCGCCGGCATCCGAGGGCGCTTCCTTGAAGAACACGTAGCTGGGGTCCTTGATGCCGGTGCCGGTGACGGCCCCCGTCGGCTTGCGGCCGGGCACCACCACCGCGCCGCTGTTCTCGGGCCGGGCCAGTGTGAAGCCACGCACGCGGATGGCGCCCGTGTCCAGCGCATCGTCGTCGTCGAAGGCATCGTCCGGGTCCAGCTCGACGGCGCCGCCGCGCGTGCGAACCGAGGTCTCGGGCTTGCCCTGCTTGTTCTGCGCGATGGTGGGGCGGAAAGGCTGGCCGTTCTGCTCCGCATAGGCCACGCGCACCACCTCGCCGTTGGGCAGGCGGATGCGGCCCGAACCCTGGATCTGCATCTCGTACAGCGCGGTGGCGCTGCTCACGAAGGCCAGCACCTTGGCGTTGGGCGCGCCGCGGGTCTCGATCTCCTCGCGCGTGTAGTAGGGCAGCAGGCGCCGGCCCTCGGTGCGAAGGCGGATCTTGCGGTCCAGCGTGTCGCGGGTGAGCGTGGAGGTGTCCAGCGCGTACAGGCCCGGCGCGCCCATGTCGCGCGTGGACAGGCCCGCCTGCGGCACCACCTGCCGCCCCTGCACGCGCGCGGCCACCGTGCCGCCGCCGGGCGGCAGCTTGCGTGCGTCGAGAAAGAGCATGTCCTCCGGCTGGCCGTACACCGGGTAGATGTAGGGCGGCGCGTAGTTGCGGTTGCCCTGGATCTCGGGCTCGAAGTAGCCGGTGACCACGCCCTCGGCGCGGCGGTCGTCGTCGCGGATCTGGTAGGCCGAGAACTCCGTCTCGAAGAAGTTGCGGATGGCGGGGTTGCTCTTCGCGTCCACGCCGCGGGCGCGGTCGCAGACCTGCTTCCATTCGCTGCCGCGGCCGGTGAGCACCTTGCAACTGCCCAGGAAGGCAGGCCAGGTCTCGGAGAAATCGTCGCGCACCCAGCCGGGCACCGAGTCGAAGCCGACCGAGGTGTAGGTGGCCAGCTGCGTGGAAAACGTGCGCGACTGTCCCGCGACGCTGCTGCCCGGCGCGGGTGCCGCGCTGCTGCTGCTGTTGGTGGCCGGGCGGGCGCTGCCGCCCAGCTGGATGGGGGCTGCTGCAGGCGCGGCACCTGGCGCAGGCGCCGATGGCGCCGGCGAAGGCGTGGCGCCCGCCGTGCTCACCACCGGCCGCGACGAAGAGGAAGACGAGGGCGAAGGCGGTGCCCCCGCACAACCCGCCAGCGCCGCGGCGGCGGCCAGCACAAGCGCGGGTTCGAGGAAGTGATCTCTGCGGCTGGTGTTCATGACTGGCTCCTGGGCGAGAGGCAAGCAGGCGGTGCGGGGCGCGCGGGGTGCCTCAGCAAGCAAACGATCACTTCTCGACGATTCTGAATAGCCCGACGCCATAGGCATCCTGGCAGGGGGTGTCGGGCGGGCACTGCGGCCGCCCGAGCAATGGCGCGGGCCCGGTGCCCCGCGCGGCCTCCAGCGCGGCCAGCGCCGGCAGCGGGAACTGCGGGAACACGCCGTCGTTCTGCATGCCGGTGCTGGCGAAGTCGCGCTCGTGTTCGCTCACCAGCACCGCGAACTCGTTGCGGCCCGGCGGCCCGCCGGAGTCCATGGGCCAGGCCGGGCGCGGCAGCGACAGCGTCTCGTTGGCGTTGATGCGGTTGCGCTTGTCCAGCAGGTTGGGAAAGAGCAGGAACATCTCGTTGCCCGACGAGAGCAGGAACACGTAGACGAAGCCCGCCTTGCTGCTGCGCACGTCGAAGGCCAGCCTGTCCTTGCCGATCTGCACCTCGGCCTTGCGCGGCGTGCCGCTCACGCTGAAGCCCGGCGTGGCGCCGCGCTGCAGTGCCTGCAGCGATTCGAGCGGTGTCACGGGCTTGAGGGTGGGCGCACCGGTGTTCGCTGCGGGCGTGACGGCAGCGCTCGCGGCCGGCTCGGTGCTGGCCGATGCCGATGCCGCGGCCGGCGGTGCGGCTGTCACGGCAGGTGCCGGCTCGACCTTGGCCACTGGCGCGAGGTCGCTCTTGCCCTGCTTCGACCACCACCAGCCTCCGCCCGCCAGCAGGGCCAGCAGCACGACACCGGCCAGCGCCAGCGAGCGGCCCTTGCCAGCGTTGCCACCATGGCCACTGTTGCCCGCGACCGTGCGGCCTGCCGAAGTCTTCGCGCCGCCCCCCGCGACGGGCAGGATCACCGTGCGATCGTCGTCCCGCATCACGGTGCGCTGCGCGGTCGCGGCGGCCGCATCGCCCAGCCCCAGCAGCGCACGCAGTTCGGCCATGGACTGCGGCCGCGAATCCGGCCGCACGCCCAGGCCGGCATCCACCGCCGACAGCAGCCGCGCGCTGTAGCGCCCGGCCAGTTGCGCGTCGCCAGCCAGTGGCACATAGCTGTCGTTCAGCAGGCGCGCCACCGACGGCGGTGGTGGGCGGCCGGTGATGGCCACGTGCATCACCGCGGCCAGCGCATACACGTCGGTCCAGGCGCCCTGCGACATGTCGGGCATTTCGGCGTACTGCTCCACCGGCGCATAGCCGGGCTTGAGGATGACGGTGATGGCCTGCGTCTTGTCGGTGATCACGCGGCGCGCCGCGCCGAAATCCAGCAGCACCGGCCGGCCCGAGTCTTCCAGCAGGATGATGTTGTCGGGCGCGATGTCGCGGTGGTAGCAGTTGGCGGCGTGCATCACCGCCAGCGCCTGCGTCACGCCGTCGAGGATGTCCATCAGCCAGGCTTCGTCCGCGCCGCCCTTGCTGCCGAGCGCCTGGCGCAGCGTCTGGCCGCGGTAGAAAGGCATGGCCATGTAGGCGGTGCCCTTCTCCTGCCAGAAGCGCAGCACCTTGAGCAGCGAGGGATGGTCGAACTGCGCCAGCAGACGCGCCTCGTTGATGAAGCTGCGCAGACCCAGCTCGAAGGTCTCGCGGGTGCGCTCGGACAGCGGCGCGACGGTTCCGTCGAAAGCGCGGGTGGACAGCGATACCGGCAGGTATTCCTTCACCGCCACCACGCGCTCCAGGTCGGTGTCCCAGGCCTCGTAGACCACGCCGAAGCCGCCCTGGCCCACTACGCGGGTCAACTCGAACTCGGCCAGCCGGCTGCCCAGGGGCAGCAGGCCCGCCTCGGCCTTTTCGCGCTCGACGCCCGCGCCGGGCCGTGAGCTGGGGCCACCCGAGGCGATGACGGTGGCGTCATCGCCTTGCGCTGCGGCGCCGCCGATGACCTGCGTGGGCGCGAGCGGATCGTCGTCGGGCGTCATCGCAACACCTCTGCGCGCCACGCGGCCGCGCTGGTCCGCGCGCATCCGGGTGCTCGCGGGCTCATGGCAACTCCTCCGAGGACGTCGCGCCGGCCCAGAAGCCGAAGAGCGCATCGAACTGCTCGTCCTGCGGCAGGCCGTGTGCAACCATGCCCTGCCCGCCTTCGGCCTCGGGGTCGGTGAACCACAGCGAGAAGCCCATCTCCGGCAGCGCCAGCATCGCGGTCTCGCTGGGATCGGGCGGACCGTCCTCCTCGCCCAGCGATGCCTGCGGCTCCGGCGAGGGCTGGCCGAAGGCCTTGAACAGCAGCGCGTCGAAGCGCACCGCGTCCAGGTCCTGCTCCAGCCCGTCGATGGCGGCCTGCGCGGCCTGCCGCAGCCACAGCTGTGCGCGCGCCAGCACCTGGCCGTGGATCTCGGTCGGCGCCCAGTCCAGCGGCACCGCCACGGTGAAAGGAAAGTAGCGGCCCACCGAATCCACCGAGGGCATGATCACGCCGATCCAGGCCGAGTCGCCGATCACGTCGTCGCCCAAGAGGAAGCACCACAGCGGCGCCTGCAGGTAGCGCTCGGTCCAGTTCTCGTGCCGCGCGCGCAGCTGCGCGAGGCCGGCCTGCAGCCAGCGGTCCCAGGCATGGCGGAACTCGTCGGGCAGGCGCCGATGCGCGAAGTCGCCCATGCCGGGGAGCTTGCCGTACCAGCCGGGCAGCGAGTCTTCGACGTCCGTGGCGCTGGTGCTCACAGTCCCTCCGGGCAGGCGAATTCCTGCAGCTCTTTCAGGCGGATCGGATGCTGCACGCTGTTGGTCGTGACCTCGAAGCGTGCGCGGCGCGCACCCACCTGGAAGGTGATGAAGAATTTCTCGGGCGCATCGCCGGCTTCGAGCTGGCCTTCGTCCAGCACGCGGAACAGCGCCCAGGGCCCGTCGGCCGTGCTGCCCGAGGGGCCGCTGGCTGAAGGCGGGCTCACCTGCAGCCGCACCTGGTTGCTGCCCTTGGGGCCGGGCCATTGCACCGCCATCGGCACCACCGGGCCGTGCGAGTACTTCACCAGCTGCCCGTCCACGTCGAGGATGAACTGCGAGATGCTCGCGTCCATCTCTACAGGCCTGAAGTCCAGCCGCATGGCCGGGCCACGGCCGCCGCCGCGGAAGAAGATGTCCTTGATGCGCGCCGCGCGCTCGAACTGCACCAGCGCTTGCGTGGTGATGGCGGGCCGCTCGGCCACCGGCTTGTATTTCCACGGGCGGGTGCTGGTGTCCACCAGCGCGGCCAGGCGCTTCTGGAAGAACTCGTCCATCAGCCCGCCGGGGCCGAAGAACTGGCCGAAGTCCTCGGGCAGCACGTCGCGCTTGGAGGCCATCACGAAGGGATAGCGGCCCGCGATGGCGCGCTGGCAGAACTCGGTGACGGGCTTGAGGTCCAGATTGAGGTTGCCGCGCTCGGCCACGCTGGCCTGCGCCGCGCCGGCCTGGCTGAGGTTCTCGACCATGGAGCGCACCGGCTCGGGCAGGCGGCCCGCGTCGGACTTGAGCTTGCCCGCCACGTCGCCGGGCGGCGGCGAGGAGCGCGACTTCACCGCCGTGTCCACCGCAGTGAGGTAGACGTAGACCTCGTTGAAGAGCTTGAGCGCATCGTCCAGCGGCGCCGGCGCGCCGGGCGCGGGCGCGTTCACCAGCCGCCGAAGCGGCTCGAAGCGGTCGTCCACGATGCTCTCGATGCGCTTGCCCGGCGCCACCGTCAGCGCATTGGCATTGCCGGTGCCGGTGACGCTGCCCAGCAGTTCCTCCAGCCCCTTGCGCGTGTTGCGCACGGTGTCGGTGGCCTTGCTCACCACGTCCTTGCCCTCGGGCGGGATCAGCGTGGTCTCCTTCACCGCGGCGCGCAGGAACAAGGCCAGCGGCGAGGCGGCGCCCGAGAGGATGCGCGCCATCTCGATGTTCTTGTCCAGCCCCTGCACGCGCATCAGCCGCACGTCGCCCAGCAGTGCCTCCCACTGCTTGACGTACTCCTGCAGGTACAGGCGCCGCACGCGGTCGGTGAGCGCGTCCATGGTCGCCACGTCCTTCAGGCGGTCGCCCAGGTTGCGGTCCTGGCCCAGCACCCACGGGTCTTCCTGTGCGAGCAGCGCCGTCACCACCACCACCTCGCGCTGGAAGCGCTTGTGGTAGCCGTCGTAGGTGAACAGACCGGGAATGCCCTCGGTCAGCGGCTTGCCGCTGACCCGCTCGAACACCAGCGGGCCCGAGGGGCCGGCGGCGTTGGCCACGGTGAAGGGCGGGACGTCCTTGCCCACGTTCTGTCGCTTGAGGCGGCTGAACACGCGCTGCTCCAGCGGATAGCTCGCCAAGAGGGCGCGCACGCTGCGCACCAGGTTCTCGTCCATCTTCATGGTCACGCGCGGCGGGCCCTGGGCGATGAGCACGTCCAGCTGCTCTTCCAGCAATCCCCGCTTGTCCTCGGGCACGCCGCGGTCCAGCGTGCGGGCCCAGTCCAGCGTGATCCAGGCTTTCAGCGCATCGGCATCGAAATGCTCGGGCTGGTTGAGCATCAGGTAGGTCTTGAGCGCCTCGTAGGTGTATTCGAGGTTGTCCTTCTGCGCGGTGCGCAGCTGGTCCTCGATGCGCTTGGCCACCTGCGGCAGGAAGGCCTCGTTCAGCGCACGCTGGTGGGCCAGCATGGCCGCGGCGTCGAGCTTGTCGCCCTGGTAGAGGCCCAGCGTCATCGCCAGCGGCGGGTCACCTTCGTCGTTCTTGGGCGTGCGCCAGATGTTGCGCAGGCCCGCGAGGATGGGCGCCACGTCCACCAGCTGCGTGCTGCGCGAGTTGAGCGCGCCCAGCGTCTCCTTGGCCGGCGCGGTGCGCGCCTCCACCGACTTGAGGTAGTCCAGGTTGCGCCAGGCGCTCCAGCCCCAGGCCGCGAGCAGCGCGCAGGTCAGCAGCAGCATGCCCGTCACCGCGGCGAAGCGCAGCGCATGGCGGCGGCGCTCCAGCTTGACGTCGGCGCCGGCCAGGCGCTGCTCGGGGAACACCACCTCGCGCAGCAGCTTCGTGAGGAAGTAGCTGCGGCCGGTGCCCCGCTGCGCAGGCAGCATCGCGCGCTCCAGGCCGAAGCTGCGGGCCATGCTGCCCATCACGCGGTCGATGGGGCTGCCTTCCTGCGTGCCGCTGGTGAAGTACACGCCCCGCACCCACGGCGGCTGCGCGAAGCGCGAGCCGGTGAAGACCTGCTCGAGCACGTCGGCCACCAGCGGACCGATGGCGCCGAACTGCGCCGGGAAGCCGAAGATGGCGGCGCGCCGCCCGCCGTCGGTCTCGCGCTGCATGCGGGCGACAAGCCCGTCGTTCAGGCGCTGGTGAAGCAGCGCGAACTCGCGCCCGAAGGCGCCGGCGACGCCCTCCTGCGCCACCTTGGCGCCCTCTTCCATCGGCAGCGTGAAGCCGAAGACCTGCGCGCGCTGCTCCTTGCCCAGGTCCTCGAAGTAGTCGGTGAAGCCGTAGAGCAGGTCGGCCTTGGTGACCAGCACGTACACCGGCAGCCGCGTGGCCAGCTTCTCGTCCAGCTCCTGCAGGCGCGCGCGGATGGAGGCGGCCAGCGTGGCCCGCGCCTCGGGGCCCTGCGTGAGCAGGTCGCCCACGCTGATGCTGAGGAACACGCCGTTGAGCGGGCGGCGCGGCCGCACCTTCTTGAGCAGGCCCAGGAAGGCATCCCAGGCGCCCTTGTCCTCGCTCTGGTGGCTGTCCTGCGTCGTGTAGCGGCCGGCGGTGTCGATGAGCACCGCGTCGTCGGTGAACCACCAGTCGCAGTTGCGCGTGCCGCCCACGCCGCGGATGGCGCCGGGGCCGAACTTCTCGGCCAGCGGGAAGGAGAGGCCCGAGTTCACCAGCGCTGTCGTCTTGCCTGCGCCGGGCGCGCCGATGAAAACGTACCAGGGCAGGTCGTACAGATAGTTGCCGCCCGAGAGCGACAGCCAGTCGCGCCATCCCGGCTTCTTGCCGGCCGCCGAGAGGCGCATCTGCTTGAGCGTGGCCACCGCCTCGGTGAAGCGCGTGTCCAGCACCTTCTGCTCGGCGCTCTCCGGCACCGAGGCGGGCCGCGCGGCAGGCGCCTGCATCAGCGTGTCGTTGAGCTGCCTGCTGGCCTTGCGCGTGCGCAGCCGCCGCCAGATGGCGCGGCCCACGACGAGCAGCACGATCAGGCCGATGAGCACCGCGCGCACCGTCTCGCTGGCCAGCGGCGCGAGTTCGCCGATCTTGACCAGCGGACCCACCCACCAGATCACGATGCCCAGCGCCAGCAGCGCCAGCGCGACGAGCAGGAAGACGATGAGCTTGCGGATCATCGCTTGCCCTCCGCCAGCTCGGCGGCCACCTTGTCGGGCGGCGCCAGCAGCACGATGTCGACGCGGCGGTTTCGCGCGCGGTTGGCCGGCGTGTCGTTGGGCGCGACCGGCTCGGCGTCGGCCTTGCCGTCGGCGCGCATGCGGGCCGGCTCCACCTGCGTCGACAGCGCGCCGCGCACCGACTTGGCCCGCGCGGCCGAGAGGTGCCAATTGGAGGGATAGCGCATCGAGCGGATCGGCACGTTGTCCGAGTGGCCGGTGATGAGCACCTCGCCCTTGACCTCGGCCAGCGCCTCGCCGATGCGCTTGAGCACCGGCAGCGACTGCGGCATGGGCTCGGCACTGCCGGAAGCGAAGAAGCTGTCGCCGCGCAGGCGCACCGTGCTGCGGTCGGCCTCGTCGGTGACGGTCACCAGGCCCTGCCTCACCTCGGGCTCCAGGAACTTGGCCAGGCGCGGGGCCTTGGCCGGCACCACCGCCGGCGGCGCGATGTTGAGCTGCGGCACGCGCAGCGCGGACAGCTGCGCGTAGGTCTCGTCGGAGCGGTTGTTGAGCCACAGCCGCAGCCCGAACCAGGCCAGCGCCAGCAGCAGCAGGAAGAGCGCGCCCACCACCCACAGCGGCAGCGCGTCGCGCAGCCGCACATTGCCCGCGCCCTGGCCGCGCCAGTGCGGCGACAGCTCGGCCTCGGCCGGCGGCCGGTCCTTGCCAATGAGGTCGGCCAGGCGCTGGCGCACGCTGTCCAGCTGCGAGCGGCCGTTGTCGATCACGCGGTAGCGGCCCTCGAAGCCCAGGGCGAGCACGCTGTAGATCAGCTCCAGCAGTTGCCGGTGCGCAGGCACGTCCTGCGCCAGCTTGGCCAGCAGCTGGAACACCTTCTCGCCGCCCCAGGTCTCGTTGTGGAACTGCACCAGCAGGCTCTGCTTGTTCCATCCGGCCTGCGCGCCCCAGGGCGTGTTGGACACCGCCTCGTCCAGCGCGGTGCACAGCACGTAGCGCGCGGCCAGCACCGTCTCGTTGCCGATGCCCGCGCGCCGGGCCTGCGCGTCGAACTGGTTCACCGCTTCGGCGGTGGAGGCGCGCAGCGCCGCCACGTCGCGCGGCTGCACCATGTTGCGCAGCTTGCCGATGAGCACCAGCAGCTTGCCCGCGGCCGACACCAGCGGATTGAGCAGGCCCATCTCGCCGATGTCCGCGCCCGGTGCATCACCGCCGCCCGCGAAGCCGGTGGGCGGTGGCATCGAGCCGCCGCCGCCACCTCCGCGCGGCTTGGGCTTGATGACGGTGCGCTCGGACTCGTAGCCGGCGAAGGGGTCCGGTGTGCTCATGGTGGTCGAGGGCCGTTCATTGGCGCCGGGAAACAAGCGTTGGCACCATCGCAACAGGAGCGAAGCCGCACTCAGGATGCGTCGATCGCGTCCGCCGCCCCATGCCGATTCTGTCCGCCCGCTTCATCCGCATCCCGTCCTTCGGCAAGTACCGAGGGCGCAAGTGTCCAGCCCTTCCTCGTGCCGGAAAATCCGTCTAACGGAGTACCGGACCTGCCATGCCTAGGGCGAAGGCACTAGGATTGCGAACGAGCATTGCGGTCACCTGGACCTCCAGGTCCGCAGAGGCTCGTTGGATTCAACAGGGAGAAGAAAATGAAAGAAGACAAGCGCCCGCATGGGCTTGCGGGGCTGCGCCATGATGCGCCGCGCTGGATGTGTGGGTGACGAGCTCGATGGCGGCGGAAAGGTCCTTCCGTACGACGGCATGCCGTGATCAGAAAGCTTGTGTTCGTTGCCGTCGGCTTGTCGTGCGGCTACGCCTTCATCGTTCTCCCGAGCTTTGTTCTGGCAACTGCCCAACTTCCGATGTGCGTCGAATCATGTCCGGGCTGGTTGCGGGCCGCCTCGTGGGGCATCTACCTTCTCTTGCCCTTGTTCTGGAGCATCCTTCTGCTGCGCACTTGCGGCCACGCCGGGGCGATGCCTCGGGCCAGGACGATGGTTCATGCAGCACTTGGATCGTTGGTGCTCGTGTCTGCGTTCGGATGGCTGCTGTACGCATTCCAGGTGCGCGCCATCTGACCTGAGCGCCTGCAGGAGTGGCGCCTCAGGGGCTTTTGATCGCCCAGAAGGCGAGCTCCAGTCCAGGAAAGTCGCCGGCGATGTGCATCGCGATGCCGCCGGACTGCTCCAGCTGCCGCCACAGGTCGCTGCTGCGGGTCTCCAGCTCGAAATAGCTGGCGCCGGCATGGAAGGGAATCTGCCGCGGCGCCACCGGCATGGCGTTGAGCGCCACGCCCGGCAGGGCCAGCGTGACCAGGTCGCGGATGCGCTCCACCGGCCCGATGGTGACCTGCGTGGGGAAGCGTGCGCGCAGCGACTCGCCCGGCATCTGCGCCGTGGCCGCCAGCACGAAGGTGGCCTTGCGCTGCAGGTCCGTGTCCTTCACCACCGCCACGTGCACGTTGTTCTTGCGCTCGTGCAGTTCGATGCGGATGGCGGCGCGGTCGATCACCATCGAGAAGCTGCGGCGCAGGTCGTCCATCACCGGCTTGAAGCTCAGCGCCAGGTCGTCGTGAACGTAGGGCCCGAAGCGCGTGGTGCGACGCGAATCGCGGAAGGTGACCAGGTCGCCCGCCAGCGACAGCGCATGCTCGAAGAAATGCTGCGGATGCAGGTTGGCGCTCTTCGCCAGGTGCGCGAACACGGCCTCGTTGCGGTTCACCGTCTGCAGCATCAGGAAGTCGGCGATCTCGGCCACGCCGCCGGTGCCGCCCGCGGTGAGCGAGCCGGCCAGTTCGTCGCCGCGCTGGCGCAGGAGGCCCAGTAGTTCGTCCAGCCAGCTGCGCGGCAGCGGGTGCGCCGCCACGTCCAGCAGCGGCGGCACGGCCTGCCGGTCGAGCAGCACCTGGTTGTCCACGCGCCGCTCGGTGACGCGCGCCACGCGCAGCGTGGTCCAGGCATCGGTGGCGTCGTTGGCACGCATCAGCCGCGTGTGCAGTGCGCCCAGCTGCAGCACGGCGCTGCGGTCGCCGGCGGTGTTGGAGTCGGGCACCTCCACTTCCAGCACGCGGTGGCGCACCAGGTCCTCGTAGCCTTCGGCATCGGCCTCGCGCGCGCCCGAGCGGCGCAGCGGCAGCGCAAGCATGATGGCCTCGTCGCGCAGGCCTTCTGGAATGTCCAGGGCTTCGGGCAGCGGGTCCACCGCAGGCATGTCGAAGGGGGTGCCGTCGCCGAACACGCCCACGGCCCGCGTCAGCGCGAGCTTGCCCAGCGCGAGGGCCGCGCTGTCGATCTCCACGTCGGCGAAGCCCCACGCATAAGGTCGGGTGCTTCGCAGCAACAGGTGGCGTGCATGGTCCGCGTGGCGTTCGCTTTGCTGCAGGTGCTGGGGCTGCAAAAGCATACCCTCGCTCCAAACCACTTTAGTTCGCCAGCTCATCCGCGCTCCGTCCTCCGGCAAGGTGCCAGAGACACGGAGTTTCGGGTTCAGTCCACGGCGGGAAAATCCGCCGGACGGCCTAGCGCGCGCGCAATTCCTAGTGCGAAGAGACTAGGGCCGCGCGAGGGTTACGCGCCGGGCGGGGCGTCGGAAGGGCCGTCGATGCGACCCTCCTCCACATGCTCAAGATAGTCCGCGAGCGGAATCGCGGCATTCAGCGCCGCGTTGCCATCGTGCCAGTGGATCACGGCACTGTCGGCGGCCAGCACGATCTGAACCGGCCCTTGCGGGATGCTGACCAGCGGCCCATCGCCGGCGCGAAACTCCACCGGGCCGCGGATGTGTGCATTGGGTTCCAGCTTCTGCATGCGCTCGTTGTCAGAACACGCCGAAGACCTTCAGCAGGATGATCACGCCGATCGGCACGCCGCACAGCCACAGAATGATGCTCTTCATTTCGGTCTCCTGAAAATTGCTCCGATGCCACGCAGTGTGGCCACGCGCTGGGCGCGCCGGTGCAGGAGACCGCGGCAAACGTCGGTGAGTGCAGGCCTACATGTGCCGTGGGTTCATGGCGGGCTCGCGGCCCCGCGCAGCACGGCGGCCTGCTGCGCGTATTCCGCGTCCACCTTGGCGAGGCGGCTGGCGCGCGCCTCCTCGTTCACCCACTGCGAATTCATCGCGCTCTGGTGCGCCAGCTGGTGCGCGAGCCGGGCCGCGGGCAGCAGCGAACTGTTGTCGGCCGGCAGGAAGCCGGCCAGGTCGTGCAGCGATCTCAGCACCGCGCGCTCGGGGTCGCCGCGCGGGCCGGGCGTCCTGCCGTAGTTGGCGAGGAAGGCCTGCACCTTCTTCTGGAACTCGGGCGGGTACTCGCGGCGCATGACGATCTGCGCGTGCGGGATGAGGTCGGACTGCCAGACGATGATCAGCCGCTCGAACTCCGAGGGGAACTGCAGCTTGAAGCGCTCGAGGTCGGCGGTGTTGTTGGTTGCCACGTCGGCCTCGCCGTTGGCGACCGCCAGCGCCGTGGCCTGGTGGGTGCCGATGAACTCGCTCTTGAAGCGCGTCTCCATCGCGATGTGGTTGGGCAAAAAGAGCTGCAGCTGCGGCACGATGAAGCCCGACACCGACTTGCTTTCGCCGCGCGCCAGCCGCAGGCGCTCCGGCTGGCCCAGCACGCTTTCCAGCGTGGTCACCTGCCCGCCCTTGCGCACCAGCAGCAGCGAGCGGTAACCGGGCAGGCCGTCGTGGCGAGTGACCTGGGCCACCACGGTCATGCCGTGCTGCGTCACGGCGTCCAGCGCCATCCTGCCGGACAGGAAGGCCATGTCCACCTGGTTCTTCCGGATCGCCTGGTCCAGCGCGTCGTAGGAGCTGACCGAGAGCACGCTCACCGGCCGGTTGATGGTGCGGGCCAGGTCGGCCAGCAGCGGCTCCCAGTCGTTGCGCGACTCGAACACGCCCCCCAGCGGCAGGATGCCGAAGCGGATCGGCCCCTCCTGCACCCCCGCCGGCGGCTGGTGCGACTGCGCGGCCGCCAGCAGGTGCACGCCCGCCAGCAGCAACAGCGCGGCACCGCAACGGCGCAGCCAGCCCGGCCGCGAACGGGTAAAGGGAACCAGAACGAACCGCAGATGCATCGTCACTCCCGGTGGCGCCGCGCCTTCCACGAAAGTCAGGTGGTCAAATGAAGGCTGGCGAGTTCACAATTAGAAACCAAAGTTCAGGATTCCCTGCACAGACGATGCCACCACTCATGCCGGCGCGACAACTCCAGGGCAGACCCCAGCGCGTGCTGGACCGGCTGCCCCGGCTGTCGCTGGCCCAGCAGCTGGTTCTGCTGGCGGTGCTGCCGGCGGCGCTGGCCACTGCGGGCGCCATCCTGGTGCTGACGCGCCAGCATTTGTCCAACGTGACGGAACTGATGCGCGCCAGCGGCAAGACCGTGGCCCTTCAGGTGGCCACGCTGGCGCAGACGCCCCTGATGCAGATGGACCGCCGCGCCCTGCAGCGCACGGCATTGGCCGGCACCTCGCAGCCGCACGTGCAGCAGGTGCAGATCCGCACCGACGACGGCGAGATCCTCGCCAATGCAGAGACCTCCGACCGCCGCCGCACCGAGGGCCTGCGCGTGCTCTCGCCGGTGATGGGCGAGGACGGCCGGCGCGCCGGCGAGGTGATGGTGGAGATCAGCCTGGACGCGGTGGCCGACGCGCGCAAGGCGGTGTATTTCAACGTGCTGCTGGTGCTGGGCGCGAGTGTGGTCGGCGTGGGGCTGGCCGGCTGGTGGGCGGCACGCCGCATCAGCGCGCCCATCCGCAGCCTGGGCGAGGCGGTGGACCGGCTGGGCGCCGGCGAGAACGCCAGCGTCGAGGTGGGCGGCACGGCCGAGGTGCGGCGCCTGCAGTCCGGCTTCAACCAGGCGGCCGGCGCGCTGGCCGAGAGCCGCCGCCTGCTGCAAAGCCGCATCGGCGAGGCCACCGCCGAGCTCGCGCGCAAGAACGAGCAGCTGGAACTGGCCAGCCAGGCCAAGACGCGCCTGCTGGCCGCGGCCAGCCACGACCTGCGCCAGCCGCTGCATGCGCTGACCCTCTTTTCAGACGGCCTGGCCAACGGCGAGACCGACCCGGTGCGCCTGACCCGCATCGGCCACATCCGCGAGTGCGTGGATTCGCTGGACCGCCTGTTCTCCGAACTGCTGAACCTGTCGCAGCTCGATGCCGGCGTGCTGCAGCCGCAGTGGACGGACTTCCCGCTGGACCGCCTGTTCGACGAGATCAGCCGCAACTTCCGCGCGGTGGCCGAGCAGCAGGGCCTGCGCCTGGTGGCGCGCAAGACCGACGCCTGGGTGCGCTGCGACTACGTGATGCTCTCGCGCATCCTCAACAACCTGGTCTCCAACTCGCTGCGCCACACGGCCGAGGGCGGGGTGCTGGTGGGCGCGCGCCGGCGCGGCCGCGCCATCCGCATCGACGTGTGGGACACCGGCGTGGGCATCGCGCCGCAGCACCAGGAGCGGGTGTTCGAGGAGTTCTTCCAGGTCGACCCGCAGCGCAGGCAGGGGATGTCGCGCGGCATGGGCCTGGGGCTGTCCACCGTGCAGCGGCTGGCGGCCCTGTTGAACACGCGGGTCGAGCTGCGCTCGGTGCCCGGCCGGGGCACGGGGGTGCGCCTGCTGGTGCGTGCGGCCGAGACGCTGGCGACCGGCACGGCCGCCGATGCCGTCAGCATGCCGGCGCCGCTGGAGATCCCGCCCAGCCTCGAGGGCGTGCGAGTGCTGGTGATCGACGACGAGCGCACCATCCTGGAGGGCCTGCAGGTGGTGCTGTCCAGCTGGGGCGCGAAGGTAAGCGCGGCGCAGACGCGCGCCGAGGCCCTGGCCCTGGCCGACGCCTGGGACGAGCCGCCCGAGGTGGTGCTCAGCGACCTGCTGCTGCAGGGCGGCGACAACGGCCTGGACGTGCTGGCCGCGCTGGAGCGCCATCCGCGCGGCATCGGCCCGGGCACCGCCCGCCTGCTGGTCACCGGCGAGACCAAGCCCGACCGGCTGCGCGAGGTGGCGCAGGCCGGGATCATGGTGCTTTACAAGCCGGTGTCGCCGCGCGCGTTGCGCCAGGCCATCGCCACGCAGTTGGCCGCGATGCGCGTCAGCGCTTGAAAGCGTCCGCATCCATCCCTCCCGAGAGCTAGGCCATTCGGCCTAGGGAGGGGCGCGCCGGCAGGTTGTAGGACAAGGCATAAGCCCTCTGCCTAGTCGCGCGAACACAGGCGTCTCCCTACAGTGACAGCACCCTCGACTTGGGGTTGCTTTACTTATGTTCCTGAACTTTTCCGGGGTGGCGTTGAGCGCTCTGCGGGCAATGGTGCCCGCAGTGCTCCTGCTCGTCATGCCGCCCGGACTGGCGCAGGCCGCGCTCACCCGCATGACCGTGCTCACCGGCGACAACGGGGCCGCCAGTGCCGAGTTCGTGCGCCAGCTGCGCGAGACGCAGGCTCCCGGTTCGCAGATGCAGGTGTTTCGCCTGCCTGCCGACGGCACGGCAGTGGCGGCTGCGCCTGCCGCCCCGGCCCAGGAAGAGCAGGCCGCCAACGCGGGCGTGCGCACCCGCGGCCTTCGCAGCGGCGGCAGCTCCGGTGATGCGCTGACCGTGGCGGTCGGCCCCGATGCTGCGCGCTCGGCCATCGACAGCGACAGCCGCGAGCCGCTGCTGCTGGCCATGCTCAGCCGGCTGGAGTTCGAGAGCCTCAGGGCCAGCCCCGGCATGCGCCGCGAGGGCCGCCGGGTGGCCGTGCTGCTGCGCGACCCGTCCATGGCCGACCAGCTTGCCCTGATCGACGCGGCGCTGCCGCAGCGCCGGCGCCTGGGGGTGGTGGCCACGCCCGAGTCCGAGCCGCTGCTGGCCGAGCTGGAGCGCGCTGCCGGCAAGCAATGGACGCTGCAGGTGTCCACCGCGCCAGACACCAAGTCCATCGCACCCGCGCTGCGCGGCGTGATCTCCGGCAGCGACGCGCTCATGGTGCTGCCCGACTCCATCGGCGACGACCAGGCCGCCACGCTCGCCGTGCTGCATGCCGCAGCCGGCGCAGGGCTGCCGGTGTTCGGCGCGAGCGAAGGCATGGTGCGCTCGGGCGGCCTGGCCGCCGCCGTCTCCACCCCGGCGCAGCTGGCACTGCAGGCGCAGGCCCTGGGGCAGAAACTGGCCGCCGGGCCGGCTGGCGTGATGGTGGAAGCCGCCCATCCGGCCTCGGTGCGGGTGAACCAGAACGTGGCACGTGGCCTGGGCCTTCGCTTGCCGGACGAGCGCGAGCTCAGCGACCGGGTGGCCGCGCCGCGATGACCCCGCCCGCCACCGGATTCGCGGTGCCGCCCACCGCCACGCAGATCGACGCCATGCCGCCGGAGCCGGAGGCGCCCAGCACGATCGTCATCAGCGGCAGCCTGCAGCGCGACCTGCTGCGCCTGGGCGTGGTGCCCTGCGCGGCGGCGGCGCTGGCGCTCACCGCCTGGTTCACGCACAGCCGCCTCGACACGCTGGAAAGCGCCTTCAACGCCGAGGGGCAGGCCATCGCACTGCAGGTGGCATCACTGTCGGACCTGAGCCTGTATGCCGGCGACCTGTCGGCCCTGCAGAACGTGACCAACGCCGCGCTGCGCGGCAACAGCCAGGTCACGCGCATCGAGATCAGCAACAGCGCCGGCGTGTTCGTCAGCAGCGGGCCCAGTCCGGCCAGCATGGAGAACCTGCGCGTGTTCACCGCGCCGGTGCAGCTGCGCGAGGCCTCGCGGGCCAGCGCCTTCTCGCCGGCCGGCAGCACCGCCGCGGGCGACACGCCCATCGGCCTGGTGCAGGCCTTCCGCGACACCACCAGCTATGCGCGCGAGCGCACCCGCTCGCTGGTGGCGGGCATCGGCATCGCGCTCATCGCCATCCTGGTGGCCTGGGCCTCGGTGCGGCACATGGCGCGCACCGTGGCGCGGCCGCTGCGGCGCGTGTCGCGCACCGTGGCGGCGCTGGAGGCCGGCCATTTCGATGCGCGCTGCGATGTGCAGGCCGCGCCTTCCTCGCACCGCGGCAGGCCGGGACGGCCGCACGAGCTCGCCAGCCTGGCGCACGACGTCAACCGCCTGGCCGAGCAGCTGGAGCACAACCAGCAGGTGAGCGAGGAACGCGTGCGCCAGGCCACCGCCGTGGCGCTGCAGCGCATGGCCGAGGCCGAGCAGGCCGCACTCTCGCGCGCCCGCTTCCTGGCCGCCGCCAGCCACGACCTGCGCCAGCCGCTGCATGCCATGGGCCTGTTCATCGACGGCCTGCTGCCCAGCGCCACGCCGGCGCAGCGCCCGGCGGTGCTGCGGCTACAGGAGAGCACCCAGTTCATGAGCATGCTGCTGGACGACCTGCTGGAGATCTCCCGGCTGGATGCCCAGGTGCTCACGCCCTCGGTGGCCACGGTGTCGCTGGAAGGGCTGTTCGACCACCTGGCGGGCCAGCATGCCGCGCAGGCCGCGGAGGCGCGGGTGCGCATGATCTTCAAGGCCCAGGGCCGCGCGGTGCGCAGCGATGCGGCCATGCTGGTGCGCATCATCGGCAACCTGATCGGCAACGCGATCCGCCATGCGCCGCCCGAGGGCACGGTGATGGTGGCGGCGCGGCGCGGCAGCACGCCGGGCACGGTGCGCATCGAGGTGCGCGACAACGGCATCGGCATTGCGCCCATCCACCAGCAGCGCATCTTCGAGGAGTTCTACCAGGTGGCCAACACCGAGCGCGACCGGCGCCAGGGCTTCGGACTGGGGCTGGCCATCTGCGCCCGCGTGGCCACGCTGCTGGGCACCCACATCGAGTTGCGCTCCGCATTGCTGCTGGGCAGCACCTTCTCGCTCACGCTGCCTGTGGCCAGCGCGGTGGGGGCGCCGAGGCCGGTGGCACCGCCGCCGCCGATGGCACCGCTGGCCGGCTTGCGCTGCCTGGTGGTGGACGACGACGACGTCATCCTGCACGGCACCGAGCAGCTGTTGCAGCAGTGGGGCTGCGAAGTGGTCTGCACCGTCTCGGGCACCGCCGCCATCCAGCTCATGGGCGAGGAGGACGCGCAGTTCGACGTGGTGCTGTGCGACCTGCAGCTGGCCCGCGACGAGGATGGCATGGCGGTGATCGAGGCCGCGCGGCGCCTGCATCCGCAGGCCCTGGCGGTGCTGGTGACCGGCGCCACCGGGCCGGACGCGCTGCAGCGCCTGCGCCAGCAGGGCGCCACCTTCCTCACCAAGCCGGTCGCGCCGGCCAAGCTGCGCGCCCTGCTCTCCACGCGCCGCCACGCGCAGCAGCAGCCGGCCCATGCTTGAGATCGGCGCGCTCCAGGACATCCGCCCCTTCGTCGCCACGCCCAACTACGGCGGCGTGCTCACCAGCAGCTATGTGCGCAGCCTGCTGGGGCTGGTCAACCTGGCCTACCGGCACGGCTTCGCCATGCAGAGCCGCTTCATGGACGGCGACAGCCTGGTCACGCGCGCACGCAACCGCCTGGTGGCCGAGTTCATGGCCGACACGCGCTGGACACACCTGTTCTGGATCGACGCCGACATCGGCTTCGAGCCCGAGGCGGCCCTGCGCCTGCTGCTGGCAGGGCGCGATGTGGTGGCCGGCGTCTACCCGCACAAGATCGACGCCTGGCCCGCGCACGGCCTGTCGCAGCCGCTGCCCGTGGGCGCCACGCGCGAGGACTTCGAGGCGCGCTACCCGAGCTTCCCGGCCAACCTGCTGGGCGACCGGCCGGTGGACGCAGACGGCTTCATGGAGGTGCTGGACGCGCCCACCGGCTTCATGCTGATCGCGCGCGGCGTGTTCGAGCGCCTGGCCACCGCCATGCCCGAGTTGCGCTACACGCCCGACCAGGCCGGCCACCCCGAAGTGCGCCGCGGCGAGCCGGTGCCGCCGCCGCACTACCGCTTCTTCGACGTGATGGCCGAGCCGGACAACGGCCGCTACCTCAGCGAGGACTACGCCTTCTGCCGGCGCTGGCAGTCCATCGGCGGGCAGGTCTTCGTGGATGCGCGCTCGAAGCTCACGCACCAGGGCCACAAGACCTACAGCGGCGACTTCGGCCGCGCGCTGGCGGACTCGCGCCGCTGAGGCGCGGGGCGCCAGGCAAGGGCCGCGCGCCGGCGGCAGCGCCGCCCCTCGTTGCGCTGCATGCCGGCGAACACCAGCAGCAGCCCCACGCCGAGGACCGCCGGCGAGGCCAGGATCAGCAGCGAGGGAACGCCGGCATGGTCCAGCAGGTAGGTGAGGCTGCCCGCCGACTGGTCCAGCAGCACGATCAGCAGGCGCAGTCCCAGGGCGCCACTGGTGGCCACCAGCACGCCGGCCAGTTGCCGGCCCAGGCGCGGGCTCACGCGCCCGTGCCAGAGCAGCAGCAGGCCGACGGCCAGCACCGATGCGGGCACGGCCAGGTCCAGCTGCGCGTACACGGAAAAATCCGTGCGCAAGCAGACCTTCACGATGTGGACGACACCGGTGAGGCCCAGCGCAGACAGGATCCCGCCTGTCCCACAGGACCAGCGCGTGGCGCCGACGGCGAACGCGACGCGCGCAGGCGCGTGGCGCGTCTGCCATGTTCTTTCTTCTCCCTGATCCTTGTCGCCCGCACCGGAAGGTGGCAGGTGCGACGGAAGATTATGGGAGGGCGGGCCAGCGGCTCCCTTAGAAATCCGCACAGCCGTTGTTACGCTCTGTATCAACGCAACTGGTGAGGTTGGGCCGTGTGCGCACGCGCGACCATTCGCGCGCCAGCAGGTCGTTGCCCTGCTGCGCCCGGTCGCCCTCCAGCGGTCCGGTGGCCAGGCAGATGGGCGCCTGGCCGATGTTGCGGTCGTACACGTAGGTGGTCGGTTCCTCGCGCAGCACGTCGACGAAGCGCGCGGGCTGCGGCAGCACGTTGCCCACCAGCAGCGTGCCCGGCACCACGTTGATGGCATAGCCCTCGGCCGAGGTGAAGGTACCGAAGACAGGGTAGGCGCCCGATGGGCTCTGCAGGCCTGCCGAAGTGCCCATGGTGCCGGTGATGCCCGCGCCGGTGTCGCCCAGGATCAGGCCGGCCAGCGTGTAGGTGAAGTTCGGATTGGGCTGCCCCACGTTGCGCGCGAAGCTGCCGATGTTCACCGTCACCGAGGGCTGCTGCGCGTAGACGAAGTGGTTGTCGCCCGGCGTGATGCTCACCGTGCACAGCCCCAGGTAGGCGCAGTGGTAGTAGTTGGGCAGCGGACCCGAGCCCGCCAGGCCGCCGCGCGTCTCGCCCACCCAGGTGTCGGCCCACACGCGCCAGGGCGCGCCGCCGATGCTGCCGCCACCGGCGTTCTGGAAGGTGGTGGCGGCCACCAGGTCGGCGCCATTGACCGTGCCGACGCTGGTGTCCAGGAAGAGCGAACCCGACAGGGTGCGAATGAGCAGGGTGTCCGCCAGCATGGAAGTGGCGGCCTGCACCTGCGGCAGGTTGCCGGCGGCGTCGAAGGCCGTGACCGACACCGGCCCCACCCGCAGTGGCCCGCTGTTGACGAATTCGAAGCGTCCCGCTGCGCTGCCGCCCAGCGTGTTCGCGCTGACGTTGTTGCCCGGGTCGTTGAGGATGACGCTGCCGCCGGTGGACTGCGCGAGCAGCGTGCCGGCCGTGATGGTCGCGCCGGCGCTCTGCGTGATGTTGCCGCCGCTGATGAGGCCCAGCTGCGGCGCCGACACCGGCGACGCCAGGTTGATGTTGCCGCCACCGCCGTTCTGCAGCGTGAGGGGCACGGTGCTGGCCATGGGCGCCAGCACGTCGATATTGCCCGCATGCGTGTTGCTGCCTACCACCACCGTGCCGGCCGTCAGCCGCGACATCTCGGTGGCCGAGATCGCGAAGCCGAGTGCGCCGGCGCCCAGCAGGGCGATCGGGTCGGTGGTGCGGTCTGCACCTTGCGCGTTGGCGGCGTTCACGCCGCCGGGACGCAGGTTGAGTACCTGGCTGGCACTTACCAGGCCGCCCAGCACGATGGCGTCGGCGCTGCCGTCGTTGCTGGCGCGCAAGACCACGTTGCGGTTGCCGGCGACGATCGTGTCGGGAAAGGTCTGCCCCTGGCCGTTGGTGCTGGAGGCGGTCGTCAGCAGTCCGGCAGCGCCGCCCTGCGACTCGCCCGTGAGCTCGATGTCCCCCGTTCCGCTGGCCAGGACCTGGGCGCCGTTCTGCAGCGTGACGCCCGTGCCCGCCGTGCCGCCGGCCTGCCGCAGGCCGCGCACCGCGATGTTCCCATTCACCGACGCGACCCGCGCGTTGTCGATGATGACACCGTGTCCGGGCGCGTTGGCGCTGTTGTTCGAGAAGGCGCCGATGCCGCTGATGGTGATGTTTCCGGTGCTGGTCCGGACGACACCGATCTGCCCTTCGCTGAGGAAGAGCGCGCCATCCAGCCGCACCCCCGTGCCATTTTGCGAATAGCCGGTGATGTCGACGTTGCCGGTGGAACTGAGGATGTCGGTGGTGTTGAGCGCGATCGCCGCCGTCGTGAAGTTGCCGGCAGCCACGTTGCTGCCCGGCGCCGGCACGGTGAGGCTGACATTGCCGCCGGGGTTCGTGTCCAGGCTGCCCACCCGCGTGTCGATGGTGGCGGTGTTCAGGCAGATCGCGCAGGACGAGGTGCCGTTGCCGAGCGCCGTCATCGCCACGTTGCCGCCGTTGCTGAGGATCTGTCCGTTGAAGTTGATCGAGCCGGTGACGCCCGACTGCCCGGCATTGAACACCACGTCCAGCGGCACCGTGCTGGACTGGATCTGCACGAAGCCGGTATTGATGTCGCGCGAGGCGTCGAGCTGGAAGCTCACTGCCTTGCTGCCCTTGTCGACGTTGATGTTCACGCCGCCGTTGATCGTGATGGTCCCCAGCGGGGAAGTGGCGTCGATGACGCCCGTGCCGATGGCCACGCTGGTGCCCCCATTGAGGGCCGCGTTGATGTCGCCGTCCTGGATCACCGAGTTGGCCAGGGCAACAAAGGGCAGGGTGGGCAGGCTGCCCGATGCCGCGCCCGCCTGGATGGTGATGTCGAAGGGATCGACCAGCCACGTGCCCGCCATGCCGGCCGGCGCCGCCGCATCCACGCGGATGCCGCTCAGGTCGATGTTGTGGCCCGAGGTTTCGACGAAGCCGCCGTTGCCGCCCTGCGCGCCGCCGCGCGCGCTGTAGCTGTTGTAGCTGCGCAGGTCACCGTCGGCCACCACTCGGATGCTCCCGCCGTTGCCCGAGACGCCGGTGGTATCGGCCCGCATGCCGGCGTTCTGGTTGATGGCGATGCCGCTTCCCAGCACCGAGATCGTGCCACCGCCGGTGGCGCCGCTCACGTCGATGAAGTCGGGCGTGGGCTCGTCGAAGTTGCTGGCGATCAGGATGTTGCGGCCGCCGATGCCGATGGTGCCGCCGCGCCCCGTGCCGGAGGCCGTGCTCAGCAGCGTCATCGGCCCGCCTTCGGAATCGTCGGTGTAGCTCAGCGACACGTCGCTGCCGCTGCGGCCCTGGATGCTGATGCGGCCGCCTTCGGTGGAGATCGCGCCCTGGCCGAACTGGCCGGCGATCTGCACGCCCGCAGCGGCCGCGGTGCCGAGTTCGACCACGGGTTCCTCGGTCGGCGAAAGGGACACGGTGAAGCCGCTGCTGCCCGCCTTGCCCGAAATGCCGATCTGGCGGCCCGCACCCCCGGTGATGTCGGTGCTGTTGATCAGCACGCCCATCGATGCGCCGACCGAGGCACTGTTGCCCGAGGCCGCGCCGATCACCCCCGACTGGAAAGCCGTGTTGTTCGCCAGCGCGGTGAGGTCCGCGCCGGTGCCCTCCAGCATCACGCCGCCGCCGGTCGTGATGCGGGTGTTGAGCAGGGTCACGCCACTGCCGCCGCCAAAGGAGTTGAAGCCACCGCCGCCGTCGTCGCTGCTGAACACCACCACCGGGTCGCTCCCGCTCCAGCCGCGGGTGCTGCCGGTGATGCGGACGTCGCCCGTGCCCGACTCGATGACACTTCGCTGACCCGCCTGGCCGAACTCCACCGTGCGCACGCCCGAGGCGCCCAGTCCGCCTCGCCCGTCAAGGGTGATGGCGCCGCTGCCGCTGCGCAAGGTGGTGCCGTAGATGCCCACGCCGACACCGCCTTGCACCTCGACGCTTTGCAGGCCCCCGGTGGCCCCCTGCCCTCGCAGGCTGATCTGGCCGCCACCGCTGCACGCCGCCACGCCCTGTGCGCAGGCCGACACCAGGCTGTTGTTGAGCTGGATGCCATTGGCGAAGAAGCCGTCTCCGTTGGACTGCACGCCCCCGACCGCGCGGCCGTTGACCGCGTCGCTCTGCCCGAAGAAGCGGATGTCGCCGCCGTTGCTCTCGATGCTGGCCTGCTGCATGAGGATCGACGCGGCCCGGGGCCCTTGCCCGTTGAGGGTGATCGGCAGTTCGGCCGGCAGCGCGCTGCCCTTCGCGTCGGCGTTGAAGTCGACGTTGATCGCGCCACTGCTCGAGCGCACTCCCGAGCCGGTGGCCATGATGATGTTGCGCGCGGAGTCCACCGCGAAGCCCGCATCGCGGCCTTCGGTCTTGGTCACCTGTGCGCCGAAATCGAAGACCACGCCGTTGCCGGCGGAATAGCCGTTGACGTCGTCGAAGGCCGTGCGTGTCGCATTGCTCTGCAGCGTCAGGCTGGTCGATCGGTCCAGCGTGCGGCCCAGCGCGCCGGCGTTGATGGTGCTGCCGCCATCCGCCGGCGCCGTGGGCGTGAGCGCGCCCTGTGCATAGGCCGGGTTGCTGCTGACCGTGATGTCCTGGTCGGAGGCGATGGTCCAGCGGCCATCGGTCGTGCCTGCCTGCCCGCTGCCACTGGCGCCAACATTCGTATTCGCATCCACCACCATCCGGTGCGCCGACATGAGCACCTGGCCGCCGCTGCGGCCACTCGCGTCGATGGCCGCGCCCTCGATCCGCAACTGGCCCGCGCTCGCCTCCACCCGCCCGCCGTTGCCCGAAGCCCCCCCGCTGGCGTCGACCGTGCCGGACACGCGCATGCCGTTGAGGTTGTCGGCGGCCGTGCCCAGGCCCGCGCCCAGCACGATCTCGCCGTCGTGCGATTCGAGCGAGCGCGCCCGCAGCACGCCGCTCTGGTTCACCACCTGCGCCTTCGCGGTGGAGGCGGCCAGCATGGCGATGCGTCCGCCGTCGGCCGTGACGCTGCCGCTCGCCGCGTTTTCCACCAGCGCCGTCGTGGCCTTCGAATCGGCCGGAATGGTGTAGCGCATCAGGCCGTCACCGTCGAAGTCCACCGTGACCTTGCGCGCCGACACCAGGCCCGCCGAGCCGCGCGCCACGTTGATGCTGCCCTCGTTGATGACCTGCGCACCCATCAGCGCCACGCTGCCGCCTGAGGCGTTGGTGCTGATGCTGCCGCGGTTGATGACCGTGGCAGTGTTGCCGTCGTCGCGCTCGAAGACCAGCTGGCCGCCTGCCATGAAGGAGGCATCGGTGTTGCTCAGCTTCAGCGTGGAAGCCACCAGGCCGCCAACACTCACCGCCGAGCCCGAGCTGAACAACACGCCGTTCGGATTGACCAGGTAGACGTTGCCGTTAGCATTGAGCTTGCCCGCGATGGTGGAGAGCTCGTTGCCCATCACGCGGTTCAGCAGGACGCTGGCTCGGCTGGGCTGCGCCACGTTCACCGTGCCGCCGGCCCCGATGGAAAACGTCTGCCATTGCGCGATGGCGCGCTCGGAGCCCTGGTTGATGTTCATCGTGCCGGCGGGGGGATTGGCAGCCAGCGACACGTTGCCCGCCACCGGTGCGAAGCCGGTGGGCAGCTGCTGCGCCAGGGCCGGCGTCATGCCCAGGCAGACCATGCTGAGCATCAGGGGCGTGAGGCGCAGACCTCGCGCGCAACGCTTTGCAGCGCGGGCGTGGTGATGGAGATGGTTCATGGCCCCGCCCTAGAAGAATTTCTGGAACTGCACGAACAGCCGCGGGTTGTGGCCGCCGCCATCGGTGACCGCCTCGCGCGTGCCGGCGCGCCACGCCAGCGAGGCGTTGAGCGCGAAGTTGCCCGAGCGCGCCCACGACACGCCGAAGCCCGCGCCGCGCAGGCTCTGCGTGTTGTCGGTGAGGGTGGTGATCGGGTCCCTGGAGATCTTCCCGCGCGCCGCGTCGTAGAACAGGAAGGGCGTGACTTCGTCGTTGAAGGACCAGCGCCACTCCACCGTGCCCAGGTAGCCTTCGTCCACCAGCAGTTCGCCCGAGGGATAGGCCCGCACGGCGCGCGGGCCGCCCAGCGACAGCTTCTGCGAGGGGTCCAGGTTCTTGTCGGCCCATTGCCCGCCCAGGCTCACATAGAGCGAGTGCTGCGGCAGCAGGTACTGCAGGCGGGAGAAACGGAAGGTGAGCTTGTTGAAGCCGCCCTCGGTGTCCAGGCCGTTGGGCGCCTGGTCCAGCGCCTCGCTCACCGGGTCGCGAATGTCCAGGCGGCCATGATAGAAATTGCCGGAACTGGCCCAGTAGCCGCCGCCCAGCAGGTCGTCGCGCAGTTCCCAGGCCCAGCCCAGGCCCAGGCCGTGCACGCGCTTCTTGGCGTCGAAGGAAATCGCGTCGTAGTGGTCCGACAGGTCCTGGATGTCGGCACCGGCGCGCAGGAACAGGTTCTGCCGGCGCGAGCGGATCAGCGGGTAGTTGAGCGACGCATCCAGGATGTCCGCCGTGCCGTGCGCATCCAGGTCGGCGAAGCTGCCGCCGAGTTCGTAGCGCACATGCGCGATGCCCACGCCCGCGCGCAGGCCACTGGCGCCGATGGGCGCCTCGTAGGACGCGCGCCCGAACACCAGCCCTTCGTCCGAGCCCATCAGGCGCAGGTCGATGTTGTCGCCGATGCCGAAGGGACTGAGCCAGCGTGCCGTGCCGCCCAGGCGGTAGCGGCCCGATTCCTCGGTGCCGTGATTGTCGGCATCCACCGAGAACTCCCAGCGCGGCGCGGCCACCACATCCACCGTGAGGTCGGTGGTGCCGGGCTGCGCGCCTTCCTGCAGGGCCGAGGTGACGCGGATGCCGGGCTGGTCCGACAGCAGCAGCATGGCGCGCTCGTAGCTGGGCGAATCCACCGCGCTGCCCGCCTGCAGACGCGCCAGGGAGGCGCGCACGCGCGCCTCGCCGATGGGCGCGTCGGGCGCCACGTTGACCAGCACGCGGCCCAGGCGGCCTTCGATGACGCTGATCTCCACCACGCCGTCCTGCACCTTCTGCACCGGCACCACCGCCTGCGCGAGGAAGTAGCCACGGTCGCGGTAAAGCTGGGTGATGGCACCAGCCAGCTGCTCCAGGTCCGACAGCGTGACGTCGCGGCCGATGTAGGGCCGGGTCACCGCATCCAGCGCCTCGGCCGGCAGGGCCTGCGCGCCGTTGAGGCGCAGGTCGTTGAGCCGGAAGGAAGTCTGCGGCGCCGGCGCGGCCGGCAGGGACTGCGTGGGCGCGCCGGGCGGCGGCGCCGCCTGCGTGAGCTGCGCCGCGTTGGCCGCGCAGCTCGTGCAGGGGTTCTGCGTGGGCGTGAGCGTGGTGCTGTCGATCTGCTGCGACTGCGCCTGTGCGCGCTGCGACGCCAGCATCAGCCCGGCCACCAGCAGCGCGCCCGAGGCGAGCGCGAAGCGATGGACCGTGCCTGCATGCCGATGCGGGTGCTGCTGCTGTGCGCGAGACATGGCGGCCGCGAGGTGTTTGTTCTTGTTCTTGTTCTTCATGCCGGGCTCCCCACCGTCATCCGCCAGTTGCCGATGAGGTTGAAGGGCGCCCAGAAAAAGGGATGCGCCAACTTGGGCTGCTTGAGCACCGCCAGCTGCCCGGCCTGCATGGCGCGCTGCACGTCGTTGCCCTTGGCGAGTTCGGAATACACGGTGCTCATCAGCACCTCGGTGGCGTCGTCGGACACCGGCCACAGCGAGGCGATCAGCGCCGAGGTGCCGGCCGACAGGAAGGAGCGGGTGAAGCCCAGCACCTCGTCGCCCTTGGCGATGCGGCCCAGCCCGGACTCGCAGGCCGAGAGCGTGACCAGCGCGGTGCCGCGCATCGGGATGTCCAGGATCTCGTGCGCCTCGAGGAAATTCTGCTTGCCGTTCTCGTTGGCCAGCAGGATGCGCGAATAGAGCGGATCGACCTGGTCGGCCTCGGCATGCGCAGCCACGTGCACGATGGGCGCGCGGTTCACCGCCTCGCGGAACTGGGTCTTGGTCGCGGCAGTGCCGAGGTACAGGTTGTTGCGCGGGAAGAGCTGCGCCAGTTGCTTGACCTCCACCTCGGCGCCGGGCAGGTCGTATTTTTCCTCGATGCGCGGATTGCCGAAGGCCACCAGTTGCGGCGTGGCGCGCGAGCCGCGCTGCGCGAGCTGCGTGGCGATGGTCATCGAGGGCGCGACCGAGACCGGGTGCGTCTCGATGAGGTAGCGGCCATCCACGCGCAGCGCCTGGAAGGGCAGGTAGTGCAGCGGCCCATGCGGAATAAACACCAGCCGCTGGCCCGGCGCGATGCCCAGCGGGCCGATCAGCGCGGCACCGAGCTTGTCGGCGTTGGCGATCGCGTTGCGCCGCCCGCGCACCACCGAATTGCGGAAGCCCTCGACCAGTTCCACCAGTTCGTCGCGCTTGATGGGAATGGCGCTGGTGCGGATCTCGTTCGGGCCCACCACCCACACCTGCAGCCGGTCGGGCAGCGAGTGGAATTGCACCACGCGTTCGTCGCTCTTGAGCACGCCTTGCAGCGTGGCGAGGCCGGCACTGTTGACGCTGGCTGTCTCCACGCCGCCCAGGGCCGCGCGGCCGCGCACCGCATCGAGCAGGGCGCGCGAGCGGCTGCGCTCGCTCACCTCCAGCGCCTGGCCGGCGTTGCCCGTGTCGCTGTACAGGCCGACGGCGCGGTCGAACACGGCCTGCAGGTCGGAGAACAGGCCCATCTTGAATTCTTCGCTGCGGAACTTGGCGCGCACCACGTCCACGTCCTGAAGCGCTCGGGTCGAGGCCTGCGCGGCCGCCTGCTTGTCGCCCAGCGCGATGTCGCTGCGCGCGACGCCGTCCCAGGCCCACATGCGGGTGTACTGCGCGTCGGCGCCGGCCTTGTAGGTGGTGAGCTTCGTGAAGGCGTCGCGCGCCTCGGCCGGCTTGTTCTCGGCCAGCAGCAGGCGCGCCTTGGTGCGCTCGAACTGCGCGGCCAGCGAGGCGTCCTTGGGGGTCTCCATGGTGGAGAGGAGCTGGCGGGCGCGCTCGGTGTTGCCCGACTCGATGAGCGCATTGACCAGCGAGGCCTGCACCAGCGGCGTGTAGCGCGGCGAGCTGTTGGCCAGCGCGGTGTCATAGCTGAGCACGGCGCCGGCGTAGTCGCCGCGGCGCGTCTGCACATCACCCACGACCTTGTACGCGGGGCCTACGACGAGCTTGGGGTCCTTGGCCTCGTGGCGAATGGCTTCGCGCGCGAACTCCTCGGCTTTTTCGAGCTGGCCGGAGTAGCTGTAGACGATGGCGAGGTCGCGGTTGGCGTACGCGACCAGGGTGGGGTCGCGCGTGGTGTTGGCCAGGTGCAGGGCCTTGCTGGCGGCGCGCACGCTCTGTCGGAAGTCGCCGGCCTCGGCGAGCGCGACGGCCTGGCTGCAGTACTGGTAGCCGGAGAGCTTGATGGCGTCCTGCGAATAGAGGATGGCGCCGTCCTGCGTGAGGGCGAAGACGGTGTCGGCATCGGCGAGGCGCGCCTTCTCCTGGCGCGAGGCGGCAGCTTCGGCATCGGGCGCCTGGGTTTGCGCGTGGACGGTGCGAGGCGCCGTGACGAGTGCTGCGGCGAGCGCGAGCGCGAGCGCAAGCAGCAGGAAGGTGGTCGGGGAAGCGAGTGACTGGAGGCGACGCCAGGATGGCGACGGGGCTTGTTCGTGAAGGAACAGGAAGCGACTTCTGGCAGATGTCCGGCACCGTTGCATTCGACCCTCCGCACGCCGTCTGTGAAGCCCTGCGCGCGAAAGCGCGCTTGTCCCTCCGACGCTGCGAAAGTGAGCGCCTGCCCCAGACAACTTGCGGCGCAGTCTAGAAGTGCCTCGTGGATGTGACCATTCTCAAGACGGTCTAGCGCTTACGGCTTAACTCTTGTGCGTGTTCTCTTGCAGTCTGTGTTCTTGATGCGTTGATGTTCGGGGCGGGTCAAAAGGACTGGACACGGCGGTGGCGATTCAAGCGTTGGCACCACGGTCGTCCCCCATTGCTTGCGGCGGGTTGTTCGGCCGTCCTCGAAACCGTCACACCGTTTCCCACGGGGCGCCCCCAACCGTTGAACAAACGAATGAACGAACGAACAACTTCTCAGGCAGAAGGATCAAACCCGAGCTTGCGCATAGCCGCGGCCAATCCCACGCGCATCTTCTCCATCTCGTTCCACGGCGAATTCCCAACAGCGATGCGCTCCTCGAAGTTCGACAAGGTCCAATGCGCCCCGCTCTTGAGCTGCGGCAGCTCGTCCCACTCCACCGGCACCGACACGCCCATGCCAGGACGCGAGCGCACCGACCAGGCCGACACCGTCGTCGCCCCGAAACCGTTGCGCAGGTAGTCGACGAAGATCTTGCCCACCCGATTCTTCGGCCCGCTCTTGGCCACGAAGCGCGAAGGAATCGTCTGCGCCAGGTGTTCCACCACCGCACGCGAAAAATCCTTAACCGGGTCCCACTCGTAGTACCGCTTGATCGGCACCACCACGTGCAGCCCCTTGCCGCCGCTGGTCTTGAGCAAGGACGGCAGGCCCAGTTCCTCCAGCAGCGCGCGCACCAGCATCGCGGCCTCCTGCACGTGCGGCCAACCCACGCCCTCGCCGGGGTCCAGGTCGAAGCAGATGCGCTCTGGCTTGGCGATGTTGTTCGAGGTCGCATTCCACGTGTGCAGCTCCACGGTGTTCATCTGCGCCGCCGATACCAGCGCCGCATCGGTGTCGATCTGCAGCAGCGGCTCGTGGTCGCGGTCCAGCTCGGGAGGAAGCAGCGTCACACCGGGCATCTCGCGCTTCTGCGCATGCTTCTGAAAGAACAGCTCGCCATCGATGCCCGAGGGCGCGCGCAGCAACGACACCGGCCGGCCCTGCAGGTGCGGCAGCATCAGCGGCGCGATGCGCTGGTAGTAGGCCACCAGCTCGCCCTTGGTGATGCCTGTCGACTTGTCGATCACGCGGTCTGCGTTCGTGACCCGCACGCGCGCCGGTGCAGCGCCGCCGGCGGGCGCTCCGCGCGCGGCGGAAGCCTCGCTTCGCTTCCCCGGCACGGCCTTCCTGCTTGCCTTGGGCCTGCCACTGTCCTCGACCTCGTCCGGCGCCAGGGCCTGCTCGCGCCCGATCTGCCGCGCCGGCTTGTCCTCGCGCAGGCCCTGGAACACCGAGTGCCGGATGCGACCATCGCGGGTCCATTCACCGAACGACACCTCGGCCACCAATTGCGGCTTCACCCACTGCGCCACCTTCACGGTCGAAGGCACCGGTCCCGCAAAAGGCGAGGACTTCGCCGCCACCGCGTCCATCCGCGCCTTGATGTCCGCCAGCCGCGCCTCGTCGAATCCCGTGCCCACGTTGCCGCAGTATTGCAGCGCGCCCTTCTCGTCGTGCACGCCCAGCAGCAGCGAGCCGAAGCCGTTGCGCGCGCCGGCGGGCGCCGTGTAGCCGCCGATGACGAACTCCTGCCGCAGCGTGGCCTTGAGCTTGATCCAGCTCGGCGAGCGGCGCGACACATAGGCCGCGTCACGCCGCTTCCCCACGATGCCTTCGAAGCCCAGCTTGGAGGCAGCCGCAAGCAAGCCCCGCGGATCGGCATCGAAGGCCTCGCTCACGCGCAGTTGCGGCGCCGTCTTCTCGCCGATCAGGCCGCGCAGCAGCACCGAGCGCTGCTCGAAGGGAACATCGCGCAGGTCGTGTCCGTCGAGGTAGGGCACGTCGAACATCCAGTACACGATCCTGGAGGTGGAACTGCGCTCGAAGGCGTTCTGCAGCGCCTGGAAGTCCGGCGTGCCATTCTCGCCCTCCACCACGATCTCGCCGTCGATCCAGCCCGACTTGAGCTCCAGCGTGCGCAGGGCCTTCACCAGTTCGGGCAGGCGCTCGCTCCAGTCGTGCCCGTTGCGCGTGAAGCAGCGCACCTCCTTGCCTTCGATGCGTGCCAGCAGGCGGTAGCCGTCGAACTTGAGCTCGTACAGCCAGTCCTCCGGATCGCGCGGCGGTCCTTCTGCCAGCGTGGCGAGCTGCGGCACCAGGTTCGCGGGCAGCGCGGCCTTGGGTGGCGGCTTGGGCTCCACCACCTCCCCGGCGGCAGCGGACTTCCTTGCCTTGCCCGGCTTGGCGGCAGGTGCGTCGCCCAGTCCCAGCACGCTGTCGGGCATGGCCTCGGTCACGTCGTAGTCCGACAGTGGCCGCACCTCGCCGTCGCGCTCCTTGATGAGCAGCCAGGCGGGCTTCTTCTCCTGCTCGCCCTTTCGATGCATGCGCACCAGCACCCAGCGGCCGCGCAGCTTGTGGCCGAACAGGTTGAACTTGAGATCTCCCTTTGCCAGGCCCTGGCGCGGGTCGCCCACCGGCTCCCACTCGCCGCGGTCCCAGACGATGACGCGGCCCGCTCCGTAGTTGCCGGCGGGGATGGTGCCCTCGAAGTCTGCGTAGGAGATGGGATGGTCTTCCACCTCCACCGCCATGCGCTTGACCGTCGGGTCCAGGCAGGGGCCCTTGGGCACGGCCCAGCTCTTGAGCGTGCCATCGAGTTCCAGGCGGAAGTCGTAGTGCAGGTGGCTCGCATGGTGCTTCTGCACCACGAAGGAAAGCCGCGTGGCACCGGTTGCCGCGCCGCCTTCACTGGGTTCGGGGGTCTTGGCGAAATCGCGCTTGCGCTGGTAGGTAGCGAGGGCGTCGCGGGTCTTGTCCATGGGCGCTGCGTCCGTGGATGGTTGGCGATGGTGGCGCTTCGCCGCGCCTCAGGCGCGCTTGCGCGCCGCCGGTGCGGTCTTGCGGGTGGACGCGCGGCGCGTCTTCGTCGCGGCCTTCGGTTCGGCCTTGGCTTCGCGCGTCGATTCGTCGCCGGACCCGCGCTTCGTCTGCGCCTTGTGCGCACCGGAGCCGCCCCGCCCGCCCTGGCGCAGGCTGCGCTGCAGCAGTTCGGTCAGGTCCACCACCTTGGCGCTGGCGCCCGGCCCCTCTTCTTCCATCGGCCCAGGCTGGCTCACCGACTCGGTCTTGCCGGCCTCCGCCTTGCGCTTGACCAGCGCCATGATCTGCTCGGTGAAGGAATCGTGGAAGGCCTCGGGATCGAAGTCGGCGCTCATATCCTTGATGAGCTCGGTTGCCATCTTCAGCTCGCGGTCGGTGACGCCGGCGGCCTTCATGCTTTCCGGCGGCAGGGGCAGCGCTTTCCAGGGCCGCAGGTCCTCGCTCCAACGCAATAGGTTGAGCACCATGCCCGGACCCGAGGGCACCAGCATCGCCAGGTGCTGGCGGCTGGAAATCACCACCCGCGCCAAGCCCACACGGCCGCTGCGCTGCAGGGTTTCGCGCAAAAGGGCATAGACCTTGCCGCCGCGGTTGATGGGCGCCAGGTAGTAGGGCCGCTCCAGGAAAACGAAGGGCACGCTCTCCGCGGGCACGAAGCTCTCGATCTCGATGGTCTGCGTGCTGCGGGGATAGGCGTCGGCAATCTCCTTGTCGGAGAGCACCACGTATTGGCCGTCCTCGTACTCCACGCCCTTCACGATCTGCTCGCGCTCGATCTCGCGGCCGGTGCGCTTGTTGATGCGCTTGTAGCCCACCGGATCCATGGAGCGCTTGTCCAGCCAGTCGAAGTCGATGCCGTGGTTCACGGTAGCGGCATAGAGCGCCACCGGGATGTGGACCAGGCCGAAGCTGATGGCGCCCTTCCAGAGCACGCGCGGCGTGCCCTTGCCGGAGCCGGCGGGGGCTGCGCGGCTCATCTTCTTGCCACTGCTCTTGCCGCTGCTGCCGGTGCGCGCAGACTTGCGCGCGGTCGCCGGTTTGTTCTTCGATGCTGCCTTTGCCGAAGCCGCCATGAAAGCACCTCCAACCCGCACTCTAAGCGCAAGGCCGCGCGGACGCCTGTAGGAGCGGCGCGGCGCAGCACGTGCGCAGGCGGCGCATCCACCATCGCCCGAACGGGCGGTGGTGCTGGGTTCAGGCCAGCCGCCGCTCGCTTTCGCGGGCGAAATAGAACCACTCGGTGCCGGGCAGGGCCTCGTCGTTGGGAAAGACGATGAAGCCGTCGGCCTCGGCGCGCACCAGGGTGCCGTCGGCCCGCTGGCCGATGGGCTCACCCTGCGCCACCGCGTCGAAGGTGGCCCAGTCGCGCACGAACTGGTCGTCCGCATGCAGGCGATCGGCGACGCTCACCAGGCGCAGCAGCTGGGGTTGCGGCAGCGGCGCCTCGTTCGGATCAGGGGCGATCATCCGCAGCAGGCGCAAGGTGGAGAGGATGGCCCGGTAGCCCACCTCGGGCGCGGCCGGGTCCTCGTGCTGGCCGCATTCCAGCGTCACGCCGTAGCCGCCGCGGCTGCGCATGTACTCGTTGGTGCCGCGGCCGAAGTCCACCGCGCTCTCATCGACCGCAACGCCGGCGCGCTGGCGTTGCGCCAGGCCCGCGGCGTAGACGTCCAGCCAGCCCTCGACGACGCGTGGCGTGCGCAGGTGCAGGGCCAGCAGGCCTTCCTCGCCCGCCCGCGCAAAGGGCTCCAGCGTGCCGGTGTTGTCGCGCGGGCCGATCATGGCGAAGGCCTCGCCCACGCTCTGGAAAGAATGCAGGTCCAGCAGCACCTCGTGCCGATCGAGCAGCGGGCACAGCAGGTCGGTGAGGCGGGCCTCGTAGTCAGCGGGCTCCTTGCCTTGCGGCGTGGGCACGAACAGGCGGTTGAGGTTGCGCTCGCCTTCGCGCGCCATGCGCCGGCGCGCCAGCGGGTTGGCCACCGGCACCAGCGTGAGCTGGCCGCGCAGCAGGGTCAGTTCGCCCGCATCGAGTTGCGCGACCACGCGCTCGATGGCGCGGCTGCCGCAGGTCTCGTTGCCGTGCACGCCGCCCAGCACCATGACGCGCGGCCCGGGCTGCAGCGCGGCATAGCCATGCGTGCGCAGCACGTCGGGCAGGTGGCTCCAGGGAGAGGCGAAGACATCGGCATCGGAAGTGGCGGGCATAGGCGGGCGATCCTACAGCCGCCCGCAGCAGGCTCCTACCCCTTGCGCAGCCCCGCCGTGAGACAACCTCTGGCACATGCAAGAGAAGGAAGGAGCGCCATGGCCACGGAACGCAGCAAGCCCGACGACCTGAAGGATGCAGGCGGCGGCAAGACCAAGGTGCAGCAGGACGGCGAAGGCAAGCCGCGCCTGCCGCACGAGCGCGACGAGTCTTCCGACAGCCAGGAGACCCAGGGCGGCGAGCCCCCTGAAATCGGCAAGAAGGCCCACGACGACGTGGAGCGCGGCGTGGTCGATACCGACCGCGGCCCGGTGGTGGACCGCGTCTATCGAGAAAAAGTGAAACGTTGAGCGCGCGCTCAGCGCGCCAGGTTGGTCCGCATCTGGCCGATCACGGCCTTGTAATCCGGCGCATTGAAGATGGCGCTGCCGGCGACGAAGGTGTCTGCGCCGGCGCTGGCGACGCGGGCGATGTTGTCCGCCTTGATGCCGCCATCGACTTCCAGGCGGATATCGCGGCCGCTCAGTTCGATGCGCTTGCGTGCCTGCTCGATCTTGCGCAGCGCGGAATCGATGAAGCTCTGGCCGCCGAAGCCCGGGTTGACGCTCATGATGAGGATCAGGTCGATGTCGTCGATGGCCCAGTCCAGCGCCTCCAGGCCCAGGCCCGGGTTGAACACCAGCCCCGGCTTTGCGCCGGCAGCGCGGATGGCCTGGATGCTGCGGTGCACGTGCGGCGAGGCGTCCGGGTGGAAGCTGATGTAGTCCGCGCCAGCCTGCGCGAAGGCAGCGGCCAGGGCGTCCACCGGCTGGATCATCAGGTGCACGTCGATGGGCACGGCCTGGCCATCGGGCGTCTTGGCGTGAGGTTTGAGCGCCTGGCACACCATGGGGCCGAAGGTGAGGTTGGGCACGTAATGGTTGTCCATCACGTCGAAATGGATCCAGTCGGCGCCGGCGGCGATGACGTCGGAGACCTCCGCGCCCAGGCGCGCGAAGTCGGCCGAGAGGATGGAAGGGGCGATACGGTAGGTGGGGCTCGTCATGACCCGGGATTGTCGCAGGCCCGGGGCCCGAGGTGTCCGCTACCATGGGGGGATGTCCACCAGCAGCACGATCGGCGTCCTGGTCGAACCGCGATACCTGCACGAGCAGTCTTCGCCGGGCGATCGCATCTACACCTTCGCCTACACCATCACCGTCACGAACAACGGCCGGGTGCCGGTGCAGCTCATCTCGCGCCACTGGGTCATCGACGATGCAGCGGGCCAGCGCCAGGAGGTCAAGGGGCTGGGCGTCATCGGCCAGCAGCCGCTGATTCCGCCTGGCGAATCGTTTCGTTACACCAGTGGCTGCCGGCTTCACGCGGGCACCGGGACGATGCAGGGAAGTTACTTCTTCGTGACCGAGCAGGGCGAGCGTTTCGACGTGCCCATCCCGATGTTCGTGCTGGACGCGAGCGCGGACGACAGCAGTGCGGGCGGCATTCCGTCCTCGCGCGTCCTCCACTGACTTCAACAGAGCCCGGCGCGCGCGCCGGATGAATTACGCACGGCGCGCCGCCCTCGCGGGCGCGCCGCAAGAACAACTCGCATGAACGCTTTTCTCAATGATCTGCTGGGCTTCTGGTCCGAGTGGGTGCGCCCCTCGGCTGGATTCCCCACGGTGGTGTGGTCGCTGCTGCTGGCCGCCGCCGCGGCCGCGGGCCACCTGGTGCAGCGCTACACCGGCATGCCCAAGCTGGTGGGCTACACAGTCGTCGGCACCATCGCGGGCTTCTCCGGCTTCGAGGGCCCGATGTGGCCGCTGCAGGGCACCGGCCTCTTCCTGCTCGAACTGGGCGTGGCCATCGTGCTCTTCGAAGCCGGCGGGCGGCTGCCGCTGCGCTGGTTCCGCTACAACCCGATGGTGCTGGTGCAGAGCATTCTCGAAGCCACGCTGACCTACTTCGCCGTCTTCTGGACCCTGAGTTGGCTGGGCATGGCCGACGTGGTGGCCGGCCCGCTGGCGCTGATCGCGGTGGTGGCCTCGCCCGCGGTGCTCAGCCGCGTGGCGCTGGATGCCAGCGCCACCGGCCCGGTGATCGAACGCGCGCTGGCGTTGGCCACGCTCAACACCCTTTACGCGCTCACCCTGGGCTATGCGCATGCCGGCATGCTGGAGCGCGCGCCGGCCACGCTGATGCAGAAGCTCTACCCGGTCGCGGTGGTGCTGGGCCTGTCCTTCGTGGTGGGCGCGCTGATGGCGCTGGCGCTGCGCTCGGCGCTGCGCGTGATGAGCCCGAGCAGCGAGAACACCTCGATCCTGCTGCTGGCCATCATCGCCGCGGGCGCCGCGGTGGCGGCGCACCTGGGCGGCTCGGCTGCGCTGGCCGCGCTCATCGGCGGCGTGCTGCTCAAGCAGCTCAACCCCAAGCCCTGGACCTGGCCGCGGCAGCTGGGCACGGCGTCCTCGCTACTGACCATGCTGATGTTCGTGCTGGTCTCCATGGTGGCCGCGCAGGCCGACTGGAGCCTGCCGGTGGCCAGCACGGTGCTGATCCTGCTGGGCGTGCGGCTGGTGGCCAAGGTGGCCGGCGTGGCCATTGCCAACCCGGGCAGCGGCGCCAGCTGGACCCAGGCGCTGTGGCTGGGCGTGGCGATGTCGCCGCTGTCGGCTGTGGCGCTGCTCATCGCTTCCAACTTCGTGACCGCCTCGCCCCTGCTGGGCAACATGATCACGCAGATCGCCCTGCCCGCCATCCTGCTGATGGAAGTGCTGGGCGCGGTGCTGGCCACGGTGGCGATCCACGCGGCCGGCGAGAGCTCACAACCCTGGCTGGCGCAGGCCTTCAGCCGCAGCGAGGAGACCACCCGATGAAGGCCGCACATTCCGAACGCGTGCTTGCGCTGGAGCCCTTTGCGCATTCCGAGGCCCTGTCGCTGGGCGTGGAGCTGGAGCTGCAGCTGGTCAACACGCACGACTACGACCTCACGCCCTATGCCGAGGACATGCTGCGCCTGATGGCGCAGACGCCGCTGCCCGGCAGCGTGGTGCCGGAGATGACCTCCAGCATGATCGAGATCTCCACCGGCGTGTGCCATTCGGCCAAGGACGTGCTGGAGCAGCTCACGCCCATCCGCGATGCGCTGGTCAAGAACGCCGACAAGCTCAACATCGCGGTGCTGGGCGGCGGCACGCATGCCTTCCAGCAGTGGCACGAGCAGCGCATCTACGACAAGCCGCGCTTCCGGCAGCTGTCGGAGCTGTACGGCTACCTCTCCAAGCAGTTCACCATCTTCGGGCAACACGTGCACATCGGCTGCCCTGACGCGGACGCGGCCCTGCTGATGCTGCACCGCATGTCGCGCTACATCCCGCACTTCATCGCGCTGTCGGCCTCCAGCCCGTACGTGCAGGGGCAGGACACGCAGTTCGACTCGGCGCGGCTGAACTCGGTGTTCGCCTTTCCGCTCTCGGGCCGCGCGCCCTTCGCGCTGACCTGGAAGGAGTTCGAGGCCTACTTCGCCCGCATGACCCGCACCGGCGTGGTCAGCAGCATGAAGGACTTCTACTGGGACATCCGGCCCAAGCCGGAGTTCGGCACCATCGAGATCCGCGTCTTCGACACGCCGCTGACGGTGGAGCGCGCCGCGGCCCTTGCCGGCTACGTGCAGTCGCTGGCCGCGTGGTTCCTGCAGGAGCAGCCCTTCACGCCCAGCGAGGACGACTACCTGGTCTACACCTACAACCGCTTCCAGGCCTGCCGCTTCGGGCTGGACGCGGTGTACGTGGACCCGGCCACCGGCGACCACATGCCGCTGCGCGAGCACATCCTCATGACGATGACGCAGCTCGAGTGGCACAGCGAGGCGCTCAACGCCACCGAAGGCCTGGCGCAGCTGCGCTCGGGCGTGGAGGCCAGCCAGAACGATGCGCGCTGGCTGCGCGAGCGCCAGAGCCGCGAGCGGATGCTGGGCGAGGTGGTGCGGCAGGCTGCGCTGCGTTTCCGGGGTATGGCTGCGGCGTAGTGCGGCGTGGCGAGGGCTAGGGCTAGGGCTAGCGCTTGCGCACCGAAGCCACGACCTCATCCCACAACTTCAACGCCTGTTCGTCAGACAGGCTGGAGTCGCTCTCCGGATGCACGATGGCATGGTCTTGCGGATGGTAGTAGGCATTGCCCTCCGTGGGCGGTGGCTCCTGTCCAGGTCGAATGGATACCTGGTACATCATTCCCGTCTTCAGCGTGATGCCGAAGTAGGGCCGATCGAGCGTGCGCGGCTGGTCATCGCGCCGTTCGATGTAGAAAAACTGATGGATCGGTGAACGAGTCGTCTTGAGAAGCACTTCTTCAGCAGAGGCTCCTCCGAGAGACGTCCTCCGTTCACGCAAGGTCGCGGCCAGTGATCGGATTTGCGCGTAGCGTGCAAAACCCTGCTGCTTTCGCTCCAAAGGACCCAGTCTGGGCTGTCCAGTGACAGCGTGGTAAGAGACATTGAGAACGAGATCCCCCATGTCTTTGGTACGGAACCTGAAGGATGCCGACTCATCGTCCTGCCCCACGTCGAACAGCACGCCCTGCATGCAAAAGCCGGGCTTGGCACGCTCTGCGTTCTGGTAGGGCAGCAGCTTGGATGCAATCATCTTCAGGCGCGCCTCGGCGGGCGCCGGATCGGCGTTCCTGAAGCTGATGTTGTTTTCGTCCTTGCTGTATGACTCTTGCTCCAGCGTCACGTAGCGCGAGCCCACCAGCACATGCACTTCGCTCTTGATCGACAAGGCGTGAAGCTCGTCACTCAGGCGTCGCAGCAGAGCCGAAGTCGCGTCGATCTGCTCCCCGTGCAACAGCATCGAACCCTTGGTTTGGTCGTTCGTCTTGTCCCTCAGGGCAAAGCGGCGCTTGTTCACTTCGTCCCAGAACTGCTCGTTCGTGTAGTGTCCCGGCTTGACCGTGGCGTAAACGCGTTCAAAGTCCTTGTCCAGCCCGTAATACAGCTCGATGTCGCCCCACCCCCCAGTGGACAGCTCGAAATTCGAAGGCAGCGTGATGAGGTAGCGGCCGATGCAGTGGGTGGTGCGCTGCGAGGTGATCGTGGTCATGGTCTGGGGGGTGTAGCCAGGGACAAAGAAGAAGGGCAGCCAGCCAAGCAGCGCCGCGCATGCGAGGACTGCGAAAAGCGTGGCCAGGGCGACCCATGCCAAGCGGTGAAGCCGGCGGCCCGCCCCAGTGGGCGGACGAAACGGCCCCGTCATGCTTGGCCCTTGGGTTTCAATGGCGGGCCAGGCGGCAATCTGGCCTCCAGCGCGATCTTGCTGATGGCGTAGAGCGCCACTTGCCGGGCGATGGGGCTCTCGTTCCTGTATGCCGGCTCATGCTCCACCCCGCTGAGGCGGAATACCTCTCGCACCTTGGCGCAGTTCACAGGGCTGCGCCCAGATTGGGCGGGGACGGTGCCATCGCCTGTTCCGTCCGCCATGTCGGCGCGCAGTTCCCATTGGACGGCTTCAACGGCGTGTTGCGCTGTGCCTTTTCCAGCGACCTTGATTTGCTGCCGACTCTTGACGTACTCGGGGTTCTCTCCGTCCATGTCCACCTGCTGCGGCGTCATGACGTAGACGTCGTCTGGCGTCGGGCCGGTGTCGGAGAGTCCCGCGCCGCGCTTCATTCGCCAAACGACACGCTCGAAGCTTCGGGTCTTGCCCTTGGTGTCGGCACCGTAGAAGGCGTAGGTGTTGGGGTGGTAGCTCTTTTCCGTCACCACCTGTTTGTGAAAGTCCTCTGCCAGCGTCAGGAACTTCAGATAGTCGACCCACTTGATAGGGACTCCATCCTTTGGCGCAAGCCACTCCTCCTTGACAAGGGCCCACCAACGGTCGCGACGCCTGTAGATCTCTGTGTAGGGATCCGACTCATGCAAGGTCTTTTGCACCGTCTTCTCATCTGCGCGCACCTCGATCCAGTTCCTTGAATAGCGGTGCGTTGGCAGAAGTTCGAGCGGACCAGGCGCTTGCGCAAAGATCGCCGTCACTTCCTGCCCGGTGCTGCCGATGACCTGTCCGACAGCCCAGTTCTCCTCGGCAAGGCCCAACTTGCAGCGGCGGTACGCGATAGGAGCGCCATCCACCGGCATCACCCCATGCACGATTCCGGCAATCTTCGACTCCATGCCGTCCAACTGCTGGCAGGCGCGGGCAACCAGTCCTCCCATGCTGTGGGTGACCAGGATGACCTGCTGGCAACGCGAGTTGGCGTTGTTCCTTTCGGCGATCACCTGTTCGATCCGCTGCTTGAGCCGCTGCGCGCTCTTGGCGTTGTCGTCCAGCCAGTTGTAGCCGCAGGCGTAGACCGGGAAGAACCATTCGCGCAGCTTCTCGAAGTCGCGCGTCTCGATGTGGGCCTCGCCTTTTTGCGGCCGCCAGTGCTGGTCGGCCGGGTCCTTGGCCTTCAGTTCCATGAGCTCGGCTATCTTGGCGGCGACGTCGTTTTGATCGGGCTGACCCGTGCGATGGCCGTTGAGCGTTTTCTCCAGCATCATCAGAAAATCCTGGTAGCTGCCCTTGCCGATTTCGCCCCAGCCGCGCTGGCGATAGCTGGCCTCTGGCGTCTTGTCTTTCCCCACGATGATGCTGCCGACTTGTTCTGAAGGAACCTGCCCGCGGTCGTCGACGAGGGTCCGATCAGGATGCAAGAGTTTCTGACGATCCCCAGCGCTTTCCATGACCTTGTCGGCAAGCAGCCCTGCAGGTGAATCGAGGTTCCAAACCTTCGTCATTTCACTGTCCATGGCACGCAAGTTGGACCCCATGACCCCCGGTACGAATACGATGGGCAGCGTATTCACGACGAGCACGCGAATCTCGACCAGATCGCTGCGCTCCTTGCGCGTCAGGTTGTGGCGGTATAGCGGAGGACCGTCGGGTTGTGGCATTGGCAGCCGCACCCGCGGACCCGCGGGACTGGTGGTGTCGCTCATATCTGTTCCATGGTTGTTGCCGGACAGGGCCGGCCTTCGATCGGCACGCCCTGCATGCCGTGGCGCGGCCATTGGTCTGGCCGCGTTGGCGGTTCTTGCGCAGAGGCGCAAAGATGGGTCGTACGAGGCGGGCGCCTGCTTAACGAAACGGGGCTGGCAGGCGACGCCTACGCGGCCCGCCAACAAAGGGGCGCGAGTGCCGATCGGCGCAACGAATGGGAACGGATGAATTGCGGACGCCCGACGTCCGCGCGATATGCGCTTGCATTGCTTCTGACTCCCTGGTTTATTGTGTTGAAGCGGTCCGGTTGTCGCGGGCGTTGCGCCTGTGGCTCCACGGACTCGCAGCAGCTTAGTGCTGCAAGCACGCAGCCGTCTCACTCACTTGAACGAGACGACACCGAGTTTCCCCGGATTTTTTCTTCACGCTTCACCAGAAAAGGCTCTGCCCTGGTCGGCCGCGTATGCTCGGCAGGCATGGGTGAATTCGATCTGATCGCACGCTACTTCACGCGCCCGGCGCAGCGCTCGCCGCTGGGCGTGGGCGACGACTGCGCCTTGCTCGCGCCGGCGCCGGGCATGCAGCTGGCCGTATCCACCGACATGCTGGTGGAGGGGCGGCACTTCCTATCGACCGTCGATCCGGCGCGCCTGGGCCACAAGTCGCTGGCCGTGAACCTCAGCGACCTGGCCGCCTGCGGCGCGAAGCCGCTGGCCTTCACGCTGGCCCTGTCGCTGCCCGGCGTGGACGAGCGCTGGCTGCAGGGTTTCGCGCATGGCCTGTTCGCGCTGGCCGATGCGCACGGCTGCGAGCTGGTGGGCGGCGACACCACGCGCGGCCCGCTCAACATCTGCATCACGGTGTTCGGCGAGGTGCCGGCCGGCAGCGTTCTGCTTCGCTCGGGCGCCAAGGTGGGCGACGACATCTGGGTCAGCGGCACCCTGGGCGACGCGCGGCTGGCGCTGGAGGTGTTCCGCGGCAAGCTCTCGCTGCCCGGCGGCCTCATGCAGCTCGCGCGCGAGCGCATGGAGATGCCCACGCCCCGCGTGGCCCTGGGCCAGCAGCTGCGCGGCATCGCAAGCAGCGCGGTGGACCTGAGCGACGGCCTCGCCGGAGACCTTGCGCACATCCTCAAGCAAAGCGGCGTGGGCGCCACGCTGGACGCCGACGCGGTGGCAAGCCGCCTGGCCGCGGCCCGGCACCCGGACGGCCACGCACTTGCATTGGCCGCCGAGGCCCGCCATGCCTTCACGCTGGCCGGCGGCGACGACTACGAGCTGGCTTTCACCGCGCCGCAGGCTTCACGCGAGGCGGTGGAACACGCCGGCCGCGCGGCCGCCACCCAGGTCACCCGCATCGGCCGGATCGAGGCCGAAGCCGGCCTGCGGCTGGTCGACGGAAAAGGCCAGCCGCTGGCACGCCAGCAATACGCATCCTTCGATCACTTCGGCTGAGCCTGTTACAAAAAAGCGGCTCGCCATCTGTCGATCCGCCGCCGCCTCGTTCGACGTGCTTGTGAAGACCGGAAAAGTCTCCGGCTTCTTTTTTCTTCGATCTCAACCATCCAAGGAGCAAACGATGCAAGTCATGGTCATTGTCAAAGCCAACGAGGCGAGCGAAGCCGGCCAGATGCCCGACGAGAAGCTGATGGCCGCCATGGGCCAGTACAACGAGGAGCTGGCGAAGGCCGGCATCATCAAGGCGGCCGAAGGGCTGCACCCCAGTTCGAAGGGCGCGCGGGTGAAGTTCTCGGGCACCCGCCGCACGGTGGTGGACGGCCCCTTCGCCGAGGCCAAGGAGCTGATCGCCGGCTTCTGGCTGTGGGAAGTGGCTTCCATGGAGGAAGCCATCGAGTGGGTCAAGCGCTGCCCGAACCCGCATGTGGGCGATTCGGAGATCGAGATCCGCCCCATCTTCTCGGCCGCGGAGTTCGAGGCGCTGACCACGCCCGAGTTGGGCGAGCAGGAACGCCGGCTGCGCGAGCGCATCGCCGGCGCCTGAGGCACCCCCGGCGAAAGGCGCACCGGCGCCTCGGCATGCGGCCCCGTGCGGCCCCGGGGGCAGGCCGGCTACCATCGGAACCGATGCCTGATCCCGTTCCCGCCATGCCTGCGCCTCCTGCGACCGATGCCGGCGCGCCCATCGCGCGGCCCACGGTGCGCTTCCTGCTCGCGCATCCGGCGCACTTCATCGCCCTGGGCTGCGGCTCCGGGCTGTCGCGCCTCGCGCCCGGCACCGTCGGCACCTTGTGGGCCTGGGTGGCCTTCCTCGCGATGCAGCGCTGGATGTCCGCCGCCACCATCGGCTGGGTCATCCTGGCCTCGCTGCCCATCGGCTGGTGGGCCTGCACCCTCACGGCGCGCCACATGCGCATCGCCGACCCGGGCAGCATCGTGTGGGACGAGGTGGTGGCCTTCTGGATCGTGCTGTGGCTGATCGCGCCCGCCGGGCTGCTGGCGCAGCTCATCGCCTTCGGCCTGTTCCGATACTTCGACGCGGCCAAGCCGGGCCCGGTGCGCTGGGCCGATGCCCTGTTCAAGCAGCGCGACGCCGCACCCGGCCGCGTGCGCTGGGCCGCAGCCGGCTTCGGCATCCTCTTCGACGACATCGTGGCCGCCTTCTGCACGCTGCTGGTGATTGCGCTGTGGCGCTTCTTCTTCGCGTGAATCCAGCCATGATCGACACCACCTCGATGAACACCCCCGCCCTCGTGGCCCTGCTGGCCCAGCTGCTGCGCGAGCGGCAATGGATGATGGCCACCGCCGAGAGCTGCACCGGCGGCCTGATCGCCGGCGCCTGCACCGACCTGGCCGGCTCCAGCGAATGGTTCGAGCGCGGCTTCGTCAGCTATTCGAACGAGGCCAAGAACGAACTGCTGGGCGTGGACGCCCAGCTCATCGCCACGCACGGCGCGGTGAGCGAACCGGTGGCGCGGGCCATGGCCGAAGGCGCGCTGGCGCATTCGAAGACCCAGGCGGCCGTGGCCGTCACCGGCGTGGCCGGCCCCACCGGTGGCAGCGCCGAGAAGCCCGTGGGCACGGTCTGGTTCGGCTGGTCGGTGAAGGGCCAGCCCACGCGCACGGAACGCCGCCGCTTCGACGGCGACCGCGCCGCGGTGCGCGCCGCCACCGTCCACTACGCCCTTCAAACCCTTGTCCAATCGATTTCAGGAACACGTCCCGATGAGCGATAGCAACACCACCCAGTCCGGCGACGCGCTGGTCATCCAGGAAAACACCGCGCAGCACCGCTTCGAGGCCACGAAGAACGGCCAGCTGGCCGGCTATGTCGAATACAACGTGCTGAGCGAGGCGCTGATGTTCACCCACACCGAGGTGCTCGAGGCCTTCGAAGGCCAGGGCGTGGGCTCGGCACTGGCCAAGCATGTGCTGGCCGAGGTGCGCAGTCAGGGCAAGCAGGTGATTCCGGTTTGCCAGTTCATCGCCGGCTACATCCGCAAGCACCGCGAGCAGTACGTGGACCTGGTGCGACCCGACGTGCAGCGGGCCTTCAAGATCTAGTCGTCGCGCTGCTTCAGGACGCGGACGGGCGCAGCGCGTCCTGCACGTCCGGCGGGAAGTCGTCCCACTCCTGCACCTGGCGCACCTCGATCACCTCGTTCTCGCCGCCTGGGCAGCGCGAGGCCCAGGCGATGGCCTCTTCCCGCGACTTCACCTGGATCATCCAGTAGCCGCCCAGCACTTCCTTGGCCTCGCTGAAGGGGCCGTCGGTCACCTTGGGCTTGCCGCCGGCAAAGCTCACGCGCGCGCCCATCGAGGGCGGGTGCAGGCCGTCGAGCGCCAGCAGCACGCCGGCCTTCTGCAGGGTTTCGTTGTAGCGGCTCATCGCGGCCACGGCGTCGGCGCTGGGCATGGTGCCGGGCGCGGCGCTTTCGTAGCCCTTGGGGATCATCAGCATCATGAATCGCATGGTTCTTCCTTTGGAGAGTGGGATGAAGGGAAGGGCACGCGACGCATGCAACAGCCGGTGATTTCGCGCGTCCCACCCCCACGTCGAACGGGCGGGCGCGAAATCGACAGGCTGCCGGTGATTTATTCAGCCTCGGGCGCACCGGCCCCGTGGCACTTCTTGTACTTCTTGCCGCTGCCGCAGGGGCAGGGGTCGTTGCGGCCGGGCGTGGGCTCCTTGCGCACCGTCTCCACCTTCGGGCCCAGGCTGCGCCACAGCTGGCGCAGGTCGTACACCGCCCAGATGGCGGCGCCCAGGTCGTCCAGGCGCTCCTGGCTCACGGTGGGCGGGCCGTCCTCGGCGTACATGGAGAAGGCGGGCTGGCCCTTGTCGTCCTCGGTGAGGGCCACGATGTCGTCGAGCGCGGCGTCGAGCATGTCGGCCGCCTCCCTGTCGCGCGGCGCCGCCCAGTCGTCGGGCCAGTTCTCCACCGCGTACATGAAGCCCAGCGCCCACACCTGTGCGTACGAGGGAATGGCGTCGCCGGGCACGTCTTCCTGCTCTTCGGGCGGCAGGGCGGCGATGGCGCCGCGGGTGTCGAGCACCTCGGGCTGGAAGCACTGCTCGTCGTCCAGCGCCTGCACGTCGGCGTCCAGGCTGTGCTCGATCTCGGCCCAGCGGCGCTTCCAGCGCCAGATGAATTCCATGTGCCGGGCGGGCACGAAGTCGTTGAAGAGCACCGGCCAGTACTCGGCGGGCGGAATTTCGCGGCGGGTGCAGATCAGCGCCGCCATGAAGCCTTCGCAGAATTCCCACTGGGGGACTTCCTCGTCCTGCTCGCGCATGGCGTCGAGTTCGGCATCGAGGGCGTCGAAGTCTTCGGGGCCCAGGAGGCCGGTGTCGGGGGAAGAGGAGGGGCTGGGGGCAGGGGTCGTCATCTTGGGTCGCGCGGGCAGAGCCCTCTATGATGCAGCAGGGCGAGGCCCTCCAACGTGACCAACCGATTCCTTCCCTTATTCCACCGCGGACGACGACTGCGCACCGCGCCACGCCTGCGCGTATGAGCAGCCTGAGACCCGGCGCGACCCGCTATTCGTCGCGCAAAGGCCTGGCCTCCGCGCCGGCTCCCCTGGAGGCGGAAGTGCCCCTGCCCGGCCCGGCGGACTACGCCGGCTTCCTGCAGGTGACCCTGCCTCAGCAGGACAAGGCGGTGGCCAGCCACCGCCTTTCCGGAGAGCGGGTCTGGCTCAAGAAGGCGGGTCCGCGCCACGGCATGGCCCGCTATCGGGCCATGGCCGTACTGGCCGGCCTGTTCCGGCTGGAAGTGCTCAAGCCCGTGCCCAACCCCGGCGGCGAGGCCGCCATCGCCATCGAGGCGCGCCGCCTACGCCAATTGGCCGAGGCCGGCTTGCGGGTGCCCAAGGTGCTGGCGCAGCAGGCCGACGGCCTGCTGATCTCCGACCTGGGCGAGAGTGGACGCAGCACGGTGGTGGTGCAGGAGCGCCTGGAGCTGGCCGCCGCTGCCGGCCCGGCCGCCCTGATGAGCGCATGGCGAGAGGGGCTGGACGCCATCGCGCGGGTGCATGCCAGCGGCTGCTACCTGAGCCAGGCCTTCGACCGCAACCTGGTGATGTGCCCCGACGGCGTGATCGGCTACATCGACTTCGAGGACGATCCGGGCGAAGCCCTGGGAATCGACGAATGCCAGGCGCGCGACTGGCTCAGCTACCTGCATTCCACCGCCATGCTGGTGCATGCGGCCGCGCCGCAGCAGGCCGGCGCCCACTGGCACGCGGTGCAGGCCGACGCCAGCGACGCGGTGCGCGAGCGCTTGCTCCAGGCCGCGCGTCGCATGCGCTGGCTGCGCCGCCTGCCCAAGAGCCGGCGCTGGGGCCGCGACACCCAGCGGGTGCGCACCGCAGCCAGCCTGCTGGCACGCTGGTACAGCCTGAACGGGCAGCTTTTCGTTGCACCAACCCGTTACTAATTGATCGCGTGCTTACCCAATAAGGTGGATTGAATTGCGGCGCCGCGGCAAGGAAGATGCCACGTCTGTCCACAGCAATTCGCGTGTGCCAGGGAGGCCACCACCACCATGCCCCAACTCATTCTCATGGACGCCCGAGGCCAGGTCCGGCAGATTCCGATCGCCCTGCCCTCCGTCTCGCTTGGCCGCAGCCCCAGCAGCGACGTCGTGCTCGACTCCAAGCGCGCCAGCCGTGCGCATGCCGTCATCGAAGTGGACGGCCCCAAGGTCTTCATCATCGACATGCACAGCCTCAATGGCACCCTGGTCAACGGCGAGCTGATCGACCGCCACCAGCTGGCGCACGGCGACTCCATCGAAATCGGTACGGTGGAGCTGCGCTACGTGGCGCAGGACCAGGTGCTGAGCGAGGACGAGGCCATGCGACTGCTGACCGCGCCCACGCTGGACACCAGCGCGCCCGGCTGGGACGACTGGGACTACGAGACGGAGCGCGCGGACGTGCGCGGCAGCCTCCTGCAGCGCAGCCACTAGGCCCGCCACCCCACTCAGGCGTTATCGCCCTCTTCGGCGAAGTGCGCCGACACCTTCACGCCCAGATCCACCAGGGGTTTGCGCAAGACAAGCACCGCGCGGTCCTTGCTGAGCAGCCGCGCGCCGTGTGCCACCGCCAGGTCGATGAAGACCTGGTCGTCCGGGTCGTCGCAACGGCAGGGGGCCGCGGGCGGTAACGGCAGTGCGTGCGCCTGTGCGTCGAACGCCGCCAGCACCCCGGCGGCCGTGCGGCCCGTGCGCTCCAGCCGCGTGACGATGAGCGGGTAGCCGAGCACGCGCGCCAGTTCCTCGCGCATCGCGGCGGTGGCGATCCAGCGCAGCTGCGAACGCGCCAGGGCCTCGCGCAGGGGCACACAGGCAGAGTCGTCGAACACCAGCAGGTCCAGGACCAGGTTGGTGTCCAGCACCACGAGCGACGCCATGGGCGGAATCTGAAGAGGGTCTTTCATTCTGCGGTTACCACTCGAAGTAAACATCCCGGGCCGGTGGACGGCCTGGCACCGAACTTGCCACTACGCTGGCTGCTCGATAGACCCACCCCTGGGACAGCGATGCCCACATCATCCCCCACCCTTTCGGTTGTGCTCGCCACCTTCAACGGCGAGGCGTTCCTGGAAAAGCAGCTTGAAAGCCTGGCGCAGCAGACCCGCGCGCCGGACGAACTGATCGTCTCCGACGACGGCTCGACCGACCGCACCAACGAGATCGTCGAAGCATTTGCGGCGCGCGTCCCCTTACCGGTCCGCCACTTCAGGAACCCCAGCGCAAAGGGCTTTCGCGACAACTTCCTGGGCGCGGTCCGGGAGGCGCGCGGCGACTGGATCGCCTTTTGCGACCAGGACGATATCTGGCGGCAGGACAAGCTGGAGCGCTGCGCCGTCCACATGGCAACGCCCGGCGTGACGCAGATCGTGCACCAGGCCACGCTGATCGACAGCAACGACGCGCCCATCGGTCCCTTCCACCAGGGCATCTTGCGGACCTGCACGAAGGATCCTCTGGCCTACGACCTGTGGAGCACCTTCTGGGGCTTCTCGATGCTGGTGGACCGGCGGGTGCTGGGGCTGGTGGGTCCCGAGCAGCGATTCGTCGACTACATCGCGCCCCGCCACCTGATCGCGCACGACCGGTGGGCCTTCTTTCTGGCGCAAGTGCTGGGCCGCACGGTGGAAATCGCCGAGCCGCTGGTGGCCTATCGCCAGCACGGGCGCAACCTCTACGGCAAATCCGCCGGAGGTCTGAAGGGCAAGCCGACATCGACGCTGCAAGCGGAGAACACCGTCTACATCACGGCAACCCAAGCCATGGTGCAGATCGTCAAGTCGCTGCCCATCCAGTGCGAGAGGGACTTTCCGGCCTTCGAGCGCGCCAGGGCCATCGCGACCTGCGAGCGGGCACTGGCCCAGTTGCGCCGGCGGGGCGCCATCTATGAAGGCAGCCGCGGCCTGGCACCCCTGCGCAGCCTGGCCATGTTCGCAAGCGGCGGCTACCGCAACGTGCACGATGGCTCGCAGCGATGGCGCTCGCTGCTCAGGGACATGGCCGTGTCGGTGTCGGCGCGCTAGCGTCCCGCTCCTCAGTTGAAGCGGCCCGCCTTGAGATCAAAGCGGAACAGCCGGCACTCGATCGGGCCGTTCCACATCGGCACGCGTCGCGACTCCTTCAGGCGCATCTTCGATGGCAGCTTGAGGTCGGGCGTGAGCACCCAGCCGGTCCAGCCCGCGTAATTCTTCTTCCAGTGCGCCGAAAGCTGCGCGAAGAACTCGCCGCCGTCCTCGGTCTGCGCGGCTTCGCGGCCGCCAGGTGCCGCGGGCGCAGCGGGCGCGCCACGGTCGCGCGCGCCGGCGCCGCCCCCGGCACGCGCCACGCCGCCCACCTCGATGCGCTCGCCGTACGGCGGGTTGAGCATGATCACGCCCGCCTCCGCCGGCGGCATGCGCTGCAGCGCATCGCCGCCGCGCAGCTGTACCAGGGCTGAGACACCGGCGCGCTCGGCATTGCGCTGCGCGAAATCCACCATGCGGTGCGAGACGTCGGAGCCGAACACTGGCACGGCCTGCGCCACGGCGGCCGTCCTCTCCTGCGCCTCCTGCTTGATGCCCTGCCACACATGCGCCTGGAAGGGCAGCAGCTTCTCGAAGCCGAAGCGCCGCTGGCCCCCGGCGGGCATGCCGGCGGCAATCTGCGCCGCCTCGATGGGAATGGTGCCGCTGCCGCAGCAGGGGTCGTACAGCGGCTGGGGCGACACCTCGCCGGTCTCCGGGTTCCACCAGCCGCTGGCCGCGAGCATGGCGGCAGCCAGCGTCTCCTTCAGCGGCGCGTCGCCCTTGTCGGTGCGCCAGCCGCGCTTGAAGAGCGGCTCGCCGCTGGTGTCAATGTACAGCGTGAGCTGGTCGGTGGCCAGGTGGGCGAACACGCGCACGTCGGGCCACTGCGTCTCGATGCTGGGCCGCACGCCGCCGGCCTTGGCGCGGAAACGGTCGGCGATCGCGTCCTTGATGCGCAGCGTGGCGAAGTTCAGGCTGGTCAGCGGGCTGTGCTGCGACGTGGTCTCGATCTTGAAGGTCTGGCGCGCCGTGAACCAGTTCTCCCAGGCCACCGCGCTGGCGGCCTGGTAGAGATCGTTCTCGTTGCGGTAGAGCGATTGCGAGAGCTGCACCAGCACGCGCTGCGCCAGGCGCACATGCAGGTTCAACTGCATCGCGTCTCGCCAGCTGGCGCGTGCGAAGACGCCGGCGCGCGCGACCATCAGGTCGTCGCCCGCCAGGCCGGTGAGCCGGTGCACTTCCTGCGCCAGCAGGTCTTCGACGCCGGCGGCGCAAGGCAGGAACAGTTGCAGCGAATTCATCTCCCGATTGTCGCCGCGTCCTCTATAGTGAAGTCGCCGATGACCCAATCGACCGTCCCCGTCACCTCAGCCGCCGAGGGGCAGGCGTTGGCGCATTCTGCAACGGCAGCCTCGACGACAACGACGACGGACGACGACCGCCTCGCCATCCAGGCCGAGCTGCTGCGCCTGAGCACGCAGCCCAGCACCACCGTCCTGGGCATCCAGTTCCTGCTCGACTGCGGCGTGGCCGCCCTCTTCGCCTGGCAGTACTCGGCGCTGATGGCAGGGCTGTGGCTGGCCCTTATCGCGCTCACCACCAGCTGGCGGGCGCTGTTTCCGCAGCGGCTGCCGGAAGTGCTCAGCCCTGCCGAGGTGCCCGGCCAGCTGCGCACCCACACGATTCGCATCGGCATCTACGAGGGCACGCAAGGGCTGGCCGGCATCCTGCTGTTCCACCCGAGCGATCCGCAGGCGCAGTTGCTGCTCGGGCTGGTGATGCTGGGCATGACGCTTTCCTCGGTCTTCTCGGTGTCATACGTGGCCCGCACCATGCAGATGGGCATCTGCCTGCTGCTGACGCCAGTCATCCTGATGGGCCTGGCCTTCGGCACGCCGCCCATGAAAGTGGTGGCCGCGCTCGGGGTGGCGATGCTGGTGATGATGGGGCGGCTGGTGGCCGAGCGCTCGCGCAAGCTGGAGGACTCCATCGCCCAGCGCCACAACGAGAGCACCCTGCGCGCCCAGGCGCTGGCCGGCCTTCAGGCGGCCCAGCAGGCCCAGGCCGAGCGGCTGCGCTTCTTCTCCGCGGCCAACCACGACCTGCGCCAGCCGGTGATGGCCATCGGGCTGCAGGCCGAGGTGCTGCAGCAGCAGCTGCGCGAGGGCGCGGGCGCGGCGCAGCTGCAGTCCACCCTGGCCGCCCTGGGACGTGCGCAGGCGGCGCTCGAGGGCCTGACCCAGCAGCTGCTGGAAATCGGCCGCATCGAGGCCGCGGCCGACCCGCTCACGCCGGGCCCGCTCGCGCTGTCGCCGCTGCTGGCCGAGTTCGCACGGCCCGCGGGCAACGGCCAGCGCGTGATGGTGCGCTGCCCGGCCCAAGCCGTGGCCTGGGGCGACCCGGTGGCGCTGCGCCGCATGGTCGGCAACCTGGTCGACAACGCGCTCAAGTTCTCGCCGCAGCTGCGCGGCCGCGTGCTGGTCGCCGTGCGGCGGCGCGGGGCACTCTGGCGCATCGAGGTGCGCGACAACGGCATCGGCATCGCGGCCGAGGACCAGGAGCGCGTGTTCGAGGACTTCGAGCAGGTGGGCAACCTGGAGCGCAACCTGCGGCGCGGCCACGGGCTGGGACTGGCCATCGTGCGCCGGCTGGCGCAGCGCCTGGACACGCAGATCGACCTGCGCTCCGCGCCGGGCCGGGGTTCGGTCTTTGCCTTCACCCTGCCCGCGGCGCCGCAGGACGCGCCGGGGTCGCGGGCGGCCCCGGCATCGGCGCCTGCGCCCCTGGGCCGGCTGCAGGCAACGGCACCCGTTTCACACCTGCGCCCCGGGCTGTCGGTGCTGGTGGTGGAAGACAACGCGGTGGTGGCCGAGGGCCTGGCCGCTATCCTGCGCCAGTGGAGCGCCCGGCCGCGCGTCTATGCCAGCGCGGACGAGTTGCTCAAGAACGGCGCAGACGACCTGCACGGCGTGGACCTCGCCCTGTGCGACATCCGCCTGCCCGGCCACACCGACGGCGTCACCCTGGCCAAGCGCCTGCAGCACCAGATGCCGGGACTGTCCATCGCGCTGGTGTCGGCCGACATCGACGAGGCCACCAGCGCCCTGGCGCGCGAGCGCGGCTGGCATGCCCTGCGCAAGCCGGTGCAGCCGGGGGCGCTGCGGGCGGTGCTGGCGGCGGCCTCGGCGACGGGTTGAGGCGATATGTCGCAGAAAACGGGTTTTGAGAACAGATTATCTTGATCTGTTCTCGGCAGCGACATATGCTGAGAATATGTCGCCAAAACACAAAAATTCGAACATATTGCCTACCGCATGGCAGCCTCAGCGCCCGTACAACGCCTTGCCGACTTTGCCTCCGGGCGTCGATCTCGAGAGCAAAGCCATCCTCAAGCAGTGCATCGCCGCACGCGCCGCGTTGGCCGAACTGAAACAGGCCACCCTCCTGATTCCCAATCCCTCGGTACTGATCAACACCATCCCGCTGCTGGAGGCCAAGGACAGTTCGGAGATCGAGAACATCGTCACGACGACCGACCAGCTGTTCCGCTATGCCGACGACGGAGAAGGCCAGGCCGACCCTGCCACCAAGGAAGCGCTTCGCTACCGCACCGCGCTTTATCAGGGCTTCCAGTCGCTCAGCGAACGGCCGCTGACCACCCGCACTGCCGTAGACATCTGCAGCGCCATCAAGGGCGTGGAGATGGAAGTACGGCGCACGCCGGGCACGCAGTTGATCAACGACCGAAGCAAGCAGGCGATCTATACGCCGCCCGAAGGTGAATCCCTGCTGCGCAATCTGCTGGCCAACTGGGAGCGCTTCATCCACGAGCAACCGCAGCTGGACCCGCTGGTCCGCATGGCAGTCGCGCACTATCAGTTCGAGGCCATCCACCCCTTCACCGACGGGAACGGGCGCACCGGGCGCGTGCTGAACATCCTCATGCTCATCCAGGAGAGGCTGCTGACGCTTCCGGTGCTTTATCTGAGCCGCTACATCATCCACCACAAAGCCGACTACTACCGGCTGCTGGCGGAAGTGACCAGTGCTTCGGCCTGGGAAGAGTGGGTGATCTACATGCTGCGCGCTGTCGAAGAAACCGCGTACTGGACCACGGCGAAGATCGCCGCGCTGCGCCAACTTCAAGCGCAGACCGCCGACCATCTCAGGCGGCGCCTGCCCAAGATCTACAGCCACGAACTGGTCGAAGTGCTTTTCGAGCAGCCCTACTGCCGCATTGGCAACCTCGTCGACAAAGGCATCGGGCGGCGGCAGGCCGCATCACGCTACCTTCAAGACCTCGTCGGCGTAGGCATTCTCAGCGAGCAGATCGCCGGGCGAGAAAAACTGTTCATCCACCCCAAGCTGATGCAGCTCCTGAAGCAGGACGACAACCACGTCAGTGCCTACGCCTGAGCCCGCCCGTCAAAGCGCCTTGCGCAGGTTCGCCGGCGCGATGCGCAGCGCCTCGCGGTACTTGGCCACGGTGCGCCGGGCGCACTCGATGCCCTGTTCCTTGAGCATGTCCGACAGCTGGCTGTCCGACAGCGGCTTCTTCAGGTCTTCCGAGCCCACGAACTGCTTGATGAGCGCCCGCACCGCGGTGCTGGAGGCATTGCCGCCCGTCTCGGTGCCCAGGGCGGAGCCGAAGAAGTACTTGAGCTCCACCGTGCCGTAGGGCGTGGCCATGTACTTGGCGGTGGTCACGCGGCTGATGGTGGATTCGTGCAGGCCCAGCTCGTCGGCGATCTCGCGCAGCACCAGCGGGCGCATGGCCAGCTCGCCGTGGACGAAGAAGCTCTTCTGCCGCTCCACGATGGCGTTGGAGACGCGCAGGATGGTGTCGAAGCGCTGCTGGATATTCTTGATGAACCAGCGCGCCTCCTGCAGTCGCTGGCTCAGCGCCTGGCTGCCCTCGCCCTTGTGCGCCTTCAGCGCGCCGGCATAGATGTCGTGCACCCGCAGGCGCGGCATCACGTCGGGATTGAGCTGCACGCGGAACTTCACGTTGGCGCCGCCGCCCACGCGCGAGACGATCACGTCGGGCACCACGATGTTGCGCTCCACGTTCACGAAGCGCCGGCCCGGCTTGGGCTCCAGCCTGGCGATGAGCTGCATGCCCGAGCGCACCTTGTCCTCATTGCTCTTCGTCAACGTGGCCAGGCGCTTGAAGTCGCGCCGCGCCAGCAGGGTGAGCGGCTGCTTGCAGATGGCCAGCGCGACCTTGCGCACCTCGGCCTCGTCGTCTTCCTCGTCCTCGTGCGCCAGGGCACGCAGCTGGATGGCCAGGCACTCGCCCAGCTCGCGCGCGCCCACGCCGGCGGGCTCCAGGCTCTGGAGCAGGCCCAGGGCCACCTGGAAGCGGTGCACCAGCTCGTCGAACTGGTCGTTGTCGTCGCCCGCCAGGCCGGAGGCCAGGGCGGGCAGCGAATCTTCCAGGTAGCCATCCTCGTTGAGCGACTCGATCAAAAAGCGCAGCGCCGCCCGGTCGGTCTCGGACAGGCGCAGGCCCAGGGCCTGGCGGTGCAGGAAGTCCTGCAGCGACTCCTGGCTGCGCGCCAGCTCGGTGGCATCGGCACGGTCGTCGTCGATGTTGTTGGTGCGCGCAGGCGCGTCGCCGCCCCACTCGCTGTCGTCGGGCGAGACGTCGATGGTGCCGTCGCCTTCCCAGTCGGGCTCGGCATCCGCCGATTCCGGCGGCGCCTCGGCCGTGGTGACCTCGGCGTCCTGCGCGGCGATGGTGCTCACGCCATCGGCGCCGTTCATGGCCGAGAGGCCGGCGGCCTCCTCGTCGCGCACGTCGCGCGCGCCGGTGGCGTCCGCGCTGTCCAGGCCGAATTCCTCGCGGGCGGCTTCGTCGCCGGTGCGCTCCAGGAAAGGGTTCTCGTCGAGCATCTGCTCGACTTCCTGAGACAGCTCCAGCGTGGACAGCTGGAGCAGCCGGATCGACTGCTGCAGCTGCGGTGTGAGTGCGAGATGCTGCGATACACGCAGCGACAGGCCTTGCTTCATGGATGTCTTCGCGCCGCCCTTACATCCGGAAGTGCTCGCCCAGGTAGACCCGGCGAACGTCGGCGTTGTCCACGATCTCCGTGGGCGTGCCCTGCGCCAGCACGTGGCCGTCGCTGATGATGTAGGCGTGGTCGCAGATGCCCAGCGTCTCGCGCACGTTGTGGTCGGTGATGAGCACGCCGATGCCGCGCTCCTTCAGGTAGCTGATGATCCGCTGGATCTCGATCACCGCGATCGGGTCGATGCCGGCGAAGGGCTCGTCCAGCAGGATGAAGCGCGGCTGCGTGGCCAGGGCCCGGGCGATTTCCACCCGGCGCCGCTCGCCACCCGACAGGGCCAGCGCGGGCGAGTCGCGCAGGTGGTCCACACGCAGGTCGGCCAGCAGCTCGTCCAGGCGCTCCTCGATGCGCGCCTTGGAAAGCGGCTGAAGCGTGCCCTTCGCATCGGGCTCGCGTTGCAGTTCGAGCACGGCGCGCACGTTGTCGGCCACGTTGAGCTTGCGGAAGATGGACGCTTCCTGCGGCAGGTAGCTCAGGCCCATGCGCGAGCGGCGGTGGATGGGCATGTGCTCGATGGGCTCGCCGTCGATGCTGATGAGCCCGTCGTCGGCGCGCACCAGGCCCACGATCATGTAGAAGGAGGTGGTCTTGCCGGCGCCGTTGGGCCCCAGCAGGCCCACCACTTCGCCCTTCTGCACGTCCAGCGAAACGTCCTTGACCACCGTGCGGCTGCCATAGGTCTTCTTCAGGCCACGGGCCTGGAGGCGGCTGGCGGTGCCGTTGCGGCCGTTGCCTGTGGGTTCGAAATCGGTGCCTGCGCGATCGATCATTTGCCGCCCTCGCCACCCAGCGTGGTGCTCGGCCGCAGTCCCTTGCCGGGCGCCGGCGCGGGCGCCGCGGGCTTCTGCCCGGGCGCATTGGCGCCCGGCTGGGGCGTGAGGATGGCGCGCACGCGGCCACCGCCGGCAGCGGTGCTGCCGGGAGCGGGCGGGGCGCCCTCCACGCTGAAGGTGTCCTTGCTCTGGTCGTAGACGATCAGCGGGCCGGTGGTCTGGTCGTTGATCTTGCCGCTCACCAGCCGGCGCATCACCGCGTTGCGGATGAACTTCACGTTGTCGGCGCGGCTGTCGTACTCGATCACGTCCGACTCGCCCTCGACCCATTCGTCGCTGCCGGGCGGGCCGTCGCGCTTCTGCTTGTAGTAGGCCAGCTTGCCCGGCGCAGCCGTGACGACGCCGTACTGGTAGCCCTCGGGGTCCTGGCGCACGTCGATGCGGGCACCACGGATGACGATGGTGCCCTTGTTGACCACCACGTTGCCGGTGAAGACGCTTTCCTGCTTGAGGTCGTCATAGCGCATCGAATCGGCTTCGATGTTCATGGGCTTGTCGCGGTCGGCCTTTTCGGCCTGGGCCAGGCCGGCGGCACCCAGTGCCAGGAAGGCGGCGAGGGCCGCGCAGGCGAGCCGGCGAAGGGGCCGGACCGAGGGCATAGAAACAGGGGGAAATGTCATAGGGCACGAAACTTGCTGCACCCATTGTAGGGTGCAATTGTCAAAGACCCCGATGAAAAAAGCCCGCCGGAGCGGGCTCTTCGTCGAAGCCGGCGCGCGCAGGCGCCGGCCCGGGTCCCGCATCAGCCCTTGCGGGCCTCGCCGATCAGGTAGTCGGTGATCTGCAGGGCGCGGTCCATGCTGCGCGACAGCTCGCCGTCGATGTAGTAGCGGCCGGCCACGCCCAGGGCCGGGACGCCGCCGACCTGGTAGTCGTTCTGCAGCTGGGTGGCGCGCTTGACCTTGCCCGAGACGGTGAAGGACTTGTACATCTCGGCAAACTTCTGGCCGTCCAGGCCGGGCTGCTTCGTGGCCCAGTCCAGGATGGCGGCATCGCCGAACAGCGGCTGGCGCTGCTTGTGGATGGCCTGGAAGATCTTGTTCTGGAACTCGTCGACCTTGCCCATGGCCTCGAGCGTGTAGTACAGGCGCTGCTTGCTTTCCACGTCGTTGCCGACGAAGGCCACCGGGATGCGGCGGAAGGCCACGTGCGGGGGCAGCTTCTTGATCCAGGCTTCGAGCTGGGGCTCGAACTCGGCGCAGTGCGGGCAGTTGTACGAGAAGAACTCGACCACCTCGACCTTGCCGGCGGGGGCATCGACCGGCGCGGGCTTGCGCAGCGCGATGTAGTCGGTGCCGGCCTTGAATGCGGCGGCCTGGGCGTGGGCGGCGGTGCTGGCGACGAAAGGCGCCAGTCCGGCGGACGCGGCGGCCAGCGAAAAATCACGACGTTTCATTTGGATTGTTTCTCCTGTGCGGCTGACAGAGCCCGCCGGGAGCGCGAAGTTCCGCGCCCCCCGCAGTCATGTGGGTTTAGCGTTGGACGCGGACCAGGGCGGTTTCGAGGCCGCCGCTGTCCAGCCGTTCCTTCAGGCGGTCGGCATCGTCCTTCTTGGAGAAGGGACCCGCGCGCACCCGGTAGACGGTGCGGCCGGCCTGCTCGCGCTCGGTGACCTTGGCCTCCACGCCCATCAGCGAGAGCTTGGCGCGCTGGGCCTCGGCGTCGTCGGTGCTGCGGTAGGCGCCGGCCTGAACGAAGTAGATGAAGGGGTCGGCCGCGTTCGGGGCCGCAGGCGCCGCCGACGCCACGTTGGTGCCGCCGCCGCCGGAGCGGGCACGCGCGAGGTCGCCGATGGGGTCGGTCGAATCGGGGCTGACGCCGGCGGGCGACGCCGGCTTGCCCTTGGGCGGTACGACCACCGGCACCGGCGGGCTGGTGGAGGGGGTGACGCCGGCGATGCTGCCGCCGGCGGCGGGGGCATTGCTGCTGGCCGCGGGAGCAGCGGGCGGTGCCGGCGGCCTGGCCGCGCCGGCCTTGCCTGCCAGGGGCGCGTTCGGGTCCCAGTCCTTGTTGCGGCGGGCCTCGGCCTCGTCCTGCTCGGCCGTGTTGCGGTTCGTCTTGGAGACGAAGGGAATGGGCACCTTGGTCACGTACACGGCAATGCCGAGCGCAGCGCCCAGGCCGATCACGATACCGATGATCAGGCCGATGAAGGTGTTGCCACCTTGTCTGGATTTCTTGGTCTTCGCCATCTACTTTTCGCTTACATCTTGCGTGGTGCGCTCACACCGAGCACCGCCAGGCCATTGTGCAGCACCTGTGCGGTGGCGGCGACCAGCGCGAGGCGCGCCAGCTTCACTTTCTCGTCGTCCACCAGGATGCGCTCGCTGTCGTAGTAGCTGTGGTAGCTGGCGGCCAGCTCGCGCAGGTAGAAGGTGACGTCGTGCGGCGCGAAGTCGGCGGCCGCGCCGGTGAGCATGGCCGGGTACTTGGCCAGCATCAGCATCAGGGCCTGCGCGGCGGGGCTTTCCAGCGCCGAGAGGTCGACGCCCTCGAGCACGGCGGTGTCGCCGCCCCAGGCCGTCAGCACCGAGCAGATGCGCGCATGCGCGTACTGCACGTAGTACACCGGGTTGTCGTTGTTCTGCGCCAGCGCCAGGTCGATGTCGAAGGTGTATTCGGTGTCGGGCTTGCGGCTGAGCAGGAAGAAGCGCACCGCGTCGGTGCTGGTCCATTCGATCAGGTCGCGCAGCGTGACGTAGCTGCCGGCGCGCTTGCTGATCTTCACTTCCTCGCCGCCGCGCACCACGCGCACCATGGTGTGCAGCACGTAGTCGGGGTAGCCGGCGGGAATGCCCACGCCCGCGGCCTGCAGGCCGGCGCGCACGCGGGCGATGGTGCCGTGGTGGTCCGTGCCCTGGATGTTCACCACCTTGTGGAAGCCGCGCTCCCACTTGGCGATGTGGTAGGCCACGTCGGGCACGAAGTAGGTGAAGCTGCCGTCGGACTTGCGCATCACGCGGTCCTTGTCGTCGCCGTAGTCGGTCGACTTCAACCACAGCGCGCCGTCCTGCTCGTAGGTCTTGCCGGCGTCCACCAGCCTTTTCACCGCGTCCGCGACCCGGCCGCTGGTGTAGAGGCTGGACTCGAGGTAGTAGTTGTCGAAGCGGACGTTGAAGGCCTTGAGGTCCAGGTCCTGCTCGTGGCGCAGATAGGCCACGGCGAACTGGCGGATGGAATCCAGGTCCTCGATGTCGCCGCTGGCGGTGTACTCGCGGTCGTCCGAACTCACGGTGGCCTTGACCACGAAGTCCTTGGCGATGTCGTCGATGTAGTCGCCGTTGTAGGCCTGCTCGGGCCAGCCGGCGTCGCCAGGCTTGAGGCCCTTGGCGCGCAGCTGCGTGCTGTTGGCCAGGGTCTGGATCTGCACGCCCGCGTCGTTGTAATAGAACTCGCGATACACCGACTTGCCCTGCGTCTCCAGCAGGTTGCAGATGGCGTCCCCCAGCGCTGCCTGGCGGCCGTGGCCCACGTGCAGCGGGCCGGTGGGGTTGGCCGAGACGAACTCGACCAGCACGCGCTCGGCGCCTTCGGCCGGAGCGCCCTGGCGCCCGAAGGCCGCGCCGGCCTGCAGCACCTCGCGCACCACCTGCTGCTTGGCGGCGGTCTTCAGGCGGATGTTGAGAAAGCCCGGGCCGGCGATCTCGATGGCGTCGACCCACTGGCGGTAGGCCGGCGTCTGCATCAGGGCATCGCTGATGTCCTGGGCCAGCTCGCGCGGCTTGCGCCCCAGCGGCTTGGCCAGTTGCATGGCAGCCGTGCTGGCGTAGTCGCCATGTGCGGCCACCTTGGGCGATTCGAAGGCCGCCTTGGCGCCGGCGCCAGGCGAGAGGGATTCGAGCGTGTCCGCCAGTGCGGCGAGCAGCTCCTGTTTGACCAATAGCATCCGCCGATTTTATCGGGGGGTGGGTCTGGGCATCCATCCGGGCGTCATCCGGGTGCGCCCCTGCCCCGTTAGGATGGGCAGCCCCTGCCCGGGGGCCGGCTTTTTTCCAACCCACCCTTCGAGGACACAACTGATGAAAAAGCTTCTCCCCCTCTTCGCGATGGCGGCCTTCCTGGCCATGGGCAGCGCCCACGCCGCCGACAGTTGCGACACCAAGGCGATCGACAAGAACGGCAAGCCGCTGGCCGGCGCCGCCAAGACCAGCTTCATGAAGAAATGCCAGAAGGAAACGGCCGCCGCAGCCTGCGAGCCCAAGGCCGTGGACAAGAACGGCAAGGCCCTGGCCGGCGCGGCCAAGAACAGCTTCATGAAGAAGTGCGAGGCCGACACCAAGGGCTGATCGGCCTTCCGCCGCAGATCAAGAACGAGGCCCGCCCAGTGCGGGCCCTTTTTTTGCCTACTTGCCGAAGCCGCGCGCCAGGAACACGGCGAAGAGCGGGATCACGACCAGGATGTGCGCCTGGATCATCACCAGCTTGCGCGTCTTGCGCACCTCGGCCTCGGCCGGCAGCGTGCCGCTCTCGCGCACCTGGCGGCGCCAGCGGATGTAGGTCAGCGTCGGGAAGATCGAGATCAGCCCGACGATGATGAAAAGCGTGAGCTTCACGTGCAGCAGCGGGTTGGTCCAGTACCAGGACGAGCCCTTCACGCCCCAGATGGTGCGCGCGATGCCGCTGGCCAGCACCAGGATCGCCGCCATGCCGTAGATGGCGTCCACGCGCGCCAGCCGCTCCACCACCGCCTTGTTGAGCCACTCCACGCGGCACAGCGCCGCCTCGCTGGAAATGAAGACCACCATGGTGAGGATGGCCAGGAAGTGAACGTACGCCAGGATTGCTTCTAGAGTCATCGTGCTCGCTTTCTTGTGGAAGTCTGGGTCGATGCCGAGGCGGCGGGCGCGATTGTGCCCGTGCGGCCCCAGTACTCGGGCCGGCCATATTCGCTCTTGAGGAAGTCCAGCCAGAGGCGCACCCGCAGCGGCAGGTGCTTGCGCTGCGGGAACACCGCGTAGATGCCGTTGGGCGGCGCGGCGAATTCGTCCAGCACCGGCACCAGCAGGCCAGCGTCGATCTCCGCCTCCACCTCCCAGGTGCTGCGCCAGGCGATGCCGTGGCCCGCCAGGCACCAGTCGTGCAGCACCTGGCCATCGGAGCAGTCCAGCGGGCCGGTGGGCTTGAGGTGGATCACCTCGTACTCCGCAGAGTCGCCATCGGGAGCGCGCGCGGCCGCCAGGCCGCTTTCGTAGTCCGCCCCTTGGGCGGTCCGCGGAACGCGCGCGGCCGCCAGGCCGCTTTCGTAGTCCGCCCCTTGGGCGGTCCGCGGAACGCGGAACGCCCAGCCACGGGTCTGCGAGGCGTCGCTGGATAAGGTCAGGCAGGCAAAGCGCGAGAGGTCGCTGGGATGCCGCGGGGTGCCGTGGCGGCGCAGGAAGGCCGGCGTGGCCACGCAGCGGCGCCTGTTGTCGGCCAGGCGCATGCTCACCAGCGAGGAATCGGGCAGGTCGCCCACGCGCACGGCGCAGTCGAAGTTCTCGCCGGCCATGTCGATCACGCGGTCGCTCAGGTTCAGCGAAATGGTCACTTCGGGATGCATGGCGTGGAAGCGCGGCACCAGCGGCGCCACATGGCGGCGGCCGAAGCCCGCGGGCGCCGTGATGCGCAGGTGGCCGCTGGCCTTGACGCCGCCGGCGCTCACGCTGGCCTCGGCATTGGCCAGTTCCACCAGCACGCGCTGGCAGTCTTCCAGAAAGGCGCTGCCTTCATGCGTGAGCGTGATGCGCCGCGTAGTGCGCAGCAGCAGCTTCACACCCAGCCGCTCCTCCAGCGCATCGAGCCGCCGGCCCATGATGGCCGGCGCCACGCCCTCGGCCTTGGCAGCCGCGGTGAGGCTGCCGCGGGTGGCAATGGCGACAAAGGATTCGAGCTGCTTGAGGCGGTCCATCGGCCGCGATTATCCCGAGCCGCCGGACGGCCCGGTCCCGCTCAGGGCGCGGGCGCGGTGATGCCCTTGTCGACCAGCGCCGCGATCTCCTCATCGCTGTAGCCGGCCTCGCGCAGCAGCTCGGTGCCCTGCTCGTTCAGCCGCGGCGGCTGCAGGCGGATGCCGGGGCGCTCGCCGCCCAGGGTGAAGGGCATCAGCGGCACCTTCGATTCGCTGCCGTCGTTCATGCGCACCGGCGCCAGCCCGCCGGTGGCGTTGAGGTGCGGGTCGTCGAAGAGCGCCTGCGGCTGGGTGATGGGCGCGAAGGGCAGCTCGTTGGCCTCGAAGGCGGCGGCCAGCTCGGCGGCACTTCGGTCCGCCAGGCGCGAGCGCAGCTGCGGCATCAGCCAGTCGCGTGCGCGCACCCGGTCGTTGTTGGTGGCCAGGCGCGGGTCGGCGTGCAGGTCCATCAGTTCGAAGGCCTGGCAGAACACGGCCCACTGCTTGTCGCTGACCACCGCCAGGAAGATCTGCTCGCCGTCCTTGACGGTGAACACGTCGTAGATGCCCCAGGCCGAGATGCGGCTGGGCATGGGGTCGGCGGCCTTGCCGGTCGCGGCGAACTGCATCATGTGCTGCGCCACCAGGAACACGTTGTTCTCGAACAGCGCCGATTGCACCTCGCAGCCCTTGCCGGTGAGTTCGCGCTGGCGCAGCGCCGCCATGGAACCGATGGCGCCGAACATGCCGCCCATGATGTCGTTCACGCTGGTGCCCGCGCGCAGCGGGTCGCCCTGGCGGCCGGTCATGTAGGCCAGGCCGCCCATCATCTGCACCACCTCGTCCAGCGCGGTGCGGTGGTCGTAGGGGCCGGGCAGGAAGCCCTTGTGGCTGACGTAGATGAGACGCGGGTGGATGCGGCTGAGCGTCTCGTAGTCCAGGCCCAACTTCTTCATGGTGCCGGGCTTGAAGTTCTCGCTGACGATGTCCGCGCTGGCGATGAGGCGCAGCGCGGCCTCGATGCCCTCGGGCTTCTTCAGGTCCAGCGCGATGCTCTTCTTGTTGCGGTTGAAGGTGGGGAAGAAGCCTGCGCCCGAGCCCAGCAGGCGGCGCGTGCTGTCGCCCTCGATGGGCTCGACCTTGATGACCTCGGCGCCCAGGTCGCCCAGCAGCAGGCCGCAGGTGGGGCCCATGACCATGTGGGTGAACTCGACGACGCGGATGCCCGCGTAGGGCAGGGGTGCGGGGGATGCGTCCTGGCTCATGCTTGTTGCTGTGTCGAAGTGGTGGGCGCGAAGCCCTTGGGAAGGCCGGCCTCGGCCGTCATGCCGTAGACCGGCTCGCCGGGAAGTCCTGCGGCCAACGGCGCGCGAGCGGCCAGCAGCTTGTCGAGGTCGATGCCGGTTGAAACGCCCATCGCCTCGAACATGAAGACCAGGTCTTCAGTAACCACGTTGCCCGAGGCGCCCGGTGCATAGGGGCAGCCGCCCAGGCCCCCCAGGGATGCATCGAAGGTGCGCACGCCTTCGTCGAAGGCGGCCAGGCAGTTGGCGATGCCCAGGCCGCGCGTGTTGTGCATGTGGGCCGCACCCGCATGAACGCCGATCTCGGCGCGCAGGCGGCGGAACAGCCGCCGCACCTGCGCCGGGTTGGCATAGCCCACGGTGTCCGACAGGCCCACGTCGTCGGCGCCGGCCTCCACGCACTGCACCGCGAGACGGATAACGTCGTCCTCGGCCACCAGGCCCTGCAGGGTGCAGCCGAAGGCAGTGGAGATGCCGGCTTCCAGCCGCACCTGGGGCGCGAGTTCACGGCGCAACTCGGAGATGGCACGCACTTCCTCCACCATCTCGGTGGGTGTCTTGCGCACGTTGGCCAGCGAATGGGCCGGGCTCGCCGACACCGGCATGGTGAGCTTGTGCACGCCTGCATCGAGCGCGGCCTGAGCGCCCTTGCGGTTGGGCACCAAGGCCATCACGACCAGGCCGGGCAGCGTGATGGCATGGCGCACCACCTCGGCGGCATCAGCCATCTGCGGCAGCAGCCGGGCGGGCACGAAGGAGGCGACCTCGATCTCGCGCAGGCCGGCCGCGTGCAGCGCGTCGATCCAGCGCAGCTTGTGTTCGGTGGGCATGGTGGCCTTGACCGATTGCAGGCCGTCGCGCGGGCCGACTTCGCTGATCAGCACCTGGGGCATGGATTTCCTGGAAGGGTGAAAAAGGAGTTGCCCAGAACGTTCTGTCTCATAGAATGACGTTCTGATAGTTGGAATTCTCTGTCCCGCCCGACTCCCTGTCAAGGCAAGGCCCCTCCGCATGCCCCGCAAAGCCCGAATCGAATCCGCCTCCGACCGCGATGCCGCCCCGGGTGGCGCCGCCGCCGTGGACCGCGCCCTGAGCCTGCTCGCCGCCTACAGGCCCGGCGACGACGGGCTCTCGCTGGCCGAGTTCGCGCAGCGCACGCAGCTGTACAAGAGCACGGTCCTGCGCCTGCTGGCCTCGCTGGAACATGCCGGCCTGGTGCAGCGACGGGAAGACGGGCGCTACACGCTGGGCCCCCAGGTGGTACGACTGCATTCGCTCTACACGGAGAGCGCCTCGCTCGAGTCCGTGGTCATGCCCGTGCTGCACGCCCTGGTCGCCGCCACCGGCGAAAGCGCGGCCTATCACGTGCGCCAGCCGCGGCCCGGCCAGTTGCCCGACTGGGCGCGCCTGTGCCTGTACCGGGTCGATTCGCCGCAGGTGCTGCGCGACCACGTGCGGCCCGGCGACCTGCTGCCGGCCGACCGCGGCGCGGGCGCACGGGTGCTGATCGCCTTTGGCCCCGAGCCGCTGCCGCCGGACCTCTCTGCGCAGGATCGCGCGCTCTATGAAGCCATCCGCGCCCAGGGCTGCTGCGCCCTGGTGGGCGACCGCAGCCCGGACCTCGCCGGCATCTCCGCCCCCGCTTTCCACGCGGACGGATCGCTGGCCGGTGCCGTCACGCTCACCATGCCGGCCCACCGCTACGACCCGGCCGCCATCCCGGCCGTGCGCGAAGCAGCAGCAAAACTGGCCGGGCGCGTCTGATTACCCGCATATTTGTCATCAATCATTGACTTCATGGGCTCTTAATGCCCGGCCCGGTATCAAATAAAGTACCGGTACACAGACAAAGCCGTGGCAGTCCGCCTTTCAGCGTGGGCAGCACACCGAGCGATTCCGCCTTCATCTCCCGCCTACCTACAGTCAGGAAGCCCGTCCCATGACCCAACGCACCAACGTCCACGGCCTGCAAGTGGCCACCGAACTGCACCGCTTCATCGAGGAGAAGGTGCTCCCCGGCGCAGGCCTCTCCAGCGAGAAGTTCTGGAAGGGCTTCGACGCCATCGTCGCCGACCTGGCGCCCAAGAACGCCGCCCTGCTGGCCGAGCGCGACCGCCTCCAGGCCGAGATGGATGCCTGGCACAAGGCCAACCCCGGCCCGATCGGCGCCGAGGCGATGCCCGCCTACCGCGCCTTCCTGGAAAAGATCGGCTACCTGCAGCCGCATCCCAAGGGCGCCAAGGCCACCACCGAGAACGTGGACGCCGAACTCGCCCTGCAGGCTGGCCCGCAGCTGGTGGTGCCCATCCTGAATGCCCGCTATGCGCTCAACGCCGCCAACGCGCGCTGGGGATCGCTGTACGACGCGCTCTACGGCACCGACGCCATTTCCGAAGAAGGCGGCGCCGAGAAGGGCAAGGGCTACAACCCGGTGCGCGGCGCCAAGGTCATCGCCTTCGCGCGCGAGGTGCTCGACCAGGCCGCCCCGCTGGTCAACGGCTCGCACAAGGACGCCACCGGCTACAGCGTGAAGGACGGCCAGCTGGTCGTCGCCCTGCACAGCAGCAGCACGCACCTGCAGGACCCGGCCACCTTCGCCGGCTACCAGGGCGATGCAGCCAACCCGACGTCGGTGCTGCTCAAGCACAACGGCATCCACCTGGACATCCAGATCGATCGCAGCACCCCCATCGGCAAGACCGACCCCGCGGGCGTGAGCGACGTGGTGCTGGAAGCGGCCCTCTCCACCATCCTCGACCTGGAAGACTCGGTGGCCGTGGTGGACGCGCAAGACAAGGTGCTCGCGTACAGCAACTGGCTCGGCATCCAGCAAGGCACGCTGACCGAGGAAGTGGCCAAGGGCGGCAGCACCTTCACCCGCCGCCTGAACGCCGACCGCGTCTACACCGCGCCCAGCGGCCAGGGCGAGGTCAAGCTGCACGGCCGCTCGCTCATGTTCGTGCGCAACGTGGGCCACCTGATGACCAACCCGGCCATCCTCTGGGACGGCGGCAAGGAGATTCCCGAAGGCATCATGGACGCGGTCATCACCACCGCCATCGCCATGTACGACCTGCAGGGCCAGGGCGCCAACGGCATCCGCAACTCGCGCACCGGCAGCATCTACATCGTCAAGCCGAAGATGCACGGCCCCGCCGAAGTGGCCTTTGCCAACGAGCTGTTCGGCCGCGTCGAGCAGGTGCTGGGCCTGCCGGCCAACACCGTGAAGCTGGGCATCATGGACGAGGAGCGCCGCACCAGCGTGAACCTGCAAGCCTGCATCGCCGCCGCGCCCTCGCGCGTGGCCTTCATCAACACCGGCTTCCTGGACCGCACCGGCGACGAGATGCACACCGCCATGCAGGGCGGCCCGATGCTGCGCAAGGGCGACATCAAGGGCACCAAGTGGATCGCTGCCTACGAGCGCAGCAACGTGCTCACCGGCCTGAACTGCGGCCTGCGCGGCAAGGCGCAGATCGGCAAGGGCATGTGGGCCATGCCCGACCTGATGGCCGACATGCTCAAGCAGAAGATCGCCCACCCCAAGGCCGGCGCCAACACCGCCTGGGTGCCCTCGCCCACCGCCGCCACGCTGCATGCGCTGCACTACCACCAGGTCAACGTGGCCGAAGTGCAGAAGGAGCTGGAAAAGATCGACGCCGACACCGAGCGCGACGCGATCCTCGCCGACCTGCTGCAGCCGCCGATCGCCGCCACTGCCAACTGGAGCGATGCCGACAAGCAGGCCGAGCTGGACAACAACGTGCAGGGCATCCTGGGCTACGTGGTGCGCTGGATCGACCAGGGCGTGGGCTGCTCCAAGGTGCCCGACATCCACAACGTGGGCCTGATGGAAGACCGCGCCACGCTGCGCATCTCCAGCCAGCACATCGCCAACTGGCTGCTGCACGGCGTCGTCACGAAGGAACAGGTCAACGCCACCTTCGAGCGCATGGCCGCGGTGGTTGACCAGCAGAACGCAGGCGACCCTCTGTACAAGAACATGGCCGGCAACTTCCAGACCAGCGCGGCCTATCAGGCTGCGCAGGACCTGGTGTTCAAGGGCATCGAGCAGCCCAGCGGCTACACCGAGCCGCTGCTGCACGCCTGGCGCCTGAAGGTGAAGGCCGGCGCCTGAGCCGCCTGTTCGCCCACTGAATGAAAGCGCCCCGCGGGGCGCTTTTTTTTCTTCTCTTGCCATCGCGCCTCGGGCAGGGTTCGCACGATCGACGCCGCGCACTGGCATGCTGTACATTTTTCGACGGCCCTCACGATCGGACACGGTTGGCACTCGTGGTGGTGCGGGCTCCACGAGTGCCGGGAGTCTGATGTGGCCCCCGAAAGGGATCTTGCGCAATGGCTGCAATCGCTCGGACTGGGCGCGCATGCCGAAAGCTTTCGCCAGAACGATGTCGGCTTCGACGTGCTGCGGCACCTCTCGGATGCGGACCTGAAGGAGCTCGGCCTGTCGCTGGGACAGCGCCGGCTGCTGATGGCCGCGCTGCACGAGCTGCACGTCAACGAGGCGCTCTCGCCCGCCTATGCCGGGGCCCCCAAGCCCGCGCATGGCGAGCGCCGGCAGATCACCGTGATGTTCTGCGACCTGGTGGGCTCCACCGAGATGTCGGCCCGGCTGGACCTGGACGACCTGCGCAAGGTCCTGCACGACTACTACACGGCCTGCTCGCGCATCATCGAGGAGTCGGGCGGCTTCATCGCCCGCATCGTCGGCGACGGGGTGCTGGCCTACTTCGGCTACCCGAAGGCGCAGGAAGATGCGGCCGAGCGCGCCGTGCGCGCCAGCCTGAAGATCGTCGAGACCTTCGCCAGCGAGGATGAGCGCTTCAAGGTGCGCATCGGCCTGGCCACGGGGCTCTCGGTGATCAGCGACATGGTGGGAAGCGGCTTCTCGGAGCGGCACACGGCCACCGGGCTCACGCCCAACCTCGCAGCCCGCATCCAGTCGCTGGCCGCACCCGGCTGCGTCGCGATCGCCGACGAGACGCGGCGCCTGGCAGGCGGCGTGTTCACCTATGCCGACATGGGCACGCACCTGCTGCAGGGCCTGGACAAGCCCGTGCAGGTGTGGCGCGTGCTGCGCGAGGCACCTTCGGGCATGCGCTTCGAGGCACACCGCACCGAGATCCGTGAATGCCTGGGCCGCGATGCCGAGCTCGATGCCATCGGGCGTGCGTGGCACTCGGCGCGCGCAGGCCGGGGCGGCATCGTCATGCTGGTGGGCGAAGCGGGCATCGGCAAGTCGCGGCTGCTGCGAACCGCGGCCGAGCGCTTCGCGCCGCACGCGGCCCTGGAGGTGCTGCTGCAATGCGCGCCCAACCAGACCACCGCGCCGCTGCACCCGCTCATCGCCTGGCTGCGTCGCGAGATCCATTCGGCCACGGGCGACCCGTCGGCAACGCCATTCGCGCGCCTGGGCGCCTGGCTGGGCGAAGGGGCCGGCGCGCTGGACCTGCCGCTGGTGGCCGACCTGCTGGACCTGCCCCTGCCCGAAGGCGTGCAGTTGCCGGCGATGCCGCCGGACCGCAAGCACCGCCTCACGCGCGAAGCCCTGCTGCGGCACTTCGAGCGCCACTGCAACACCGGCGCCGTGCTGTTCATGCTGGAGGACGCGCACTGGATGGACGGCGCCACCGAGGCCTTCCTGCGCGCCCTGTTCGAGCACATGCAGGCCCGGCCCTTCCTGGCGTTGATCACCTCCCGCCCGCCGGTGACGCAGGACTTCAGGAGCACCACGACGGTGACCGAGGTCCGGCTGGATCCGCTCAAGCGCGAGGACGCGCAGCAACTGGTGCACAACGTATGCCACGGCAAGCTGCTGCCTGCCGCAGTGCTGGATCAGATCCTGGCGAGGACGGACGGCGTGCCGCTGTTCATCGAGGAACTCACGGCCACGGTGCTCGAATCGGGCCTGCTTCGCCCCCAGGGCGAGTCGCTGGTCATCGACGGTCCGCTGCCGGCGCTGGACATTCCCACCACGCAACGCGACAGCCTGATGGCGCGCCTGGACCGACTCAACGATGCGAAGGAAGTCGCACGCATCGCCAGCGCGCTGGGGCGCGAATTCAGCTTCACGCTGCTGCACCAGGTCACCGGGCATCCACCGGGCCGGCTGATCGTCGCGCTCGACCGCCTGGTGGAGGCGCAGCTGCTGTTCCGCCGCGGCGTGCCGCCGCATGCCGACTACGTCTTCAAGCATGCGCTGGTGCAGCAGGCGGCCTACGGCGGGCAGATGCGCGGCGAGCGGCAGGCGCTGCACACACGCATCATCGAGGCCATCGAGCTCCACGAGCCCGGCATGGCCAGCCGCGAGCCGGGCCTGATGGCGCATCACTGCCAGGAGGCAAACCTGCCGGACCGGGAGGCCGACTACCTCTATGCGGCCGGCGTGGCCTCCACCCGCATCGTGGCCATCGCACAGGCGCTGTCGTACTTCACGCGCGCTGAACGGATCGTGGCGGAACTGCCCCGCACGCCCCGCAACGCGCGGCGTCACATCGACGTGATCCTGGGCCTGATGGAAGTGGGCCGCTTCGCCGTGCTGCCCAAGCGCCTGGTCGAACTGGGGACGCTGGCGCGCAACCTGGCGCCGATCGCGGGCGCGGATGCCGACCCGGCCACGATGTCATCCATCCTGTTCCAGGAAGGCCGCGCGCACCTCTATTCGAGCCGATACGCGCGGGCGCGGCAGATCTTCACCGAGGTCCGCGAACTGGGCCGCGCCGATGGCTCGCCGCTCATCGAACTACGACCCGGCGCTGCGCTGGCCATGGCGCTGTGCTGCCAGGGGCGCTTCAGCGAGACGCTCGCCTTCGTCGACGAACGAAGCGTGGAGCACTACAAGTCCAGCGGCAGCTTCATCGACTACATCTCCTGCCTGGGCTGGATCGCCTATGCGCGCTGCCAGGTCGGCGGGGGCGACGAGGGGTTGCAACTGGGGCACCAGTCATTGCAGGAAGCCGAGCTGGTGCAGTCCCCGGTGTACGTGGGCGGCGCGGCCATCTGGCGCAGCCACGCCTTCATGGCCTTGCGCCGCCACGACGAGGCCATTGCGGACGCGCGCCGCTGCCTGGACCTGAGCCAGCAGCACGCGGTGCCCTACCTGGGCTGGCATGCGCTGATCTTCCTCGCGCTGTGCCTGTGCCGCTCGGGGCGGCTGGACGAGGCCGAGCGGGCCTTGACCGAGGCACGCACGCTGCTGGCAGCCGTGTCACAGGGCGAATGGTCGCTGCTCGACTACCTGCCGGCCATCGAGGCGGAACTGGCCTGCATGCGCGGCGACCACGCGCGGGCGCTGGCCGCGGCCGAACAGGCCATCGCGCTGGCCGGCACGCTGGGAGGCGAGTTCTCCGCCGTCATCGCCTGGCGGGTGAAGGCGATGAGCAGCCTGGCGACAGGACTCGATCCGGCACGCGCGCAGGCGATGTTCGACGAGGCGGTGCGCCTTTGCGAGGCGGGCGGCGCGCATGCGGAGCTGTGCTTCGGCACGCTGGTCTGGGCGCAGGCCCTGCAGCGCCAGGGCCATGACGAGCCGGCGCGTGCTGCGGCCGATGCGGCACGCGCGCTTGCCGGGCGCTATGGCTTCGACCTGCGCCGCTGCGAGTTCGGCGCCGCCGGCCTGCTGGCGCTCGACGAGGCCACGGCGCGCGCCTGACGCGCCGGGCGGCCGGCCTGGCCGCCGCGGCCCCAGGCACCTTGCACCTGTTTCAGGGGCACGCCGTAGAAGCTGGGCGGAAGCCCTTCCGATTCGGCATCGCCCCGCTCCAGGAAGAAGAGCATGTCGTGCGGCCGCAGCGCGTGGAAGTACAGCGGCGAGGACTCGGCACTGCCCAGGCTCGCTTCGATCGCCTCGCCCACGTCCAGCATCGCCGAGGGCGTGAGTGGCGTCTCGCCCGCGAAGCCCACGCGGATCCAGCGAAAGCCCTCGCCCAGGTAGTAGTGCACCGCGCTGGGCGACTCCGCCAGCTTTTCCAGCCGCTCGTAGATGCGCGCCTGCAGCGGGTCGCGGGCGCCGGCACTGCGGGCCACGCCGCCCGGCGCGGATCGATGCGCCTCCCCACTGTTGGGGAATAAAGGTGTCCACTCGTCAATTAGGCTCATGCGGCACTCCTGGCATGTCCAAAACGATAAGCGGGAAATGCCGTGGCGCCTATGGCGCGCGCCCTTCTATCTCCCCCACATGGATGAGGCAGGCCAATGTCCGACGACCCGAAGAAGCGCAAGGGCAGGAAGAAAAAGCGCGCCATCGCGCTGGCAGGCGGCGGCCCCGCCGCCGGGCTGCACATCGGCGCGCTGCAGGCGCTGGAGGATGCGGGCATCGAGTTCGATGTGTTCACGCTGTCGTGCATCGGCGCGTGGGTGGGCATCGTCTATAACACCCGCACGCCGGGAAAGCGCGCGAAGAAGACGCTCGACTTCTTCAGCGAATACTGCTTTCGGGACGACGCCTCCTTCTCCTGGTTTCCGGTCAACCGCGGCTTTGCTGCCGACATGCAGGCCCAGTGGAAGGCCTGGGCCGGCTTCCCGTTCTCGAACAAGCGCGAGTGGCACAACCTGGTGCAGCCGCAGGAAATCCTCAAGAGCATGCGCAACTCGATGCAGCTGGCGGCCGACCCGGGACGCTGGAGCGCGCAGCACCTGAACTACTGGATGCTCAACGACGTGCTCGCGGTGCATCCCTTCACGCGCTACATGACCTCGCTGGTCTACAGCTCCGAGATCAACGGCCTGTCGAAGATCTACTACGACGACAGCCCGGTGCTCAAGGACGTGTTCAGCGAAGACCGGCTGTTCGCTGCCGGTGCGCCGGAGGTCTATCACAACGCCTGGCGCCTGCCCAAGGACGGCCAGCCGGGCTTCATGCAGATCTTCCACAACCGCCCCGACCAGGTGGGTGACGGAAAGCGCGGCTACCTGCCCATCGAGCCCCGCTCCCTGTGCGCCTGCTCGGCCCTTCCCTACATCGAGGAAAGCGTCACCATCGGCGAGCACGAGTACACCGAGGGCGCGCTGGTCGACACGGTGAACTTCAAGAACCTGCTGCGCGACCACCCGGACCTGGACGAGGTGTGGGTGAACCGCATCGTGGACGACAGCCAGGTGCGCCCGGCGCGCAGCCTGGCCGATTCGCTGGCCAATCTGCCGATGCAGTTCGCCGCCGAGGTGGGGGAGAACGACATCAAGCTGTTTCGCCAGCACCTGCTCAACCAGACGCGCATGCGTCCGCGCGTGGTGGAGGTGCCGATCGTGCCCCGCACCCAGGTCACTTTCGAGTGGAAGCGCTCGAACCTGATGCAGGGCTACGAGGAAGGCCAGCGCGCCATCGCGGCCCTGCTGGCCTCCGACGAGCACCTGCGCAACCCGCAAACCGCCTAACCGGCGCCCGGCCCGGCTGACCGCCACCCGCGCGGCAGGGCGGTCGCGCGGGCGCGCCCTCCCCAGGCTTTCCCACCCCCCGCCCCCCTCCACCAAGGAGGGGGCTCGGCGGGGGTCCGGATTCCAGAATTCCTGCTGTCCCCCTTCGCCCGCAGGCGGGGGATGTCCAACCAACCACAAGCAGGAAACCTGTGCACCATCCCCACCGCCAGACGGCCGCCGCAAGCGTTCGTCCGACCTTCCAAGTTGCCGCCATCGCCGGCGCCGCCATGTTGTTCGCGCTGTCCTGCGGCAGCGCGCATGCCTTCGAGTTCGACACGGGCAACCCCGATCTGGCGGTGCGCTGGGACAACACCGTGCGCTACAACTTCGGCAGCCGCGTCGAGAACCGCGACTCGAAGATCGGCAACTCCCCCATCTCCGACGAAGGCACCTACAGCTTCAACAAGGGCCAGACGGTGGCCAACCGCCTGGACCTGCTGACCGAGCTGGACCTGACCTGGCGCAAGCGCTGGGGCGCGCGCGTGAGCGCGGCCGGCTGGTACGACGATGCCTACAGCAGCGTGAGCCGCAGCAACCCCAACCTGCCGCTGTCGGCCATCCCGAGCTACGTCAACCACACCTACAGCGACTACACGCAGCGCTTCTATCACGGCCCCTCCGGCGAAGTGCTGGATGCGTTCGTGTTCGGCGGCATGGACCTGGGCGATGTGCCGGTCAACGCCAAGCTGGGCCGCCACTCGATCTACTGGGGCGAGTCGCTCTTCCTGGGCGGCAACATGCACAGCGTGGCCTACGCGCAGAACCCGCTGGACCTGCAGAAGGGCTTCGCCACGCCGGGCGTGGAAGCCAAGGAACTCTTCCGGCCGCTGAACCAGGTCTCGGGCCAGGCCCAGGTCACCGACACGCTGTCGCTGGCGGCGCAGTACCTCTTCGAATGGGAGTCCTACCGCTTCCCCGAAGGCGGCACCTACCTGGGCCCGGTGGACTTCGCCTTCAACGGACCCGACCGGCAGTTCCTGTCGCAGCAGCTGGGCTTCGCGACGCGCGGCAACCCCTCCGAGCCCAAGCAGCGCGGCGAGGCGGGCCTGTCGGCACGCTGGAGCCCCGACTGGCTGGACGGCACGATGGGCTTCTACTACCGCAACTTCGCCGACAAGCTGCCCCAGACCTTCCTGACGCAGGCCGGCCGCAACATCAGCCGCTACAACCTCATCTACGCCGACAACATCGACCTGTTCGGCATGAGCCTGGCGAAGAACATCGCGGGCATCAGCTTCGGCAGCGAACTCTCTTACCGCCACAACACGCCGCTCAACAGCACGGTGCTGGGCATCTCCCCGGGCCTGCCGGCGCCGGGCGACACCAAGGGCCCGCGCGGCAACACCTTCCACGGCCTGCTCAATGCCGTGGGCGTGGTGAACAAGACGCCGCTGTTCGACACCGCGGCCTGGGCAGCGGAACTCACCTGGTCGCGCTGGGACAAGGTCACCAGCGGCCAGAACCTGTTCTACGCCGAAGGCTTCGCCGCCTGCGCCGGCCGCGACAAGTGGGACGGCTGCACCACCAAGGACTACCTGGGCGCCGGCTTTTCCTTCACGCCCACCTGGTTCCAGGTGTGGCCCGGCATCGACCTGTATGCGCCGCTCAGCTACGCGATCGGCCTGAAGGGCAATGCCCCCACGATCTTCGGCGGCAACCAGGGCAACGGCAACTACAGCGTCGGCCTGGGCATGGACGTGCGCCAGAAGTACCGCTTCGACCTCAAGTACATCGACTACCTCGGCCACTACCGTGACAACGGCACAGCGGTCACCACCCAGAACGGTTTCACGACGCTGCTCAAGGACCGCGGCTTCGTCAGCCTGACCGTCAAGACCACCTTCTAAGGATTCATCATGAAGACGAGATTCATCACCTCATCCATCGCCACGGCCATCCTGGCCGCGTGCGCCAACATCGCGGCGCAGGCCGCCGTCACCGCCGACGAAGCCAAGGCACTGGGCAGCACGCTCACGCCGGTCGGCGCCGAGAAAGCTGGCAACAAGGACGGCACCATTCCCGCCTACAACGGCGGCATCAAGAGCGGCCCGGCGGGCTACAAGGCCGGCGACGGCATCCGCCCCGACCCCTTCGCCGGCGAGAAGCCGCGCGTGTCGGTCAACGCCGCCAACATGGCGCAGTACAGCGAGCAGCTCACCGACGGCGCCAAGGCGCTGCTGCAGAAGTACCCGAGCTTCCGCGTGGACGTGTACCCCACGCACCGCAGCGTGGCCTTTCCCAAGTTCGTGACCGACAACACCGCGGCCGCGGCCGTGAGCGCCAAGACCACCAACGGCGGCCGCTCGATCGAAGGCGTGCACGCGGGCTTCCCCTTCCCGATTCCCAAGGACGGCTACGAAGCCATGTGGAACCACCTGGTTCGCTTCAACGGCCAGAGCTACGAGGCCAAGTACCGCAACCTGAACGTGGACGCCAGCGGCCGCCCGGCCCTGGCCACGGAGGGCACCAGCGTGCAGGACTTCCCCTTCTGGGACACCGCGCGCAAGGACGCCGACACCTACTGGCGCATCAAGCTGACCTACACCGGCCCGGCCCGCCGCGCCGGCGAGGCGCTGATGATCGTGGACCCGCTGGACGTGGGGAACAAGGACCGCCGCGCCTGGGCCTACCTGCCCGGCCAGCGCCGCGTGAAGGTCGCGCCCGACCTGTCCTTCGACACGCCCAACCCCGGCACCGCCGGCGCCACCACCTTCGACGACACCTTCATCTTCAACGGCTCGATGGACCGCTTCGACTTCAAGCTGGTGGGTAAGAAGGAAATGATCGTGCCCTACAACGCCTACGGCGCCGTGTACCAGTCCAAGCAGGACGACCTGCTGCAGGCGCATCACCTGAACCCGGACCTGGTGCGCTGGGAGCTGCACCGCGTGTGGGTGGTCGATGCCCAGCTCCGCGACGGCAAGCGCCACGTCTACAGCAAGCGCCGCTTCTACCTGGACGAAGACTCGTGGGCGGCCCTGGCCTCCGACAACTACGACGCACGCGGCCAGCTGTACCGCGCGGGCTTCGCCTACATGGCGCCCAGCTACGACCTGCCCGCGCCCTACACCGACATGTTCGGCCACTACGACTTCGTCTCGGGCGTGTACTCGCTGACCGGCTACATCGCCGAGACCGGCGGCCTGCGCCACACCAAGGCCCTGTCCGACCGCGAGTGGACCGCCGACTCGCTGGCCGGCTCCGGCGTGCGCTGAGCTCCAGAAAAAGAAGAACAGGGAGGCATCGCATGACATCGAAGCAGCAGGCCTGGCGCAGCCGAATGGACGCGGTCGCCATCACCCTGGCCTCGGCCCTGGTGCTGTGGGGCGGCGCATGGGCCGCGACCTCTTCCGACGGATGGCGCGACGTGCTGGACACGCCGGCGCGCCAGAGCCCGCTGGCCCCGCAGGCCCTGGTCAATGGCATGGCCAGCCAGGGCGCCCGCACGCTGGCGGCGGGCCAGCGCGGCCACATCCTGTGGTCCGACGACGCCGGCAAGAGCTGGAAGCAGGCCGAGGTGCCGGTGAGTTCCGACCTGGTGGCCGTGAGTTTTCCCGACGCGCGCCATGCCTGGGCCGTGGGCCACGACGGCGTGATCCTGCACAGCGGCGACGCCGGCCAGAGCTGGCGCGTGCAGTACGAAGGCCGCCAGGCCGGCGCGGTGATCCAGGCTTGGTACGAGCGCGAGGCCGCCGCCTTGCCCGAAGGCGCGAAGCTGGCCGACGAGGCCCGCCGCATCGCCGAGCAGGGCGCGCAGAACCCCTGGCTCGACGTCTGGTTCGCCAACGAGCGCGAAGGATGGGTGGTCGGCGCCTTCGGACTGGTGCTGCACACCACCGACGGCGGCGCGCACTGGACGCCCGCGCTGCATCAGGTGGACAACCCCAAGGCCCTGCACCTGTACGCGGTGCGTGGCATCGGCGCAGACCTGTACATGGCCGGCGAGCAGGGAATGCTGCTCAAGCGCACGGCCGGTGACACGCGCTTTCGCGCCATCGAAGTTCCCTACCAGGGCACGCTCTTCGGCCTGACCGGCAACGAGCGTTCGCTGCTGGCCTACGGCCTGCGCGGCACGGTGCTGCGCAGCACCGACGGCGGCCGCAGCTGGAAGCAGATTCCCACCGGCGTGCAGGCGGGCCTCACCGCCGGCGCGCAGACGAAGGATGGCCGCATCGTGCTGGCCAGCCAGGCCGGCCACGTACTGGCCAGCCGCGACGAAGGCGCCAGCTTCGAGCTGCTGCCGCTCAAGGGCAGCCTGCCTGCCGCCGCCGTGACGGCGCCGGAGGCCGGCACGCTCATCGTCGGCGGACCCCGCGGCACCCGAACACTTCAACTGCCCTGAAGACCTCGGGCAGAAGGACCACCATGACCCCCATTTCCAACGCGCGCGGCGACGCGTCCGCGCCGCACTCGCTCGAACATTTCGACCCGCATTCCGGCTCCTGGCTGGAGCGCCTGACCTTCAACAACCGGCGCGTGGTGATCGCGCTGTGCCTGCTGGCCACGCTGGCGCTGGGCTGGCTGGCCGTGACGCGGCTGGCCTTCAACGCCAGCTTCGAGAAGATGATTCCGAAGAGCCACCCCTACATCCAGAACTACCTGGAGCACCGCGCCGACCTGCGCGGCATGGGTGACGTGCTGCGCATCGTGGTGGAGAACAGGAAGGGCGACATCAGCGACCCGGCCTACCTGGCCACGCTCAAGAAGATCCAGGACGAGCTCTTCCTCACGCCCGGCGTGGACCGCGCCTGGGTGAAGTCGCTGTGGGCACCCGCGGTGCGCTGGACCGAAGTCACCGAGGAAGGCTTTCGCGGCGGCCCGGTGATGCCCGACAACTACGACGGCTCGCCCGCCGCCATCGAGCAGTTGCGCGCCAACATCGCGCGCGCCGGCCTGGTGGGCAGCCTGGTGGGCAAGGACGAGAAGTCCAGCATGATCGTCGTGCCCCTCTTGAACCAGGACGCGGCCACCGGCCAGCGCGTGGACTACCGACAGCTCTCGCGCACGGTCGAGCAGATGCGCGAGCGCTACGAGAGCGACAGCGTCGGCATCCACGCCGTGGGCTTCGCCAAGCTGGTGGGCGATTTGATCGAGGGCCTGCACCAGGTGGCGCTGTACTTCGCGCTGGCCGCCGCGGTGGCCACGCTCATCATCTACCTGTACACCCGCTGCATCCGCAGCACGGCGCTGGTGGTGGGCTGCTCGCTGGTGGCGGTGGTGTGGCAGCTGGGCCTGGTGGCCGCGGGTGGCGCGGAGCTGGACCCGTACTCCATCCTCGTGCCCTTCCTGGTGTTCGCCATCGGCGTGAGCCACGGCGCGCAGAAGATGAACGGCATCATGCAGGACATCGGCCGCGGCGCGCACCGGCTGGTGGCCGCGCGCCTGACCTTCAGGCGCCTGTTCCTCGCCGGCCTCACCGCGCTGGTGGCCGACGCGGTGGGCTTCGCGGTGCTGATGGTGATCGACATCCCGGTGATCCAGCAGCTGGCGCTCACGGCCAGCGTGGGCGTGGCGGTGCTCATCGTCACCAACCTGATCCTGCTGCCGGTGCTGCTGTCCTACCTGGGCGTGAGCGAGCGGGCCGCCAAACGCAGCCTGCATGCCGAGCATGACACCCAAGGGCTCACGAGCCGCGTCTACGCCGCGCTGGCCGGCTTCACCGCGCGCCGCCCGGCCCTGCTCACCGTGTGCGCTGCCGCCCTGCTGCTGGCCGGTGGCCTGGCCGCGAGCACGCGCCTGCAGATCGGCGACCTGGACCCCGGCGCGCCCGAGCTGCGCGCCGACTCGCGCTACAACCGCGACAACGCCTACATCACCTCGCACTACGCGCTGTCCAGCGACGTGTTCGCGGTCATCGTCAAGACTGCCAAGGAAGGCTGCCTGCAGTACCCCACGCTGGTGGAAGCCGACCGGCTGGCCTGGTCGCTGCAGCAGCTGCCGGGCGTGCAGACCACCGTGTCGCTGGCCAACGCGGTGCGGCAGATCACCGCGGGCAGCAACGACGGCAGCCCCAAGTGGCTGACCATCGCGCGCAACCAGGACGTGCTGAACTACGGCGCCCAGCAGGCCAGCGTGAACAACCCGGAGCTGTTCAACACCGACTGCTCGGTGATGCCGGTGATCGCCTACCTGTCGGACCACCGCGCCGCCACGCTGGACCGCGTGGTGCAGGCCAGCGCCGGGTTCGCCGCAGCACACGGCAGCGAGCAGCACCGCTTCCTGCTGGCCGCGGGCAGCGCCGGCATCGAGGCTGCCACCAACATCGTGGTGCGCCAGGCCTGGACGCAGATGCTGTGGCTGGTCTATGCGGCGGTGGTGCTGCTGTGCTTCATCACCTTCCGCTCCTGGCGCGCGGTGGTGGTGGCGGTGGTGCCGCTGGTCATCACCTCGGTGCTGTGCGAGGCGCTGATGGTGGGCCTGGGCATCGGCGTGAAGGTGGCGACGCTGCCGGTGATCGCGCTGGGCGTGGGTATCGGCGTGGACTACGCGCTGTACCTCCTGAGCGTGCAGCTGGCCAGCCAGCGTGCCGGCGACTCGCTGGCCGATGCTTATCGCAACGCGCTGAAGTTCACCGGCAAGGTGGTGGTGCTGGTGGGCGTGACGCTGGCGGCCGGCGTGCTGACCTGGGCGCTCTCGCCCATCAAGTTCCAGGCCGACATGGGCGTGCTGCTGGCCTTCATGTTCCTGTGGAACATGGTGGGCGCGGTACTGCTGATCCCGGCCCTGTCGCACTTCCTGCTCCAGCCGCGCCCGAAGGCCGCGCCCCTCGAGGCGCGCTCCGAAGACAGCGCCGGTGGCGACGCGCCCGCCCACTCTGGCCTGGCAGGCCAGGCCCCACCCGCCCTGGGCTGAGGAAGATGACGAACGAATGAAAAAGGCCACGGTTTGCGGCTGCACACATCGGTGAAGACGGCCGCGACTGCGGCCGCGCACCGGTAGGACCGGCCACGATTGCGGCCGCGCATCAGTAGGAACGGCCGCGATTGCGGCCGTTGTTGCGCCCCGCTATGCTCCATGCGCAAACTGCGCGACAGGGACGCGCCCGGCCAGCCGCATCGTGCGGCGAGCCGAGACAACAAAGGAGCTTTCATGCATCGATTGGCTTCCCGGTTCATGCGATTGCTGCTGGCGATGCTGGCCTTGAGTTCGTCGCTCGCCATGGCGCAGCAGACCTTCAGCAAGGAACAGATCGACCAGATGGTGGCGCCCATCGCGCTCTACCCCGATTCCCTCTTGTCCCAGGTGCTGATGGCCGCCACCTACCCGGCCGACGTGGCGGACGCGGCCAAGTGGTCCAAGGCCAACCCCAACCAGAAGGGCGATGCGGCCGTGAAGGCGGTGCAAAGCCAGACCTGGGACCCCAGCGTGATGTCCCTGGTGGCCTTCCCGCAGGTCATCGGGATGATGGGCGACCAGCCCGACTGGGTGCAGAACCTGGGCGATGCCTTCCTCGCCTCGTCCAAGGACGTGCTCGATTCCGCGCAACGCCTGCGCACCAAGGCGCAGCAGACGGGCAACCTCAAGAGCAACGCGCAGCAGACGGTGTCGGTCGAGCAGGAGCCGCAGACGCAGCAGACCGTCATCAAGATCGAGCCCACCAACCCGCAGACGGTCTACGTGCCGGCCTACAACCCGACGGTGGTCTACGGCACCTGGCCCTACCCCGCCTACCCGCCCCCCTACTACCCGCCCTATCCGGGCTACTACCCCGGCGCCGCGCTGGCCACCGGCATCGCCTTCGGCGTGGGCGTGGCGGCGGTGGGCGCCCTCTGGGGCGGCTGCAACTGGGGCGGCGGCGACGTCAACATCAACACCAACCGCTACAACAGCATCAACACCAACCGCCAGATCTCGGCCAACCAGAACAAGTTCCAGCACAACGCGGACAACCGGCGCGGCGTGCCCTACCGCGACCAGGCCAGCAAGCAGCAGTTCGGCAACCGCGCCGGCGGCGACCCGTCGCAGCGCTCTGACTTCCGCGGCCGTGACAACGCAGGCCGCGACGGCCAGCGCCAGCAAGCCGAAGGGGCGCTGCGCGACCGCGGCATGGACCCGGGCCAGGAGCGTGACCGGCTGCGCAACGACCCCGGCACGCGCGACCGGGCCAACCAGGCGGCCGACCGCACCGGCCAGCGTGGCGGAGACCGGGCCGGCGATCGCGCGGGTGACCGCGCAGGCGACCGGGCCGGTGATCGCGCCGGTGGCGGCGGCTTGGACCGCGGCGGCGCCGGAGGTGACCGTGGCGGCGCCGGCGGAAATCGCGCCGGCGCCGGCGGTGACCGGGGCGGTGCCGGTGGCGGCGGCTTCGACCGCGGCGGCGGCGCGCACCAAGTGCAGAACCGCAGCAGCGACAACGCCTTCCGTGGAGCCGGCAACGGCGCCTCGGAGCGCCAGAGCTTCGACCGCGGCAGTTCCAGCCGACAGTCGATGGGTGGAGGAGGAGGACGTGCGTCCGGCGGTGGAGGCGGCTTCCATGGCAGTGGTGGTGGTGGCGGCGGCGCCCGCATGGGCGGCGGCGGGGGCGGTGGTCGTGGCGGTGGCGGCGGTGGTGGTGGCCGCGGAGGCGGACGGCGCTGAGGGGCCGAGGCTCCGCAGATCGGTCCACTTCAAAAGCAAACCAACACGCGAGGTTCACGCACCATGCAGAACACCCAGCAACGCTTCCGCGCCCTGGTCGGCGCCACCCTGGTGGCGCTCGCCCTGGGCTTCTCCTCAGCCGCTTCGGCGCAGCAGAACTACCCCAGCGCCGAGGCCGCGTCGCAGGCCTTCTTCAACGCCATCGTCAATAGCGACGAAGCTGCGCTTCGAACCGTACTCGGCGCGGACTGGAAGCGCTTCGTGCCCACCAGCGAGATCGACAAGGAGGACGTCTACGCCTTCCTCGAGGACTGGTCCAAGGGCCACAGCATCGTGGCGGATGGCAACGACCGCGCCTACCTGGGTGCGGGGAAGGACGGCTGGACGCTGCCCATCCCGATCGTGAAGGGGCCGGCCGGCTGGCATTTCGATGCGCGCGCCGGCCAGGACCTGATGGAGACGCGGCGCATCGGCCGCAACGAGCTGGCGGCCATGCGGGCCGTGATGGCCTACTACGACGCCCAGCGCGAATACGCCTCGGTCGATCGCGACAACAACGGCGTGCTGGAGTACGCCGACAAGTTCGGCAGCGCGCCAGGCAAGCACGACGGCCTGTACTGGGCCACCAAGCCGGGCGAGCCCGAGAGCCCGCTGGGGCCGCTGTACGCCAGCGTGCGCCCTGGCGAGGGCTACCACGGCTACCACTACAAGATCCTCAAGGCCCAGGGCCCGAGCGCCAAGGGCGGCGCCTACAGCTACGTGATCGGCAAGCGCATGCGCGCCGGCTTCGCGCTGATCGCCTGGCCGCTGCAGTACGGCGAGACCGGCGTCATGAGCTTCATGGTGAGCCACGACGGCCAGCTCTACCAGAAGAACCTGGGCCCCCGCACCGATGCGATCGCGCGCGAGACGACGCGCTTCGATCCGGGCGAGGGTTGGCAGAAGGTGGACGCGCCCTGAGGAAGGGCGCGCGCCGGGTCACTCCGGCTTGAAGTCGATGGACTTGAGCACCTCGCCCATGCGCCGGTAGTCGGCCTGCAGCGAGCGGCTCAGTTCTTCCTGGCTGCGCGGCTGGCCGGGCTCGAAGCCCAGCTCCGTCAGCTTCGCGCGCAGCGCCGGCTGGCCCATCAGCTTGAGCACCGTCTCGCGCAGGCGCGCCTGCTGGGCGGCCGGCACGTCGGGCTTGACCCACAGGCCCATCCAGCCGGTGGCCTGCAGCTGCGGATAGCCCAGCTCGGTGAAGGTGGGCACGTCGGGCAGCAGCGGCGAGCGCTGCGCCGAGCTCACGGCGAAGGCGCGCACCTTGCCGGCGCGGATCAGCGGCAGCGAACTGGGGATGCCGTCGAACATCAGCGGCACGTGGCCGCCCATCACGTCCGTCAGCGCCGGCGTCGAGCCCTTGTAGCCCACGTGCGTCATGTCCAGGCCGGCCGCCTTGTTCAGCTGCAGGCCCAGCACGTGCGAGAGCGTGCCCGCGCTGTACGAGGCATAGCTGACCGTGCCGGGCTGGCTCTTGATCCAGCTGCGCAGCTGCGCGAAGTCGCGCGCGGGCACGTTCGGGTTGCCCACCAGCACCAGGCCGCCGCGGCCCAGCTCGGCCACCGGTGCGATCTCCTTGGCCATGTCGAACTTGAGCTTGACGATGTGCGGGATCTCGCTGACCAGCGAGTTCACGCCCACCAGCAGCGTGTAGCCGTCATGCGGTGCCTGCGACAGTTCGTTGACCGCCAGTGCGCCACCGGCGCCGGGTCGCGGATCGACGATGACCGGCTGTCCGCCTTCCTTGCCCAGCGCATCGGCCAGCAGGCGCGCGACCATGTCGGCCGTGGCGCCCGCGGGGCCGGCCGCGACGATGCGCACCGGCTTGTCGGGCCAGGCCTGTGCCTGCGCTTGCGCGGGAAGGGCCAGCCCGGCGCTTGCCGCGCCGCAAGCCAGGAGGGCGGCGCGAAGCACGCGCCGGCGGGTGAAATCGAAGGACATCTGGAACTCCTGTACAGGAAAAGTCAGGGTGCCCAGCGCAGCAGCACGAGCACCAGTATGGCGAGGAACACGGTTTCGCCAAGCATCAGCGCCACCGGCTTGAAGCCGACGGTCGCCAGCTCGCGAATGCGGGTCTTCATCCCGATGGCGGCGATGGCCCCCACCAGGAACCAGCGCGAGAGGTCGCTGCCCAGGTCGGCCACGGGCTTGGCGATCCAGCCGGCGCTGTTGACCAGCACCAGCAGCGCGAAGGCCACGGCGAACCAGGGCAGCAGCGGCGGACGCTTGCCGCCGGCCGCGCCGCCGCGTGCACGGGTGCAGGCCACGGCGAACACGATCACCGGCAGCAGCATGGCCACGCGCATCAGCTTGACGAAGGTGGCGATGTCGCCGGTCTCGCGCGACATGCCGTAGCCCGCGCCCACCACCTGCGCCACGTCGTGGATGGTGGCACCCAAAAACACGCCGGCGGTGCGGGCGTCCAGGCCCAGCCACTGCGCGACCATGGGGTAGGCGATCATCGCCACGGTCGAAAGAGAAGACACCACCACCACGGTGAACAGCGTGGCGCGTTCCTTCTGCGGATGCGAGGGCAGCGCCGCCGCCAAAGCCATCGCGGCCGAGGCGCCGCAGATCGCGGTGGCACCGCCCGAGAGCAGGCCGAACAGGCTCTGGAAGCCCATCATCCGCGCCACCACCATCGACACCGCGATGGTCAGTGTCACCGACAGCAGCACCAGCACCACCGGATGCCAGCCCAGCGCGACGATCTGCCCCACCGTGATGCGCAGGCCCAGCAGCGCCACGCCCCAGCGAAGCACCGCGCGCGCCGCGAACTCGATGCCCGGACCGCAGCGGCTTTCTTCCGAGAGGAAGTTCATCGCCAGGCCCAGCAGCAGCGCGAACAGCATCACCGGCGCGCCGTAGTGCTGCGACAGGAAGGTGGCGGCCGCGGCCACCACCGCGCAGGCGCACAGGCCCGGGAACAGCAGCCGGCCGCGCGCGGGCCAGGCCGTGATGGAGAGGGTGTTGATCATGGTCTCAGGCCACGGCCAGCAGGTGGTCCTGGAACAGGTCGCGCAGGCGGTTCTTCAGCATCTTCCCGGTGGCGCCCAGCGGGATGCTGTCGACGAAGACCACGTCGTCCGGTGTCCACCACTTGGCGATGCGTCCTTCGTAGAAGCCCAGCAGTTCGCTGCGCGTGGCCGACTTGCCCGGCTTGAGCGCCACCACCAGCAGCGGCCGCTCGCCCCACTTGGCATGGCGCGCCGCGATGCAGGCGGCCATGGCCACGGCGGGGTGCGCCATCGCGATGTTCTCCAGGTCGATGGAGCCGATCCATTCGCCGCCGGACTTGATCACGTCCTTGCTGCGGTCGGTGATCTGCATGAAGCCTTCGGCGTCGATGGTGGCCACGTCGCCGGTGGGGAACCAGCCGTCCACCAGCGGGTTGCCGCCGTCGCCCTTGAAGTAGCTGCCGATGATCCAGGGGCCGCACACCATCAGCTCGCCGGCTGCCGCGCCGTCGTGCGGCAGCTCCTTGCCTTCGGCGTCGACGATCTTCATGTCCACGCCGAAGACCGCGCGGCCCTGCTTGGCCTGGATGGCCAGGCGGGCCTCGTCGCCGAGCGCGAGCTGCGCGGGCTTGAGCGCGCACACGGTGCCCAGCGGGCTCATCTCGGTCATGCCCCAGGCGTGCAGCACGTGCACGCCATATTGCTCCTGGAAGCTGCGCGTCATGGCCGGCGGGCAGGCCGAGCCGCCGATGATGGTGCGGCGCATGCTCTTGAAGCCCTGGCCCTGGCTCTCGGCATGGGCCAGCAGGCCCTGCCACACGGTGGGCACGCCGGCCGACAGCGTCACGCCCTCGGACTCGATCAGCTCGTGCAGCGACTTGCCGTCCAGCCAGGGGCCGGGGAACACCAGCTTGGCGCCCACCATGCACGCGACGTAGGGCAGGCCCCAGGCGTTGACGTGGAACATGGGCACCACCGGCAGGATCACGTCGGCGGCCGAGCAGTTCAGGGCATCGGGCAGCGCCGCCGCGTAGGTGTGCAGCATGGTCGAGCGGTGGCTGTAGAGCGCGCCCTTGGGGTTGCCCGTGGTGCCCGAGGTGTAGCAGAGCGAGGAGGCGCGCTGCTCGTCGAAACGCGGCCAGTGGAACTCGCTCGAGTGGTCTTCCACCAGTTCCTCGTAGCACAGCAGGCCGCGGATCTTGCTGGTGGCCGGCATGTGCGCGCGGTCGGTCATGGCCACGAACGCCTTCACCGTGGGCACGCGGTCGACAATCGCTTCCACCAGCGGCAGGAAGCTCAGGTCGAAGAACAGGATGCGGTCTTCGGCGTGGTTGACGATCCAGGCCACCTGGTCCGGATGCAGGCGCGGGTTGAGCGTGTGCAGCACCGCGCCCGAGCCGGAGACCGCGTAATACAGCTCCATGTGGCGGTAGCCGTTCCAGGCCAGCGTGGCGATGCGATCGCCCATGTCGATGCCGTGCGCGTCCAGCGCGTTGGCCATTCGGCGGGCGCGTGCGCCCAGCTCGCGGAAGGTGCAGCGGTGCACGTCGCCCTCGACGCGGCGCGAGACGATCTGCTGGTCGCCATGGTGGCGCTCGGCATGGGTGAGCAGGGCGGAGATCAGCAGGGGCTGATCCATCATCAGTCCGTTCATGATGTGTGTGATTCGTTCGTTGATTGAGGGAAGGACCGCGGGCGGGCTCAGGCCGGCACGCCGCGGGCTGCGCCCAGGGGCGCGGAATGGAGGTCGGCTTGGACCGTCTCGGCCACCAGCTTCAGGTCCGATTCGTAGCTGCGCGAGGCGACGACGAAGCCCCAGGCCGCCAGCAGGCCGAACACCGGCATCGCGACCAGCGCGTGCTGCAGCGTCCAGGCGTCCGACAGCAGGCCGGCGATAAAGGGGCCGGCGGCCAGGCCCAGCAGGTTCTGGAACAGCGAGAGCACCGAGGCGCCGGTGGCGCGGATGCCCGGGTGCACCACGTCGATGACCACGGCCGCCACCACGCCCACGCTGCAGGTCATGAGGAAGCCGCCCAGGGCCAGCAGCGCAAACTGCATCTGCGCCGTCAGCGCGATGCCGATGTGCGAGGCGCCGAAGCCCAGCGCCAGCACTGCGGCCGACGCCACGCACACCAGCGCGGTGACACGCAGCTTGGCAGCCGGGCGGCGGCGGCCGGCACGGTCGGCGACCGCGCCCCACACCACGCTGCCCAGCGCGCCGCACAGCACCACCAGGGCAGCGCGCATCGCGGCCTGCTCGGGCGCCATGCCGTGCTCGCGGTTGAGGTAGCTCGGCAGCCAGGCCCAGATGGCCGACACCAGGATGAGCTGCGCAGGCGCCGCGATGCACACCCACAGCAGGGTGCGGCAGCGCATCAGGCGGCCCACGATGGCACCCACCGTGCCGCGCGTGGAGCGCGTGGCCTCCTCGATGCGCGGCGTGAGCTCGACCGTGCGGTAGTCGCGCACCGCGAGGTACAGCAGCGCCAGCACCAGGCCGGGCACGCCCACGATGCCGAAGGCGGCACGCCAGCCAAACTTCGCGGAGATGACACCACCCAGCAGCACGCCCAGCACCGAGCCGATCGACGCGGCCGAGAAGAAGGCAGCCATCAGCGCACCGCGCATGCGGGCCGGGAAGTGGCTGGCGATGAGCGCCGCGCCCACCGAGCCGTAGCCCGCCTCGCCCAGGCCCACCACCGCGCGTGCGGCCAGCAGCTGGCCGTAGTTGCGGGTGAACATGCAGGAGATCGAGGCCAGGCTCCACACCGTGGCCATCGCCACGATGCTCTTCACACGGCTGAAGCGGTCGGCCACCAGCGCGATGGGCACCGCGCCCAGCGCCACCGTCACCGAGACGGCCGACACCAGCGCGCCCAGCTGCTTGTCCGACAGGCCCCAGGCGGCCTTCAGGTGCGGGAACAGCGACACGATCACCTGGCGATCGATGTAGTCGACCATCATCAGCCCGATGGTCATGGCGAAGGCGAACCAGGCCTGGCGGCGGCCGAACAGGTAGCTGTCGGCGTCACCCTGCCGCGGGGCGTGCGTATGAAGGTCCATGGGGATGCTCCCGCAGGCTCAGGGCACCAGCACGGTGGCGCCGGTGGTGGCGCGCGACTCGAGCGCGCGGTGCGCCTCGCGTGCATCGGCCAGCGCGAACTGCTGGCGCGGTTCGCTCACGATGCGCCCGGCCAGCACATGGCCGAAGAGCTCGTCGGCCATGGCCAGCATGTGGGCGCGCGGCTGGATGTAATGCATCATCGCCGGCCGCGTGACCCACAGCGACCCCTTGGCCGCCAGCTGCATGGTGTCGATGACCACCGGCCCGGAGGAGGTGCCGTTGCTCACCAGCACGCCGCGCGGCTGCAGGCTGTCCAGGGACGCCTGCAGCGTGTCCTTGCCCACCGAGTCGTACACCACGGGGACGCCCTTGCCATCCGTCAGCTCGCGCACGCGCTGGGCGATGTTCTCGCGCGAGGTCACGATGGTGTGGGTGCAGCCGTTGGCCTTGGCGATCTCGGCCTTCTCGTCGGAGCTGACGGTGCCGATCATGGTCACGCCCATGGCACGCGCCCACTGGCAGGCCACCAGGCCCACGCCGCCGGCGGCCGCGTGGTACAGGATGGTCTCGCCGCCGTTGAGCGGATGGACCTGGCGGAACAGGTACTGCGCCGTCATGCCCTTCATCATCAGCGTGGCGGCCGTGCGGTCGGACACGCCATCGGGCAGCGGGATCAGCACCTCGGCCGGCATCACGCGCGCTTCGGAGTACGCGCCCTGCGGGCCGATCAGGTAGCCCACGCGGTCACCGACCTGGATGTCGGTCACGCCGGGGCCCACCGCCTCCACCACGCCCACCGCGTCCGAGCCCAGGCCGTTGGGCAGGGGCAGCGGATACACGCCGGTGCGGAAGTAGATGTCGATGAAGTTCACCGCGATGTAGCTGTGGCGCACGCGCGCCTGTCCGGGGCCGGGATCGCCGACGTCCACCTGTTCCAGTTCCAGCACCTCGGGACCACCGGTCTGGTGCAGTCGAATGGCTTTGACCATGTCTCTCTCCTTCTCTCTCGTGTAGCGGGGAGGTGGCGCAACAAGGGCGCGCCACCGGGATGGGATGGCGGCGGCTCAGGCCGCTGCCAGTTCCTCGATGAATTCGTGGGCCCTCGGCCAGGGGCCGAAGCCGGAAGCGGGGTTGAGGTGCCCCACTTCGCCCAGGTCGGCCAGGCGGCTGCCCCAGCCCTGTGCCAGTTGAACCACGCGCATCGCGTCGCCCAGCGGGTCGTTGCGGCTGAAGGCCACGATGCTGCGAAAGGGCAGCGGACACCGCGGCACCGGCAGCCAGCCGGCGGCGTCGAGCTCGGCCAGCGTGGGGTAGCCCGCCGGCATCGGCTTCTCGAAGTCCGGCGGCGCGGCCAGCAGCGCGCCCTGCACGGGCCGCGTCGTCCGCTGCGCCCAGTGCGCAAGGGTGATGCAGCCGCCGCTGTGCGCCACGATGACGATCGGCCCGTCGACGGCCTGGGCCTCCCGCTCGATGGCGGCCACGCGGCCGGCCAGCTCGAGGTTTTCGCGGCCCATGGCCGGCACCGTACGCACCCGAGTCAGCTGCGCTACCAGGAGCGTCTGCCAGTGCTGCGGGACGTGGTCGCGCAGGCCCGGGACTACGAGGATCGTCGGCGCCATGGTCTTCACCGGATCAGGCCACGCGGCGCAGGAAGCCCTGCTGCCGGCCCTTGGGGTTGGGCGCGAAGCCGTTGGCGGCCAGCGACTCTTCCACGGTTTCGTAGAACACGCCGATCTTCAGGATCTCGCGCGCTTCCTTGCCGTTGGCCACTTCGCGGCCGAACTCCTTGGCCATGCGCACCAGCTGCTCGACCTGCTGCACGGTCGTCATCTTCTCGGTGCGCGACTGGTTCCAGAGGTTGTCCTCGATGCCGCAGCGCACGTGCAGGCCCATGGCCATGCCCATCATGTTGATCGGCAGCACGTTGCGCATGCTGCTCTCCACCGTGAGCATGGAGCCGTCGGGGATGGCGCGCAGGAAGTTGGCCAGGCTGTAGACGTTGGGCGCGTCCATGCCGCCGCTGATGGCCACCCAGTTCATCACCAGCGGGCCCTTGTAGATGCCGCGGCGCATCAGGCGCTCGACCGTCTCGTAGCTGTTGATGTTGTAGAACTGGAAGGCGCTCTGGATGCCCGCGGCGCTGAGGCGGCGCACGTGCTCCTCGATGAAGCCCGGGCCCGAGGGCACGATCATCTCGCGGTAGGCGGCGTTGTTCTGCGGGTCGGCCAGCGAGGTGCCGGCGATGTCTTCCGCCTCCATGTGCTCCAGCACGTTCATCTGCGTGGTGTTGACCGTCACCGTCACCTGGTCGGGCTTGGGGTCCAGTTCGGCCAGCATGTGGCGGGTGTCGTCCTTGAGCCACTTGGCCGAGGCGCCGTCGTTCTCGGGGGCGAAGGAGATCGAGCCGCCGACCTGGATGATCATGTCCGGCACGGCCTTGCGCACGCCGGCGATCAGCTCGTTGAACATCGACAGGCGCTTGGAGCCCTTGCCGTCCAGCTCGCGCACATGCAGGTGCAGCACGCTGGCGCCGGCGTTGTAGCAGTCCACGGCCTTCTGCACCTGTTCATCCATCGTGACCGGGATGTCTTGCGGGAAGTCCGAGGGAATCCACTCCGGGCCGTAGGGGGCAGCGGTGATGACCAGCTTGTCCTGGTTCTCGGGGAAGAGGTGTCCGTCGAGGAAGTTCATGATGTGGCGTCCTGTGTGTGTTGGGCTGGGTTCGGGTCGATCAGTACGTGGCCTCGCCGACGATTCCGGCGCGTTCCATCTTTCGGTGGCAGGGCGGGTAGTCCATGACCGCGTAGTGCTGGGTGCTGCGGTTGTCCCAGAAGGCCACGCTGTTCTTCTTCCAGCGCCAGCGCACCTGGAACTCGGGGATCGCGGCCTGGCTGATCAGGTAGTGCAGCAGCTGGCTGGCGGCCGGCGCGTAGTCCTGGCCAAAGCGCACGTTGGCGGCGGTGTGGAAGTTGGTGAAGTGCGTGGTGAAGGCGTTGACGAAGAGCACCTTCTCGCGCGTTTCCGGATGGGTGCGCACCACCGGATGCTCGGCATCGGGGAACTGGGCGTGCAGGGCCAAGCGCTTCTCGATCGGCATGGCGGCGCCGAAGCTGGCCTCGATGCTGTGGCGGGCGCGCAGGCCCTCGATCTGCTTCTTGACCGTCGCGGGCAGGCGGTCGTAGGCCGCGACCATGTTCACCCAGATGGTGTCGCCGCCCACCTCGGGCGTCTCCACGCAGCGCAGCACGCAGCCGAAGGGCGGCTTCTCGCGCCAGGTGGCGTCGCAGTGGAAGGAGTTCTCGTAGCGGTCGTTGGGGACCTCGGGCGACTTGTAGATCTGCACCAGGCCCGGATGCTCCGGGTCGCTGCCGGCCACCGGGTGGTCCTCCAGCTCGCCGAAGCGGCGGGCGAAGGCCACGTGGTCGGCGCGGGAGATGTCCTGGTCGCGGAAGAAGAGCACGCGGTGCTTGAGCAGCAGGATGCGGATCTCGCGCGTCAGCGCTTCGTCCCGGGCGGCAACGCCCAGGTCGACGTTGAACACTTCTGCGCCGATGGTGCAGGTGAGGGGCTCGGCCCGCAGCGCGTCGCCGAGTACGGCGGCCGGGACGATGGCGGGGCTGCCGGCCTTCTGCGGGCGGATGGGGCTGGTGGTGGTTGTGGTCATGCCTGTTGTCTCCTTCGCGAGGCCGGCGCTGGGGCTGGCCTCTGGTGGTTCCATCGAACCGCAGGGGCGGCTCTCATGGATACGAAGAATAGGCAGCGGGGGGTGTTTCCACCCCCTTCTCGCGGCAGGGGGGAGGGACAGCTGGCTGCCAGGTCATGGGGGGTGCCGTGCCGTTGAAGCACGACGTAGGAACAATTTCTTGCTTCCATACAATGAAGCAAAAACCGTTTAAATTGCTTCACTAAAAGCTATCAGAAAGCGCTATAGTGCTTGCCCAAAGGCTAGCAATGAAGCCGGAATTTCAACTCCTCAAACTCGAGCAACTCCAGAGCGCGACCCAGGCGTTTGCCGCTCTGCTGAACAATCGGCCACCAAAGCGCGGGTGGCTGAAGGAAATCCGCGAGGCCTTGGGCCGCACGGAGCGGCAGCAGGCCCAGCTTCTGGGAATCACCGGGCCCACGCTTCACAAGTCGGAGGCGGCAGAAGCCGAAGGGCGGATCACGCTCGCGCAGTTGCGCAAGCTGGGGGATGGCCTCGATTGCGAACTCGTCTATGCCCTGGTGCCCCGCAAGCCCCTGGGCGACATGGTGAATGAACGCGCACTGGAACTTGCGAAGAAGGAAGTCATGGGGGTGGCCCACACCATGAGCCTGGAAGACCAGCGGCCCTCCGATGCACGACTGCAGAAGCAGCTGGAAAGACGCAAGGACGAACTGCTGCGCGGAAAGTGGTCCAAGTTGTGGCGACCCTAGATTTCGATGAACAGGACGGCCAGACGCGGCTGGACCCCGACGAGAAGGCCGGCTTGATTCCCGACTACCTCGAGACGCGCGGCCAGCTCAACGACTGGGAGCAGGAGAACATCCTTCAGGCCACTCGATGGCTGTCGAGGCTGAGAGCGCCCGACGTGCTGAGCGAAGGCTTCTGCCGGCTTCTACACCAGCGCATGTTCGACGAGACATGGGCATGGGCGGGCACCTTCCGCAAGTCCGACAAGAACATCGGCGCCGATTGGCGCCAGATCGCCACGCGGCTGAACCAGCTTCTGGGCAATGTGCGCCATCAGGTCGACAGCATGGCCTTCCCGCCGGACGAACTGGTCGCGCGTTTCCACCGCGACCTGGTGTGGCTCCACCCTTTTCCCAACGGAAACGGCCGGCACTCGCGGATGATGGCCGACGCCTTGCTCACGCAAATGGGTGGCAGACCCTTCAGCTGGGGGCGTGGCGCCACCGCGGTCGGCGCGAGCGAGCTTCGTGCGCAATACCTCGCCGCGCTGCGCGCTGCCGACGACAACGACTTCGCAGCGTTGCTGGCCTTCGTGCGCAGCTGAGAAAAGCCTCGACGCTCGGGCAGCGTGCGTTGCGATCGCTCGTCAGCCCGTCGCGCCGATCAGCCCCAGGATCCGCGCCCGCTGCACCACCTGCTTGCGCGAGCCCGCATCCAGCTTGGCGAACAGGTTCTTCACATGCCACTTGATGGTGGTCTCGCCCACCTGCATGGCGTTGCCGATTTCCTTGTTCGACAGGTTGCGCGCGAGCAGTTCCAGCACCTCGCGCTCCTTGGGCGTCAGCACCATGCCCGGGCCGACGACCGGTGGGCGTGGGACCACCGGCGGCGCGGCGGCAGGGGGTGGGTTCGCGGCGGCCGCCGGCTGCGAGAGTTGCTCGATCTGCGCCTGCACCCAGGCGCCCAGGTCCGGATGCGCATCCACGAAGACCCGGCGCAGCCCGTGCGCCTGGGCCAGGTCGGTGGCCTCGCGCAGCAGGGCGCGGGCGTCCTCGCCGCAGCGGTCCAGCGCGAAGGCGCGCAGGCCCAGCATTTCGATGTGCAGGCGGCCCTGCTTGAGCTGCAGCGCTGCCTCGTCGGCGCGCGCCAGCGGGGGCAGCGCGCCGCGCCAGTCCTGCGCCGCGATGGCGGCATAGGCCCTCGCCTGGTCGGCCAGCAGGTCGACCCGGCGGCGCCACAGCACGCCGACGGGCAGGTCCGGGTCGTCCAGGCGTGCGTCGATCTGCGCGACCAGCTCCCGGCAGCTCTGCGCGCGGTAGCGCCGCGCATGCAGGATCACCTGCTCGCTGAGACTGGCGATGCCCAGGCGCGGCAACTGGCGCGCCGCGCCGGCTGCGTCCAGCGCGCCCAGCAATTCCAGCGCGCGGTGCTCCGCGCCTTCGGACAAGGCCAGCCGCGCCAAGGTCCGGTAAGCCAGCAGCAGGCATTCGGGGAGGCCGCCGCGCTCCAGCACGTCGAGGCGGTCGGCCAGCAGCGCGGCGGCATCGGCCGGCCGGTCGCATTCCCACGCCGCCGCCGCGAGCAGCGCCGCCAGCATGCAGGCCAGCCCGTTGCGCCGGCCCAGTTCGGCCTCGGCGCGGGCCACGGACGGGCGCAGCAGCGGGTCGGCCAGCAGCGCCTGGCCCTCCCACAGGTAGCTCAGGCCGATGATCAGCTCGCCCCAGCGCCCCAGGAAGCCCACGCCATGACCGAACTCGCCGCGCGGCGCCTGCTGCTGGCGCAGGCGGGCCAGCGCCGGCTCGCCTTCCAGCAGCGCACGGTAGGCCGTGCGGTTGGCCTGCACCTGCTGCAGCATCGGGTCGTCGTTGAGGGGGTAATCCGCCCAGGGCGCGTGCAGCTCGACAAAACGGTCGGGCAGGTCGGCGAAGACGGCTGCGCTGCCCAGGATCAGCGCGCATTCGCAGTGCAGCCGCTCGTCCACCTGCGGCTGCGCGAGGATGCGCGCGACCAGGCGCTGGGCCTCCTCGTGCCGCTCGCTGATGGCCAGCGTCCAGGCGGCGGCCAGCAGCAGGCGGGGGCGGCGGTCCAGCTCGGCGGCCGGCAGCTGCGCCAGCCACTCCAGCACGGTGCCGTGCCGGCCGTGGCGCATCAGCGACTCGTACAGGCTGCGCTCGGCCAGCTCGTAGGCGCGCTGGGTCTGGCCCGCGGTGAGCGCATGGCGCGCCGCCGGCTCGAGCAGCCCGTGCTCGGCCAGCCATTCGGCGGCACGCGCATGCGCCTGCGACTGTTCCGCAGCCGGCATCTCGGCGAAGCGCTGGCGCAGCACGTCGCGCGCCAGGGTGTGCATGCGCAGCCAGTCGCCCCGCTCGGCGGCGGCGAACACGGGCGTGTCGCGGGACAGGCGCGCCAGCCGCTCGCTCGAATCTGCGTGGCCACTCACCGCGCGGCACAGCTCGGGATGCAGGTCGTCCAGGATGGCGATGCGCGCCAGGAAGTCGCGGTCGGCGGCGTCGAGCTTGTCCACCAGCAGCTTCACGAAGTGGTCGTGCAGCGCGCCGTCCAGGGCCGCCATGCCCGCCACGTCGCCGCCGCGGCCCAGGATGGTGAGCGCCAGCTGCAGCCCGAGCGGCCAGCCTTCGGTGAGAGCGTGCAGCCGCGCGGCGCTGTCGTGGTCGAAGCGGCTGCCCAGGCGGGCGCGCACCAGTTCCAGCGTTTCCTCCAGGCGGAAACGCAGCTCGCCGGCACCCAGCTCGGCGCACTGGCCGTAGGCGATGAGGTCGTCGATGTCGAAGCGGATGTCGGGCCGCGCCGCCACGATGGTGCGCAGGTTGGGCGGCGCGTTGCGCAGCAGGTAGGCCAGGGCCTCGCGCGAGGCCTTGGGCAGGCGCTCGGCCTCGTCGACGACCAGCACCATGTCGATGGCCGACTGCGCCATCTCCGCCAGCCACACGGTGATGCCGCCCAGGCCATCCGCGCCGCCGGGACCGCCGGGGCCGCCACCCTCGAGCAGGGTGTGGGCGAAGGTCTGGCGCCCGGAGCCCTGGCGCACCGCCAGGGCCAGGCTCTGGGCCAGGCGCTGCGGGTCGTCCTGCGCCTGCGCCGACAGCCAGGCCACCACCGAGCCATGCGCCAGGTGCTCGAGGCGCCACTGGGCCAGCAGGGAGGTCTTGCCGAAGCCCGGCGGGGCCTGCACCAGGATGGCGGGAAAGCGCCGCAGCCCCTCGTCATCCGCCAGTAGCCGGGAGCGGGGCACCAGATGGCGCGGCACCCTCGGCGGCAGGACCCGAAGGAGCAAATCGTCTTGAGCGTCGAGCGTTCCGCGCGTCACCTGTTCTGTCTCCTCCGGCGCATGGGTTCGGGGAAATTCTAGTTCCGCCCCGCCTTGACAAGCGATCGGGGGCGGCGGAACACTGGCCCCGGGATCGAGGAAAGGGAGCCAGGGCGCAACAAGTCCAAGCAGAGACGCGCAGGGTCGAACCAGGAGTTCTCAATGACAAAAGGCAAGAAGGCCGGCAGGCAGGACACGGCCTCCGAAGTGGATCGCCCATCGGCGCCCGAGGACAGCGCCGTGCCGGCCAAGGGCGACAAGCAGGAGCCGCTTTCGAGCAAGGCCTACGACAAGGCCATGAAGGAACTGCACATCGAGCTGGTCAAGCTGCAGGAATGGGTCAAGCACGCGGGCCTGAAGGTCTGCATCGTGTTCGAGGGCCGCGACGGCGCGGGCAAGGGCGGCAGCATCAAGGCCATCTCCGAGCGTGTCAGTCCGCGGGTGTTCCGCGTCATCGCGCTGCCGGCGCCCACCGAGCGCCAGAAATCGCAGATGTACTTCCAGCGCTACATGGGCCACCTGCCCGCGGCCGGCGAAATCGTCATCTTCGACCGCAGCTGGTACAACCGCGCCGGCGTGGAACGGGTCATGGGTTTCTGCACCGAGGAGCAGTCCAAGGCCTTCCTGCAGGGCGTGCCGCTGGTGGAGCGCGCCATCGTCGACTCGGGCGTGATCCTGCTCAAGTACTGGCTGGAGGTGAGCCCCGACGAGCAGACGCGCCGCCTCAACGGCCGCATCGAGGACGGCCGCAAGATCTGGAAGCTCTCGCCCATGGACATCAAGTCGTACACGCGCTGGGACGACTACTCGCGTGCCCGCGACGACATGTTCAAGGCCAGCGACTCGGCCTGGGCGCCGTGGTACGTGGTGCGCTCGGACGACAAGAAGCGCATGCGCCTGAACCTGATCCGCCACCTGCTCAGCCAGATCCCCTACGAGGACGTGCCGCGCGAGAAGATCAAGCTGCCCAAGCGGCAGATCAAGTCGGCCGCGCAGCCGAATTACGTGCGCAAGTTCGTACCCGAGGTCTATTGAGTTGACCACTCCCGCAGGCGCGGGCAGCATCGGCACGCCGGCGCCCAACGCCTTCATGCGCTGGCTGCCCGGCCTGCGCACCCTGCGCAGCTACGACCCCGCCTGGCTGCGCCACGACATCGTGGCCGGGCTGGTGCTGACCACCATGCTGGTGCCGGCGGGCATCGCCTATGCCGAAGCCTCGGGCATCGGCGGCATCTACGGGCTGTACGCCACCATCATCCCGCTGCTGGCCTACGCGCTGTTCGGACCCAGCCGCATCCTGGTGCTGGGGCCGGACTCGGCGCTGGCGGCGATCATCATCGCGGTGGTGGCGCCGCTGGCCGCGGGCGACCCCCAGCGCGCGGTGGCGCTGGCCAGCGCGATGGCGGTGGTGTCGGGCCTGGTGTGCATCGTCGCGGGGCTGGCGAAGCTGGGCTTCATCACCGAGCTGCTGTCCAAGCCGATCCGCTACGGCTACATGAACGGCATCGCCTTCACGGTGCTGCTGAGCCAGCTGCCCAAGCTCTTCGGCTTCTCGGTCGATGCCGACGGGCCGCTGCGCCACATCCAGGCCTTCGTACTGGCGGTGATGGACGGCAGGACGGCGCCCGCCACGCTGGCCGTGGGCGTGGGCACGCTCGTCCTGATCCTTCTTGCGAAGCGCATTCCGCGCGTGCCCTCTGTGCTGGTGGCGGTGGTGGGTGCCACGCTGGTGTCGGCCTTCTTCGACCTGCACGAGCGGGTGGGCCTGCCGGTGCTGGGCCCGCTGCCGCAGGGGCTGCCGGCGCCGGCCTTGCCGCTGATCGGCTGGGCCGACCTGCAGCCCGTGCTGATGGGCGGCGTGGCGGTGGCGCTGGTGTCCTTTGCCGACACCAGCGTGCTCTCGCGCGTGTTCGCCGCGCGCACCCGCACGCAGGTCGACCCCAACCAGGAGATGGTGGGCCTGGGCGCGGCCAATCTCGCGACGGGCTTCTTCCAGGGCATGCCCATCAGCAGCAGTTCCTCGCGCACACCGGTGGCCGAGGCCGCGGGCGCACGCACGCAGCTCACCGGCGTGGTGGGCGCCATCGCCATCGCGGTGCTGCTGATCGCCGCGCCCAACCTGCTGAAGAACCTGCCCAGCGCGGCGCTCGCGGCGGTGGTGATCGCGGCGGCGATCGGGCTGTTCGAGTTCAAGGACCTGGGGCGGCTCTACCGCATCCAGCGCTGGGAGTTCTGGCTCTCGGTGGCCTGCTTCGCCGGCGTGGCGGTGTTCGGCGCCATCCCCGGCATCGCCATCGCGGTGCTGATCGCGGTGATCGAGTTCCTGTGGGACGGCTGGCGCCCGCACTACGCGGTGATGGGCCGCGTGCAGGGCGTCGGCGGCTTCCACGACATCACGCGCTACCCCGATGCGCAGCGCATCGACGGGCTGGTGCTGTTCCGCTGGGACGCGCCGCTGTTCTTCGCCAATGCCGAGCTCTTTCGCGAGAAGGTGCTGGCGGCGGTGTCCGAATCGCCCACGCCGGTGCGCTGGATCGTGGTGGCGGCCGAGCCGGTGACCAGCGTGGATGTCACTTCCTCCGACATGCTGGCCGAGCTGGACGAAGAGCTGCAGGCGCGCGGCATCGAACTGTGTTTCGCCGAGATGAAAGACCCGGTCAAGGACAAGCTCAAGCGCTTCGGCGTGTTCGACCGCTTCGGCGCATCGACCTTCCATCCCACCCTGGAAGAGGCGGTGTCGGCCTACTTGCTGCAAGCGCCCGCGAAAGCGCCTGTTCCGTAACGCCCGCGCCCTATCATGGCGAGGCACCCAGATTTCAAGCAACCGAGGAGAACCGCATGGCACGCCTTTGGATTGGAAACATCGAGGACAAGACCACCGACGAGGAACTGCAGGAGCTGCTCACCAAGTACGGCTTCCCCAAGTTCGACGCGATCGAGCGGGTGGCGGGCGACGGCTCGCGGCCGGCCGCCATCTTCACCTTCGAGGCGGCGTCGCCCGAGGGCCTGCAGCTGCTGGTGCCGCGCATCCACGACCTGTTCTGGAAGCATCGCAAGATCACCGTGCAGGTGATGCGCGACAACTTCGCCTGAACGGAGGCGCGGCATGGGCCTGCTCGGCCGGATTTTCGGCGGCAAGGACGCGGACCACGCGCCGCAGGATCCGCGCGTGCCGCAGACGGTCGCCCGGGTGCTGGAGATGCATGCGCGGCTGCGCCTGGCCCCGCGTTGCGAGGCCCGGCTGGCCGACGCGCTGGCGCCCGCGCTCGCCCACATCAGCGCGCTGGTGGCGGGCGTGCCGCGTGCGCACGAGGCCACCACCGCGGCCTGGTCCGGCGACCCCTACATGCGGGCCTATTTCGCCGCGGCCGACGACATCGGCCAGGTGCTGGCCCGCTCGCGCACGCTGCGCGCTTTCTTCGACGAGAACGCCGGCGCCGACACGGCCTTCGCGGTGATGGGCATGGCAATGAACGAGCGCCGCACCCTGGGCGTGGCCCAGGTGGGCGAGCAGACGCGATCGGACGTGCGGCAGACCACGCTGGGCTTCTCGGACCACCACATCCGCCTGTGCGGCGCTGACGAGGACGAACTGCGAGAAGAAGTGACGCGCCGCATGATCGACCAGCTGGCCATCGAAGGTTTGGCCAAGGTGGCAGCCGACACCTCGATGCGCGAGGACCTGGAGCACGACCGGGCCCTGCTCGCGACCCGGCTGCGCCTGCTCGAGCGCCAGGGCGCGGGCCTGCGCGGCATGGTGGGCGCCGAGGACGAGGCCGCCGACCCGGGCGAGATGGCCCGCGTACGCGCCGAGGTGGAAGAAAACGAGCAGCGCCTCAAGGACCTGGGCCCGCGCTCCGAGGTACTGTCTCGCCAGCTCGACACGCTGTGCGAGACCTTCGCCAACGCCCCCACGCTGCTGCAGGTCTCGACCGAGAAACGCCGCCTGGACCGCATGAACGTCGTCGTGGAACACGGCGTGGGCGACGAAGCCGGGAGCCAGGTGCTGGAATTCAGGCTGGCGCGCGTGCCCGGCAACCCACCGCAGCAGCGCGCGCTGGCGCTGCTGAAGATCGCGCGGGCCGACGTGCCGCGCGCCGTGAACCCGCTCGACAACGCCGAGCGCCTGCTCTGAGCCTGACGCGCCTCAGTCCTTCGCCAGTGCCAGCTTGACGATGCGCGTGCTCGCATCGTCGGGGCAGGCCGATTCCGAAAATCCCAGCCGCTTCGCCAGCCGCCGCATCGGCGCGTTGGCGGAGAGCACGTAGCCCTCCATGGTGCGAAAGCCATGCGCCCGCGCGGCGTCGATCAGCGTGTTCATCAAGGGCGTCGACAGGCCCTGCCCCTGCCAGTCGTCCAGGATGGTGATGGCGAACTCGCAGCAGTCGCTGCCGGCCGCCGACGCGTAGCGCGCGCCGGCCACGATGGGCCGCGCCTCGCCTTCCTCGGGCAGCACCACCAGCGCGAACTCGCGCTGCGGCTCGGGGTGCGTGGCCGCCTCGTAGGTGTGCTCCGGCAGGTCGCGCACTGCCGTCATGAAGCGGGTGTAGCGCGCGTCGGGCGAGAGGCTGAGCACGGCCGCGTGCAAGCCCTCGCGGTCTTCGGGCCGGATCTCGCGCACGGTGACGCGGCGGGCATCGCGCAGGGTCAGCGAAAGAGGCAGCGGCATGGCGGGCCTTGGTGGAGTGGCCGCGCCAGCATACGGGCGATCAGCTGCGCTGCGCCAGCTCCGCCTCGGCGCGCAGCCAGCGGATGAAGTCCTGCGCATCGGCGTTGGCGTGGCCGCGCCGCGAGGTCTCGATGTAGTAGCCGCGGCTGGAGATGGCACCCGCGCCGAATGGCGCCACCAGCCGGCCCTCGCGCAGCATCTCGGCGAGCAGGGGCATGCGGCCGATCACCACGCCCTGCCCCGCCACGGCGGCCGCCACCGCGTCGGTGTAATGGGTGAAGCGCACCGTGCTCTTCATGCGCAGGTCCTTCAGCCGCATGATCTCCAGCCACGGGTCCCAGTCCATCGTGGGCGCCAAGCCCATGCCGGGCGCGTCGATGGTCAGCAGGGTCTGCTGCGCCAGGTCGGCGGGCTCGCGCAGCGCGGCGGCGATGGCGGGTGCGCACAGCGGCATCACCGATTCCTCGAACAGGGCCGGCCCGGTGCCGCGGGCGATGGGCACGAAGCGCACCGCCAGGTCGAGCCGGGCGCGGTCCAGGTCGTCCACCACTTCGAGGGAGGCGGACACCCGCACGTCCACCTGAGGATGGCTGGCGGTGAAGTGCGCCAGGCGCGGAATGAGCCACAGCGAGGCGAAGCCCGGCGTGCAGGTCATGGCCAGCTGGCGCGGCGCCTGCACCGCGCGGATGCGGGCCGTGGCGTCGCGCAGGCGCTCCAGGCATTCCACCGCGGCGCGCTGCAGGATGCGGCCGGGGTCGGTGAGCACGATCGCGCGGTGGCGGCGCTCGAAGAGCAGCACGCCCAGGCCCTCCTCCAGCTGCGCGATCTGGCGGCTGACGGCGGACTGGGTCAGGTGCAGCGCCTCGGCGGCCTTGGTGAAGCTCAGGGTGCGGGCCGCGGCGTCGAAGCTGACCAGCAATTCCAGCGGCGGGAGGTCGTGCCCGGGTGAAAGGGGCTTCACATTCTCTGGACGCATGCAATGAGTTCCGAATGATCGTGTGACGTACGGGAATCGGCTCACTATATTCATTCTCATGATGAATGCGAAGGAGTGTTTTCCCATGCGCACCGAAGCTGTCTCCACCTTCAAGATCGAGTTGCCGCGCCATGCCATCTTCACGGTGGCGGACATCGCCGGCGTGGACATCGAATGCCAGAGCGGCTGCGTCTGGCTGACCCTGGACGACGACACGCGCGACCTGGTGCTGGAACCGGGCGAGCGATTCGTCGGCGACATCCACCGGCGCGTGCTGGTGTCCGCCTTCGAGCCCTCGAGCATCCGCGTGTCGCACGCGCTGCCCGCCGCCATGCCGCTGCCTGCCACGCCACGCGGGACCTCGGCGTCGCACGTGCGACTCGTGCCGCGCGGGTTGTCCCCGGCTTGACCCGGGGCGGGCTGCCGCCGAACCATCGACCCTTTCGTCCCGTGCCGCCCCGCAGGCGGCATTCGCGTTTTTCTCGAAGGAGTCGAACATGGCAGAGGCATATATCGTCGCCATCGCGCGCACCGCCGGTGGCCGGCGCGGCGGCAAGCTGGCCGGATGGCATCCGGTGGACCTGGCGGCCCAGGTCATCGATGCGCTGGTGACGCGCAGCGGCATCGACCCGGCGGCCGTGGAGGACGTGATCCTCGGCTGCGTGAGCCAGGTGGGCGAGCAGGCCACCAACGTGGCGCGCAACGCGGTGTTGGCATCGAAGCTGCCCGAGTCGGTTCCCGGCACCTCGGTGGACCGGCAGTGCGGCTCCTCGCAGCAGGCGCTGCACTTCGCGGCGCAGGCCGTAATGTCCGGCAGCATGGACGCGGTGATCGCCGGCGGCGTGGAAAGCATGACGCGCGTGCCCATGTTCACCCCCAACGCGCTGCCGCAGAAGGCAGGCCTGGGCATCTACATGAGCCCGGGCATGCAGGCGCGCTACCCCGGCGTGGAGTTCAGCCAGTTCACCGGCGCCGAGATGATCGCGGTGAAGTACGGCCTCGAGAAGGTCGCGCTGGACCGCTATGCGCTGCAAAGCCACGAGCGCGCCATCGCCGCCGTGAAGGCCGGCGCCTTCGACGGGGAGATCATTTCCATCGAGGTGCTCACCGCCGAGGGCCAGGGCAGCGGCCAGATGCATGCGCAGGACGAAGGCATCCGCTTCGAAGCCAGCCTGGAGGGCATCGCCGGGGTGAAGCTGATCCGCGAGGGCGGCCGCTGCACGGCTGCCAGCGCCAGCCAGATCTGCGACGGCGCCAGCGGCGTGCTGGTGGTCAACGAGCGCGGCCTGAAGGCGCTGGGCGTGAAGCCGCTGGCGCGCATCCACCACATGAGCATGCTGGGGCACGACCCGGTGATCATGCTGGAGGCGCCCATCCCCGCCACGGCGCGTGCGCTGCAGAAGGCGGGCATGAAGATCCAGGACATCGACCTGTACGAGGTCAACGAGGCCTTCGCACCGGTGCCGCTGGCCTGGCTGCAGACGCTGGACGCCGACCCCGCGCGCATCAACGTGAACGGCGGCGCCATCGCGCTGGGCCATCCGCTGGGCGCCTCGGGCACCAAGCTGATGACCACGCTGGTCAACGCGCTGCACAAGCGCGGCAAGCGCTACGGACTGCAGACCATGTGCGAAGGCGGCGGCATGGCGAACGTGACCATCGTCGAGCGGCTTTGATCATGAGCCCCCACGCTCATCACTTCGTGTATCGAGGCCGCCCGAGCGGGCGGCCGGGCTGACGCTGACATGTCGACGGTACTCTGCGACGTCGAGGATGGCATCGCCACCCTCAGCCTGAACCTGCCGCACAAGCTCAACCCCATCGCCGCCGAACTGCAGCAGGAGTTGCGCGCGCAACTGGCCCGCGTCCGTGACGACAAGAGCGTGCGCGCGCTGGTGCTCACCGGCAGCGGCAAGGCCTTCTGCGTGGGCGCCGACCTGGGCACCATGCGCAACACCGGCGGCCAGAGCCTGGGCGACGCCACCGCCGAATGGATGCAGACGCTGAGCCACCCGCTGATCCAGGACCTGCGCACGATGCCGGTGCCGGTGCTGTGCGCGGTCAACGGCCCGGCTGCCGGCGCGGGCGTGGGCCTGGCGCTGGCCTGCGACGTCGTGATCGCGGCGAAGAGCGCCTACTTCTACCTGCCCTTCTTGCCCAAGCTGGGCATCGTGCCGGACCTGGGCTGCACCTGGGCCATCCCGCGCCTGGTGGGGCCGGCGCGCGCCATGGGCATGGCGCTGCTCGACGAGCGGCTGGATGCGGAGAAAGCGGTGCAATGGGGCCTGATCTGGGCCGCCTTCGACGACGAGCTTCTGTTGCTGGAAGCGCAGAAGATCGCGCAGCGCCTGGCCCGCCTGCCGGCGCACGCAGTGCTCGAGGCGCGCCAGGCCCTGGAAGCCTCGGCCCGCCACACGCTGCCCGAGCAGCTTCACTACGAGAGCGAGCGCCAGCGCGAACTCATCGATCAGCCCAGCTTCGCCGAGGGCGTGGCCGCCTTCCTGCAAAAACGCGCGCCGGTGTTCCCCGGCCGCTGAAACGCCATGACCATCGAACGCACCCTCTTCTCGCCCGAGCACCTGGCCTTCCGCGACAGCCTGCGCCGCTTCATGGCCAAGGAGATCGCGCCCTTCCACGAGGAATGGGAAGACCAGGGCTACGTGGCCCGCGAGGTCTGGAACAAGGCCGGCGAGAACGGCTTCCTGTGCATGTCGCTGCCCGAGGAATACGGCGGCGCGGGTGCCGACCTGCTGTATTCGGTGATCCAGTTCGAGGAGCTGTGGGCTGCCGGCCAGACCGGCATCGGATGGGGGCTGCACAGCGAGATCGTAGCGCCCTACATCCTGCGCTACGGCACGCCCGAGCAGAAGAGTAACTACCTGCCCAGGCTGGCCAGCGGCGAGATGATCGGCGCCATCGCCATGAGCGAACCCTCGGCCGGCTCCGACCTGCAGGCGGTGCGCAGCAGCGCGGTGAAGCAGTCCGACGGCAGCTTCGTGCTCAACGGCAGCAAGACCTTCATCACCAATGGCTGGCACGCCGATCTGGTGATCGTGGTGGCCAAGACCGACCCCGCGGCCGGCGCCAAGGGCACCAGCCTTTTCCTGGTCGAGCGCGGCATGCCGGGCTTCGAGAAGGGCAAGCGCCTGAAGAAGTTGGGCCTGAAGGCGCAGGACACCTCGGAGCTTTTCTTCAACGACGTGCGCCTGTCGGCCGACCAGCTGCTGGGCGGCGCGGCCATGGAGGGCAAGGGCTTCATCTGCCTGATGGAGCAGCTGCCCTGGGAGCGCCTGCAGATCGCCATCAGCGCGGTGGCGGCTTCGCAGGCAGCCATCGAGCAGACCGTGGCCTACGTGAAGGAACGCCACGTGTTCGGCCAGCCGGTGGCCGCCTTCCAGAACACGCGCTACACCCTGGCCGAGCTGCAGACCGAGGTGCAGGTGGCACAGGTCTTCGTCGACAAGTGCATCGAGCTGCTGATGGTCGAGAAGCTGGACACCGCGACCGCCAGCATGGCCAAGTACTGGTGCTCGGACCTGCAGTGCAAGGTGATGGACGAGTGCGTGCAGCTCTTCGGCGGCTACGGCTACATATGGGAGTACCCGGTGACCCGCGCCTACGCCGATGCGCGCGTGCAGCGCATCTACGGCGGCACCAACGAGATCATGAAGGAAGTGATCACGCGGGCGATGGGCCTGGGCGCGCCGCGCTAAAGCAGCCGCGACGGCGGGCCGGGGTAGGATGGCTCCATCATGCAATCAGCCGATGCCGCCACCTTCGGCGAGTCCTACTACCAGCGCTACTACTTCGACAAGAAGACCAGCGTGGCCGACCCCCAGCACATCGAGCGGCTGGGCGACTTCGTGTGCAACTACCTCAAGTACCTGCGCGTGCCGGTGGAGCGCGTGCTGGACGTGGGCTGCGGCATCGGGCTGTGGCGCGACATCGTGGCGCGGCACTTTCCGCAGGCCAGCTTCCAGGGCGTGGAGATCAGCCAGTACCTGTGCGAGCGCTACGGCTGGGAGCGCGGCTCGGTGGTGGACTACCAGGCCAAGGCGCCCTTCGACCTCGTCATCTGCCAGGGCGTGCTGGCCTACCTGAACCCGCAGGACCTCAAGCGTGCGCTGCGCAACCTGGGCACGCTCTGCCGGGGCGCGCTCTACATGGAAGTGGTGACGCGCGAGGACTACGAGCGCGACATCGTCGACGAGGACCTCACCGACCCGCAGCTGTTCCGCCACCGCGCCGACACCTACCGGCACGGCCTGGCGCGGCACTTCAAGGAGATGGGCGGCGGCGTGTGGCTGAGCCGGCAATCGGACGTGCCGGTCTTCGCGCTGGAAAGCGCGACGGACTGAGTTGACGACGAGGCCGGCAGGGGCGGCACCCGGCCATTGGGCGCACCGGCGCAATTGCGGAACAATGGGGCCATGAGCGCCACGAACGGCCAGCCTTTGCCAGCCATCGACCCCGCGCGCTGCCCCGTCTGCGGGCAGCTCAACCGCTGCGCGATGGAAGTCGCGCGCGAAACCGGCGTGGCGCAGCCGCCCTGCTGGTGCATGGGCGCCAACTTCACGCCCGAACTGCTGGGCGCCCTGCCCCAGCACGCGCGCAACGTCGCCTGCATCTGCGCCGACTGCAGCGCCAAGGCGCTCGCTGCCAAGGAGAACACCCCATGAGCCAGACCAATGCCTTCTACGCCCAGTCCGGAGGCGTGACCTCCGTCATCAACGCCTCGGCCTGCGGCGTGATCCAGGCCGCGCGGCGGCATCCCGACCGCATCGGCAAGGTCTACGCCGGGCGCAACGGCATCCTGGGCGCGCTGGACGAGGACCTGATCGACACCGGCCTGGAATCCGACGAGGCCATCGCCGCGCTGCGCAGCACGCCGGCCGGCGCCTTCGGCTCCTGCCGCTACAAGCTCAAGTCGCTGGAGAAGAACCGGCGCGAGTACGAGCGGCTCATCGAGGTCTTCAAGGCGCACGGCATCGGCTATTTCTTCTACAACGGCGGCGGCGACTCGGCCGACACCTGCTTCAAGATGAGCCAGCTCTCGCAGTCGATGGGCTATGCGCTGCAGGCCATCCACGTGCCCAAGACCATCGACAACGACTTGCCGCTGACCGACTGCTGCCCCGGCTTCGGCTCGGTGGCCAAGTACGTGGCGGTGTCCACGCTGGAAGCGTCATTCGACGTGCGCTCCATGGCCGCCAGTTCCACCAAGGTCTTCGTGCTGGAGGTCATGGGCCGCCATGCCGGCTGGATCGCCGCGGCCGGCGCGCTGGCGGCGGACCACGGCATTCCGGTGGTGGTGCTCTTTCCCGAGATCGAGTTCGACCAGGCGGGCTTCCTCGCGCGCGTCGATGCGCTGGTGAAGCACCACGGCTACTGCACGGTGGTGGTGTCCGAGGGCTGCCATCACGCGGACGGCAGCTTCCTGGCCGAGCAGGGCTCGCGCGATGCCTTCGGCCACGCGCAGCTCGGCGGCGCGGCGCCGGTGGTGGCGCAGATGGTGAAGGACGCGCTGGACTACAAGTTCCACTGGGCCGTGGCCGACTACCTGCAGCGCTCGGCGCGGCACATCGCCTCGGCCACCGACGTGGAGCAGGCCTACGCCGTGGGCCAGCGCGCGGTGGAACTGGCATTGGAGGGGAAGAACGCGGTCATGCCCTGCATCGAGCGCACTTCCGACTCGCCCTACGCCTGGCGCATCGGCAGCGCGCCGCTGGACCAGGTGGCCAACACCGAGAAGAAGATGCCGCGCGACTTCATCTCGCCCGACGGCTACGGCATCACCGAGGCCTGCCGCCGCTACCTGCTGCCGCTGATCGAGGGCGAGGACTATCCGGCGTACCGCAATGGGATGCCGGTGTACGCGACCCTCGCGCTGAAATCGGTGCAGAAGAAGCTAGCGCCCTTCGAGCGGAGCTGACTTGAGCACCTGCATCAGCTAATGCGGCTACGCCATGAGCGAGTGCGGCGCATGACACCCTGTCATTCATTGATTTTTGTGTAACTTCCGAGCCGTTCGGCGGCCGCTCTTGTACCCCGGTACTTCGCTTTTAGATTTTCAAGAATCTCGTCAAGCCCTTTGCAAGCGTCATTGACCGAGCTTACCCACCTCTTCGATTCCTGAACATCTTCAGGCGGCTCCTCCCCACGCAAGGTGTCGCATGTACTTCGCCGTGCGATGAAGCTTTCGATTTCGTCCGGCGGTGTCGATCCAGAACAACTCGCCTGAACAAGGACGAGTGCGACCCAAAAGAGAGTCCTTCTAGTGCCCATTGTCAGACCAATGCGGCCTATCTGCCGCTCCACCGGAGAATTTCAGGACGCCGTAAGTTGCGCCGACCTTGTGCAACTCGGCATTCATTCCGGTTCGAGGGGTGGATTCAATGGTTTGTGCGGAACCATCGCTGCTCCTGATCTCCAAACCATCGCTCCAACTGATGTTCATATCAATCGCCGCGCCCTCCGTATGCCTCGACTGAAGCGCCGGCGCGACCTGCAATCCATTCATTTGAAAGGCAGTCACCATTTCTTCGGCAGCCTTCCTCGACGCCGCATCCGTTGGGTGAACCCATTCAATATTCACTCCGTTCATGCTCGCCGCAGACTCCGGTTTGGCTCCATTTGCAATTCTCCATGACCAATGCATCAAATACGCACGCTCTGGAGGCCTGAAGGTTGCCGAAATTATTACAGTCGCACCAGCGGCATCCAAGGCGGTTTTGAACGAACTCATGTTTGACTTGAAAGGCTGATGCAGATCATCTATTTGCCTACTACCGGGAAAACGGGCGCACCACTGCGGGCCACTTAACTCTCTCGCTATGCTAACGACAGCAGGTGCTCGATCCGCTGTCGGAGTCAGTCGTGCTTGTCTTGTCGCCATAAAAAGGAACCTCGATTGTTGCAACCTGCGGTGCATCCGCGTAAATTGAATTGGTCATTCCGAAGATATCCGTAACGCCGTGATACTCGCGACCATCGTCGAGGGTGACCTTATAGGGCAAAAATGCGAACGCCTTCTGGGAAGATTCAACGATTACTTTGAATTGGAGATCGTGAGTTCCACCCTCAGCGAACTCAAGCGTTCTTTTTGCCACAAGGAGCGTGCGAGCGGGGGCCTGTTCTGCAATTAATTGCGAGCCGCATTCCGTTTTGCATCCATCATAGCAAAGCGGAATTCCATTCCACGTATTGCTTGGAAGACCCTCAATGATCTTGTTCACCCCGTGCACTGGACAAAAAACGAGATCACCCAACTTCAATACTGGGAGGTCGTTCCAGCTTTGGGCATCGGTGCCGGAAATGGCCACACCACCGTGTGTCGTCTTATCTCCGACGACGGACTGGCTCTTGCCATTGCTAAAAGTCAATCGGCCGAATGAAGCCATGCGATGCCTCCTATTTCGATTGACGAAAGCCTTCAATCAGAAACCCGGAAACTGGCAACTCCTCGTAGATGCAAATTCGAGCGACTTGGACGGGTGTGCTCACAATTCGATCACCGCCACTGACGTGACTACCCACGACGGCAGCCGATCGCCCCTCCACAACTGCTCCAATGCCGGCACCTGAAGTGATGCTTTCCTCTCTCCCATCAGGATAGTTAACGACGTCGCCCACAAGCGCAACTTCCCGTCCGTCCATATTCATTTTGCTCGAAGCGCTGACGACTGCGCCCCCTCGTGGGTCTCTGCGCCAACAGTTGCGATCCAGTGACAACTTATTAAAGTGAGGCTCGCCAGGTATTCTGCATGACACTTTTTATAACGAATTGCATATTCTCCCCATGATTCGTCATTTGACTTTTCAATAAAATTGAAACCTGACTGCATCACAAGCCCCCTTGCAAGTTGAAAATCAAAATTCTAGATATGCCGCCCCTTTTTTGGCAAGCCGCTTCAGTCAAAAAAAACTGGCGAAAGCTTTTTTTGCAAAAGCAAATTAATCGGGGAGCCTGTCAAATACTCAAAATTCGACGGTCCCGCGTAGCACTTGATAGGGGGCCAGGAGTGGTGTACTTCGCGAAGCGAGCCAGGCACACCGCGAACGATCGGTCGGCCCCGGCTCCAGAGCATGCCCGGGGCCGTTCTTCTATTCTTGGAACCACTTCAGGGTTCGCGCCGCTGCGTCACGAGCTGGTGCACGAACTGCAGCTTGCGCACCACGGCATGCGGCAGCGCGAAGGGGTAGGTGTCGTGCTGCCCCATGCTGCGGGCGAACTCGTTGAGCACGTGCGTGAGCCGCACCCAGCCGTTGAGGAAATCCAGGAAGTGGCCGGCATCGGGATCGTCCGGCTGCCACAGGTCGGCCGAGTGGAAGAGGTCGTCGTCCGCAATTTCCACCTTCAGCGCATTGACACCGAAGCTCAGTGCCGTGTCGGCCGTGTCGGCCATGTGCAGGTAGTGCGCCCAGGTCTCGGCCCAGTCCTCCCAGGGATGGGCGGCGGCGTAGGAGCTGATGTAGCTGGAGGCCCAGTCGGGCTTCGGACCCTCCTGGTAATGCTGCTGCAGCGCCTGCGCATAGTCTTCGCGCTCGTCGCCGAAGAGCTCGCGGAAGGCCGTCAGCCAGTCCTCGCGCGGGGCCACCAGCAGGTCCCAGTAGTAGTGGCCGATCTCGTGGCGGAAGTGGCCCAGCAGGGTGCGGTAGGGCTCGCCCATCTGCGCGCGCACCTGCTCGCGCACGGCGTCGTCGGCCTCGGCCACGTTCAGCGTGATGGTGCCGCCGGCGTGGCCGGTGAGCACCGGCAGGCCGGGCATCTCCGAGAGGAAGTCGAAGGCCAGGCCATGCACCGGGTCGCTCACCCGCGTGGTCACCGGCAGGCCCAGCGCCAGCAGTTGCGAGATCAGGCGCCGCTTGGCCTGCTCCAGCAGGTTCCAGCGCTGCGGGTTCTCGGGCACCGACAGGTCCGGAATGGTGCGGGTGGTGCTGCACGCCAGGCACATGCCCGGCAAAAGGCCGTGGGCCGCGGGGTCGGGCGCCTCGCCCTCCACCGCCTCGGCCGGCACCATCCAGTTGCAGCCCGAGGCGCTCAGGAAATTGGCGCAGCGCAGGTACTGCGGTCCCTGCGGATCGCCGAACACGGTGAAGCGCTCGCTGCCTTCCACCGGCGCCAGCGGCAGCACACCGAACTGCTCGGTCACGAAGCCCAAGGGCGTGGCGCAGGCCAGGCAGCGGCTGTTGCGCAGGAACACCGGCCGCCCGCACTGGCATTGGTAGGCGCGGCTCACGGTGGGCGCGACCAGCGGTTCAGCGGGAGTGTCGGCGGGCGCGGCGCCCGGTACGGTCGAGGCAAGTTCTGACATGGGGGCCCTTGTTTTCCGCGGACATTGTGCGGGCGCCAACGCGACTGCCTTGTCAGCGCAAAGGCCGATATCCTCGGGGTGAAGTGCCCCGAGCGGCACGCCCGCCTCCTCGATGAAACCCGACATCCCCCCTCCCGCCGCCGCGCCGGCCATGCCCACCCTGCGCGAGCGCTACGGCGAGCGCTACCGCTGGTACCTGCTGCTCTCGGTCATGGTGGGGACGATGGCGTCCATCATGTCCTCCACCATCGTCAACGTGGCGATCCCGGGCATGAGCCACCACTTCTCGCTCGGGCAGGAGCGCGCGCAGTGGGTCACCTCGGGCTTCATGGTGTCGATGACAGTGGCGATGCTCACCACGCCCTGGCTGCTGGGGCGCTTCGGCTACCGGCGCACCTACGTGGGCACCATGGTCCTGCTGCTGGCCGGCGGCATCGTCGGCGGGCTGGCCACGCAGTTCTGGGTGGTGCTGGCCGCGCGGGTGGCCGAAGGTCTTGCGGCCGGGGTGGTGCAGCCCATTCCGGCCATCATCATCCTGCGCGCCTTCGAGCCGCACGAGCAGGGCCGCGCCAGCGGGCTGTTCGGCATGGGCGTGGTGCTGGCGCCGGCCATCGGGCCCAGCATCGGCGGCGTGCTGGTCGACCTGTTCGGCTGGCGCTCCATCTTCTTCATGGTGGTGCCCTTCTGCCTGGTGTCGCTGTGGGCGGCCTACAAGTTCGTGCCCACCACGGCGCCCGGCGGCATCACCGCCGAGCGCGGCGCGCGGCTGGACTGGGGCGGACTGGCGCTGGCCACGGTGGGCACGCTGTGCCTGCTCAACGGACTGGTGGAACTGCGCGGCGGCACGCCGCTGGAAAGCGTCGGGCTGCTGGTCGGGGCGGCGGTGTCGCTGGTGGCCTTCATCGCCTGGCAGAAGCGCATGGCGGCCAACGGCGGCGCGCCGCTGATGAACCTGGCGCTGTTCGGCTACCGGCAGTTCGCCATGGGCAGCGTGGTGGCCTTCATCTACGGCACCGCCCTGTTCGGCTCGACCTACCTGCTGCCGGTGTACATGCAGGTGGGGCTGCAGCTGTCGGCCTCGTACGTGGGCACCATCATGCTGCCGGCGGGCATCGTGCTGGCCGTGACCATCGCCTGGGTCGGGCGGCTGGCGGACCGGCAGCCCACCTGGCTGCTGGTGAGCATCGGCCTGGCACTGCTGACCGCTTCCTTCGCGCTGATGCTGGTGATCCACCTGGGCAGCGCGATCTGGCTGCTGGTGCTCTTTGCCGGCATCGGGCGGCTGGGGCTTGGCTTCATCCTGCCCTCGCTCAACCTGGGTTCGATGCGGCCGCTGGCCAAGCCGCTCATTCCCCAGGGCGCCAGCGCCATCAACTTCGTGCGCATGCTGGGCGGCGCGGCCGGCGTGAGCCTGTGCGCCATCGTGCTGGAGTGGCGGCTGGCCGCGCATGGCGACTCGCTGGCCAATGCCGCCACCAGCCCGGCGCGGCTGGCGGCCTTCGACGAGGTGTTCATGCTGCTGGCCGGCATCTGCGCGCTGGCCATCTGCGCCGCCTGGCAGCTGCGCGAACGGCCGCAGGCTCCGACGCCCACGCCCGAGGCGCGCTGAAAAAACCCGGGCGCGTTTTCGCGCTCTAATGACGCGATGTGCCAACTGCTGGGAATGAACTGCAACACGCCGACGGACGTGACCTTCAGCTTCACGGGCTTCGCCCAGCGCGGGGGCCGCACCGACCACCATGCCGACGGCTGGGGCATCGCCTTCTTCGAGGACCGCGGGCTGCGCCACTTCGTGGACCACCAGCCGGCCTGCGAGTCGCCGGTGGCCGAGCTGATCCGCCGCTACCCCATCCGCAGCCGCAACGTGGTGGCGCACATCCGCAAGGCCACGCAGGGCGAGATCAACCTGCAGAACTGCCACCCCTTCGTGCGCGAGCTGTGGGGCCGCTACTGGGTGTTCGCCCACAACGGCGACCTGAAGGACTTCCGCCCGCGCCTGCACGGCAACTTCCACCCCGTGGGCAACACCGACAGCGAGCATGCCTTCTGCTGGATCATGCAGGAGCTGGCCAAGTCGCATGCCGGCGTGCCTAGCGTGGACGAGCTGACGCTCACCCTCAAGGAGCTGGCCCCGCGCATCGCAAAGCACGGCACCTTCAACTTCATGCTGTCCAACGGGCAGGCGCTGTGGGCCCACGCCTCGACGCACCTGTGGCACGTCGAGCGCCGCCATCCCTTCGCGGCGGCGCAACTGGCGGACGAGGACCTGTCGATCGACTTCGCGCAGCACACCACACCCACCGACCGGGTGGCGGTGGTGGTCACGACGCCGCTCACGACCAACGAGGACTGGGTGGCCTTCACCCCGGGTGAATTGCGCGTTTTCGTCGACGGCCGCCTCCAGCCAGGCTGATTGGCATGCGCCTGCGCGGTGCTTCCGCGCAACACCTAGACGCGCTTCGGCGTCGAACGTCCTGCAAATGAAGACAAAGGCATGGGTGGCCGCGGCCGTACCCTCAATAATAGGCATTCTCATTTGCAAGAACTAAAAGGTCCCGCCGTGGCTGCTCCTCACACCTCCAGATTCACCCTGCGCGCCATTGCGCTGGCAGCCGCCGCGGCCACGCAGGTCTTCGGCGCCTACGCGCAGACCGGCACCGCCCCGGCGCCCGCGACGTCGGCAGGCACCCTGACCGCGATCACGGTGGAAGCCAGCGCAGACGCCTCGGCCGAAGGCCTGACCAAGCCCTTCGCGGGCGGCCAGGTGGCGCGCGGGGGCAAGGTGGGCATCCTGGGCAACCAGGACATCATGAGTACGCCCTTTACAACCACGAGCTTTACCAACGAGCTGATCCAAAACCAGCAGGCCAAGAGCGTGGCGGACGTGCTGCAGAACGACCCGTCGGTGCGCGTCGCGCGCGGCTTCGGCAATTTCCAGGAAACCTACTTCATCCGCGGTTTCCTGCTGAGTTCGGACTCGATCGCCTATAACGGCCTGTACGGCTTATTGCCGCGTCAATACATCTCGTCCAACTTGTTCGAGCGTGTTGAGGTGCTGCGCGGCCCGAGCGCGTTCCTCAATGGTGCAGCACCCGGTGGCGACGGCATTGGTGGTTCCGTCAACCTGCTGCCAAAGCGCGCCGGCAATGAACCGCTCACCGCGTTGACGCTAGGCGTGTCCAGCGGCTCGCAGTGGTACGGGGCTGCCGACATATCGCGCCGCTTCGGCCCCGACCAGAGTCTGGGTATCCGCGTTAATGCCGCACGCCGCGACGGCGGTACCGGCGTTGACAACGAGGATGTCGAGATGAGTGTGGCCTCAGTGGGCTTGGACTGGCGCAGTCGCAACGTGCGCCTGTCGGCCGACGTCGGCTATCAGGACCATCGCCTGAGCCAGACCCGTACCAACGTCGACATCGCCGCCGCCACTGTCGTGCCCTCGGCGCCGGACGCCTCAAAGAACTGGGCGCAGCCCTGGACCTACTCGAACGAGCGCGACACCTTCGGCACGGTGCGCGGCGAAGTGGACATCACCGACAACGTCACGGCCTGGTTCGCCGGCGGCATGCGCGATGGCTACGAGGCCAACAGCCTGGCCGGCCTGAGCGTGAACAACGGCACCACCGGCGACGGCAGCTTCTACCGCTTCGACAACGCTCGCCGCGACAAGATCCAGACTGGCGAGCTCGGCATCCGGGGCAAGTTCAACACCGGCTCGGTATCGCACCAGGTGGTGGGCGCGTACTCGTACTATGACGAGAACCGCAAGAACGCCTTCCGCTACGACTTCTTCAACCAGTTCTCCACCAACCTCTACAACCCGGTCATTTATCCGAAGCCCGCCTTCAGCGCAGGCAGCGATGTGTTCGGCTTCGGCAACGACCTGGACAACCCGGCCACCACAAACAAGAACCGTCTGATCAGCTATGCCATCGGCGACACGCTGGGCTTCCTGAACGACACGCTGCTGGTCACGGTAGGCGCGCGCTACCAGACCATGGACTTGGAAAGCTTCGCCTACAACACCGGCGCCCTGCAAAGCGGCTACGACCAGAACAAGACCAGCCCGATCGGCGGCGTGGTCTGGAAGGCCACCACGGAAATCTCGGTCTACGGCAACTACGTCGAGGCCCTGTCTCCAGGCGAGACGGCGCCCGCGACGATCGCCGGCCAGCCGGTGCTCAACGTCGGCGAGCAGCTCGCACCCTACGTGTCCAAGCAGAAGGAAGTGGGCGTGAAGTGGGACGGCGGCTCGCTGGGCGCCACTGCCTCCTACTTCACCATCGACAAGCCGCGCGCCCTGCGCAACAGCGCCGGCTACTTCGTCGCCGAGGGCAAGGACAATCACCAGGGCGCGGAATTCAATGTGTTCGGCGAACCGGTGCGCGGGTTCCGCGTGCTCGGCGGCGTCACCTTCCTGGATGCCAAGCAGAAGGACACCGGCGACGCGCTCACCGATGGCAAGCGCGTGATCGGCGTGCCGAACACGCAGGGCACCCTCGGCCTGGAGTGGGACGTGATCGGCGTACGCGGGCTGACGCTGGAAGGCCGCATGATCGCTAGTTCGAGCAGCTATTCCGATTCGGCCAACACGCTGCGCGTGCCGGGCTGGAGCCGCTTCGACCTCGGCGCGCGCTACGTCATGGACGTGAGCGGCAAACTGGTTACTTTGCGCGGCCGTGTCGAGAACGTCGCCGACCGCGATTACTGGGCATCGGTGGGTGGCTACCCTGGCGCGGGCTACTTGGTGCTGGGCAATCCGCGCACGTTTAGCCTGACGGCCACCATGGAGTTCTGATCGACCGGCGCGTCGCAGCGTCCTAAAGACTAAGGCCCGGCGCCGCAAGGCGGCCGAGCCTTTGTCTTTTTGTGGAGCGTGCGGCTACTTGCCCGAAGCCACCAGCTTCTCCAGCGCGTCGATGAACATCGCCGGCACGTCGAAGCCGGTCTGCTCGGTGATTTCCTGGAAGCAGGTGGGGCTGGTCACGTTGATCTCGGTGAGCGAGCCGCCGATCACGTCCAGGCCCACCAGCAGCAGGCCGCGCTTGGCCAGCACCGGGCCGATGGCCTCGGCGATCTTCAGGTCCTCGGGCGTGAGCGGCTGGGCCACGCCCAGGCCGCCGGCCGCCAGGTTGCCGCGCACTTCCGTGCCCTGCGGAATGCGCGCCAGGCTGTAGGGCACCGGCTTGCCGTCGATGACCAGCACGCGCTTGTCGCCCTTGACGATGTCGGGCACGAAGCGCTGCACCATGATCGTCTCGGCGCCGTCCTTGTTGAGCGTCTCGATGATGGAGCCCAGGTTCAGCGCATCGGCCTTCACGCGGAAGATGCCCATGCCGCCCATGCCGTCCAGGGGCTTGAGAATGATGTCCTGGTGCTCTGCATGGAAGGCGCGCACCGCCTGCGCATCGCGCGTCACCAGCGTGGGCGTCGTGTGCTCGGCGAACTCCATGATCGCCAGCTTCTCCGGGTGGTCGCGCAGCGAGCGCGGCTTGTTGACCACGCGCGCGCCCTCGCGCTCGGCCTGCTCCAGCAGGTGCGTGGCGTAGATGTACTCGGCGTCGAAGGGCGGGTCCTTGCGCATCAGCACCGCGTCGTATTCGTGCAGCGGCACTTCCCGCAAGGTCTCGACGCGGAACCACGCGTCCTTCTCTCCGGTGAGCACGATCTCGCGCACCTTGGCCGTCACCGGCCGGCCGCGCTGCCAGGCGAGGTCCTGCGGCACGCAGGCCGCGAGCTTGTGGCCGCGGCGCTGCGCCTCCCGCATCATCGAGAAGGTGGTGTCCTTGTAGATCTTGAAGAGTTCGAGGGGGTCGGCAACGATGAGGATGTTCATGGCGAGGCGGTCTTTCCTGCGGATTCGTTCTTGCTGCTGTTGCTGTTGCTGTCGTGGTGCGCGGTCCGCGTGCGCCGGCCCAGGCCCTGGATGGCCAGTGCCAGCGCACCGGCCACCACGCCCCAGAAGGCCGAGCCCACGCCGGCCACCGTGACGCCCGACAGGGTGACGAGGAAGGTGATGAGTGCGGCCTCGCGATGCGATTCGTCGCGCACCGCCAATGCCAGTCCACTGCCGATGGTGCCCAGCAGCGCCAGGCCGGCAATGGCCGCCACCAGTTCCTTGGGGAAGGCGGTGAGCAGCCCGGTCACGGCCGCGCCGAAGAAGCCGATCAGCACGTAGATGGCGCCGCAGGAGACGGCCGCGGTGTAGCGCCGCGCGGGATCTTCATGCGCCTCGCGGCCCATGCAGATGGCCGCGGTGATGGCGCTGAGGTTGAGCGCGAAGGCGCCGAAGGGCGCCAGCAGGAGGGTCATCACGCCGGTGAAGCTGATCAGCCTGGAGATCGGCATCTGGTAGCCCGCGGCACGGATCGCCGCCACGCCCGGCAGGTTCTGCGAGGCCATGGTCACCACGAAGAGCGGCAGCGCCAGGCTCACTGCCGCCTGCCAGGTGAAGGCGGGCAGGGTGAACACCGGCTTCGCAAGTTCGAAGTGCACCGCCGACCAGGCCAGCTCGCCGCGCGCCGCGACGAAGGCGATGGCCACCACCAGCGTGAGCGGCACCGCATAGCGCGGCAGCAGGCGCCGCGCGACCAGGTAGGTGGCCAGCATCAGCAGCACCAGCGGCAGCGCCGTCTGCGCCGCCAGGAAGGCCTGCAGCCCGAAGCGCGCCAGCACGCCGGCCAGCAGGGCCGAGGCGATCTCCATCGGGATGCGGTTCATCACCCGCTCGAACCAGCCGGTGGCGCCGGCCACGGTGATGAGCGCGGCGCTGAGCATGAAGGCGCCCACCGCCTCGTTCATCGAGAAGCCAGCGCCGGCCACGGCCAGCACCGCGGCGCCGGGGGTGCTCCAGGCGATCATCACCGGCTTCCTCCACAGGAGCGAGGGCAGCATCGAGGCCAGGCCCATGCCGATGCCCAGCGCCCACATCCACGAGGCGATCTGGCCGGCGTTGGCGCCGAAGGCCTGCGCCGCCTGGAACACGATGGCCACCGAGCTGGTGAAGCCCACCAGCACGGCGACGAAGCCGGCGGTGAAGGCCGAGAGGCTCAGGTCCTTGAAAAAACGCATGGCGGCGATTGTGCCGGCCCGTGAAAGATCGCGCCCCGCAGGGCAAATGCGCCGCAGCCAAAGACCAGGGCGCCCGCGGAACCGGCTTCGTCGGGCCGCTGGGTGCGCCCCCTCGCAGGGGGTTGGCGGACCAGCGAAGCAGGGTAGCCTGGGGGTGGGCTAGATTTCTATCTTGCTTCCCAACTCCACCACCGCATTGTTCGGCAGGCTGAGGAAGTCCGCCGCCCCGCTCGCGTTGTGGTGCATCTGCGCAAACAGCTTCTCGCGCCAGGGCGCCATGCCGCTGCCCAGCGTGGGAATGACCACGTCTCGCGACAGGAAGTAGCTGGTGGTCATGGGCTCGAGCTGGCAGCCGCGCATGCGGGTGCCGTCCAGCGCGCTGGGCAGGTCGATGTCGTTCTTGAAGCCGTAATGCACGATCACCTGCCAGCAGTGGCGGCCCAGTGGCTCCATCTCGATGCGCTTGTCCATCGGGATCCAAGGAACCTCGTGGTTGCGCACCGTCACGAACAGGTTGTACTCGTGCAGCACCTTGTTGTGCTTGAGGTTGTGCAGCAGGGCGTTGGGTACCACGCCCGGCTCGGCGGTGAGGAAGACCGCGGTGCCGTCCACCCGCGCCGGCGGGTTGACGAAGACCGATTCCAGGAAGGCGCGCAGGTCGATCGCGTCCTGGCGCTGCACCTCGTGCATCAGGCGCCGCCCTTCCTTCCAGGTGAGCATGAGCGTGAACACCGCGCCACCGATCAGCAGCGGGAACCAGCCGCCTTCCAGCAGCTTGAGGAGGTTGGAGGCCCAGAAGGCGAAGTCCACCACGAAGAAAGTGGCGGTGGCGCCGATGCACAGCGCCAGCGGCAGCTTCCAGGCGAAGCGGATGACGAAGAAAGTGAGCACCGTGGTGATCAGCATGTCGGTGGTCACCGCAATGCCGTAGGCCGCCGCCAGGTTGCTGGAGCTGCGGAACATCACCACCGCCAGCACGATCGCCACGAACAGGCCCCAGTTGACGAAGGGGATGTAGATCTGCCCGGCCGTGCGCACGCTGGTGTGCTCGATGTTCAGGCGCGGCAGGTAGCCCAGCTGGATGGCCTGGCGCGTCACGCTGAAGGCGCCGGTGATCAGCGCCTGCGAGGCAATCACCGTGGCCAGCGTGGCCATGACCACCAGCGGAATGACGGCCCACTCGGGCGCCATCATGAAGAAGGGGTTCTTCACCGCCGAGGGCTCGCGCAGCAGCAGCGCGCCCTGGCCGAAGTAGTTGAGCGTGAGCGAGGGCATCACCACCGAGAACCAGGCGATGCGGATCGGCCCCTTGCCGAAGTGGCCGAGGTCGGCATAGAGCGCCTCGGCCCCGGTCACGCACAGCACGGTCGCGCCCAGGATGAGGAAGCTGGTGCCCGGGTTGTTCCAGATGAAGCCCAGCGCGTAGTGCGGGCTCAGGGCCCACAGGATCTCGGGGTGCGTGACGATCTGTGCCACGCCCAGGACGGCGATGGCGAGGAACCAGACGAGCGTGATCGGGCCGAAGAAGCGGCCGATGCCCGCGGTGCCATGCTTCTGCAGCGCGAACAGGCCGAAGAGCACCACCAGCGTGATCGGGATCACGTATTCCTTGAAGTGCGGCGACACGACCTCCAGGCCTTCCACCGCCGACAGCACGGAGATGGCCGGCGTGATGACGCCGTCGCCGTAGAACAGCGAGGTGCCGAAGATGCCCACCGTGAGCAGCACGTTGCGCAGCCGCGGGCGGCCGACCACCGCCTGCGAGGCCAGCGCCAGCATGGCGATCAGGCCGCCCTCGCCCTCGTTGTCGGCGCGGAGCACCAGCACCACGTATTTCAGCGAGACGATGATGGTCAGCGTCCAGAAGAACATCGACAGGATGCCGAAGACGTTCTCGAAGTTGAACATCACGCGGTCGTGGCTGAAGACCTCCTTCATCGCATACAGCACGCTGGTGCCGATGTCGCCGTAGACAACGCCGATGGCGGCCAGGATCAGCCCTGCGGAGGCCGTGGACTTGTGGGAAGACACGTTGTGTGACAGCGAAGGTCGTGGCGGCTGGCTTGTTCGTGCCGGGAGATGCTGCGTCCCGCCGATGCCGTGCTCGCCTGCGCCCGCGGGCGTTGCGTTGTTCTGGGAGGGGTATTGTGCAGTCACGCCGGGGCGCCGCCAATGAAAGGCGGCGGCCCGGCGGCGAGGCTCACTCGTAGACTTCGGCGTCCGGGTCGGTGGCTTCGAGTTCGTAGCTGGCGGCCACCATGGCCAGCCGGCCGATCACGCCGTACATGTAGAAGCGATTCGGCGCACTGGCGCCAGGCTTGGCGCCCGGCTGCGGTAAGTGCGCACTTTCAGAAAACGCCAGGGGCACGTAGCTGGCCCCGGGCGAATCCAGGTTCTCGTCGATGCTGCGCTCGGCATGCACCCGGTAGAAGCCGCCCACAACGTAGCGGTCCATCATGTAGACCACCGGCTCGGCCACGCCGTCGTGCACCCGCTCGCGGGTGAGCACGCCTTCCTGCACGATGATCTCGCTGCCCAGCGCCGGGGCCGGACGGCCGCCGGCGCGCGGCTTGAACAGGGCCTCGAGGTCCTTCATGTCGCGCACCGTCATCACGCCCACGCCATTGGTGCCGTTGTCGGGCTTGACGATGACGAAGGGCTTCTCGTTGATGCCGTATTCCTTGTACTTGCGGCGCACCTTGGTGAGCAGTTGGTCGACGTGGGTGGCCAGCAGGTCCTGCCCGGCGCCGGTGGACAGGTCCACCTCCTCGGCGTGGCTGGACATGGGGTTGATCAGCCAGGGGTCGATGCCCAGCAGCTTGCCGAAGCGCTTGGACACCTCTTCGTAGCTGCGGAAATGCTTGCTCTTGCGGCGCACCGACCAGCCGGCGTGCAGCGGCGGCAGCAGGTACTGCTCGTGCAGGTCTTCCAGGATGCCCGGCACGCCCGCCGACAGGTCGTTGTTCAACAGGATGGTGCAGGGGTCGAAGTTCTTCAGGCCCAGGCGGCGCTTGCTGCGCACCACCGGCTCCAGGCAGACGCTCTCGCCGTGCGGCAGCACGATCTTCTTGGGCGACTTGATGGCCGGGTCGATGGAACCCACCTTCACGTTCAGGCCGGCCATCTGGAAGATGCGCACCAGCTGGGCCACGTTGGCCAGGTAGAAGGTGTTGCTCGAGTGGTTCTCGGGGATCACCAGCAGGTTGCGGGCCTCGGGGCAGATCTTCTCGATGGCCGCCTGCGCCGCCTGCACCGCCAGCGGCAGCATTTCCTGGGTGAGGTTGTTCCAGCCCCCGGGGTAGAGGTTGGTGTCCACCGGCGCCAGCTTGAAGCCGGCGTTGCGGATGTCCACCGAGCTGTAGAAGGGCGGAGTGTGTTCCATCCATTCCAGGCGGAACCAACGCTCGATGGCTGGCATCGAGTCGAGCACACGCTGCTCGAGTTCGTTGATCGGCCCGGTCAGGGCGGTGACGAGATGGGGGACCATGCGGCAGCCTTGTTATGCGTGTTCTTGCTTGAGCTCAGAACGCAATTGTAGATTTGGGCCAATTGCGTCCAGGACAAGTGGCCCCTCGCCGCGAAAGGCCAGCCGCCGGCTACGTACGCAGTTCGCCCTGGCCCAGCACCACGTACTTCAGCGAAGTCAGCCCCTCGATGCCCACCGGGCCGCGGGCATGGAACTTGTCGGTGCTGATGCCGATTTCCGCCCCCAGCCCGAACTCGAAGCCGTCGGCGAAGCGCGTGCTGGCGTTGACCATGACGCTGGCCGAGTCCACCTCGCGCAGGAAGCGCTGGGCGTTGACGTGGTCGCGCGTGACGATGGCGTCGGTGTGGTGGCTGGAGAAATGGTTGATGTGGGCGATGGCCTCGTCCACGCCCGCCACCACCTTGATGCTGATGACGGCGGCCAGGTACTCCTCGTACCAGTCGGACTCCACCGCGTCCACCACCCTAGCGCCGTCCGGCAGCGCGCCGGGCGCTCGAAGGATGGCGGCGGCCTCGGGATCGCAGCGCATCTCCACGCCCTTGGCCGCAAAGATGGCGCCGATCTGCGGCAGGAAGGCGGCCGCCACCGAGCGCGCCACCAGCAGGCCCTCGGCGGCGTTGCAGGGGCTGTACTTCTGGGTCTTGGCGTTGTCGACGATGCGCACCGCCATGGGCAGCTCGGCGGTGTCGTCCACGAAGACGTGGCAGTTGCCGTCCAGGTGCTTGATCACCGGCACCTTGGCGTCGCGGCTGATGCGCTCGATCAGGCCCTTGCCGCCGCGCGGGATGATCACGTCCACGTACTGGGGCATGGCGATGAGGCGGCCCACCGCCTCGCGGTCGGTGGTCTGCACCAGCTGCACCGCATCGGCCGGCAGGCCGGCCTCCAGCAGCGCCTCGCCCACCAGCAGCGCCAGCGCCTTGTTCGACTCGATGGCTTCCGAGCCGCCACGCAGGATGGCCGCATTGCCGCTCTTGATGGCCAGGCTGGCTGCCTCGATGGTCACGTTGGGCCGGCTCTCGAAGATCATGCCGAACACGCCGATGGGCACGCGCATCTGGCCCACGCGGATGCCGCTGGGCTGCTGGCGCATGCCGATGATCTCGCCGATGACGTCAGGCATGGTGGCCAGCTGCTCGCAGCCCTCGGCCACGGTGGCCAGCACCTTGGGCGTGAGCTTCAGGCGGTCCACCATGGGCGCGGGCAGGCCGGCGGCACTCGCGCGCTCCACGTCGCGGGCGTTGGCGGCCTGCAGCTCGGCACCGGCCTCGCGCAGGCGGCGGGCAAGGGCCTTCAGGGCCTTGTTCTTGGTGGCGGCATCGGCACGGGCCATCGCGGCCGCGGCGGTCTTGGCCTGCGCACCCAGGGCCAGCATGTGTTCGTCGACGTTGAAGGCGTTCATGACGCCATTTTCCCACCGGCGGGGCGGGCGGCGACGGCGCGGGGTTTCAGGCGCCGCGCGGCGCGCGCCCCTCGGTCATGCACAGGCGGCAGAGGCGGAAGGCCAAGCGCTGCAGTGCCTGCCAGCCGTCCTTGGGCCAGTCGGGCTGGGGCAGGCCCTTGACGATGCCGTCCACCTTGTGGGCGTCATTGAGCAGGCGGGTCAGTACGCGGCCTTCCAGCCGGGGCAGCACGCGCTCGAAGGCGCGCTCCTTGGGGCCCCAGACGCGGTTCTCGCGCAGGGCCATGGGCAGCGGCCGGCCGGCATCGACGGCATCGCGCACGCGCTTGAGGGCCCGGATATCTTCCGCCAGCGTGTAGTGCACCAGCACCTCGGCCTCGCCCTCGGCCTTCAGCCCCTCCAGCATGCGCGAGACGCGCTGCGGGTTGCCGCCCAGGACCGCTTCGGAGAGCTTGAACACGTCGTAGCGGGCCACGTTGTTCACCGCGCCTTCGACCTGTTCGAAGGACAGCTCGCCCTCGGGGTGCAGCAGCGCCAGCTTCTGGATCTCCTGGTGCGCGGCCAGCAGGTTGCCCTCGACCCGGTCGGCGAAGAACTGCAGGGTGCGCTGGCCTTCGTCGCCCGACTTCACCCGCTGGCCCTGGCGGCCCAGGCGTTGGGCGATCCATTCGGGCAGCATCCCGCGCTCCACCGGGTCCAGCTGCAGGGTGATGCCGTTGGCCTCCAGCGCGCCGAACCAGGCGCCCGTCTTGGTGGCCTTGTCCAGGCGCGGCAGCAGCACCAGGGTGAGCGTGCTGTCGTTGCCCACGGTGCTCTCGGCAATCTGCTGCAGCGCCACGCTGCCGTCCTTGCCGGGCTTGCCGGACGGAATGCGGATCTCGACGATCTGCTTGTCGGCGAACAGGCTCATGGAACCACCGGCCGCCTGCACCGAGCCCCAGTCGAAGTGGGCGCCGGCCACCGTGTGCACGCTGCGCTCGGTGTGGCCCTGGGCGCGCGCCTCGGCGCGGATGAGGTCTGCCGCCTCCTGCACCAGCAGGGCTTCGTCGCCATGCAAGGTGTAGAGCGGACGCAGGCCCTTCTTCAGGTGCGCCGGAAGCTGGGCCGCGGCCAGTTGCACAGCGGGTGCCCTCGTCCTCAGAGCGACTTCAACGCGCCGAGGCGGCGGATGGTCTGCTGCACGACGTCGTTGATCATGTCGCGGTAGAGCAGCTGCGTCTCGCTCTCCTTGGCCAGCGCCGCGGTCTCGTTGTAGGTGATGTCGCGCGACTGCAGCATCTCCGAGGGCGGGATCACCTCCTTGCCCTGCGGCGTGCGCAGCTTGAAGCGCACGCGCAGGAACAGCTGCAGCTCGCGCACCTGGCCGGCCGAGTTGGTCGACAGCACCAGCTGGTCGCGCGTTTCGCTCAGCACGTCGAACACCACGTCGGCCTGCTCCCACTCGGTCATCGGCTTCACCGTCAGCTTGCCGGTCACGTCGATGGCACGCTTGAGCTGGGCCAGGTAGGCCGTGTTGGTGGGCATGGCGATGGACTGGAAGGCGAAGTCCGGCGCCTGCCGCAGCTTGAAGCCGCAGCCGGCCAGGCCCAGCGCGGCGCCCGCGGCCAGGAAGGCGCGGCGGGACGACGTCGACGTTGCAGTGCTCGAAGGGCTCATCGTGCGCGCACTCAGACCACCACGTTGACCAGGCGGCCAGGCACGACGATGACCCGCTTGGGGCTGGCGCCTTCGGCAAACTTGACGAAGCCTTCGCTGGCCAGCGCGATCGTCTCGATCTCCTGCTTGCTGGCGCCCGCGGGCACAAGCAGCGAGCCGCGCAGCTTGCCGTTGACCTGCAGCATGAGCTCGATCTCGTCCTGCTCCAGCGCGGTCTCGTCCACCGTGGGCCAGGGGGCGTCGAGCAGGTCGCCGTGCCCCTTGTCGTAGTCCAGGGCCTGCCAGAGCTCGAAGGCCAGGTGCGGCGTCGCCGGGTACAGCGTACGCAGCAGGATGCCGAAGCCCTCGCGCGCCGCGGCGATGTCGCCGGCGTCCGCAGGCTTGAAGCCCTCCAGCGCGTTGAGCAGCTTCATTGCGCCCGACACCACCGTGTTGTATTGCATGCGCTGGTAGTCGTAGTCGATCTGGCGCAGCACGGTGTGAACCTCATAGCGCAGCGCCTTCGCGGCCTTGCCGAAGTTGGGCGCGGCGGCAGCGCCCTCGCCCAGTTCCTTGAGCTGCACGCCGTAGTTCCACACTCGGCGCAGGAACCGGTAGGAGCCTTCCACCGCCGCGTCGTTCCACTCCAGCGTGGCCTCGGGCGGCGCGGTGAACATGGTGTACAGGCGCGCGGTGTCGGCGCCGTATTTCTCGATGAGCTCCTGCGGATCGACACCGTTGCGCTCGCTCTTGCCCATCTTGCCCACGCCGCCGTACTGCACCTCGGTGCCGTCGGCCAGCCTGCCGCCGACCACGTGGCCGGCGGCGTCCAGCTTGGGCGTGACTTCCGAGGGCGGGTGGTAGTCCTTGCCGCCCTTCGCGTTGCGGGTGAAGAAGATGTGGTTGAGCACCATGCCCTGCGTGAGCAGGCGGCTGAAGGGCTCGTCGATGGTCACCAGGCCCAGGTCGCGCATGACCTTGGTCCAGAAGCGCGCATACAGCAGGTGGAGGATCGCGTGCTCGATGCCGCCGATGTACTGGTCCATCGCCATCCAGTACTGCGCGCCCTCGCCGACCATGGCCTGGTCGTTCTTCGGGTCGCAGTAGCGCATGAAGTACCAGGACGAATCCACGAAGGTGTCCATGGTGTCGGTCTCGCGGCGCGCGGCCTTCCCGCACACCGGGCAGGTCACGCCGGCGTGGAAGCCCTCGTGCTTGTTCAGCGGGTTGCCGCTGCCGTCGGGGACGCAGTCGGTGGGCAGCACCACCGGCAGGTCCTTCTCGGGCACGGGCACGGCGCCGTGCTCATCGCAGTGGATGATCGGGATCGGCGTGCCCCAGTAGCGCTGGCGGCTCACGCCCCAGTCGCGCAGGCGCCAGGTGGTCTGCAGGCCGCCCAGGCCCTTCTGCTCCAGCGCATGCGCCACGGCCTTGACGGCCTCCTGGTAGTTCATGCCGCTGAAGTTGTCGGAGTTGATGGTGATGCCGCGCTCCTTGTCGGCATACCAGTCCTGCCACTTGTGATAGTCGAAGTGGGGCTCGTCCTCCACCAGCACCACCTGCAGGATGTCGATGTTGTACTTGTTGGCGAAGGCGAAGTCGCGCTCGTCGTGCGCCGGCACGCCCATCACGGCGCCGTCGCCGTAGCTCATGAGCACGTAGTTGCCCACCCACACCGGCACCTGCTCCTCGGTGATGGGATGGGTCACGGTGAAGCCCGTGGGCACGCCCTTCTTCTCCTGCACGGCCAGCTCGGCCTCGGTGGTGCCGCCGGCCTTGCATTCGTCGATGAAGTTGGCCACGCCCAGGTTGCTGCGCGCTGCCAGCTGGGCCAGCGGATGCTCCGGCGCCACGGCGCAGAAGGTGACGCCCATGATGGTGTCCGCACGCGTGGTGAACACGTACATGCGGCCGTCCTGGACCAGCTTGCCCTCGTGGTCCTTGATGCTGTGGGTGAAGGCGAAGCGCACGCCCTCGCTCTTGCCGATCCAGTTCTCCTGCATCAGGCGCACGCGCTCGGGCCAGCCGGGCAGCTTGTGCTGGGTGTAGTCCAGCAATTCGGGGGCGTAGTCGCTGATCTTCAGGTAGTAGCCGGGGATCTCGCGGCGCTCGACCGGCGCGCCGGTGCGCCAGCCCTTGCCATCCACCACCTGCTCGTTGGCCAGCACGGTCTGGTCGACCGGGTCCCAGTTGACCACCTGGGTCTTGCGGTAGGCGATGCCCTTTTCCAGCATCTTCAGGAACAGCCACTGGTTCCACTTGTAGTAGCTGGGATCGCAGGTGGCGACCTCGCGGCTCCAGTCGATGGCCAGGCCCATGGCCTGCAGCTGGCCCTTCATGTAGGCGATGTTGTCCATCGTCCAGGCGGCCGGGGGCACGCCGTTCTTCAGGGCGGCGTTCTCGGCCGGCAGGCCGAAGGCGTCCCAGCCCATGGGCATGAGCACGTTGTAGCCGCTCATGCGCAGGTAGCGCGTGAGCATGTCGTTGATCGTGTAGTTGCGCACGTGGCCCATGTGCAGCTTGCCGCTGGGGTAGGGCAGCATGGAGCAGGCGTAGTACTTCTTCTTGTTCGCGTCTTCGGTCACGCGATAGGCGTCGGCCGAGGCCCACTTGGCCTGGGCAGCGGATTCGACGTCGGCGGGTTTGTAGCTGGAATTCATGCGATCTCGACAGGGGATCGGCGCCGGGCCTGTTCTCAAGACAGGCCGCAAGGGGCCACAACGTGCTGGACCAGGGATTATCGCGGCATCGCCTGCCACTCCGCTGACGCGGGGCTGGCCCATTTCTCGCGTGCCAAAATGAAACACAACCAAAAGGGTGCGTGCATGGGCAGCAGGGGCGAGGACTGGTGGCGCGGCGCGGTGATCTACCAGATCTACCCGCGCAGCTTCATGGACAGCAACGGCGACGGCATCGGCGACCTGCCGGGCATCACGTCGCGGCTGGACCACGTCGCCGGCCTGGGGGTGGACGCCATCTGGGTCTCGCCCTTCTTCCGCTCCCCGATGAAGGATTTCGGCTACGACGTGGCCGACTACCGCCAGGTCGACCCCATGTTCGGCACGCTGGCCGACTTCGACGCCCTGCTGGCCCGGGCGCACGATCTGGGGCTGAAGGTCATCATCGACCAGGTGCTCTCCCACACCTCCGACCAGCATGCCTGGTTCGCCTCCAGCCGCGCCAGCCGGGAGAGCCCGCAGGCCGACTGGTACGTCTGGGCCGACCCCCGGCCGGACGGCACGCCGCCCAACAACTGGCTCTCGGTCTTCGGCGGTCCGGCCTGGCAGTGGGACACGCGCCGGCGCCAGTACTACCTGCACAGTTTCCTGGTGGAGCAGCCCGACCTCAACTTCCACTGTCCCGAGGTGCAGGAGGCCCTGCTCGACGAAGTGCGCTTCTGGTGCGAGCGGGGCGTGGACGGCTTCCGCTTCGATGCCTGCAACCACCAGTTCCACGATGCAAGGCTGCGCGACAACCCGCCGGCCCGGGCCGAGGCCATCGACGAGGTGAGCACGGTGCGGGCCGACAACCCCTACGCCATGCAGCAGCACTTGTACGACAAGAGCCAGCCGGAGAACCTGGCCTTCCTGGAGCGGCTGCGGGGCCTGCTGGACGAGTACGGCGCCGTCGGACTGGGCGAAGTGGGCGACGAGAACGCCCCGCCGGTCATGGCGCGCTACACCGAGCGCGGCCGGCGGCTGCACCTGGCCTACAGCTTCTCGCTGCTGACCACCGAGCACAACGCCGCCCACCTGCGTAAGCAGGTGCAGGCCCTGGACGACGCACTGGCGGAAACCGGCGGATGGGGCTGCTGGGCCGTTTCCAACCACGACGTGCCCCGCGTGGCCAGCCGCTGGAGCGCAGGCGGACCGCTCGACGCCCGGCGCGACAAGATGTGGCTGGCCCTGCTGCTGTCCCTGCGCGGCAGCGCCAGCGTCTACCAGGGCGAGGAACTGGGCCTGCCGGAGGCCGAGGTGCCTTTCGAGCGACTTCAGGACCCCTACGGCCTGGCCTTCTGGCCCGAATTCAAGGGCCGCGACGGCGCCCGCACCCCCATGCCCTGGCAGGCCGACGCCGGGCACGGCGGCTTCTCGGCCGGCAGCGCCGAGCCCTGGCTGCCGGTGTCCGAGGTGCACCTGCCCCTGGCGGTGGACCGGCAGGCGCAGGACCCTCTCTCCATGCTCAGCTACAGCCGCGGACTGCTCGCATGGCGCCGCCGCCAGCCCCTGTTGCGCACGGGCGGCATGCGCTTCGTCGACGTGCCCGAGCCCTTCCTGTGCTTCGAGCGCTTCGAAGGCGATGCGGTCCTACAGGCCCTGTTCAACCTGTCGGGCCAGCGGGCCACGCTGCGCCTGCCCAACATGCTGGTTCCGCTGGCCGGTTCGCCCTTCCTGGATGCGAAGCTGGACGGCGACCTCGTCCTGGAACTGCCGCCCTACGGCGTGTTCATGGGAGTACCCATCGATGCCGCTGCTGCCTGAATCCGAGATCCGCGCCCTGATGCGCGCCGAACATGGCGACCCCTTCGCCGTGCTGGGACCGCACCAGGACGCGGACGGCCTGTGGGTGCGTGCCCTGCTGCCCGGCGCGCGCTCGGTGGCGGCCGTGCAGGCCAGTTCCGGCTGGCCGCTGGCCGAACTGGAGCGCCAGGGCGAGTCGGACGTGTTCGCCGCCCTGGTGCCGGCCGCCGAGGCGCGCCTGGGCTACCGCCTGCAGGTGGACTGGGGCACGCACGCCTTGCAGCTGGACGACCCCTACCGCTTCCCGCCCGTGCTGGGCGACACCGACGTCTGGCTGCTGGCCGAGGGCACGCACCTGCGCCCCTTTGAACAGCTGGGCGCGCACCTGCGCGAGATGGAGGGCGTCCAGGGCACGGCCTTCGCCGTGTGGGCGCCCAACGCGCGCCGCGTCTCGGTGGTGGGTGACTTCAACAACTGGGACGGCCGCCGCCACATGATGCGGCTGCGCCGCGAGTGCGGCGTCTGGGAAATCTTCGCGCCGCACGTGGCGGCCGGCGATGCCTACGAGTACGAGATCCTGTCCGGCAGCGGCGAGCTGCTGCGCAAGTCCGACCCCTACGGCTTTGCCGCCCGGCTGCGGCCCGAGACCGCCAGCGTGGTGCAGGCCCTGCCGCGCCCGGTGGCCCTGCCGGCGGAGCGGGCACAGGCCAACGGGCGCGACGCGCCCATCAGCATCTACGAGGTGCACCTGGGCTCCTGGCGGCGCAAGAACGGCCACGAGTGGCTGACCTACCGCGAACTGGCCGACACGCTGGTGCCTTACGTGCGCGACCTGGGCTTCAGCCACATCGAACTGCTGCCCATCAGCGAGTTTCCCTTCGACGGCTCCTGGGGCTACCAGCCCATCGGCCTGTACGCGCCCACCTCGCGCTTCGGCACGCCGGAGGACTTCCGTGCCTTCGTCGAGGCGGCGCATGCGGCCGGGCTGGGCGTGATCCTCGACTGGGTGCCGGCGCACTTCCCCACCGACCCGCACGGCCTGGGCCGCTTCGACGGCAGCGCGCTCTACGAGTACGCCGACCCCCGCGAGGGCTTCCACCACGACTGGAACACGCTCATCTTCAACTACGCCCGCACCGAGGTGCGCAACTACCTGGTGGGCAACGCGCTGTACTGGCTGGAGCGCTACGGCGTGGACGGGCTGCGGGTGGACGCGGTGGCCTCCATGCTGTATCGCGACTACAGCCGACCGGCCGGCCAGTGGGTCCCCAACGTGCAGGGGGGGCGCGAGAACCTGGAAGCCATCGACTTTGTTCGCCGCATGAACCAGGTGGTGGGCGTGCAGCGGCCCGGCGCCTTCACGGTGGCGGAAGAATCCACGTCATTCCCCGGCGTGACGCGCCCGCCCGAGCATGGCGGCCTTGGCTTCCATTTCAAGTGGAACATGGGCTGGATGAACGACACCCTCGCCTACGTGGGCCTGGACCCGGTGTACCGACCGCACCACCACCAGCAGGTGACCTTCGGCCTGATGTACGCGCACAGCGAGAACTTCGTGCTGCCCTTCTCGCACGACGAGGTGGTGCACGGCAAGGGCTCGATGATCGGGCGCATGCCCGGCGACGAGTGGCAGAAGTTCGCGGGCCTGCGCAACCTCTACGGCTACCTATGGGCCTACCCGGGCAAGAAGCTGCTCTTCATGGGCGGCGAGTTCGCACAGTACGCCGAGTGGAACCACGAGCGCAGCCTGGACTGGCACCTTCTCGACCACGCGCCGCACCAGGGCATCCAGCGGCTGGTGCGCGACCTCAACAACGTGTATCGCCACTTCCCGGCCCTGCACGAGATGGACTGCGAGGCCCAGGGCTTCGAGTGGATCGTGCACGACGACAAGGCCCACTCGGTGTTCGCCTTCGTGCGCCGCTCGGCCGACGGAAAGTTCGTGCTCGCGGTGTGCAACTTCACGCCGGTCGTGCGCCACGGCCACCGCCTGGGCGTGCCCGAAGCCGGCGCCTACCGCGAGATCATCAACACCGACAGCGCCGTCTATGGCGGCAGCGGCGTGGGCAACGGCGTGCTGCCCGCCGAGGCCGTGCCCTGGCAGGGCCAGGCGCAGTCGCTGGTGATGACGCTGCCGCCGCTGGCCACCTTGCTGTGGGTGCTGGTCTGAGCCGGGCCGACGGAGCGCCATGCTGAGCGCGGGCCGGCCCTTTCCGCTGGGCGCCACGCTGGCCGAGGAGGGCGGCATCAACTTCGCGCTGGTGGCGCCGGATGCCGACCAGGTGGAGCTGTGCCTGTTCGACCCCACCGGCCAGTACGAGCAGCAGCGCCTGCGCCTGCCGGCGTGCACCGACGGCTGCTGGCACGGCCGCCTGCCGGGCGCGCGGCCCGGGCTGATCTACGGCTTTCGCGTGCACGGCCCCTGGGCGCCTCGCCAGGGCCTGCGCTTCAACCCCGCGAAGCTGCTGCTGGACCCGTACGCACGCGAGGTCGTCGGCGCCTACGGCGGCGAGGACCTGTTCCTGGGCCACGTGCCCGGCCGCCCCGACGAGCGCGACACCCGCGACAACGCCGCCATCGCCCTCAAGGCTCGCGTGGCCGCGCCGCTGCAGCAGGCGTCGCCGTCCGCGCGTCCGCGCATCGCCGCCGGCGAACGCGTGCTGTACGAGCTGCACGTGGGCGGCCACACGCAGCTGCACCCGGCCGTGCCCGAAGACCTGCGCGGCAGCTACGCCGGGCTGGCGCGGGGGCCGGTGCTGGACCACCTGCAGCGCCTGGGCGTCACCACCCTGAGCCTGATGCCGGTGCAGCACCGCGCCGACGAGGAGCGCCTGCTGAAGCTGGGCCTGCTCAACTACTGGGGCTACAGCCCGATCGGCTGGTTCGCGCCCGAGGCGCGCTACTGGAGCGGCAGCGCCGGCAGCACGCCCGCCACCGAGTTCCGCGCGCTCACCGACGCGGTGCATGCGCGCGGCATGGAGGTGGTGGTCGACATGGTGTTCAACCACAGCGCCGAGACCGACGAGCTGGGCCCCACCCTGAGCCTGCGCGGCATCGACAACGCCCTGTACTACCACCTGCGCCAGGACGATCCCGCCCTCTACGAGAACTGGACCGGCTGCGGCAACTGCCTGAAGCTGTCCGAGCCTCGCGTGCTGCAGTTGGTGATGGACTGCCTGCGCCACTGGGTGCTGGAACTGGGCGTGGACGGCTTCCGCTTCGACTTGGCGCCGGTGCTGGGCCGGCGCTCGCCCGGCGGCGAGTTCGATGCGCAATCGCCCTTCCTGGCCGCGATCGCGCAGGACCCGGTGCTGTCGCGCTGCGTGCTCATCGCCGAGCCCTGGGACGTGGGCCCGGGCGGCTACCAGCTGGGGCGCTTCCCGCCCGGCTGGCTGGAGTGGAACGACCGCTACCGCGACACCCAGCGCGCCTTCTGGCTGCACCGCAGCGCCGGCCTCGGCGAATTCGCGCAGCGCCTGGCCGGCTCCAGCGAGGACTTCCGCCACCACGGCCGCGCGCCCACCGCCAGCGTCAACTTCATCACCGCGCACGACGGCTTCACCCTGCGCGACCTGCTGAGCTACGACGAGCGCCACAACCTGGCCAACGGCGAGCACAACCGCGACGGCCACCGCCACAACCTCAGCCGCAACTGCGGCGTGGAAGGCGACACCGATGATGCGGCCGTGCTGGCCGAGCGCGCCCGCCTGTCGCGCGTGCTGCTGGCGGTGCTGCTGCTGTCGCAGGGCACGCCCATGCTGCTGGCCGGCGACGAGCTGGGCCACAGCCAGCGCGGCAACAACAACGCCTACTGCCAGGACAACGACATCACCTGGCTGGACTGGGTGCGCGCCGATGGCGAGCTGACGGCCTTCGTCGCCCGCCTCACCGCCCTGCGGCGCGAGGCCGCGCCGCTGCGCAGCAACCGCTGGTGGCCCGCGGACCCGCCCCGGGGCGAGGCAGCGCTGCGCTGGATTTCCGCCGAGGGCCATGCCATGGCCGCGGCCGACTGGGAAGCGCCCGGCCGCCAGGCCATCGCCGTCCTCTTCGAGGCGCCGGCGCCGCACAAGCAGTGGCTGCTGCTGGTCAACGCCCAGGAAGGCGCGGTGCGCTTCCACCTGCCGCCCGGCCGCTGGCAGCTGCGCCTGGCGACCGACGCCAGGGTTCAGGGCGCCGGCGAGCCCGGCATGCCGCTCGCGCCGGTGCAGGTCGTGCCGCCCACCAGCCTCTGGCTTGCAAGTGCGTAGGAGCCAGAGCGCCCGCGCGGTGCTAGTGTGCGGGGGCACGGGAAACTCATTGCAGTTCGGTCAGTACACATCAGGAGGCAAACAAGATGGACGACGACGTCAACACGCAATCCCAGCTCCAGGCGCACCAGTTGGTGCGCCGCACCATCGCGCTGGTGCTGGCCGGCGGCCGCGGCTCGCGGCTCAAGCAGCTCACCGACAAGCGGGCCAAGCCGGCGGTGTATTTCGGTGGCAAGTTCCGCATCATCGACTTCGCGCTGTCCAACTGCCTGAACTCGGGCATCCGGCGCATGGCGGTGGTCACGCAGTACAAGTCGCATTCGCTCATGCGGCACCTGCAGCGCGGCTGGAGCTTCCTGCGCGCCGAGCTCAACGAGATGGTGGACGTGCTCCCGGCGCAGCAGCGCATGGGCGACGAGCACTGGTACCGCGGCACCGCCGACGCGGTGTATCAGAACCTGGACATCATCCAGACCCGCTCCACCCCGCATGACTACGTCGTGGTGCTCGCCGGCGACCATGTCTACAAGATGGACTACTCCATCATGCTCATGGACCACGTGAAGCACGGGCGCGGCTGCACGGTGGGCTGCATCGAGGTGCCGCGCATGGAGGCCACCGCCTTCGGCGTGATGGCCATCGATGCCGACCGCAAGATCATGGAATTCCTGGAGAAGCCCGCCGATCCGCCGCCCATGCCCGGCAAGCCGGAGGTGGCGCTGGCCAGCATGGGCATCTACATCTTCGATTCCCAGTACCTCTACCAGCTGCTGGAGGAGGACAACGGCAACCCCGCCTCCAGCCACGACTTCGGCAAGGACATCATCCCCCGAGCCGTGGCCTCGGGCCGTGCGCTGGCGCATCCCTTCGGCATGTCCTGCGTGACGCGGGCCCACCGCGGCGGCGACGCGCCGGCCTACTGGCGCGACGTGGGCACGATTGATGCATTCTGGGCTGCCAACCTCGACCTGGCCTCGATCACCCCCGAGCTGGACATCTATGACACCAACTGGCCCATCTGGACCTACCAGCGCCAGCTGCCTCCCGCCAAGTTCGTGCTCGATCGCGACGGAAAGCACGGCATGACGGTGAACACCATCGTCTCGGGCGGCTGCATCGTCTCGGGCTCCAAGGTGAGCAGCTCGGTGCTGTTCTCGGGCGTACGTGTGCATTCCTACTGCGACATCAACGAGGCGGTGCTGCTGCCGGACGTGGAAGTGGGGCGCGGCTGCCGCCTGAACCGCGTGGTGATCGACCGCGCCTGCGTGCTGCCCGACGACACCGTGATCGGCGAAGACCCGGTGCTGGACGCCGCGCGCTTCGAGCGCACCGAAGGCGGCGTGGTGCTGGTCACGCGCGAGATGCTCAAGCGGCTGGTCACCCCCTGATGCCCATGCGGATCCTCCAGGTCACGGCCGAGATCTTTCCCCTGCTCAAGACCGGTGGCCTGGCGGATGTCGCCGGCGCCCTGCCGCTCGCCCTGCTGGCCGCGGGCCAGGACGTGCGGGCGCTGCTTCCGGGCTTTCCCGCCATCGCGGCCGGCGTGCGCGACGCGCAGACCGTGGCCGAGTTCGACGCGCCCTGGGGCGAGCGCGTGGGCCTGCGCCTGGGGCGTATCGTCACCGCCGGGGCGCCGGACCTGCCGGCCTACTGGATCGACGCGCCAGCGCTCTACGACCGGCCCGGCAATCCCTACGAAGATGCCTCGCGCAGCCCCTACAGCGACAACCACCGGCGCTTCGCCCTGCTGGGCTGGGTGGCGGCGCGCCTGGCGCAAGGGCTGGACGCGAACTGGCAACCCGAGGTGGTGCATGCGCACGACTGGCATGCGGCCCTCGCCCCGGCCTACCTCGCCTTCACGCCCGACAACGGCAAGCCGCGCGCGGGCAGCGTGTTCACCATCCACAACCTGGCCTACCAGGGCCTGTTCGCGCCCTGGCACCTGGGCGAGCTGGGCCTGCCGCCGGCGGCCTTCGGCATGAACGGGCTGGAGTACCACGGTCAGCTGTCCTTCATGAAGGGCGGCCTGGTCTTCGCCGACCGGCTCACCACGGTGAGCCCCACCTACGCCCGCGAGATCCAGACGCCCGAACAGGGCTTCGGCCTGGACGGTTTGCTGCGGCACCGCGCCGGTGCGCTCTCGGGCATCCTCAACGCGGTCGACGACCAGGTCTGGAACCCCGCCACAGACAAGCTGCTGCCCGAGCGCTTTGACCCGCGCCGCATGGGCGGCAAGGCGCGCTGCAAGGCGGCGCTGCAGGAAGAGCTGGGCCTGGCGCCCGAGGCGGATGCGCCGCTCTTCGTGGTGGTGAGCCGCCTGACCGAGCAGAAGGGCCTGCACCTGGTGCTGCACGGGCTGGATGCGCTGCTCGCCCAGGGCGGCCAGCTGGCGCTGCTGGGCAGCGGCGACGCCGCGCTCGAATCCGCCTTCCGCGACCGCGCCAATGCGGCGCCCCGATCGGTGAGCGTGACCCTGGGCTACAGCGAGCCGCTGGCCCACCGCCTCTTCGGCGCCGGCGACGTCACGCTGGTGCCCTCGCGCTACGAACCCTGTGGCCTCACGCAGATGTACGGCCTGAAGTACGGCAGCCTGCCGCTGGTGCACCGCGTCGGCGGCCTGGCCGACACCGTCACCGACAGCACCCTGGAGGACATGGCCGCCGGCACCGCCACGGGCTTCGCCTTCAACGAGTTCAGCGATACCGCCTACGAGCGCGCCCAGCGCCGCGCCTTCGCCCTGTTCCGGCGATCCGCCGACTGGCGCGCGGTGCGCAGCAGTGCAATGCGCCGCCCGGCGGACTGGGCGAATGCGGCGGCCGGCTACGTCGATGTGTACCGCCAGGCGCTGGCCCGCTGATCCCCACGACACACAAACACAAGACAGGGAAGAAAGAACTCCACCCATGACGACCGAAGCCTTCAAGTACGACCACCCCGACCGCGACGTGGCCGCCTTCAAGCGGGCCGTGGCCAACAAGCTGATGTACGCCGTCGGCAAGGACCCGGTGGCTGCCAGCCAGGACGACTGGCTGCATGCCACCGCCCTGGCCGTGCGCGACCAGCTCGTGGAGCGCTGGATGGCCACCACGCGCGCCCAGTACGCCCAGCGCCTCAAGCGCGTGTACTACCTGTCGATGGAGTTCCTGATCGGCCGCACCTTCACCAACGCCATCCTGGCGCTGGAGCTGCAGGACACCGTGAAGGAGGCGCTGGCCGACTTCGGCGTGGACGTCGAGCAGCTGGCCGAGCGCGAGCCCGACGCGGCCTTGGGCAACGGCGGCCTGGGCCGGCTCGCGGCCTGCTTCCTCGACTCCATGGCCACGCTGGGCGTGCCGGGCTTCGGCTACGGCATCCGCTACGAGTACGGCATGTTCCGCCAGCGCATCGTCGAGGGCCAGCAGGTGGAGACGCCCGACTACTGGCTCACGCGCGGCAACCCCTGGGAGTTCGTGCGGCCCGAGGTCAACTACCGCGTGCGCTTCGGCGGCCACGTGCAACGCGCGGGCGGCAAGAACGCGCCCTACGGCGCCGCGCGCTGGATCGACACGCACGACGTGCTCGCCGTGGCCTACGACACCATCATTCCCGGCTACGGGACGCAGGCCACCAACACGCTGCGCCTGTGGTCCGCCCGCGCCACCGAGGAGATCGACCTCAAGGCCTTCAACCGCGGCAACTACATGGAGGCGGTGGAAAGCAAGAACCACTCGGAGAACGTGTCGCGGGTGCTCTATCCCGACGACTCCACGCCCTCGGGCCGCGAGCTGCGGCTGCACCAGGAATACTTCTTCGTCAGCGCCAGCGTGCAGGACATGCTGCACCGCTACCTGCGCAACCACACCGGCTTCGACGAGCTGCCGGGGCAGCTGAGCATTCACCTGAACGACACGCACCCGGTGCTGGCCGTGCCGGAGCTGATGCGCCTGCTCATCGACGACCACGATCTGCCCTGGGACACGGCCTGGGCGCACACGCAGAAGATCTTCAGCTACACCAACCACACGCTGATGCACGAGGCGCTGGAGACCTGGCCGGTGGACATGTTCGGCCGCATCCTGCCGCGCCACCTGCAGATCATCTTCGACATGAACTCGCGCTTCCTGGCGCAGGTGGCGCAGCAGCACGGCAACGACGTGGAGCTGATGCGCCGACTGTCCCTCATCGACGAGAACGGCGAGCGGCGCGTGCGCATGGCCTACGTGGCGGTGCTGGCGAGCCACTCGGTCAACGGCGTGTCGGAGCTGCACTCGGAGCTGATGAAGCAGTCCATCTTCGCGGACTTCGCCAGGCTCTTTCCCGAGCGCTTCAACAACAAGACCAACGGCGTCACGCCACGGCGCTGGCTGGCGCAGGCCAACCCGCCGCTGGCCAAGCTGCTGGACCACCGCATCGGCCGCGGCTGGCGGCGCGACCTGAACCAGCTGGAGTCGCTCAGGCCGATGACGCAGCAGCCGGCCTTCGTGCGGGCCTTCCGGCATGCCAAGCGCGAGAACAAGCTGCGCCTGGCCAACTGGGTGGAGCAGCACCTGAACATCGTGCTGGACACCGACGCCCTGTTCGACATGCAGGTCAAGCGCATGCACGAGTACAAGCGCCAGCTGCTCAACGTGCTGCACGTGGTCACGCGCTACCACCGCATCCTGGACGAGCCCGATGCGAGCCATGTGCCGCGCGTGGTGGTGTTCGCCGGCAAGGCCGCCTCGGCCTACCACATGGCCAAGCTGGTGATCCGGCTCATCAACGACGTGGCGGCGGTGGTCAACGCGGACGAGCGGGTGAACAAGCTGCTGAAGGTGGTGTTCCTGCCCAACTACAGCGTGAGCCTGGCCGAGACGATCATCCCGGCGGCCGACCTGTCCGAGCAGATCTCCACCGCGGGCACCGAGGCCTCGGGCACCGGCAACATGAAGTTCGCGCTCAACGGCGCACTCACCATCGGCACGCTGGACGGCGCCAACGTCGAGATGCGCGACGCGGTGGGCGCGGAGAACTTCTTCATCTTCGGCAACACCACGGCGCAGGTGGCCGACATCCGCGCCAGCGGCTATGCGCCGCGCGAGTTCTACGAGGGCAACCTGGAACTGCAGCGCGTGCTGGACAGCATCCGCGACGGCCTGTTCTCGCCCGGCGAGCCGGCGCGCTACCAGGAGGTGTTCGATGCGCTGGTGAACTGGGGCGACCACTACCTGCTGCTGGCCGACTACGCCAGCTACGTGCAGACGCAGGAGCAGGTGGACGCGCTCTACCGCGACCCGGATGCCTGGACGCGCACCGCCATCCTCAACGTGGCGGGCATGGGCCGCTTCTCCTCGGATCGCACCATCGCCGAGTACTCGCACCAGATCTGGAACACCCGGCCGGTGAACCTGGCCTAGGGTCGCCAAGGGCGGCGAGCGTCAAACGCCGGCTCACACGCCCGGCCGGCATCCTGGGGCTTCCTCATCCACCCCTGTCGTGAAAGGAAGTGCCATGCCCAAGTACGTGATCGAGCGCGCCATCCCCGGGATCGGCGCGGCCAAGCCCGCCGAACTGCAGGCCATCTCGCAGAAGTCGTGCAGCGTGCTCAACGAGCTGGGCCCCGAGGTCCAGTGGGTTCACAGCTACGTGACCGGCGACAAGATCTACTGCATCTACCAGGCGGTCAATGCCGAGCTGGTGCGGGAGCACGCGCGGCGCGGCGGCTTCCCGGCCGACAGCGTGGCCGCCGTGGCCGCGGTCATCGACCCGGCCACCGCCGAGGCCTGAGCGGCCGGCAGCCCTCCCTTGCAGCGCCGGGCCATGCGCGACACCATGGCGGGCCCCCTGGACCGTCCGGGGTGGCGCTCATCCTCCGGAGGGCGACCCGTGAGCCTGTCCATCCACCTGCTCGGCGTGCCGCGCGTGCTGCGCGACGGCCAGGTCCTGGCCGCGCCGCGCGGCCACAAGGTCTGGGGGTTGCTCGCCTACCTGCTGCGCTGCCCGGTGCCGGCCAGCCGCGCGGAGCTGGCGGCCCTGCTGTTCGAGGATGCCGAAGACCCGCTGGCCGCCCTGCGCTGGAACCTGAGCGAGCTGCGCAAGCTGCTCGACGGTGCCGGGCCGCGCGGTGAGCAGCTTGCGCTCGAGCTTCCGCCAGGCTCCGCCGTCGACCTGGAAATCGTGCTGCGCGGCACCTGGGCCCAGGCGGTCCAGGTGCCGGGCCTGGAGCGCGAACTGCTGGAAGGCCTGCGCTTTGGCGCCAGCCCCTCCTTCGATGTCTGGCTGGCCAACGAGCGGCGACTGCTGCGCGCCACCGCCGAGGCGGTGCTGCACGAGGCGGCCCTGGCGCGGCTGGCGGGCGGTGCCGAGCGCGAGGCGACGGCGTTCGCAACCCGGCTGGTCCGATCCAATCCGCTGGACGAGAACTACCAGGCGCTGCTGGTGCGCAGCCTGGCCGCGGCCGGCGACGGCGTGGCCGCAGCCAGACAGGCGGCCGCCTGTGCCGAACTCTTCGAGCGCGAACTGGGCATCAAGCCCGGCGCTGCAATGCAGGCGGCCATCCGCACCGCCACCGCCGCGCCCATCGCACGCCCGGCCACCGGCCGCGCGGCGGCCAAGGCGCAACTGGAAGCCGGCGAAGCCGCGATCAGCGCCGGTGCGCTGGAAGCCGGCCTGCAATGCCTGCGCCGTGCCATCGTCGAGGCCGACAGCACCGGCGACCCGGTCCTGCGCACGCGCGCCCGCGTGGCGCTGGGCTCGGCCCTCGTCCATGCGGCGCGCGGGCGCGACGAGGAAGGCGCCACCGCCCTGCACGAGGCATTGGCCGTTGGCCAGAGCGCGACGCCGGCCCTGGCCGCGGCGGCCTGCCGCGAGCTGGGCTATGTCGAGTTCTTGCGCGGCCGCTACGAGCGCGCACTGAAATGGCTGGAGCAGGCCCGGGCGCTGGCCAGCAGCGACCGTGCCGAGCTGGCGCGCATCGCGATCGTGCGCGGCTCCACGCTCAGCGACACCGCGCACTACGAGGCCGCGCTGGCCACGCTTCGCGAGGCGCATGCCATGACCGAGGACCTGGGCGATGCCAAGCAGGCGTCCTATGCGCTGTCGATGATCGGCCGCGTGCACCTGATGCGCCACGATTTCGACGCGGCCACCGAAGCGCTGGCGCGTTCACTGGAACTGGCGCGCCGCCACTGGACCGCCTTCGTGCCCTGGCCGCAGTCGCTGTGGGCCGAGGTGCGGCTGCTGCGCGGCGAGGTGGACCTGGCGGCCGAGCACTTCGCCGAGGCCTTCGCGCTGGGCTGCCAGCTGGGCGACCCGTGCTGGGAAGGCATCGCCGGCCGCGGCCTGGGCCGCGTCGCGATGCTGCGCGGCCAGACCGCGCAGTCGGTGGAGACGCTGGCCGACACCATCAGCCGATGCGCGCGCCTGCCCGACGCTTACGTGTGGGGCAAGGTCTATGCGCTTGAGCTGCTGTGCAGCGTCGCCGTGCAGGGCCGCCTGCCGCAGGCGCCGGTATGGGTCGATGAACTGGAAGCCGTGGCCGCCCATTCGGGAATGCGCGAGTTCAGCGTCCGCGCGCGCATGCACCGCGCCGCACTCGGTGATGCCACGGCAGCGGCGGCGGCACGCGCACTCGCCAGGGAGATCGACAACGCGGCACTTGCTGCCCACACCGGGCGCTGAGGCCGCGCCCGGATCAATGCACCTGGCCGCGCTCGGCCAGTGGCGTCTCGGTGTGCGCCACGCAGTGCCACTGGTCGTCCTTGCGCACCCAGGTGGAGGTGTCGGCCATCTCTTCGGTCTTCGACTGCCCGTCCTTGCCGCGCGGCGCCATCGACTGCTTCACGCGGTAGCTGAGGATGGCCAGGTCCTGCGTGGGCATCAGCATCTCGAAGTCGGCGAGGTCGAAATCCTTGAGGACCATGGTGCCCTGCTCGGCCATCTGCCGGTACTGCGCGTGGTCGAACTTCATCATGCCGTGGGGGCTGACCATCAGTGCCTGCTGGTCCAGCAGGGACAGCGCAGCGTCCGTATCCTGCGCCACCATCGACTGCCAGAATTTCTTCTCCAGGTCGATCAGCTGCTGCGCGGTGTCTTGCACTTGCTCATGTTTCGCCATGCGGAACTCCTGAACGTGGTTGGACAAGGATCAAGTGTGGCCAGCGGCGGCCACCCTCCCAATCAGTCGCCGCGGGAAGTGCGGGTAGTCCTTGGCCGACGGACGTGCGCGCGGCACAGCGCGCGTTCAGCGGGCGGGCTCGGCGGGCGCTGCAGGCGCCAGCGGCGCCTCGGTCACGAAGCCGATGCGCGACAGCCCCGCCTTGTTGGCGATGCCCATCACCTGCACCACGCGGCCGTAGGGCACGCCCTCGTCGGCGCGCAGCTGCACCTCGGTGTCGCGGCTGGCCGCCGCGGCCTTGGCAAGTCCGGCGGCCAGCTCCTCGGGACTGACCGGCGCCTCGTTGAGGAAGGTGCCACCTTGCGCGTCGATGACCACCGAGACGAACTGCGGCGCCTGCGCCGGCTGTCCGGCATCGGTCTTGGGCAGGTCCAGGCGGATGGAGCTGGCCATGAGCGGCGCGGTGATGATGAAGATGACCAGCAGCACCAGCATCACGTCCACCAGCGGCGTGACGTTGATGTCCGACAGCGGCCGCTGTCCGCCGCCGCCCAGCGCACGTCCGCCGCCGCTGCCCGCGGAGCTGCCGAGCGAGGTGCGGCCGAACGCCATGGCCTGGTTCTCAGTGCGACGCCGGCGCGAAGCGCGCCAGCAGATCGTGGGCGAAGCCTTCCAGCTCGGCCTCGATGCGGCCGATGATCCGGCCGAACACGTTGTAGGCCAGCACGGCGGGAATGGCCACGGCCAGGCCGAAGGCCGTCATGATCAGCGCCTCGCCCACCGGGCCGGCCACCTTGTCGATGGTGAAGCCGCCGCTCTGCGTGGCAATGGTGGCCAGGGCATGGTGGATGCCCCACACGGTGCCCAGCAGGCCGACGAAGGGCGCGGTCGCGCCCACCGTGGCCAGCAGGATCTGGCCGCCCTGCAGCCGGCGCAGCGCCGAATGCAGCGCGTCGCGCAGGGCGCGGGTCAGGCGCAGAGAAGGGTCGCCGCCGGCGCCCAGGCTTGACGCGTCCGTGGCCGAGGCATGGCGCAGCGCATGCACCGCCGGCAGCACCAGCAGCGCGCGGTCGAAGCCGGCGAGGCGGCTGGCGGCCTCGTCCAGCGAGGGCGCCTGCCAGAAGGCGGCGATGCTGCGCAGCACGCTGGCTGTGCCGGCGCGCAGCAGCCAGGCCTTCCACAGGATGGCGACCCAGCTGGCAACGGACATGAGCAGCAGCAGGCCGGCCACCGCGCGGCTGACCGCGTCGCCTTCGAGCAGCAGGGCCTGCAGCGCGCTCAACGCAGGCCCAGCACGTCGAACATGTCGAACAGGCCGCGCTTCTGGCCCGCCAGGAAGCGCACCGCGCGCAGGCTGCCCTGGGCATAGGTGACGCGGCTGGAGGACTTGTGGCTGATCTCGATGCGCTCGCCGATGCCCGCGAACAGCACCGTGTGGTCGCCCACGATGTCGCCGCCGCGGATGGTGGCGAAGCCGATGGAGGACGGGTCGCGCTCGCCGGTGACGCCTTCGCGGGCGTAGACGGCGCAGTCCTTCAGGTCGCGGCCCAGCGCATCGGCGATGACCTCGCCCATCTTCAGCGCGGTGCCCGAGGGGGCATCGACCTTGTGGCGGTGGTGCGCCTCGACGATCTCGATGTCGTAGCCCGTGGACAGCGCCTTGGCCGCCATCTCCAGCAGCTTGAGCGTGACGTTGACGCCCACGCTCATGTTGGGCGCCATCATGATGGCGACGTCCTTGGCGTATTCGGCGATCTGCGCCTTCTGCGCCTCGCTGAAGCCGGTGGTGCCGATCACCGCCTGCACGCCCAGCTCGCGGCAGACCGCCAGGTGCGCCAGCGTGCCCTCGGGCCGGGTGAAGTCGATGAGCACCTGCGAGTTGGCCAGGCCCTGGCGCAGGTCGGACACGATGGGCACGCCCGATGCGGTGCCCAGCCAGGCGGTGGCGTCGCTGCCCAGCGCGGGGCTGCCGGCGATGTCGAGCGCGCCGCTGAGCTTGCAGTCGTCGGTGCCCTGCACGGCCTCGATCAGCATGCGGCCCATGCGGCCGGAAGCGCCGGCGATGGCGACGCGGTGAACGTTGGATGTGTTGGAGTCGGTCACGCGTTTCCTTGAGAGGAAGAACGGGAAGGGGCTGGTCTTCGCAAGCCCCGGGGGCACGGCGGGCTCAGCGGCCGGCGTCGAGCGGCGGGTAGCTGGGGGGCAGGGGCGGCAGGTTCTGCTGCGACGGCGCATCCGCGGCGCTCTTGGCGTCGCCGTCTTTCTTCGGGTCGAACTTCTTGAGCTCGTCCTCGGAGGCTTCCAGCTTGGGCACCTTGCCGCCCGCGCGGGCACGGGTGTCGAGCGCGGCGACGAATTCTTCCTCGCTGGGCATCGGGTCGCCCTCGAAGTGGTCGAGCAGCTCGCCCTTGAAGAACATGGTCAGGCGGCGCTGCTGCGCCTCCACGCCCTGGCGGCGGATGGTGAACACGTAGTCCCAGCGGTCGCCGTGGAACACGTCGCTCAGCAGCGAGGTGCCCAGGATCTCGCGCACCTGCTGGCGCGTCATGCCGGGCTTGAGTGCCTCGACCTGTTCCTTGGACACGAAGTTGCCCTGGACCACCTCGACCTTGTAGGGGGTGACGGAATTGAGCGCGCTGCGCGTGGAGCTGCCGATGCTGCTGCACGCACCCAGGCTGACGGTGCCGGCAAGGGCCACCAGAAGCAGCCCGAGGCGGCGTGTGTGAATGGCAGACATGGGAAAAGAGGCAAGCGATATGATCGAACCATTGTAGCGGCTGGCCCCCGGCGGCTTGGCCGCGGCCGGCAAGGGAACCCAATGGACAAGATCGAAGAACTCAAGAGCACCGGGCTGAAAGCCACCTTGCCGCGCCTGAAGATCCTGGAAATCTTCCAGAGCGGCAGCCAGCGCCACATGACGGCCGAAGACGTCTACCGCGTGCTGCTCAACCACCATTCCGACATCGGCCTGGCCACCGTCTACCGGGTGCTGACCCAGTTCGAGCAGGCCGGCATCCTCGAGCGCAGCCACTTCGAAAGCGGCAAGGCCGTCTACGAGCTCAACGAGGGCACCCACCACGATCACCTGGTGTGCACCAGCTGCGGCAAGGTGGAGGAGTTCTACGACGCCGAGATCGAGCAGCGCCAGCAGAACATCGCCAAGGACAAGGGCTGGACCCTGCAGGACCACGCCATGTCCCTCTACGGCCTCTGCGGCGACTGCATCAAGAAGCGCTGAACGTCAGCTAGCGCCAGCAGCATCCGCGCCTGCGCACCCAAAGCCAGCGACACACCGAGGAACCGGCTTCGCCGGGCCTCAGGTGTGGTCTCCCCCTCGGGGGGTGGCGAATTACACGTAGCGGGAGCGAAGTGAAAAGCCGGGGAGCTTCAGCTATTCGTCCCGGTTGGCTTCCATGGCCTTGTGGTGGCGGGCGACGAATTCAGCGTACGTGTCGATGCCGCGCAGTTGCAGGATCGAGTTGCGCACGGCCGCCTCCACGAGCACGGCGATGTTGCGGCCGGCCACCACCTGGATGATGACCTTGCGGATGGGCACGCCCAGCACGTCCTGCGTGAGCGGGGCCGAGGGCATGCGCTCGTAGTCGCGCTCGAAGCTGTCTCGGCGCACCAGGTGCACGATGAGCTTCAGGCGCATCTTCCGGCGCACCGCCGTCTCGCCGAAGATGGCGCGAATGTCCAGCAGGCCGATGCCCCGCACCTCCAGGAGGTTTTGCAGCAGATCGGGGCAGCGGCCTTCGATGGTGGTCTGGTTGATGCGGAACAGGTCCACCGCGTCGTCGGCCACAAGGCCGTTGCCGCGCGAGATCAGCTCCAGGCCCAGCTCGCTCTTGCCCAGGCCCGACTCGCCCGTGATCATCACGCCCAGCCCCAGGATGTCCATGAACACGCCGTGCATCGAGGTGCGCTCGGCGAAGTGCTTGGACAAATAGGCGCGAAGCACGTCGATCACGAAGGCCGACGATTCCTTGGTGGCGAACAGCGGCAACTGCGCCCGCTCGCAGATGGACAGCAGGGTGTCCGGCGCGGCCTGGCCGTCGGCCAGCACCAGCATGGGCGGCTCCAGCGTGACGATGCGCGCGATGCGCCGCGCGCAGTCGTCCAGCGTGCCGCGCGTCAGATAGGCGATCTCGCGCGCGCCCAGGATCTGTACCCGGTAGGGATGGATGTAGTTGAGGTAGCCCACCAGGTCCGCCGCCGACTGGGCGCGGCTGATCACCTCGGGGTCGAACTGCCGCTCCGACGCCCCCAGGCCCGCCAGCCACTCCCATCGCAGGGAGCCGCGGAACTCCTCGAACATCGCATCGGCACTGACGACAGTCGGCTTCATGGACTCAGCGCAAAAATCCCCGCGGCCGAAGCCAGCAACACACCGAGGAACTGGCTTCGCCAGGCCTCAGGTGTGGTCTCCCCCTCGGGGGGTGGCGTTACACGACCGAAGGGAGTGAAAAGCCGGGGGGCCAAGGTCACGCCACCTGGGCCGACTGCCAGCCGGCGATCAGGGCGTGCAGTGCCGAGGCATCGCTGCTGGACTTGATCTGCTCGCGCAGGTTGGCGTCGGACAGCAGTTCGGCGATCTCGGAAAGAATTTCCAGATGCTTCTGGGTCGCCGCCTCGGGCACCAGAAGAAAAATCAACAGTACGACGGGTTGCTCGTCCGGTGCGTCGAAGCCGATGGGGTGGGCCAGTTGGAACACCGACGCCATGGGCGACTTCAGGCCCTTGATGCGGCCGTGTGGAATGGCAACGCCATGGCCCAGGCCGGTGGAGCCGAGACGCTCGCGCGCAAAGAGGCTGTCGGTGATGAGCGCGCGGCCGAGTCCGTGGAGGTTCTCGAACAGCAGCCCAGCCTCTTCAAAGGCGCGCTTCTTGCTGGTGGCATCGACGCCCACAAGGACTTGTGCGGGCGGCAGGATGGACGCGAGTCGGTTCATGGTGGGGAGAGAGCGGGGGCGATTATGCACCTGCCCCACAAAAAGCAAAGAGCCGCCCTAAGGCGGCCCGCAAGAGGATTTGCCCTCAGTGTCAATTACATCACGTTACATGACCCGCTTCGGGGCTGCATGGTGGTGGTCCTGCAGGCGGTCCTTGTGGCGCACCACCTGGCGGTCCAGCTTGTCGACCAGTTCGTCGACTGCGGCGTAAAGATCAGCATGGCTCGACTCGGCGAACATGTCATTTCCCTTGACGTGGATGTTGCATTCGGCCCGTTGGCGCCTTTCCTTTTCCTTCTGCTTTTCCACCGTCAGGATCACCTTCACGTCGACCACCTGGTCGAAATGCCGCGTGATCCGGTCCAGCTTGCTGGTGACGTAGTTGCGCAGCGCGGGAGTAACGTCGAGGTGATGACCGCTGATCGTCAGATTCATGAATGACCTCCTGGAATTGACGGTTAAGGAAGTGACGCCACCCGGAACCCGGGTGGAATCGGCGGGAGAACTTGGGGGGAGATGAGAAGGGGGAAGATGGGAGACGGAAAGCTCGGCAGGTCGATTCACTATGCCCGGGCCCCCCCAGAAAATCAACGTTCCGGGGCCTTGTCCCTACACCTTGTTTGTGACCATATCTTTACTTTGCTTTTGATGGCAAAGTCGCTGAGTTCGCTGATTCCCGGCCCTAGCGCCAGGCCGCCCGCAGGCGGTTCCTCAGGTCGATCGTCGCCTGGGGAGGGCGCACCGCAGCAGGCTGCTGCGGAGGCGGCGGCCACACCACCTGATCGAATGCCTTGGCGTCCTGCGCGGCGATGAAGCGCGTGCGCCCGGCATACATGTGCCGGTCGCCATGGGCCGCCTGCTGCGTCACGTAGAAGCGCTGCGGCACCAGCAGGTGCAAGTGGTCGCGGGCGCGGGTCATCGCGACGTAGAGCAGGCGCCGCTCTTCCTCGATCTCCTCCGCGCTGCCGGTGGCCATGTCAGATGGAATGCAGCCATCCACCACGTTGAGCACATGCACCGAGGTCCACTCCTGCCCCTTGGCCGAATGGATGGTGGAGAGGATGAGGTAGTCCTCGTCCAGCAGCGGCGGTCCGGATCGGTCGCTGGTGGACTCGGGCGGATCGAGCGTGAGCTCGGTGAGGAAGCTCTCGCGGCTCGCATAGCCGGCAGCCAAGCGCACCAGCTGCTCGACGTCGGCGCGGCGCACCGCGGCGTCCTCGTGCAGGCGATCGAGGTGCGGCAGGTACCAGCGCAGCGCCAGCTCGGCATCGGCCGGCCAGGTGGCCTGGCTCGAACGCAGGCTCGCGTAGACGGATGCGAATTCGGCCCACGGCTCGCGCGCGGCCGCCGGCACCGCGAAGCCCTGCAGGGTGGCGGCGGGGTCGGTGGATTCGTCCATCGCATCCAGCAGGCGCGTGGCGGTGGCTGGGCCCACGCCCGCCATCAGCTGCACCACGCGGAAGCCCGCCTGGCGCCCCTTGGGGTTCTGCGCAAAGCGCAGCACGGCCAGCAGGTCCTTCACGTGCGTGGCCTCCAGGAACTTGAGGCCGCCGAACTTGACGAAGGGGATGTTGCGGCGCGCCAGTTCCAGCTCGAGCGCGGCGCTGTGGCTGGAGGTGCGGAACAGCACCGCCTGCGAGTTCAGGCGCAGCCCGCCTTCACGGTGCTCGAGCACCCGGTCGGCCACCCAGGTGGCCTGCTGTGCCTCATCGGGCACCAGCACGATCTGCGGGCGGCCCGCCGAGGGCTTGTCGGTCCACAGTTTCTTCGAATGCCGCTCGGCGGCGCCCGCGATGAGCGTGTTCGACACGTCGAGGATCGGCTGCGTGGAGCGGTAGTTGCGCTCCAGCGTGACGATGCGCGCAGGGCTGCCGAACTGCGCCGGGAACTCCAGGATGTTGCGCACCGTGGCGCCGCGGAAGGAGTAGATGGACTGCGCGTCGTCTCCCACCGCCGTGACGCCGCGTCCATCGGGCTTGAGCCGCTGCAGGATGGCCGCCTGCAGCCGGTTGGTGTCCTGGTACTCGTCGACCAGCACGTGGTCGAAGCGCTCGCCCAGCTGTGCTGCCAGCGCGCTCTCGCCCATCATCTCGTGCCAGCCCAGCAGCAGGTCGTCGTAGTCCAGCACGTCCTGCTCCTGCTTGGCTTCGACGTAGGCACCGAACAGGCGCTTGAGCGAATCTTCCCATTCGGCGCACCAGGGGAAGGACTCGGCCAGCACCTGGTGCAGCCCGGCCTGCGTGTTGACCACGCGCGAGTAGATCGACAGGCAGGTACTCTTGAGCGGAAAGCGCTTCTCGGTGCCGGTGAGGCCCAGCTCGTGGCGCACCAGGCCCATCAGGTCCTCGGCGTCGCCGCGGTCGTGGATGGTGAAGTTCTCGCCCAGGCCCAGCTGCGTCGCGTACTCGCGCAGCAGGCGCGCACCCACCGCGTGGAAAGTGCCGGCCCAGGGCAGCTTGGGCGGCGTCTGCGAGCCCAGGCCCAGCACCTTGGACAGCACATGGCCGGCGCGCTGCGACATCTCCTGCGCGGCGCGGCGCGAGAAGGTCAGCAGCAGCAGGCGCTGCGGGTCGGCGCCCTTGGCAATCAGGCAGGCGACGCGATGGGCCAGCGTGCTGGTCTTGCCCGAGCCGGCGCCGGCCACGATGAGCAGGGGCCGGTCATCGGTCGCCTCCTGCGTGTCGACGCCGTGCAGCACCGCCTCGCGCTGCGCCTCGTTGAACTGCGCCAGGGCGTCGTGCAGTCGGGTGACAGGGGATTCGGCTTCGATGACGGACATGGGATGAAGGCATGGACTGTACATCCATCCAGCCTCTTCGCGTACGTCGGCGGGCGCGCCTACAAGGCCCCGCAAGGCGCCGATGACATAATCGCGCCCGTCGTTTTTACAGGAGTTACCGCCTTGGAAATCTGCCCGTCTCGGCAGCTTTCAACTCCCTGCTGACGGCCATCGGAACTACACGATGGTGCCAGGGGTCGGTTGAAAGCGCCCCGCCCCTTTGCCACCCATCAGTCGTTGTATCCACGGGAGTGAGCCCATGCTCAACATCTTCACGCTCGCCAATGGGCGCCTCGTCCAGGAAGAAATCGAGGCTCTGGAAGAGCTTTCCAAGTTCCAGCCGATCTGGGTCGACCTCGAGTCACCGTCGCTGGAAGAGAAGCGCTGGATCAAGCAGTACTACGGCCTGTCCATCCCGGAAGACGCGATGGACGAGGACATCGAGGAGTCTGCACGTTTCTATGAAGAAGACAACGGCGAACTGCACATCCGCTCCGACTTCCTGATTGCCGACGAGGAAGACCCGCGATCGGTGCGCGTGGCCTTCATCCTGAACCAGCACAATGAGGAATTGCGCAGCCGCGGCGTGCTCTTCACCATCCACGACGAGGACGTGCCGGTGTTCCGCCTGCTGCGTTTGCGCGCGCGGCGCGCGCCGGGCCTGATCGAGGATGCGAAGGAGGTGCTGCTCAAGCTCTTCGACGCCGACGCCGAATACTCTGCCGACACGCTGGAAGACATTTATGACGAGCTGGAGCTGGCCGGCAAGAAGGTTCTCAAGGGCAACGTCAGCGACGAGTTGGCCGGCGAAGTGCTGGGGCTGATCGCGCGGCAGGAAGACCTGAACGGCCGCATCCGCCGCAACGTGATGGACACGCGCCGCGCCGTGAGCTTCATGATGCGCAGCCGCATGCTCAATGCCGAGCAGTTCGAGGAGGCCAGGCAGATCCTGCGCGACATCGAATCGCTGGACAACCACACGGCTTTCCTGTTCGACAAGATCAACTTTTTGATGGATGCCACGGTCGGCTTCATCAACATCAACCAGAACAAGACCATCAAGATCTTCTCGGTGGCCAGCGTGGCGCTGCTGCCGCCCACGCTGATCGCCAGCATCTACGGGATGAACATGCAGATTCCGGAGGTGGCGGAGCTTGGATCGGGGGCCTACCCCTTCGTGCTGCTGCTGATGGCCGCCAGCGCGCTCGGCCCCATGTGGTACTTCCGGCGCCGCGGCTGGTTGAAATAGAGCCCCCCGGCTTTTCACTTCGCTTCGCTGCGTGTAATTCGCCACCCCCCGAGGGGGCGACCCCACCTGGGGCCCGGCAAAGCCGGTTCCCGGTGCGGGACTGGGGCCTGCGCGGCTCGCTGCGCTTCTTGTGCGTGCCGCGCGTTCGGCTGGCTGGGTCAGTCCTGCAGCAGTTGCCAGAGCCGTGCGGGGGTCAGCGGCATCTGCAGTCGCGTTGTCTTGTCGGCGTGGCCGGCTCGGGCGAAGGCGTCGGCTACGGCGTTGACGACTGAGGGGGTGGCGCCGATGGTGCCGAGTTCGCCGACGCCCTTCACGCCCAGCGGGTTGGTGAGGCAGGGGGTGCTGGTGTCCATCTCGGTGCGGAAGGGCGGGGCCTGCAATGCGACCGGGAGGGCGTAGTCCATCAGGCTGCCGGTGAGCAGCTGGCCGGTCTCGGGGTCGTAGGCGACCTGCTCCAGCAGGGCCTGGCCCAGGCCCTGCACGGCGCCGCCGTCAAGCTGGCCGCGCACGATCATGGGGTTGACCACGTTGCCGACGTCGTTCACCGAGGCATAGGACACGACATCCACCTCGCCCGTCGCAGGGTCCAGCTCGACCTCGCAGACGTGGCAGCCGTTGGGCCAGCTCGGGCCGCCGACGGTGGTGCTGGAATCGATGACGATGCGCCGGCCACTCTGCTTGCCCGCCAGCTCGAAGAGGCCGATGGACAGGTCGGTGCCTTTCACGGAGAAGCGGCCGAGCGCGTAGTCGATGTCGTCGGCGGAGGCCTCCAGCTCCTTGGCCGCGAGGCCGCGCGCGTGCGAGATGGTCTTCTCCGCGCCATCATGCAGGGCCGAGCCGCCGGTGAAGAGCGAGCGCGAGCCCGCGCTGCCGAAGCCGTTGCCGCGGTCGGTGTCGCCCAGCACCACGCGCACCTGCTCGGGTGGCACGCCGAACACGTCCACCACCAGTTGCGTGAGCGAGGTGGCGATGCCCTGCCCCATGGCATTCACGGCGGAGAACACTTCCACCACACCTTCCTCGGCCAGCACCGAGACGGTGACGCTTTCCTGCAGCGCATTGCCGCCGGTCCACTCCAGGAAGGTGGCGATGCCCAGGCCGCGCACCCGGCCGCGTGATTGCGATTGCGCAGCGCGCGCGCCGAAGCCGTCCCAGTCGGCCAGTGCCAGGCCCTGTTTCATCACGTGCTCGAAGCGGCCGCTGTCGTACACCTGGGCCATGGGGTTGGTGTAGGGCATCTGCTCGGGGCGGATGAAGTTGCGGCGGCGCAGCTGCACGCGGTCGATGCCGCTCTGGCGCGCGGCCTCGTCCATGAGGCGCTCCATGTTGAAGATGGCCTCGGGCCGGCCCGCGCCGCGGTACGCCCCGGTAGGCGCGGTGTTGGTGAGAACTGCCTGGAAGCGGAAGTCGATCACCGGGATGTCGTAGACGCTGGTCTGGACCCAGGGGCCGATCAGCAGCTGGATGGCCACGCCGGCGCCGGTGGGGTAGGCGCCCACGTTGGCCACCGAATGCAGGCGCAGCGCCAGGATGCGGCCGTCGGCGGCCAGGGCCATCTCGGCCTGCACCTCGACGTCGCGGCCATGCGTGGTGGCGAGGAACTCCTCGCTGCGGTCGGCGATCCACTTCACCGGGCGCTTCAAGTCGCGCGCAGCCACGCCGACGACGGCGTCCTCCGGATACAGGCCGGTCTTCATGCCGAAGCCGCCGCCCACGTCGTTGACCTGCAAGCGCAGCTCGGTGTTCTCGATGCCCAGCATGCCGGCCAGCGTGTCGCGCACACCGGTGGGCATCTGCGTGCTCATGCGCAGTGCGGTGCGCTTGCCGTCCTCGCCTTCGGGCGCCGCCAGCACGGAGCGCGGCTCCAGCGTGACGGCCGCCAGGCGCTGGTTGTTGATGGTCAGGCGCACCACGTGCGCGGCTTTGTCGAAGCCGGCCTGCGCCGCCTTGGCATCGCCATGGCGCATCTCGGCGCAGATGTTGCCGGGTGCGCCTTCCTCGCTGAGCACGGGTGCGCCCGCGGCCATCGCGGCCGCGTTGCCGACCACCATGGGCAGTTCCTCGAATTCGACGTACACCGCCTCGGCCGCATCGCGGGCCTGCTGCAGCGTCTCCGCTACGACGGCGACCACCGGCTCGCCGACGAAACGCGCGCGCTCGTGCGCCAGCGCGAGCCGGTCGGGGCCGCCCGCTGGCTGGCCGTCCGGGCGCCGGAAGCCGGCCACGCCGGGGATCGGCTTGAGCCCGGCCGCGACGAGGTCGGCGCCGGTGTAGATGCGCACCACGCCAGGCATGGCGGCTGCGCTCGCGCTGTCGATGGACACGATGCGCGCATGCGGATAGGGCGAGCGGAGGAAGGCCACGTGCAACTGGCCCGGCAGCGCCAGGTCGTCGGTGTAGCGGCCGCGGCCGGTGAGAAGCTGCTCGTCTTCCAGACGGGGGACGGCCTGGCCGCTGCCGAAGCGCTTGGCTTCGGGCGTGCTGTTGTCGGGGAGGGCACTCAAGGGATCACCTCGTGGGGGTGGTGGAACAGGGGCTCGCGCATTGTGTTGGCTGCCGCGCCCGGGCGTCAAACGGGCCCGCGAAGTACCTGCACGCGCAGCGTGTCCCCCGCGCGCAGCCGCCCGCCCTGCAGCACCCGCGCCGTCACGCCACCGTGGCCGCGCATGGCGTTGTAGCCGCCCTCGCCCAATGCGGCCTCCATGCGCGAGCAGGGCTCGCAGGGGCCGGTGATTTCCAGAAGCACCTCCTCGCCGATGGCCAGCCGCAGCGGTTGGTCGCGAAAGAGCGTGCGCGCGGCCAGCAGGTTGAGCCCCGAGACCACCAGGTTGCGCCGCAGCAGCTCGGCCTGCAGCGCTTCATGGCCGCTGAGCGCCGCGATGACCGGCAGGTGCTCGGCCTGGATCAGCGTGACCTGGCGCTTGCCGCCCGAAGACTTCGTCGCGCGGTCGCCCTCCAGCCCGCGACCGGCAACGGCCAGCGCCTCGGGCACGCTGCGCATCGGCACGCCGCGCGCGGGACGCAGCAGGATCGCGTCCAGGCGCCCGTCGCCGGCGAAGCGGCGCGTGAGCTCGCGCAGGTCGCCGCCCCCGAAGCTCATGGCGGCAGCAGCGGAAGCAGCGCGGCGATCAGCGCGCGCGCCTGGATGCCGGCGACCTCCTGAATGTAGGCGTCGAAATCCACGTGCGCCGTGTCGTCGGCGCGGTCGGAGATGTTGCGCACCGCCGCGAAGGCCAGTCCGTGGTCGAAGCAGACCTGCGCGACGGCGGCGGCTTCCATTTCCACCGCCATGGCTTCGGGCAGGGACGCACGCAGCGCCGCCGATTCGGCAGCGCCCGACACGAAGCGGTCGCCGCTGGCGATGAGGCCATGGTGCAGGCGCTGCGGCTGCAACAGGCCGAAGCGCTGGCGCGTCGTCTCGTCGATGAGGTCGCTGTCGTCCAGCACCGCCTGCGCGGCCTGCGCCAGCCAGCCCGTCAATTCGGCATCCGCCGGGAAGCGCGATCGGCCGTACAGCGGCACCTCGTGGCGCGGGAAGATGGGCGAGGCATCCATGTCGTGCTGCACGAACTCCGTGCCCACCACCGTGTCGCCCACCCGCACCGAAGGATGCAGGCCGCCGGCCACGCCGGTGAACACGATGCGCGAGACGCCGAAGCGCTCGATCAGCGCCGCCGCCGTGGTGGCCGCGGCCACCTTGCCGATGCGCGAGAGGGCCAGCACCACCTCGCGCCCGTGCCAGCGCCCCACGTGGAATTCGCGGCCCGCATAGCGCTCGATGCGCACTTCGTCCAGCCGCTCGCCCAGGCCTGCCTGCTCCTGCGCCATCGCGCTGAGGATGCCGGTGGTCATGGATGGATGTCCTCCATTGTTCAGAAATGAAAAAGGGCCGGCATGGGCCGGCCCTCGATGCCTGTGGTCAGGCCTGCAAGCTTACTGCTTGATGTCCACGCCGTAGAAGGTGTGGCGGCCGAAGGGGCTCAGCTTGAAGTCGATGACCTCGTTGCGCACGGGCTTCAGCTGCACCGCGTGGGCAATGGTGAACCAGGGCGCCTGTTCCTTGAAGATGACCTGGGCCTTCTTGTACAGCGCGTCGCGGTCGGCCTGCTTGGGCACGCTCTTGGCCTTCACCACCAGGTCCTCGTAGGGCTGGTAGCAGAACTTGGCCACGTTCGAGCCGTTGGACTGCGCGGAGGCGCAACCCAGCAGGGTGTAGAGGAAGTTGTCCGGGTCGCCGTTGTCGCCGGTCCAGCCCAGCATGCCCATCTGGTGCTCGCCTGCCTGCATGCGCTTGCGGTATTCGCCCCATTCGAAGGTCTTGATCTCGGCCTTCACGCCCACCTTGGCCAGGTCGGCCTGCATCAGCTCGGCGATGCGCTTGGCATTGGGGTTGTAGGGACGCTGCACCGGCATGGCCCACAGGTCGGTGGTGAAGCCGTTCGGATGGCCCGCTTCGGCCAGCAGTTTCTTGGCGGCCTCGGGGTCGTACGCGTCGTCCTTCACCGAGTCGTTGTAGGACCACATGGTCGGCGGAATCGGGTTCTTCGCGGCCACGCCGGCCGTGAGGTACACGCCGTCGATGATGGCCTTCTTGTTGATGGCCATGTTGACGGCCTTGCGCACGCGCACGTCGTCGAAGGGCTTCTTCGTGGTGTTGTAGGCCAGGTAGCCCACGTTCAGGCCGGCCTGCTCCAGCACCTTCACGTTCGGGTCCTTGCGGATCGCGTCCAGGTCGGCCGGGTTCGGGTAGGGCATGACGTGGCACTCGCCCTTCTGCAGCTTGGCCCAGCGCACCGAGGCGTCAGGCGTGATGGCGAAGACCAGGTCGTCGATCTTGGCCTTGCCGCCCCAGTACTGCGGGAAGGCCTTGAAGCGAACGATCGCGTCCTTCTGATATTGCACCAGGTAGAAGGGACCGGTGCCGATCGGGTCCTGGTCGATCTTCTCGGGCGTGCCGGCCTTGAGCATGGCGATCGCGTATTCCTTGGACTGGATGCCCGCGTACTGCATCGCCAGGTTGGCCAGGAAAGGCGCCTCGGGCTTGTTCAGCACGATCTTCACGGTGTAGTCGTCGATGCGGTCCACTGTCTTGAGCAGCTTGGGCATGCCCATGTCGTTGAAGTAGCTGTGGTTGGGGCTGGTGACCCGGTAGTAGGGGTCGTTTTCCTTCCACTGGCGCTCGATCATGAAGATGAAGTCATCCGCATTGAAGTCGCGCGTGGGCTTGAAGCTCTTGCTGGTGGTGTGCCACTTCACGCCCTTGCGCAGGTGGAAGGTGTACTCGGTGCCGTCGGCGGAGATGTCCCACTTCTCGGCCAGGCCGGGCACGACCTTGGTGCCGCCGCGCTCGAACTCGACGATGGTGTTGTAGACCTGCGTGGTCACGTCGAAAGACGTGCCGGTGGTGTTCACGCCCGGATAGAAGTTCTCGGGGCTGCCTTCGGAGCAATACACCAGTGTCTTGGCCGAAGCGGCCACGCTGGTGAGCGCGAGCGCTGCGGGAAGGATCAACGCGGCGACTCGTGCGCGCCGCGCGATGCTGGAGCTGGATTTCATGGTCGAATCCTTTTTCTAGGACAGGGCTGGTTTAAGAAGACTTCGCCGAAGCGAGGGGGACATTCACGACGGACACGACGGGCGCGCCATCGAGAAACTTTTCGGCGTGGTGGCAGGCCACCAGCCGTTCATCCAGGGGCCGCAGCACCGGGCGCTCGGCCCGGCAGCGGTCGGTGACGTGGGCGCAGCGCGTGTTGAAAACGCAGCCGGCCGGCGGGTTCAGCGGCGAAGGCAGTTCGCCCTTGAGCACGATGCGCTCCTTGGCCAGCCCCGGCGTGGACGCCAGCAGCGCCTGCGTGTAGGGATGCAGCGGCCGCGCGAAGATGCGCTGCTTGGGGCCCTGCTCCACCGCATGGCCCAGGTACATCACCAGCACGTCGTGCGCGATGTGCCGCACCACGCCCAGGTCGTGCGAGATGAAGAGGTAGGCCAGGCCCAGTTCGGCCTGCAGGTCGGCCAGCAGGTTGAGCACCTGGGCCTGCACCGACACGTCCAGCGCCGACACCGGCTCGTCGGCCACCACCAGCTTGGGGCTGAGCATCAATGCGCGTGCGATGGCGATGCGCTGGCGCTGGCCGCCGGAGAACATGTGCGGGTAGCGGTCGGCATGCTCAGACCGCAGGCCCACCTGGCGCAGCATCTCCTGCACGCGGCGCTTGCGCTCGGCCTTGTCGAAGGGCATGTTGATCTCGAGCGGCGCCTCGAGGATCGCGCCGATCTTCTTGCGCGGGTTGAGCGAGCCGTAGGGGTTCTGGAAGACCAGCTGCACCGCGCGGCGCAGGTTGCGGCGCTCGGCGGAGCCCATGGCGGCGACGTCGTGGCCATCGACCACCAGCTGGCCCGAGCTCGGCGACTCGATCAGCGACACCATGCGCGCCAGCGTCGACTTGCCGCAGCCCGACTCGCCCACCACCGCCAGCGTGCGGCCGGCTTCCAGCGTGAACGACACGCCGCCCACCGCATGCAGCGCAGCCGGCTCCTTGAACAGGCCGCGGCGGATGCGGTAGACGCGCTGCAGGTTGGTGGCCTGCGCGACGACGCCTGCGGGGCGCTGCACGCTTGCGCCGTCTTGCAAGAGAACCGCGCTCATTCGCCGGCCTCCACGGCCACGTGGCCGTCGCGCACGATGGACACCTCGCGCTGCGGATCGCCCAGCGGATAGTGGCAGCGCACCTGGCCGCCCTGCCATTCGCGCAGCTGCGGGCGCACCGTGCGCGAATGCTCGGTGGCATAGGCGCAGCGCGGTGCGAACAGGCAGCCGCCGGGCCGGTCGTGCGCGCCCGGCACCACGCCGGGAATGGTCGCGAGGCGCCCGTCCTCGGGCGCGCGATCGGGCAGCGCCGCGAGCAGCGCCTCGGTGTAGGGGTGTTGTGGCTGCGCGAAGAGGCGCTCCACCGGCTGCTGCTCCATCACCTGGCCGGCATACATCACGGCCACGCGCTGCGCCATCTCCTCCACCACGCCCATGTTGTGGGTGATGAGCACCAGGCCCATGCCGCGTTCCTTCTGCAGGTCGCGCAGCAAGTCCAGGATCTGCGCCTGGATGGTCACGTCCAGCGCGGTGGTCGGCTCGTCGGCGATCAGCAGGCGCGGATTGCAGGCGATGGCCATGGCGATCATCACCCGCTGGTTCATGCCGCCCGAGAGCTGGTGCGGATAACTGGAAAGGCGCGAGGCCGCGGCCGGGATGCCGACCTGCTCCAGCAGTTCGATGGCGCGGCGCTGGGCTGCGCGCTTGTCCATCTTCAGGTGCAGGCGCAGCGTCTCCATCAGCTGGAAGCCGATGGTGAAGCAGGGGTTGAGGCTGGTCGTGGGCTCCTGGAAGATCATGGCCACGTCCTTGCCCACGAGGGTGCGGCGTGCCTTGTCGGAGATGCCCAGCAGGTCGTTGCCGGCAAAGCGCATGTGCTGCGCGCGCACGCGGCCCGGATAGGCGATCAGCCCCATCAGCGCCATCATCGTCACGCTCTTGCCCGAGCCCGACTCGCCCACGATGCCCAGCACCTCGCCCTCCTCCACCGAGAGGCTCACGCCATCCACCGCATGCAGGGTGCCACCTTGCGTGGGGAACTCCACGTGCAGATCGCGAATCTCCAATAGCGCCATCGTTCTTATCTCTTCAGCTTGGGGTCGAGCGCGTCGCGCAGGCCGTCGCCCAGCAGGTTGAATGCGAGCACCGCGGCCAGGATCGCCAGGCCCGGGAAGGTCACGACCCACCAGGCGCGAAGCACGAATTCGCGCGCATCGGCAAGCATGGTTCCCCATTCGGGCGAGGGCGGCTGCGCGCCCAGGCCCAGGAAGCCCAGCGCGGCCGCGTCCAGGATGGCGGTGGAAATGCCCAGGGAGGCCTGCACGATCAGCGGCGCCGAGCAGTTGGGCAGCACCTCGCTGAACATGAGGCGCAGCGTGCCGGCGCCGCTCACGCGCGCGGCCGTCACGTAGTCGCGCGACACCTCCGAGATCACCGCCGCGCGCGTGATGCGTACGTAGTGCGGCAGCACCACAATGGCCACCGCGATCATCGCGTTGATGAGGCCGGGGCCCAGGATCGCCACGATCACGATGGCCAGCAGCAGGCTGGGCAGCGTGAGCACGATGTCCATGAGCCGCATGATCGCGATCTCCAGCACGCCGCGGAAGAACCCCGCGATGAGTCCCAGCGCGATGCCCACCACCACGGACAGCGCGACCACTGCCACGCCGATCGACAGCGACAGGCGGGCGCCCCACATGAGGCGCGAGAGGATGTCGCGGCCGATGGCATCGGTGCCCAGCAGGTGCGCGGACGAGCCGCCCGCCTGCCAGGCTGGCGGCAGCAGGAAAGCCGCGCTGTCGGTCTGGTTGGGCGCATGCGGCGCGATCCAGGGCGCCAGCAGCGCGATCAGGAACATCAGCACCACCGTGGCGAGGCCCAGCACCGCGCCGTGGTTCTGCGAAAAGGCGCCCCAGAATTCGCGCCAGGGTCCGGGCGGCGCCGGCGCGGCCACGCTGGCCGCAGGAGTCGTCGTCGTGGTGTTCGTCATTTGGACTGGCGGATGCGGGGGTTGATGACGCCGTAGGCCAGGTCCACGCTGACGTTGACGAGCATGACGATCACGCCGAGCAGCAGCATGCCGCCCTGCAGCACCGGGTAGTCGCGCCGGCCGATGGCCTCGATGAGCCACTTGCCCACGCCCGGCCAGGAGAAGATGGTCTCGGTCAGGATGGCGCCGGTGAAGAGTTGCCCCACCTGCAGGCCGATCACCGTCACCACCGGGATCATCGCGTTGCGCAGCGCATGCAGGCCCACCACGCGCAGTTTCGACAGGCCCTTGGCGCGCGCGGTGCGGATGTAGTCCTCGCCCAGCACCTCGAGCATGGCCGAGCGCGTCATGCGCGCCACCACCGCCAGCGGGTTGGTGCCCAGCACGATGGCCGGCAGGATCAGGTGCTGCAGCGCCGACCAGAAGGCGCCCTTGTCATCCGACAGCAGCGAATCGACCAGCAGGAAGCCCGTCACCGGCTCCACGAAGTACTGCACCGAAATGCGGCCCGACACCGGCGTCCAGCCCAGCTGCACCGAAAAGAACAGTATCAGCAGCAGGCCCCACCAGAAGATGGGCATGGAGTAACCGGTGAGCGAGGTGGCCATCACCCCGTGGTCGAAGAGCGAATTGCGCCGCACCGCCGCGATGATGCCGGCCGGAATGCCGATGACCAGCGCGAAGACGATGGCGCACAGCGCCAGTTCCACCGTGGCCGGGAACAGCGCGACGAACTCGCGGATCACCGGCTCCTGCGTGATCACCGACTTGCCCAGGTCGCCCTGCAGCACGCGGCCGATGTAGATGCCGTATTGCGTCACCAGGGGCTTGTCCAGCCCGTACTCCTTGAGCAGCTGCGCATGGCGCGCCGGGTCGATGCCGCGCTCGCCGGCCAGGGTTTCGATGGGGTCGCCCGGCACCAGCCGGATCAGGAAGAAGGCGAGCAGGGTCATGCCGATGAAGGTCGGCACGAGCAGGCTTGCTCGCGTCAGGAAGAATCTGAACATTGGGCGGGAATATGCAAGAGCAATGCCGGGAAATGTTCCCGGCAGAACCCCTATTGCCGCGCATCAAAGGCGCGGCGGGTACCACTTAGGTGTCCCTCTGCGCGAAACACCGCGAAACCGGCTCTGTCGGGCCGCAGGTGTTGCCCCCTCGAGGGGGGATGCGAGCTACACGAAGTGAGCGAGAGTCGGGGGTGGGACTATTACCCGCGCAGCTCGCGGCGAAGGACCTTGCCCACCGGCGTCTTGGGCAGCTCGGTGCGGAACTCGATCACCCGCGGCTGCTTGTAGCCCGTGAGGTTGGTACGGCAGAAGTCGCGCACGTCCTGCTCGGTGAGGGCCGGGTCCTTCCTGACGATGACCAGCTTGATGCCCTCGCCGGTCTTGGCATCGGGGATGCCCACGGCGGCGCATTCCATGACGCCGGCGATCTGCGAGACCACGTCCTCGACCTCGTTCGGATACACGTTGAAACCGCTGACGATGATCATGTCCTTCTTGCGGTCAACGATGCGGAAGAAGCCGCGCTCGTCCACCACGCCGATGTCGCCGCTCTTGAAATAGCCGTCGGCGGTCATGACCTTGGCGGTTTCGTCCGGGCGCTGCCAGTAGCCGGCCATCACCTGGGGGCCCTTGATGGCGATCTCGCCGGGCTGGCCCAGGGGCACGTCGTTGCCGTCGTCGTCCAGCAGCTTCATGTAGGTGCTGGGCAGCGGCAGTCCGATGGTGCCGGTGTATTCCGTGCTGGTCACCGGGTTGCAGCTGGCCGAGGGCGAGGTCTCCGACAGGCCATAGCCTTCGCAGATGGGGCAGCCGGTCTTGTCCAGCCACAGCTTGGCCACGCCGCTCTGCACGGCCGTGCCGCCGCCCACCGAGACCTTCAGGTTCTTCCAGTTGACGGTGTTGAAGGCCGGGTGGTTGGCCAGGCCGTTGAACAGCGTGTTGACCGCGGGGAAGCTGTGGAAGGTGTGCTTGGACAACTCCTTGAGCGTGCCCGCCAGGTCGCGCGGATTGGGAATGAGGATGGTCTTTCCACCCGTGCGCATGGCCAGCATCATGTTCACCGTGAAGGCGAAGATGTGATAGAGCGGCAGCGCGCACACGCTGGTGGGCTGCTCGCCGGCGGGCACCTTCTTCATGGCCGGCTCGTTCCAGGCCTCGGACTGCAGCACGTTGGCGATCACGTTGCGATGCAGCAGCACCGCACCCTTGGAAACGCCGGTGGTGCCGCCGGTGTACTGCAGCACCGCCACGTCGTCCGGGCCGATCTCGGGCTGCTGCAGCTTGCGCGAGGCGCCGCGGGACAGCGCGTCGTTGAAGCGCACCGCGCCCGGCAGCTGGAAGGGCGGCACCATCTTCTTGACGGTGCGCACCACGAAGTTGACCAGCGCACCCTTCAGGGCACCGAGGCGGTCGCCCATCGCGGCCAGCACCACGTGCTTGACCGGCGTGCTGGCGATGCAGGCCTGCAGCGTGGCACCGAAGTTCTCGATGATGACGATGGCCTTGGCGCCCGAGTCCTTGAGCTGGTGCTCCAGTTCACGCGGCGTGTAGAGCGGGTTGACGTTGACCACCACCAGGCCGGCGCGAAGGATGGCCGCCACCGTGATCGGGTACTGCGGCGTGTTGGGCATCATCACCGCCACGCGGTCGCCCTTGGACAGACCCAGGCTCTGCAGGTAGCCGGCCAGGCGGCGGCTCGCATGGTCGACCTGCGCATAGCTCACGTCGGTGCCCATGAAACTGTAGGCCACGCGATCGGCGTAGCGCTGGAAGCTTTCCTCCATCAGCGCCACGAGCGACTTGTACTGGCTCGGGTCGATGTCGGCGGGCACGCCGGCGGGGTAGCTGGCCAGCCAGGGGCGGTCTGTCATTTGAGTTGTCTCCTGTCTCATCTCTCGCGCGGCATGGCGCCCGCGCATCCATCTTCAAGAAAAATTATTCGATCGCCTTGCCCATGTCCTCGACCACCTTCTTGGCGTCCCCGAAGACCATCATGGTCTTGTCCATGTAGAACAACTCGTTGTCCAGACCCGCGTAGCC
>NZ_FOUG01000017.1 GCF_900114785.1 Variovorax sp. OV329
CAGGCAAGCCAGCCGCCCAGAACAGCCAAGCTGCTCATCTCCGTGCTCCTGCTCTTGCTGTCCCCGTAGGGAGGGAGGCATCCATTACATCTCCTGATTGCGCAAGGGGCGCAGGCCGCGGCGTGCAGCCGACGATGCCTACCCTATCCGCGCGCGCGGGCCCTGTGTGCTTCTTGGCAGCCGGGCGCAGATCCAGCAGGAATTGACCTGAGTATGCGCTGTCTGCCGGCCGCGGCGAACTATTCGGAGCGTCATGGGCCCCTGGTCATCGCCGAACCGTCCGCCGAAATCCGCTACCTGCTGGATTGCACCAACGGCCTCGTCGGGATGCTGGCGCTGCCGCTGCGCACCGTGCTCGAGGTGCTGGCCCGCGGCGGACGTGGAACTGGCCTACGCCCGCCGGAACGATGGCCCGCTGCTAGAGGCGCGCAGAAAACTCGATGCGGAGGTCACGCCCCGGGCCGAAAGCCGAACTCGCGCACGCTCGCAATCAGCGAGGCAACGGCTGCTTCTAGCCGACTGCGGCCGGCTGCGGCCGGCTGGCCGGCATGCCATAGCCGAGCATCGGGAATCGCCGCGTGCACCGCGCGTCAGGAATTTTGACTAACGCGCGTACTTGCGCCAATACTGGAACTCTTCTTCGTGGACCTCGATGTCCAGCTCCGAGACTCTTGCCTGCAGCCGCTCCTGTGCCTCGGCCACCGCCCGGTTGTAGATCAAGGGTCCGACCTCCTCCACGAAGAAGGCAAGGAGCGCACCTGCGGCCAGGTTGCCGATGGGCTCTTCCATGTTCTCCCGGAAGTACCTTTCGATGGAGGCAATGGCTTCCTTCCGGGCTTCCTTGCTCAATTCAATAGTCATGCCATTCGTCCTCGACGTGTTCCTTCATGGAACTGCTCATTGCGGGCCGCATGGCGACCTCCGGTGCACAATGCAAGTCTATGGCCAATATCGCTACAGTCCTCAAGTCCGAGATTTCGCGCATTGCCCGCAAGGAAGTCCGCTCCGAAATCGAGTCTCTCAAGAAGGCAAACGCGCAGCACCGCAGCGCCATCGCCCATCTGAAGCGCCAGGTGTCGGAACTTCAGGGGCAACTGAAGAAGGCCGGGCGCAATGCAATGGCCGATGCACGCGCCAGCGCGAAGGCCGACGAAGGGACATCGCGTCGCTTCAGCGCAGACAGGCTTGCGGCGCATCGCACCAAGCTCGGACTCTCGGCCGCCTCCTATGGAAAACTGGTCGGCATGAGCGGCGCGACGATCTATCTGTGGGAGCAAGGCAAGTCGCGCCCCAACGCCGAGCAGCTTCAACGACTGGCCGCCCTGCGCTCCCTGAGCCGTCGAACGGTGCAGGAACAACTCTCCTCGACATAGGCGCCCCGGAGCCTCGCTGCGAGAAGCGACTACACTCGCGTCCCGCCCACGGCCTTGTGCCAGTGGGCGTTTCCATGTCCTTAGGAGAAATTTTGAACCGCATTGAATTCATCGAGAAGATCGTCGCCGCCCATGGCGTTTCCAAGGCCGAGGCAGGCCGCATCCTCGAAACCGTGACCGGCACCATCGTGAATGCCGTCAAGAAGGGCGACACCGTCTCGCTGGTGGGCTTCGGCAGCTTCAAGCAGGTGGCGCGCGCGGCACGCACCGGATTCAATCCGCAAGCCGGCGAGAAGATCAAGATCGCAGCGCAAAAGGTGCCCAAGTTCACGCCTGGCGCCGCATTCAAGGCAGCCGTCGACCCCAAGGCCGCCAAGCGCAAGGCTGACAAGGCCGCTGCCAAGCCGGCCAAGAAGGCTGCCGCCAAGGGCGCGAAGAAGAAGTAAGCACGGCCAACCGCCGTGACTTTCTGGATGGCCCTTCGGGGCCATCATCGTTTCTGCGGTCTCGTGGTCTTCCGCTTCAGGGCCTGAACAGGCGGTAGATCCGGTCGTTGAAATCCGAAGGAAAGCGCCAGTAGCGCGCACCACCCGAGGTGCGCTGCTCGTCGAGCCCGCGCCGCGTCGGCGGTGCGTTGAGCACGAACTGCGCGAGCATGTCGCCGCTGACCCAGGGGTCGTCGTACCAGAAGGCGTGCGAGTTCTCCGGCAGGTTCGGGATGTCCTTGGGGTCCACCCGGATCAGGTCGAAGCGCAGCTTGCTCGATCCGTCCACTAGGAACTGCGTCTGCTCTTCGTTGAGTTCGCCCACGTCGGGGCGCCCCGCGCGCGAGGCCCGCCCGACGATGGCTGCAATGCGCAGCGCGGAATCGTTGAGGTTGGCCGCGACGCTCACGCGCTCCACGACGCCGAGGTAGGCACCCAGCTCGTCGATGAAGCGGCGCGTGTCGATGTCCGGCGCGGCGAAATAGATCTGGCCCAGCCGCAGGCGCTTTTGCAGTTGCCCGGGCGACTCGCCGGCGCGCGGCTTGGCAAGGCGCACCAGCGCCGGGCTCAGCACCTGCGCGCCCGCGCTGTAGGCCAGCACGTCGATCTTCGACGCAGCCGTGTTCTGCGCCAGCAGCTCGACCATGCGCGCGAAGGGCTCCACCGAGGCCTGCGCGTTGTTCACATCCGTGAGGTATCGCAGGATCGAGCCGGCCGAGGGCCACATGAAGACGAGCACCACCATGCGCCGGCCGGTGAAGTGCCGGAACTGCGCCGCCTGCGCGGAGCCGCGCGGCACCGTGTTGTTGGAGCCGTGCAGGTAGATCAGCAACTCGCTGTTGGCGCTGGCGGTCAGGGCCTGGTTCACCCTGGAGAAGAAGGCCTGGGCCTCGGGAGAATCCTGCACCTGCTCGCCGGCGCGCAGCTTCGCCATCTGCTCGAGCGAATCGAGCTCCACGATCGGCCGCTCGTCCGGATCGGCGCTGGTGGACAGCCGGTGCAGCGTGTCCCAGTCCAGCGTCTCGTCGCCGATGCGAACATGCGCCACGCCCATGCGCAGGGTATCGGCCGGCACGATGGTGAGCACCGGCTCGGGGTGTTCGACCAGGGCCGCGCGATTGGTGGCGTAGAACACCGGCACTTCGGTGGTGCGCAGCTGCATGCCGACCTTCTCGAAGGGATCGACCTCGCCACTGCTGAAGCTCACGGGCGTGGGCATCAGCCGCACCGGCGACTGGCAGGCGCACAGCAGGCCCGCGAGCAGCAAGGCGCAAGCCACCCTTGCGCAGCCACCCATGCGATGGATGAATCGTTCGGATCCGACCGGATCAAAGATGAGCCTGCGGGGCATTCTCTGGCGGGAAGTGGAATCGAGCCGGCAATGTATCAGCCGACGGCATCCGCCGGTACCTTCGGCGCTGGCAGGGCTGGCCCTCTTGCGCTGCCTTCTGCCCGCCTTGCCGCCCGTCACCGGCGGAAATGGGGCACCATGCTCCCGTTCCAACTTTCCATCCGATTGCCATGCGTCCACAACTTCGCCTTCTCGGGATGGTTGCTGCACTGTCCTGCGCATCGACGCCTTCCATGGCGCAAACCAAGCCGGATCCCCTGACGGTGAAGGAATGCGAAACGCAACAGGTCCAGCTGCAGCGCGACATGCGCGATGCGCGGTCCAGGGGCCAGATGCTGCGCCGCCGCAACCTGGAAGAGACCCTGATCACGCTGCAGGCCCGATGCGAAGAGGTCACGGCCCAGGACACGCATGAAGCGCGCGTGCTGCGCCAGAAGTACGTGGTCATGCAGCGGCAGGTGGACCTGGACCGCGCGCAGGACGAACTTCGGCGCCTGCAGGCGGAAAAGCCCTAGGCACCGGGACGCAAGTCCCTCGGTCGCAAGCCCCCGGCGCGTCTTGCACAGCCTGCAGTGCCAATGGTTCAATGGGGGCCACGGCCTGCGCCGATCGTTCGAGAACCCAAACAGAGGGATGGATGGACAGCACCATCGTCCGGACAGCGCCCGTCTCCGATGCACCCCTCGATACGCCTGGATACCGGGTGTATGAAGCCCTGGGCCGGACCTCGACCCATGCCACCTGGCGCGCGCGGCGCGGGCACGACAGCCGGCCGGTGGTGCTGAAGCTGCCCCTCGCGCCCCAACCCACGCCGCTGGACATTGCCCGGCTGCACCACGAGGTGGAGATCTCGCAGGCGCTGCCTGCGGATGCGGTCGTGCGTGCCCTGGGCGTGGAGTGCTGGGACGACGAGCGCCATGCACTCGTGCTGGAGGACATCGGCGGCGAGTCGATGGCTTCGAAGATCGCCCCCCAGATGCCCTTGCGCTCGGTGCTGCGACTGGGATGCGGCCTGGCCGAGGCCCTGGCCGCCGTGCACGCCGCGGGCGTGATCCACAAGGACATCAAGCCCGCCAACGTGATCGTTGTCGACGGCCAGAAAGTGCGTCTGACCGATTTCGGCTTCGCGGTGCGCATCGCGCGCGAGTCTGCGCGCGAGCTCGCACCGCGTGAACTCGAAGGCACCCTCGCCTACATGGCGCCCGAGCAGACCGGCCGCATGAACCGGCCGATCGACCGGCGCTCGGACCTCTACGCGCTGGGCACCACCCTGTACGAGCTCGCCACCGGGCTGCTGCCCTTCCGCAGCCAGGACCCGCTGGACCTGGTGCACCAGCACATTGCCCGCATTCCACCCTCGCCACGCGAGCACCGCCCCGAGCTGCCCCGGGTGCTCGCGGACCTGATCCTGAAGCTGATGGCCAAGGACGCCGAGGCGCGCTACCAGAGCGCGGCCGGCGTGCTGGCCGATCTCAGGCGCTGCCTGGACGCGCTCGACGGCGACACGGTGCCGCCCTTCGCCATCGGCCAGCACGATGCCTACGACGAGTTCCGCATCCCCCAGAGCCTGATCGGCCGGGCCAGGGAAGTGGGCGAGCTGAACGATGCACTCTCGCGCAGTTGCGCCGGTGCGGTCCAGCTGGTGGTCGTCGAAGGCCCCTCGGGCATAGGCAAGAGCGTGCTGGTCGGCGAGATCGCGCGGCTTGCGTCGGCGGCGCGCGCCCTGCAGGTTGGCGGCAAGTTCGACCAGTTCAGGCGCGACCTGCCCTACTCGGCCATCATCCAGGCCTTCGGGCAGGTGGCGCGCCGCCTGCTCACCGAGCCGGACGAGCGCCTGGCCGCATGGCGGGTGAAACTGGTCGGTGCACTGGCGCCCAACGGCCAGGTGCTGCTGGACCTGGTGCCCGAACTGGCACCGGTGCTCGGCCCCCAGCCGCCGGTGCTGGCACTCGGCCTGTCGGAGGCGCGCACCCGGTTTACGCTCGTGCTGCGGGGCTTCGTGCGCGCGCTGGCCAGCGCAGAGCATCCGCTGGTGCTGTTCATCGATGACCTGCAGTGGGCCGACGGCGCATCGCTCGCCCTGCTCCAGACGCTGTTGACCGATCCGGAAACGGCGCACCTCCTTGTGGTCGTGGCCATGCGCGACTCCGAGGTGGGCTCCACGCACCCCTTCCGGCTCTTCCTCCAGGACCTGGCGCAAGGCCCCGGCACGCCGCCAGTCCATGTGGTGCTCGGACCGCTGGACCGCCCCGCGGTGGCCCGCCTGCTGGCCGAGGCGACCCGCGCCAGGGCGGACGCCGTCGCGCCGCTCGCGGAGCTGGTGACGGCCAAGACGGGCGGCAACCCCTTCTTCGTGGGCGAGTTCCTGCGCGAGATCAGCCGCGATGGCCTGCTGCAATTCGACGCGCAGCGCCGAGAGTTTCTCTGGGACCTCGAAGCCGTGCGGCAGCGCCACACCACGGACAACGTGGTGGACTTGGTCATCAAGCGCATCTCCAGGCTGCCTGCCCCGACGCGCGAGGTGCTGGAGTTTGCGGCAGTCGTCGGGCACAGCTTCAATCTCGCCACGCTGGCCCAGGTGGCCGGGCGCGGCACGCAGCAGACGCGCGCCGACCTGGCAGCGGCGCTGGAGAACGACATCCTGGTCCCGGTGGGGGACGACTACAAGTACACAGCGCTTGCCGACGACAGCCAGCGCGCTGGCCAGATCGGCTACGCCTTTCTGCACGACCGGGTGCAGCAGGCCGTCTACGGCATGCTCCCCATCGACAGACGGCCCGGCGCGCACCACCGGGTGGGGCGGCTGCTGCTGGCGTCGACACCCGGGCAGGTGGCCGAGCGCCTGTTCGACATTGCCGCCCACTTCGAGGCCGCCGGCGAAGAGGTGCGCGATGCGCAGGAGCGCACCGGGATCGCCGCCCTCTTCCTGCAGGCCGCGCAGAAGGCCAACGGCTCGATGGCCTGGGACGCGGGCCGGCGCTTTGCCGAAGCGGGCCGCGCCTTGCTGGGGCCCCAGGGCTGGCAGGCGGGCGACACGATGCAAGCGCTGTCCTTCGAGGCCTTGAAGGCAGCCTTCCTGCTATCCGACCGGGCGGGCCTGGAAGCGGTGCATGACGAGATCGTGCGGCACGCGCGCTCGGACCTGGAGCGGGCCAACGCAACGGCGGTAAAGATCCAGCTGCTGGTGAGCGCCATGGCCTACAGCGAGGCGCTGGACGTGGCCGTGCCCCTCCTGGGAACCCTAGGCGTGCGGCTCCCGCGCAAGGGGCGGCAGGCGCAGGTCGTGGCCGGCCTGGTGCGCACCAAGTGGGCCTTGCGCGGACGGCCCGTTGCCGGGCTCGCCGAACTGCCCGCAGTGCGCGACCCAACCACGCAGATGGCCATGCGCGTGCTCGTCACCGCCGGCTCGGCCGCCTACTTCAGCGAGCCCCAGCTCTTTCCGCAGATGGTGTTCGAGCTCGTGCGCCGATCGATCCGCGACGGCACGACGCCCCAATCCTCCTTCGGCTACGTCTGCTATGGCCTGGCCATGTGCGCGGTGCTGGGCGACTACGACGGCGGCCTCGCCTTCGGCCGCCTCGCCCTGACGGTGATGGACCGCACCGGCGCACGGGATTTCGAAGCCAAGGTACGCTTCCTCGGCGGGCTGTTCATCCTGCCATGGAGCCACCCGCTGCAGGACACGCTGGAGCCCTTCCGACTGGGCGCCGCCGCCGGCCTGGAGACGGGTGACCTCGAGTACTACAGCTACTGCTTCTACGGGCTGGATTCGCACGCGCTGTTCGCCGGGCAGGAGCTGGCTGCCCTCTCCCTGGCCTGCGCGGCGCACCACGAGGCCATCCTGCTCCACAACCAGCAGAAGGTCGGCGTCGTCATGCTGCTGGTGCGCGACACCGTGGCCTGGCTGCGCGACGACCCGCCGGTGATGGTCGGGGACATCGACGAAGACCAGGTGCTGCAACTGGCCACCGAGCGGGGCGATGCGACTTCGATCGCCTACGCGCATGCCTGGCGATGCTGCAGGGCCTACCTGGGCGATGCGCACGACGATGCCTTGAGGGCGGCCGCGGCCTGCCGTGCCAACGTCGCCGGCATCGACGGCCAGCTCTTCGTCCCCTTCTTCCAGTTCTACGAATCCCTGGCCTTGCTGGCCGTGGCCCGCAGCGGCAACGCGCGGCCTGGCGGCGCACGCACGATCGCGGCCAACCAGCGCCGCATGGCTGCATGGGCGAAGCGCGTGCCCTCGACCTTCCTGGCGCGCTGGGAGCTGGTCGAGGCCGAGCGAGCGCGTGGCGCCGGCACGCTGGCCAAGGCCCTGGCGGGCTACGAGCGAGCCGTTGCCGCGGCCACCTCGGCCGGCAACCCGCAGGACCAGGCGATGGCCCACCAGCTCGCCGCAGGCTGCGCGGCCGATGCCGGCATGGCCACGGCTGCCCGGGGCCACCGCCTGCAGGCCCGCCGGGCCTGGGACCGCTGGGGCGCGCGCCGGCTAGTGCGCCAGCTTGACGAGCAGGGCCGCGAGAGCCTTCCCCCGATGACGGCGGGACCGGATTCCACGTCCAGCGCGACGACCACGGGTTCCCACTCGAGTTCTCACTCGAGTACGGGCTCGGGCTCCGGCACCGGCGAGGCGCTGGACGCACGCGCCATCACCCGCGCCGCGCAGGCCGTGTCCGAGAAGCTGCGGCTGCCGGAGGTGGTGCGCGAGCTTTGCAGCCTGCTGCTGGCCAATGCCGGCGCGCGCCAGGTGGTGCTGATCGCGCGCGACGAGCAGGACTGGCGCGTGCTCGCCATGGCGCACGTCGACCGGCCCGAGGCCGACGCGCTGGTGGGCGGGGCGCTCGGGCAGGCCGAGGTCTTCCAGGCCGCGGTGCAACTGGTGCTGCGCACCCAGCGCCCGCTGCTGCTCGACGACGCGCTGCAGGACGCGACCTTCCACCTGGACCGCTACGTGGCGCGCGCACGGCCCCGCTCGGTGCTGTGCTCGCCCATGCTGCGCCACGGCGAGCTGGTGGGCGCCATCCTGCTGGAGAACGAACTGGTGGCCGGCGCCTTCACGCCCGACCGGGTGGAGTTCCTGCAGGTCATCGCCAGCCAGGCCGCCATCTCGATCGAGAACGCCGGGCTGGTGCAGGAGCTGGAGCGTTCGCTGGACGCGCAGGTAGAGCTGACCAATGCCCATGCCCGCTTCGTGCCGCACCAGTTCCTTGCCTCGCTGGGCCGCAGGAACATCCAGGACGTGCGGCTGGGCGACCACGCATCCAAGTCGCTGTCGGTGCTGTTCTCCGACATCCGCGGCTTCACTCCGCTGATCGGCAGCCTGACGCCGCGCGCCAGCATCGACTTCATCAACGCCTACATCGGGCGCATGGAGCCGGCCATCCTGGGCAACGGCGGCTTCGTCGACAGCTACATCGGCGACGCGATCATGGCCCTGTTCGACGGCCCGCCCGACGACGCGGTGGCCGCAGGCATCGGCATGCTGGGCGCCCTGCGCGAGTTCAATACCGAGCGCAGCGCTGCCGGGCAGGTCCCGCTGTCCATCGGCGTGGGCATCAACACCGGCGCGCTGATGCTGGGCACCATCGGCGGGCCCAACCGCATCAAGTGCGGCGTGATCGGCGACCCGGTCAACCTGGCGGCGCGCATCGAAGGCCTGACCAAGCAGCTGGCCGTGCCGCTGCTGGTGGGCGACGAAACCGTGGGCGGGCTGACGCGGCCGGGCGCCTTCCTGCTGCGTCCCGTGGGGCGCGTGGTGCTGGTCGGGCGCTCGGAGGCGGTCGTGGTGCACGAGGTCTTCGACGCCGATCCGCCCGCCCTGCGTGATGCCAAGGCGGCCAGCCTGGAGCGCTACCGGCAAGCGTGTGCCGCTTTCTATTCACGCGAGTGGAGCGAGGCGCGCGCCGGCTTCGAGGCGGTGCTGAAGGCCTGCCCGGACGACTCCGCCGCGCGGGCTTACCTGCAGCGCTGCGATGTGCTGCTGGCCGATCCGCCAGGCGCGGATTGGACGGGGGTGCTGCAGATGGACCGCAAGTAGGAGCGCCGCCTCAGCTCGGGCCGCCGCCCACCCACTTGCTGGTGTATTCGCAAAAGCCCGCCAGGTCGAAGTCCACCACCTTCTCCCAGCCGTCGCCGGACTTCTGCAGCAGCGAGCCGTTGAACTGGGCGGCCTGCTCGAACACGATCAGCGGGTACTTCCACAGCGTTGCGGTGCCCGTCACGCGCCAGGTCATCTCGGTCTTGTACTGGCCCGTGCTGTCGATCGCGGAGAAGCTGACCGTCTTCGGATATTTCCAGAACACACGCCAGTGCTCCCAGTCCGAGAAGCTCGATGTGAAGGACTCCTGCGGGAAGCTCAATCGAAGGTCGCCATGGCGGAAGTAGGCCACCGACTTCTGGAAGGCCGCATGCAGGCCCACGTCGAAGGAGATCTGCCGCGCCGGGTCGGAGAAGGCGGCCCAGGCCCAGTCGTTGCCCGGCAGGAACCACATGCCCCAGTCGTGGTCGTGGTAGCCGGTGGCATCGACCAGATCGATGCGCTGGCCATCGACGACGACCCAGCCGTTCACCCGCGCCGAGGGCATGTAGGCCAGCCAGGAGCTGACCTCCCATGGCGTCGATGCGTGCACGTTGTTGGCCAAAATCTCCGGCGCATCGGCCTGCTTGTAGACCAGCGCCATCGAGACGCTGCCGTCGTCGGAGGTGGCCTTGATCTCGTAGGTGTCCGCGTCGATCGCGCGCAGCGTGTTGCCCGCCAGCGTGACGTCGGCCTTCTCGGGCGAGGCCCAGAACTGCGAGATGCCGTGGTAGTCCATGACCACCGTGGCGTCGGTGCTCTTCGGGTCGAAGACGGCGGCATTGAGGTTGACCACGCCCGCCAGGTCGATGTCGGTCGGGTTGAAGCAGGAGAAGGTCACCATGCCCGAGCGCCCGCTCTTGCGGTCCACCCAGTTGAAGTACCACCACTCGGTGTACCAGAACAGGTGCGAGGCATCCTTGTACTGGGCGATGTGGAAGCCGTCGTCGGCGGGCGTCACCGCCCCGGGCTGCACGGGCTTGAGCGCGGCCGGCGGCGTGGCGGGGCCATCGTCGCCACGGCCGCCCTGCTTCAGCATCGCGATCGAATAGGCCGACCAGGAGCCGCCGTCCGAGGCGTTGCCGGCGAGCAAGCCGCCATCCCATGGCAGGCCTTCGCTCCAGCGGACCTGGTCATGCAGCCTGAACGGCGCGAACAACTCCGGCATGCCCATCTCCCAGATCTTGCAGCGCGGGGCGCTGGAACCGGTGCGGTCCAGGATGGCGTTGACGGCCCGTCGCCCGGCCTCGTTGGCCGAATCCATGCAGGCGAGGTCGGCGTTGGTCTGCACGTAGTCCGAGGCCAGCACCAGGTTCTCGATGGCGGTGCCCGCCTGCGGGCGCATGTCCCAACTCAAGGGCGTGTTGATGAACAGGGGCTCCAGGTTGATGTCCTGGTGCGGGCGGTCGGGCTGGGGGTCCTCGATGTCGGTGTCCAGGAACCAGCCGACCCTGTCCTCGTCGCGCAGCAGCACCTGGCCCCCCTGGTTGAGGGCAAGCTTGAGTTCCTGCCAGACCTCGTCCGCGATCTGGTCGGGGTTGAGGTTCTGCGCGAACTCCTGGATGAACTGCCCCTTGGCCTGCCAGTCCGAGATGTCGACGGACAGGATCCCCTTGACCGTTCCGTCGCCATAGTTGCTCAGGTCGATGCCCTTCCAGAACTGCGCCTCGGAGATGGAGGTGATGGCCCAGGGCGAATCCACGTAGAGCACGTGACCGTGGACGACCGGCACGTCGGTGCGCAGGAAGAACTGGATGCCGTTCATCCACCGCACCTGCGGATCGAGCACGCGGATGTTCGCAAGCGAGGGGTCGGCCGCCACCATCGCGTCGCTGATCATCGGCCCCATTACTTCCACCGGCATGGCGCACACGTAGTAGTCCGCCCTCACCGTCTCGATCGCGGTGGTGGCTATTCCGCCGATGTTCACGCCGGTGATGCGCCCGCCGGCGCAATCGAAGGACAGCACCCTCTGCTGCGTAAGGTAACGGCCGCCCAGTTCCCGTATGCAGGCGATCCAGGGCTCCAGCAGTTGCGGGCTGGTCGGGCCATCGAGCACGCGATCGGTGCTGCCCGCGGCCAGGTCGAACTGGCCGAACAGCAGGTGCACCTGCACCTGGCCGATGGTGCGGGCACTGCCCTGCCTGGCGTTCGCCGCCACCAGGGAGCGCGACAGGCCCTCGGCAAGAAAGCGCTGGTAGGCCGGCGAACGGCTCTGGGCGCCGACGAAGTCCCACCAGGAGATCGCCTCCAGCTCATGCAGCCTGCGTTCGTCGCAGGAGGTCATCACCTGCCAGATGCGGTCGGCGAAGTATTCGATCTCGCCTGGCTGCAACCCGATCTTGGTGTCGAAGATGTCCTTGAGCACCACCAGCACGTCGGCCAGCGACTGCGGGAAGCGCGAAGGCACCACCACGGGCGGCCCGTTGAACTGCGCGATCTCGATGCGGCTGGTGGGCGTGAGGTTGCCGTAGCAGTTGCCCGACCCGAAAGGGATGCGCTTCATCGAATCGGGCAGGTGCCGGTAGAAGGCCGGGATGAAGCGAAAGCCGTGCTCGCCCGGCAGGTCGGGCCGGCCGCCGACGCCGGAGCCCTTGTCAGGCAAGGTGCGCGACTTGCCTCCGGGGATGGTCTTGAGTTCGTACACCGTGACCTCGAACCCGCGTTCGAGCAGCTCGTGCGCCGCCGTCAGACCGCCGATTCCCCCACCCAGCACTGCCACCGACTTGCCCATGAAGACTCCTCGATCCCATTGTTCTGAGAGCCGCGATAGTAGAACCTTTGGATGAATTGGCAAGGAAAGCCGACGGGTGGGGCCGGCGCGTCGCTCAGGGCTGGGCGAAGAACGCCTTGACGGCCGTGATGGTGGCGGCGGGCGCTTCTTCCATCAGCCAGTGGCCGGAGCCGGGAACCACCACCTCGGTCACGTTCGTGGCCGCGGCCCGCATCACCACGGCCTCCATGGCGCCGAAGGACTTCTCGCCGCCGATGGCAAGGACCGGCATGGTCAGCTTGGTCTTCGAGATCTCGGCGTTTTCTTCCGCGTCCTTGCGGATGGACTGGAACTGCGAGAAGGAGGCCTGCATCGCGCCGGGCGCGGCATAGAGCCGGGCGTAGTGCACGCGCGTTCCCTCGTCGATCTTCCTCGGGTCGGCCGCGAATTCGTTCCAGAAGCGGTCCAGGTAGATGCGCTCGCGCCCCTTCACCAGACGCAGCGCGTCCTTGCCGCCGAAGTCGAAGTGCCACAGCGCCGGCCAGCGCACGACCTGGTCCCAGGGCCCGACGCCGGGCACCGGCGCATCCATCACGACGAGGCGCGTGGTCTTGTCCGGGTAGCGGGCCGCATAGGCGTAGGCCACCATGGTGCCGATGTCGTGGCCCACGATGTCGGCCTTGTCGATGCCCAGCTTGTCCAGGATGGCGCGGATGTCGGCGGCCTGGTTCTTTTTCTCGTAGCCGCCGGCGGGCTTGGACGACAGGCCCATGCCGCGCAGGTCCGGAACCACCACCCGGTGGTCCTTGGCCAGCGCCGCGGCCAGCGGCGCCCACATGTCGCCCGTGTCGCCGAAGCCGTGGATCAGCACCACGGCCGGCCCGCTGCCGCCCACGCGCACATGCATGGAGACGTCCTCGAGCTGGATCTGCTGCTGCCGGAAGCCGGCGGGGAAAGGCTTGGGTTGCGCCAGGGCGGGCAGTGCCGTCGCCAGGGCGAGCAGGCCGATGCCGAGTGCGTTCTTGAAACTGCCGAGCATGTAGCTTCCTTTCGTTGTGGCTCAGGTGCGGGTAATCGAGGCGCCACCGTCCACCAGCGATGCCGTGCCGGTCACGAAGGCCGAATCGTCCGAGGCGAGGTAGAGCACGGAGCGCGCCAGCTCCTCCGGCCGTGCCACCCGTTTGAGGGCATGCAGGTTGGTCACGAAGCTGCGCGCCTCGGGCGTGTCGTTCATGTCGCGGTACATGTCGGTGTCGACTGCGCCGGGCAGCACCGCGTTGACGCGCACGCCCTGCGGGCCGAACTCTGCGGCCAGGGCCTGGGTCAGCCCGATCAGGCCCGACTTGCTGGCGGCATAGGCGGCCACGCCGGGGAAGGCGAAGGTGTGGCCCACGAAGGTCGAGGTGAAGATGACCGAGCCGCCACCGTTCTCCAGCATCTGCGCGATCTGGTGCTTGGCGCCGAGGAAGGCGCCGGTGAGGTTGATGGCGAGCGTGTCGGCCCAGCCGGCTTCCGACACGCCGGTGCTGGGCCCGCCTTCGCCCAGCGTGCCTGCATTGTTGAAGGCGATGTCCAGCCGTCCGAAGTGCTGCACCGCTTGGCCGACCAGGGCCTTGGCGTAGTCCTCCGAACGCACGTCGCCCGCCAGCGCCACCGCGCGCCCGCCGGCCGCGCTGATCTCGCCCACGAGTTCGTCCAGTTCCGCCTGTCGCCGCGCGCCGACGACGACCTTGGCCCCTTCTGCCGCAAACAGCAGGGCAGTTGCGCGGCCGATGCCGGCGCTGGCCCCGGTGATCAAGGCGACCTTGCCTTCGAGACGCTTGCTCATGATGCGGAATCTCCAGTTGGGTTGAACGAATCCCGGATTCTGGAGACTGGCCCCGTTTTCAAGAAGCCAGCAATCAAAGGATCTGGCGTCCGGTTTTGTCGAACAATGGTGTTCTGCACGACTCCGCAAGAACACCATGGTCAAGCTGGATGGCATCACGAGCTTCGTTGCAATCGCCGAGGCCGGCTCGATCAGCGCGGCAGCCAGGCGCCTGAGTCTTTCCAAATCCGTCGTCAGCGAACGCCTCGCCGACCTGGAACGCGACCTGGGCGCGCAGCTGTTTCATCGCAGCACGCGCAAACTCAGCCTGACCGAGGACGGCATGGCCTTTCTCGAGCGTGCGAACCGCATCGTGCGCGAGGTCGACGAAGCGGCCGCCGAACTGGCCGAGCGGAGAAGCCAGCTGACGGGGCCCATGCGGCTTTCGGCGCCCGTGACTTTCGGGCGCATGCACCTGGGTCCGGCGCTCTACCCCTTCCTGGCCGAGCACCCTGGCATCTCGCTGACCCTCGAACTGGATGACCGGCGCGTGGACGCCTCGGCCGACGGCTTCGACGCCGTCGTCAGGCACGGCGTGCTGGAGGACTCCCGGCTCGTGGCCTGGCAGCTTGCGCCAAGCCAGCGCCTGATGGTGGCCTCGCCCGACTACCTTGCCCGGCACGGCGAGCCGCGATCACTCGAGGATCTGGCAAGCCATCGTGCCATCTACTACCTGAACCGGGGCGTCGCGGACTGGCGCTTCCGCAGCGCGGACAGCGGCTTCACGCGTCCCGCCGCCGCATTGCGTGTCAACAATGGCGACGTGATGCGCGACGCCGCCCTCGCCGGGCTCGGGCTCGCACTGCTGCCCAGCTTCATCGTCGGTCAGGACATCGCGGCGGGCTCGCTGGCGGTGCTGAACGTGGGAAACATGGTCGAGCCCGAATCCATCTACGTGGCCCATCCGGAAGGTCGGCGTGCTTCGGCAAAGCTGCGGGCATTGGTGGCCAGCGTTCGCCAGGCGTTGGGCGACCCACCCTATTGGGACCTGGCGCATGAGCCCCGCGCTTCGAAGCGTCCTGCACCCGCAGAACCCTGATCACCCTATGGCAGGATCTCCGCCGCCCTCAGGGGCGCAGGCTTTGCGCCGGAGTGCCACAGCACGCGCGCGACGATGTTCGGTGCAAAGAGCCTGGGAGGTGCCGCCACCAGGTGCGCGACCTCGGTGAACGCCAGGGCCACCGCCGCGTCGCACGTGGCCGCCCGCATCAGCCGCGACAGGTAGGCGTTGACGAAGCGGATCGCGCGCGTGCGCTCGCCTTGCACGCAAGGCAGCGCCAGGTCGGCACCGACGGCGGTCTGCCAGGGCACGTCGATGGTCCTGGCCGCCGCCGGAAAGAAGCGCTGGGCGACGCCTTCCACACCGCGCTCCATCGCGGTACGCAAGGCGAGTGCCTCGCAGGCCGCGACCGTCATTCCCTGGCCGTACACCGGGTTGAAGCTGGCAAGCGCGTCCCCCATCACGAGGAAGTTTTGCGGGAAGCGCGACAGCCGCTCGAAGCGCCGTCGCTGGCTGTGCGGAAAGGCGAAGCCGGTGACCGTGCCCAGCAACTCGGCCTCGTCAAGTATGCGCACCAGCGCGGCATCGCCCATGGCGCGCGCCCGCCGGCGCATGCCTTCGATGGTGGGCTCGGGCTGGTCCTGCCCATAGCCGGCCAGCGTGACCACCCAGCGCGCAGGCCCCTCGCCATCGGGCTCCTGGGCCAGCAGCACGCCGCCGCGCGGTTGCCCGGGTAAGGCGGCGAAGATCAGCGCGGCGATGTCCGGCGCATGCCAGTCCTCGCGACGCAGGTAGGCCGTCGCATAACCGATGTCCACCCTCACCCGCTCCTCCTCGGGCGCGTCGTAGCCCCAGGCCTGCAGCCAGGCGGGCGCATGGGAACCGCGTCCGGTGCAATCGACGACCAGCCCCGAAGCCAGAACCTCGTCGCGGCCGTCCGCCCGGTGCAGAACCCTGACTGCCGCGACCCGCCCCTCTTCGACGATGGGCCGGACCACATCGACGTTCTCCACAATCCGCACGCGCGGCAGCGCGCGCACGCGCCGGCGCAGTTCCGCCTCGATCGCCGGCCGGCTGGCCGCCAGGCCCGCGCGGCCGCATGGCCGGCAGGCGAAGCGCCGGCCGCCCGCCACGAAGGGTGCGTTGGCCTGCATGTCGCGCACCATCCCACCCTGCGCTGCCAGTGCTTCGGTGAAGCCGGGGAACAGCGCCTCGATGACCTCCCGGCCGCGGGCCAGCAGCCCGTGCGCGTGGAGCACCTGCGGTGTTCCCTTGCGCGGCAGCGCTTCGGCAGGCAGCAGGTCGCGCTCCAGCACCAGCACTTCCTCGAAGCGCTCCTGCAGGACGCGGGCGGCCAGCAGTCCGGCCATGCTGGCGCCGAGGACGATGGCCCGTCCGGGGAGCAATGCGGTGAATCTTGGTGTTGGCATCTGGCATCTCCTCGTGAAGGGATGCCGGAGGATCGGCCGCTCCGGTGTCGAATTGCCAGCCGAAAACGCTGTCGAAAATGAGCGCAGCGGCGCGTACCGCCTCAGCCTGTCTCGCGCTCCCAGAGTGCGGCAACGAGCCGATCGATGCCGGTGGCCAGCTGGTAGCGGTAGGTGCCGAAGGGCACGCCCAGCCGCTCGGCCGCCAGCTCCTGCGATCCTGCGGGCCGCACGAAGGTCAGCTCGAGCGCGCGGCTGAACTTGGCGTCCCTGGGGCGCCGGCCCAGTGCCTCGACGGCCTCGACCAGAAGCTGCTGCAGCGTCTCGCCGGGCGGCCGCGATCCGTCCGAGGCGGCGTTCACCAGCGTCGACGCGGTCAAGGGACTGGACGCCAGCGCGCTGCGGTTGTCGAGCACGCGCAGCGCCTCGCGCACCGCCCGGTCGAAGGCGTGGCGTGCCAGCCGCGCGGCCGCCGGCGAGGCGAAGGGGTCGGCCATCGGCCGCTCTTCGCCCAGTTCACGGTCGACCATCACGTCCAGCCAGCGCTCGATGGGCACGGCGTGCCAGTCGTGCAGGTAGCAGCCCATGGGCACGCCGTCGATGGTCCGGTTGCAGGACGGCATCCGTTCGAAGTCGATGTGCCGCATCATCGGCGACCAGTGTTCGGGGTGGTCGGTGCAGATCACGAAGGCGCCAAGGCGGGGCACCGTGAGCCACTGGTGGAACTGCGACATCTGCAGCCCGTTCATCGCCGCGGAAGGCTGCTGCGTGCCCCCCGACGCGAAGTTCCAGCGGGCCAGCAGCTGACGCCCGCCTGGGTGAGGCGGCGCCATCTGCTGCAGGCCGCGCCACACCGCGGCCATCATGGGATCGCTCTCGCGCTCTTCATCGCTCAAGGCGGCCAGGTCGATGGACAGCGTCGCGGCCACCAGCTGGCCCGCGGCCGGCCGCACCACCCAGGCAGTGCAGGCGGGATGAGACCACCAGCGTGAGATAGCCTCGTGCTGGGGCGCCGGCACCTCGCCTTGCAGCGAGGCGAGCATCAGCGGCAGGTCGCCGGCCGCACCGCGCTCGAAATACACGCTGCCCAAGGCCCGGAAGTCGACGAAGGGCCGCATCGCCTGCGCATGCCGATGCAGGAAGAGGATGTCGAAGCTGCGCTGCGCCCCATGCACGGCGTCACGCGCCCGGCGGATCAGGTGATCGCGGATGGCGACGTGGATCTCGCGGTGGCGCTCGGGATGCCGCCACTGCAGCTCGTCGTCGATCGCCTCGCGAACCAGGTCGTGCGGGAAGAGCCCGGCCGGCCCGGACTCGATGACGCTCAGCGAGGCCAGCCAGTCGAACAATTCGTGCGCCTGCCCGGCATCGACCGTGTCGGTAAGCAGCGCCTCGGTGGTGACGCGCGCATGCGCGCACACCTCCAGCGCGCGCCGGTGCAGTTCGGTGGGCGACTGCGCGGTGAAGCGCTCGGCGAGCTGGCGCACCACGTCCAGCCCCAGTTGCTGCGGCACTTCGCCGGAAGAAGCCACCACGTCGGCCACGAGCGTCAGGGCCAGCGGATGGCCATGCGTGACCTGGGCAATGGCCTGCACCTCGGTCGCATCGATGCCGCGCGCGGCGAGGTAGCAGGCGCATTCGCCGGTGTCGAGGTTGCGCAGGCCGAGCACCCGGGCGGCCTCGCGCCACATGGGGTGGGTGCGCCATGCGGCATCGGGGGCGCCGCGACCGGCGATCAGCACGCGCATGGCACCGGGCAACTGCGCCAGGAAGTTCTCGCGCAGCCAGCCATCGAGATATTCGAGGTGCTCGTAGGAATCGATCACCAGCAGCCGCCGCGGCATGCGGGCGCAATGGGCCAGCACGGAAGGCAGGTCTACCCCCTGCGCCGGATCACCAAGGGCATCGGCCAGCGCGCGCGTCAGGCCGTGCAGCGAGGCCTCGATGTCGCGCGCATCGATCCGCACCGAATCGATGCCGTGGGCCGCCGCGAGGGCGCGGGCGCGTTCAAGAAGGCAGGTCTTGCCGATGCCGCCCGGGCCATGGATGAAGAAGATCGGCACCGCCGGCGGGTCTTCGGCCAGCGAGTCCGAGAACAGCGCCAGCTCCGGCTCGCGGCCGACGAAGGTCCGCGCAATGCGCGAGCGCATCCTGTCGGCGAGGCGGTCCATGCGGCCATGATAGGCCTGCCCGTCCGCCTGGAAACCCCGTCCGCTTACAGGTACTTGAACAAGGCCAGGCCGCTCAGGCTGACGAAGGTCTGCTGCGCCGCCTGCAGCGAGGTCTGGCGCTGGGTGAACTCCGACAGTGCGGAGTAGTAGTCCAGGTCCTCGATCTCCGACAGGTAGCTCTTGTCGATCAGCTTGCGTGCCTCGCCGTCGCTGTCGAGCTGGTCCAGCTCGTTCATGCGCGAGCCTACCGACGAACGCACGGTCAGCACGTTGTCGTGCGCGTTCGTGATCTTCACATTGGCTGTGCTCAGCGCATTGAGCAGGTCGGCCCTGGCCTTGTCGCCGCCGCCTTCCAGCGGCTGCCTGAGCGCGGTGACCAGCTGCTCCATGGCAGCGAAGACATCGGTGCCGGCGTTGCGGGCGGTGGAGACATCGAAGCTGTCGCCGTCGGCCGGCGCACCTGTGACGCTGATCTGCACCCCGCCGAAGGAAATGGGGCTGCCAGCCGTGTAGGCGCCGGTGGCGACCGTCGTCGGCGGCGTCTCCTTGGTCTGCACGGTGTAGTTGCCGCCGGCGAAGCTGATGCTGAAGTCCTTGCCATAGTCGGCCGCGGTGGCATCGGTCACGCCCACCGCGCTGAAGACGCCGGTGCCGGTGTTGCTCGAAGGGGCCGATGTCACGTAGCCTGCCCCGCCCTGCACCGACAGGAAGATGCTGCGGCCGTCGTCGGTGGCCGGCATCTGCCGGGCCACGTCCACCTGCATCAGGCGCTGGCCCTGGTCGCCCAGGTACTGGTAGCCGCCGCCGGCCTGCGCCGCGAAGGGCGCGTTGGTGCTCTTGAAGCCGGCAAACAGGAACTGGCCGTTGCCGTCGTCGGTGTTGGCCATGCCAACGAGCTGATCGAGCTGGCTCTGGATGGTGGTGGCCAGCGAAGCGCGGTCGGCGTCCGACATGGTGCCGTTGCCGGCCGCCACGATCTGCGCCTTCACGTTCTGCAGCACCGTGGCGACGCTCTGCAGCGTGTCGTCCTCGCGCGAGAGCAGGCCCATGGCCTGCGTGCGGCTGGCCGCGTACTGCGAGCCTTCGGACAGCGACTGGCTCACGTTGAGCGCGCGGGCCGCACCCACCGGGTCGTCCGAGGGCGAGAGGATGTTGCGGCCGGTGGCCACCTTCTGCTGGATGCGGAAGAGTGCGAGCTGCTGCGAGCCCATGGCCGACTGGCCCTGGTCATAGAAGGTCTGGGTGCTGATGCGCATCACGGCTCCTTGGAGTTCCTGTGGGTTGGGCCAGGTCTTCAGCTGATGCTGAGGATGGCGTCGAACATGGCCTGGGCGCTCTGGATGACCTTGGCGTTGGCCTGGTACATCTGCTGGAACATCAGCAGGTTGCCGGTTTCCTCGTCCTGGTTCACGCCCGAGACGGACTGCTGGGCCGAGCGGATCTGCGTGGCCAGGCTGTCTTGCGTGGCGCCGGCCACCTTCACGCCCATGGCGCGGTTGCCCACCTCGCTGACCAGCTGCGCATAGGCGCTGTTGAGCGTGGAGGTGCCGTTGCCCACCAGCGCCTTGCGCTGCAGGCCGCCCAGCAGCAGCGCGTTGCTGCCGTCCGACACGCCCGAGCTGTTCTTGCCGATGGTGAAGGTGTCGCCGTTGGCCGGCGCCCCCTTGAAGGTGACGCTGATGCCGTCGAAGCTGATGGCAGAGCCGGCGGCAAAGGGCACGCTGCTGCCCGCCGGATAGTTGCTGACCGTGCCGTCGGCCGCGGTCACGGTGATGGCCGAGCCCGCCGGGAAGCCCGACAGCGAGCCGGTGGCCGAGTCGTAGTTCAGCGTGACCTTGGCCGCCAGCGGCGTGGCCGCGTAGCCCGCGCCGATCGTGGCCGAGCCGATGGCGCCCGTGCCCACGTTGCCGGCGGTGTTGCCGGTGATGACCGGCGAGGCCGCCGCCACCTTGGCCGGGTCCAGCACCAGCACGTCCATGTCGCGGGCGCCGGTGCGGGTGGGCTGCACCAGGAAGGAGTCGCCTCCGGCGGCCGTGCCGCTGCTGGCAGCCAGGCTCACGCCGTCGAAGTCGATGGGGAAGGTGGTGGAGTTGGCCACCACCTGGTTGTCCGACAGGCGGGTCACCGAGTAGGTGAGCGTGCCCGCCACGTCCTTGACCTGCACCTTGTAGTCGCTGGTGGTCAGGGCGCCGCTGTCGGTCAGGCTCGCGCCCAGCACCAGGCTGCCGGAGTTGTGGGTGTTGGAGAACACGCCCGGCTGGGCCACGGAGAAGAAGTCCTTGCCCAGCGTGCCGCTCAGGTCCACGCCCAGGCCATGCTGCTCGTTGAAGGCGTCGCCCAGGGCGATGGCCAGGCGGCCGATAGCGTTCTGGGACGGCGTCAGCGTCTCGGCGCGGAAGGCCATCAGGCCGCCCAGCGAACCGCCGGTGAACACGCTGTCGGCCACTTCCACCATGTTGCCCGCGGGGCCGCTGAGGGCGATGGACTTGCGCGTCGGGTCCGAAGCCGACGTCACGGCCTTCACCTGGGCCGCGCGGTCGCCCATCACCAGCGACTGGCCGTTGCCGATGAAGACGTTGTACTTGCCCGAGTCGGTCTCCAGCACCTTCACGTCGGCGATCTTCGAGAGCTCGCTCACCAGCTGGTCACGCTGGTCCAGCAGGTCGTTGGGCGGCTGGCCGCCGGCCATGGCGCTGAGCTGGGTGATCTGCTGGTTCAGGCTGGCGATCTGTGTCGCGTAGGTGTTGATCTGGTCCGCGCTGCTGGTGATCTGGTCGTTCACCGAGCTGTTCATGTCGGTGAGGTACTGGTCGGTGGAGCGGAACTTGTTGGCCAGCGCCTGCGCCGAGCTGATGAGCTGCTGGCGCGCCGCCGGGTCGGCCGGCGTGTTGGCCACGCCCTGCACGCTGGTGAAGAAGGTCTGCAGCAGCGGCTGCAGGCCCGAGGTGCGGTCGGCCAGCAGGGTGTCGATGCGGTTGATCTGCGAGCCGTAGGTCGACAGGGCCGCGGCCGAGGAATCGGCGGCCGCCAGCTGCGCCGTCAGGTAGCGGTCGTAGCTGCGCGTGACCGAGGTCACGTCGGCGCCGTTGCCGAAGAAGCCGGAGCCGGTGGCGTTGGGCGTGGCGGTCGAGATCTGGGCCACCTGGCGGCTGTAGCCGGGGGTGTAGACGTTGGCCGTGTTGTGGGCCGTGGTCACCAGCGCGGCGCGGGCTGCGTTCAGACCGCTCAGGCCGGTGAGGAACAGGTTTCCGGACATGGTGCTCCTGGGTAGGGGGTACGTTGGGTACGGTGTCTTGGCGGGGCGTCATGCGGACGCCCCGGCTTGTCAGTGAAGTTATCGGCAGGGCGGCGCAAAGCTGAAGGGCTGCGCTGGCGGCTGCGACAACTTCTTTTCACTCTTCAGGCGGGCTGCAGCCGGAACACGCTCACGGCGTGGACCAGGCCGCCCGCCTGCTCCTGCAGGGAGGCGGCCGCGGCGGCGGCCTCTTCGACCAGGGCGGCGTTCTGCTGCGTCACCTGGTCCATCTGCGAGATGGCCTGGTTGATCTGCTCGATGCCCTGCGTCTGCTCGTGGCTGGCAGCGGTGATCTCGCCCATGATGTCGGTCACGCGCTTCACGCTGCCCACGATCTCCTGCATGGTCTGGCCGGCTTCGCCGACCAGCTGGCTGCCGGCGCGCACCTTGCCCACCGAGTCGTTGATGAGGCCCTTGATTTCCTTGGCCGCTGCGGCCGAGCGCTGCGCCAGGTTGCGCACTTCGGAAGCGACGACCGCGAAGCCCCTGCCCTGCTCGCCAGCTCGCGCGGCTTCCACCGCCGCGTTGAGCGCGAGGATGTTGGTCTGGAAGGCGATGCCGTCGATCACGCCGATGATGTCGACGATCTTCTTGGAGGATGCGTCGATCGAAGCCATCGTATCGACCACCTGTCCGACCACGGTGCCGCCCTTCACGGCGACTTCGGATGCCGAGACGGCCAGCTGATTGGCCTGGCGCGCGTTGTCGGCGTTCTGCTTGACGGTGCTGGTCAGCTCCTCCATGGAAGCCGCCGTCTGTTCGAGCGAGCTGGCCTGCTGTTCCGTACGGGAAGACAGGTCCTGGTTGCCCGAGGCGATCTGCCCCGAAGCGGTGGCAATGGTCTCGGTGCCGCTGCGCACCTCGCCCACCACCTGCGCCAGGCTGTCGCGCATGGCCTTGAGCGAATGCATCAGGCTTGCGTCGTCGTCCTTGCGCAGCGCGATGGGCACCGACAGGTCGCCCTGGGCGATGCGCAGCGTGATGTCGGCCGCCTGCGCCGGCTCGCCGCCCAATTGCCTGCGCAGCCCGCGCGAAATGGTCCAGCCCAGCGCCAGCAGCACGGCCGCCAGCACCAGCGCGCACAGCGACATGCTGAGCAGGCGCTGCCAGAGCATGGTGTCCACCGTATCCACGTAGACGCCGGAGCCGATGATCCAGCCCCAGGGCGCGAAGCCCTTGACGTAGGACACCTTGGGCACCGGCTTGTCGCTGCCCGGCTTGGGCCACAGGTAGGCGACGAAGCCCGCGTCGTTGGCCTTCACCGTGTTCACGAACTCGACGAAGAGCTGCTTGCCCGTGGGGTCCTTGTTGGCTGACAGGTCGGTGTTGTCCAGCTTCGGGTTGATCGGATGCATCAGCATGCGCGGCTGCATGTCGTTGATCCAGAAATACTCGCTGCCGCTGTAGCGCAGGCCGCGGACGGCCTGCATGGCCGCCTTCTTGGCCTGCTCCTCGGTCAGCGTGCCATTGGCCGCCAGCCCGTGGTAGTGGGCGAGCAGGCCGTGCACGCTTTCCACCGCCTGGCGGACGCTGCTCTGCCGCTCGTCCATGAGGAGCTTGCGCTCGGATGCCAGGAACAGGGCCGTGAGCACGGCCACGCCCACGATGGCGCTGAAGGTGAGCAAGGCCAGCTTGCAGGCGATGCTCATGCTGCGAAGGTTCGTCGGGTTGAGCATGGTCTGCTCCGAAAAATATGTCTCTCGTTCTTCCGTGCCGGGCTCAGGCGCGTGCAAGCCGGAACACGCTCACGGCATGCACCAGGCTGCCCGCCTGCTCCTGCATCGACTGCGCGGCGGCGGCGGCTTCTTCAACCAGGGCGGCGTTCTGCTGGGTCACCTGGTCCATCTGCGTGATGGCCTGGTTGATCTGCTCGATGCCCTGGGTCTGCTCGTGGCTGGCCGCGGTGATCTCTCCGATGATGTCGGACACCCGCTTCACGCTGCTCACGATCTCCTGCATGGTCTGGCCGGCTTCGCCCACCAGCTCGCTGCCGGCCTGCACCTTGCCCACCGAATCGTCGATGAGGCCCTTGATCTCCTTGGCCGCTGCGGCCGAGCGCTGGGCCAGGCTGCGCACTTCGGAAGCAACGACCGCGAAACCCCTGCCCTGTTCGCCGGCACGTGCCGCTTCCACGGCGGCATTGAGCGCCAGGATGTTGGTCTGGAACGCGATGCCGTCGATCACGCCGATGATGTCCACGATCTTCTTGGACGAAGCGTTGATCGAGGCCATCGTGTGCACCACCTGCCCCACGACCTCACCACCCTTGACTGCCACTTCCGAAGCGGATTCGGCGAGCTGGTTGGCCTGGCGTGCGTTGTCCGCGTTCTGCTTGACGGTGCTGGTCAACTGCTCCATCGAGGCAGCGGTTTCCTGCAGGGAGCTGGCCTGCTCTTCGGTGCGCGAAGACAGGTCCTGGTTGCCCGAGGCGATCTGGCCCGAGGCCGTTGCGATGGTGTCGGTGCCGCTGCGCACCTCGCTCACGATGCGCACCAGGCTGGTGTTCATCTCGCGCAGGGCGCCCAGCAGCTGGCCGGTCTCGTCCTTCGAGTTCGATTCGATGCGGCTGCCCAGGTCGCCGCCGGCCACCGCCTTGGCCACGCCCACCGCCTCGCGCAGCGGACGGGTGATGCTGCGGGAAATCAGCAGCGAAGCCAGGACGCCCGCGATCAGCGCGACTGCGGCCAGCAGCATCAGCATCTGGAAGCGTTCCGTGGCCGCCTCGCGGCCGACGCGCACCGCCTCGTCGATGGTGCCGCGCTCGTGCGACAGCAGTTCCAGCACGCGCTTCTCGTAGGCCTTGGCCGCCGGCATGAACACTTCGTTGAACTGGCGCTCGGCCAGGGCGGCGTCGCCGGCGGTCTTGGCATTCATCACCAGCTCCTTGGCGCCCTGGTACTTCACGCGCAGTTCGCCGATGTGCTTGAAGATGGCGCGCTCCTCGTCGGTGTCCAGCAAGGGCGCGACCTTGGCCATGGTCTCGCTGCCCTTCTTGGAGCTGGCGGCGATCACCTCGGCGAAGGTGTTGGACAGCTGCGCGTCGCTGCTGCGCGCAATCAGCTCGGTGCGCGCGATGGCCGAGTAGGTCAGCACGTACCAGTCCGACACCAGGCGTTCCTTGGCCAGCGGGCCCAGCACGGTGCGCTGCGTGGTCTGCGCGCTGGAGCGCAGGCTGACCAGGGTGAAGGCCGTGGAGGCCAGCGAAAGGATCAGCACCAGGCCGAAGCCCACCGCCAGGCGGCGGCCGATCCGCATGTTTTCCAGAAATTCCATCACTGTGTCCTTAGAACTCGGTCCAATCACCCGCGCCGGCGGACGCCGTCACGACTTTCGGGGCCGCGGGCGGGGTGGCGCGCGGCACTGTTGCTGCCTTGGGGGAGCGCGGTTTCACGGCCGTGCGCGCCTTGGCGGGCTCGATCGCTCCCACGCGGGCTTGGATGCGCCCGGCCGGACGGGCGTTGCCGCCGTCAATTCGGAACGCGCTCACGGCCTGCACCAGGCTGCCGGCCTGCTCCTGCAGCGATTGCGCTGCGGCAGCGGCTTCTTCCACCAGCGCAGCGTTCTGCTGCGTCACCTGGTCCATCTGCGAGATGGCCTGGTTGATCTGGTCGATGCCCTGGGTCTGTTCCAGGCTCGCGGCCGTGATCTCGCCCATGATGTCGGTCACGCGCTTCACGCTGCTCACGATTTCCTGCATGGTGTGGCCGGCTTCGCCCACCAGCTCGCTGCCGGCCTGTACCTTGCCCACCGAATCGTCGATCAGGCCCTTGATTTCCTTGGCGGCCGCGGCAGAGCGCTGCGCCAGGTTGCGAACCTCCGAGGCAACCACTGCGAAGCCCCTGCCCTGCTCGCCTGCGCGGGCGGCTTCCACCGCAGCATTGAGCGCCAGGATGTTGGTCTGGAACGCGATGCCGTCGATGACGCCGATGATGTCCACGATCTTCCTGGACGACTCGTTGATCGAGGCCATGGTGTCCACCACCTGGCCCACCGCAGTGCCGCCCTTGACGGCGACCTGCGAGGCCGACAACGCCAGCTGGTTGGCCTGGCGGGCGTTGTCCGCGTTCTGCTTGACGGTGCTGGTCAGCTGCTCCATGGAGGCGGCGGTCTCTTCCAGCGAACTGGCCTGCTCTTCGGTGCGCGAAGACAGATTCTGGTTGCCGGCGGAGATCTGGCCCGAGGCCGTCGCAACTGCATCGGTGCCTTCGCGGACACCGCTGACCACGCGAACCAGGCCGTCGCGCATCGACTCGACGGCCCGGGTGATGACGCCCATCTCGTCGCGGCGCTGCGACACCAGCCGGCGCGACAGGTCGCCGCTGCCCATGGCCTGGACATGCTCGCTCAGGTCACGCAGGGGGCGCACCGTGCGGCGGATGAACAGCACCAGTGCGATGCCCAGCACCACCGCCGCCAGCGCGATGGCGCCGGCAAGCCAGGCCATCTGGCGGTACAGCTCGGCCATCACCTGCGAAGCCGGAACCTCGGCCACCGCCAGCCATCCATTGGCTTCACTGCGTGCAACGGAGGCGTAGTGATCGCCGTGCGCAGCCTGGCCCAGAACGGCCTGCGCGCCGTCGATCCACTCACTGTCCTTGCCACCGATGCGGGCGAGCCACGACGCGGCATCGCCACGGGGGCCCAGCACTTCAGCCAGCTTCTTGCCGGCAGACGTCGGATGGAAGACCAGCGTCGCGGCTTCCGCGCCGCCACTCGGATTGACGACGTAGAGCCCGCCCGTGTCGAACAGACGCGTCTTGTTCACCGCCTCTCCAAAGGCCGTTTGCTGCCGCGAAATGTCCAGGCCGATGTAGAGCACACCGACGACCTGTCCGGCTGCATCGCGCACCGGGTCGTACACCGTCATGTAAGGGCGACCGAACAGCACGGTGCGCCCCACGAACTTCTGGCCCGCGCGCAGCACCGGGTAGGCGGCGCTCTTGCGGTCCAGCAGCGTGCCGATGGCACGCTCGCCGTTCTCCTTCTTGACCGACGTGGTGACCCGGCGGAAGTCATCGCCCTGCGCCACGAACACCGTGGCATTCGCCCCGGGGAAGTCGCGGGCGAAGGCATCCACCTCCGCGGTCGAGTTGCCGTCCAAGGCCAGGCCCTGGCTCAGCAGCCGGCCCTGCGCCCCACCTTCGAGGACGAAGGTCTGCGCGAACTGGCGCCGGAAAACGCCGTAGGTGTTCTCGGCGTTCTGCTGCATGGTCTGGTCGAAGATGTCGAGCGACCTGGCGATGGCTTCGGCCTTGGCATTGGCGAAACGGGCGGCGCTGCGCTGCTGCTGCGAAGAGGCCAAAGCGTAGAAAACCGCCAGGATCAGCATCGTGAGAGCCAGCATGGCCAGGCCCGCCCGGATCGTGAGCGTGCGCACCAGCGAGACGGTGCGGGGCGCGCTTTCCGAAGAAACTGCTTCGTTCATCGAACTACCCCGAGCCTAGAACTCGGTCCAGTCACCGGCGCTGCCGGCCGCGGCCACCGTCGGTTCGGTCCGCGCGCCGCGGGGTGCCTTGTCGACGCGCCTGGTCTGCTGGGGCTTGGCGACCGCTGCCACCGGCACGGCCTTGCTGACCGTGACAGCCGGCCGCACCGCGCCATCGAGGCGGAACACGCTCACGGCCTGCACCAGGCTGCCGGCCTGTTCCTGCAGCGATTGCGCTGCGGCGGCGGCTTCTTCCACCAGCGCGGCGTTCTGCTGGGTCACCTGGTCCATCTGCGTGATGGCCTGGTTGATCTGCTCGATGCCTTGCGTCTGCTCGTGGCTGGCCGCAGTGATCTCGCCCATGATGTCGGTCACGCGTTGCACGCTGCTGACGATCTCCTGCATGGTGTCGCCTGCCTCGCCCACCAGCTCGCTGCCGGTGCGGACCTTGCCGACCGAGTCATCGATGAGGCCCTTGATTTCCTTGGCCGCCGCGGCCGAGCGCTGCGCCAGGTTGCGCACTTCCGAGGCCACCACCGCGAAGCCCCTGCCCTGCTCGCCGGCACGCGCCGCTTCCACGGCGGCGTTCAGCGCCAGGATGTTGGTCTGGAACGCGATGCCGTCGATGACACCGATGATGTCCACGATCTTCCTGGACGACTCGTTGATCGAGGCCATGGTGTCCACCACCTGGCCCACCACCGTGCCGCCCTTGACGGCGACCTGCGAGGCCGACAACGCCAGCTGGTTGGCCTGCCGCGCGTTGTCCGCGTTCTGCTTGACGGTGCTGGTCAGCTCTTCCATCGAGGCAGCGGTCTCTTCCAGCGAACTGGCCTGCTGCTCGGTGCGCGAGGACAGGTCCTGGTTGCCCGAGGCGATCTGGCCCGAGGCCGTGGCGATGGTGTCCGTGCCGGTACGGACCTCGCCCACGATGCGGACCAGGTTCGCGTTCATGTTCTTCAAGGCGTTCAGCAGCTGGCCGGTCTCGTCCTGGCGGTCGACTTCGATGCGCGAGCCCAGGTCGCCGGCGGCCACGGTCTCGGCCACCTTCACGGCGTCGTTGAGAGGGCGCACGATGCTGGCCGTCAGGCGCCAGGCGCACAGCGCAGCCGCGGCCAGCGCAATCAGCGACAGCACGATCAGCATGCTGCGGCCTGCCGCATGTTCCTTGGCGATGGCGGCTGCGGCGGCCTCGATCTGCGTGCGCTGCTGGTCGCCCAGGGCCACCAGGCTGGCCTCGTAGGCAGCCAGCGCCTTGCCCAGCTTGTCGTCCGCGAGGCTGGCGGCGGCATCCCATTCCTTCTGCGCCTTGAGCTTGCCGGCCTCGTCCACCAGGGCCAGCACGACCTTGCGCACTTCGCCCATCTGGGCGTAGAGCTTCTTCTCCTCGGGCGAGTCGAGCATGCTTTCCAGCTGCTTCTGGATCGGCGCGATGCGCGCCGATCCTTCGCCGATGCCTTTCTTGTAGAAGGCCTCGGCACCGCTGTCCGTGGTCTTGACCATGGCGTAGGTGCGCACGATATTGGCCTTCACCTCGCTGGCCCACTGGGCCACCAGGCGCTCCTTGACTTGGGGGCCGGCCACCATGGCCTCGGTGGCATTGCCCACGTTCTCCAGGCGCAGCAGGCCGGTGGCGGCGATGAAAGCCATGAGCAGCAGCACGATGGCAAAGCCCAGGCCCATGCGGGCGCCGATCTTCAGGTTCTTCAGGGTCATGACGATTCCTTGTATTTCTTCTTCTTAGAACTCGGTCCAGTCGCCCGAGCCGCCGGCCGAAGCCAGGACGGGCTCGGCGCGGGCCGGCTCACGGGCGGCGGGCGGCTTGCCCTTGGCTGCCACCGTGCCCTTGGCCCTGGCGGCCACCGTTGCCACCTTCGCGGCCACGGCCGGCCTGGGTGCAGCGGCAAGCGTTCGCGCAGCGCCTTCGATGCGGAACACGCTCACGGCCTGCACCAGGCTGCCGGCCTGCTCCTGCAGCGATTGCGCTGCGGCAGCGGCTTCTTCCACCAGCGCAGCGTTCTGCTGCGTCACCTGGTCCATCTGCGAGATGGCCTGGTTGATCTGGTCGATGCCCTGGGTCTGTTCCAGGCTCGCGGCCGTGATCTCGCCCATGATGTCGGTCACGCGCTTCACGCTGCCGACGATCTCCTGCATCGTGTGGCCGGCTTCGCCGACCAATTCGCTGCCGGCCTGCACCTTGCCCACCGAGTCGTCGATCAGGCCCTTGATTTCCTTGGCCGCGGCCGCCGAGCGCTGCGCCAGGTTGCGCACTTCCGACGCCACCACCGCGAAGCCCCTGCCCTGCTCGCCCGCACGGGCCGCTTCCACGGCGGCGTTCAGCGCCAGGATGTTGGTCTGGAAGGCGATGCCGTCGATCACGCCGATGATGTCGACGATCTTCTTCGACGAAGCATTGATCGAGGCCATGGTGTCCACCACCTGGCCGACCACCGTGCCACCCTTCACGGCCACTTCGGAGGCCGACACGGCCAGCTGGTTGGCCTGGCGCGCGTTGTCCGCGTTCTGCTTGACGGTGCTGGTGAGTTGCTCCATGGAGGCAGCCGTCTGCTCCAGCGAGCTGGCCTGCTCCTCGGTGCGGGAAGACAGGTCCTGGTTGCCCGAGGCAATCTGGCCCGAGGCGGTCGCGATGGTGTCGGTGCCGGTGCGCACCTCGCTCACGATGCGCACCAGGCTGGTGTTCATCTCGCGCAGGGCGCCCAGCAGCTGGCCGGTCTCGTCCCGGGTGTTCACCTCGATGCGGCTGCCCAGGTCGCCGCCGGCGACGGCCTGCGCCACGCGCACGGCCTCGGTCAGCGGCTTGGCGACGATGCGCGCGATGGTGAGGGCCAGCAGCATGCCCAGCACCACGCAGACCAGCAGGATGCCCAGGATCAGGTTGCGGCTGTTCGCATAGACGCGGCTGGCGGTGTCGGAGGCGGCTTCTCCACCGTCGACGTTCAGCTGCACCATCTTGTCCAACAGGCTCATCATCTCGCGGTAGATGCGCAGCGATTCACCGCGCGACAGCGAGTCGGCCTGGCCTTCGCGCTGCGCACGGGTGGCCACCACGATCTTCTTGTGCTCCTGCGCGTAGGCATCCATGTTCTTCAGGTACTCGGCGAAGATGGACTTTTCCTCGGGCGAGCTGACCAGCTTCTCGTAGGCCGAGCGGAACTTCATCCAGCGCTCCCAGCCCTCGGCCATGCCCTTCTCGTAGTACGTGAAATCGTCCTCGGTCAGGGCACCAACGAACTGCACTTCCTGCTGGCGAAAGCGCGCCATCGAGGCCTTCATCTCCAGCAGCGAGCGGGTGGACGGCATCCAGTTGTCGGCGATGTCCGTCGAGAGGTCGTTGACCTTGGACAGCTGCGCGACCGAGAACAGGCCGACGAACACCGTCAGCACGAGCACGGCGCCGAATGCCACCATCAGCTTGGTGGCAATCTTGAGGTTGTAGAACGCTTTCATTTCAGTCGAATCTCTTTTCTTCCCCGGCGCGCTCAGGCGGCGGCCCGCTCGATCAGGCCCATCTCTTCGCTGGACATGAGGCGGTCGATGTCCATCAGGATCAGCATGCGTTCGCCCACGGTGCCCAGGCCGATCAGGTAGTCGGTGTCCAGCAGCGAGCCCATCTGCGGCGCTTCCTTGATCTGCGCCGGCTCCAGCGTGATCACGTCCGACACGCTGTCCACCACCATGCCCACCACGCGACCGCCGATGTTCAGCACGATCACCACGGTGAACTGGTCGTAGCTGGGGTCGCCCAGGTTGAGCTTCACCCGCATGTCGATGATCGGCACGATGATTCCGCGCAGGTTGACCACGCCCTTGATGAATGCGGGTGCGTTGGCGATGCGGGTGACGGCGTCGTAGCCGCGCAGTTCCTGCACCTTCTGGATGTCGATGCCGTATTCCTCTTCGCCCAGGGTGAAGGAGAGGAACTCGAGCGGCTTGTCGCCGTGCGAGGCGATGGCGGCGGGCATGCCGGCGTGCGCCGGCTCGTTGGAGGTCTTGGTTTTCGTCAGCATGGTGTTGATCCTGTTTCGTTAGAACGATGTCCATTCCTGCGCGCCGGCGGAGGCCGTGGCGGCAGGCGTGTGCTTCTTGCTCTTGTGCGTTGTGGCCGGACGGCCACTGGCCCCCGGCCCGGCGTCGCGAAACAGGCCCACGGCCTGTGCCAGCCCGCCGGCTTGTTCCTGCAGCGAGGTGGCCGCGGCGTTGGCCTGCTCCACCAGCGCCGCGTTCTGCTGCGTCACCTGGTCCATCTGCGTGATGGCCTGGTTGATCTGCTCGATGCCCGCCGTCTGCTCCTGGCTCGCGGAGGTGATCTCGCCCATGATGTCGGTCACGCGCTTGACGCTGCCGACGATGTCCTGCATGGTGCGGCCGGCTTCGCCGACCAGTTCGCCGCCCGCCTCGACCTTGCCGACGGAATCGTCGATCAGGCCCTTGATTTCCTTGGCGGCCGCGGCCGATCGCTGCGCCAGGTTGCGCACTTCCGACGCCACCACCGCGAAGCCCCTGCCCTGCTCGCCCGCACGGGCCGCTTCCACCGCGGCATTGAGCGCGAGGATGTTGGTCTGGAAGGCGATGCCATCGATCACGCCGATGATGTCCACGATCTTGCGGGACGAGGCATTGATCGAGGCCATGGTGTCCACCACCTGGCCCACCACCGCGCCGCCCTTGACGGCGACCTCGGAAGCCGAGACGGCCAGCTGGTTGGCCTGCAGCGCGTTGTCCGCGTTCTGCTTGACGGTGCTGGTCAGCTCCTCCATCGAGGCGGCGGTCTGTTCCAGCGCACTGGCCTGCGCCTCGGTGCGCGAGGACAGGTCCTGGTTGCCGCTGGCGATCTGCGCCGAGGTGGCGCTGACGCCGGCCACGTTGGCGCCCACGTCCGACACCACGGCCATCAGGTTGGCGCTCATCTGGTTCAAGGCCAGCAGCAGGCTGCGGGTCTCGTCCTCGGGGCGGACCTCGAAGCGCTCCAGCTCGCCGCCAGCAATGGCGCGGGCCACCCGCAGCGCACGCTCCAGCGGCTGGAACACGGTGCGGTCCAAAAACAGGCCCATCGCCAGCCAGACCAGCGCCGAGCCGAGGCCGAAGGCGCCCAGCCAGCCGCTCCAGGGCGCCGGCGCCATGAAAGCGGCCGCGGCGCCTGCCAGGCTCACGAGGCTCGACAGGCCCGCCACGGCCAGCACGCGCTGGCGTGCCGGAATGCGCCGCAGGCGCGCCACCGGGTCGGCCCAGCCGCGCTTGACCACCTCGCCGCGCCAGATCGCGAGCTGGCCGGCGCGGCCTTCCTTGAAGCGGCTGTAGATGGCCTCGGCCTGCTCGACGGCCGCGCGCGCGGGCTTGGCGCGCACCGACATGTAGCCGTCGATGCGGCCGTGGCGGCGGATGGGCGTGACGTTGGCCAGCACCCAGTAGAAGTCGCCGTTCTTGCGGCGGTTCTTCACCAGGCCGGTCCAGGGGTAGCCGCCGCCCAGCGATTCCCACAGGTCGCTGAAGGCCTCGGCGGGCATGTCCGGGTGGCGCACGATGTTGTGCGCCTTGCCGACCAGTTCCTCCAGCGTGAAGCCGCTGGCTTCCACGAAGGCGGGGTTGGCGTAGGTGATGCGACCCTTCAGGTCGGTGCGGGAGACCAGCGCCGCATCGGGCGCCAGCTCGTATTCGTTGGCAGTGATTGGAAGATTGACGCGCATGGATGTAGAAGACCTTGTCTTGCTTATCGGCACGCGCGGGCAAACCTGAAGGGCCGCACGGCGTGCTCGACAAAGGCAATGCGGTCCGTCATGGTTCAGGCGGCGCGCGCCATCAGCGCACCTTCTTCCAGCTTGAAGATGCCCACGGCTTTCGTGAGCCCGCCGGCCTGCTCCTGCAGCGACTGCGCTGCGGCGGCGGCTTCTTCCACCAGCGCGGCGTTCTGCTGCGTCACCTGGTCCATCTGCGAGATGGCCTGGTTGATCTGGTCGATGCCTTGCGTCTGTTCCTGGCTGGCGGCGGTGATCTCGCCGATGATGTCGGTCACGCGCTTCACGCTGCCGACGATCTCCTGCATCGTGTGGCCCGCCTCGCCGACCAGCTCGCTGCCGGCACGCACCTTGCCGACCGAGTCGTCGATCAGGCCCTTGATTTCCTTGGCGGCTGCGGCCGAGCGTTGCGCCAGGTTGCGCACTTCCGACGCCACCACCGCGAAGCCCCTGCCCTGCTCGCCCGCACGGGCCGCTTCCACGGCGGCGTTCAGCGCCAGGATGTTGGTCTGGAACGCGATGCCGTCGATCACGCCGATGATGTCGACGATCTTCTTCGACGAAGCATTGATCGAAGCCATGGTGTCCACCACCTGGCCCACCACCGTGCCACCCTTCACGGCTACTTCGGAGGCCGACACGGCCAGCTGGTTGGCCTGGCGCGCGTTGTCGGCATTCTGCTTGACGGTGCTGGTCAGCTCTTCCATCGACGCCGCGGTCTCCTGCAGCGAACTGGCCTGCTCTTCGGTGCGCGAGGACAGGTCCTGGTTGCCGGTGGCAATCTGGCCCGAGGCGGTCGCGATGGTGTCGGTCCCGTTGCGGACCTCGCCCACGATATGCACCAGGGCGGCGTTCATGTCGCGCAGCGCTTCCAGCAGCTGGCCGGTCTCGTCGCGCGAGGGCACCTCGATGCGCGAACTCAGGTCGCCGTCCGCGACGGTGCGGGCCACCTTCACGGCCTGGCCCAGCGGGCGCACGATGCCCACCGTGAGGCGCCAGGCGCACAGCGCGCCCACCACCAGGGCGGCGAAGGCCCAGGTGAGGATGGCCGCGCGGCCCACGTCATGGTCGTTGGCCACACCCTTGGCGGCGGCGGAGATCAGCCCGCGCTCGTGCTCGGCCAGGGCGACGATGTCCTTCTCGTACTGGGCCAGCGCGGGGGCGAACTTCGAGTCGGCCAGTTGGCTCGCGCCTTCGAAATCCTTGTCGGCCTTGAGCTTGTTGATGGCGGCCAGCAACTCCAGCACGCCCTTGCGCGTCTGCGCCACCGCTTCGTAGAGCTTGCGTTCCTCGGGCGAGGTCAGCGCCTTGTCCAGGCGCTCCTGCAGCGGGTTGATGAGCGCCTGGCCGGCGGTGAGTTCCTTGCGGAAGTAGCCCTCCACCGCCGGATCGGTTGCCTTCACGATGGCAAAGGTGCGCACGATGTTGGCGCCCAGCAGGCGCGCCCACTCGGCCACCATGCGCTCCTTGGCGAGAGGGCCGTCCACCATGTCCTCGGTGGCATTGCCCACCTTGTCCAGGCGCAGCACGCCGGTCGTGGCGATCATCGCCACCAGCACCAGCATGGCGGCGAAACCCGCGCCCAGGCGCGTGCCGATCTTCCAATTCTTGAAGCTCATTGCTCTTGTTCCTTCGGTTCAACAACCCGGTCGATGGGCACGCGCAACCCTTTGGCGTGCCTCGCCCTGGTTATCGGCCGGATCAGGCGGGAATTGAGGCCCGCACGTCCGGTTCGCCGGCTTCCAGCCTGAACATGCCGACGACCTTGGACAGGCCACCCGCCTGCTCCTGCAGGGCCGCAGCAGCCGCCGCCGCCTCTTCCACCAGCGCGGCGTTCTGCTGCGTGACCTGGTCCATCTGCGAGATGGCCTGGTTGATCTGCTCGATGCCCTGGGTCTGCTCGTGGCTGGCCGCGGTGATCTCGCCCATGATGTCGGTCACGCGCTGAACGCTGCCCACGATCTCCTGCATGGTGTGGCCGGCTTCGCCCACCAGTTCGCTGCCGGCCTTCACCTTGCCGACGGAATCGTCGATCAGGCTCTTGATTTCCTTGGCGGCCGCCGCCGAGCGCTGTGCCAGGTTGCGCACTTCCGATGCGACCACTGCGAAGCCCCGACCCTGCTCGCCCGCACGTGCGGCCTCCACCGCCGCGTTCAGCGCCAGAATGTTCGTCTGGAAGGCGATGCCGTCGATGACGCCGATGATGTCCACGATCTTCTTGGACGAGGCGTTGATCGAAGCCATGGTGTCCACCACCTGGCCTACCACGGTGCCGCCCTTGACGGCGACCTGCGAAGCCGACATCGCCAGCTGGTTGGCCTGCCGTGCGTTGTCCGCGTTCTGCTTGACGGTGCTGGTCAGCTCCTCCATCGAGGCAGCCGTCTGCTCGAGCGAGCTGGCCTGCTCTTCGGTACGGGAAGACAGGTCCTGGTTGCCCGAGGCGATCTGCCCCGACGCCACCAGGATCGAATCCGTCGAGGCCTTGATGCGCCCCACCACGTCGGTGAGCGTGTCTTCCATCTCGCCCATGCCGCGCAGCAGGCGGCCGAAGTCGCCGCCGCGGTTGGTCTCGAAGTCCTGGCTGAGGTCGCCCGACGCCACCGTGTCGGCAATGAGCAGCGCCTCGTTGATCGGCTCGACCACGCTGCGCGTGAGCAGCCAGGCCAGCACGGCGCCCAGCGCCACCGCCAGGGCCGCCAACGCCATCACCACGGTGCGGCCGGAGCGGTAGGTGCCGTCGATGGCAACGGCCTTGGCGTCGATCTGCGCCTGCTGGTACTCCAGCATGGCGCGGATGCTGCCGTCGTAGTTCTCCAGCGTGGGCAGCAGGCGGCTGGCCATGACCGTGTTGGCCTCGGCCTGCTTGCCTTCGGCCTTGAGCTTGAGGATGCCGGTGCGCAGCGCGATGTAGTCGGCGCGCTTCTTCTTGATGTCCTCGGCCAGCGCGAGTTCTTCAGGCGAATTGAGCAGCGCTTCGATGCTCTTCTGCGTCTCCGAGATCTGCGCGCTGGTCTTGCTCATGTTCTTCTGCAGGAACTCCTGCACCTCGGCGTCGTTGCTCTTGAGCAGCGCGAAGGTGCGGACGCTGTTGACGTTGGTGTTCTGCAGCCAGGTCGCGGCCAGCCGCTCCTTGACCAGCGCCTGCCTGACCATCTCGTTGGTGGCGTCGCCCACGTCCTGCAGGCGCAGCACGCCCACGCAGGCCACGGCCACCACCAGGGCCAGCATGAGCGCAAAGCCTGCGCCCAGGCGGGTTCCGATCTTCCAATCCTTCATGCTTATCTCCTCGTGCTCTTCCAAGCGGTTTGTGTGCGTGCGGTGGACCGCATGTCAGCTGAACTTCTGCATGATCCGAACGAGCTTGTGCCCGTACTGCGGATCGGTGGCATAGCCTGCACGCTGCAGGCCGTGCGCGGCCTGCGCCGGGTCGTCGGTCGCCACCACGTCGGCATAGCGCGGGTTGCGGCTGATGAACTGCGCGTAGTCGGTGAAGGCCTCGTCGTAGGAGCCGTAGGCGCGGAACTTCGCGCGCACCTTCTGCGGCTCGCCGTCGATGTACTCGGTGGTGGTGATCTCCACCGTGGGGCCCTTCCAGCTGCGGTCGGCCTTGATGCCGAAGAGGTTGTGGCTCTGCGTGCCGTCCTCGCCGCGGATCTCGCGCTTGCCCCAGCCCGACTCCAGCGCGGCCTGCGCCAGGATGAGGGGGGCCGGCACGCCGCTGGCGGCGCTGGCCGTCTGGGCCGCGGGGCCCATGCGCGCGACGAACTGGTCGACGTGGCCCTGCAGCGAGGCCACCGCGCCGGCCGAAGGCTGGCCGCCGTTGGACTGGTAGATGCTCAGGTCCGCCGGCGCGGCCTGGCGCGGCACCGGCATCACCGGGATGCCGGAGGCCTGCGAGGTGCGCATGCGCGCCTGCTGCTGCTGCATGGCCACGGCCTGCTGCGGATCATCCGGCAGGTCCGCAGAGCCGGTGGTGGCCATGGTGCGCTGCAGCTGCGCCATCATGGCCTCGGCCAGGCCCAGGCCGCGGCCCGAGAGGTTCTGCGTCAGCTGCTGGTCGAACATCGACAGGTAGGTCTTCTCGCTCTGGCTTTCCAGCAGGCCGCTGGACATGGTGGCGGAGGCCTCGCGCATGCTCTTGAGCACCATGTTCATGAACAGGGACTCGAACTGCCGCGAGACCTGCTTCAGGCCCTCTTCCGGCGTGCCGCGCACCGTGCGGCGCAGGGCATCCACGCCCTGCACGTCCAGGGCGAAGCGCGAGTCCAGCGCGCCGCTTCGGCCGGCTGCGTCGGCGCCGTTCCAGGCGGTGGCTGCAGAAACTGCCATGGCTGCGTCCTCAGATGATCTCGAGCTCGGCGCGCAGGGCGCCGGCCGATTTCATGGCCTGCAGGATGGAGACCAGGTCCTGCGGGTTGGCGCCCAGGGTGTTCAGGCCCTTGACCACGTCGGCCAGCGAGGCGCCGCCGCGCACCACCTGCAGTGCACCGCCGCCCTGGTTGACCGAGATCTGCGAGGTGGGCACGGCCACCGTGGTGCCGTTGGAGAAGGGCGCAGGCTGGCTGATGACCGGCTCGGTGTTGATCACCACCGACAGGTTGCCGTGCGCCACGGCGCAGTCGTTCACCCGCACTGCCTGGTTCATCACCACCGAGCCGGTGCGTGCGTTGATCACCACGCGGGCCGGGGCCTGCGTGGGCGTGATCTCCAGGCTCTCGAGGCGGGCCAGGAAGGACACGCGCTCCGAGGCCGAATCGGGTGCGCGCACGCGGATCACGCGGCCGTCCAGCGCGTCGGCGCTGCCGGCGCCGAACTGCCGGTTGATGGCTTCCACTGCGCGCTGCGCGGTGCCGAAGTCGGAGCGGTTCAGTTCCAGCGAGAACACGCCGTCGCCGCCCACCGGGGCTTCGACCGCGCGCTCCACCAGCGCGCCGTTGGGAATGCGGCCCGAGCTGAGCTGGTTGATCTGCACCTTGCTGCCGTTGGCCGAAGCGCCGGCGCCGCCCACCACCATGTTGCCCTGGGCGATGGCGTAGACCTGGCCGTCGGCGCCCTTGAGCGGCGTCATCAGCAGCGTGCCGCCGCGCAGGCTCTTGGCATTGCCCATGGAGGACACGGTGACGTCGATGCTCTGGCCCGGCCGCACGAAGGGCGGCAGCGTGGCGGTGACCATCACGGCCGCCACGTTCTTGAGCTGCATGTTCTTGCCCTCGGGGATGGTCACGCCCAGTTGCGCCAGCATGTTCGACAGGCTCTGCGTGGTGAAGGGCGTCTGCATGGTCTGGTCGCCGGTGCCGTCCAGGCCGACCATGAGGCCGTAGCCGATGATCGGGTTGTCCCGCACGCCCTGCACCGAGGCCAGTTCGCGCAGGCGCTCGGCGTAGGCAAGGCTGGGCGCGGCCGTGGCCAGCACCGCCGCCAGCAGCAGCAGCGCGCGAACCTGGGTTCCGAAGGAAGTTTTGCTCATGGGGTCGCCTCAGTAGGGCATGACGTTGAGGAAGATGCGCTGCAGCCAGCCCATGGTCTGCGCCTCGTCGATGAAGCCCTTGCCGCTGTACTCGATGCGGGCGTCGGCCACCTGGGTCGACAGCACGGTGTTGCTGCCGCTCACCTGGCGCGGGTTGACCACGCCGGAGAAACGGATGAACTCGGTGCCCTGGTTGATCAGCATCTGCTTCTCGCCGCTGACCAGCAGGTTGCCGTTGGGCATCAGGTCCACCACGGTGACGGTGATGTTGCCGGTGAAGGTGTTGCCGGCACTCGCCCCGCCCTTGCCGGTGAAGCCGGTCTTGCCGCTCAGGTCGGCGCTCTGGTTGTTGAGCAGGCCGCCGATGACCTTGGGAACCACGGTGAACTCGGCTGCCGTGCTGCCGTCGCGGCTTGCATTGGCACCCGAGGTCTTGGTGGCGTTCATCCTCTCGGCGATGACGATGGTGAGGATGTCGCCGACGTTGCGCGGCCGGTTGTCCTCGAACAGGCCGTTGCCGCGGCCGTAGGCCTGGTAGACGCCGCCTGTGTTGCCGCGGTTGCGGGCCGCCGCCATCGGATCGGGGCGTGCCGTCATGGGTTGCTGCGTGAGAGGCTCGCGCGGGAACTGCGCGCAGCCGGTGGCCAGCAGCATGCCCGCCAGCGCCACGGCCAGGCGAAGACCATCGGCCAGGCCGATGCGCCGCGGGCGGGCCGCGGACGGGACCTGACCCGCCTGCGGGGCGGGCGGCCACACGAGAAGGGCAAGTCCGGAATAGCTCACAGCTGTGCCAGTCGCGCCAGCATCTGGTCCGAGGTCTGGACCGCCTTGCTGTTGATCTCGTAGGAACGCTGGGTGGCGATCATGTTGACCAGCTCTTCCACCACGTTCACGTTCGAGGCTTCGACGTAGCCCTGCGTCAGGATGCCGGCACCGTCCACGCCCGGGTTGACCTGGTTGGCCGTGCCGGAGGCATCGGTCTCGGCGTACAGGTTCTCGCCCTTGCTCTGCAGGCCGGCCGGGTTGAGGAAGGTGGCCAGTTGCAGCTGGCCGACCTGCACGGTGTTGCTGCTGCCGGCCTGCGTGACCGACACCATGCCGTCGCGGGCGACGGTGATGCTGGTGACGTTCTGCGGCAGCGTGATGGCCGGCTGGATCTGGAAGCCGCTGGCCGTGACCAGCTGGCCGTCGGCGTCGGTCTGGAAGGAGCCGTCGCGGGTGTAGGCGGTGCTGCCGTCGGGCATCTGCACCTGGAAGAAACCGGCGCCGTTGATTGCGACGTCCTTCGGGTTGTCGGTCTTGGTCAGGTTGCCCTGCGAGTGGATGCGCTCGGTGGCCACCACGCGCACGCCGGTGCCCACCTGCAGGCCCGATGGCAGGCGCGTCTGGTCGGAGGTCTGGCCGCCCACCTGGCGCAGGTTCTGGTACATGAGGTCTTCGAAGACCGCGCGGCTGCGCTTGAAGCCGGTGGTGCCGACGTTGGCCAGGTTGTTGGACACCACGTCCAGCTGCGTCTGCTGCGCGTCCAGGCCGGTCTTGGCGATGTTGAGGGAACGGATCATGGGAAAGGGTTCTCCTTGAGGGGCAGGAAATGTGGTGCGGCTGCGGGTCAGCCGCCGTAGGCCAGCAGGCGGTTGGCCGACTGCGCGCCTTCGTTGGCGGTCTGGATGGACTTCATCTGGAGCTCGAAGCGGCGGGCGTTGGAAATCATGTCCACCATCGCTTCGACGGGGTTCACGTTGCTGCCCTCGATGACGCCGCTGACCAGGCGGACCGCCGGGTCGGCGTCGGCGGGCTGCAGGCCCTCGCGCATGCGGAACAGGCCGTCGTCGCCGCGCACCAGGTCGGCGGTGGGCGGGTTGACCAGCTTCAGGCGGCCCACGTCGGCCACGCCGGTCAGCGGGTCGCCCGCGCCGCGCGCAGTGACCACGCCGTCGGAGCCCACCAGCGCCTCGGCGCCCGGCGGCACGGCCATGGGGCCGCCATCGCCCAGCACCGGGCGTCCGCCCATGGTGAGCAGCTGGCCGTCGGCGCCCACCTGCAGGTTGCCCACGCGGGTGTAGGCCTCGCTGCCGTCGGGTGCTTCCACCACCAGCCAGCCGTCGCCCTGCACCGCCACGTCAAGCGAGCGGCCAGTCTCGGCGAGCGGGCCGTGGCTGAAGTCGGCGCCGGGCGTGGTGGCGACCACGAAGGCACGGGTGCGCGCCTCCTCGCCCACCACCGGCACGGCGCGGAAGCTGTTGATCTGCGCCCGGAAGCCGGGCGTCGACACGTTCGCCATGTTGTGGGCGACCGAGGCCTGTTGCTCCATGGCCTGTTTGGCGCCGCTCATGGCGACATACAGCATGCGATCCATTGCGCTCTACTCCTGGTGGTGGTTGCGACCGCCGCGATCAGCGGATGTTCATCAAGGTCTGCATGACCTGGTCCTGCGTCTTCACCGTCTGCGCGTTGGCCTGGTAGCTGCGCTGGGCGACGATCAGGTTGACCAGCTCGGAGGTCAGGTCGACGTTGGAGGACTCCAGCTTTCCCGAGGCGAGCGAGCCCTGCTTGGTGCCGGCGCCCGGCGTACCCGTGAGCGGCTGGCCGGAGGCGAGCGTCTCGGCCCACACGTTGTCGCCCTTGGGCTCCAGGCCGTTGGGGTTGGCGAAGGAGCTGAGCACCACCTGGCCGAGCAGCTTGGTCTGCTCGTTGGAGTACTTGCCGGTGATGGTGCCGTCGTCGTTGATCGAGAACGAGGTCAGCGTGCCGGAGGTGAAGCCGTCCTGGTTCAGGCGGTTCACGGCGTTCTTGTTGCCGAACTGCGTGGTGCCGCTCAGGTCCACCGACATGTTCATCGCGGCCGAGCCGTTCGGGAAGGTCAGGCCGGCGATGTTGAAGCCGCCGCTGGCCGGCGCGGTCATGTTGCCGTTGGCATCGAAGGTCAGCGTGGTCATGGGCGCGCCGGCGTTCAGGGCCGTGCCGTCGGAGGTGCCGTACACGTCCCAGGTGTTGGCGCCGGTCTTCACGAAGAAGGCGCCCAGCTCGTGCGGGTTGCCCAGCGAGTCGTAGACCGGGCCCAGGGCGTTGGAGTAGTTGTAGGTGGCCGAGTCGGCCGCATCGAAGGGCGTGGAGGTGGGCGTGACGCTGCGCGAATCCAGGTTGAACTCGGCCTTGACGGCCGTGGTCGCGTTGGGGTTCATCGACGAGGTCTGGATCTGCAGCGGGCCGGGCGCACCGCCGTTGATGGTGCCGTTGGCCGACACGCCGAAGCCCGTCAGGCGCAGGCCGCTGCCGTTGACCAGGTAGCCTTCCTTGTCACGGTCGAACTGGCCGTTGCGCGAGTAGAAGACCTCGCCGCTGGCGCTGCTCAGCCGGAAGAAGCCGTCGCCGTTCAGGATGGCGACGTCCAGCGGCCGGCTGCTGGTCTGCGTCGCGCCCTGCGCGAAGTTCTGAGACACGCCCGACACCGCCACGCCCAGGCCGACGCGCGAGCCCGCGTACACGTCCTTGAAGGTGGCAGCGGCCGACTTGAAGCCGATGGTGCCGGAGTTGGCGATGTTGTTGCCGATCACATCGAGGTTCGCGGCGGCAGCCGACAGGCCGCTGATGCCCTGGGAGAAAGCCATGGGTGAGTCCTTGGGGGTTGTACGAAGGGAAATGCGTTGGGGAATGCGCTGCGCGTCAGAGGAACATGCGCACGTCCGACAGGCTGATGCTCCGGCCCGCGGTCAGCTCCAGCGAGACGCCGTCGGCGCTCTGCTTGACGGCCGCCACCTGCGAGAAGCTCAGGGCAGTCGACTTCACCACGGTGCTGCCGTTGTTGGCGACCACGCTGTAGGTGTAGGCGCCTGCGGCCACGGCATCGCCGGCGTCGTTCTTGCCGTCCCAGGTCGCGCCGTTGACGCCCGCGGCCATGGCGCCCATTTCCATCGTGCGCACGGTCTTGCCGTCGGCGTCGGAAATGACCACCTTCACGTCGGCGGCCGAGCCCGCGAGCTCGACGGCGAAGCCCGAAGTGGCCTGGTCCTTGGTAATCGCCAGCTCGTTGCCCGGCGAGAGCACGGCGTAGCCGATCATCGAAGCGGCCTGCAGAACCTGGCTGGCGCCGCTCTGGCTCAGCAGGCCCGACATGGTGCTGTTGAGCTTCTCGATGCCGCTCACGGTGCTCATCTGCGCCAGCTGCGAGGTGAGCTCGGAGTTCTGCATCGGGTTGAGCGGGTCCTGGTTGTTCAGCTGCGTGACCAGCAGCTTCAGGAAGCGCTGCTCGATGTCGGCGCTGGAGGTGGCGCTGGCTGCGGCCGCTGCCGCGTTGGCGGAAGCGGAAGATGCTGCGGTGGTGTCGCTGACGGCCATGGCGAAAAGATCTCCTCGCCTGCGCTCGGGGGCAGGCGTTCAAGTGGGTTGGAATGCGAGAAAAGGCGGCGGCGCTGGCTTTACTGCCCGACGCTGAGCGTCTTGACCATCAGGGTCTTGGCGGTGTTGAGCACCTCGACGTTGGCCTGGTAGCTGCGCGAGGCGGAGATCATGTTGGTCATCTCCTCCACAACGTTCACGTTGGGCAGGTTCACGTAGCCCTCGGAATTGGCATGCGGGTTCTTGGGGTCGTACACCGTCTTGAGCGGCGAGCTGTCCTCGACCACCGAGGCCACGCGCACGCCGCCGATGTCGCCCTGCGAATCCGCATCGACCTGGAAGACCACCTGCTTGGCGCGGTAGGGCAGTCCGTCGGGGCCGGCCACGCTGTCGGCGTTGGCCATGTTGCTGGCCGTGACGTTCATGCGCTGCGACTGGGCGGCCATGGCCGAGCCGGCCACGTGGAAGATGTTCATGGGCATTTGCTCGAATCCTTCCGGCTTACTGCTGCGCCGCGGCCAGCAGCGTCTTGATCTTGGCGCCCAGCACTGTCAGGTTGGACTCGTAGCGCAGCGCGTTGTCGGCGAAGTTGACGCGCTCGGCGTCCATTTCCACCGTGTTGCCGTCGATGCTCGACTGCGAGGGCGTGCGGAACAGCAGGTCCTGGTCGGGCATGCTGCTGGCCTGGCCGGCCAGGTGGCGGGCCGAGGTGGTCGAGAGCGAGAAGGAGTTGTCCTGGCGCCCCTTCTCCACGGCCTGCGTGAGGCGGCTGCTGAAGTCGAAGTCACGCGCCTTGTAGTTGGGCGTGTCGGCGTGGGCGATGTTGGCCGCCAGCACTTCCTGGCGCTGCACACGCAGGTTGAGCGCTTCGCGTTGAAAGCCCAGCGCCGCATCCAGCTTGTCGATCATGTTGCTCCATCCTTTGACGAGGCCGCACCCCGGTTGGGCGTGGCTTGAGATGGAAACGAAGTCTATGCACGGCCCGCGCCGGCAATGGGCCGAGCAACGGGGGGTTTGGCCTTCACTTCGGGAGTTCCGGAGCATGGGTGCCTGCCTAGAATTTGCGCACCAACCCCGCGCACGCATGCTCCATACACCCCGCCTTCGCACCCCTCTCCTGGCCCTGGCCATGCTGGCCCTGGCCGGCTCCTGCGCCGCTGCCGGCCCGGCCGCGCCCGCCGTGCCCGACGCGGCGCGGCTGGCCGTCGAGCGCCTGGTACAGACGCAGTCCAAGGGCCTGCCGGGCGAGATCTCGGTCCGCATAGTGGGCAATGCCGCCAACCTGCCGGCCTGCGACGCGCCCGAGGCCTTCCTGGCGCCGGGCAGCGAGCTGCGCGGGCGCCTGTCCATCGGCCTGCGCTGCGCCTCGCCGGCCGCCTGGACCCGCTTCGTGCAAGCCTACGTCAGCGTGCAGGGCCGTTACTACGTGGCCGCCGAGGCCATCGAGGCCGGCCAGGCGCTGGACGGCGATCGGATCAGCGAGCGCCAGGGCGACCTGGCCGCCCTGCCCCGCTCGGTGGTCACCGAGCCCGCCACGCTGCACGGCGTGGTGGCCGCCAACCGCATCGCGGCCGGCGCGCCGCTGCGCAAGGAACTGCTGCGCGGCACGGTGGTCATCCAGCAGGGCCAGACGGTCAAGGTGGTGGCCAGCGGCACGGGCTTCTCGGTCAGCACCGAGGCGCGGGCCATGACCCGGGCAGAAATCGGCGCGAACGTGCAGGCCAAGACCCGCGACGGCCGCCTCGTGAGCGGCATTGCCGACGAAGAGGGGCAGATCCGGCTCGCCCAGTAGGGCGCGCCCGAATTCCACTAAAGTTTTTCCGGAGGCTGCCGATAAAGAGGGCAGCCCTTTGAGGAACCATCTTGAAAATCGATCCACCTGCCCCGCCGGCCGTCCCCTTCACCCGCTCCAGCAAGAGCGGCAGCGCCACCACGGCCTCGACCGGCGCCACCTCCGCCCCGAAGGAAAACGCAGCCTCCGGCCAGGTGCACCTGATGCCCAGCGTGCCCGGTGGCGATTTCGACGCCGCCCGCGTGGCCGCCATCCGCGAGGACATCCGCGCCGGTCGCTACCAGGTCAACCCCGAAGGCATCGCCGACGGCCTGCTGGACAGCGTGCGCGACCTGCTGGGCGCCAAGAAGGATTGATTCCATGAACGCCCTGCTCAAGCACCTGCGCGCCGAGAGCGCCGCCATCGCCGACTTCATCGCCCTGCTGGGCGAGGAAGAACAGGCCATGGTCGGTGGCAGCTTCAGCGACCTGCCCGCCCTCACCCACCGCAAGTCGGAACTGCAGAGGCGCATGGGCGAGCTGGACCAGCAGCGCGAGGCATTGCAGAAGGCCATGGGCTTTCCCACCGGCCGCGCCGGCGCCGATGCCGCGGCGGCCTCGCAGGGCGAAGAAACCCACGCCGCCTGGGCCCACCTGCTGGCGCTGGCCGGCCAGGCCCAGGCCGGCAACAGCCACAACGCCTCGATCGTCTTCACGCACCTGGACTTCACGCAGAACGCGCTTCGCTTCCTGCGTGCCAGCGGCCAGATGTTCTACGGGCCGGACGGCGCCCGCCGCAGCGCGGCCGGCACCGGCAACCGCCTGGCGCTGGGCTGAAACCAGATCTATTGATGCCATGCCCAGATTGCTCGAATCCATTGCCGGCCTGTCCCTGCGACTGGGCCGTCCCCGGCAGGCGCCCCGCCCGCTGCTGATCGCCCGCGACGACCCGCTGGGCCTGACCATCGAGTCGCGCCGCGGCACCTTCGAGGTGGACCACCGGCACCGCACCCTGTCGCGCAACGGCCGCGTGCTGGCCCGATTCGTGGACATCAAGTCGGTGCAGGTGCGCGAGGAAGCCACCGACGGCCTGAGCGGCCACTGGTCCATCTGGGCGCTGCTGGGCCCGATGAACCGGGTGAAGATCGGCGACACGGACGACGACGTCCATGCCTCGACTGTCGCGGCCCGCTTGTCGGCCAGCGTGGTCAGCCAGTCCAGGCCGCGCCAGCGCATGCTCATGTCGGGCTCCTGACAGTGCGTTGTCAGGAGGGCGCAACGATGATGCGCGCACTTCCCGGCAACGAGACGACAGGAGCATCCGAATGAAGAAGACCTACCACGGCAGCTGCCACTGCGGCGCCGTCCGCTACGAAGCCGACATCGACCTCGCGGCCGGCACCGGCAAGTGCAACTGCAGCATCTGCACGAAGACCCGCAACTGGGGCGTCAACATCAAGCCGGCGGACTTCCGCCTGCTGGCCGGCGAGGATGCGCTGGGCGACTACCAGTTCGGCACGCTCTCGGGCCACCACCACTTCTGCAAGCACTGCGGCGTACGCCCCTTCGGCCGCGGCTATGTCGAGCAGATCGGCGGCGACTACGTCTCGGTGCAGGTGGCCACGCTGGACGATGTGGATCCGCAGGAGCTCATCGATGCACCGGTGCACTACGCGGATGGGCGCAACAACGCCTGGTGGAATCCGCCTGGCGAGACGCGGCATCTTTGATTTGTTCGTGTAACAGCACTCAAGCTCTGCGCGGGCCTGCCGATATCGAGGGTGTAATGAAAAAGCCTCATCCACCCCCAGCCGAATTCCCCTACCAGCCGAACCTCGGCGACCGGATCGTCCAGGACGATGGCGAGTACCTGCTCGTTTCGCTGGCGGGTGTGCCCGGCAGCAAAGCCAAGGGCCTGCTCCTGCGCCGCGGGCCCCGCAGCACCAAGGCCCCCTACGGGCTGGAGAGCCTGGGCTACCACCTGCTTCTTGCGGACGGGCAGTGGTATGCCTCGCGCGTGGCGGGCGGCGACGGCGCGCATGCAGGCAGGACGACAACGGGAATCTTCCTGTCGGAGCTCGACGCCCTGGTCAACCTGTGGGCCAGTCGGCGTTCGCCGGTGCTTGCGTTGATGATGTGAGAGCGCCTTCAGCTGCCGGCCCATGGGTCCAGGCCTGTGGCGCCCTGTGATCAAAGCTCGTATGCTCGGCGCCATTGCACACATTTTGTAGACAATGACGAACAGAGCCAAGGCTGCCACCAAGTCCGGTCCCACTCGCAAGCCGGTGCGGACGCCGGCCGCCAAGCGCACCGCGCCGCAGAAGGCGGAAGCCGCCTCGACCCAAGACAGCAGCAACCTCACGGACCGCGCCTACCTGGTGGTGCGACGCCTCATCCTCGAGCGTGAACTCCTCGGCGGTGAAGTCCTGGTGGAGGGCCGACTGGCCGAGCGCCTGGGCATGTCACGCACGCCTTTGCGCGAAGCGCTGCTTCGGCTGGAAGGCGAAGGGCTCCTGGTTCGTGCCAACGCACGTTCCTATGCGGTGCGCCGGATCACGGCATCGCACTACTTCCAATGCCTGCAAGTACGCGAACGGCTCGAATCGCAGGCGGTCGCGCTGGCCATCGGCCGCATCCCGCCCGATGAAGTACAACACCTGCGCCAGGCGATCCTCGCGCTCGATTCGACCAAGCAGGGTTCCAGCCATTGGCAGGCCGACGACCAGATCCATGGCATGTTCGCCCGGGCCTCCGGCAACGAGATGTTGGCGGAAACCATCGCCCACCTTCGAGTGATGTGCCGACTGTTCGAGGTCGTGGATCCGTTCAAGCGCATCGAGGACGACCGCAGCGAGCATGTCGCCATCCTGGATGCCTATGTGGCCGGTGATGCCAAGGCAGCCGAGGAAGCCGTCGTATCTCACCTGCGCCACCTGGCGCGCTACACGCTCTCGCGCCTGAGCCACGGGCTGGTCAGCGACCTGGCCCATTGAGCGTGCGCCAGCCCGGCAAGGGCCCGCGTGTCGCTCAGTGCCGGAGGATCTTGCCGACGAACTCGCGCGTGCGGGCCTGGGTCGGCGCATCGAAGATCTGCTTCGCATTGCCCATTTCCACCACGTGTCCGCCGTCCATGAAGACCACCTTGCTCGACACCTCGCGCACGAACCCCATCTCGTGCGAGACGATGAACATGGTCATGCCGTCGGCCGCGAGCATTCGCACGGTGTCGAGCACTTCATTGACGAGCTCCGGGTCGAGCGCAGCCGTGACTTCGTCGAGGAGCACGATTCCTGGCTGCAGCGCGAGCGCGCGCGCGATGGCCACGCGCTGCTGCTGTCCGCCCGAGAGTTGATCGGGGTAGGACCTGAGCTTGCCGCCCATGCCGACCTTCTCGAGTAGTCGGATCGCGTAGTCCTCGACTTCCTTGCGGGGGCGGCCCTTCACCTTGATGGGTGCAACCGTCACGTTCTCCAGCACGGTCATGTTCTGGAACAGGTTGTACTGCTGGAAGACGATGGCCATCTGCGAACGGATGGCGCGCAGTTGCTCGCGGTTGTCGTAGTCGAGCTTCTGGCCATCGATCCGCACTTCTCCGGCGATGGGCGGCAGCAGTCCCATCAGCACGCGCAGCAAGGTGCTCTTGCCCGAGCCGGACGGCCCGATCAGGCTGACGATCTCGCCCTTCTCGACATTCAGGTTGATGCTTTCCAGCACGGTGTGCGCGCCGTAGTTGGCCTTGAGGTCAACGATTTCGAGTTGGGGCAAGACGAATCTCCAGGTATTTGCCGAAACGTGCCAGGGGGTAGGACAGCGCGAAATAGAGCACCAGCACCGTGCCGTAGACCAGGGCCGCGGAGAATCCCTTGTTGCTCATGGTCTTGCCGGCGAATGCCAGTTCGATCACGCCGATCTGCGACGCCAGCGCCGTGTCCTTGATGAACAGGACGAAGAATCCGAACACCGGCGGCAGGATGATCTTCCAGGCCTGCGGGATGATGACCAGCCGAAGCGTCTGCCAGTAGCTGAAGTTCAGGGTGGCGGCCGCGTCCCACTGGTTGTGGTGCACCGACTCCAGCCCGCTGCGAACGATCTCCGCGATGAACGCGGTGGCGATCACGCACACGCTGAGCAGGGCCACGGTGAACATGCTCAGGTCGGCATTGAGCGCCTGGAAGATGAAGAACATCAGCATCAGCGTGACCAGGAAGGGAATGCGCCGGAACAGCTCGACGAACAGCGCCACGGCGAATCGGATGGGCGCGGCCGCGGGGCGCGTGGTCAGTCGAATCGCAGCGAGCGCGAACCCCAGCGTGAAACCCACCACGCAGCCGATGGCTGAAAGCGCGAAGGTCACGCCCAGCGCCTTGGCGAAGAACAGCAGGTTGTAGTAGCTGAAGAAGCGAGGCAGTTCCTCGATGATCTGCTCGAGCATCAGAACCACCTCATCTTGGCGCGGAAGAAACGCTTGCCGACAAATGCCAGCGACAGCGTGGCCACGAGGGTAATGATCACGTAGAGCACCGCAGCCACCGAGAACACTTCGATGGAGCGGAAGGTCTCGGAGTTGATGTTGTAGGCGCGGCCGGTGAGCTCTTCCACGCCGAAGACGGCGGCCATGGACGTGCCCAGGGTCATCAGGATGTACTGGTTGGACAAAGGCGGGAACAGCACGCGGATGATGTGCGGAAGGATCACGAAGCGGATCGTCTGCAGCCGCGAGAAGCCCAGTGTCTCGGCCGCCTCCAGTTCCGGGCGGCGCACCGTTTCGAAGCCTGCGCGCTGGATCTCGGTGAGATATGCACCGGCATTGAGCGTCATGCCGATCAGCACCGCCTGGTAGGGCGAGAGCAGGATACCTGCATCGGGCAGCGCGAAGAAGATGAAGAAGATCTGGACCAGTTGCGGCGTGTTGGTGAAGAACGCCACGTAGACGCCGACCAGCCGCCGCGCCCACCCCGGCCCGTAGGCGCGAACGGACGCGCCGGCAAGACCGATGAGCATGCCCATGGCGAACGCCAGGAAGGCGATCTGGAGGCTGAGCCAGGCGCCTGCTGCCAGGTAGGGCAGGCGCTCCAGGACCGGAGTGAAATCAAGTTGCATGGATGGAAGAGCCCGCGTGCACCGCGCAGCCCGCACCAGGAAAGCGGGCCGGCGGCGCCACAGGCCGGAGGGCGTGGCTTACTTGTAGCTGGGCGCGGTGCGCGGGTCGTGCAGCATGGGGCCGCCGAACCACTTCTTCCAGCGCTCGTCGACGAAGCCGTTGGCATGCAGTTGCTTGATCGCGCCGTTGAGCTTCTCGCGCAAGGCATCGTTGCCCTTCTGCACGCCGATCCCGCAGAAGTAGACCTCGATGGGCGCATCGACGATTCGCCAGTCGATCTTGTGCTTGCGCGTGTGCTCGGTCATGAAGTCCATCACGTCGATCATCGCGTCCGCACGACCCTGGGCGATGGCGCGCACCGCGTCCGGGTAGTTGTCCAGCAGCAGCAACTGCGCCTTGGGCAGCTTCTCCTGCACCAGCTTCACCGGCGTGGCACCGCGAACCTCGACCAGCCTGACGGAAGGGTCGTTCAACTCCATCCAGTCCTTGTAGGGCTTGCTCTTGGTGGTCAGGACGCCCAGCACCTCGGTGTGTACGGGGACGGTGAAGTCGATCACCTTCTGGCGCTCGGGCGTGATGGTCATCGCGCCCAGCACGGCATCGATCTTGCCGCTGCTGACGAAGGGAATCCGGTCGGGCGAACCCACCTGCACGATCTCGGTCTTCACGCCCAGCAGTTCGCCGATCTTGTTGGCGACTTCCACGTCGAAACCGTCTATCTCGTTCTTGTCATTGAAGATGCCCAGTGGCGGCAGGGTCGGATTGACGCCGAACACGATCTTCTTGCTGGCGACGATCTCGTCGAGCGTGCGCGCCCACGCCGGCCGGCCCAGCAGCGCGGCCCCGAAAGCCGCCGAGGCGGCAAGGAGGACGCTGCGGCGGTTGGCATTCCTGATTAGCTTCATGAGGGTTGGACTCCTAGTTGTTGAAGAAGGTGGAGCGGCCTTCGGGCCGCCCGCTCACTCAGGGAACGAACGCAAGACAAGTGCCAGATCGACCCATTGCCTGCAAAAAATATAACATCAATATATGGAATGTATACATTAAACTTGCGAAGGTCCAGTCAGGCTTTCCCTCGATGACCCGTTCGTGAAAGAAGCATTGATACGCATGTCTCCACAATCTCCTCACGCCCTCGCGTCACTGCGCCGCGACGCAGCCGTGCGGCGCGGTGCGGCGCTTCACTTCCTGATGAACGACCAGCAGATTCCCGCCTTCGCCGGGGAAAGCGTGGCTGCGGCCTTGCTGGCCTCCGGGTGGCGTGAACTCAGGCACAGCCCTCGCAACGAGGAGCCCCGCGGCGCGTTCTGCTTCATGGGCTCCTGCCAGGAATGTCTTGTGTGGGTGGACAACCGCAAGCTCCCTTCCTGTCAGGTGGCCGTGAGGGAGGGCCTGGCGGTGGAATCGCTCGACTGGCGCGAGGCACACCGTTGAACCACTCGGAAATGCTCGATCTGATCGTCATCGGGGCCGGCCCCGCCGGAGCGAGAGCCGCCCTGCGCGCCAGCGCGTGTGGCCTTTCGGTGTTGCTGGTCGATGAGAACCCCGACGCAGGCGGCCAGGTCTGGCGCCCGCTTCCGGAGGGTTTCTCGCGGCGGGACGACGCGGCCCTCTCGGCCGAAGCCCGCGATGGCGATGCCCTGCGCCGCGAACTTCGGCGCGCTGGCATCGAATGCCTGTTCGGGCACAAGGTATGGAACATCGGTTCGGACCTGCGCACCGACGTCATCGGTCCGTCCGGTTCGCAGAGCCTGAAGCCGCGTGCGCTCCTGGTGGCAACAGGCACCACCGAGCGCGTGGTGCCCTTTGCGGGTTGGACCCTGCCCGGCGTGATCGGACTGGCGGCTGCAACGATCCTGCTGAAGTCGCAGAACATCCTGCCCGGCAGGCGTACGGTCGTCGCGGGAAGCGGCCCGCTGCTGCTGGCGGTGGCTGCCGGCATCCTCAAGGCGGGCGGCGAAGTCGCCGCGGTGGTCGATCTTGCAAGCCGCGGCGAATGGCTGCGCGCCCTGCCCTCGCTGCTCGGCCGCCCCGACCTGATCCGTCAAGGCATCGCGTGGCAATGGCAGTTGCGCGCGGCGCGCGTGCCGATCCATTACCGTCACGCCGTTCGATCTGCCACCCGTTCGGGGGAAGGCTTCTCCATCCGCATTGGCGCCGTGGACGCAAATGGCAGCGCCGTCTCGGCCAATGTGCCGGAAGTGGACCTGCATGCCGACGCCCTGGCTGTCGGCCACGGCCTGGTGCCCGGCACCGACGTGACCCGGCTGCTGCGCGCCCGCCATCGGTTCGACCGCAACCGAGGTGGCTGGATCGCACAGGCGGATCCAGACGGACGCACCAGCGTCAAGGGCCTCTACATTGCCGGCGACGGCGCCGGAATCGCGGGTGCCGCTGCCGCAGGCGCGCACGGTGAAATGGCGGCGCTCGCGTGCGCGCTCGACCTGGGTGCCATCGACGATGCAACGCATGCGCGCGAGCGCGCGCCGCTTTCTGCGCAATGGGCACGCAGCGCGCGCTTCGGTCACGCGATGGCCCGGCTGATGGCGCTGCGCGACGGGGCCGTCGAATCCATGCCGTCCGAGGTGGTGGTCTGCCGCTGCGAGGACGTCACCCGCGGCGAGATCGACGCCGCCGTGCGCGAAGGCGCGCGGGACCTGAACCAGCTCAAGGCCTGGACCCGCTGCGGCATGGGTCCCTGCCAAGGCCGTACCTGCGGCGATGTCGCGGGTGCGCTGGTGGCGGCGCACGTCGGAAGCCGGGAGGCGGCGGGCTGCTTCACCGGTCGCGCGCCCCTGCGACCGGTCTCGCTGGCCGAGGTGGCGGGCGACTACAACTACGCCGACATCCCGATCCCCAAGGCGGCGCCGCTATGAGTACCGCTCCTGGCTTCGCCCAACCCTGGGACGCCGTCGTGATCGGCGGCGGCGTCATGGGCTGCTCTACCGCCCTGCACCTCGCGCAAGGTGGCATGCGTGTCGCGCTGGTCGATCGAGGACAGCTTTGCCGCGAGGCCTCCGGCGTCAACGCAGGCACGCTCACCCTGCACATGACGCGCGCCGCGCTCGTTCCCTACGCCATGCGGGCCTGGCAGATGTGGATGGACGCCCAGCGCTGGCTCGGCATGGGCGTGCTGGCCACCCATGTGCCGGGCCTCACGCTGGCCTTCACCGAGGCCGAGTGCGAACTGATCGAGCTCCGCGCCAAGGCGCGCCGGGAATACGGCGCTCCCATCGAGGTGATCTCGCCTCAGCGCGCCAGAGAGATCGAGCCGGGGCTGCATCCCTCGCTGCTCAAGGCGGGCTTCTGCGAAATCGACGGCTTTGCCAGCGCCTACCTTACCGGTCGCGCATTTCGCCACGCGCTGACGCAGGCCGGCGTCAGCCTCTTCGAGAACGCACCGGTGGAGGCCATCCAATCCGGCGATGGTGGCCACGAGATACGGCTGGCCAGCAGCACAGGTCTGGACCCCCTGCACGCGCGGCGCGTGGTCCTCGCCGGGGGCGTCTGGATCGAGGACATGCTGGCCATGCTCGGGGTCCGGATCCCGATCAAGGTCCTCATCAACCAGCTGGTCATCACCGAGCGCATCCGCCCGGTCATGCGCACCGTGCTCAGCGTGGCCAACGGGCTGCTGTCGCTCAAGCAGTTCGCCAATGGAACCGTGCTGATCGGCGGCGGCTGGCAGGGCGACGGCGATCGCGAGCGCGGCGGCGTCGAGGCGCGCCCTCAGAACCTGGTGGGCAACATGCGCCTGGCGGCCTACGCGGTGCCGGCCTTGGCCGAGGCGCGTGTGGCGCGCATCTGGCTCGGCCTGGAGGCCGAGACGGCCGACGCGATGCCAATCATCGGCGACGTACCGGGCGTTGCGCAGGCCTGGGTCGTCGGGAGCGCCCACTCGGGCTACACCAGCGGGCCTTTCATGGGGCGCATCCTGGCCCAGCACATCCTCGGGCAGGTGCCCGACCTTCCCTTGTTCGATCCCACGCGCCTCCTGGGCATGCCCATGCCTGGCGCCTGACCTTCACTTGCCCACCATGATTCCGAATCGACCCAACGCTTTTCACGGCATCTACGCTGCGACCCTCTGCCCTCTGCACCCCGACGGCCGCATCGACGAACCCACGCTTGCCCGTCACCTCGAGGCCACGGCCTTCGTCCCCGGCATGGCGGGACTGCTCATCAACGGGCACGCGGGCGAGAACTTCACCCTGTCGCGCGAAGAGAAGCTGCGCGTCACACAGATCGCGGCCGAGGTCTGCGGCCATCACGCCATCCTGGTTTGCGGCATCAACGCAGAAGACAGTCACGAGGCACAGCGCCACACGGACGACGCCAAGGCGGCCGGCGCCGACGCGGCATTGCTGTTTCCGCCCTTCTCCTGGGCGCTGTCGCAGGACGCGCAGATGGCCATCACCCATCACAAGGTGGCCAACGCCAATGCGCAGATGCCGCTCATGCTCTACCAGGCCGGCGTGAACGCCGGCACCATGGCCTACAAGCCGGAGGTGCTGGCCGCGCTGGCGCAACTGCCGCACGTGGTGGGCGTGAAGGAAGGCAGCTGGGAAGCCGCGGCCTACGAGGCCAACCTGCGCCTGGTCAAGCAGGTCGCGCCGCACGTGGCGATGATGGCCTCGGGGGACGAGCACCTGTTCACCTGCTTCGCCGTGGGCTCCGAGGGCAGCCTGGTCAGCCTGGCGGCCGTGATGCCGGAGTTGGTGATCGAACTGGACGCCGCAGTGCGGGAGAAGAACCTCGACAAGGCGCGCGCGCTCAACGATCGGATCTATCCACTGGCCAAGGCGATCTACGGCACGGCCCCCGGCGGCTGGGCCACGGCGCGCCTGAAGACCTGCCTGAAGCTTCTGGGACGCATTCCAAACGACACCATGCGCCTGCCCATCGGTCCGCTGCCTGCGGCCGAAGTGGCCCGCCTCGAACGCGCGCTGGCCGACGCCGGCGCCACGGCCTGAACAACCAGCACAGCCATCGATCCAGGAGCTTCCAGCCCATGTCCCGCAAGATCATCCGCAACGGCCGCATCGTCACCGCCATCGACGACTACGTGGCAGACATCCTGGTCGAGGATGGCCAGATCCAGGCCATCGGCCGCAAGCTTGCGTGCGGCAGCGACACGGAGTCGATCGACGCGACCGGCCTCATGGTGCTGCCCGGCGGGGTGGACTGCCACACGCACATGGACAACACCTTCGGCGATTCCACCACCTGCGACAGCTTCGAATCGGGCACGCGCTCGGCCGCCTTCGGCGGCACCACCACCATCGTGGACTTCGCCTTCCAGCGCCAGGGCGTCAGCGTGCTCGAGGCCATCGAACGCGCGCAGGCCAAGGGGCGCGAGGGCGCCTGCATCGACTACGGCTTTCACGTGATCGTGACTTCGGTCAACCAGCAGACGCTGGCCGACATGCAGCACGCCATTCGCCACGAAGGCGTCTCGAGCTTCAAGATGTTCATGGCCTACCCTGGATCGGTCATGGTGGACGATGCGGCCATCTTCCAGGCCATGCGCATGGTCGGCCAGCACGGCGGGATGATCGCGCTGCATGCCGAGAACGGGACCATCATCGAGCTGCTGATCCAGGAGGCATTGGCCCAGGGCCACACCGCGCCCAAGTACCACGCACTCACCCGCCCCGCCATCATGGAAGGCGAAGCCACGCATCGGGGCATCAAGCTGGCCGAGCTCGCCCAGGCCCCGGTGTATTTCGTGCATCTCTCCGCCAAGGAGGCGCTCAAGCACGTCGTCGAGGCGCGCGACATGGGCGTGCCGGTGTTTGCCGAGACCTGCCCGCACTACCTTTTCTTCGACGAGAGCGTGTACGACAGCGAGGACTTCGACCTGGCGCGGTACGTGATGAGCCCGCCGCTGCGCTCCAAGGAGGCCCAGAACGCGCTCTGGACCGCACTGCGCACGGACGATCTGCAGCTGGTCTCCACCGACCACTGCCCCTTCTGCATGAAGGAGGGGCACCTCGGACGCGTCAACCAGAAGCCCTACGGCCGCAACGACTTCTCCAGGATTCCCAACGGCATTCCGGGTGTGGAAACGCGCCTGACCACCATTCACGACGGCGGAGTCCGCGCCGGGCGCATCTCGCTCAACCGCATGGTGGAGCTCACGGCGACCGCGCCAGCCAAGCTCTTCGGCCTCTATCCACGCAAAGGGACCATCGCGGTGGGCAGCGACGCCGATCTCGTGCTCTTCGATGCCGGCCAGTCACACGTGATCAGTGCCGCCACCCAGCACGGCAATTGCGACTTCACGCTGTTCGAGGGTCGGGAGGTGACGGGCACGGTGCGCAAGGTCTTCCTGCGCGGTGAACTGCTCGTCGACGGCGAGCAATGGCTGGGCCGCGCCGGCGCCGGCCAGTACGTGGCGCGCGGCGAGTCCGGTGGCTGGTGACGGAGCCCGACGATGCCGCTGTACGACTACGCGTGCGCAGGCTGCGGGCGATTCAGCGCGACCCGGCCGCTGCAGCAGTTCGATCAGCCCGCCCCATGTCCTGCCTGCGGCGACATGGCGCCGCGTGCCTTGACGGTCCCAGCGCTTCTTGGACGCGCAGCGCACCGCAACGACGCGCAGCGCGATGATGGCCAGGTACGGCTGCGGCACGTCGCGTCGTCAGGCTGTTCCTGCTGCCCAAGGTGATGCGGCCGCCGCAGGAGATGGCCAGATGTCGTGGTCGGTCCCCTGATGCCGCTCAGGGGCGCAGGTCGCACCACATGTGCACCTTGCCGTGGAAGCGCCCCTCGACGAACACCGCCATCGGCTCGACCCCGAAGCTGGAGAAGCCGCAACGCTCGTAAAGGCCCTGCGCCGCGTCGTTGCCCTGCGTCACGGTGAGCTGAACGACCCGCAGGCCGGCCCGCGCCCGGGCCGTCGCCAGGATCGCATCCACCAGTTGCCGGCCCAGGCCCAGCGAGCGTGCCGCCGGCGCCACGTACATGCCGAACAGCGTAGCCTTGTGCCGCGACTTGATGCGGCCCTCGACGTTCAGGCCGGCAGCGCCGATCAGCCCGCCCTCCTCGTCGAAGGCGCCGATCACGACGCTGTCCGCATCCTCGCCGGGCGGCAATCGCTCGGCCCACCAGGAGACCGGCAGGCGCGCGCGTTCGCTGGTGCTGCTGGTGAAGGCATCGGGGTGCCGCTCGTAGGCCTCCAGCATCAGGGCACGGTGCGCGGCGGCGTCGGCGGGCGTGAGGCGGCGGATGGTCGTGGGCATGAGCCAGGATTCTCACCGATGGCCCCGTTCCTGAAGGCTGGGCCGTCCTCGCGCAAAATGGCGCCATGCAACTCAATTTCATTGGCAATTCGAACGTTCTGTCTGCCTCGGGCAAGACCCTGCCGGTGCTCGATCCCTCCGACGGCCAGGTCTTCGACGAACTGCAGTGCAGCAACGCCGAGGACATCGACGCCGCGGTGCGCGCGGCCCGCGACTGCTTCGACAACACCTGGCACAAGGTGAGTGCCGCCGAGCGCGGCCGGCTCATGATGAAGCTGGCCAACAAGATCGCCGAGCACACCGACGAGCTGGCCCTGCTGGAACAGCGCGACTGCGGCAAGCCGGTGAAGCAGGCCCGCGCCGACGCGCTGGCCCTGGTGCGCTACTTCGAGTTCTATGCCGGCGCCTGCGACAAGCTGCACGGCGAGACCATTCCCTACCAGGACGGCTACAGCGTCTTCACCTGGCGCGAGCCGCACGGCGTCACCGGCCACGTCATTCCCTGGAACTACCCGATGCAGATCTTCGGGCGCAGCGTGGGCGGCGCCCTGGCCGCGGGCAATGCCTGCGTGGTCAAGCCGGCGGAAGACGCCTGCCTGTCGCTGATCCGCGTGGCGCAGCTGGCGGCCGAGGCCGGCTTTCCGCCCGGCGCCATCAACATCGTGACCGGCTACGGCCACGAGGTGGGCGACGCGCTGGCGCGCCACCCCGGCATCGACCACATCAGCTTCACCGGCAGCCCGCGCGTGGGCACGCTGATCCAGCAGGTGGCGGCCGAGCGCCATGTTCCGGTCACGCTGGAGCTGGGCGGCAAGAGCCCGCAGATCGTCTTCGCCGACGCCGACCTCGATGCGGCCATCCCGGTGCTGATCAACGCCATCGTGCAGAACGCCGGCCAGACCTGCTCGGCCGGCTCGCGCGTGCTGATCGAGCGCGGCATCTACGAACCGCTGCTGGACCGCCTGGGCAAGGCCTTCTCGGCCCTGCGCGTCGGCCCGGCCGCCATGGACCTGGACGTGGGCCCGCTGATCCGCCAGTCGCAGCAGCAGCGCGTGTGGGATTTCCTCAGCGACGCCCATGCGGCCAACATCCCGATGGTGGCCCAGGGCGTGGTCGTGGACGAGGCACCTGACTCGGGTTTCTACCAGGCGCCCACCCTGCTGCGCGACGTGCCCGTGGCGCACCGCCTGGCCCAGGAAGAGGTCTTCGGCCCGGTGCTGGCCGCCATGCAGTTCGCCGACGAGGACGAGGCCGTCGCCCTGGCCAATGCCACGCAGTTCGGCCTGGTGGCTGGCGTGTGGACCGAGAACGGCGCTCGCCAGTTCCGCATGGCCAAGCGCCTGCGCAGCGGCCAGGTCTTCATCAACAACTACGGCGCCGGCGGCGGCGTGGAACTGCCTTTCGGCGGTGTGAAGTCCTCCGGCTACGGCCGCGAGAAGGGCTTCGAGGCGCTTTACGGCTTCACCACCTTGAAAACGGTGGCGGTGAAGCACAACTGAGCGGAATTGACCACGGTCAGTGCGCTCTTCCCACGCATGCACTAAAACTGTCCTGACATGCCGCAAGCCGTCATCCCCATCGCCGACCTCGGCCGCGCCCGCCGCGCGGCCGTGCCGACACAGGCCGTGCCCACCAGCGGCTTGCTGCTCGACCAACTGGGGCGGCCGCTGACGGACCTGCGCATCAGCGTCACCGACCGCTGCAATTTCCGCTGCAGCTACTGCATGCCCAAGGAAGTCTTCGACAAGGACTACCCCTACCTGCCGCACAGCTCGCTGCTGAGCTTCGAGGAGATCACGCGGCTGGCGCGTATCTTCGCGGCCCACGGCGTGCACAAGATCCGGCTCACCGGCGGCGAGCCGCTGCTGCGCAAGAACATCGAGCTCCTGATCGAGCAGTTGGCGCAACTGCGCACGCCCGACGGCAAGTCGCTGGACCTGACGCTGACCACCAACGGCTCGCTGCTGGCGCGCAAGGCGCAGGCCTTGAAGGACGCCGGCCTGCAGCGCGTCACCGTCAGCCTGGACGGGCTGGACGACACGGTCTTCCGCAGCATGAACGACGTCGACTTCCCGGTGGCCCAGGTGCTGGCCGGCATGGACGCCGCGCACGCGGCCGGCCTGGGGCCGATCAAGGTCAACATGGTGGTCAAGCGCGGCACCAACGAGAACGAGATCCTGCCGATGGCGCGGCGCTTCCGCGGCACCGGCATCGTGCTGCGCTTCATCGAGTACATGGACGTGGGCGCCACCAACGGCTGGCGCATGGACGAGGTGCTGCCCTCGGCTGAGGTGGTGCGCCGCATCGCCAAGGAATTCCCGTTGGTGCCGCTGGAAGCCACCGCGCCGGGCGAGACCGCGCAGCGCTGGGGCTACGCGGGCGCCGATGGCGGGCACGACCCCGCCCTGGGCGAGGTCGGCGTGATCAGCAGCGTGACCCAGGCCTTCTGCCACGACTGCACGCGCGCGCGGCTGTCGACCGAAGGCAAGCTCTACCTGTGCCTGTTCGCCAGCGGCGGCCACGACCTGCGCCCGCTGCTGCGCGAGGAACAGGCCAGCGACGAGGACATCGCTTCGGCCATCGGCCACATCTGGCAGGGCCGCGCCGACCGCTATTCGGAACTGCGCAGCCAGCTCGCGCCCGACGACAGCGGCGCACCGGGCGCACGACGCGTCGAGATGAGCTACATCGGCGGATGACCCCACAGCGAACGCTTCGCGAGGGCCGATGGGCCCGCGCGTCCTGCTAAAACACGAGGCATGCAAATCACAGCAGACGACATCACCGGCCTGGTGCTGGCCGGCGGGCGCGGAACGCGCATGGGCGGCGTGGACAAGGGCCTGCAGAACTTCAACGGCACGCCGCTGGCCCTGAACGCGCTGCTGCGCCTGGCGCCGCAGGTGGGCCACACCATGATCAACGCCAACCGCAACCTCGCGGCCTACGAATCCTTCGGCACGCCTGTCTGGCCCGATGGCCTGGCCGACTATGCCGGCCCGCTCGCAGGCTTCCTGGTGGGGCTGGAGAACTGCGAGACGCCCTGGCTGCTCACCGTGCCCTGCGACACGCCCCTGTTCCCCACCGACCTGGCCGCGCGACTGGCCGAGGCCGTGTCTCGCGAGGACGCCGACATCGCCATGGCGAGCGGCGCCGAGCCTTCGCGCGACGGCAGCGTGCAGATGCGCACCCAGCCGGTGTTCTGCCTGCTGCGCGCCGACCTGCTGGAAAGCCTGGTGCGCTTCACCCAGGGCGGCGGCCGCAAGATCGACGCCTGGACGGCCACGCACAAGACGGTGGAAGTGCCCTTCGACCGCGAAGGCGACGCGTCCCAGGCCTTCTTCAACGCCAACACGCTGGCCGAGCTGCGCGCACTCGAGCAGCAGCGCCCCGGCACCTGACGCATGACCCGCATCGAAGAAATCGCCGCGCAGCTGGCCGGCTACGACCCCAAGGCGCTGGGCGTGGACGGCGTGCAGTCCTTCCTGGCAAAGATGGTGCAGCCGGCCATCATCACGCAGCGCGAGGAAGCCGCCCTGTTCGACGCGCTGGACCGCGTGCTGGCCGAGGACATCGTCTCGCCCTTCAACGTGCCGCCGCACGACAACTCGGCCATGGATGGCTTCGCCCTGGATGGCGCCGTGCTGGATGCAGCCGGGCCCGATCAGGAGATCGAGCTGCGCGTGATCGCCACCGCATTCGCGGGCGCGGCCTGGCGCGGCACGGTGGGCGCTGGCGAGTCGGTCAAGATCATGACCGGCGCGGTGATGCCCGAGGGCCTCGACACCGTGATCCCGCAGGAGTTCTGCACCGTCGAAGGCGACACCGTACGCTTTCCCGCCAAGGCGCTACGGCGCGGCGACAACCGCCGCCGGGCCGGCGAGGACCTGCGCCAGGGCGAGCCGGCCCTGCGCCGCGGCGACCGCTTCACGCCCGCGGCGCTGGGCATGGCCGGAAGCCTGGGCCTGCCGCGCGTGCCGGTGCTGCGGCGCCTGCGCGTGGCCTACTTTTCCACCGGCGACGAGATCCTCAGCGTGGGCGAATCGCCGCGCGAAGGCGCCGTATTCGACAGCAACCGCTACACCGTCTTCGGCCTGCTGCGGCGCCTCGGCTGCGAGGTCATCGACCTCGGCCTGGTGCGCGACGATCCGGCCACGCTGGAAGCCACGCTGCAGCGTGCCGCCAACGAGGCGGACGCCATCATCACCAGCGGCGGCGTGAGCGTGGGCGAAGCCGACCACACGCGCGCCGTGATGAAGCGCCTGGGCGACATGGCCTTCTGGCGCGTGGCGATGCGGCCGGGCCGGCCCATGGCAGTCGGCCTCATTCCCAGGCAGGACAAGGCCAGCCAACCGGCCGTGCTCTTCGGCCTGCCGGGCAATCCGGTGGCGGTGATGGTCACCTTCCTGGCCTTCGTGCGCCCCGCCCTGCTTCGCATGATGGGCTGCAACGAAACGGCCGGCGCACCCGCGCCGCTGCTGCGTGCGCGCAGCACCATGGCCATCCGCAAGAAGCCGGGCCGCACCGAGTACCAGCGCGGCTGGGTCACCCAGGTGCCGGGCGGGCTGCCCGAGGTGCGCATCGCCGGCAACCAGGGCTCGGGCGTGCTCAGTTCCATGGTCGAGGCCAACGGCCTGGTGGTGCTGCACCACGGCCAGGGCAACGTCGCGCCCGGCGAGGAAGTGGACGTGATGATGTTCGAGGGCGCCATCTAGGCGCCCTCGCTCTCTCGACGGCCCCGCTCAGCGTGCGCGCGGCGGGCGCTTTTCCAGCAGCGGCTGCGACACGCCCTGCACCCCCACCAGGCCCAGCACCGTCACCAGCGAGTTCTGCGCGCCCTTCCAGCCGTCGGTGACGTCGATCCATTCGGTCAGCGCGTGGAAGCCGCCGGTCTTGCCGCCGCCACCGATGATGATGGCCGGCACGCCCAGCGACATGGGCAAGTTGGCGTCCGTGCTGGCGCCGGTCAGCACCGTCTTCTGGCCGAAGGCGGTGTTGGAGCGCACGGCCGCCTCGACGATCACCGAGTCCGCCGCGGTCATGCCGCCCGGCCGGTCGCCGATCAGCTTGTTGCTCACGCTGAGGGTGTTGACGTTCCAGCGCTTGTTCTCTTCGACCACCGCCTGGTCGACGGCGGCGAGCACCTTCTTCTCGGTCTCCAAGAGCGGCGCCATCTGGTTGGAGCGGATGTCCACCGCCATGCGCGCATCCGGCGCGATGGTGTTGACCGAGGTGCCGCCCGCCACCGTACCCACGGTGAAGGTGGTCTTGGGGTCGCTGGGCGTCTGGATGTCGGCGATCTTGGCAATGGCGCGGCCCATGCCGTGGATGGCACTGGGCACTTCGCCGAAGGCGCCGAAGCTGTGGCCGCCGGGGCCCTTGAAGTTGAACTCGTAGCGATGGCTGCCCGTGCCCAGGATGAGCACGCCGCCATCGGCCACCGGCTCCAGGCCCACCATGCCGTCGATGTCGCGGTGCTCGGCGAAGAGGTGCTTCATGCCGCGCAGGTTGCCCAGTTCCTCCTCGCCCACGTTGCCGACGAAGACCAGGTCGCCCACGGTCTTCACCTGGTTGTCGTTGAGCACCTTCAGCCACGAAAGCAGCACCGAGAGGCCGCGCGTGTCGTCCGAAATGCCGGGCGCATACAGCTTGCCGTCGCGCTCCTTCACCTTCACGTCGGTGCCGGCGGGGAACACCGTGTCCAGGTGCGCGGAGATGACCAGCTTGGGGCCGCTGCCGCTGCCCTTGCGCACGCCCACCACGTTGCCTTCGGTGTCGATCCTGGCGTCGGCGAGGCCGAGCGCCTTCATGCGGGCCAGGAAGGCTTCGGCGCGCTTCTGCTCCTTGAAGGGCGGCGCCTCGATCTCGGTGAGCATCTTCAGGTCTTCGACGGAGCGCTCGTGGTCGGCCTTCACCGCTTCCAGCAGCTTCTGCACCTGCGGCGCGGCCATCAGCTGCGTGTAGGCCTGCTCGACCGCCGGCCGCACCTGCGAGGGCGTGGGCGCGACTGCGTTGAGGGTCTGGGCCGATGTCACCGCGCTGGCAAGCAGCGCAACGGTGGCCAGGGAGACAGCCGCCAGCGGGCGGCCCATGGGCTTGCAAATCATCTTGTGTTCCTCCTTGATCGAACTTTGTGTTGGCACCTGACCATGGCACAGGCAGGCCATGGCCGGAAGGCCTTTCTTCTTTTCAGGGCCGCAAACGGACCCGGGTGTTGTTCAGATGCGGCCCAGCGCCTTGTCCACGCCCTTGTTGGCGAGCATGTCGGCGCGCTCGTTGCCCGGGTTGCCCGAGTGGCCCTTGACCCAGCGCCACTCGATCTGGTGGCCACCCTTGCTGACCAGTTCGTCCAGGCGCTTCCACAGCTCGACGTTCTTCACCGGCTGCTTGGTGGAGGTGATCCAGCCCTTGGCCTTCCAGCCGCGGATCCATTCGGTGATGCCCTGGCGCACATACTGGCTGTCCAGGTACAGCACCACCTTGCACGGCCGCTTGAGCGCGGCCAGGCCCTCGATCACCGCGGTCAGCTCCATGCGGTTGTTGGTGGTGTTGAGTTCGCCGCCGAACAATTCCTTCTCGGCGGCGCCGGCCTTGAGCCATGCGCCCCATCCGCCCGGGCCCGGGTTTCCCTTGCAGGCGCCGTCGGTGTAGATCTGCACTTCCGTCAATTGATTTTTCCGTGTGTGTCTAGCGGCGTCTGCTTGGCGCCTGTGGGCCATGGTCTCGCGCGAACGGCGCTACGCCGTTTCCAAATCACGCCGTCGACCAGATAGTGATGAAAGTTCAAGGTGAAGTGCGCAATGAGCACGGTTGGAAGGCCAAGCCAGAGCAACTGGCTACCCATCCAATCGAGTATCTGGAACAGCGCAGCGCCTACCAGCAGGCAAACGCCGCCATACCTGACCGCGTTCCTCCGCAAATCGGTGAACTTGGCCCCGGCACTTGCATTGCCCTCGTCTTGCTGCACGCGCCGAATGTTCTGCACCCAGACAAAGAGAAGGTACTGAGCGTTGTGCCAGATGTTGAGCACCAGCCACCCCAGCGTGATGTCAGCGATCCACACGTAGGCTGCAAGGGAGACACAGACATGTGAGGCCACGAAAGTGTCGTGCCGCCAATCTAATGTCCCCGTCATGGCGGCGCGGAATCGTCGCTGCAACCACCACGCACCGCAGGCGATCGTCACAAGTCCCACCGCATCGACGAAGCCCGTGGAGACGACAGGAAGTCCAATCGGGTAGCCCAGGAACTCCCGAGGCGCCTGCGCACAACGTGCGAGCACTCCCCACGCAGGCACCATGTAAATCAGCGCATCCGCCGACCCGTCCGTTGCGAAGGGCGTCCCGCTTGCACGCCTGTAAGACCTTGCGATGCCGAAGGACTGACGAGTCACGTGATAGCACTGCGCGATGAAATAGAGAGTGAACAGTCCGGCCACTTCGTAAGCCAAGGCGACGAGCACCACTCCGGCGAGCACGAGCGCAGGCAGGCCAAAGATGAGGAATCGATGCCGCCTGACATCGGCAGCGCTAGAGGTGATTCGCGTGAATGTGGCCACCACATGCGGATTGGCAAAGAGCCATATGTCGACCAGAACCACCACCAGAAGCGCAGTCGAGGAAACTGACGCCAATGCTCCCAGGCTCAGGGCCAACACCAGCGTGCCGAAAATCAGAACGCCGTCGAAAGCCGGATGGTGGGGCAGGAGACCCGCGCTTTCATCCTTCGTCCGAGGGAAGCCCTTCATGTCACGACAGGCGAAGGAATCGGAGGCCGTGGCGACCCGAGAGGCGCCGGCTTCGGCGGAGTGACGAACGTGCTTCTGGGACGCAAGTATCGCTCGGTGGCGACCTTGAGTTTCTCAAAGGCAAGTGCCCGCGCAGCGCTGAAGCGCGATTCGAGCGTCAACCGACTCTGCATGCCTGACAGGCCCACCGGCGGCAGCGACTGGTGGGGATCGTAGAGCTCCATCATCTCGCAGGGATTGCATAGGCCATCGGAGTCCAGTTGACCGGCGAGACCCACCTTGTACTCAACACCTCGGGGCTGCTGTGGATCGATGGGAAACGAAAACTTCAAACTGGCAAAGGCAGGCCGAGAACCGTCCTTTCCCTCTTCCAGGAAGACAAACCCGGCGTCGCGATAGGAGTCCACGACGATGGCCCTGAAATCGGCCGAGCCCAAGCCGACAACGGAGTTGCCATAGCGATTCACTTCTCCTTGCCACTGGTTCTTGTAGTTGAAACCGGCTTCCTGTTCCATGAATCGCCGCCCATCGACTCGGATCTTGGCATACGCGAGATCGATCGCCGGAAACAAGCGACTGCTCAGCTCGTATTGGTCCATCCAGGAAAGCACACTGAGAGAAGCGAAATCCTGCAAGGTTGTGTATCGCAAAAAACAGCTTGCGCACTTCTTGCCTTTGTCGAGATTTTCATCGACCCGCAAGATCAGCGGGACCTTCCTGATGCCCGTGCTCATCGGGATTGCATAGGAAAACTCGTATTGAGCCTGCTCGTCGTTCGCGCGCCGGATACCGGTCAGCGAAAACTGCGACGCCTCAAACGCCCCAACGACCAGCGCCCTGAAATTCTGGACGGGGATATTTTGATAGGCTGCTACCGGCAGCGAGGTCGCGTTAGGAGCCGGGTGCAAGCGGATTTGACCGAACGCGTTCCCGGTCAGCACCAAGCCCGACACAAGGAACAGTGCGATGACTTTCAGTAGTTTCAACAGCATTCCTCCCTTTCCAATTTCTTCTGTGCGCCTTGCCGTTGCTGGCTTCGGTTGGCCACCGCCACCGGCGCGGCGGCAATAGCCGGCTTGCGCTTCCAATCGGCCTGCAGCAGGGTCATGCCGCGCACCCGCTTCACAGCCACGATGAAATACACCGCGCCGAAGATGGGCCACCAGCGCTCGCCGGCCTTGTCGAGCCAGCGGAAGCGCTCCAGCCACGACTGGCTGCGCACCGCGGGCCGGTACAGGCCGAAGGTGCCCGATTCCACCTCGAAGTCGAGCAGCCGCAGCCAGTCCCGCATGCGCCAGTAGCCGATGAATTCGCCCGCATCGGGCAGGAACAGCTCGCCGAAGCCCAGCCGCTGGTAAAGGCGGGCGCGCCGCTGGCGCATGCCCCACAGGCTGGTCGGGTTCAATCCGCAGATCACCACGCGGCCGTCGGGCACCAGCACCCGCTCCACTTCGCGCAGCGTCGCGTGCGGGTCGGGGCTCAACTCCAGCGCGTGCGGCAGCACCACCAGGTCCAGGCTGTTGGCCGGAAAAGGCAGCGCCGTGAAGTCGGTGAGCAGCGCCGAGGGCCGCAGCACCGAAGGCCGCTCGGTGGCCAGCCAACGCCGCGGCATGCGGTTGCTGCGCAGGGCGTCCACCTCGGCCAGGCCCAGCTGCAGCGCGTGGTAGCCGAACACGTCCGCCACCACCTGGTCGAATTGGGCTTGCTCCCATCCGAGCAGATAGCGTCCCGGTGGGGTCTCGAACCAATCCTGCAAACCTATAATTTGACCGCTCATGACCCTCGTTCCGCTGCCCGCTTTTGCCGACAACTACATCTGGATGCTGCACGATGGGGTCGGCGCGATCGTGGTGGACCCCGGCGACGCCAGGCCGGTGACCGAAGCACTGGCCCGCGACAATCTGAAGCTGGCCGCGATTCTAGTCACCCACCACCACGCCGATCATGTCGGCGGCGTCGACGAACTTCGCAACGCCACCGGCGCCCCTGTCTTCGGCCCGGCGGGCGAGACCATTCCGGAACCTTACCAGCCGCTGGCCGAGGGTGACAGCACGCAAGTGCTGGGCCTGACCTTCCAGGTGCTGGACGTGCCCGGTCACACGGCCGGCCACATCGCCTATTTCCTGCCGGCCCATGCAGCATGGGACGGCACTCCCTTGCTCTTTTGCGGCGACACGCTGTTCTCCGGTGGCTGCGGGCGTCTCTTCGAAGGCACGCCGCGCCAGATGCTGGCTTCGCTCGACGCGCTGGCCGCGCTGCCGGCCGACACGCGCGTATGCTGCGCCCATGAGTACACACTTGGAAACCTGCGCTTCGCCAAGGCGGTGGAACCCGGCAACGCCGAGTTGACTCAGTACCTGGCGCAGTGCCAGTCACTGCGCGACCGGGGCACGCCGACCCTGCCATCGCGCATGGACACCGAGCGTTCCATCAATCCCTTCTTGCGCAGCCGCGAGGCATCCGTGCGCCAGGCGATCCAGGCCCATGCGGGACTGGACCCCCAGGCCGCCGACGCCGAAGTCTTCGCCGCGCTGCGCCAATGGAAAAACGAATTTCGATGAAGTTTCTGATCGCTGCCGGCCTGGCCTTCTCGCTCCTCCTGGCGGGTTGCGCCACCCCCGGCTCCGCCCCGCCCGCCGGCACCACCGAGGCGGCCGCCGGCCCCGCCCTCGTTCCTTCCGGCCCGCTCCAGCCCATCCTTCCCGCCGCCAGCCAGCCCGGCTCGCGCAGCGTGGCCCTGATGGCGCCCCCGGCCGACATGTGGGACCGCATCCGCCGCGGCTTCGCCATGCCCAACCTGGACAGCGACCTGGTGCGCACCCAGGAGCAGTGGTATGCCACGCGCCCCGACTACATCCAGCGCATGACCGAGCGCTCCAGCAAGTACATCTTCCACATCGTCGAGGAGCTGGAGCGGCGCAACATGCCCACCGAGCTGGCGCTGCTGCCCTACATCGAGAGCGCCTTCAACCCGCAGGCCGTCTCCAGCGCGCGCGCGGCCGGCATGTGGCAGTTCATGCCCGCCACCGGCACGGACTACGACCTCAAGCAGAACCTGTTCCGCGACGATCGCCGCGACGTCATCGCCTCCACCCGCGCCGCGCTCGACTACCTGCAGCGCCTGTACGGCATGTTCGGCGACTGGCAGCTGGCCCTGGCCGCCTACAACTGGGGCGAGGGCAACGTGGGCCGCGCCATCCAGCGCAACCAGCGCGCCGGCCTTCCCACCGGCTACACCGACCTGAACATGCCGGCCGAAACGCGCAACTACGTGCCCAAGCTGCAGGCGGTGAAGAACATCGTGGCCAACCCGGACCGCTACGGCGCCGACCTGCCCTACATCGCCAACCACCCCTACTTCCAGACGGTGGCCCTCAAGCGCGACATCGACGTCACGCTCGCGGCCAAGATGGCGGACGTGCGCATCGAGGACTTCCGCGCGCTCAACCCGGCGGCGCACAAGCCCATCCTGCTGGCCAGCACCACCACCGACCTCCTGCTGCCCTGGGACAACGCGGCGGTGTTCGAGCGCAACTTCACCGCCTACACGGAAGGCCAGTACGCCAGCTGGACCACCTGGACCGTGCCCGGCACCATCACCGTGGCCGATGCCGCGCAGCGCACGGGCATGAGCGAAGCCGATCTGCGCAGCATCAACAACATCCCGCCGCGCATGCTCATCAAGAGCGGCTCCACGCTGATCGTGCCGCGCTCGGCGCGCGAGCAGGAAGACGTGGCCGCGGTGGTGGCCGAGAACGGCACGCTGAGCTTCCAGCCCGAGATCGTCACCCGCCGCACCACCGTGACGGCCGGCCGCTCCGACAGCGTGTCCAGCATCGCGCGCCGATACAAGCTCAGCCCCGCCAGCGTGGCCGACTGGAACTCTGTGGCCGCCAACCACGTGTTCAAGCGTGGCATCGCGGTGGTGGTGTACCTGCCGGTGCGGGCCAATGCCGGGGCCAAGGTCGGCAGCGGCAGCGGTGGCAGCAGCAAGGCAAAGGCCACCAGCCAGCGTGCGCCGGCCGTCAAGAGCGCGGCAAGCGCCAAGCCGGCCATCTCCAAGACGGCGCGGGGCGGCACGCCCTCGAAGAAGAAGCGCTGAGGACGGGAAAGCAGCGGCCATGGACAAGCATCGAATCTTCGCGATGCCCTTTGCCAAGGTCTATCCGCTGTACATCCAGAAGGCGCAGCGCAAGGGCCGCACGAAGGAAGAAGTCGACCAGGTCATCCGCTGGCTGACGGGCTATGACGAGGCCGGACTGGCACGGCAGGTCGAACTGCAGAGCGACTTCGAAAGCTTCTTCGCACAGGCCCCGGCCCTGCATCCGAATGCGACTCAGATCAAGGGCGTCGTCTGCGGCATTCGTGTCGAGGAGATCGAAGACCCGCTGATGCGCCGGATCCGCTGGCTGGACAAGCTCGTCGACGAGCTCGCCAAGGGCAAGCCGATGGACAAGATCCTGCGCAGCTAGCCAGGACCTTTTCTACCGCGGACTTCAGTGCGCCGAATGGCGCAGATGCCGCCGCCGCCACACCGACTCCAGCACGGCCACGGCCACCATGACCGCGGTGGTCGCCGTGCCCAGCGCGAAGATGCTCAAGTGCGGTGCCGCGAACACCAGCAACGCCAGCACCACGAGCCCGCCCACGTGCGACTGCGGCAGGAAGCCGAACACCACCCGCTTGAAGAGCGCGTTGCCGAAGAGGTAGAGGGCCGGACCGCCCAGCAGCGCACCGACCTGCGCCCACTGGGCATGGTGGCCGCCTTCGGCGATCACCAGTTCGTCCGCCACTGCCGAGACGATGATGCCGGCCAGCAGGATCACGTGCGTGTAGTGGAAGCGCGCGCCGATGCGCCCCGGGTCGTGGGAGTGCTCGATGACGTGCGCGGCCTCCTTGCTGCTGGTGTCGAAGTACATCCACCACATGGCGATGCTGCCGACGAAGCCCACCAGGAAGGCCGCGAGTTCCGCAAGATGCCAGGCATGGTGATGGCCGAAGGCCACCCCGCTGGCCAGCACCGACTCGCCCAGCGCCACGATCACGAAGAGCTGGCAGCGTTCGGCCAGGTGGCCGCCGTCGATGGTCCACTCGGCCGTGCTGGAACGGCCGAGGCCTGGAAACGGCAGCCCGAACATGGGCGACACGTACTCCGCCAGCACCGCGATGAACCACAGCGCCAGGCGCCATTCGCCGTGGGCGAAGGCACCGCCGATCCAGAACACCGCAGCCACGCAGTTCCAGGCCAGCAGGCGCCTGAAGTTCGGCATCAGCGGGCTGCCCCGGCCCACCGCCAGCAGCATGCCGGCGGTGCGCCCGACCTGGATGACGGCGAAGCACAGCGCGAACACCAGGCCGCGCTCGCCGAAGGCCTCGGGCAGCGCCGAGGCCATCACCAGCGCCAGCAGCATGATCGAGAACAACGCGCCGCGCATGGGCAGCGCGCCTGGGTCGAACCAGTTGGTGGTCCAGGCGGTGTATTGCCAGCCCAGCCACACGGCAAACCACATCACCAGGGTCTGCAGCGCACCCAGCAGCGTGAGGTGGTCGAGCAGGTAGTGCGAGAGCTGGGTGACCGCGAAGACGTAGACCAGGTCGAAGAACAACTCTTCGTTCGAGACCCGTGCCGCGGAATCGCGCGAGCGAAGGAATGCGTGGCGTGCAGTGGCCATGGTGCGCCCTCCTCCGGCGCGGAATTTTCTTTGTTCTTCAGAGCTTCTCGGTCTCTCCCGCCTGCGGCTGCCAGGTCATGAGCCGCCGTTCGATGAGACCCACCACGCCATCGAGCACCAGCGCGAAGGCGGTGAGCACGATGATGCCAGCAAAGACCGTGTTGACGTCGAAGGTGCCCTCGGCCTGCAGGATCAGGTAGCCCACGCCGCGCGCCGAGCCCAGGTACTCGCCCACCACCGCGCCCACGAAGGCCAGGCCCACCGAGGTGTGCAGGCTGGAGAACACCCAGCTGGTGGCGCTGGGCAGATACACCGTGCGCAGCAACTGGCGCTGGTTAGCGCCCAGCATCTTCGCGTTGGCCAGCACCGTGGGGCTCACCTCGCGCACGCCCTGGTAGACGTTGAAGAAGACGATGAAGAACACCAGCGTGACGGCCAGGGCCACCTTGCTCCAGATGCCCAGGCCGAACCACAGGCCGAAGATGGGCGCGAGGATCACGCGCGGCATCGAGTTGGCAGCCTTGATGTAGGGGTCCAGGATCAGGCCGGCCGCGGGCGACAGCGCCAGCCACAGCCCGCAGGCCAGTCCCAGCACCGTGCCGATGGCGAAGGCCAGCACCGTCTCCAGCAGCGTGGTGCCCAGGTGCAGGTAGATATCGGCATTGCCCGCCAGGCCATCGGGAAAGAGCAGGTTGGGTGCCACGCTCAGCGGCACGAACCAGCTCCAGATGCGGCCCAGCACCCCGATGGGCTGGCCGAAGAAGAAGGCGATCTTGTCGCTGCGCGCGGCCAGGTGCCACAGCACCAGCAGCAGCACCAGCAGTGCGATCTGCCATGGGCGCGCATTGCGTTCGTTGGGTCGAAGGCTCATCTCAGGCCGCCTTCCTCAACTGCTGTTCGTAGCCCTTGAGAACCTCGTCGCGCAGCACGCCCCAGATCTGCGTATGCAGCTCCACGAAGCGCGGATGGGTCCGCACCTCGGCCACGTCGCGCGGTCGCGCCAGGTCGATGGTGAACTCGCCGATGGGACGCGTGGCCGGGCCGGCCGAGAGCACCACCACGCGGTCGCTCATGGCGATGGCCTCGTCCAGGTCGTGCGTGATGAAGAGCACGGCCTTGCGCTTGGCGGCCCACAGGGCGAGCACCTCGTTCTCCATCAGCTGCCGCGTCTGGATGTCCAGCGCGCTGAAGGGCTCGTCCATGAGGATGATGTCCGGGTCCAGCGCCAGCGTCTGCGCCAGCGCGGTTCGCTTGCGCATGCCGCCCGAGAGCTGGTGCGGATAGCGGTCGCCGAAGCCCGACAGGCCCACGCGGGACAGCCACTGCTGCGCTTCCTGCCTCGCATCCGTCTTGCTCATGCCGCGGTACTGCAGGCCCACCGCCACGTTGTCCAGCGCGCTGCGCCAAGGCATGAGCGCCTCGGTCTGGAACATGTAGCCGGCGCGCGAGTTGATTCCTGAGAGTTGCTGGCCGAACACCTTCACCATGCCCGACGAGGGCGCCAACAGGCCGGCGCCCACGTTCAGCAGCGTCGACTTGCCGCAGCCCGTGGGCCCGACCACCGACACGAACTCGCCCTCGCGCACGCGCAGCGTGGTGTCGGCCACCGCGGTGTAGCGCTGGGAGTGGTCGTCCTTGGACCGGAAGGTGCACTGGATGTCTAGCAGTTCGAGCGCGTAGTCGGACATGTCAGTTATCGCGGAGGTTCAGAAACGAAAACGCCCGGCACAGGGGCCGGGCGGTGTGCAGTTGCCATTGCATCAGGCCTTGAAGCGCTCCTTGGCGCGGGAGGCGAAGTCGTTGGTGTAGGTGCGGCCCAGTTCGATCTTGTCGGCCTTGATGGTGTTGTCGAAGCTGGCCAGCGCCGTGAGCGCGGTCTTGGGGCCGGCGGCCGGCATCACGCCGTCGATGGCGATGGCCTCGCGGATCTTGTCGAAGGAAGCCAGGTACAGCGCCCGGTCGCCCAGCAGGTAGGTCTCGGGCACGGTCTTGATGATGTCGCCGGGCCCGGCCGTCTGCAGCCACTTGAGACCATGCACGATCGCATTGGCCAGCGCCTGGCAGGTGTTGGGGTTCTTCTGCATGAAGTCGGCCGAGGTGTAGAGGCAAGCCGCCGGCATGGGCCCGCCGAACACCTCCTGCGTGCCCTTGAGGGTGCGCGTGTCGCTGATGATCTTCACGTCGCCCTTCTGCTCCAGCATGGTCATCACCGGGTCGGTGTTGCTGATGGCGTCGATCTGGCCCGAGCGCAGCGCCGTGAGCGCGCCGGCGGCCACGCCCACGCCGACGTAGCTCACGTCGGCAGGCTTGATGTTCGCGCGCGAGAGCACCAGGTTGGCCACCATGTTGGTCGAGGAGCCCGGCGCGGAAACGCCGATCTTCTTGCCCTTGAGGTCGGCCAGCGTGGAGTAGCTGGCCATGTTCTTGGTGGACACGCCCATCGCGATCTGCGGCGCACGCCCCTGCAGCACGATGGACTGCAGGAACTGGTTCTTGGCCTGCAGGTTGATGGTGTGCTCGTAGGCGCCGGAACACACGTCGGCCGAACCGCCGACCAGGGCCTGCAGCGCACGCGCGCCGCCGGCGAAGTCGGAGATCTCCACGTCCAGGCCTTCGGCTTTGAAATAGCCCAGCTGCTCGGAGATCGTCAGCGGCAGGTAGTAGAACGCGGCCTTGCCGCCTACCGAGATGGCGACCTTGGTTTTCTCGAGCTTGGGTTGGGCGTAGAGCGCCGGGACTGCGATGGAAGCTGCCGCGGCGGCAGAGGCAGAAACGAAGCTGCGGCGATTGAGCATGCGACAGGAGCCAGAGGCCGTGACTGTTGAGGGCCGACCCAGCTTAGGTGGCGCTCTATGTCACGGCATCAGGAACATCCCGTGCGGGTTTTTACGTAAGCACGAAGACCACGTTTTCAAAGGCTCAGGCGCCGATGAAGAGGATGGCGATGTTCACCAGAAATGCGAGCGCCCAGACAGCGCTGCGCAGGCTGCCTCGCCCCGCCACGTACATGCCGACGTAGACCACGCGCAGCAGCACATAGGCCAGTGCGAAGAGGTCCACGCGCGCCTGGTTGTAGCCGAGCTGGTGCGCGATGAGCACGGCGCCGATGAAGAAGGCCAGCCCCTCGAAGCCGTTGGCCTGCGCGGCCAGGGCGCGGGCCCGCCATCCGCTCTGGCGCGTGGCCCATTCGCGCGGCTGCTGGTTGTCGCGCGGGCCGAAGCCGCCCGCCTTGCCGATGTAGGCGCTGAGGTAGGGCAAGAGCGCCGCCGCCAGCACGCACCAGTAGGCCAGAGTCAGTCTGGAGAAATCCACGTCAGTCTCCTTGTTCCTGCAACGACGAAGGCGCCTTCAGCGCCGGTCCACCAGGGCGTGGGCGATGGTGCCCAGGTCCACGTATTCCAGCTCGCTGCCGGCGGGCACGCCGCGCGCCAGGCGCGTGACCGTGAGGCCGCGCTGCCTCAGCGCTTCGCCGATGACGTGCGCCGTGGCTTCGCCCTCGGCGGTGAAGTTGGTGGCCAGGATGACCTCGCTCACCTGCCCGTCGAGCGCACGCTCGAAAAGCCGCGCCAGCCCGATCTCGTTGGGCCCGATGCCGTCCAGCGGGCTGAGCTTGCCCATGAGGACGAAGTAGTAGCCGCGGAAGGCCCCGGTGCGCTCGAGCGCCGCCTGGTCGGCCGGCGTCTCGACCACGCACAGCTTGGTTGCGTCGCGGCGGGGATCGAGGCAGACATTGCACACCGGCGCCTCGGTGAAGGTGTTGCAGCGCTCGCAGTGGCGTACGTTGAGCGAGGCCTGCTGCAGGGCGCGCGAGAGCAGCTGCGCGCCGTCGCGGTCATGCTGCAGCAGGTGGAAAGCCATGCGCGAGGCCGACTTGACGCCCACCCCCGGGAGGCGGCGCAGCGCCTCGACCAGGGCATCTAGCGAACCGGAATCGGCCATTCAGTGCGCGGGCCTTCTCTCAGAAGGGCAGCTTCATGCCGGCCGGCAGGCCGGGCATGCCGGCGGTGATCTTGCCCATCTTCTGCTCGCTGGTCTCCTCGGCCTTGCGCACCGCGGCGTTGAAGGCAGCGGCCACCAGGTCTTCCAGCATGTCCTTGTCGTCGGCCAGCAGGCTGGGGTCGATGCTCACGCGCTTGACGTCGTGCTTGCAGGTCATCACCACCTTGACCAGGCCGGCGCCGGATTCGCCCTCGACCTCGATGTTGGCCAGTTCTTCCTGGGCCTTCTTGAGGTTGTCCTGCATGGCCTGCGCCTGCTTCATGAGGCCGGCGAGTTGTCCCTTGTTGAACATGATCTGAGTCCTGAAGTTGAATGGATGAAAGAAAAAGGAGGAATGCCCGCGCGGCTCAGACGGGCCGCAGGCTGCCAGGCACGATGCGCGCATCGAAGTCGCGCATCATCGCCTGCACCAGCGGATCGCCGTGGATCGCCTCTTCCGCCGCCCGCTGGCGCGCCTCGGCGGCCAGCTTGTTGCGGCGGGCCGGGCTGTCGCCCACCGCGCCGATCTCGATCGCGATTTTGACGGAATGGCCGATGGCCGACAGCGCATTGGCCAATTTATCGCGGCTGCCCGACTGCCCCAGCGATTCGCGCTCGACCCGCAGGAGCCACTGGTCCTCGTCGCGCCCCACCAGTTGCGACTGCAGCGCCAGCTCGCGGGTCAGCGCGCCGATGAGTTCCTGCGACACCATGCTGGAGACCGTGGCATACCAGAAATCGCCCTCCTCGCTCGGCTCGATGGGCGCGGAGGCCGCGGCCTGCGGGATGTCGCGCATGCCGGCCGTGCCCTGCACGCGCAGCGGCATGGCCTGCACCCTGGCGGTTGCGTTGGTGTCGGAGGCGGCCGACGGGCGCGCCTGCGGCGCGTCGAGCACGCGCAAGCGCTGGCCCGGGGGTGGCGGCGCCTCGTCCAGGTCGGCCGCCATGTGCGCCGGCGGCTCCTCGACCGGCTCGCGCACCGGCTCGGGCGTCGGGTCTGGCTCCTGCACCGGAAGCTCCGGCTCGCGCGGTGGCGGCACGGGTGAAGGTGCGGGTGCGGGCGGCGGCGGGACCGCTGCCTCGGAATTCAGGCGCCGGACGGCCGGCGCAGCCTCATTCAGAGTTTTTTTTTCCGCGGTGCCCGTGGGCTTGAAGGCCAGCGGCCGCAGCAGCACCATGGTGAGCGCCGCGTATTCGTCGGGCGCCAGCCCCAGTTCGCCGCGGCCGTGCAGGCAAAGGCTGTAGAGCAGTTGCGTCTCTTCGGGCGCCATCCCGGCCGCGAGGCGCGCCATCTCGGCGGCTTCGGCGTCCGCCGGGTCCAGGGCGGCAGCGCGGCCGGGCACGGCCTGCAGCACGGCCATGGACTGCAGCACGGACGTCATCTCTTCCAGCGTGGAAGCGGCCGACAGTCCGTCGCGCCGCAGCCCTTCGGAGATCTCGACCACGGTCTTGCCGTCGCCCTGCGCCAGCGCGTCGATCAGGCGGAACACATGGCCGCGATCCACACTGCCCAGCATCTGGCGCACGCCGGTTTCGGTCAGCTCGCCGTTGCCGTAGGCGATGGCCTGGTCGGTGAGCGAGAGCGCGTCGCGCATCGAGCCGCGCGCCGCACGCGCCAGCAGGCGCAGCGAGGACGTCTCGGCCGGCACGCCTTCGCCGGACAGCACGTGGGTCAGGTGCTCCAGGATGGTCTCGGGCGCCATCGGCCGCAGGTTGAACTGCAGGCAGCGCGAGAGCACCGTGACGGGCACTTTCTGCGGATCGGTGGTGGCCAGCACGAACTTGAGGTATTCGGGCGGCTCTTCCAGCGTCTTGAGCATCGCGTTGAACGCGGTGTTGGTGAGCATGTGCACTTCGTCGATCATGAAGACCTTGAAGCGGCCCTGCACCGGCTTGTAGACGGCTTGCTCGAGCAGTTGCTGCACCTCGTCCACACCGCGGTTGGAGGCGGCGTCGAGCTCGGTGTAGTCGACGAAGCGGCCCGAATCGATGTCGCGGCAGGCCTGGCAGACGCCGCAGGGCGTGGCGGTGATGCCGCCGTTGCCGTCGGGGCCCTGGCAGTTGAGCGACTTGGCCAGGATGCGCGAGACCGTGGTCTTGCCCACGCCCCGGGTGCCGGTGAACAGGTAGGCATGGTGCAGGCGCTGGGTGCCCAGGGCATTGGCCAGCGCCTGGACCACGTGCTCCTGCCCGACCATCTCGTTGAAGTTCTTCGGACGGTGTTTGCGGGCGAGCACGAGATAGGCCATCGGCGCATTTTAGGCGGCGCGCCTATCCCTTTTTCCGGACCGGCGTAGACCGTTCTTCAGATGAAGGGCCAGACCTGCTCGCCTAGCATGGTTCGTAGACCACGGAGGAGGTTGACCATGGCTGCAGCCCCGCGCAAGCGCTCCCGCACTCCCGCCGCAACAGCGGCCGCCGCCGGCACCGGCCCGCGCCGCTACTGCGCGCAGCCGGTGCAGATACCGCGGCAGTTGGACCCGAGCGTGCCCGCGGGGCGCGCCTCGGCCATCATCGCGGCCAGCAAGAAATGGGTGGTGGGCACCGAGCTGAGCTACTACTGCTACAAGAAGGGCGATGCGGTGCCCTCGGCCTGGTTCGGCAGCAACACCGACGTGGCCGAGGTCGACACGGCCTTCCAGGGCTGGGCGGCCCTGGGCATCGGCCTGAGCTTTCGCAAGGTGGCGCAGCCCGGAGACGCGATGGTGCGCATCGGCTTCGACCCGAGCGACGGCTCGTGGTCGTACGTGGGGCGCGACGTGCTCAACGTGAAGGACCCGTCGCAGCGCACCATGAACTTCGGCTGGGCGCTGAACACGCCCTACGGCCGCGACACCGCGCTGCACGAGATCGGCCACAGCCTGGGACTGGAGCACGAGCACCAGAATCCCAACGCCGGCATCACCTGGAATACGCAGGCGGTGCTCGACTATTTCAGCGGGCCGCCCAACAACTGGCAGCAATCGCAGATCGACTGGAACATCCTGCGCAAGATCCCGGTGGCAGAGGTCAAGGGCACCAACTGGGACCCGGACTCGGTGATGGAATACCAGTTCGAGGCCGGCCTGATCCAGGCCCCGCCCAACTACCAGGCCGGGCTGATGCCCAAGGGCGGCCTCTCGGCAGCGGACAAGTCCTGGGTGCAGGAGTCGTACCCCGGCATCAAGCCACCGCAGGTGAGCCAGTTGAAGGTGGGCCTGTCGCAACTGCTCAAGCTCAAGCAGGGCGAGACGCGCCTGTTCGAATTCGCACCCACGCGCACCCGCAGCTACAACATCGGCACCTTCGGCGTGTCGGACACGGTGCTGGTGCTGTTCGAAGTGGCCGCGGACGGCAGCCGCACGCAGGTGGCCGAAAGCGACGACAGCGGCAGCGACCTCAATGCCAAGGTCACGCTGCGGCTGCAGAAGGGCCGGCGCTACCAGGTTGGCGTGCGGCTGTACTACGCGGACGCGGCGGCGGAAACCTCGATCCAGGTCTGGTAATCCGGCCACCTCGGCCGACCCCTGCGGCACCTCGCCTACAATGGGGGCTGACGGGCCTCCCCGCATGGTGAAGCGGCCAACCGGGTCAGGTGGGGAACCAAGCAGCCCTAACTGCGTAGTCAGTGCCGGGGGTAAGGCTCGTCAACCTCTTCTCATCGTCCAGCGGTTCTCGCTGGGTGCATTCTCCGCGTCCAAGTTGTAAGCCCACGCCGGTCGAAATCGACCCGGCGCCGAGGGCGCGCGCGCCTTTGCCGCAAGGACTAGGGTCTCTCCCAAGGCCTTGTCCACTGGACAAGCCCTTGCGCGGGACGTGTAATGCAAAAGTTACAATAACTCCAAGAGTGACACCATGTCTTCTGCCGATGGAAGCGGCCGGGTCGCGGCTGCGTGGATCGAGCTCGAACGCGTCGCGGCCTCCAGCCTTTCCTACGAGGCCTACCTCCAGCGCTACGTGAGGGCCGGGCGGCCGGTGGTCATCACCGGCGTGGCACCCGAGTGGGCCGCAATGCGCAAATGGACGCCGCAGTACTTCAAGGAGCGCTTCGGGTCCAAGCCGGTGGCCGTCAGCTACACCGAGAGCATGCCCTTCGATGCCTTCATCGACGCAGTGGTCGGATCGAGCGACGCACGCCCTGGGCCATACATGTTCCGCAGCTTCCTGCACGAGATCCTGCCCGAGCTGCTGCCGGACGTCATCCCGCAGAACAAGTACGCATTTCCAGGCCGCCACGCGAGCCCCCTGATGCCCGAGAAGTGGCATCGGCCGGACGGCTACCTGAAGCTGCTCATCGGCGGCGTGGGCAGCAAGTTCCCGGTCATGCATTACGACGGCGAGAACTCGCATGCCTTCATCACGCAGATCTACGGCGAGAAGGAGTTCGTGGTCTTCGCGCCGGCCGACGGGGCCTATCTCTATCCGGGCGAGTTCGCCAATCAATCCGAGGTCGACAATCCGATCCAGCAGGACCGCGAGCGTTTTCCACTGCTGGAGAAGGCCACGCCCTACCGCGCGATGCTGGGTCCGGGCGACATGGTGTTCGTGCCGTGCAAGTGGTGGCACTCGGCCCGTGCCGCATCCACCTCGATCTCGGTGTGCACCAACATGCTGGACCGCTCGAACTGGGATGGCTTCGTGGCCGAGGTTTCGGGGTCCAGGCGCAAGACGCCGCTGCGATTGAGGCTGCACGCGGCAAATGCCGTCATGTCGGTATGCGAATGGCTGCAGGATCGCGCGCCCGGGGTCGCGAAGGCGCTGGTGCTGCCCAGGCTGATGTCGCCGACTTCTGCGGAGGCTGCACCTGAGCCTTCCGCACGCCAGCTGAACATTCGCATTCCCACGGCCTGATGTCGGTCGCCGCTTCCTCGTCCGCACCGGGTACTGCAAACATGGCCGGGCAACTCGTCGCCCAGTTGAAGGCACTCTGGACGCACCATTTCTGCAAGCTGCCTTTCTACGCGGTGGCAGGCCCCCACCGTGAGATCTACCTGGACCCGGCATCGGTGCCCGATTTCTACAAGGCCGACATCGCGAGCTTCTCGTTCAGGACAGTGGCGATGACGCGTGCCGACTTCGACAGGCTGCCCGCTCATCTGCGGGCGTAGGATTGCCGCCGAGGGACCGCCGGGTGCGCGGTCGGCAATGACCGCATGCAACACGCCAACTCCATCTTTCTCGAAGCGCGTTTCTGGTTCCTGATGCTGGGCTCAGTGGTGCTGCCCTTCGGCATCTACGCGATGCTCATGCTCAAGCGGGCCATCTCCAGGCGCACGGTGCTCCTGCTGGGCTTTGCGCTCATCGCCATCGCGGGCTTCGACGTCTACGTGCTGCAGAAGCTCTCGCAGGCGGCGGCGCGCTCGCCCTCGCGCTTCGATGACGCGCTGTTCGCGGGCGAAGTGTCGGTGGCGCTGTACCTGCTGCCCGCCCTGTTTGCCGGCCTGGGCATCAACATCATTGCGCACGTGTTGAACAATCACCTCGACGCCGCCGAACGGCGCTTTGCCAGGCAGCAGGGCCAGGACGACGAAGACCTAGCGCCCTGAGCGCTCCAGCCACCGCAACGCGCCGCGGGCGGCCACGACGCCGCTGGCCATGCTGGCGGTGATCAGGTAGCCACCGGTGGGCGCCTCCCAGTCCAGCATCTCGCCTGCGCAGAACACGCCCGGCACCGCATGCGCCATGAGGCCCGCGTCCAACGCCTCGAGGCGGACACCACCCGCACTGCTGATGGCCTCGTCGACCGGACGTGGCGCCACCAGCCTGATCGGCAGGGCCTTGATGCCGTCGGCCACCTTCTCCATGTCGTGCATGCCGTCGCGCCCCAGCACTTCATGCAGCAGCGCGGCCTTGACGCCATCCAGGCCCAGGCGACCCTTCAGGTGCCCGGACACCGAGCGCGAGCCGCGCGGATGCGTGGCTTCGGCGAGCACCTGCGCGGCGCTGCGGTCGGGCAGCAGGTCCAGCGTCAAGGTGGCACTGCCGCTGGCGGCGATCTCGTCGCGCAGCAAGCCGGATGCGGCGTAGATCAGGCTGCCCTCGACGCCGGTGGCGGTGGCGACGAACTCGCCCTTCCTGCGCTCGAACTGGCGGCCACGCGAATCGCGGAACTCGATGGCAACCGATTTGAAGGGCTGGCCGGCAAAGCGCTCCGCGAAGTAGTTGCTCCAGCCCACGTCGAAGCCGCAGTTGGCCGGCAGCACCGGCGCCACGTCGATGCCCAGGTCGGCCAGCCACGGCACCCAGGCACCATCCGATCCAAGGCGCGACCAGCTGCCGCCGCCCAGGGCCAGGACGACCGCATCGGCACGGAGGGCGGTCTCGCCGGCCGGCGTCGCGAAGCGCAGGGTCCGGCCTGGCATGGACGCATCGGAAGGCGCCTCGAGTCCACCCAGCCAGCGGTGCCGCATGTGGAACTGAACGCCAGACGCCCTCAGGCGGTGCAGCCAGGCGCGCAACAGAGGCGCGGCTTTCATGTCCGCGGGGAAGACGCGGCCGGAGGTGCCCACGAAGGTCTGGATGCCCAGGCCGTGCGCCCACTCGCGCAACTGATGCGAACCGAAGGCATCCAGCCATGGGCCGATCTGCGCGCTTCGCTCGCCGAAGCGCGATGCAAAGCGTGCAGCGGGCTCCGAATGCGTGAGGTTCAGCCCCCCACGGCCGGCCAGCAGGAACTTGCGGCCCACCGAGGGCATCGCATCGAAGAGTTGCACCTGGGCGCCCGCGGCGGCCAGGGTCTCGGCGGCCATCAGGCCTGCGGGACCGCCGCCGATGACGGCGACAACGGAAGAAGAGGATTTCATCGGGCTTCGCACCGGCGTCGCGGCCCGCCTGGCGGCAAGCTTTCCGCTATGGCTGCCATAGCCTGCGGGCCGGCACGCCGATACTTGGTTTCTGTCACAATGGCCTGCACTTTAGCGGCACCTTCCACACTGCCGCGCAGCCTCGCGCAAAAGGACTATTCCAATGGCCACTGATCTCATCAAACACATTTCCGACTCCTCCTTCGAAGCCGATGTGCTCAAGTCCGGCACGCCCGTGCTGGTGGACTACTGGGCCGAATGGTGCGGTCCGTGCAAGATGATCGCGCCCATCCTCGACGAGGTATCGAGCACCTACGAAGGCAAGCTCACCGTCGCGAAGATGAACGTCGACGAGAACCGCGACATCCCCGCCAAGTTCGGCATTCGCGGCATCCCGACGCTGATGCTGTTCAAGGACGGCCAGTTGGCTGCCACCAAGGTGGGCGCGATGAGCAAGGCGCAACTCACGGCCTTCATCGACCAGCAACTCGCCTGATCGCATGCCCATGATGCCGGCGCGCAACGCGCCGGCACTTTCGTCTTACTTCCTTACCCCCTCGCTTTTTTTGCTGTCATAATCAGCACGAATCGCCGGCCAGGCCCGGTTCGAATTCCCCGGTTTGAGAGGCATCTCTCGCCTCTTGCTCAAACCTCCCCCCGTTTTTCGTCAGACTGCCCCGCTCAAGGGGACATTCCATGCACTTAAACGAACTCAAGGCACTGCACGTGTCTGAAGTCCTCAAGCAAGCCGAAGCGCTCGAGATCGAAAACGTCGGCCGCATGCGCAAGCAGGAGTTGATGTTCGGCATCATCAAGAAGCGCGCGAAGGCCGGCGAACAGGTGTTCGCCGACGGCGTGCTCGAGATCCTGCCCGACGGCTTCGGCTTCCTGCGCAGCCCCGACACCAGCTTCACGGCCAGCACCGATGACATCTACATCAGCCCCAGCCAGGTGCGCCGCTTCAACCTGCACACCGGCGACATGATCGAGGGCGAGGTGCGCATCCCCAAGGATGGCGAACGCTACTTCGCACTCACCAAGCTCGATTCGGTGAACGGCGGCCCGCCGGAGCAGAACAAGCACAAGGTGATGTTCGAGAACCTGACGCCGCTGTTCCCCAAGCAGCTGATGCGTCTGGAGCGCGACAACTTCAAGGGCGACGAGAACATCACCGGCCGCATCATCGACATCATCGCCCCCATCGGCAAAGGCCAGCGCGCCCTGCTGGTGGCGCCGCCCAAGAGCGGCAAGACGGTGATGATGCAGCACATCGCCCACGCCATCAGCGCCAACTACCCCGAGGTGCACATGATGGTGCTGCTGGTGGACGAGCGCCCGGAAGAAGTGACGGAAATGCAGCGCACCGTCAAGGGCGAGGTCATTGCCTCCACCTTCGACGAGCCCGCCGCCCGCCACGTGCACGTGGCCGAGATGGTGATCGAGCGCGCCAAGCGCCTGGTCGAGCTCAAGAAGGACGTGGTGATCCTGCTGGACTCCATCACCCGCCTGGCCCGCGCCTACAACAACGTCGTGCCCTCTTCGGGCAAGGTGCTCACCGGCGGCGTGGACTCCAATGCGCTGCAGCGTCCCAAGCGCTTCCTGGGCGCTGCCCGCAACGTGGAAGAAGGCGGCTCGCTGACCATCATCGGCACCGCGCTCATCGACACCGGCAGCCGCATGGACGAAGTGATCTTCGAAGAGTTCAAGGGCACCGGCAACTCCGAAATCCACCTGGACCGCCGCCTGTACGAAAAGCGCGTGTTCCCCTCGATCCAGCTCAACCGCAGCGGCACCCGCCGCGAAGAGTTGCTGCTGCCGCCTGAGATTCTTCAGAAGACCCGGATCCTTCGCCAGCTCATGTACAACATGGACGAGATCGAGGCGATGGAACTCATGCTCAAGAACATGAAGGCCACGAAGACGAATGTCGAATTCTTCGACATGATGCGTCGCGGCGGATAACGCCCTCGCCTTCAGAGAGAAATGCCCGCCGCTCGCGCTGCGGGCATTTTTCTTTTCAGGTCGGGAGGGCCCGGCCCTCTTCCGCGCTGCGGCGGCCCAGGTCCAGCAGTTCCATCAGCTGGACGGCCTGCTCGGGCGTGACCGGTGCCGGCCCGGTGCCGGCGATGGCGTCGCGCACCGCCGCGTAGTAGCGCGTGTAGTCGCCGGCCAGCGTTGGCACCGTGCCTGCTTCGGGCTGGCCGGAATCGCCGATGAGGGTCAGCGAGCCATCCTCGGGGTCCACGCCCCAACCCTCCCCGCCCGGCCTGGCGCCGGTTCGCAGTGCGTCTTCCTGCGGATCGACGCCGTACTTCACGTAGCTGCCGCGGGTTCCGTGCAGGATGTAGCGCGGCGCGGGGTCGGCAGCCAGCGTGGTGGCGTGCAGCACGGCGCGCAGCGGCGCATGGGGCCCCTGCTCCCAACGCAGCACAGCGTGGAAATAGTCCTCGACCAACGCGCCCTCGCGCAAGGCGGCCGTGTCCAACTGCAACGTGTCGGGCTTGCCGAAGAGCTGCACCGCCTGGTCCATGAGGTGCGCGCCCAGGTCCACCCACAGGCCGGCGCCGGGCACCTTCTGTTCGCGCCAGCGCACGCGCACGTCGGGGCGGTAGCGGTCGAAATGGGACTCGAAGAAGACGGGACGGCCGACCCGGCCCTCCGCCAGCACTTGGCGTAACGTGAGAAAATCCGAATCGAAGCGACGATTCTGATAGACGGACACAATCTTTCTACGGCTTCGCGCCAGGTCGGCCAGTTCGCTCGCCTGCGCCGCGTCCAGCGTGAAGGGCTTGTCGACCACCACGTGCCGGCCGGCGGCCAGCGCCGCCTTGGCCACCGGGAAATGGGCCTCATTGGGCGTGGCGACCACGACAAGGTCGATGGCCAGATCCGCCGCCATCAGCGCCTCCACATCGGGCACGATTGCCGCACCGGGCCAGTCGGCCAGGACCTTGTCGGCCTGGCTGCTGGCGACCGCGGCCAACTGGAGGCCCGGGACGACCGAAAGCACGGGCGCGTGGAAGGTCTGGCCGGCAAAGCCGTAGCCGACGAGTCCGACACGAAGCGGTGGCTGGGTGGGCATGAGGTTCTCTTTCCGGAATCTGCTCGATATGCGATAATCGAAGGCTACCAGCGAAAAGTGCAGCCGCTTTGGTCCCTGAATTGTTCGGGTGCCTCCCAAGTTCTTGCGTGCTGTGGCTCTCGCATTTGACCTCAAGGAAAGACCATGAAAGAAGGCATCCACCCCAACTACCGCGAAGTTCTGTTCGTCGACCTGTCGAACGGCTTCAAGTTCGTGACCCGCTCCTGCGTTCCTACCAAGGAAATGGGCAAGACCGACGACGGCCGCGAACTGCCCCTGTTCAAGCTGGACACCTCCAGCGAATCGCACCCCTTCTACACCGGCACGCAAAAGTCGGTGGACAACATGGGTGGCCGCGTCGAGAAGTTCCGCAACCGCTTCGGCAAGACCGCCGCCAAGTAAGGCGCGCGCCTCTCGCACCAGGGCAGCCCGGGTCACCGCGCTGCCCTTTTTCATTCCGGCCATCGCGCACAAGCCACAACAATACCTGCGTTGAACCAGCCAAACCCCGCCATCGTTGCCCAGAGCGCCGTGCGCCGCCTCCCGCGGTTCGCGCTGATCCTGCTGTGCGTCGCCTACCTGATGCCCGGCCTGCTGGGACGCGGGCCATGGAAGAGCGAGGACATCACGGCCTTCGGCTACATGATGGAGCTGGCGCACACGCAAGAGGGCGTCATGCGCTGGCTCGATCCGCTGCTCATGGGCATGCGACCCGAGACGCTGGCCCTCATTCCCTACTGGGTGGGCGCCTGGGCCATACAGATCGCGCCGGGCTGGATCAACCCCGACCTGGCGGTGCGGATCGTCTTTGCCGTGTTCCTCTGGGGCACCTTCAGCGCGACCTGGTACGCGGTCTACTACTTCGCCCGCACGCCGCAGGCCCAGCCCGTGGCCTTTGCCTTCGGTGGCGAGGCCCGGCCCAAAGACTATGCGCGCGCCATCGCCGATGGCGGCCTGATGGCCCTCATCGCTTCCCTCGGCCTGGCGCAGTTGGGCCACGAGACCACGCCTGCCCTGACGCAGCTCTTCTTCGTCGCCAGCATGTTCTATGGCATGGCCGCGCTTCCCTATCGCCATGTTGCCGGGGCCGTCGCCATGGCACTGGGCGTGGTGGGCATGGCCCTGAGCGGCGGCCCGACCGTGGCCATGATCCTGGGCGGCGGCTGCGCCTTGTACGCCGCCTACGAGTGGCGGCGCAGCACCCGCGGCGATGACCAGGAGACCGTTGCCGAGGAAGACGGCGAGCGCAAGACCTATGGCGCCATGTCCTTCGTAATCATCGCCGGCGCGACGGCGCTGGCCGGTGCCCTCGCCTTTGCGCTGGACCTGGTGCAGTGGCGCATCGAGCTGCCCGGCGCACGCCCCGGCGAGACGGTTGCCGGCGACCTGCGCAGCCTGCTGCGCCTGCTGATCTGGTTCACCTGGCCGGCGTGGTTGCTGGTGCTGTGGGCCCTGTGGCGCTGGCGCCGCCAGCTCAAGGCCCGCCACGTGGCGGTTCCGCTGTGGTTCGTGCTGGTGCCGCTGGTGGCCACCGCCATCACCGACTTCGCCCAACGCTCGCTGCTGCTGGCCCTGCCTGCACTGGCCACGCTCTCGGCCTTTGCGCTGCCCACCTTCCGCCGCAGCGCCTCTGCGCTCATCGACTGGTTCACCCTGCTCTTCTTCAGCGGATCGGCGCTGATCATCTGGGTGTACTACATCGCGATGCAGACGGGCTTTCCGGCCAAGCCGGCGGCCAACGTGGCCCGACTGGCGCCCGGCTTCGTGCCGCAGTACTCCACCGTGGCCCTGATCTTCGCCATTGCAGCCACCATCGCCTGGGCCTGGCTGGTGCGCTGGCGCACCGGGCGCCACCGCGCGGCGTTGTGGAAGACGCTGGTGCTGCCTGCCGGCGGCGCTGCGCTGTGCTGGACGCTGGTCATGACGCTGTGGCTGCCGCCGCTGGACTACGCTCGCAGCTACGTCCCGCAGGTGAAGGCGGTGCAGCAGCTGGTGGGCCGCGAAGACAATGGCTGCCTCGCCGAGCTTCAACTCGAGCGGCCCCACATCGCCGCCCTGCGCTACCACGGCGCGTTCACGCTGCAGCCGTTGACTTCCGACTCCAGGTGCCGCTGGCTGCTGGTCAACCCGGAAGCCATCGGCGGGCTGCACGACATCATCGACCTGCACCAGTGGCGGCTGATCCGTACGCTGCGCCGGCCCACGGCCAAGAGCGACGACCTGCTGCTGTACCAGCGCATGACGCCGTGACGGGCGGCCGCGCCGACAGCCGGTCCGAAGTCCGCTTCATCACGCGCCACGCCGGCACGGTGCTGGTGGGGCAGCTGGCGGTGATGGCCTTCAGCGTCACCGACACCATCGTCGCCGGCCGCTATGCCGAGGGTGCGCTGGCCGCCCTGTCGGTGGCCGCGGCCATCTTCATCAGCGTCTTCGTCTCCCTCATGGGGGTGCTGCAGGCGCTGCTGCCGGTATGGGCCGAGCTGCACGGCGCCCGCCGCGAGAACGAGGTCGGCCGCTCGGTACGCCAGTCGCTGTACCTGTGCGCCGCCACCATCGTGATCGGGATGGCGATCCTGCTGTATCCCGGCCCCCTGCTGCGCTGGACCGAGGTACCCGACTCCATGCGGGTCGAGGTCGAGCGCTACCTGGGCGTCCTGGCCTTCGCGCTGGCGCCTGCCCTGCTCTTTCGGCTGTTCAGCACGCTGAGCCAGAGCCTGGGCCTGCCCAAGGTGGTGACGATGCTGCAGATCGTGGCCCTCTTCATCAAGCTGCCTCTGTCGATCTGGTTCACCTTCGGCGGCGCGGGCGTGCCGGCCATGGGCCTGGTGGGCTGCGGCTGGGCCACGCTGGTGGTCAACTGGCTGCTGCTGGGCAGCGCGGTCTGGCTGCTGCGCCATGACCAGGCCTACCGCGCCTGCCGCATCTGGCAGCGCTTGGAGGCGCCCGACTGGCGGCAGATCGGCCAGTTCGCGCGCCTTGGCATCCCGGCCGGAATGGCGGTGCTGGTGGAGGTGACCTCTTTCACCTTGATGGCCCTCTTCATCGCCCGGCTCGGCACGGCCGCATCGGCCGCGCACCAGATCGCTTCCAACCTGACCGCGTTGGCCTACATGGTGCCGCTCTCCCTGGCCATCGCGACCAGCGCACGCGTGAGCTGGTGGCTGGGCGCCTCAAACCCGGCGCAGGCCCGCCGCGCCTGCGCAACGGGCCTGGTAATCGCGCTGGGCTGCGCCCTGCTGCTGGCGGCCGTCATGCTGCTGGGGCGACGGCAGTTGGCCAACATCTATTCGGACAACCCGCAGGTGATCCAGGTCGCCAGCCTGCTGCTGCTGGCCACCGCGCTCTACCACCTGGCCGACGCCATCCAGACCCTGTGCGTGTTCGTGCTGCGCTGCTACCGCGTGACGGTGGGCCCGCTGCTCATCTACTGCACGCTGCTGTGGGGCGTGGGCCTGGGCGGCAGCTACGCGCTGGCCTACCGGGGGCTGGGCCCCTGGCCGGCGATGCAGTCGCCGCTGGCCTTCTGGCTGATGTCGGCGCTGGCGCTGCTGCTGACCGCAGTGCTCTTCGCCGCCCTGCTGTGGCGGACGGTGAAGCGCTTCAGGCCCGCAGGCTGACAGCCGCGGCCGGCCGCACACGCGCCACCGGCAGCACCAGCGCGAAGCGCGAGCCCTTGCCCACCGTGCTCTCGATGCGCAGCTCGCCGCCGTGGCGCTGGGCGATGTGCTTGACGATGGCCAGGCCCAGGCCGGTGCCGCCCGTCTCGCGCGAGCGGCTGCGGTCGACCCGGTAGAAGCGCTCGGTCAGGCGGGGAATGTGCTCTGCCGACACGCCGGGCCCGGTGTCGCGCACCGAGTATTCGCCGCGGCCGTCGGGCAGCAGGCGCCAGGCCACCATGACTTCGCCGCCGCCCGGCGTGTAGCGGATCGCGTTGCTCAGCAGGTTGGACATGGCGCTCTGCAACTCGACCGAAGCGCCCGAGAGCTCCGACTCAGCTTCCTGCGAGAAGGAAAGCTTGTGCCCCTGCGTGGTGATCTGCTTCGAAAGTGCCCGCCCCTCTTCCTCGCAATGCGCCAGCAGCGCGCGCACCGGCGTCCACTGGCTCACGGGCGGCGGCGCATTGCCTTCCAGGCGCGAGAGGGTCAGCAGGTCGTTCACCAGCGTTTCCATGCGATGCGACTGCTGCGCCATCAGGCGCAGGTAGCGGGAACGCTCCTCGGCATCCAGGGGCAGGCTCTGCAGGGTCTCCACGAAGCCCGCCAGCACCGTGAGCGGCGTACGGATCTCGTGCGACACGTTGGCCACGAAGTCGCGGCGCATGGTGTCGGCCTGCTCCAGTGCCGTGATGTCGCGCGTCAGCAGCATGCGGCGGTTGCCGGCATAGGGATGGACCTGCATCGACAGCCGCACCGGCTGGTTGCGTCCGGTCGGCTGCGCAGGCGCGTCGATCACCACGTCGCGGCTGTAGTTCCAGGAAGCCAGGTAGGCCACGAAGGCCGGGTCGCGCACCAGGTTCGCCAGGTGCTGCTGCAGGTCGCGCTTGGGGTCGATGCCGAACTGCTGCGCCGCCGTCTCGTTGCACCACTCGATGCGGCCCTGCTCGTCGATCAGCACCACGCCGTTGGGCGAGGCCTGGATGGCCGCCAGGAACTCCTGCAGGCGGTCGTGCGACTGGCGGATCTGCAGGTCGCGCTCGCGCAGCACCTTGCGGATGCGTTCGGCCAGTTCGCCCCAGACGCCCGATCCGCGCGAGGGCAGCGCCGAGACGTCGCGCCGCATCACGTTCAGCAGGCGCTGGGCCCGAACGGCGTCGAGCAGCAGCCAGAAAGCCGCGCCCGCCCAGGCGCCGATCCAGAAGAAGGACGCGCGGAAGAAGGCGTAGGCAATGGCCCCGCCAACGATGGACGACAAAAGGAATGTGGCAACGCGGAAAGGCATTGCTGGAATTATCTGTGGCACAGGGCCCGCACGCTGCAAAGCGTGCGGGAGCAGGAAGCGCCAGGGATCAGACGGTGACCTGGGCGGTCAGCCGGTAGCCTGCACCGCGCACCGTCTCGATCATGGCCGCGGCCGCGCCCAGCGATTCGCGCAGGCGCTTGACGTGCACGTCCACCGTGCGTTCCTCGATGTAGACGTGGTCGCCCCAGACCTTGTCGAGCAGCTGGGCGCGGCTGTGCACCCGTTCGGCGTGGCGCATCAGGTACGCCAGCAGCTTGAACTCGGTCGGACCGACCTTCAGGGCCGTGCCCTGCCAGGTCACGCGGTGCGTGGCGGCGTCCAGCGCCAGCTCGCCGATCTCCACGCGCTCCGAGGTGGCCTCGGGCGCGCGGCGGCGCAGCACGGCGCGGATGCGCGCCAGCATCTCCTGCGTGGAGAAGGGCTTGGTGATGTAGTCGTCAGCGCCAGCGTCCAGCCCGGCGATCTTGTCGGGCTCGTCGCCGCGGGCCGTCAGCATCAGGATCGGGATGGCCTTGGTGCGCGCATCCTTGCGCCACTGGCGCGCCAGCACCAGGCCGCTCTGGCCGGGCAGCATCCAGTCGAGCAGGATCAGGTCGGGGGCCAGCGTATCGATCTCGCGCTGGGCAGCCTCGCCGTCCTCGGCCCAGATGGGGTCGAAGCCGTTGTGGCGCAGATTGACCGCGATCAGCTCGGCGATCGACGACTCGTCTTCAACGATCAGGACTCTTGGTTTCTTCATGGTGTCTTTTCGAGCTCCCTTCGTTCAGCGCGCCTTCACTGGACGGCCGATTCGATCTCTTCCATCGAAGTGTGCCGCACGTCGGCGCCCTTGACGATGTAGATGATGAATTCTGCGATGTTCTTCGAATGGTCGCCGATGCGCTCGATCGCCTTGGCCAGGAACAGCAGGTCCAGGCTGGCGGAGATGGTGCGCGGGTCTTCCATCATGTAGGTGACCAGCTTGCGCACGAAGCCGTCGAACTCGTTGTCGATCAGGTCGTCGTCCTTCAGGATCGACACCGCCGCGTTCACGTCCAGGCGGGCGAAGGCGTCCAGCGCCTTGCGCAGCAGGCCCGAGGCCAGGTCGCCGGCCACGCGCAGCTCGTTGGAGGGCAGCGCGCGGGCGGCGCCGCTCTCGATGATCGACTTGACCATGCGTGCCATCTTGTTCGCCTCGTCGCCCACGCGCTCGAGGTTGGCGGTGGTCTTGGAGATGGCGATGAGCAGGCGCAGGTCGCGCGCCGTCGGTTGGCGGCGCGCGATGATGGACGACAGCTCGCGGTCGATCTCCATTTCCAGCGCGTTCACGCGGTGCTCGGTCTCCATCACGCGGTCGGCCGCGTCGGCGTCGAAATGCGCCAGCGAATAGATCGCCTGGTGGATCTGCGCCTCGACCATGCCGCCGAGCTCCATCACGCGTGACGAGACGCCGTTGAGCTCGGAATCGAATTGACTGGACAGGTGTTTTTCGGTCATGAAAGTCCTTGTGCGTTGCGTGCTCAGCCGAAGCGACCGGTGATGTAGTCCTCGGTCTCCTTGCGCTTGGGCTTGAAGAACATCTGCTCGGTGGCACCGAACTCGATCAGGTCGCCCAGGTACATGTAGGCGGTGTAGTCGCTGCAGCGGGCGGCCTGCTGCATGTTGTGGGTCACGATGACCACGGTGTACTCGCTCTTGAGCTCGGCGATCAGTTCCTCGATCTTCGCGGTGGAGATCGGGTCCAGTGCGGAGCAAGGCTCGTCCAGCAGCAGCACCTCGGGCTTGATGGCGATGCCGCGGGCGATGCACAGGCGCTGCTGCTGGCCGCCGGAGAGGCCCGAGCCGCTTTGCTGCAGCTTGTCGCGCACCTCGGTCCACAGGGCGGCCTTCTTCAGCGCCCATTCGACGCGGTCGTCCATGTCGGAGGAGCTCAGGTTCTCGAACAGCTTCACGCCGAAGGCGATGTTGTCGTAGATCGACATCGGGAACGGCGTGGGCTTCTGGAACACCATGCCGACCTTGGCACGGATCAGGGCCACGTCCTGCTTGGAAGTCAGCAGGTTCTCGCCGTCCAGCTCGATGGCGCCCTCGGCGCGCTGCTCGGGATAGAGCTCGAACATGCGATTGAAGGTGCGCAGCAGGGTCGACTTGCCGCAGCCCGACGGGCCGATGAAGGCCGTCACCTTATTCTCGGGGATTTCGAGGTTGATGCCCTTGAGCGCGTGAAACTTGCCGTAGTAGAAGTTCAGGTCCTTGACCGAGATCTTGGCGCGCGACGGGGTCTGCACTTGGGTGGTAGGCATGGTGTTCTCTTCTGCTTAGTGTTTCGTGCGCGTCAGCACGCGCGCCAGGATATTGAGGGCCAGCACCGCCACGGTGATCAGGAACACGCCGGCCCAGGCCAGCTGCTGCCAGTTCTCGTAGGGGCTCATGGCGAACTTGAAGATGGTCACCGGGAGGCTCGCCATCGGCTGCGTCACGTCCGCGGTCCAGAACTGGTTGTTCAGGGCGGTGAAGAGCAGCGGCGCGGTTTCGCCCGAGATGCGGGCCACGGCCAGCAGAATGCCGGTCACCACGCCGGCGCGGGCGGAGCGCAGCGTGATGCTGCTGATCACCTTCCACTTGGGCGTGCCCAGCGCATAGGCGGCTTCGCGCAGGCCCGGCGGAATGAGCTGCAGCATGTTCTCGGTGGTGCGGATCACCACCGGGATGACGATCAGCGCCAGCGCCACCGCGCCTGCAATGCCGGAGAAGGACTTGAAGCGCGCCACGATCACGGCGTAGACGAACAGGCCGATCACGATGGACGGCGCCGACAGCAGGATGTCGTTGACGAAGCGCGTCAGGCTCGAGAGCCAGCCCTTGGGGTTGTACTCGGCCAGGTAGATGCCGGCCATGATGCCGATGGGCGTGCCCACGAAGGTGGCCATGAGCACCATCACCAGCGAGCCGAAGATGGCGTTGAGGATGCCGCCCGTCTCGTTGGGCGGCGGCGTCATCTCGGTGAAGGTGGCCAGCGCCAGGCCGCCCACGCCCAGGCGCAGCGTTTCCCAAAGGATCCAGATCAGCCAGAACACGCCGAAGGCCATGGCGGCCAGCGACAGCGCCAGTGCAACGGAATTCACGCGCTTGCGGGTGGCATAGCGAGCCGCGCGGGTTTCGGCCAGCTGTTGCTTGGCCAGCAGGCGTTGTGCGGTGCTCACGATTTCTTTCCTTCGCTCTTCTGCATGCGCTGCAGCAGCAGCTTGGACAGCGTGAGCACGACGAAGGTGATGAAGAACAGCACCAGGCCCAGGTACATCAGCGCGGCCTGGTGCAGGCCGGCGCCAGCTTCGGCGAACTCGTTGGCCAGGGCCGAGGTAATGCTGTTGGCCGCCTCGAAGACCGAGAGCGAATTGAGCTGGTTCATGTTGCCGATCACGAAGGTGACCGCCATGGTCTCGCCCAGGGCACGTCCCAGGCCGAGCATGATGCCGCCGACCACGCCGGCCTTGGTGTAGGGCAGCACGACCTTGGACACCACTTCCCAGGTGGTGGAGCCCAGCCCGTAGGCGGACTCCTTCAACAGCGCCGGCGTGACTTCGAACACGTCGCGCATCACCGAGGCGATGAAGGGGATGATCATGATGGCCAGGATGATCCCGGCCGACAGGATGCCGATGCCCACGGGCGGGCCCGACACCAGCGCGCCCAGGAAGGGCACGCCCGCGAAGAGCTTCTGCAGCGGCTGCTGCACGTAGGTGGCCAGGATCGGGCCGAACACCAGCAGGCCCCACATGCCGTACACGATGGAAGGCACCGCCGCCAGCAGTTCGATGGCCGTGCCCAGCGGGCGCTTGAGCCACGCGGGCGAGAGCTCGGTCAGGAACAGCGCAATGCCGAAGCTGACTGGCACCGCGATGAGGAGCGCGATGAACGAGGTGGCCAGCGTGCCGTAGATCATCACCAGCCCGCCGAAGTCTTCCTGCACCGGATCCCAAACGCTGCGCGTGAGGAAGCTCAGGCCGTACTTCGAGATGGCGGGCCAGGCGCCCATCACCAGCGAGATCAGGATGCCGATCAGCAGCGCCAGGGTCAGCAGGGCCGCCGACTTCGCGGCCAGGCCGAACAGCCGGTCGGCCATGGGCCCGGAGCGTGCGGCCTTGGCCGGTGGCGGATTGGCGCCGGAAGCGCGAGAGCGCTCGGCCGCGAGGTCGAGCGCACCCGCCGGAGCGGGAAATGTGGATGACACGGTGTGCTCCCTGGCCGGCGCGCCTTCTGCGGTGGTGCTCATGCGCTGCCGGCCTGGTGGGTTGGACTTACTTGTACGAAACGGCCTTGCCGGCGGTGTCCTTCACCTCGAGCCACTCTTCGGTGATCGCGGTCTTCACCGTGTTGGGCATGGGCACGTAGTCCAGGTCGTCGGCGGTCTTGTCGCCGTTCTTGTAGGCCCAGTCGAAGAACTTCAGGACGCTGGCGGCCTGGGCCGGCTTGTCCTGGGCCTTCTGCATCAGGATGAACGTGGCGCCGGTGATGGGCCACGAATCCTTGCCCGGCTGGTTGGTCAGCACCTGGTAGAAGGTCTTGCTCCACTCGGCACCGGCGGCGGCGGCCTTGAAGGCCGAGTCGTCGGGCGAGACGTAGCTGCCGGCCGCGTTCTGCAGCTGGGCGTAGGTCATCTTGTTCTGCTTGACGTAGGCGTACTCGACGTAGCCGATCGAGTTGGGCAGGCGGTTCACGAAAGCGGCCACGCCTTCGTTGCCCTTGCCGCCCGCGCCGGTGGGCCAGTTCACGGCCGTACCTTCGCCGACCTTCGACTTCCAGTCGGCGTTGACCTTGCTCAGGTAGTTGGTGAACAGGAAGCTGGTGCCCGAACCGTCGGCGCGGCGCACCGGGGCGATGGCAGCATCAGGCAGGTTCAGCGAGCCGTTCAGGGCCTTGATGGCCGGGTCGTTCCACTTGGTGATCTTGCCCAGGTAGATGTCGCCCAGCACGGCGCCGCTCAGCTTGAGCTCGCCCGGCTTGATGCCCTGGATGTTCACCACGGGGATCACGCCGCCGATGACCGTGGGGAACTGGACCAGGCCCTTGGCCTTGAGTTCTTCGTCCTTCAGGGGCATGTCGGAGGCGCCGAAGTCCACCGTCTTGGCTTCGATCTGCTTCAGGCCGGCACCCGAGCCGACCGACTGGTAGTTGATCTTCACGCCGGTGGCCTTGTTGTAGTCGGCCGCCCACTTGGCGTACAGCGGAGCCGGAAAGCTGGCGCCGGCGCCGGTCACGTCCTGCGCGAAGGCAGGCAGGGCAAAAGCCGCGGCAACGAACCCGGTTGCAGCAAAAGTGGAGATCTTCTTCATTGAATGCTTCCTAGATAAAGGTAGTCGATGCCCCTTGCGGGGTTGCGCGGACTCTAAAAAGCTTGTGTGACACGTCTATGACACCTCGTCTGAGAGGGAGGAACACGCTTCATTCACTTTCGGTTTCATGACGTGTCACGCAGTCGTCACAAAGCCGCCGGGGCCCAGCGGCTACCATCGATTCCTTTCTCCGGCCTTCTTCCCGCCTCAATAAAACCCATGCAAAACGGCACCCGCCTGGCGGCGGTCGATCTCGGCTCCAACAGCTTCCGTCTCGAAATCGGACAGGTCGACCACGGCCAGATCCAGCGCACCGAGTACCTCAAGGAAACCGTCCGCCAGGGAAACGGCCTGGACAAGGACCGAAACCTGACCCCCGACGCCATGCAGCGCGGCTGGGACGCCCTGGCCCGCTTCGGCGAGCGTCTGTCCGGTTTCAAGGGATCACACGTGCGCGCTGTCGCGACCCAGACATTGCGCGAGGCCCGCAACCGCGACGAGTTCCTGCTGCGCGCGCGCACTGCCCTGGGCTTCGGCATTGACGTCATTCCCGGCCGCGAAGAGGCCCGGCTGATCTACCAGGGCGTGGCGCACATGCTCCCGCACAACGACGAATCGGACCGCGAGCGCCGTCTGGTGGTCGACATCGGTGGCCGGTCCACCGAGATGATCCTGGGCCAGGCGCTGGAGGCCCACACCATGGAGTCCTACCGGGTGGGCAGCGTGGCTTGGTCGATGAAGCACTTTCCGGACGGCCAGTTCACCCACCAGGCCTTCCGCGCCGCCGAAGTGGCGGCCAAGGCGGTGCTCGACGACGCCCTGAGCGCCTATTCGCGCGTCAACTGGGACGTGGCCTACGGCGCCTCCGGCACCATCGGCGCGGTGGGCGACATTTTGGAGATGGCCGGCCAGAGTTCCGGCGTGGTCACCCGCGACGGCCTGAACTGGCTGGCGGACCGGCTGGTGAAGGCGGGCAGCGCGGACAAGATCCGCCTGGAAGGCCTGCGCGAAGACCGCAAGGCGGTGATCGGCGGCGGCCTGTCGGTGCTGCGCGCGGTGTTCGACCTGCTGGACATCGGCGAGATGCGCATCGCCCAGGGCGCCCTGCGCCATGGCGTGCTCTACGAACTGCTGGAACGCGACGAGAGCGTGGCCGACATGCGATCGGCCACCGTGGTGCGCCTGTCGGCCCGCTTCAACGCCGATGCGACGCAGGCCGCCCGGGTCACCGAATGCGCCTCGCAGCTGTTCGTGCAGATGGTGCCCGGAGGCCGCGGCGCCAGCACCACCACCCGCGAAGGCCGCGCGCTGCGCAAGCTGGGCTGGGCGGCCCAGCTGCACGAGGTGGGCGTGCAGATCTCGCACAGCGAGTACCACAAGCACGGCGCCTACATCCTGGACAACGCGGACGCGCCCGGCTTCGACGTGGAGGACATGCACATCCTCAGCCAGCTGGTGCTGGGCCACCACGGCAAGCTGCGCAAGGTCGAGGCCTCGCTGGCCGAGCCGATCTTCGCGACCCAACTGCTGGCGCTGCGCCTGGCCGTGCTGCTGTGCCACGCGCGGCGCGACCCGGACCCACTGGCACTGAAGGTGGCGACCGGCGGCTCGCGCGACTTCAGCGTGACTTGCAGGGCCGGATGGGCCGAGGCCTTTCCGCAGTCCGCCCACCTGCTGCGCGAGGAAGCGCTGGCCTGGCAGAAGGCGGGCTGGCGGGTGCGGCTCTCGGGCTGCTAGCGCCGCCTCGCAGGGCGAAGCTCAGACCAGCTCGGGCGACTGCACCGTGACCACCACGGTCTGCACGTCGCCATCGCGCTCGCGCGTGCGGATCCACCAGACCGCGCCCTTGCGAACGGGGCAGCTGTCCTGCTGCATGCCCAGCAGCAGCGCGATCGACTGGCCCAGCGAAGGCTGGTGACCCACCAGCAGCACCACCGACTTGCCATTGGGCCAGCCGGCCACCGACAAAAGCGCGTCGGGCGTGCTGTCGGGCGCCAGCTCGGGCCGCATCTTGTACCGGCGGCCCAGCGACAGCACCGTCTGCTCGCAACGCGTGGCCGGGCTGGAGATGATGCGCGTGCCCTCGGGCAGCTGGCGGTCCAGCCAGTTGGCCATGCGCTTGGCCTGCTTCTCGCCGCGTGAGGTGAGCGCGCGGGCCATGTCGTCGCAGCCTTCGGTCCAGTCCTCGGCCTCGGCGTGCCGCCAGAAAATCAGGTCCATGTGCGAGTCTCTTTCAGTCTCTGGATGCCAAGCGGCGCAGGCCGCGTGAGGCGTAGCGGCCCATGAGGGCCGTCTGGGCCCCGTGAGCTTCGATGGTGCGCGAAGCGCCCTCCTCGCCTGCATGGGTGTCGCGCAGCACGCGCTGGTACTCGCCGTCAGGCCCCAGTTCCCAGGCGTCGCGGCCGTCGTGCAGGTAGGCCACCAGGCACTCGTCGATCAGGCGCTGGCGCAGGCCGGGGTCGGTCACCGGCCAAGCCACCTCGACGCGCCGCAGCATGTTGCGGTTCATCCAGTCGGCGCTGGAGAGGTAGAGCGACTCGTCCTCGCCGCTTCTGAAGTAGAAGACGCGCGAATGCTCCAGGAAACGCCCGATGACCGAGCGCACCCGGATGTTGTCGGTATGCCCCGGCACCTGCGCCGCCAGGGTGCAGGCGCCGCGAATGATCAGGTCGATGCGCACGCCCTTCTGCCCGGCGCGGATCAGCGCGGCGATGAGCTGCTCGTCGGTGAGTGCGTTCATCTTCGCCACGATGCGGGTCGACTCGCCGCGCGCGGCGGCAGCGCCCAGCGCGTCCACCTGCGCGATCACGTTCTTGTGCAGGTCGAAGGGCGCCACCCACATCCGGTTGAGCTTGGGCAGCTTCACCTGGCTGGCCAGGTGCACGAAGACCGCGTCCATGTCGGCCGTGAGCAGCGGATCGGCCGTGAGATGGCTGATGTCGGTGTAAAGCCGCGCGGTCTTGGGGTTGTAGTTGCCGGTGGACATGTGGCCGTAGCGCACCAGGCGCCGGCCTTCCCGGCGGGTCACCAGCAGCATCTTGGCGTGCGTCTTCAGGCCCACCACGCCGTACAGCACCTGCGCGCCGATGGACTCCAGCATCTCGGCCCAGTTGATGTTGGCTTCTTCGTCGAAGCGCGCCTTGAGCTCCACCACCACCGTGACTTCCTTGCCGCGCCGCACGGCCTCGCGCAGCAGCTCCATCAGCTCCGAGTCGGTGCCGGTGCGGTAGATGGTCTGCTTGATGGCCAGCACCTGCGGGTCGTGCACCGCCTCGCGCAGAAAGCTCAGCACGCCCTCGAAGCTCTCGAAGGGCTGGTGGATCAGCGCGTCGCTGCGCTGCAGCCGGTCGAAGATCGACTGGCCAGTGGCCAGGCTCAGCGGATAGGAAGGCTGGTAAGGCGGGAAGAACAGGCCGGGCTCGTCCAGCAGGTCCACCATCTGCGTGAGGCGCGCCAGGTTCACCGGGCCGTGCACGCGGTACAGGGACTGCGGCGGCAGGTTGAATTGCGCCAGCAGGAAGCTGGCGAGCGACTCGGCGCAGCTGGCCGACACCTCCAGGCGCACGGCCTGGCCATAGTGGCGGTGCTCCAGGCCCCGTCGCAGCGCGGTGCGCAGGTTCTTCACGTCCTCCTCGTCCACCGCCAGGTCGGAGTGGCGCGTGAGGCGGAACTGCGAGAACTCGCCCACCTCGCGCCCGGGGAACATGCTCTGCAGGTGCGCCCGAACGATGGACGACAGCGCCACGAACAGCGTCTTGCCGCCCGACACCTTGGCCGGCAGACGCACGATGCGCGGCACCACGCGCGGCAGCTTGACGATGGCGATCGGGTTGTCGCGCCCGAAGGCATCCACCCCGCCCAGGCGCACGATGAAGTTGAGCGACTTGTTGGCCACCGCCGGAAAGGGATGCGCCGGATCGAGGCCCACGGGCACCAGCAACGGGCGCACCTCGCGCTCGAAATACTCGTGCACCCACTTGCGCTGCGCCGGGTTGCGCTCGCCGTGCGAAATGATCTGGATGCCCTGCGCCCCGAAAGCTGGCATCAGCGCCTCGTTATAGAGCGCGTATTGGCGCCCCACCAGGTCGTGGACGGCCGCGGACAGCCTCTCGAAGGACTCGACGCTGTAGTTGCCCTTCTGGTCACCCGCGCCGTAGGCGATCAGGTGCGGGGCCGCACGCACCTCGAAGAACTCATCGAGGTTGGAAGAAACGATACAGAGGTAGCGCAGGCGCTCGGCCAACGGCACGTCGGGGCGTTGCGCCCAGTCGAGCACTCGCTCGTTGAAGGCAAGAATGCTGTGGTCGCGATCCAGGAGGACGGAGCTCGCCTCTGCCGCAATGGATGCACTCAGCTGGGAAGAGTCGGTAAGCATGAACACGGATTCTGGAACCAAGCGGCGCCCATTGGCGCCTTGTGGCGGGAACATGACAGTCTCCCGTGTCTGTATGACAGTTCCGTGACGACGTCATATTCAGGATGACAACCGCTATTTCCCGAGGAAATGGCGGCGGTAGCGCGGCGGCAGGTCGTCCAGGCGCATCAGCATGGGCAGGTCGGCCGTGTTGAAGTCCGGGTCCCAGGCCGGGGCGCCCAGCACCTTCGCGCCCAGGCGCAGGTAGCCGCGGATCAGCGCGGGCGCCTCGACGTCGAGGCTGCCGTCCAGCCGCTCGACCGGCAGCGGCAGGCGCGGCTGCACGTGGTAGCGGATGGGCGCCATGTGGGTTGCCGACAATTGGCGCCAGATGCTGGCCGCGGCGTCGCCGCTGGTGACGCCATGGTGCCGCATCGGGATGCTGGCGCAGCCGATCATCGTGTCCAGCCGGTTGCGCTGCATGAAGCCGGCCAGCGCACCCCACAGGGCCAGGATCACCCCGCCCTGGCGGTGGTCGGGGTGCACACAGCTGCGCCCCAGTTCCACCATGCGTTCACGCAGGTCGCGCAGGCGGGTCAGGTCGAACTCGGTGTCGCTGTAGGTGCTGCCGACGCGCCGCGCCTGAGCGGGTGTCAGCACGCGGTAGGTGCCGATGACCTCGCGCGTGGCCTCGTCGCGCACCAGCAGGTGCTCGCAGAAGTCGTCGAACAGGTCGACGTCATGGCCGGGAATTGGCGTGGACAGGCGCGCGCCCATCTCACCGGCGAAGATCTGGTAGCGCAGGCGCTGGGCGGCGCGCACCTCGTCCTGGTGGCGCGCCCAGCTGACTTCGAGGCCGCTATTGGAGTCTGCGGGTTGCGGCTGCACTGCCGGCAACGCGATGCCGGACGGCGCCTGCAGCAGCGCGGCGACGGAGGGGGACAGGTTGGCGCCGGCGCGGCGCCGCTGGCCACGCAGGGCCAGGTTCGACAGGGGCAATGTCGGGGTGGGCAGTTCTCTCATAGGTGGCCACAGTCTCCGAGGGGGGCATGAATGCTGCATGTCAGTTGCATGGCATTTGCATGACGTGCGGCCATTCGCGCTTGGGCGTCTAATGCGCTCTTTTCCATCCCATCCGTCCTCAAAAAAGAAAGCTGGAGAACCCATGGCCAGTGAGCCGATCGACCTCGAAACGCGCCGCCACCAGATGTTCCCGGCGCTCACCCCGCAGGAGGTGGACCGCATCCGCCGCTTCGGCGGCGTGCGCCACTACGCCAGGGGCGAGTGCCTGTTCACGGCGGGCGAGCCCGGGCCGGGCATGTTCGTGGTGCTGTCCGGGCAGGTGTCCATCACCCAGCGCGACGGGCTGGGCCACGTGGTGCCCATCGTCCAGCAAGGTGCGGGGCAGTTCATGGCCGAGGTGGGGCAGCTCTCCGGCCAGCCCGCCCTGGTCGACGGCCATGCGGACGAGGACGTGGAGGTGCTGCTCATCCCCCCGGAACAATTGCGCGCCATGATCATTGCCGAGGCCGACCTGGGCGAGCGCGTGGTGCGGGCGCTGATCCTGCGGCGCGTGGCCCTGATCGAGGCCGGCGCCAGCGGGCCGGTGCTGATCGGGCCGCCGGGCGACGCGGACATCCTGCGCCTGCAGACCTTCCTCAGCCGCAACGGACATCCCTATCACCTGGTCGATGCCAGCACCGACGTGGACGCGGCGGCGCTGCTGGAGCAGTACGGGCAATGCCAGGTGCTGGCCGTCTGCCCCAGCGGCTCGGTGCTCATCAATCCGTCGGAAGACGCGCTGGCGCGCTGCCTGGGCATGCTCGACAGCGGCGAGCGCGAGGACCTCTTCGACGTGCTGGTCGTCGGCGCGGGCCCGGCGGGCCTGTCGACCGCCGTCTATGCCGCATCGGAAGGACTGCGTGTGATGGTGGTGGACTGCCGCTATTTCGGCGGCCAGGCCGGCGCCAGTGCCCGCATCGAGAACTACCTGGGCTTTCCCACCGGCATCTCGGGCGGCGCGCTTGCGGGCCGGGCCTACGTGCAGGCGCAGAAGTTCGGCGCCGAGCTCCTCATTCCTGCGCAGGTGGTCGGTCTGGATTGCGAGGCGGCCCACGAGGGCGGCCCGCTCACGGTCACGCTGGCCGACGGCCGGGTGCTGCGCTCCAGGACCATCGTGGTGGCCAGCGGCGCACGCTACCGGCGGCCCACCGTGCCGCGCCTGCCCGAGTTCGAGGGCCGCGGCATCTGGTTCTGGGCCTCGGCGCTGGAGGCGCGCTTCTGCGCGAACCAGGAGATCGCTCTGGTGGGCGGCGGCAACTCGGCCGGCCAGGCGGCGGTGTTCCTGTCGCAGCATGCCGCCAAGGTCAACGTGCTGGTGCGGGGGCCGTCCCTGGCGGCCAGCATGTCGCGCTACCTGATCGACCGGCTGGACGCCACGCCCAATATCGAGCTGCACCCGCACACCGAGCTGGTGCGGCTTCACGGAGAGCCCGACCGCGGGCTGGAAGGCGCCACCTGGTTCAACCGCCAGCTGGCCGCGGAGCACGACTGCCAGGCGCACAACATCTTCCTGTTCGTGGGCGCCGAGCCCGAGACGCAATGGCTCGCGGGCTGCGGCGTGGCGGTGGACTCGCACGGCTTCGTCCTGACGGGCGCGGCCGCTGCGGCATCTGTTGCACCACACAAGAAGGGGCATTCGCCGACCACGCTGGAGACCAGCGTGCCCGGCGTGTTCGCAGTGGGCGACGTGCGGTCGGGATCGGTCAAGCGCGTGGGCGGCGCGATCGGCGAAGGCGCGGCGGCGGTGGCCTCGATCCACCAGCGGCTGTCCAACACGCAGGCGGTGGCGTAGCAGTAGCGCACATCGATTAGTCCCGCCGGACACGGGTCATGGGGTGCGTGGCTATGCTGGCCGCGACCCTTCAACACAGTTATGGAAGAGCGCTCCATGCCCGACGCAAACAAGACCATCGACGTCTATTCCTGGCCCACGCCCAACGGCCACAAGGTCCACATCATGCTGGAGGAGTGCGGCCTGCCCTACCGCGCGCATCCGGTGAACATCGGCAAGGGCGACCAGTTCGCACCCGAGTTCCTGGCCATCAGCCCCAACAACAAGATTCCCGCCATCACCGACCCCGAGGGGCCGGACGGCGAGCCCATCTCCTTGTTCGAGTCGGGCGCCATCCTGGTGTACCTGGCGGGCAAGACCGGCAAGTTCCTGCCGCAGGGCGACCGCGCGCGCTACGAGGTGCTGCAGTGGCTCATGTTCCAGATGGGCGGCGTGGGCCCCATGCTGGGCCAGGCGCACCACTTCCGCATCTATGCGCCGGAGAAGATCGGCTATGCGATCGACCGCTACACCAACGAGGCCAAGCGGCTCTACGGCGTGATCGACCGGCAGCTCGCCAGGCACCGCTTCATCGCGGGCGACAGCTACACCATCGCCGATATCGCCGTCTTCCCGTGGCTGCGCAGCTGGCAGAACCAGGGCATCGTGCTGGAGGACTATCCGCACCTGAAGAAGTGGTTCGAAGCCATCGAGCAGCGCCCGGCCGTGCAGCGCGGCGTGAAGGTGCTGGCCGACCTGCGCAAGCCCCTCACCGACGACAAGTCGCGCGACATCCTTTTCGGCAAGTCGCAGTACGAGCGGCGCTGATCAAAAAAGAGGCAGTCCCGCGCGGGCTATAATCGTGGGCTTGTCGGGGCGTAGCGCAGCCTGGTAGCGCATCTGCTTTGGGAGCAGAGGGTCGCGAGTTCGAATCCCGCCGCCCCGACCATTGATACCGAAAGAAGGCCGCTGGCAGTTTCTGCCCGCGGCCTTCGACGTTTTCAGGCCTGCGAGGCAGTGTGCACGGCGTGCAACTTCTGCATGCCGCCCAGCCACCGGTCGTAGTCGGCTGCCTTGGCCTGGAAGTACTGCAGCACCTGCGGATGCGGCAGCACCAGGAATTTCTCTTCCTGCATGGTTGCCACCACCTCGCCCGCCACCTGCTCGGGGCTCAGGATGCCGTCATGTCCTGCGGAGCCGCCGTCGCCGGTGACCATGCCGGTCTGCACCGACTGCGGGCACAGACAGGACACGCGCACCCCCTTGCGACCGTAGGCGATGCGCAGCCATTCGGCAAAGGCCACGGCCGCATGCTTGGTCACGCCGTAGGGCGCGGTCTCCACGATGTTGAGCAGGCCGGCGGCCGAGGCCGTGACTAGGAAGTAGCCCTCGCCGCGCTGCACCATCTCCGGCACCACTGCGCGAGCGGCCCATACGTGGGCCATGCCGTGGATCTGCCACATCTTGTCCCACAGCGCGTCCACCAGTTCGAAGCCGCCCATGCGCCCGAGGATGCCGGCGTTGGAGATGTAGATGTCGACCTGGCCGAAGCGCTCGCGCGCAGCGGCGACCAGGGCCTGGATGTCGGCCTCCTGGCTCACGTCGCATTGAACTGCCAGGGCGTTCTCGCCGATGTCGCCGGCCACCGCCTGCGCGCCGGCCAGGTCGAGGTCGGCCACCACCACCCCGCGTGCGCCCTCCTGCGCGAATCGCATCGCGATGCCACGGCCGATGCCGCTGGCGCCGCCCGTGACCACTGCCACCTTGTTCCGGATTTCCATGTCAGTCTCCTGTACTTGCTATCGGCGGCATTCTCGACCGCGGCCGCCGCGATCGTCGGCCGCTTTGGCGACAGCAGCGCGGCGTTCAGGACATGCCTTCGAGCAGCGACAGGGTCAGCGGGTCGCCGCCGCCGGCGTAGTACTTCTCCAGCGTTGCCCTGAACAGGGGCTCCTCGGGCACCGCGGCAGCAAAGAGCGTCATGCAGGAGCGGAACTTGAGGTCGTCCGGTGAGTGGAAGACCTGGAAAGCGGTGCGCCCCTGCAGCGCCTGGACGAGCGCCGTGCAGTGCGCCAGGCGCGGGCCTAGCACCGCATGCCGCCAGTAGGCCTGCGCCTCGGCGCGCGAGCCGATGCCGTAGTACTGCGCCGTACTGCTGCGGCCCAGTTCGGCCAGTTGCGGGAACACGAACCACATCCAGTGGCTGCGCTTCTCGCCCGCCTCCAGCTCGATGCAGGCCTGCGCGTACACGGGGGCCTGCGCGCGCACGAAGCGCTCCAGTTCGAAGGGGTCGTCCTGCGGCTTGGTCATGATGGGTGCCTCCCGCGTGGCAAAATCGACGGCTGTCTGCCCGTAGCTCAGTTGGATAGAGCACCTGCCTTCTAAGCAGGTTGTCGGGGGTTCGATCCCCTCCGGGCAGGCCAGGTCACCACCCGGCCAGCCTCATACTTTCGGCTGACCGCCAAATGTCGTACGGCTAAGTACGCATATCAAGCCTTTCCCCGCACCCCTATCCTCGCGCACCCGAACTTTGCGCGCGCGCAACTCAATGGATCTGGATTTCATCTATCAGAAGGTGCAGGTGCTCAGCCCCAAGGCGGCGAAGATCGCGCTGCGGATGCTGGACAACGACCCCCATGTTCCCACCGAGTGGGTCCTGGCGCTGCGCCCCGCCCTGAAGATGCGCAGCAACGACGCGGCCTCCTTCGGCGGCACCGACTGGATGACCATGGTGGCGATCGAGCGCCCAGGCATGCGCAAGTTCACCGAACGCTTCGAAAGCCGGGAACAGCGCCACGCCCGGCTGTGGGTCACCAGCCTGCGCAGGGCCTCCCGCGCCGCCCTGCAGGCGCAGCAGAGCGTCTTCCCCGACGACGTCGAAAAAGCGGCCTGACAGGCCGTTGTCTCCGCGCGGGCGCATCGGGTGCGCCCCGGATGGGACATACCCCTAACTGGCAAAACCCGACATTTCGCGGCGCCCCGCTCCTCTACATTCCCGCCACCGACGCGCCGACGGCCGCAGTCGACATTCAAAAAAAAGCGAGACAAGAGGACATGCAAGAGAGCGCACTTTCCACCATCGGCCTGCCCGTGGCGCTGGCCATCATCATGCTGGGCCTGGGCCTGCACCTGCGGGTGGACGACTTCCGCCGCATCTGGCGCGAGCCACGCGCCGTGCTGGTGGGACTGGGCTGCCAGGCCATCCTGCTGCCGGCGATCTGCTTCGGCCTGGTGAAGGCCTTCGCCATGCCGCCCGAACTGGCAGTGGGCATGATGCTGCTGGCCGCCTCGCCAGGCGGCACCACCGCCAATCTCTACTCACACCTGTTCAAGGGCGACGTCGCACTGAACATCTCGCTCACCGCGATCAACAGCGTGCTGGCCATCGTCACCATCCCCCTCATCGTCAATTTGTCGCTGGAGCTCTTCATGGGCCAGCAGCAGTACGTGCCGCTGCAGTTCCGCAAGACGCTGGAGGTGATCGTGCTGATCCTCACGCCGGTGGCCATCGGCATGTTCATCCACGCCCGCTTTCCCGCCACCTCGCGCCGCATGGACAAGCCGGTGAAGATCGCCTCGGCGCTGATCCTGTTCGTGCTGATCATGGCGATCATGGTGCGCGAGCGCGGCAACCTGGCCGAGTACTTCCGCCAGGCCGGCCTTGCGGCGCTGGTGTTCAACCTGGCGAGCATGTTCATCGGCTACTACGCCGGCCGCCTGGCCCGCCTGGGCGAGGCGCAGAGCCGCGCCATCGCCTTCGAGATCGGCGTGCACAACGGCACGCTGGCGATCTTCCTGGCGCTGGCCATCCTGAACAACAGCGCCATGTCGGTGCCCGCGGCGATCTACAGCGTGATCATGTTCATCACCGCGGCCGGCTTCGGCTGGTGGGTGACGCGCAAGCGCCCCGCCGGCGCCGCGGTCGCGGGCACCCATCGCGGCTGAGACTCGCTCAAGCGCCCGGCATCGGTTCGGGCGAAGCCGGCGAACCTGCGGCGCGCAGTCGCTCCATGTCCAGGATCTCGATGCGCCCGTAGCGCAGGCTCAGCGCCCCTTCGCGGGCCAACGACTGCAGTTCCTTGTTCAGCGTGGGCCGGCTCACGCCCAGCATCATGGCCAGGTTGTCCTGCGAGCTCGTGATGTGCGGGCGCCCGCTGGCCGCCTGCGTGAGATCGCCGTGCGCCAGCATCACCAGGCGCCGCGCCACCCGCTCGCGCGTGGACTGCAGGGCCTGGCCCGCCAGCGCCTCGTAGGCCAGGCGAAGGCGTCCCGCGACCAGCCTGGCGATGGCATGCGCGAAGGCCGCCTCCCGCATCAGGATGTCGAAGCTGCCCGCATTCACGGCGGCCAGTTCGCAGTCGTCCAGCACGATGGCGGTGTGGGCGCGCCGCAGGGTGGTGTCCAGCAGCGCGACCTCGCCGAACCAGTTGCCAGGCTCGATCACGGCCAGGATGCCTTCCTTGCCGTCGCTGTGCAGGATGGAGAGCTTCAGGTTGCCGCGGGTCACGCCGAAGAAGGCGGCGGTGGCGGGGCCGATCAGGTCGCCCTGCCGGTACAGCACCTGGCCGGCCGCGAGCCGCATCGGCTGCGCGGCGGCCAGCAGCGCATCGGCCTGGACCTGCGGCAGGCTGAGAAACCAGGGGTTGTCTGGGAATCGGTTCATGTGAGGCGGTGCACACCCGGGGACTAACCCTGCATTGATAAGAAGCTAACAGTCTGGCGTCGGCGGGCTTCGCATCATGTCCGATTCCCCACAACACGACCTCCAGATCGCCATGAGCTCTGTCAGCGCCCCGCCCCGCACCAGTTTCTCCCGCATGGACCAGAGCACCCGCGAGGACTGGCAGATCCTCGGCGCCGAGTTCATGCACCTGGCCGGCCAGCTGCCCGGTCGCGTCATTGCCCACCTGAAGCTGCTGCAGGGCGACTTCGGCGGCTTTCCCATCGACCGCTTGCAGCACTGCCTGCAGACCGCCACGCTGGCGCAGCGCGATGGCCGCGACGAGGAGTACGTGGTGTGCGCCCTGCTGCACGACATCGGCGACACCCTGGGCAGCTACAACCATCCGGACATCGCGGCGGCCATCCTGCAGCCCTTCGTGTCGGAAGAGAATCTGTGGATGGTGAAGCACCACGGCATCTTCCAGGGCCACTACTTCTTCCACCACATCGGCATGGACCGCGACATGCGCGAGCAGTTCAAGGACCATCCCTGCTACGAGCGCACCGCCGAGTTCTGCGCGCTCTACGACAACCCGGCTTTCGATGCCGGCGCAGACACCTTGCCGATCGGGCATTTCGAGCCGATGCTTCGCCGCGTGTTCGCCACGCCCCGCCGCAGCGTCTACAAGACCGAATCCCTGTAACCCCATCCAAGGAGACACGCCATGAACATCCCCTCGCTGAAAGACAAGGTCTCGCCCGAAGAGTGGCAGCTGCGCGTCGACCTGGCCGCCTGCTACCGGCTGGTGGCGCTGTACGGCTGGAGCGACCTGGTCTTCACCCACATCAGCGCGCGCGTGCCGGGGCCGGAGCACCACTTCCTCATCAACCCCTACGGGCTGATGTTCGACGAGATCACCGCGTCCAGCCTCGTGAAGGTCGACCAGGACTGCAACAAGCTCAACGACTCGCCCTTTCCGGTGAACCCGGCCGGCTTCGTGATCCACAGCGCGGTGCACGCGGTGCGCGAGGACGTGCAGTGCGTGCTGCACACCCACACCCGCGCCGGCGTCGCCGTGAGTGCGCAAAAGGACGGCGTGCTGCCCATCAGCCAGCAGTCCACCTTCGTGCTGGCCTCGCTGGCCTACCACGGCTACGAGGGCGTGGCCTTCCGCGACGAGGAAAAGCCGCGCCTGCAGGCCGACCTGGGCAACGCCGACTTCCTCATGCTGCGCAACCATGGCCTGCTCACCTGCGGCAAGACCATCGCCGATGCCTTCCTGTCGATGTATGTGTTCGAGTCCACCTGCCAGATCCAGATTTCGGCGCAGGCCGGCGGCGAGCTCACGCAGGTCGACCCGCGCATCGTCCAGGGCGTGGCGCAGGCCATGAAGGTGCAGACCGGGGGCATGGGCGGGCAGTTCGCCTGGCCGGCGCTGCTGCGCAAGCTGGACCGCACCGACGACAGCTTCCGCCAATAAGAAGAAGTGTGGAAAGCGCGCGCGACAATGCGCGCTTTCCAACGATCCTGGAGGGACACAGAATGACCCAGCGCCACTGGCTCGCCTCGTACGGCGAGGTGCCGGCCGACATCAACCCCGACGCCTACCCCTCGGTGGTCGCCCTGGCCGAAGACGCCATGGCCCGCTACGCCGGCAAGACCGCCTTCGTGGGGGCGGGCCAGGCACTGAGCTACGCCGACATCGATGCGCTCTCGCGCGACTTCTGCGCCTGGCTGCAGAGCGTGGGCGTGATCAAGGGCGACCGCGTGGCGGTGATGCTGCCCAACATCATGGCCTTCCCGGTGGCCTTCCTGGGCATCGCCCGGGCCGGCGCGGTGCAGGTCAACGTCAATCCGCTCTACACGCCGCGCGAGCTGGAGCACCAGCTGGTGGACTCGGGCAGCGAAGCCATCGTCATCTACGCGGACGCGCTGCCCACGCTGGCCGGCATCCTCGCGAAGACGCCGGTCAAGCGCGTGATCGTGGCGCCCCGCCCCGGCGCGGGTGACGCGCTGGGCCGCGGCAGCGAGGTGCCGGCCACCATCGAAGGCTCGGTGGGCTTCAACGATGCGCTTGCCGCGGGCGCCAGGCTGGAACGCCAGCCGGTGCAGCTCGCCGGCGACGACCTGCTCTTCCTGCAATACACCGGCGGCACCACCGGCCCCAGCAAGGGCGCGGCCCTGTCGCACCGCAACCTGGTGGCCAACACCGAGCAGTTCAAGGCCTTCATGCGGGTGGCCACGCGGCCGGGCGAAGAGACCATCGTCACGGCCATTCCGCTCTATCACATCTTCGCGCTGATGGTGAATTTCATCACCTACTTCTCGGTGGGCGCGGAGAACTGGCTGGTGCCCAACCCGCGCGACGGGGAGGCCTTCGTCGGCGTGCTGGAGCGCGCCCGGCCCACCGTCTTCATGGGTGTGAACACGCTCTACGCCGGCCTCACGCAGCACCCGCGCCTGGGCCAGCTGGACTGGTCGCGGCTGCGCCTGGCCGGCGGTGGCGGCGCGGCGGTGATCCGCACCGTGTCCGACCGCTGGAAGTCGCTCACCGGCGTCTTCATCCGCGAGGGCTACGGCCTGTCGGAAACCTCGCCGGTGCTCTCCTTCAACCCGGTCTACATCAACGAATTCACCGGCACCACCGGGCTGCCGCTGCCTTCCACCGACATCAAGCTGCTGGGCGACGAGGACGAGGAAGTGCCGGTCGGCCAGCCCGGCGAGATCTGCGCAAAAGGCCCGCAGGTCATGGGCGGCTACTGGCAGAAGCCCGAGGCCAACGCCGCCGCCTTCACCGACGACGGCTATTTCCGCACCGGCGACGTGGGCGTGTTCGACGCCAAAGGTTTCCTCAAGATCGTCGACCGCAAGAAGGACATGATCATCGTCTCGGGCTTCAACGTGTACCCGAACGAGGTGGAGGAAGTGGCCACCGCCTGCCCCGGCGTGGCCGAATGCGCCTGCATCGGGGTGCCCGACGAGAAGACCGGCGAGGCGGTGCGCCTGTTCGTGGTGAAGGCGCCCGGCGCCAGCGTGGACGAGGCGCAGCTCATCGCCCACTGCCGCGCCGCCATGGCCGCCTACAAGGTGCCGAAGACGGTGACTTTCGTCGACGCGCTCCCCAAGTCCACCGTGGGCAAGATCCTGCGGCGCGACCTGCGCACCCTCGCCTGAGCCCGAGGCTGACGCGCGGCGTCAGTCTCTTCCGGCAGCGCTGACGGCGTGGGCGCGACTGAATGGGAGCGTGTCCGTCCTCGCCCCATCTTCCCCGCCCGTGCAGCGCGCGCCGCGTGCACCGGTCCGGGCCACGCACGAGCAGTTGCGCCAGGCGACCAACGCCTGCCGCGAATGCCCCATCGGCGAGCACGCCACCCAGTCGGTGATCGGCGAAGGCGCGCTGCGCGCCCGGCTGATGCTGGTGGGCGAGCAGCCCGGCGACCAGGAAGACCTGCAAGGCCGCCCCTTCGTCGGCCCTGCCGGCCGCCTTCTGCAGCGGGCCTTCGAGGAACTGGGCTGGCAGCGCGAAAAGCTCTACCTCACCAACGCGGTCAAGCACTTCAAGTTCCAGCTGCGCGGCAAGCGCCGCATGCACAAGACGCCCGGCCAGCGCGAGGCCCAGGCCTGCCTGCACTGGCTCGAGATCGAAGTGCAGATGGTGCGCCCGCGCGCACTCGTGGCCCTGGGCGCGACCGCGGCCCGGTCGCTGCTGGGCCGTCCAATCTCGGTGATGCAGATGCGCGGCCAGTGGATCGACAGCCGCTTCGGCCCGCCCATGCTGGTCACACTGCATCCTTCCGCGCTGCTGCGCGGCGACCCGCTGCGCCGCGAATCGACCTGGGACGCGTGGTTGCGCGACCTGTCGGCGGCCGCCTCCGTGCTGGCCTGACGCGGCCGGCGACTACGCGTGCCCGGCGTGCGAGCCCACAGCCGCACAGGCAGCTTGCGGTTCACCATCGCGGCGCGGCCATGGCGGCCCCGACTACCCGAAGAAGAAGCACCCCCATGAAATTCATCCTCCGCCTCTACGCCGTGGCCCATGGCTTCATGGCGCTGCTCTTCGCCGGCGCCGGCCTGATGCTGGTGGCCGCGGCAGCCCGGGCCGGCTGGCTGGCCAGCTTCGGCGACTGGGACTACGCCGCCTCCGAAGGCATGGTGGAGGCCATGGGCGTGCTGGCTGCCGCCGTGGTGGCCATGCAGATCTCGCAGACCATCGCCGAGGAGGAAGTGATCCGCGACGCCCACATCAGTGCGCCGACGCGGGTGCGCCGCTTTCTCTCGCGCTTCATGGTGGTGATCGTCGTGGCGATCGCGGTGGAGGCGTTGGTCACCATTTTCAAGGCGCGTTCCGAGCCGCAACTGATGCTGCACGCCGCCGCGCTGGTCGTGGCCGTGGGCGCGCTGCTGGTGGGCTGGGGCGTCTTCATCCGCCTGAACCGCTCGGCCGAGGAACTGGAGCCAGAAGCCATGGCCGAGGCGAAGGAAGAAGACCGCAAGCTCCAGTAGGTCAAGCCGCCAGCACTTGATGCCGGCGGGCCGAGGGCCCATGCTGGGCCCCATGACGCACGAACCGTCCTTTCCGCGCCGCAAGGTGGCCGCGGCACTGGTGGTCTTCCCCGCCCTGTGCCTGGGCCTCGCCCGCGCCCAGACCGGCGCGCGCCGGCCGACGCCGCGCCAGACCGAAGGCCCCTTCTACCCCGTCCAGTTCCCGGTCGACAGCGACAACGACCTGTTGCGCAACGGCACGCTGCAATACGGCAAGGGCGAGGCCGCCTGGGTCGAGGGCACGGTGGCCGACCTGCAGGGCCGGCCGCTGGCCGGGGCCACGGTCGAAATCTGGCAATGCGACGAGGCCGGCCACTACCACCACCCAGGCGATGGCGGGAAGGCGGATCCGGCCTTCCAGGGCTTCGGCAAGGTGCAGGCCGATGCCGACGGCCGCTGGCGCTTTCGCACGCTCAAGCCGGTGCCCTACGCCGGCCGAACGCCGCACATCCACGTCAAGGTCAAGCAGGACAGCCGGGAACTCCTGACCACTCAGCTGTATGTGCAGGGCGCCGCCGGCAACGAGCGCGACTTCCTTTGGCGCAGCCTGTCGCCGGAAGACCGCGCCGCCCTCACCCGCCCCTTCGAGCCCGCCGACCAGGGCTTGACCGCCCGATTCCCGATCTACCTCGCAGCCTGAGGCCGAGACAGCCGGGCGCGCGCAGAAGGCGCGACGCCGGTAGACTGCCGGCCAGTGCGCGGCATTGCCGCGAGACGCATCCGTTCGCCGACCCAGGAGGTCTGTCTCTCCATGGCCCCGCCCCGCTCCCGCTCCGCCCGCCTGCCCTCGCACCCATCCGCGCCGCGCGCCGCCGCTGGTCCGGTGCGCCTGGCCGACGCGCGCTCGGAGGCCGAGTTGTGCGAGCGCGTGCTGCGTGAAGCGCGGCGGCTGCTGGGGCCTCAGCGCCTGCTCCTGCTGCTCGAAGGCGGCGATGGGCGCCTGCACATCGCGGCCGAGCGCCTGCCGCGCGGCGAGGACGGCGAGGCGCTGCTGCGTGCCGTCGGCCACTGGCTGGGCGAGGCCCGGGCCATGGGCGAACCCCGGTTGCGGCACGGCCCCGACGGGGTTGCGCCGGCCGCCCAGCGTTCCTGCCTGGTCGCGCCGCTCAAGGGAAGCACCGGCGTCCTGGGCCATCTCTATGCCGACATCGAGGGCAGGCGCGGCCGCTACGAAGCGGCGCATTGCGAACTGCTGAACCTGATCGCCCAGCAGGCGGCGCAGGGCCTGGAGGGCTTGCGCGAATGCAATTCGCTGAAGTGCCAGCTCGAGTCCGGCGCCACCGAACTGGCGCGCCGCAAGAGCGAGCTGGACCTGATCAACAGCATCCAGCAGGGCATGACGCGGCGCCTGGGCTTCGACGCCATCATCCAGCTGGTGGGCGACAAGCTGCGCGAGATGTTCGACAGCGGCGACGTCAGCATCATGTGGTGGGAGCACGAGAGCAACCACGTGCGCGCGGTGTACCGCTACGAGCACAACCGCCCGCTGCCGCTGACGCCCCCGCGTCCCCTCAAGCCTGGCGAGCCCTTGGACCTGATGCTGCACTCGCGCCACGCCGGCGTGACCAACACCCGCGAGGAGCAGACGAAGCTGGGCCTCAAGCCCCATCCGGGCACCGACTGGGCCCACTCCATAGCCGCGGTACCCATCATCGGCAGCGAGCGCGCGCTGGGCGTGATCGGCCTGCAGAACCACGAGCGCGAGTACGCCTTCGGCCCGCACGAGATCCGCCTGCTGGAGACCGTGGCCACCGGCATGGGTCTGGCGCTGGAGAACGCGCAGCTCTTCGACGAGATCCGCCAGCGCGCCCGGGACACGCGCGAGGCCCTGGCGCATCAGACCGCCGCCGCCGAGGTGCTGCAGGTCATCGGCAGTTCCGTGGCCGACACCGGCCCGGTGTTCGACAAGATCCTGGAGTGCTGCGAGCGGCTGTTCGAAGCCGCCTCCTTCTCCCTCCTGATGAAGGACGAGCAAGGCAGGCTCGCGCTGGTCAGGCGCCGCACCACGAGCGCCGGGCGCAGCCAGATGGGCGCCGAGGCGGCCGACGCGCTCGACCGCGTGCTCGCGTCCTCCAACCCCACGCCCGTGGACGGCACCTCCGCGGAGATCGCCTTCCGCACCGGCGAGCTCTACGAGGTGGCCGACGTGCTGAACGACCCGAACGCGCCTCGCGTCATGCGCCTGCATGCGCAGAAGATGGGCCGCAGCTACGCCAACCTGGCGGCGCCGCTCATCTGGGAAGGACGCGGCATTGGCGTGCTGAGCATGCAGCGCCTCGAACTGGGCCCCTTCCGCCCGGGTGAGCGCGCCCTGCTCGAGACCTTTGCCGATCAGGCCGTGATCGCCATCCAGAACGCACGCCTGTTCAAGGAGACACAAGAGGCGCTGGAGCAGCAGACCGCCATCTCCCAGATCCTGGGCGTCATCAGCAGTTCACCCACGCAGACCCAGCCGGTGTTCGACGCCATCGTGACGGCTTGCCAGCGGCTGTTCGCAGGCCGCGCCGTGGCCTTCTCGATTCCGCGCAACGGCATGATCGAGGTGGTGGCCTTTGCCGACGACGGTACCCGTGGCGATCGCGAGGGCGGCTTCCTCAAGCCCTGGCCGCTGGACCGCGGCAGCGCCGCCGGCGCCTGCATGCTCGATGCGCGTGTGATCAACGTGGCCGACACCGCCGAGGGCGTCAAGGAGTTCCCGCGCATGCAGGACCTGGCGATCGCGCTGGGCTACAAATCGGGCCTGTTCATCCCGCTGCTCAAGGGCCAGCACGCCGTCGGCTGCATCGGCGTGCTGCGCGGGCAGACCGGCGCCTTCGGCGAGAAGGAAATCCAGCTCGCGCGCACCTTCGCCGACCAGGCGGAGATCGCCATCGAGAACACCCGCATGTTCAACGAGACGCACGAGGCGCTGGAGCAGCTCACCGCCACTGCCGACGTGCTGCAGGTGATCAGCGGCTCCATGGCCGATCCGCAGCCGGTGTTCGACAAGATCCTGGAAAGCTGCCAGCGCCTGTTCTCCAGCGCGCAGATGGGCATCTCGCTGGTCAAGGACGGCCACATGGTGCTGGGCGCGCACCGCGGCTCGGCGCGCGAGGTGCTGGAGAAGTTCTATCCGCGCCCGGTCATGCCCTCCAAGCCCGGCGGCGTGCAGTGGGGCCCCGACGTGCTGCACGTGCCCGACGCGCTGGCCGACGAGCACCTGCCCGAGTTCATGCGCGAGATCGCCAAGGCGATCGGCAACTACGCGGTGCTGGTCGCACCGCTGATGTGGCAGGGCGAGGACATCGGTTCGATCCACGTCACGCGCCAGCCGACCGGCCCCTTCAGCGCGAAGGACATCAAGCTGCTGAAGACCTTTGCCGACCAGGCAGTGGTGGCGATCCAGAACGCGGCCCTGTTCAAGCAGACCCAGGAGGCCCGAGCCGCGGCCGAGTCGGCCAACGAGGCCAAAAGCGCCTTCCTGGCCACCATGAGCCACGAGATCCGCACGCCGATGAATGCGGTGATCGGCATGAGCGGCCTGCTGCTGGACACCCGGCTCGATGCCGAGCAGCAGGACTACGTCTCCACGATCCGCGAGTCGGGCGATGCGCTCCTGACCATCATCAACGACATCCTCGACTACTCGAAGATCGAGGCCGGCCGCATGGAGATCGAGCAGCAGCCCTTCGAACTGCGCGACTGCGTCGAATCGGCCATGGACCTGGTGAGCACCCGCGCCACCGAGAAGCACCTGGACCTGGCCTACGTGTTCGAAGGCGAGGTGCCGCTGGCCATCCGCGGCGACCTGGCGCGGCTGCGGCAGATCCTGTTGAACCTGCTGTCCAACGCGGTCAAGTTCACCGAGGGTGGCGAGGTGGTGCTGAGCATGCGCGCGCAGCGCCAGCCCACGGGGATGCAGCGCCTGACCTTCTCGGTGCGCGACACCGGCATCGGCCTCACGCCGCAGGGCATGGCGCGGCTGTTCCAGTCCTTCTCGCAGGCCGATTCCAGCACCACCCGCAAATACGGCGGCACCGGCCTGGGCCTGGCCATCAGCCGGCGGCTGACCGAACTGATGGGCGGCACCATGTGGGCCGAGAGCGAGGGCCCGGGCCGCGGCGCCACCTTCCACTTCAGCATCGAGGCGCCCGCGGCGCAGGTGCCGCCCAGCCGGCGCCACGAGGTGCTGGGCGTGCAGGCGCAGCTTCAGGGCCGGCGCTTGCTGGTGGTGGACGACAACGCCACCAACCGCCGCGTGCTGTCGCTCCAGGCGGCCAAGTGGGGGATGGAATCGCTGCCGGTGGAGCTGCCGCTGGAGGCGTTGCGCGTGCTGGAGTCCGGCGAGGCCTTCGACCTGGCCATCCTCGACATGCACATGCCCGAGCTGGACGGCGTGGAGCTGGCGCGGCGCATCCGACAGTTGCGCCCCGACCTGCCCCTGGTGCTGTTCAGCTCGCTGGGCCGGCGCGAATCGGGCGATGCGGAAAAGCTCTTCGACGCCTTCCTGTCCAAGCCGATCCGCCAGTCGCAGCTCTTCGACACGCTCATGAACCTGCTGGCCAGCCAGGCGCCGGCCAAGTCGCGGGCCGGGCGCGCCAAGTCCGCCGCCGGCGCCGACGAGCGCAAGCCCCAGATCGACCCCGAGATGGGCCAGCGCCATCCGCTGCGCATCCTGCTGGCCGAGGACAACGCGGTGAACCAGAAGCTGGCGCTGCGCCTCCTGCAGCAGATGGGCTACCGCGCCGACCTGGCGTCCAACGGCGTCGAGGCGGTCGAGGCCGTGGCCCGCCAGGCCTACGACGTGGTGCTGATGGACGTGCAGATGCCCGAGCTCGACGGCCTGGATGCCACCCGCCAGATCTGCCGGATGCTGGCGACCGGCGAGCGCCCCAGCATCGTCGCCATGACCGCCAACGCCATGCAGGGCGACCGCGAGATGTGCATCGCCGCCGGCATGGACGACTACATCACCAAGCCGATCCGCGTGGACCGGCTGATCGAAGCGCTGGCCCGCGTGCCGGCCAACACCAAGGGACTGACTGCATGAGTCTTCAACCGCCCGTGGCCTGCCGGCCTTGCACCGCAGCGCCAGGCACGGAGCTTTTCCAATGACCGACATCATCGATACCGCCGCCTGGTCCGAGCTGGAACAGACCGCCGGCGCCGACTTCGTGGGCGAGCTGGTCCAGACCTTCCTGGAAGAGGCGCCCACCCTGCTGCAAGCGTTGCGCGACGCCTTCGCCGCCGGCGATGCCGATGCGTTCCGCCGCAACGCGCACTCGCTCAAATCCAACGGCCTGACCTTTGGTGCCCTGGGTTTCGCCGCCAAGGCACGCGCCCTGGAGCAAGGCGGGCTGCCCGCCGCCACGCAGGCCGCGCTCGACGAGCTGCACGACGACTGGCAAGGCGTGGTCGTCGCCCTGGAGGAGCGCATCGGCAATGGCTGAACCCGAATCCAACCCGGCCCGCCTGCTGGTGGTGGACGACAACAAAGTCAACCGCATGCTGCTCACCCGCGGGCTCGAGCAGCAGGGCCACCGCGTGGCCTGCGCCGAGAACGGCCGCATCGCCCTGGAAATGCTGCAGGAGGGCGAGTTCGACCTCATGCTGCTGGACATCGAGATGCCCGAGATGAATGGCTTCCAGGTGCTGGAGCGTCTCTCCGGCGACCCGCGCCTGCGCGACCTGCCGGTGGTGGTCACCTCCTCGCTGGAAGAGATGGCCGGCGTGGTGCGCTGCATCGAGTTGGGCGCGGAGGACTACCTGCACAAGCCGGTCAATGGCGTCCTGCTCAAGGCCCGAGTCGACGCCAGCCTGGAGAAGAAGCGCCTGCGCGACATGCAGAAGGACATGGTGCGGCGCTTCGCCACCTCCGAGGTGGCGCAGGATCTGCAGCAGTCGGGCTTCGCGCTGGGTGGCCGACGGGTGGAGGGCACGGTGATGTTCGCCGACATCCGCGGCTTCACCTCGCTGGTGGAATCGACGCCGCCGGAAGAGACCATCGAGCTGCTCAACACCTGGTATGCGCTGATGTTCGAGGCCATCAACAAGCATGGCGGCGTGGTCAACCAGATGATCGGCGACGGCCTCATGTGCATCTTCGGCGCGCCGCTGCCCATGGACGACCATGCGGCTCAGGCGGTGCACGCGGCGCTGGACATGGTGGCGATGCTTCAGGTGCTCAACAACCAGCGCACTTCGGCAGGCAAGCCGCTCCTTCGCATCGGCGTGGGCATTGCCACCGGCGAGATGGTGGCCGGCTACACGGGCACGCAGTCGCGTGCCACCTACACCTGCATCGGCAACACGGTGAACCTGGCGGCGCGTCTGGAGTCGCACACCAAGGAGGTGGGCCGCATGATCCTCATCGACCCCGACACCTGCCAGGCCGTGGGTGGCCGTTGCGAGACGGAAGCGCTCGGCAGGGTACACCTGCGCGGCAAGGCGGCGCCGGTGGAAGTGTTCGCGGTGCACGGGGCCGCCTGAAGACATTGCAGCAGTGATGGAGCTCCTTTCCGATCCCGCGACTTGGGTGGGCCTGGCAACCCTGGTCGTGCTGGAGATCGTGCTGGGCATCGACAACCTGCTGTTCATCGCCATCCTGGTCGAGAAGCTGCCGCCTGCCCAGCGGGACCGCGCACGGCTCATCGGCCTGAGCCTGGCACTGTTCATGCGGCTGGCGCTGCTGGCGGCCATCTCCTGGCTGTCCAAGCTCACCAGGCCGCTCTTCGGCCTGGGCGACTTCTCCTTCTCGGGACGCGACCTGATCCTGCTGGGCGGCGGCCTGTTCCTGCTCTTCAAGGCCACCTCCGAACTGCACGAACGGCTGGAAGGCCTGCCGCACTCGGGCGAACGCTCCACGGCGCACGCGGGCTTCGGCTTGGTGGTGGCGCAGATCGTGGTGCTCGACGCGGTGTTCTCGCTCGACTCGGTGATCACCGCGGTGGGCATGGTCAACGAGCTGCCGGTGATGATGGCCGCGGTGATCATCGCGGTGGGCGTGATGCTGGTGGCCTCGGGGCCGCTGGCGCGCTTCGTCAGCATGCATCCGACCGTCGTGGTGCTGTGCCTGAGCTTCCTGCTGATGATCGGCCTGAGCCTGGTGGCCGACGGCCTGGGCTTCCACATGCCCAAGAGCTACCTGTACGCGGCCATCGGCTTCTCCATCCTCATCGAGTTCTTCAACCAGTGGGCCCGGCGAAACCAGGCCCGCCACCTGGCCCAGCGGCCGCTGCGCGAGCGCACCGCCGAGACCGTGCTGCGCCTGCTGGGGAGCCGCGCGCAGGCTGGCGCGGGCATCGATGCGGGCACGCCCGCCGATGCGCAGGCGGTTGGCGCGCCGGCCTTCGCCGCCGAGGAACGCCACATGGTCAGCGGCGTGCTCACCCTGGCCGAGCGCACGGTGCGCACCATCATGACTCCGCGCGCCGACATCTCCTGGGTCGACCTGGAAGACCCGCCAGATGCGGTGCGAGCCCAGCTGCTCGAATCGCCGCACGGCATGCTCCCCGTGTGCCGCGGCTCGCTGGACGCCGTGGTGGGCGTGGGCCGCTCTAACGAGCTGCTCGCCGCCCTGTTCACGCACGGCCACCTGCCGCCCGAGGGCCCGCACCTGCGCCCGCCCATCTACCTGCCCGAGGGCACCACCGCCATCCGCGCCATCGACGTGCTGCGCCAGGCGCGCGGCCAGCTCGCGCTGGTCAGCGACGAGCACGGCACGCTCAAGGGCCTGGTCACGCCCATCGACGTGCTGGAGGCGATCGCCGGCGAGTTTCCCGACGAGGACGAGGGCCTGGAGATCCAGCAGGTGGACGCTTCCAACTGGCGCGTGGCCGGCAGCGCCGACCTGCACCAGCTGGAGCAGGAACTGGAGACCAGCGGCCTGGTCAGCGAGGAGGACCGCTACGTCTCGCTGGCGGGCTACCTGCTCGACAACTTCGGGCGGCTGCCGCGCGCCGGCGAGACCTGGCGCCACGAGGACCTGTGCTTTCGCGTGGACGAAGTGGATGCTCAGCGCATCCGCTTCGTCAGCATCCGGCGCGTGCAGCCCGAGGAAGAACCGGGCTGATTCCAGGACCTTGTTTTTTTCAGCGCTTCGCAATCAGCCGGCGCGGCCCGGCTCCCTCGTCGCCCAGCTTGTCCAGCGGATTGCGGAGCCTGCAGCGGTCGATCGACAGGCAGCCGCAGCCGATGCAGTCGTCCAGTTGATCGCGCAGCTTCTTCAACTGCGCCAGGCGCTCGTCCAGTTCGGCCCGCCAGTTGGCAGACAGGCGCGTCCAGTCTGCGCGGCTGGGCGCGCTGGCGGCCGGCAAGGCCTCCAGAGCAGTGGCGATGTCCGCCAGCGGAATGCCCACCCGCTGCGCCACGCGGATGAAGGCCACGCGCCGCAGCACCGCCCGCGCATAGCGGCGGTGGTTGCTCTCGGTGCGCTCGCTGTGGATCAGGCCCTTGCCCTCGTAGAAGTGCAGTGTCGACACCGCCACGCCACTGCGCTGCGCCACCTCGCCCACGCTGAGCGTGGCGGCCATGCCTTCGGGAAGTCGGATCTGCATGAGGGGCTCGGGATGAAAGTGCTTGACCTCAACTTTAGTTGAGGTTTGAGACTTCGCACCCGGTGCGGCCCAAAGCCCGCACGAATCATCTCGTCAATGAACGAAGGAGCCCTTCATGGCATCGCAGATTTCCGGATCCGTCTACCGCATCGACAAGTTCGCCGTCCCCGCCGACGCCCTGCCCGCCTTTCTCAAGCGGCTGCACTGGATCGACCAGGCCGTGGCCGCCCTGCCTGGCTGCCGGCAGAACCGCGTGATGACCGAGCGCAGCGGCAGTGAGTTCAACGTCGCCACGCTGGTGGAATGGAACAGCCCCGAGGCGCTGGCCGCGGCCCGCGCGCAGATCAGCCGCCGGTACGCGGAGGAAGGCTTCGACCCCACCGACTTCATGAAACGGCTGGGCGTGCGAGCCGACATGGGCCTTTTTTCGGGCGCCTGAGCCTCAGGGCACCGAAGCGTCCGGGTCGAATCGCCGGCGCAGGCGCAGCACGCCGCTGTCTACGGTGGTGAGCACGGGCACGGCCAGCCGCTCGCGAAGCAGCGGCGCAGCGCGCGCCAGGCTGAACTGCGCCAGTGCGATCACCTCGGCGCCACGCTCGACCAGGGCCTGCGCACCTGCAAGTGCCGCGGCGTCGTGCGCCCCGACATCGCCGGCGTTCAGCGCCGCCATCGCATCGCCGGCCAGTTGCACATCGAGCGAAACGCCAGCCGGAAACTCGGGCGGCATGCTGGTCAGCGTGGGCGCGAAGCTGGCGAGCAGGCCGATACGCCGGCCGCTCTTCGCCGCCTCGTCGATCATGGCCTCGTTGGGCTTGAGCACAGGCATGTCCGGATGCTGCGCCGCCACCGCCTCGATGCAGGGGCCGAAGGCCGAGCAGGTGAAGAGGATCGCGTCGGCGCCGCAGGCCACCGCGTAGTTGCCCAGCGTGGCGAAGCGCTGGTGCATCGCCTCGTCCAGGCCACCGCCGCGCAGCGCCAGGTCGCCCGAGAGGCTGTCGTCCAGCAGGTGCATGCGCCGGGCCTGCGGCCACAGGCGTTCGAAGGCCTGGTTGATCGGGGCCATCGAATGGACGAGCGCATGGATCAGCGCGATGCGTGGCGGCGAGGCGGGTGGCGTCATTTCCGCAGGATAGCCGCGTCGGATCAGTCCAGCTTCACGTTGGCCTGGCGGATCACCTTGCCCCACATGGCCCGGTCCGCCTCGATGAAGGCAGCGAATTCGGCCGGCGAGTTGCAGCGCAGCTCGCCGCCGTAGTCGCGCCACTTCCTGGCGAGTTCTTCGGACTGGCAGGCCTTGCGCATGGCTGCGCTCAGCTTCTCCAGGATGGGCTTGGGCGTGCCGGCCGGCGCGAGCACGCCTTGCCAGGCGATGGGCGCGTAGTCGGGCAGCCCCGACTCGGCGAAGGTGGGCGTGTCGGGGAAGCTGGGGTGGCGCTCCTTGCCGGTGATGGCCAGCAGCTTGAGCTTGCCCGCGCGGATGTTGCTGGCCGCCGCCGGCAGGCCGTCGAACATGGCCTGCACCTGGCCGGCCATGAGGTCGACATAGGGGCTGTTGCTGTTGTAGGGCACCAGGTTGGTCTTCACGCCCGCCAGGTCGTTGAACCAGATGGCCGACAGGTGCGAATAGCTGCCGATGCCCGCCGTGGCCACCGTCACCGAATCCGGCCTGGCCTTGAGCTCGGCGATGAGCGCCTTCGCATCCTTGGCCGGCAGGCCGGGCGTGGCGATGAGGCCTGTGTTGAGCACCCCCAGCAGGCTCACCGGCGCGAAATCCTTCTCCGCATTGAAGGGCAGCTTGCTGTAGAGGTGCGGCACCACCGACAGCGAACTCGTGGTGCCGATGTAGAGCGAGTAGCCATCGGCCGGCGCCTTGGCCGCCACCTCGGTGCCGATGATGTTGGACGCGCCGGGACGGTTCTCCACGAAGAAGGACTGGCCCAGGATCTTGGTCAGCTCCGCCGCGATCTCGCGCGCATTCGCATCCGGCCCGCTGCCTGCCGGGAAAGGGGCAATGATGCGCACCGGCTTCGTCGGGTAGTCGGCCTGGGCGGCCGCGCCGGCGGCCATCGCCGCCATCACCACGCCTGCCAGCCAGCGGCCGGCGCCCTTGTTCAGAACCTTCATCTGTTGTCTCCAGGTGGGAATGCGTGCCACTTGCACGTGTCGCCATGATACGAATAACGCTAGTATTGTCAAATTATGAGAATATGAATATCATTTCTCCATCGCATCGGCTGGTTCGATGCCTGTTTATCGCAAGGAGACATTGGAGATGAGCAAAAAGACCCCTTCGGATCTGCAGTTCAGCCACTTCGGGCTGTACGTGCGCGACCTGCCCCGCATGGCCGCCTTCTACAAGCAGGCCCTGCGCTTCACGCAGACCGACGCGGGCGACCTGGGCACGGTGCAACTGGTCTTTCTCAGCCGCGACCCGGCCGAGCACCACCAGCTGGTGCTGGCCACCGGCCGGCCGGAAGCACTGCCCTTCAACGTGGTCAACCAGATCTCCTTCCGCGTGCCCGACATCGCCACGCTGCGCCGCTTCCACGACCGCCTGTTGGCGCACGGCGCGAGCGACATGCACCCGGTGACGCATGGCAACGCGGTCTCCATCTACTGCCGTGACCCGGAGGGCAACCGCCTGGAGCTCTTCATGGACACGCCCTGGTACTGCGAGCAGCCGCTGCGCGAGCCCATCGACATCGCGCAGCCGGACGAAGCCATCCTGGCGCAGGCCGAGGCCATCGCGAAGCGCTTCCCCAAGTTCATGAGCCGTGCCGAATGGCAGGCCGAGGTCGCGCGCCGCATGCAGGAAGACCAGCGTGGCGACTGAGTTCGACGTCGCCATCGCCGGCCTCGGCCCCACCGGCGCGACGCTGGCGAACCTGCTGGGCGCGGCCGGCCTCTCGGTGCTGGTGCTGGACAAGGAAGCCGGCGTCTTCCCGCTGCCGCGCGCCATCCATTTCGACGGCGAGGTGCTGCGCATCCTGCAGAGCGCCGGCCTGCGCGACGAGGTGCTGGCCATCGCCCGGCCCGGCACGCAGGGCATGCATTTCGTCAACGCCGCCGGCGAGACCCTGCTGATCCGCGGCGGCACCGCGGCGCTGGGTCCGCACGGCTGCGCCAACAACTACTACTTCCATCAACCTGAGCTGGAAACCGTGCTGCGCGCCGGCCTCTCGCGCTTCCCGAAAGTGGAGGTGCGGCTGAACCATGAGCTGCTGGCGCTGGAACAGGACGCGCACGGGGTGCGCTTCGACCTGCGCGACCGCATCACCGGCAATCAGATCCAGCAACGCGCCCGCTATCTGGTCGGCTGCGACGGCGCCCGCTCGCCGGTGCGCCAGCACATGGGCAGCGCCCTGGTCGACCTGGGCCTGCGCCAGCCCTGGCTGGTGTTCGACGTGGTGCTCGATGAGGCCGTGGACCTGCCCACCCACACCGTGCAGTACTGCGACCCCGCCCGCCCCATGACCTACTGCAACGTGGTGGGCAACCGGCGGCGCTGGGAGATCATGGTGATGCCGGGCGACGACCGCGAGGCGCTGGTGCGCCCCGAGTCCCTGTGGAAGCTGGTCGCGCCCTGGGTGCGCCCGGAGCAGGCGACGCTGGAGCGCGCGGCCATCTACACCTTCCACTCCGTCATCGCCGAAGGCTGGCGCCAGGGCCGCCTGCTGCTCGCCGGCGATGCCTGCCACCAGACGCCGCCCTTCCTCGGCCAGGGCATGTGCGCCGGCATCCGCGATGCGGCCAACCTGGCGTGGAAGCTCGAAGCCGTGCTCACACGCCAGGCCCCGCCCGAACTGCTCGACACCTACGAGAGCGAGCGGGCCCCGCACGTGCGCTCGCTCATCGAGCTCGCGGTGCGCCTGGGCGACATCATCCAGACCACCGACCCGCAACTGGCGGCGCAGCGCGACGCGCGCTTCGCCGCCGGCCGCCCCGAGATCTTCGAGCTGCCGCCGCAGATGCTGGGCCGCGGCGCCTTCGACGAGGCCGCACCCGACTCGCCCGCCGGCCGGCCCTTTCCGCAGCCGCGCCTGCCGGACGGCCGCCTGCTCGACGAGCTGCTGGGCCGGCGCAGCGCCGTGATCGGCCGCGCCGACGCGTTGGCTGCCGCCTGCCCCGCCACGCTCGAGCGCTGGCAGCGCGCCGGTGCCATCGTCATCGACCAGCCGGCCGCGCCGCTGTCCGAGTGGCTCGAAGCCCACCAGGCCCGTGCGGTGATACTGCGGCCCGACCGATATATCGTCGGCATCGCGCGCACGGGGCCGGAACTGGATCGCATCTCGCAATACCTCCCTGTCGCGCCATGAAGAAGAACACGACGACAAGAAGGAGCCTGCGTGGCCGCTGCCGAAAAATCCATGTCCAGCCTGGGCCGCATGCTGGCCGTGCTCGACCTGTTCGACGACACCCACCTCACGCGCACCGCCGACGACATCTCGGCGCAGCTGGAAGTCTCCCTGCCCACCGGCTACCGCTACGTGCGGCTGCTGCTGGAGGCGGGCCTGCTGCAGCGGGTGGAGGATTCGCACTACGCGCTGGGGCCGCGCATCATCGTGCTGGACCACTACATCAAGAAGGCCGACCCGGTGCTGCGCGAAGGCATCCCGGTGATGCGCGAGCTGGTGGCCGCCACCGGCTTCGACTGCGTGGTGTCGGGCCTGTTCGGGCACCAGGTGCTGGACACGCACCGCGAAATGGGCAGCACCCCGCCGGCACTGGCCTACGGACGCGGCCGGCCGCGGCCGCTGTTCCAGGGCGCGGCGCCCAAGGTGCTGCTCTCCACCTTCACCTCACCGCAGCTGCGCAAGCTCTTCGATGCGCGGCAGAAGGAGGCGGTGAAGAGCGGCCTGCCCGGCGAGTGGAGCGAATTCCGGCGCCACTTCGCGGCCATCCGCAAGGCGGGGCACTACGTTTCCATCGGGGAGCTGGAGCCGCAGCTGGCGGCCATCGCGGCGCCCATTCTCAAGCACGACGGGGGCGCGTGGGCGGCCCTGTCGCTCGTCTTCGACACCTCTCGCCTGGCCATCGTCGACATCGACAAGCTGGTGTCGCTGATCACCGAGGCCGCAGGCCGGATCGGAGGTCGGCTGGCGTAGATCCATTTCCTTCACTTCACTCACTGACAGCAGGTACGACGGCATGAAACTCATCAGCTTCCAATACAACAGCATCGACAGCTACGGCGCGGTGCAAGGCGAACGCGTGGTCGACCTCGGCGCGGTCTTCGGCGCGCGCGCGCCCGACCTCAAGGCGCTGATCGCCGCCGGCCTGGTGGCCGAGGCCGCCAACGCCGCCGCGAACGCGAAGGTCAGCCTGCCCCTGAGCGAAGTGAAGCTGCTGCCGGTGATCCCCAACCCGGGCAAGATCATCTGCGTGGGCCTGAACTACGGCGAGCACGTGCGCGAGACCGGCCGCGAGATCACCGAGAAGCCCGCCCTCTTCCTGCGCGTGTCCGACTCGCAGCTCGCGCATGGCGAGGACATCATGCTGCCGCGCGAATCGACACGGCTGGACTACGAGGGTGAGATCGCCATCGTCATCGGCCAGGGCGGCCGCCGCATCGCCGAAGCCGACGCCTGGAAGCACATCGCCGGATACGCCTGCTACAACGACGGCACCATCCGCGACTGGCAGTCCGCCACCACGCAGTGGACCGCCGGCAAGAATTTCTGGCGCACCGGCGGCTTCGGCCCCTGGATGGTCACGCGCGACGAGATCGCCGACGACCGGGTGATGACCCTCGTCACGCGCCTGAACGGCCAGGAGATGCAGCGCACCACCACCGACAAGATGATTCACAGCATCCCGGCGCAGATCGCGCACATCTCGGCCTTCACGCCGCTGCATCCGGGCGACGTCATCGTGACCGGCACGCCCGGTGGCGTGGGTGCCAAGCGCAACCCGCCCGTGTGGATGAAGGCAGGCGACGTGGTGGAGATCGACGTGGACGCGATCGGCGTGCTGCGCAACGGCGTGCGCGCCGAGTAAACAAGGATGCCGCGCTAGTTGCGCGGCGCGCCGGTGCCGCTGGTGTCGCCGGTGCCGGTGCCTTCCGCGTTTCCAGGCCCCGCGGCGCCGCTCTGGCCACCCTCGGCGGGCGCAGGCCTCTGCTGCGTCGTCGGCGTGTCGGGGTTCAAAGGTCCAGCCCGCTCACGCGAGACCAGGTTGTAGCCCACGGCACCTGCGATGAGCACGGCCACGAGGACCGCGCCCCAGCGGAATGCGCGCTTGTTGTCCTGCCGGTCGTGGCGGGCGTTGGCTCGTGTCGAAGAGTCCATGATGTTGGTTCTCGCTGAAGGCCGAAGCCCTCACCTTAGGCATGAAGCTGCTGCGAGGGCGTAGGAGCATCGAAGCGGCCTGCGTAGGAGGTATCGGCGGTGCGCTGACACGCATGCCGAGCACGGCTGCGATCCGCTGCTGCGCCCTCGCGCGTCAGGCTTCCGGCGACTCCGTGTCCAGGCCGCCGCCGGCGATCGCATCGCGTGCCGATTGCGCCAGCTTCTCGTAGCGGTCGCGGAAGATCTGCAACTCCTTGTCTTCCAGTTCTTCCAGATCCAGCAGCGCGTTGTGGGCGCCGCGCGTGGCGCGGATCAGTTCGTCGAGCTTGATCTGGATCGCGGCGGTGTCCCGGTTCTGTGAGTTCTGGATCAGGAAAACCATCAGGAAGGTGACGATGGTGGTGCCGGTGTTGATCACCAGTTGCCACGTATCGCTGAAGCCGAAGAGCGGTCCGCTGACGATCCAGGTCAGCACCACCCCCACCGCGAGCATGAAAACGCCGGGCCGGCCGCAGAAGCGCGATGCATTGGTGGCGAAGCGCGTGTAGACATCAGGCTTCTTCATTCTCGCCTCCGCAAAGGCAATGAACACGCGAGGCAATATAGCCAAGCTCTCCCACGCACGGCGTGGGACACCACCGCGTTCCGGAATGCGCACTGCGCGGATGGCAGCCCTCGTCCTACAGCCTCGAAGCCGCGGCGGCGCACACTGGAATCTCCCTCTTGAAAGGAGCCTGACCATGCCAGACACCAAGAGAAAGCATGCGCGCCGTGGGCCTGCCTCGCCTGGCAGCCCGAGCGACATGAAGGGCATCGAGAAGAAACACAGCAACCCGGACGGCACGACGCCGCACGAGTTGCCGACAACGACGCCGCGCGTTCCCACGAACAGCCCGGCATCGAGAAAACAACCCTGACCGACCGGCGCCTACATGCACTTGGCCCCTTGCCCGATCAACGCGGGCCGGGTGGCGGGGGATAGTGGCCCCCAGGCGGCGATCATGCCGCCCACCCACCAGGAGATGTCACATGACCCCCGTGAGCGAAACGAGCCGCAACGTCATTTCTTCCGAGCGCGTAGAGGGCACCACCGTCTATGCGGCCAACGGCGACAAGCTGGGCACCATCGACGACCTGATGATCGACAAGGTCTCGGGCCAGGTCTGCTACGCGGTGCTGGAGTTCGGCGGCTTCCTGGGCATCGGCACCGACCGCTACCCCGTGCCATGGAGCATGCTGGACTACGACACCACGCGTGAAGGCTACGTAGTGCCGCTGGACAAGCCCACCCTGGACGGCGCGCCGCGCTACGCCAAGGATGAGGTCCGCGACTACGATCCCGACTACCGCAACAACATCAACAGCTACTACGGGGTGGGCCCGCTCTGAGGGCGCCTCTCAGCCAACGGCGCGAATGCGCCCTTCCCGCGCGGCCTGCGCCAGCAGTGCCGCGACCGCGACGGACGCCAGCCGCGCAGGCTCGGAGTCTGCGCGGCTGGTGAGGATGACGGGCACCTTCGCGCCCAGCACGATGCCGGCGGCATAGGCGCCGGCGAGGAAGGTCAGGCTCTTGGCCAGCATGTTGCCGGCGTCGAGGTCGGGCGCAATCAGCACATCCGCGTGACCCGCCACCGGCGAGACGATGCCCTTGATGCGCGCGGCTTCGGCGTCGATGGCGTTGTCCATGGCCAGCGGGCCGTCCAGCACGCCGCCGGTGATCTGCCCGCGCTCCGCCATCTTGCACAGCGCCGCTGCGTCGATGGTCGACGGCACCTTCGAGTTCACCGTCTCCATGGCCGAGAGAATGGCGACCCGCACCGTGGTCAGACGCAGCGCATGCGCCAGGTCGATGGCGTTCTGCACGATATCGACCTTTTCTTCCAGCGTGGGCGCGATGTTGATGGCCGCATCGGAAATGATGAGCGGCTGCTGGTGCCCCGGCACGTCCATGACGAAGCAGTGACTGATGCGCCGCGCCGTGCGCAGGCCGGCCTCGCGCCGCACTACCGCGCCCATGAGTTCGTCGGTGTGCAGGCTGCCCTTCATCAAGGCGTCGACCTTGCCGTCTCGTGCCAAGACAGCCGCCTGCTCGGCCGCCGCATGGCTGTGAGGTGCGTCGATGAGCTCGATGCCCTGCAGTGAGGCGCCCAGTTCCTGTGCCGCTGCCTCGATCTTGGCGCGCGGGCCCACCAGCACCGGCACCATGAGCCCCATCCTGGCGGAACTCAGCGCCCCTTCGAGCGAGGGCCCGTTGGCCGGATGAACAACGGCCACGCGAAGCGGCGGGAGCTGGCGCACGGTGGCGATCAGGCGGTCGTAGTGCGGATGAGGTGCGTTGTCGGACGACATGGTTGAGGCTTCCAGCGCGTTGGCCACAAATACCTGAGCGAACTCGTGGGTATCCGAAGAATTGACGCGCGAATGGTGCATGCTGCTGCGCAACATAGCAAGCCCGAGGAGGGACAAGCGATGAGCGCATCCGATCACGTACCGGACGCCGTTGCCCTGCAACGCGCGATCCAGGATCTTGCCGCCTACAGCCTGGACACCTGGCAGCGCAGCGTGCTGACCGCCGACGTGCTGCGCGAGCGCGGCAACGTCTTCCTCGAGCACCTGCTGGCGGGCAAGCCGCCGCTGCTGACCTTCGAACACGAGCTGGTGCTGGACGGGCGCACCCTGCCCCGCCCCTGCAACTACTCGCTGCTGCGCATCGTGCCCACGGCCGGCATGCCCGTCGACGCGGCCAAGCGCCCCATCGTCATCGTCGACCCGCGCGCCGGGCACGGGCCGGGCATCGGCGGCTTCAAGCCCGATTCGGAAGTGGGAGTGGCATTGCGAGCGGGTCACACGGTGTACTTCGTCACCTTCTCACCCGAGCCCGAGGAAGGCCAGACGCTGGTCGACGTGGCACGTGCCGAGGCCGCCTTTCTCGAAGAGGTGGTGCACCGCCATCCCGAATGCCCGCAGAAGCCCGCCGTCATCGGCAACTGCCAGGCCGGCTGGGCCATGGCGGCGCTGGCCTCGGTGCGCGGCGACGTGATGGGGCCACTGGTGCTCAACGGCGCGCCGCTGTCCTACTGGTCGGGCAGCGCCAAGCAGAACCCCATGCGCTATGCCGGCGGCCTGCTGGGCGGTGCCTGGCTCTCGGCCTTCACCGCCGACATCTCGGGCGACCGCTTCGACGGCGCCTGGCTGGTGAACAACTTCGAGAACCTCAACCTGGGCAACACCTACTGGGGCAAGCTCTACAACCTCTACGCCAGCGTCGACACCGAGCGCGAGCGCTTCCTGGAGTTCGAGCGCTGGTGGGGCGGCTACTTCCGCATGACAGGCGAGGAGATCGAATCCATCGTCGAGAACCTCTTCGTGGGCAACCGCCTGGCGCGCGGCGAGGTCGAGGCGGACGGCGTGAAGGTGGACCTGCGCAACATCACTTCGCCGGTGGTGGTGTTCGCTTCATGGGGCGACAACATCACGCCGCCGCAGCAGGCGCTCGACTGGATCCTGGACGTGTGGGGCAGCGAGAAAGCGCTGGTGGCCGCGGGCCGCACCATCGTCTACATGCTGCATCCGACCATCGGGCACCTGGGCATCTTCGTGGGCGGCGCGGTGGCCCGCAAGGAGCACGACCAGGTGGTGAACACGCTCGACCAGATCGAGGCGCTGCCGCCGGGCCTGTTCGAGATGAAGATCGAGACCAGCGACCCGAACGCCGCCTTCGCCGCGCTGGAGACCGGCGGCTACAGCGTGCGCTTCGAGATGCGCAGCTTCGACGACATCCGCGCGCTGGACCCCGACGGACGCGGCGACGAGGCGATGTTCAGCACCATCGCGCAGCTGTCCGAGATGAACATGCAGGCCTACCGCACCTTCGCGCAGCCCTTCGTGCGGGCCATGGGCAGCCGCGCGCTGGGCGACTTCCTGCGCTGGGCGCATCCCTTGCGCCAGCAGCACCTGGCGCTGTCGGACATGAGCCCCTTTGCGCCCTGGCTGCGCCAGGCGGCCGAGCAGGCGCGCGAGCATCGCGAGCCGGTGGCGTCCGACAACGTCTGGCTGGCCTGGGAACGGCTGGGCTCGGAGTGGATCACAAAGGCCCTCGACAAGCTGGGCACGGCACGCGACGACGCGTCCGAGAAATGGCTGACGCTCGCCTATGGTCCGCGCGGGCTCGGGGCGCTGCTGCCGCCGGCCGTGGCCGACGAGCTGGCAGCCCTGCACCGCGCCGGCACCGACGAGGCCAAGGCGCGCCGCATGGCGCTGGCCAACGTGGACAAGGGCGGCTTCGCCGAGGCGGTGTGCCGCATCGTGCTGGCGGGCATCACGCGCGGCGGCGGCATCGAGCGGCGCAACCTGCGCATCGCGCAGCTGCTGGGCAGCTCGCATCGCGAGATGGTGCGGCAGATGGTGGGCGTGCCCGCCAGCGCCGAGCCGCTGGACTGGCCGAAGATCTTCGACGCGCAGGCCCTCATCGTCACCTTCGCGCCGCAGGAAGCCATGGGCGCCCTGCCCAAGCTGCTGCCCACCCAGGCCGAGCGCGAACACGCACTGGCGCTGGGCGCCGCGGTGCTGATGGCCGAGCCGACGCTCTCCGACCCGAATTCGCCCGCTGCGCATTTCATCCGCGAGCGCCTGGGCGTGGACCCGGCGCGCATCGCCGCACTGTCGCTTTCACTGGCCCAGACCGTGGCGAGCGACCAGGCGCTGGGCAGCAGCGCGCCGGTGCCGGGCGTGTCGACCGACGCGCCGGCGAAAGAGCCGCGCCGCCAGACCAGGACGACCGCGAAATCCACCGGAAAGACCACGGTGAACGCGACGGCCAAGGCCACCGCGAAGTCCGCGCCTGAGGCGGCGCCCAGGACGGCGCCCGAGTCAGCGCCCAAGAAGGCGGCGAAGACGGCGGCCAGGAAGACAGCCAAAGCCGCGCCCAAGACCACGGCCAAGGCAGCGGCAGGCAGGGGCAAGGCCGAGCCCGCCGCCAAGCCCTCCCAGCGCGAACTGCGCCTGGTCGTGAACCGCCCCGCCACGGGCAAGGGCGCCACCGCCTCGCGGAAGCGTTCCTCATGAGCACCACCGTGCAGGCGCCGCTGGCCGGCAAGAAGATCCTGGTGACAGGCATCGCCAACGACCAATCCATCGCCTGGGGTTGCGCTGTCGCCTTCAAGGCGCTGGGGGCCGAGCTGGCCATCACCTACCTCAACGACAAGGCCAGGCCGCATGTGGAGCCGCTGGCCAAACAGCTGGACGCCGCACTCCTGCTGCCGCTGGACGTGACACAGCCCGGGGCGCTCGAAGCGGTGTTCGACGCGCTGCGCGAACGCTGGGGCGTGCTGCATGCCGCGGTGCATTCCATCGCCTACGCGCCCAAGGCCGACCTGCAGGGGCGGCTCACAGACTGCTCGTCCGCCGGCTTCGGCATGGCGATGGACGTGTCCTGCCACAGCTTCATCCGCATGGCGCACCTGGCCGAGCCGCTGATGCGCGATGGCGGCACGCTCATCACCATGAGCTTCCACGGCGCGCACAAGGTGGTGGAGAACTACAACGTCATGGGCCCGGTGAAGGCCGCGCTGGAAGCCTCGGTGCGCTACCTCGCCCACGAGCTGGGGCCGGGCGGCATCCGTGTGCATGCAGTGTCCCCGGGACCGATCCGCACGCGCGCCGCCTCGGGGCTGGCGGAGTTCGATGCGCTGCTGGACGATGCCACCGCGCGCGCACCGGCGCACCAGCTCGCGAGCATCGAGGACGTGGGCTACGCCACCGCCATGCTGTGCACCGACCATGCGCGCTTGCTGACCGGCTCGACGCTCGACGTCGACGGCGGCTATCACATCATGAATTGAGGACAGGCAATGATCGAAGCCTCGGCCGACGGCGGCATGGTGGCGGTGGCGAATGCGGGTTCGTCCAGCCTCAAGTTCTCGCTCTACGAGCCCGACGGCGGCGATCTGCGCCTGGTGTTGCGCGGCCTGGCCGAAGGCCTGGACACCTCGCCGCACTTCGTGGCCAAGGACCCCTCGGGCAAGGTCCTGCAGGAACACCGCTGGGGCGAAGGCCAGAAGCTGGGCCACGACGCGGCGCTGCACCACGTGATCTCGGCCGTTCGCGAACTGGTGCCCGGCGGCACGCTGCGCGGCATCGGCCACCGCGTGGTGCACGGCGGGCCCGACTACTCGCAGCCGATGATCGTCACGCCCGAAGTGATGCCCAAGCTGGAAGCGCTCTCGCCGCTGGCGCCGCTGCACCAGCCCAACAATCTCTCCCCCATCCGGCTGGCCTTCGAGGCCCTCCCCGGCGTGCCGCAGGTCGCCTGCTTCGACACCGCCTTCCACCGCAGCACGCCCGAGCTGGCGCAGATGTATGCGCTGCCCTACCGCTACTTCGAGGAAGGCGTGCGGCGCTACGGCTTCCATGGGCTCTCGTACGAATACATCGCCTCGCAGCTGCCGCAAGTGGCACCTGACCTGGCGCGCGGCAAGGTCATCGCCATGCACCTGGGCAACGGCGCCAGCCTGTGCGCCATGGACAGCGGCCGCAGCATCGCCAGCACCATGGGATTCAGCGCGCTGGAAGGCCTGCCCATGGGCACGCGCAGCGGCGCCATCGACCCCGGCGTGCTGCTGTACCTGCTGGAGCAGCGCGGCATGGCGCCCAAGGCGGTGGAGCGGATGCTCTACAAGGACTCGGGCCTGCTGGGTGTCTCGGGCGTGTCCAGCGACATGCGCGACCTGCTGGGCAGCGACGTGCCGCGTGCCGCGCTGGCGGTCGATCTCTACGTCTACCGCATCGTGCGCGAGGTCGGCTCGCTCGCGGCTGCGCTGGGCGGCCTGGACGGCGTGGTCTTCACCGCCGGCATCGGCGAGCACGCAGCGCCGGTGCGCGAGCGCGTGCTGAAGGGCCTGGGCTGGCTGGGCGCCGAACTGGACGCCGCGGCCAACGACAAGGCAGGGCCGCGCATCAGCACGGCCGGCTCGCGCTGCTCGGCCTGGGTGATCCCGACCGACGAGGAACTGATGATCGCGCGCCACACCCTGCAAGTGCTGGCAGCCTGAAACCACGGGGCGCTGGACGGTAGCGCTATCACGGTCTATAAAATGCGGGCATGGACCAGCCCAGCCCCGCCGCACCTGCTGCCACCCGTCGCTCACGCCGCGGCAGCGGCGCGGTCACCCTGCACGACGTGGCCAAGCTGGCGGGCGTGGCACCCATCACCGCGTCGCGTGCGCTCAGCTCACCCAAACAGGTCTCGCCCGAGGTGCTCAAACGGGTGACCGACGCGGTCAGCAAGACCGGCTACGTGCGCAACGGGCTGGCCGGCAGCCTGGCCTCCACGCGCAGCCGGCTGGTGGCGGCGGTGGTGCCCACCATCGCCGGACCGGTGTTCCAGAACAGCATCCAGTCCCTCACCGAGGCGCTGGCCGAGTCGGGCTACCAGCTCATGCTGGGCCAGAGCGGCTACGTGAATTCGCGCGAGGACGCCCTGCTCGAAGCCATCATCGGCAGGCGGCCGGACGGCATCGTGCTCACCGGCATCATGCATTCGGCCGAGGGCCGCAAGCGCCTGATGGCGGCTGGCATTCCCGTGGTCGAGACCTGGGACCTGACGCCCACGCCCCTGGACATGCTGGTGGGCTTCTCGCACGTCGACGTGGGCACGGCGATGGCCGAGTACCTCATCGGCAAGGGCCACCGGCGCCTGGCGGTGGTGGCCGGCGACGACGAACGGGCGGATCGGCGGCTGCTGTCCTTCGAGACCGCGGCGCGCGCTGCGGGCCTGCCCGAGGTGGTGGCCGTCCGGGTGCCGGCACCCACCACGCTCAAGAGCGGTCGGGAGGCGCTGGGCCAGTTGCTGGAAAGCGGCGCGGTGGACGCCGTGTTCTGCAGCTCCGACCTGCTGGCCCTGGGCGTGCTGACGGAGGCCCGCACCCGCGGCATCGATGTGCCCAAGGACTTGGCGGTGACGGGCTTCGGCGACCTGGAGTTCGCCGCCGACCTGGAGCCCTCCCTCACCACGGTGCGCATTGACGGCCAGGCCATCGGCCGGCAGGCGGCGCGTTTCATCATCGACCGCGCTGAGGGCCGCACGGCTGAAGCGGCGGTGGTGGACGTGGGCTTCCAGATCATCGAACGCGCGAGCGCCTGAGCCGCACGGCCCGGGTTATCCCTTAGTTCAAAACCTTGACGCCTCGAACGGTAGCGCTACCATTCATGCATCTTCATGGTAGCGCTACCGTACCGCGCCGCATCACGAAGCGACCTTTTCCGCTCCCTGCTCATCACTTCCCTCCGGAGACATCCACATGCTGACGAAAAAGCTCATCTGCACCCTGGCCCTCGGCTTGGCCGCCGTGGCCGCCCATGCCCAGACCTGGCCGTCCAAGCCCGTGACACTGCTGGTGCCCTTCCCGGCCGGCGGCTCCACCGACATGGTGGCCCGCGCCCTGAGCACCAAGCTGGGCACCTCGCTCAACCAGACCTTCGTGGTCGACAACAAGGCCGGTGCCACCGGCACCATCGGCGCCACGCAGGTCAAGCGCTCGGCGCCCGACGGCAGCATGTTCCTCGTCACCTCGCTGGGCCCGCTGGTGATCGCGCCGCACCTCATCAAGGGCATCCAGTACGACGCGCTGAAGGACTTCGACACCATCACCGTGGCCGTGCAGGCGCCCAACGTGCTGGTGGTGCCCGCCACCTCGCCGCACAAGACCCTGGCCGACGTGATCGCCTTCGAGAAGAAGAACCCCGGCAAGATGACCTTCGCCTCGTCGGGCAACGGCTCCAGCGACCACCTCACGGCCGAGCTGTTCTGGCAGCAGAGCGGCACCACGGGCCTGCACGTGCCCTACAAGGGTGGCGCTCCCGCCATCTCCGACCTGCTGGGCGCGCAGGTGGACGCCTCCTTCCAGAACGTGAACGCGGTCATCCCGCACATCAAGGCCGGCAAGCTCAAGGCCCTGGCCGTCACGGGCGACAAGCGCTCGCCGGTGCTGCCCGACGTGCCCACCATGGCCGAGGCCGGCGTGAAGGGCGTGGACGTCTATTCCTGGCAGGCCGTCGTCGCGCCCAAGGGCCTGCCCGCCGACGTGCGAGCCAAGGCGCACGACAGCATGGTCGCCGCGCTGAACGACCCGGCCGTGAAGCAGCAGTTCAGCGCCATCGGCCTGGAGATCGTCGCCAACACGCCCGAGCAGTTCGCCGCCTTCCAGGCGCAGGAATCCGCGCGCTGGAAAAAGGTCATCGAGACCGGCAAGATCACTGCCGACTGAAAGCTCTCCCCAAGTCTTCTGCTGTCACACATCACGCAAGCAAACCAAAGAAAAGCCATGAGTTCCACACCCACCATCACTGCCCTGCGCGCCATCCCGGTGGCTGGCCGCGACAGCATGCTGCTCAACCTGAGCGGCGCGCACGGCCCCTTCTTCACCCGCAACCTGCTGGTGCTCACCGACTCGGACGGCCGCACCGGCGTGGGCGAAGTGCCCGGCGGCGAGAAGATCCGCCAGACCCTGGAAGACGCCGCCCCCATGGTCGTCGGCCAGCCCATCGGCGCCCACCAGCGCGTGCTGCAGCAGGTGCAGCAGGCCTTCGCCGACCGCGACAGCGGCGGGCGGGGCTTGCAGACTTTCGACCTGCGCACCACCATCCACGCGGTGACTGCCATCGAATCGGCCATGCTCGACCTGCTGGGCCAGCACCTGGAAGTGCCGGTGGCCGCGCTCCTGGGCGAAGGCCAGCAGCGCGAATCCGTGGAGATGCTGGGCTACCTGTTCTACGTCGGCGACAAGAAGAAGACCGACCTGCCCTACGCCAGCGAGCCCGACGCTAACAACGACTGGTTCCGCCTGCGCCACGAGGAAGCGATGACCCCCCAGGCCATCGTCCGCCTGGCCGAGGCCGCGCGCGAGAAGTACGGCTTCGACGACTTCAAGCTCAAGGGCGGCGTGCTGCGCGGCGACGAGGAGGTCGACGCCATCGTCGCCCTGCACGAGCGCTTTCCGCAGGCGCGCGTCACGCTCGACCCCAACGGCGGCTGGCTGCTCAAGGACGCGATCCGCCTGGGCCAGCGCATGCGCGGCGTGGTGGCCTATGCCGAAGACCCCTGCGGTGCAGAAGATGGCTTCTCCGGCCGCGAGGTGATGGCCGAGTTCCGCCGCGGTACGGGCCTGCCCACCGCCACCAACATGATCGCCACCGACTGGCGCCAGCTGACGCACGCACTCTCGCTGCAGTCGGTGGACATTCCGCTGGCCGACCCGCACTTCTGGACCATGGCCGGCTCGGTGCGCGTGGCGCAGACCTGCCGCGACTGGGGCCTGACCTGGGGCTCGCATTCCAACAACCACTTCGACGTGTCGCTGGCCATGTTCACCCAGGTGGGCGCCGCGGCGCCGGGCAAGGTCACCGCCATCGACACCCACTGGATCTGGCAGGATGGCCAGCGCCTGACCAAGGAGCCGCTGCAGATCGTGGGCGGCCATGTGCAGGTTCCGAAGAAGCCGGGCCTGGGCGTGGAACTGGACATGGCCGAGGTCGAGAAGGCGCACCAGCTGTACAAGCAGCACGGGCTGGGCGCGCGCGACGACGCGATCGCCATGCAGGCGCTGCTGCCGGGCTGGAAGTTCGATCCGAAGCGCCCTGCCTTCGTCCGATAGATTCATCCAACACAACCAACGGAGACATCGATGAGAGCCAACCGCCTGCGTGAGATCTGGTCGTCCGGGGGAGCCGCCGTCAACGGCTGGCTCGCCATCCCGAACGGCTTTTCCGCCGAGACCATGGCCCACCAGGGCTGGGACACGCTCACCATCGACATGCAGCACGGCGTGATCGACTACCAGGCCATGGTGGGCATGCTGCAGGCGGTCTCCACAACCCCCACGGTGCCCATCGTGCGGGTGCCGTGGCTGGAGCCGGCATCGCTGATGAAGGCGCTGGACGCCGGCGCCTACGGCGTGATCTGCCCCATGATCAACACGCGGGAAGATGCGCAGAAGCTGGTCGAGTGGACCCACTACGCGCCGCGCGGCTCGCGCAGCTTCGGACCAGTGCGCGCCCTGCTCTACGGCGGCGCCGACTATCCGCAGCACGCCAACGACACCATCGTGACCTTCGCGATGATCGAGACCGCCAAGGCGCTGGACAACCTCGACGCGATCATGTCGGTCGAGGGGCTCGACGCGGTCTACATCGGCCCTTCCGATCTCTCCCTCGCGCTGGGCTGCCGGCCGGTGTTCGACGACGTCGATCCGCCGGTGCAGCAGGCCATCGACCACATCCTTGCGCGCGCCAAGGCACACGGCCTGGTGGCAGGCGTGCACAACGGCGACCCGGCGGTGGCGCTGTCGCGCATTGCCAAGGGCTTCCAGTTCGTCACCGTCGGCTCCGACGCGCGGCTGATGGCCGCCGGCGCGCAGGCCGCGCTGACCCGCATGCGTGGCGGCGCGGCGCCAGCATCTGCCCCCGCGCCTGCTTCGAACAGCAGCGCCAGCTACTGATGAACACTTTCAACAAGGAGAAGTCATGAACATCGGCTTTATCGGCCTGGGCATCATGGGCACGCCCATGGCCCTGCACCTGGCGGCCGCCGGCCACCAGCTCTTCGTGAAGACGCGCAGCAAGGTGCCGGCGGACATCGCTGCCGCCAACGCCAAGGTCTGCGCCAGCGGCGAAGAGGTGGCGCGCAATGCGGAAGTCATCTTCCTCATGGTGCCCGACACGCCCGACGTGGAGCTGGTGCTCTTCGGCGAAGGCGGCGTGGCCAAGGGGCTGTCCAAGGGCAAGACCGTGGTGGACATGAGTTCCATCTCGCCCATCGCCACCAAGGCCTTCGCCAAGCGCGTGGCCGAGACCGGCGCCGACTACATGGATGCGCCGGTCTCCGGCGGCGAGGTGGGCGCCAAGGCGGCCAGCCTGACCATCATGTGCGGCGCAGAGCCGTCGGTGTTCGAGAAGGTCCAGCCCCTGCTGGAGAAGATGGGCAAGAACATCACCCTGGTGGGCGGCGTGGGCGACGGCCAGACCACCAAGGTGGCCAACCAGATCATCGTGGCGCTGAACATCGCCGCGGTGAGCGAGGCGCTGGTCTTCGCCAGCAAGGCCGGCGCCGACCCGGCCAAGGTGCGCCAGGCGCTGATGGGCGGCTTCGCGTCCAGCCGCATCCTGGAAGTGCACGGCGAACGCATGATCAAGCGCACCTTCAACCCGGGCTTTCGCATCAAGCTGCACCAGAAGGACCTGGGCCTGGCGCTGCAGGGCGCCAAGGAACTGGGCGTGTCGCTGCCGCAGACGGCCAATGCCGCGCAGCTCATGCAGGCCTGCGCCGCCAACGGCATGGGCGACCTGGACCACTCGGCCCTGGTGCGTGCGCTGGAGCTGATGGCCAACCATCCGGTCGCCAAGGAATAGCGCCCCGCCCCGGCCCGCCGCCCGTGCGGGCCTAGTGCCTCTTGCCCGGCCCGCCCCGCGTCTGGTCCTGCTGCAGGCGAAGCCGCGTGATGCGGTCGATCAGCTCCAGCGGCAGCGGTCGGTCCATCGCGAAGCGCAGGTTGCCCTTCTCGCCGGCGTAGGGCGCCACCGCCTCCTCAAGCTCGGCACTGCCGCGCACCGGCGGGTAGAAGCCGATGTGCTTCTTGAAGGCCGCGAAATAAACCAGGATGCCGTGCGCCTTGAAGGCCGGGATCCGGTAGCTGATGACCTCCCGCGCATCGGGCGCGGCGGCGTGCACCGCCTGGCGCACCTGCTCCAGCAGCGCCTGCGTGGCGGGCGCGAAGCCGGAGATGTATTCGTCGATGTTGGCCGGAACGGCGATGGGCGGGGCGGCCGCGCCGGGTGCGGTCCGGGTGCGATGCGCCGAGCGGTGTGCTGTCATGCCCATGAATCTGGCCTCCTGGCGCCTTTGCCCAGGCTAGCGTAGCAGGAAGCCCGCGGCTTGGCCCCTAACGAAAGGCAGGGGGTCGCTTATGCAGATTGGCCTGTATCGCCTCGACCTGGTTGGGGCTGCCGATCAGCGCCTTCTGCTCCACCGACTCGCGCAGCAGCAGCCCGGCCGCATCCAGGCTGGTCGAGGCATTGAGCAGCCGCTTGCCGCCGCGGATGGCATCGGGGCTCCTGCCGGCGATCTCGGCGGCCAGCTTCAGGGCTTCGGACAGCGGGTCCTCGGCCAGGCGGGTGGCCAGGCCGATGCGGACCGCCTCCTCGGCCTCGACGATGCGACCACTGTAGGTCAGCTCGCGCACCAGGTCCGCGCGCACCAGCTCGCGCATCAGCACCATGCCGCCCATGTCGGGCACCAGTCCCCACTTGATCTCCATCACCGACATGCGGGTGCCGGGCGCGATCAGCCGGATGTCGGCGCCCAGCGCCACCTGAAGGCCGCCGCCGAAGGCCACGCCGTGCACCGCGGCGATGACCGGCACTGGCACCTCGCGCCAGACCATGGCCACGTGCTGCGCCACGTTGGAGATGCCGTGGGTGCGGGTCGTCAGGTCCACGCCAGTGGCGCCCTGCCCCAGCACCTCGCTGCCGCCGGGGCCGCCGCCGGCCATGCGGGCGAAGGACTGCATGTCCAGGCCGGCGCAGAAGGCCTTGCCCTGGCCGGAGATGACCACGGCGCGTGCCTCGCCTTCGGCCTTGAGGCGCTCGCCGGCGTCGATCAGGGCGTCGAACATGGCCGGGTCCAGCGCGTTCATCTTGTCGGGGCGTGCCAGCTGCAGCTCGACCACGCCGTTGTCGTGGCGGGTCCAGTGGATGCGGGCGTCGTCGGGCGAGAGGGTGATCATGGGTGTCTTGTATGGATGCCTCCCGGCTATGAGGAGTAACCCGCATCGGTGTTGTGAAGAAGTCGGCTGCTGCCTTGTATCCGGCCTGTTGTGTGAGGAG
>NZ_FOUG01000042.1 GCF_900114785.1 Variovorax sp. OV329
GCTCCGGGTCGCCATGCCGCGTCATCGACACCGCCCATCCGTCGTCGTCTTCGTTCTTGATGACGCGCGCGGTCCAGCGCTCGTCGCTCCACAACTTGGGTTCTTGGATGGGGGCAATCGGTTCGGTCATTGACATGGGGCTAGAAGTTGGAGGCGCGAATGCGCGCCGCGATGAGTTCGTGTGCCTAAGGGTACCGAGTCTGCGACCGTCTCGTGCGATGCGCATGGTCTTTGGGCGCGGTGCCGCTGTCGAGCCGTAGGTCTTCTTTCCCCGCGCCGATCGTCTGCAGTCCGCCACGAATCGGTCGTATATGCACACGTCGCCGAAGTTCGGCTTTCGCTGCGAGCCGGGCGGGCGCGATTTGGCCGTTCGGCGGCGACAGTGGACTTGGTGGCCGATCATTCGATGCCCTGAGCCAACTCGGGATGGCGCTCGCGCCATGCGCGCATGGCCTGTCGGTAGCGGTCCATGGCGAGGTTGTGCAGGTCGAAGATGCAAGGCTCGCACCCGTTGCCGCAGCAGTCCTCGAAATCCGGCTGCGGGGGAGGCTGTGGCTGTGGGTCGGGCGCGGTAGACGGCGTCATGGTCGAAGGCATTTGTGCTGCGAGCTGGGCTACCTTGGTCGGTCTAGTGGAACGCCTCGACCTGCCGAGTGCAGCCGTGTGATCGCCAGAGGATACGATCCTGCCCCGCAGGATAGCGTCAGGGGCCGGACGTTTGACCGTTGTGCCCGTCGTCAATCAATCTCGTTTCGCTCGATCTCCTGAAGTATTCGTTCCCGCAATGACATCAGCGTGGGCGCGAGGTTGCTCACCGTCAGGTCAAAGTCCTCAACCGTGGAAACGCTGAGGTTGAGCGCGTAGTGCGAGCCGTGCACCGTCAGCGACGTGGCGACGGCTACCACCTCGTGCTGCCAGCTCGCCGCGCACCAGCCTGTGCTGTCCATACTGCGCAGCGCGGCAGAGATCTCCAGCCCGAGAGTCTTCCACTGCGCTCCCCGCAATCGCCGGAAATGTTCCAAGAGCGCCTTGCGGCGCGCCTCTGGCGCGGCGTGCAGGTGGGCGCGCCCCAGCGAGGTCAGCTCCATGGGCACTCGCTGGCCCGACACGACCGAGCGCAGCGAAGGCCGGCGGTTGTAGCGGATCGACTCGAGGTAGACCATCTCGTCTCGGTCGGGCGCCGCCAGGCCGACATTGATCCGGTGACCCTCGGCAGTGGTGCGCATTAGCGGCGCCGCGGCAGCCAGCACCGTCGAGCCCGCGCGCATGGCATGTGCCAGGCTGAGCACCGATGGCGCCAGCCGGAAGGCGCGCGAGGGTGGGTCGGGCTGCAGCATACCGGCGCCCACCAGCGTCTGCGTGAGGCGGCTCACCGTGGCTTTGGAAAGGCCCGTGCGCTCGGCCAGCTCTGCGTTGCCGAGCAGCGTGGAGCCGGGGCGGAAGGCGCGAAGGATCTCGGTGCCGCGCTCAAGCGAGCGGTTGGCGGGCGACCGGCCCGGCTTCTCGGCGTCAAGCGCACGGGCGGATGCGTGCTTTCCCTGGTCGTCGGAAGCGCTGCGTGTCATGCGGCTGGAGTGTAGCGGGGGCTCTCGCCAATTCCACTCCTTGGAATTCGGTGGGTGCGCAATAGGTGATGGCGACCTAAGCTTTGCATCACTGGCGCGGGCTCCGGCCCGCGCTCCTGACCAGCCCTTCGAACACAGGAGACATGCATGACATTCCATCCCGTCCGGGCACTGTTCGCCCGCCTTGCCACCGGCCTCGCCATCAGCGCGATCGCCGCGGGCTCCGCGCTGGCGGGCTATCCCGACAGGCCCATCAAGATGATCGTGCCCTTCGCCCCCGGGGGCGGCACTGACAGCATCGCGCGCACCCTGGGCGCCGCCATGTCACAGACGCTGGGCCAACCGGTGATCATCGATAACAAACCCGGCGCGGGCACCATCATTGGCACCGACTTTGTCGCCAAGAGCGCACCGGACGGCTACGCACTGGTGGTGGCGACCTTCGCACACGCCGTGAATCCGAGCCTCATGGCCAAGCTGCCCTTCGACACCGACAAGGCCTTCTCCCCGGTGGCGCTGCTGGCGCGCGGCCCCAACATCCTGATGGTGCGGGCCGACAGTCCCTACAAGTCGATGCAGGACGTGTTGGCCGCCGCCCGGGCCAACCCGGGCAAGCTGACCTTCGCCTCGCAGGGCAACGGCACCTCTGCGCACCTGGCAGGCGAGATGTTCAACAACCTTGCCAAAGTGCAGATGACGCATGTCCCCTACAAGGGCGCCGGGCCGGCCATGACCGACCTGCTGGGCGGTCAGGTGGACATGATGTTCGCCACTGCGGCCGCCGCCGCGCCGCAGATCGCGAGTGGTAAGTTGCGCGCGCTGGGCGTGACGACATCCAGGCGATCGCCTGCCCTCAAGGACATTCCGGCCATCGCCGAGAGCGTGCCCGGCTACGCCGTGGAAAGCTGGTATGGCATCTTCGTGCCCGCCGGAACCCCGGCCGACGTCATCGCGAAGCTGAATGCCGCAGCGAACAAGGCCACGCAGGACGCCGAGTTCCGCAAGCGACTGGAACCCGAGGGCCTGAGCGTCTCCACGGGTGCGCCCGCCGAACTCGACACCTACGTGCGTGCCGAAGAAGCCCGCTGGCGGAAGGTCGTCAAGGAAAACAACCTCAAGATCGACTGAGCCTGCACGACCCGAACTTTTCTCCCCTACGGATTCCGCCATGAGCACTTCCCTGATCGACCTGCGGGTCGAGGATGGCATCGCCACCCTCACGTTCAACCGCCCGGACAAGCGCAACGCCATGAGCGACGACATGCGCACCGAATTCATCGTCGCGCTCGAAAGAGTGCAGGCCGACAAGGCCATCCGGGCCCTGGTGATCACCGGCGCGGGCAGGGGCTTCTGCGCCGGCGGCGACATCGCCGGCATGGAGCGGCGCATGAGCGCACCCACCGGCGAAATCGCCTTCAACGGCTGGCACCGCCAGCAGCGCGTGCACTACACGCAGACCCTGCTGCACACCATGCCCAAGCCGGTGATCGCGGCAGTGAACGGCGCCGCCTCGGGCCTGGGTGCCGACACGGCGCTGGCCTGCGACTTCATCATCGCCAGCGAATGGGCCAGCTTCAGCTGGTCGTACATCCACCGGGGCATCGTTCCCGATGGCGGAGGCATGTACTTCCTGCCGCGCCGCGTGGGCCTGCCGCGCGCCAAGCAACTGATCTTCACCGGTCGCAAGGTGGAGGCGGACGAAGCGCTGGCCCTGGGCATCGTCGACCGCAAGACCAGCGCGGACCGCCTGGTGGCGGATGCCCAGGCCTGGGCGCGCGAACTGAGCCAGGGCTCGGCCACCGCGCTGGCGCTGGGCAAGCGCATCCTGGACCAGAGCTTCGAGCTGTCGGCCGAGCAGGTGTTCGCCCATGGCAGCCAGGCCCAGGGAATCTGCTACACCAGCAGCGAGCACCGCGAAGCGGTGATGGCCTTCCTCGCCAAGGCCTCGGCCGCCGGCAAGGCATGAGGAGCGCGACATGAACGCGATCAACCGACTCCTCAAGCCCCGCAGCGTTGCCGTCATCGGCGCTTCGGCGGATCCGGCCAAGACAGCCGGCCGCCCGGTGTCCTACCTTCTCAAGCACCAATTCGCCGGCGCCATCTATCCGGTCAATCCGAAAGTGGCCGAGATCGGTGGCCTTCAGTGCTACCCCGACGTTGCCTCGCTCCCCGAAACACCCGACGTCGGTATCGTGCTGCTGGGGGCCGAGCGCGCGCATCTCGCGGTGCGTGACCTGGCGGCGCGTGGCACCGCGGCGGCCATCGTGCTGGCCAGTGGCTACACCGAGACCGGCGAGCAGGGCGCACGGCGCCAGCAGCAGCTGATCGAGGCCGCGGGCGCAATGCGCATCCTGGGCCCCAACACCATCGGTCTGGTCAACCTCAGCGACAACATCGTGCTGTCGGCCTCCGGCGCGTTGGAGATGGACCACTTCCCGCAGGGCGCGATCGGGGTGGTGTCGCAAAGCGGCGGCATCCTGGGTTCGCTGCTGTCGCGGGCGGCGGCGCGCGGCATCGGGCTGTCCAAGCTCATCTCCACCAGCAACGAGGTGGACCTGGAGCTGTCGGACTTCATCGATGCGCTGGTGGACGACGACGCCACCCGGGTCATTGCGCTGTACGTCGAAGCGGTGCGGCACCCGGAGAAGTTCCGCGCTGCGGCGCTGCGGGCCGCGCGCGCCGGCAAGCCCATCGTGGCCTTCAAGATCGGCCGCTCGGAGGCCGGCGCGCAGGCGGCCGTCTCGCACACCGGCGCGCTCGCCGGTGCCGACCGCATGTACGACGCCTTGTTCCGCCAGACCGGCGTCTTCCGCGCCCAGTCTTTCAGCGACCTGCTGGACATTCCGGCGGCGCTGGCCAGCGGGCGCCACCTGCGCGGCAAGCGCGTGGCCATTCTTACCTCCACCGGCGGGGCCGGCACGCTGGTGTCGGACAGCCTGGGCGTCGCCGGCTTCGAGACCCCCGCGCCGGACGAGGCCACCGCGGCCGCGCTGCGCGCACTGCAGACGGGTGACCATGCCGCGCTGGACCGCAATCCGATCGACGTCACCCTGGCGGGCCTGCAGCCCGATCTGCTGCGCGGCGCCATCCGGGCGCTTCTCGAAAGCCCAAGCTACGACGCGCTCGCGATCATCGTCGGCTCTTCGGGCCTGGCGATGCCCGAGCTGATGGCCGGCGCCATCCAGGACTGCCTGCCGTTGTCGGACAAGCCAGTGGTCGCTTTCGTGAGCCCGCATGCGCCCGAGGTAGCCGCCCTGTTGACGCAGCGCGGCGTGCCGGCCTTTGCCGCACCGGAAAGCTGCACGGCGGCGCTGGCCAGCATGTTGCATGCGGCGCAACTGCGGGCGCCTGCCGAACAGGCTCAGGCGGATCCGATGCCGGTCGAGGACCTTCCTTCGGGCTCGTTGGACGAGGCGCAGGCCAAGCAGCTGTTCGCGCGCTTCGGTGTGCCCTGCGCGCAAGAGTTCGTGGTCCATTCCGCCGAAGAAGCGCAGCGCGCCGCGCATCAGCTGGGCGGCCGCGTGGTGCTTAAGATCCTCTCGGGAGAGATCACGCACAAGAGCGACGTGGGCGGCGTGGCGGTCAACCTCTCGCCCGAGCAGGTCGGCGCCCGCCTGCACGCCATGGCCGACGAGGTCGAGAGCCGTGCCCGCGTGCGCCCGCACCGCTTCTTGGTGCAGGAGATGGTGCAGGGCAGCACCGAGCTGATCCTCGGTATCCACCGCGACGCAATCGGCACAGCTATCCTCCTGGGCATGGGCGGCATCACGGCGGAACTCTTCAAGGACACGACGATGCGTCTGCTGCCGTCGCAGGGGGGCCTCGACCGGGATGAAGCGCTGGCCATGGCGCGCGAGCTGAAGACCTGGCCCCTGCTCGACGGCTTCCGCGGACGGCCCGTGGCCGACGTCGAGGCGCTGGTGGATGCGATCGTGGCCTTCTCGCGCATGGCAGCGCAGTTGGGTGATCGACTGCTCGAAGCCGAGGTCAATCCCATCTTCGTGCTGCCCAAAGGACAGGGCGTGCGCGCGGCGGACGGCGTGGCTGTGCTGCGTTGAAGGCAATGAACGAAGTTCCCGCTTTCGACGACCCGTTGCTGGCCCGCCTGCGGGCAATGGAGCGGGTCGAACGCGTGGACTTCGGCGGGGGACGGGTCTGCTGGCGGCGCTTTGGCGATGCCGGACCACCGCTGGTGCTCGTTCACGGCGGCCACGGTTCGTGGCTCCACTGGGCTCGCAATGTCGAAGACCTGGCGACGCGCTACACGGTCTGGGCGCCTGATCTGCCCGGTTATGGTCACTCCGACGAGCCACCAGGCAGCTCTGTGGATGCGCTGGTAGACGCCACGCTTCGATCGCTCGACACACTGGTACCCAAGGAGCAGCCGCTGCGGCTGGTGGGCTTCTCGTTCGGGGGGCTGGTGGCAGCCCATGTGGCCGCCCGGCGGGACGGCGTCTCGCACCTCGGATTGCTCGGCCCCGCTGGCCATGGCGGGCCACGCCGCCCGCGCGGCGAGCTTCACGCATGGCGAGGCCTCGAGCCGCACTCATCCGAATGGAACGAGGTGATGCGGCACAACCTGCTGATGCACATGCTGCACGATCCCGCCCAGGTAGATGCGCTGGCACTGCACATCCACGGCAACGCTTGCTTGCGCACACGCTTTCACAGCAAGACCGTCTCGCGCAAGGGTGGGTTGTCGACGCTGCTCGAGCGCCACCGGGGCAAACTACTGGCGGCATGGGGTGCCCATGACGTCACGCTGGATCCAGGTTTTGTGATGTCGTCAATGAGCGGGCGGTTCAACCAACCGCAACTGAAGGAGATTGCAGGCGCCGGACATTGGGTGCAGTTCGAGGCCGCGAAGGCCGTCAACGAGCTGCTGCTTTGCTGGCTCGAAGGTGGTGCTGTTGAGGGCGAATTCAGTGCCGCAGTGAGAACAGCTTGTGCGGAACAGCAAGCCGCCTTGATTCATCCGCCTGGAGTCGACCCATAGGAGTCCGGATAGCACTGAGGACCGGACGTTCGGTCGAGATCCTCGGAACGTCCGCAAACGTTTAGGTTTGTCCGACATCTGCCCGGCCTGCAAGACGAGCCTGCGCATAACACCGACCTGAGGGCAGGTGTTGGACAAGCCTCGAGGGAGGAA
>NZ_FOUG01000040.1 GCF_900114785.1 Variovorax sp. OV329
GCTCCGGGTCGCCATGCCGCGTCATCGACACCGCCCATCCGTCGTCGTCTTCGTTCTTGATGACGCGCGCGGTCCAGCGCTCGTCGCTCCACAACGTGGGTTCTTGGATGGGGGCGATCGGTTCGGTCATTGACATGGGGCTAGAAGTTGGAAGCGCGAATGCGCGCCGCGATTGGTTCGAGGTGCACCGCAGAGCAGCGAGCATGGCATCGAGACGGCACCGGTCACGCTGTGCTGATCAAGTGGCCGAGCGCTTCTTCTCGATGGGGTTGGCGGTGAGCCCCTCGGCCGGATACGCCCGCATGAATTCTCGCGCTTTCTCCGGCTGGGCCGCGTTCAGCCAAGCCCCATACGAACCTTCGTTCAAAATCGCCAACATGCGCTTCTCGCTGCCCGGTTGCCCGTAACGGGGCATCAGCGCGTGGCTGTTGGCGTTCACCGTGAGCAGGCAGAAACTGACGATCGCCCCGCCCTGCGCACCGCTCCAGAACTCCCACAGACCGGCCACGCCCATGGGTCTGCCGTCCACCCGCGCGACACGCGTGGACACGGCTTTGCCGCGTCGCAAGTCGTCTTCGTGAAACGCCATCATCGGCACGATGCAACGCTGCGCACCCAGCCAGGCGCCGCGAAAGTTGTTGGACGTGGTCGCGGTCTCCGAGCGTGCGTTGACCAGCTTGGTCGAACGCAGTTTTGCGTCAGAAGCGGATTTCACCCAGGGCGGGACCAAGCCGAACTGGCCCACGACGAGCTCGCGTTCGATCGCGCCTGGGTACGGGTGCTCGGCGCCTTCGACCGAAGGCGGTGCCGGTTGGTTGCGGATGAAAACGCCTGGGCGGCCAGGCCAAACCTGGCGACCCACCGCGGCGTCGCTGGGCGCGTCGACGTCAAAAATATCCCGGTACAGGTGGTCGGGACGCAGGCATTCGAATTGGGAGCTCATGGCGAGGATGGTAGACCGCGAGCTTCGGCGTTCTGTCGGTGTACGCGGAGTTGAACGACCGCTTCCGGCACCTACTTGGGTTAGTAGGCACCCATGTAGTCGCGCTTACCGATCTCAATACCGTTGTGGCGCAAGATGGCATAGGTTGTGGTCACGTGGAAGAAAAACTGCGGCAGTCCATAGTGCAGAAGATATGCGCCTGCGGTCAGCTTCTTTTCCTTGGGGGTGCCGGGGCGCAATACGATCTCGCGGCTCTCGCTTGAATCGAATTGCTCAGACTTGAAGGAGCCGATATGGGCCAAAGCTTTGGCGATCAACGCTTGCAGGTCGGCGAAGCTGACCTCAGTGTCGGGCCAGGACGGCACCTCGGCACCAGCCAGGCGGGAGGCAATGCCCTTGGAGAAGTCTGCGGCGATCTGTACCTGACGTACCAGCGGAAACATGTCAGGGAACAGCCGCGCCTGCAGCAGCGCATTTGGATCGATATTTTTTTGCGTCGCGTGGTCTTCGGCCTTCTTGAGCACGTCGGACAGGGCGCGCAGCATCTGCTGCAGGACGGGAACGGAGGCGTTGTACAGCGGGCTGGTCATAGTGAGTTCACTTCTAAAATTGGGCACGATGGCCGGAGTTGGCGTGGCAGAGGCCCTGCCTACCATGTAAGGCTAACAGCACAGGGAGAACTGAATCGCCCCGGCTTTTGTGGCCAGCTTTTCTTCCCGCTGGTTGTCAGAGCAGTCGCGTTGAAGGGCCGTTGACTAGCACGGCCATCGGCGGCCCTGCACAATGCGCGGGGCGCCGGCAGCGTCGGGGCTGAAGCGGCCCGGTCAAGATTCTTTGCGGCTCAACGCTCGTGCGCTGAAAATCGAATCGGTCACTCGAGGAGGTGAGAAATGGCAGAGCACCCGGAGACTCGCTATGCGAAGAGCGGGGATTGCCATATCGCCTATCAGGTCGTCGGCAAAGGGCCGCTGGACCTGGTGTTCATTCCCGGGTTCGTGTCACACGCAGAGCACTGCTGGGAAGAGCCTCGCTGGGCGCGCTGCTTCAGGCGCCTTTCCTCGTTCGCCCGACTCATCATCTTTGACAAGCGCGGGACCGGGATGTCCGATCCTGTTCCCGTCGGGCAATTGCCGACCCTCGAGCAGCGAATGGATGATGTCCGGGCGGTCATGGACGCCGCCGGTTCCCAGCGGGCGGCGCTGGTCGGGGTATCGGAAGGCGGCCCGTTGAGTCTGCTGTTCGCGGCCACGCATCCCGATCGCACCGCAGCCATCGTCCTGATGGGAACGTTCGCGCGGATCGCCTGGGCACCTGACTACACGTTCGGAACGCCACCCGAGGGGTATGACGCCCTACTGCAGCGGATGGAAAAGGATTGGGGCAAGGGAGTTCTATTGAGCGCCCTTGCACCTTCGCTCGCCACTGACGCGGCAGCACGCGATTGGTGGGGGCGCTTCCAGCGGCAGGCGTGCAGCCCAGGCGCGGCGGTGGCCTTGCTACGCATGGCCTACGAGATCGACGCACGCCCGATCCTTCCCGCAATTCGGGTTCCGGCGCTCGTTTTGCACCGCGTCGGCGATCGCATCTCGCCAATCGAGCACGCGCGCTACTTGGCACAGAAGATTCCAGGCGCTGAGTACGCGGAATTTCCCGGCGATGACCACTTCTTCTTTATCGGCGACGCGAACGCTTTTCTAGAGCGCATCGAGGAGTTTCTCACCGGTCAGCGGCATGAACACGAATCAGACCGGGTGCTGGCGACGGTCCTGTTTGCCGACATCGCCGGGTCAACCGAGCGGGCTGCGCAACTGGGCGACGCTCGATGGCACGAGTTGCTGGACACCTTCTACGGGGTCGCACGCCGCCAGTTGGAGCGATTCAGGGGACGTGAGGTCGACACGGCTGGGGATGGCTTTTTTGCGGCCTTCGACGGTCCCGCGCGGGCTGTGCGTTGCGCGGCCGCCATCGGAAGCAGTGCTCGCTCTCTCGGCCTGGAGATTCGCGCCGGCGTGCACACGGGCGAGTGCGAGGTGATGGGCGCCAAGATCGGCGGTATCGCAGTGCATATCGGCGCTCGGATCGCCAGCGCAGCGAGCCCCGGAGAGGTTCTCGTATCCAGTACGGTCAAGGATCTCGTGGCAGGCTCCGGACTGGCATTCATGGATCGCGGCACCCGTGAATTGAAGGGTGTTCCCGGGCAGTGGCGTCTCTATGCCGCATCCGAGGCGAGCTGACCGAGATCGGCGTGTTCGCACGATTGCGGCACTGCGGCGATGCTCGCCCACGCTCTGTCCCAGCCGCAGCTTCGATTGCCCGCAGCCCCGGCTGATCGGCCCTCAGTCCATGTAGCGCTTTTCCCACCAGGAGTACATGACGTCGCGCAGCGCGGCGGCGCGGTCGGTGCCGTAATAGGGGTGCAGGCCGAAGGATTCGAGCGTGTCGATCTCTTGTGCGCTCAGCTCCACTACGTAGTCCTGGCTCACGAGCGGGGCGTTGGTGAATTGCGGCACGTAGTCCGTGTCGCGCTTTAGCGGCCTGTCGGCCTTGATGGTCGGCTGCCGAAAGTCCGCGGGCTTGCGCTGCGTGCTCCAGTCAGCGAGCGCGGGCACCGATGCCAGGTCGCGTTCCGACGCTGCGTAGATCTCCGCCTTCAGCGGCTTGAGCGAGAAGTTGCTGGTGCGCATGATGTCGGCCCCGCACACGTTGGGCACAGCCAGCAAGTCCATCAGCGCGAGCATGTCCACATGGTCGCCGGCCTTGGAGGTCTGGCGCTCGATGCGGCCGCGCTCGCCGGCGATGACGGTGTTCATGAACAGGTTGAACGAGTCGTGCACGTCGTCGGGCGTCAGGCCGTATTCGCGCTGCGCCTCTGACTGGATGTCGTGGCAGTTGGTGTGCTTGTGAAAGCCGTAGACCGACTCGTACAGGTTGGCGCTGCAGCGCGGGAACATGACGTCGTTGGCGCGCACCGTATCGGCCAGGATGAACATCATGGCGCGCTCGCGCGGCGGGGCGGACCAAAGGAAATCGCCTGGCCCGGGGTTGAAGCCGTGCAGCGTGCGGGTGCGTCCGACGTGCATGAACTCCTTGTAGTCGTGCAAGTTGAAGCAGTTGAAGTCGGCGCACTGGCCCCCTTCGACTTGCTCGATGCGCAGGACCTGGCCCTTCATCAACTCCAGTGCCTTGCCGGTGCCGGGCTCCAGGATGCGCGTGGCCAGCAGTTGGCGCTGATCGGAAAGCCCCGAAAGATCGGGCTTGGCGGGCGCCGCCGGCTTGGCTGACGTCACGCTGTTGTTCTTCATTTCGCGAATGGCGCGCTGCGCGAGCGACTGCAGGTCGGCGGCGTCGCCGTTGGCGATGCAGCGCTGCAGAAGGTCGAGCTGCTGCGGGTTCAGGCGCAGCGTGAGGGATTGCGGGCTGCTCATCTTCGAGGCTCCTTTTGTGTACGAGATTGATGAATCACGTATGCAAGATGCCTGCCATCAAACTTGCAATCGGGTCGCTCCAGGGCGGTGCGCTGCCACCAAGTTCGAGCGCCTTCGTCACCCCTGGTGCGCCATCCGAGACGAAACAAGCGCGAAGTTGGTGCACTTGGCCTGCTCGCTGGTGCAAACAGGCTGGCCCGCTTCTCGCATACATGACGACATCCGATCTGTACACAAAAACGAGATGCCGCAAGAACAAAGCAAGGCCGAGGTGGCCTACCTGTCGATCAAGCACGCCGTCATCGAGCAGGCGCTGACCCCGGGCACCAAGCTGCCGGAGGACGTGCTGGCCACGCACCTGAGCGTCAGCCGGACGCTGGTGCGCGAGGCGCTTGCGCGGCTCATCACCGAAGGGCTGGTGGAGTCGGGCCGCAAGCGCACCGCCACGGTGGCGCAGCCCTCGCGCGCCGAGGCGCACAACGTCTTCGAGACGCGGACCTGCCTGGAGCGTGAGGTAGTACGCCTGGTCATCGCCCGCTGGACGCCGGCGATGGGTGCGGCATTGGAAGGCCATGTGCGCAACGAGGAAGAGGCCGCTCGCACGCAGCCTCCCGCGGTATGCGCACGCCTGGCCGGCGAATTTCACATCCGCCTTGCGCACCTGGCGGGTAACCCCGTCATCGAGCGCTACGTGTCGGAACTGGTGTCGCGCTGCTCGCTCATCCTGGCCATCTACGGCAACACGCATTCGTCGCAGTGCGGCATCGACGAGCACAAGGCCTTGATCGAGGCCTTCCGCCGCGGCGATGCGAAATCTGCCTTGAAGCTGATGGACGAGCACCTGGGCAGCGTGCAGCAGCGCGCGCTCATGCCTGAGAAGAAGCCGGTGGACGAAGACCTTGGCAGCATCCTCGGCCGCTACGCGACAGGCGTGTCTTCCACCGCATCCACACCCGCGCGCAGGGGCCGCAAGACGGCCTGAGCGCCGCCGCGCTCCGCTTTCAGTTTCCCTCCCCAGCAAACCTCCCAGCAACCTCTCCAAGAAGGAATCACGACCATGACACAACAGATGCACTGGAGTCGCCGCCGCTTCCTGGGCACCACGGCGAGCACCGCCGCTGGCAGCCTGCTGGCCGGCAGCGCCATCGCGCCCGCACTGCTTGGCGCGAGCAGCGCGCAGGCCAGGACCGATGTCACGGTCGGCCTCATCTATGTCGGCCCGCGTGACGACTTCGGCTGGAATCAGGCCCACGCCGTGGCCGCCAAGGCCCTTCGCTCGGTGCCCGGCGTGAAGGTGGTGGAAGAAGAGAACGTGCCCGAGACGGTGGCCGTGCGCAAGACCATCGAAGGCATGGTCCAGAGCGATGGCGCTTCGCTGATCTTCGGCACTTCCTTCGGCTACTTCGACCCCTTCATGGTCGACCTCGCCAAGAAGTACCCCAAGGTCGAGTTCCGCCACCCCACGTCGCTGTGGTCGCCCGACATGCACCCGATGAACCTGGGCGGCTACTTCTGCTACCTGGACCAGGCGCACTACATCAACGGCATTGCCGCGGGCCTGTCGACCAAGTCCAACAAGATCGGTTACGTGGCGGCCAAGCCCATTGCGATCGTGCTGCGCAACATCAACTCGTTCACGCTGGGCGTGAAGCGCGTGAATCCGAACGCGGTGGTGCAACTCGTCATCACCGGCGACTGGTCGATGCCTGTGCGCGAGGCTGAAGCGACGAACGCGCTGATCACCGCAGGCAATGACGTCATTGCCTGCCACGTCGACAGCCCGAAGGTGGTGATCGAGACGGCTGAGAAGGCCGGCGTAAAGACCTGTGGCCACAACGCCTCGCAGGCGCGCCTTGCACCCAAGGGCTTCATCACCGGCGCCGAGAACAAGTGGGAGACGGTCTACAAGTCATTCGCCGCCGACGTGGGCAACGGCAAGAAGCTGCCCAACCAGTTCTTCGGTGGCTACGACAAGGACATGGTGCTCAGCACGCCCTTCGGCGCCGGCGCCACCGACAAGGCGCGCAATGCGGCCACTGCGGCCATCGCCGACTTGAAGGCTGGCAAGCCGATCTGGACCGGACCGGTCAAGAGCAACACTGGCAAGCTCGTGCTCGACAAGGGCTACGGCAACTACGACCCGGTCCTCGAGAAGATGGACTACCTGATCGAAGGCGTGAACGGCACGCTGGGCTGATCTGGCAAAGGCAAACGGCCCGCATCAGTTCCTACGGCTCTGAATCTGTCTGCCAAGCGAGCGCAATGTAGGAGGCAAGGTGCGCGTGGCGAATACCTCATCTCGAGGGGTTCACGGTGCCGTGGGCTTCTGCTAACTCACCAAGCCCCTGCGGGCCGCCTCCAGCGCGGCCTCGGCCCGCGAGGAGACATCGAGCTTGCGATAGATGTGCTTGACGTGTTCGGCAATCGTGTAGCGGGAAAGCCCGAGCTGCTGTGCGATTTCCGGAAGGGTGTAGCCCTTGGCCACGCGTTGCAGCACCACCGTTTCCTGCTCGGTCAGCCGTACCGTCTCGACCTGCGATGCTGGCTGCAGCCGGGGCGGCGTCAGGCCGGCCGAACTCCGGCCGAAGAAGGACAGCACACGGCGTGCGATGGGCGGCGACAACGGCGGCTCGCCGCTCGCGATGCGCAGCAACTGGGTGATCAGGGCCTCGCGCCGCTGGTCCTTCAGCAGGTAGCCGAAGGCGCCGGCCTGCAGCGCCGGGAACAGGTGCTCGTCGTCGTCGTAAATGGGCACTACCACCGCCAGGCACTGCGACCGCTTCTGATGCAGCAAGCGCACCACGTCGATGCCGTTTCCGTCGGGCCTCCCGAGGTCGACCAGCGCCACGTCGAACGGGTGGCTGGCGACGCAGTTCATCGCCGCATCGGCGCGGCCCACCGCCGTCACCTCGACGCCCGGAAACACCGACTGTGCGATGCCGACCAGCCAGTCCCGCACCTCGGCGAGGTCTTCGACGACGAGCGCTTGCTTCATGGGAGCTTGTATGGATGCCTCCCGGCTATGAGGAGTAACCCGCATCGGTGTTGTGAAGAAGTCGGCTGCTGCCTTGTATCCGGCCTGTTGTGTGAGGAGC
>NZ_FOUG01000014.1 GCF_900114785.1 Variovorax sp. OV329
CAGGCAAGCCAGCCGCCCAGAACAGCCAAGCTGCTCATCTCCGTGCTCCTGCTCTTGCTGTCCCCGTAGGGAGGGAGGCATCCATTACATCTCCTGGGTGGCATGGAACGACAAAGGAATCTCTACGACCAGCAGCGTGCCGCCGCCGGGCGGCGCGAGAAAGCGATGACTGCCGCCGAGATGGCGCTCCTCCCGAGCGGTCAGAAACTGCTCTTGCTGCTCCGAACACGGATAAGGCCCTGCCCGAGCGCCTTTGCGTAAAGCTGCTTCGACAGACAGATAGCCGCAGACTGGCTTAGTCCGACCGATCCGTCAGAGGCTCGACCAGCGTTTGCTGCAGCGAGTCTTGATAGGCACTGGCGTCCAGCCGGACTCGATCACCAGCTTCTGATAGATCTCGCGGCTGGTCGTCCTCCAAAGCAAGGCTGCTGCGGCCGTTCGGATGAGACCTTGCGGGCGCGCTTCGCGGAGAACAGCGCATCGATCCGATTCTCCAGCATCTTTCGACGGCGATCTTCAAACGGCACGCCCCTCAAGCGCCCTGCGCACCAAGGATTGGCTCAACACGAACCGCCTCGCGGGAGCCTAGCGAAAAAGCGAGACCCTGAAGTCACCGCAAGCGCGGTGCGACGCCTTGCAGACTGTTACGTCCAGCGAAGTGATCTTCGCGAAATGGCGCTGCGTAAGAACCGCGCGACAGCTTGCGGCCCGAACTTTCCTTAACCACCACCCGAGGAGCTTTGCGATGAAAAAGACGATGAATCGTCGAGACCTGATCCTGTCGGCTACCGCGTTGGCAAGTGCCGTCGTACTGCCTGGATGCGGCGGAAGCGACGACATCGAGAATCGCCAGGACGTGGTCGATCTAGCGGCGTCCAAACCAGAGTTAAGCATCTTCGTCGAGGCCGTCGGCGCCGCCGGGTTGACCGCCACGCTCAAGGGCTCGGGGCCATTCACAGTGTTCGCGCCCAACAACGATGCCTTCGTGGCGCTGCTGGGCGAACTGGGCACCACCAAGGATGCCCTGTTTGCCGACAAGGCAACACTCACCGCCGTGCTGAAGTTCCACGTCCTGGATAAGCTGGTGGCCCGCGCCAACATTCCCTCGGGCAAGGCGATCGAGCCCATTAGCGGCGGATTCTTCAAGATCGACAAAGTGGGCGACGCCTACAACACGCAAGACGGGCGCAATCGCGCCGGACATGTTGTCGCCACCGATTCCTTCGCGCTCAACGGCGTGCTGCACGTGGTGGACCGCGTGCTCCTGCCAGCCAACAAAGACATCGTTCAGACGGCCCAGGGCACCCCGAGCCTGAGCATCCTGGTCGCCGCAGTGGCGGCTGCAGGCCTAGTGGACACGCTCAAGGGCTCCGGCCCATTCACCGTCTTCGCACCGACCAACGACGCGTTCGCAGCGCTGCTTACAGAACTGGGCGTCACCCAGGAAGCGCTGCTGGCCGACAAAGCAATGCTGACCAAGGTGCTGACCTACCACGTGGTGCCCAGCCGCGTGCTGAAGGCCGAGATTCCATTCGATACATCCATCGCGACCGTGCAAGGCTCGGCCATACGCATCAATAGCAATTTCCAGATCACCGACCAGCGCAACCGGGTGTCCAACATCACGGGCGCCGATGTGTTCGCGACCAATGGGGTGGTTCATGTCATCGGAAAGGTCCTCCTGCCCGCCTGACCGTCTACCTGCGAATACGACCAGGTGCAGTTGGATGTTGCGCAGGTCCTGCACCGTGGCCGAGTCAGGCGAGCGGTGCAGACGCCCGAAGCGGCCCCCGAAGTGATCGTGTCCATGATGGCGGCTGCGTTGATGGCGAGGCGGGATTGCCTCGCCATCAAGGGTGGCGCCAACCGGGTCACGGCATGTCTATGGGGTGCGCGAAGCGCCTACCGCGAGAGCGGGTTCGTTCGTCGCTGCGAGGCCGCCGAACATAGATACGTCGAGATGCAAAACCATCGGCGCGCCGTCGGCGATGCTCCGACCCGCCAAACGCCAAACGCCAAGCGCCCCCGGGCTACCGACGCTCACTCGCCTGCATGAACTCCTGCAGTTGCGTCTTCCAGAACCGGGCCATCCCGGTGGTCCCGTGGCCGCGGGTTTCGTCGCTTGCCGCAATGAGGAACAGGCGCCCGTCCTTCACCCGCTTCAGTTCGCGTTCCATGATGCCAAGCTCAGGCGGGTTGCGTTCGTCGTCAGCCGCATTGATCGCCAGCAGCGGGGCCCGGATGCGCTCCAGCCCGGGCGAGGCGTTGTAGTCGCGCGAGGAGTCCCACTGATAGAGGAAGTCGTTCGCGTCGGCCGTGAAGGGCGCGTTCATGCGCTGCTCGACCAGCTTGTCGGCCGCCTCGCGAGTCGGCGCCTGCTTCTGGTAGGCGAGCGTGCCGCCGATCGTCGTGATGCCGAAGAACACGTTCGCATAGCGCACCGCCTTCGGCTGCGTCGTGTAGTTGCCGCCGTTGTAGTCCGGGTCGTTGCGAATCGAGTCGACCAGCATCCGCCGCGTCATCCAGTTTCGCCCGGCCATCTCGGTCGGCTGGCAGGCCATCGGCACAAGCGCGTCCATCGAGTCGGGGTACTTCACGCCCCACAGCCAGGTGTGCATGCCGCCCATCGAGTTGCCGATGACAAGGCGCAGGCGCTTGATGCCCAGGCCTTCGGTGACCAGGCGGTGCTGCGCCGCCACCATGTCGTCGTAGTTGTAGCGCGGGAACTTCGCGCGCTGGCCATCCGACGGCTTTGCGGATTTCCCGTGGCCGATCGCGTCCGGAAGGATGATGAAATAGCGCTTCGCGTCCAGCGGCTGCCCTGCGCCGAAGAGCTCGCCCGCAAACTGCGGGTTGAGCATGGACGCCCCTGAGCCCGAAGTGCCGTGCAGCACCAGAACGGGCTCTCCGGACGGATCGCCGATGGTGGTGTAGTGGATGCGCATGTCCGCGATGACTTCCCCATTGGCGAAGCGAAAATCGCGTGCGATCCAGTCAGCTTCCTTCGGGGCGGGGTAGTCGGCGGCGATGGCGAGGCCCGCCGCCAGCGCAAGCACCAAACCGGCAAGCGGCTTCCAAAATGCCATGGTTGTCTCCTTTGTGGTTGTTAGAGATATGCAGGCCTGCGGCGAATTGCCTACGTCTGGTGTCCCTGCCAGACCCGCAGCGCCCGCGCCAGCCGTATGCCACCGCCATCGACCTGGTCGGCAAGCGACAGGCGGGCATGGCGGAAGGCGTCGATTACCGCCACCATGTCGTCACCCAGACCGAGCTCCAGTCCGCGCAGCCTGCGCAGGGACAGAGGCTCATCGCGCCAGACCGCCGCCAGCAGCTCGGCGGCAGCGCGCGCATGCGGGCTTTCGGGGAGTTCTGCCAGTTGCAGCAGTCGCTCGAAGGCTGCCAGGCCCCGTTCGGTCGCCTCGTGGGCGCATATTTCCTCGTCGAGCATGCGGGCTCGCTCGATCGTGGTTCCTTCATGGTCGACATGCGCGAAGTCGCCGGTGCCGGTGACCCGCTGCATGCGATTGATCTGCTCCAGCCTCGCCTGGTGCTGCAGCCTTCGCTCGCCCTGGTTCATGGCTTTGTCTCCTCGCGGCCTCCCGAGCAGGCCGCAGGATCGTGCTTTTACTCCAGCTCGGCCCCGGCGGTAAGAGGGTATTCCGCGCAGGCGCTGCTCATCTTGCGAAGCAGCCAGCCGACCGAGCCGAAGTCGGGATTGCAGTCTTGCCCAGGAATCTGCCTGATGGTTCCGGCGATCTGCCTACCCGCGCTTGGCATGACCAAGCAAACCCTTTGCGGCTTCTATCCGCAAAGCCATAGGCACCGATTCGTCGTTCATGACGGCTCTTAGAAAGCGCTCCGCGTCGGCTCCCCCTTGTTCGGAGGTGGGCATGTCGGGCAAGCCGGACAGCTTCAAGTCAGTTGGCACTTCTTCCATGACGCCAAGCTGGCTCAACGCGGCTTCGAAGGCAACTTGCCGGATCGGCTCGAGCGCGCGCAGAAGCGATGCCTGGCCTTCGCAGGTGGGAGGAAGATCCAGCCACGGCGTATCGGCGAACACCGAAGCCAAGTCGGGAGCGACGAACGCCGACCATCGATCCGGGCTGGTCTCCAGGGGCGGCGCGGACGGGAGTTGCGCCGCGTCGGCGATCAGACGCACGCGCGTCGCTGCTGTTTGCGGCAGATACCGTGCACGGAGGCCCTGCAGGAAAAGTTCGCCAGCACTCGGCATAGTCGGCGATGCGAGGGAGAACCACAGCTGCAGTGCGTCGACTCCTGAGACCGCGATGGCCGGCGGAGGAAGGCCGAGGTCCGATTGGACGCCCGTCCAGACCGAGGAAAGCTCGGCCCACCCCCCAGGTGGCCTCAGCTCCAACACCAGGACTCGAACGCCCTGGGCGGCCGCCGGAGCAGCGTCGTGCGCGGCGCTCGCACCCAAGCCGTACAGGCGATCGAGTTCCAACTGCAATGGCTTCATGCCGACATGCTAGTCGACCAGCCTCGCCCGATGTTTGGGAGTGCCCCGGCTTCCGGCGCCTTGGCCTGAGTCAGAGCAAGTCCGGCCTGCTTGGCAATGGACCGCCTCCGATGAACTGGGTGAGCATGGCGACGCCCCCGGGCGCCAACCTGTGGCTCTACTTCCGCTCGGTGAACGAGGCCGGGTTGCCCAAGCGCGCGACGACGAGCGACACCTGGGAGACCCAGGTGCAGGCGTGCTACGGCGGGCGTTGCCTCGTGCCCGGCACGTACAGCGCTCAGGTCCATTTCCGCTATGCGCCGGTCGGCGGCCCCGTCTACGAGATCTACTACCCGATCGTCATGGACGTCGTGCCCTGATACGCGGCTCACGCGCCACCCCCTCGGATAAAATTCATGGTTGATTCAGGCCGCCGCCTCCACGGGCTTCCTCGTGGACGGTGTCCCCTGGACGAAGTCTTTGGATTTGGACACCGACAACGCTTTCGCTGAACTGGGATTGGCGCCTGACGCGACCGAGCGCGAGGTGAAAGCGGCATGGCGTCGGCTTGCCTCGCAATGGCATCCGGACCGCAACGAGAGCGCCGGAGCCGTCGCCAGGATGCAGCGCATCAATCAGGCATTCGAGGAGATCCGCCGGGCCGGCTTCGCTGACCGGGCGAGCAGCGACGCCGACGCGCCTGCCGACACACCGGAGGGCAACACCCCCGACAAATCCAACGCCGATCAAGGCACAGCGGCATCCGGCGCGTCCGGCACGCAGCGGCGGGGCCGGACCCTGCACCGCAAAGTCAGGCTGACCCTGGAGCAGGCGGCCAGCGGTTGCATCAAGGTGCTGCGGGGCAAGCTGACCGACAACTGCGCCAGTTGCCACGGCGCCGGGCATCAGGTGCTGGGCGGAAACTGCGCCCGCTGCGGCGGGTCCGGTGCAATTCCCAAGCGCTCCTTCTTCGGCTGGCCCACCGGCGTGGCCGAGTGCGAGGCCTGCCTGGGCGGCGGCATCGCGAGGCAGGCTTGCGCGGCCTGCGCAGGCGTCGGAAAGATGGCGCCGCGCGACTACAAGATCAACGTTCGCATTCCGCCCGGCGTGCGCAATGGCGATCTGCTCCATGTCGACGGTCGGCGCGTGAGCGCCGAAGGCCCTCCGGCAGACGTCGAGATCCGCATCGAGGTGTCCAGCCACGCATTCTTCGAACTGGACGACGACGGCACCATCCGATGCGAGATGCCGATCGATGGATTCGCATGGATCGCCAATCGGCAGATCAAGGTGCCGACTGTCACCGGCTTCCAGGCGCTGCAGTTGAGTCGCGACCGGCTGTCCTACCGCTTGAAGGGCATGGGTTTCCCGGTGCAGTGCCGCGGCCCGAGTGCTGACCACCTGGTCACGCTCGTCCCGATCTTTCCGCAGCAGCTCAGCACCGATCAGCAGATCCTGCTCGACCAACTCTCGGCCACCACCTTGGGCGCCGGCGAGGAAGCCTTGGACGACCGCCTTCGCGCGTGGAACCGTGGGCTGCGCGGCTGGAAAGGCGGCAACGGGTCCTGACCGCCGGTGCGCGGAGTTGCTGTAGGGTTGCGACATGAACCCTTCGGCTTCCGCTTCCATTCTCGTGGTCGACGACCTGAGCTTCGCCTACCCGGGCCAGCCACCGATCGCATCCAGATGGAGCGCTTCGATTGGCGCCGGAGTGAGCCTGCTGTACGGCGACGACGGCAGCGGAAAGTCCACCATTCTTCGGATGCTTGCGGCCAATCAACCTGCCGGAGGGGGCCGGCTGACGCTGGCCGGTGCACGTCTTGATGCCGAGCCTGACGTCTACAAGCGGAAGGTGTTCTTCGTGGACCCGGAGACCGACGCATTCGACGCGGTCACGGCGGTGGAGTGTGCGTCGACGCTCAAGGCTGGTGATGCGCGCTTCAGCGAAGCAAGTTGGCAAGCGCTCGTCGATGGCTTCGCTCTGGCCCCGCATCTTGGCAAGCAGATGCACATGCTGTCGACCGGGTCGAGACGCAAGGTTTGGTTGGCGGCCGCGCTCGCTTCAGGACGCCCGCTGACATTGCTTGATGAGCCGACCGCCGCCCTGGACAGCGCGTCGATCCGATTCCTGTGGCGCGCGTTGGCTGAAATCGCCGAGGAGCGCACCCGTGCCATCGTGATTGCAAGCGCTGCGCGAATCGACTCGGTCCCGCTTTCCGGCTCGCTTGAGCTGCCACTTCGCTCGACATGACGCACCGGCCTGCGTAACAGGCGCGGCGGCCTTCGAACAATGGCCCCTCCTCCAGCGCATCTAGGCTCGGACGTCTGCTGCCCCGAAGTGTGCCAATTGGTCTTGATGCGCGCGGACGAAGCATGGTCGTGCCGTCGCACGCTCCAGGTAGTCGCGGCATGCGGGGAGCTTCGCCAACCCGTCGAACCGATCGACCAGCCGCAGCACGTCGGCCATCAGGATGTCGGCCACGGAAAAACTCCCCGCTAGCCAGGCGCACCCTGACAACACCGCCTCCATGTGCTGGAGGCGGGCATCGAGGAATGCCTGCAGCATCTTCAGTTCCTGCGATGCACCGCCCTCGCCCGCAAGCTTGAAGATCGACCATGGCAGGCTGGCCATCTCGACCGAGTTGAGCGCGGCAAACAGCCACTCCATGACGCTGCTTCTGGCTTGGCGATCGGCCGGCATCAGCGCCTCGCTGTATTGGCCAAGGTGAAGAAGGATCGCGCCGCTCTCGAATATCGAGAGGCTCCCGTCAGTCAGCCACGGCACCTGTCCAAACGGCTGATGCGAAAAGTGCCCGGGGCCGCGAGGGCCGAATGGCACGCTCTTCACCCGGTACGGCAACCCGGCCTCCTCCAATGCCCAACGCACGCGGATGTCGCGCACGTAGCCGCGTGGTGTTTCGGGAACCCAGTCGAAGGTGGTGAGGATCAACTCGCCGGGTCCGGTGCACTTGTCCTCGACGGAGGCCGGGCTGGCTTCATTGCGCGTGGTCATGGTGTTTCGTCTTTCTCTTGGGTGTTCCGCCGCCGCCGCGAAATGCGGGTTGCGCCGTACCGTCTTAGAGACAAGGCGAAGCCAAAACTCATCGCTGGGTCTGGCTGATCAGGTCACCTCCGACGACAAGTCGAACCGGCGATGGACAGCCGGATCCAGGAACGAGTGGATGCCGGCAATGCGGCCTGCCTTGAACGCAAGCACATTGACGGCGCCAAGCTGGAAGACCTCGGTTCCCGGGTGTTGCATGTAGCAGGCCAGACCGGGCTGGCCGTTCGCCCGGAGCCGGCGCAGGCGCCAGGGCGTCGCGAACATGCGCTCGGAGATGAACCTGGCCACCGATTCCCGCCCATCGAACCAGGCGGGCAGCGGCGGCATCGTGAAGCGCACATCTTCGGTGAGCAGGCTCACGAAGCCGGCCACGTCCCGCCTTTCCCAGGCGTCGATCAAGTCGCGCAGCAACTGGTCCACGCCGGTCGATTCGAGGGCCCCCAGCTCAACTGCCTGGGAGCTTTCAGGCATCTTGTCTTTCACCGACTTCTGCGCACGCTGGAGCGCGCTGTTCACCGATGCCGCCGTGGTTCCCAGCATGCGCGCCGTCTCGGCGGCCGAATACTCCAGAACCTCGCGCAACAGCAGCACGGCTCGCTGGGTGCCCGGAAGATGCTGCAGCGCTGCGATGAACGCGAGTGCCACGCTTTGTCGCAGCGCCGTGGTGTGACCGGGCTCTTCGTGCATGGCCTCTGCAAGCCACTCCCCGTCGGGCAACGGCTCGACCCATACCGGCCCGCCGAGCACTTGCCCAAGATCGGCGGTGCCGGCCAGCGGTGGGGAATGATCGGCAGACAGGAGCCGTCTCGGCCGCTGCGCGATGAAGCGCAGGCAAACGCGGGTGCTGATCTGATAGAGCCAGGTGCTCAGCGCGCTGCGTCCTTCGAAAGAGCCGATGCCACGCCAGGCCGCCAGCAAGCTCTCCTGGACGGCATCGTCCGCGTCCTGCGGCGATCCCAGCATTCGATAGCAGTGGACGTGCAGTCGTCGCCGCTGTGGCCTGATCAGTTCGTCGAAAGCAGAGGTGTCGCCTGCGCGAGCGCGCGCCAGGAGATCAGCTTCGCCGGCGTCCAATGGGCCGCTCAGACAATCTGGCGCTCTCGGCCGGCCCAATAGGGTTTGCGCAAGTCCTTCTTCAGGACCTTACCGGTCGGGTTTCGGGGCAAGGCGGCAACGACGTCGATGGACTTCGGGCACTTGAACGGCGCCAAGCGCTCGCGGCAGTAGGCAAGGACTTGCTCGACGTCGATGGCACTTCCAGGTGCCGCGACGGCCACCGCCTTGGGCACCTCGCCCCATTTCTCGTCCGGCACACCAATCACGGCGACATCGTCGATGGATGGATGCTCGGCGAGCACGCGTTCGATCTCGGCTGGATAGATGTTCTCGCCACCGCTGATGATCATGTCCTTGATGCGATCGGTGACGTAGATGTAGCCGTCGGCGTCCATGTGGCCACCATCGCCCGAGCGCAGCCAGCCGTCCGCCGTGAAAGCCGCGGCGGTGGCGTCCGGCTTTCCCCAATAGCCGCCCATGCGTTGTTCGCTTCGCACCCAGATCTCCCCTGGCTCGCCGGGCGCGACGGACTCGCCGGTGCCGGGGTCGCAGATCTTGATCTCGACACCATGGATCGGCTTGCCCGCCGATACCAGCCGGTGGGCGACGGTCGGGTCCGTGTGATCCTCCACCCCGAGCACGCTGACCACGCCGCATTCCTCGGTCATGCCGTAGACCTGCTGCATCACGCCGGGGAAGAGTGCGAGGGATGCCCGCATCACCGGCAGCGGCATCGGCGAGGCCCCGTACGACAGCGCCTTCAAGGCCGAGTAGTCGCGGTCGGCCGCGCCGGGGACCTTGTTCACCATGGCCATCAGTGCGGGCACCAGGAAGGTGTGCGTGATCTTCTCGGCTTCGAGCATCTCGAGCACGGCCGCCGGGTCGGGCAGCCGGAGCATCGCGATCCGGGCGCCCTGGCAGATCGCCACCAGGGAGTAGCTGGTGCCGCCCACGTGGTACAGCGGCATCGCGACCTGCACCCTTGCGTGCGGCCCCATGTCCTGGTCGACCGCGACGTTGTGCGCGTGCGCGAGCATTCCACGATGGGTGAGCATCGCCCCTTTGGGAAAGCCGGTCGTCCCCGATGTGTACAGCTGCACGAAGCAGTCATCGGGGTGGGCTGGCCGGGCCTTGGCCTCCGGCGCTTGGCCTGCAATCCATGCCTCGTATTCGTCATCGGGACCGCCGATGCGAATCACTCGCTCGACAGTCGGCAGCTGGTCGCGCAGCTGCGCGATGGCGCCCGCAAACTCGGGCCCGACGAAAAGAAGACGGGCCTGTGCGTCGTTGATCACGTAGACCATCTCGGGCGGCGCAAGCCTGAAGTTGACGATCGCGTTGGCGGTGCCGACCTGGGCGCACGCCAGCGTCAGTTCCAGGCACGACGGATGGTTGAAGTCGAGCACGGCGATCCGGTCGCCGGGGCGCAGCCCCGCTGCCCGTTGGGCTGCCGCGTTGCGTCGGACGCGCCCGGCCAGTTCGGCCCAGGTCCACTTCGACCCGCCGAAGCTGATGGCCACCTCATCGGGTCGTCGCGCCTCCCAACCGGCAAGGACTGCGGTGAAGTCCGTCTGGGTGGACATAGAGACCTCCTCGTCATCAGGGATCGCCATGGGAATTCCTCGATCGGGTGGATTCGGCGGCGCCCATTGTGGACGGCGCCAGATTGCTTTGGCAATCGGAAGCAACGCGGCTTCAGGAATCCGCCGTCCTCCTCCCCAAGGCCTCTTTCTGGCGCGAGATTGAATCAGTTGGGAGGTGGTGCCGTCGTTCCTGTTGCTTGGAGCCCGAGAAAAAATTCGACCGACCGCGCGACCACCCATGGCGTGATGACATGGTCACCGTCGAAGGGCTGCAGGGTCAGGTCGTACCCGCTTTCCAGCAGCCGTCGCGCATTCGTGTGGGCGCTGGTCTCGATGGGCAACTGGCTGTCGCTGCGCCCGTGCGCGAGGAACACCCGTGGCATTCCTGACTGCGTGAACGTGTTCATGAAACCCGCCGACATGCCGATCACGTGGCTGGCCACGTCGCCGTTCGTCAGGCCAAGCGACAGGGCGTAGCTGCCGCCGTCGGAGAAGCCGGCAAACGCAAGGCGCCCGGGGTCGACGTGGAAATGCTCGGCCACCCGGGACAAGGCTGCGTCCAGGCGCTCCAGGTCGGGGCCATGCCCGCCGATCACGATGTCCCAGGTCGGATACATCGACTGCGGCGCCAGCAGCAGGAAGCGCCGGGCTCGCGCATGGGCGACGAGATGCGGCAGCACGCGGTTGGCCTCGCCGCCCGCGCCGTGGAACATCACCAGCAGGGGCAGCGGCGTATCGGCGGGCAGATCCTCGGGGACCACCAGCACGGCCTCGCGCCCCTCGGCGAACGACAGGCCGTGGCGGCCGGGCGGCAGCGGGTCGGCCACGGGGGCAGCGCCGGGCCGGAACGTCATGCGGCCGGTCAGCGCGCCGCCGAGCAGGGAGGGGTCGATCACGATGCAGCCTTTGCTTCAGCCGACGACGCACAGGCAAGGCCCCGAAACACCGCGCACTGCGCGAACGCCTGTGCGGACAGCGGCAGGCCCATGCAGCGGCAGTACTTGCTCGTGAGCTTGAGCAGTTCCTTGATGTCGCGTCCGCTGGCATCGGCGTAGTCCACCACCAGCCTGTCGATCAGCGCGTCCGGCACGTCCACGCCCAGTTGGGCCGACAGCATGGACCACAAGCGGCGCGCATCCCCAGGGCCAGGCGGCTGGTAGCTGATCACTGCGATGCAGCGCGAGAGGATGGCCTCGTCGATGTCGTCGACCCGGTTGGTGGTCATGAAGAGAAGGCCACTGAAGTACTCCAGCGTGCGCAGGAACTCCGCGACGATGGCGTTGTGCTGCAGGTCGTTGCCGCGCCGTCGGATGTAGACGTCGGCCTCGTCCAGCAGCAGCACGCAGTCCCAGCGCGCTGCGCGCCGCAGGATCTGCGTCAGGCTGGCCTCGACCGAGCCGGCCGTGACGCCGAGTTGGCCCGAATGCACGCGGTACAGGGGCTTGCCGACCACCTCCGCATAGACCTCGGCGGTGAGGGTCTTGCCCAAGCCCGGCGCACCCTTGCACAGGATCGTGGTGCCGCCGGACTTGCCGGGAACGACATCCTCCAGAAGAAAGCTGCGATCGGCCGTGAGGATGTCGATCAGGTCGCGGTGCGCCTGCGGCAGCACCAGCCGCTCGCGCAGGCTGGGCTGGTACTTGTATTCCTGGACATTCTGTACATGGGCCCAGATGCTGCGGTGCCAGTCCAGGTGGAACAGGTGGAGATAGCAGTGCTGCGGAATGCGATCGAAGCCCGCGGCGATGCCGCTCTCGCGCCAGTATTGAGGGTCGGCGGCCATGTCGAAGCGGCGGTGCAGCAGTTCCTCTTCGTTCACGCAGCGGGCCGCCGCGCCGGAGGGCAGCCGGTGGAACCCCATCTCGCTGCGCGGGCCTTCACCGGGCGTCCAGGCACTGCCGCTGATGGTGAATTGGGCGCCGAACTGCGGCTGCAGCCTGGTGAAACAGGCCACCTGATGCTCGTACTCGCGCTTGAATTCGGCGCATTCCTTGTGGAAGCCATGCGCGGCGAACATGCCGGCGAGGGTGTGGCCGGCGAGGTCTTCGGTGTAGAAGCTCAAGCCCCAGGTCATGCCGGCGAAACGCAGTCGAGGCTCCGTGGGCAGTTCACGGCCCGCCGCCCGCAGCGTATTGGCCAGCAGCCCCACCACCACATAGGACTCGCCATCCGCCGGTTTCACCAGTCGCACCGAATGAACCAGCCAGGCCAGCAGCACCCCGTCCCGGCCGCGCTGGTACAGCCAGCCATCGATCAGGTCCCGCCCCAGCCACTCGATCAGCGCCGGCACCATCAGTTCCAGGCTGGCGATGGGGCGCACCGGCGGTTCGCCGTTGAGGTTGTCCAGCGCCAGCAGCTGAAACACCAGGTCGCGCGCGCCGGCGGCCCGGCTCAGCTGGTAGAGCAGGTTGAGCGAGTGGCCGTCGAAATGGTGGCTCGACACCACCCGGGTACCACTGCCGGCACCTTGCCCACCCAACTGAAGGCCCAGCGGCGATTGCGCGCCGACCTGGCCCTGCAGTGCGCCGGCAAGCAAGTCCGGTATCTCGAGTTCCATGGCGTCTCCTCTTTGCCACTCCCGACGATAGACAGGCCCATGGCCTTGGGCGCTTGACCTGGGTCAAGCTTCGCAAAGGATGTCGCCCTGCCCCACCCCCGAACGGATCGCGCATGAAAAAACGCCCCCTCATCGGTCGATGAGGGGGCGCTTCATCCAGATCAGGGGCCTCGCCAGCCCCTTTGAAACCCGGGTACCGCTCAGCTCGCGTTCTGCAGCGCCGCAATGCGCTGTTCGATCGGCGGGTGCGTGGAGAACAGCTTGCCGATGTTGCCGGTGATGCCCATGGCTTCCACCGACTTGGGCAGCTCGCCGGCCGGCAGGCCGCCCAGGCGCGCCAGGGCGTTGACCATGGGCTGGCGCTGGCCGCCCATCAGCTCGACCGAGCCGGCGTCGGCGCGGAACTCGCGCTGGCGTGAGAACCAGGCCACCACGATGGCGGCGGCGAAGCCCAGCACGATGTCCAGCACGACGGTGGTGATCATGTAGCCGATGCCGGGGCCGGACGAGCGGTCGTCGCCGCGGCGCAGGAAGCTGTCGACCGCATAGCCGATCACGCGCGAGAGGAACACGACGAAGGTGTTCATCACGCCCTGGATCAGCGTCATGGTGACCATGTCGCCGTTGGCGATGTGCGCCACCTCGTGGCCGATGACCGCCTCGACCTCGTCGCGCGTCATGTTCTGCAGCAGGCCCGTGGACACGGCGACCAGTGCCGAGTTCTTGAAGGCGCCGGTCGCGAAGGCATTCGGCTCGCCTTCGAAGATGCCCACCTCGGGCATGCCGATGCCGGCGCGGTCGGCGAACTTCTTGACCGTGCCGACGATCCAGGCCTCGTCGGGCGTCTGGGGGTTGTCGATCATGTGCAGGCCCGAGGTCCACTTGGCCATGGGCTTGCTGATGAGCAGCGAGATGATCGCGCCGCCGAAGCCCATGATGAGGGCGAATCCGAGCAGCGCACCGAGATTGAGGCCGTTGGCCGTCAGGAAGCGGTTGACGCCCAGCAGGCTGGCAACGATGCCCAGCACCGCGACCACCATGACGTTGGTCAGGACGAACAGAAGAATGCGTTTCAAGTTGGAATCTCCGTGGAGCTGCTTGTGTGCCGCTCAGATGGGGGCCGGACGGACCGCTTCAAGCTGGACGGGTTTGCAGGACATGCGGGTTGTTCTTTCTTCTGGGGTCCTGCGGGGACGAAATACCTCGGAATCATCATAAAAGGAAAAGTTCTCGTTTTCGGGGCACCAGCCGGGGATTCCCAGCACCGGCAGTGGCGCGAAAGGCTTGGTGGCCAGCCATTCCCGCGAGAAGGCCTTCTGCGCCGCCAGGGCTTCGAAGTCGGCACTCGCATTCCTCGATTCCTCGGGCAGGACCAGGACGTGGGCCGTCAGGTTCTTGCGCGGCGCGGCGGCGAGCTTTTCCAGCAGGGCATGGCCGAAGACTTCGACGCGCGCCTGGCGCCAGAGGCCGCGCTGCGTGACGAACAGGGCCTGCCAGTCGCGCGCCAGCAGTGCCCGCCAGAGGGCCGACGGCGCCGACAGGAAGGCGCCGTTCTCATCCAGCAGGGTCAGCGCATCGCGCAGCGGGCCACGGCGCGTGCCCACGCCTTCGCTCGCGATCTGCGCCGCCTGCACTTCGTTGAGCCGGCGCTTGATGCGCGGGTAGCGCAGCCAGGCCAGGCCGTTGAAGAGATCGTGCAGGTTGTGCCGGGTGGGCACGCCGCCGGTGCGGGCGATGAAGGCTTCGTAGGCCTCGCCTTCGGGCGCGGAATCGCCGGGCATGAAGCGAAGCGGGCCGGCCGTCAGGTCGACGGGCGATGGCATGGCGCCCAGCGCTTCATGCGCCTGCGCGCCAGCCGCGACGTGCGCCAAGGGCTTCGCCGCGACGCCGGCATAGGGCGTCCACCAGGGAGCGCCCAAATCCGGCAGCGGGAGGCTCATCGCAGCGAAGGGCCGACGTACTGGACCTTGTTGGGCTGCTTCTCGGGGCTCAGCACGAAGAGTTCCGGGTGCTTCTTGAAGAGCTTCTGCGAGCTACCGCTCTTGCTCAGCAGCTTGGCGCCGCGCAGGCCCTCCACCGCCACGTTGAGCTCGACACGCTGGCCGCCGCGCAGGGCGGGCACCACCTCGAGGATGCGCAGCACCTCTTCCGGCAGGACCGGCGCGGGCGTTGGCGCGGGTGCGTCGGCCGCCTTGCGCTTCCTGGCCGCTGGGGCCCGCTTCTTCGCCGGCGCCTTCGCAGCGGTGCTGCCACCGCCACCGCCACCGCCACCGCCACCGCCACCGCCGCTGCCGCTGTGGTGCTGCAGGTCGGTGAAGTGGTCGTACACGCCGCGCGTCTCGTCGCCCGTCTTGCCCTGCTGGCCGATGCCGCACACGCGGCAGCCCTTCTCGCGCAGGCGGATCACCAGCGGCGCGAAGTCGGAATCGGAAGAGACCAGGTAGATGAGTTGCGGCCGCTCGCTCACGGCCAGGTCCATGGCGTCCACGGCGAGTGCGATGTCGGTGCTGTTCTTGCCCGCGGCCAGGTTGACCATGGGCCGCACGCTCAGGCGCTTGAACAGCGACTGCTGCTTGAGCGCCGTCTCGGCATTGCAGTAGGCGCGGCGCACGTGCAGGTGGCCATGCTCGGCCATCACCTTGTGCACCGCCTGCTCGATCACGTCGGCCGAGACGTTGTCGGCGTCGATGAGCAGCATCACCCGTTGGCCGGCGCCTTCGTGGTTCACGACTGGAACCTCCAGGCCATCTGCTCGCCGCCGCACAGCGGCTTGAGCGTGGTTTCGCCGTAGGGCACTGTTTCGGGCACGGTCCAGCTTTCGCGCTTGAGGGTGACGGTGCCCTGGTTGCGCGGCAGGCCGTAGAAGTCGGCGCCGTGGAAGCTGGCGAAGCCCTCCAGCTTGTCGAGGGCGCCGGCGTTGTCGAAGGCCTGGGCGTACAGCTCCATGGCGTGCAGGCCGGTGTAGCAGCCGGCGCAGCCCAGGGCGTGCTCCTTCAGGTGCGCAGCGTGCGGGGCGCTGTCGGTGCCCAGGAAGAAGCGAGGGCTGCCGCTGGTGGCGGCTTCCACCAGCGCGACGCGGTGCGTCTCGCGCTTGAGCACCGGCAGGCAGTAGTAGTGCGGGCGGATGCCGCCGGTGAAGATGGCGTTGCGGTTGAACAGCAGGTGGTGCGCCGTGATGGTGGCGCCGGTGAAGCGGCCGGCGTCGCGCACGTAGTGCGCACCTTCTTTCGTCGTCAAGTGCTCGAACACGATCTTCAGCTCGGGGAAGTCCTTGCGCAGCGGGATCATCACGCGGTCGATGAACACCGCCTCGCGGTCGAACAGGTCCACGCCCGGGTCGGTCACCTCGCCATGCACCAGCAGCAGCAGGCCGTACTTCTGCATGGCTTCGAGCGTGGCGTAGGTCTTGCGGATGTCGGTCACGCCGGCATCGCTGTTGGTGGTGGCGCCGGCCGGGTACAGCTTGAGCGCCTTCACGCCCGCCTCACTGGCCCGCTGGATCTCCTCGGGCGGCAGCTTGTCGGTGAGGTAGAGCGACATCACCGGCTCGAAGGCGGCGCCCGCGGGCACGGCGTCCAGGATGCGCTGGCGGTAGGCAAGGGCCATCTCGGCGGTGGTCACCGGCGGGCGCAGGTTGGGCATGATGAGCGCGCGGCCGAATTGCGCGGCGCTGTGCGGCACCACGGCCTGCAGCGCATCCCCGTCGCGCACATGCAGGTGCCAGTCGTCGGGGCGGGTGATGGTGAGGGAGTCGGTCATGGGCGCGAATTGTCTCACCCGGCCTCCGGCCGACGGCGGCCCGCGCCTGTGGCTGAGCGGGCACACACTTGGTAAAGACCCGATGCCCGTTGTGGGCACCTCTCACTAACATGTGGCCGTGCCTTTCCTGTCGCGGCGCGCCGGTCCCCGGTGCCCGCCCTCCATGGCGCAACCCTGGTGCCATGGCCTTTCTGATTCGCTTCTCCGCCACGCTTCATGCCTCACACTGAAACCGGTGCCAAGCTGGATGCTGCCAGCCCGCTGCCCGACGAACTCCCCGGCCTGGACGAACCCACGCGCGTACCCCTCGCCATCGAGGACTGGGCCACGGTCGCCATCATGGGCCTGCTGGCCTGCATCACCTTCGCCAACGTGGTGGTGCGCTACTTCACCGATTCCTCCTTCGCCTGGACGGAAGAGTTCTCGGTCTTCCTCATGATCCTGCTTGCGATGGTGGCGGGGTCGGCCGCGGTGGCACGCGACCGGCACATCCGCATCGAGTACTTCGCCGAAGGCGGCTCCATGGCGCGGCGCAAGCGCCTGGCGCAGTTCGGCGCGCTGATGGTGGCGGTGCTCTTCCTGCTGATCGGCGGGCTGAGCCTGCGCATGGTGTGGGACGACTACCGCTTCGAGGAGACCTCGCCCGGCATCGGCGTGCCGCAGTGGTGGTATTCGGTCTGGCTGCCGATCTGCTCGCTGGCCATCGCGCTGCGGGCGCTGGGCCTCTTCGTCCGGCGCGGACGCAAGAGCAGCACGGCCAAGGACGGCGGCGCACAAGCATGATTCCCACGCTTCTCTTCGTCGCCTTCCTGGCGATGATGCTCCTGGGCGTGCCGATCGGGGCCGCCCTGGGCCTGGCGGGCGCGGCCTGCATCGCCCTGGCCAATGCCGATGCGCAATGGTTCGGCCTGCTGGCCGTGCCGCAGAACTTCTACGCCGGCCTGGGCAAGTACCCGCTGCTGGCCATTCCGATGTTCGTGCTGGTGGGCTCCATCTTCGACCGCTCCGGCGTGGCCTTGCGGCTGGTGAACTTCGCCATCGCCATCGTGGGCCGCGGTCCGGGCATGCTGCCGATGGTGGCCATCCTGGTGGCGATGTTCCTGGGCGGCATCTCCGGCTCGGGCCCGGCCAACGCCGCCGCCGTGGGCGCGGTGATGATCGCGGCCATGTCGCGCGCCGGCTACCCGCCCGCGTTCTCGGCCAGCGTGGTGGGCGCCGCCGCCGCCACCGACATCCTGATCCCGCCCTCGGTGGCCTTCATCGTGTACTCGGTGCTGGTGCCTGGCGCCTCGGTGCCGGCGCTGTTCGCCGCCGGCATGATCCCGGGCATCCTGGCCGGCCTGGCGCTGATCATTCCGGCAGTGTGGATGGCGCGCTCCAACAACATGGGTGCGCTGGAAGCCACCCTGCCCCGCCCGCCTTTCTGGAAGAGCTTCCGCGAAGCCACCTGGGGCCTGGCGGCGCCGGTGCTCATCCTCGGCGGCATGCGCGCCGGCTGGTTCACGCCCACCGAGGCGGCGGTGGTCGCGGTGTTCTACGGTCTGTTCGTCGGCATGGTGATCTACCGCACGATCAACGTGCGCGACCTGTTCGTCATCCTGCGCGAGTCGGGCGAGCTGTCCGCGGTGATCCTGCTGGTGGTGTCGCTGGCGGGCATCTTCGCGTACTCGCTTTCCACGCTGGGCGTGATCGATCCGGTGGCCAAGGCGATCGTCAACTCCGGCCTGGGCGAATACGGCGTGCTGTCGCTCCTAATCGTGCTGCTCATCACCGTGGGCATGTTCCTGGACGGGGTGTCGATCTTCCTCATCTTCGTGCCGCTCTTGTGGCCCATCGTGCAGCACTACAACTGGGACCCGGTGTGGTTCGGCGTGATCCTCACGCTGAAGGTGGCGCTGGGCCAGTTCACGCCGCCGCTGGCGGTGAACCTGATGGTGTCCTGCCGCATCGCCAACGTGCGCATGGAAGAGACCGTTCGCTGGGTGGGCTGGATGCTCTTCGCCATGTTCCTGGTGATGGTGGGCGTGATCGTCTGGCCGCAGCTGGCGCTGTGGCTGCCCCACAAGCTCGGCTACTAGTTTTTTTCGATTTTTCCAACAAGGAGACTTTCCAATGAAGTTCCGTCGCACCCTGCTGGGCCTGGCCGCCGTGGCCACCGCCCTGGCCACCTTCTCGGCCGGCGCGCTGGCGCAAGGCAGCTACAAGCCCGAGTACAAGATGTCGCTGGTGCTGGGCCCGCCGACGCCCTGGGGCCAGGCCGGCAAGATCTGGGCGGACCTGGTGAAGGAACGCACGCAGGGGCGCATCAACATCAAGCTGTACCCCGGCGTGTCGCTGATCCAGGGCGACCAGACGCGCGAGTTCAGCGCGCTGCGCCAGGGCGTGATCGACATGGCGGTGGGCTCCACCATCAACTGGTCGCCGCAGGTCAAGCAGCTCAACCTGTTCTCCATGCCCTTCCTGATGCCCGACTACGCGGCCATCGATGCGCTCACGCAGGGCGAGGTTGGCAAGGACATGTTCAAGATCGTCGAGAAGGCCGGCGTGGTGCCGCTGGCGTGGGGCGAGAACGGCTTCCGCGAGGTGACCAACTCCAAGAAGCCGATCAAGTCGCCGGAAGACTTGAAGGGCATGAAGATCCGCGTGGTGGGCTCGCCCATCTACTCGGACATGTTCACCGCCATGGGCGCCAATCCCACGCAGATGAGCTGGGCCGACGCGCAGCCGGCGCTGGCCAGCGGCGCGGTCGATGGGCAAGAGAACCCGCTGTTCCTCTTCACCGTGCTGAAGATGCACACGGTGGGCCAGAAGTTCGTGACCACCTGGGGCTACGTGGCCGACCCGCTGATCTTCGTGGTGAACAAGGAGATCTGGGAATCGTGGACGCCGGCCGACCGCGAGATCGTGCGCCAGGCCGCCATCGACGCGGGCAAGCAGGAAATCGCAATCGCCCGCAAGGGCCTCGTGGAGCCGGGTCAGCCGGTGCTCAAGGACATCGAAGGCATGGGCGTGACGGTGACGCGCCTCACGCCGGACGAGCGCGCCGCCTTCGTGAAGGCCACGCGCCCGGTGTACGACAAGTGGAAGAACACCGTGGGTGCGGACCTGGTGACGAAGGCCGAGAAGGCGGTGGCGGCACGGGGCAAGTGATGCGGATGCAAGGCCGTGCGCCTTGCACCCTGAGAAAGAAAGGGGCCCGCGGGCCCCTTTTTCCTTGCGCCGGAATCAGCCCCGGACGGCCGCCTCGATGGCCGCCACGTCGATCTTCTTCATCAGCATCATGGCGGCGAAGGCCCGCTTGGCCACCTCTCCGCCCTTAGCCATGGCGTCGGTCAGCACGCGCGGGATGATCTGCCAGCTGATGCCCCACTTGTCCTTGCACCAGCCGCACTGGCTCTCCTGCCCGCCGTTGCCGACGATGGCGTTCCAGTAGCGGTCGGTCTCTTCCTGGCTGTCGGTGGCGATCTGGAAGGAGAAGGCCTCGCTGTGCTTGAAGTGCGGCCCGCCGTTCAGGCCGATGCAGGGGATGCCCGCGACGGTGAACTCGACGGTCAGCACGTCGCCCTGCTTGCCGTCGGGGTAGTCCAGCGGCGAGCGCTGCACGGCGCCCATGCTGCTTTGCGGGAAGGTCTTGACGTAGAAGTTGGCGGCCTCTTCGGCGTCGCGCAAATACCAGAGACAGATCGTGTTCTTTGCGGTCATGGGCAAAACTCCAGGAGCAATCGTCGGTGATGAAGAGGCGACGGTGCTGTCCCGTGAAGCCGATGCCGGTGCGGGCCGCCGCGAAGATGCTGACACGTCGCGGCGCCCGTAGTTGAGCACCTCGTCCAGTCGCGAGGGGGCAGTATGGCGCAGGGTCGGCGGCCCCTCAAGCGCCGCCCGGCAGAGGGCGCCGCCGTGGTCGCCGGCCCCGCGCCGAGTCCGTCAGACCACGCCCTGCGCCAGCATCGCGTCGGCCACCTTGACGAAGCCCGCCACGTTCGCGCCCTGCACGTAGCTCACGCGCCCGCCCGCGGTCTCGCCGTGGTGCAGGCAGGCGGCGTGGATGCTCTTCATGATCTGCTGGAGCCGCGCATCGACTTCCTCGCGCGGCCAGGACAGGCGCAGCGCGTTCTGGCTCATCTCCAGGCCCGAGGTGGCCACGCCGCCGGCGTTGCTGGCCTTGCCCGGCGCATACAGCACGTCGTGCGCTTCCAGCACCTGGATGGCTTCCAGCGTGCTGGGCATGTTGGCGCCCTCGGCCACGCACAGCACGCCGTTCTTGACCAGCGCGCGGGCATCGTCGCCGTCCAGCTCGTTCTGGGTGGCGCTGGGCAGCGCGACCTGCACCGGCAGCAGCTTCCAGGGGCGTGCACCCTCGACATAGCGCGCGCCGGCCTGGGCCGCGTAGTCGCTCACGCGGCCGTGCTGGTCGTTGCGGATGTGCATGAGCAGCTGCAGCTTCTCCGGCGTGAAGCCGGCCTCGTCCACCGCGCAGCCGCCGGAGTCGGACACGGTGACCACCTTGGCGCCCAGGGCCATGGCCTTCTCGATGGTGTATTGCGCCACGTTGCCCGCACCGGAGACGGCCACGCGCAGGCCGTCGAAGGACAGGCCCTTGCGCTCGAGCATCTGCTGCGCGAAGTAGACATTGCCGTAGCCGGTGGCCTCGGGCCGGATCAGCGAGCCGCCGAAGGACAGGCCCTTGCCGGTGAACACGCAGTCGGCGCGGTTCGTGAGCTTCTTGACCATGCCGGCCAGGAAGCCGACCTCGCGCGCACCCACGCCGATGTCACCGGCCGGCACGTCGGTGTCGGCGCCCACGTGGCGGAACAGCTCGGTGGCGAAGGCCTGGCAGAAGCGCATCACCTCGGCATGGCTGCGGCCCTTGGGATCGAAGTCGGAACCACCCTTGCCGCCGCCCATGGGCAGCGTGGTCAGCGCGTTCTTGAAGGTCTGCTCGAAGGCCAGGAACTTCAGGATCGACAGGTTGACCGACGGGTGGAAGCGCAGGCCGCCCTTGTAGGGCCCGATGGCCAGGCTGTGCTGGATGCGGTAGCCGCGGTTGACCTGCACCTCGCCCTGGTCGTCCATCCACGAGACGCGGAACATGACGGTGCGCTCGGGCTCCACCAGGCGCTCCAGCAGGCTGTAGCCCTGGTACTTGGGATGGCGCTGGATGAAGGGCCACAGGCTGTGGATCACCTCGGTGACGGCCTGCAGGTACTCCCCCTGGCCGGGGTTGCGCTGGGCGATGTGGGCAAGGAAGGCGTCGGCGCTGCTGTACTTCATGGGCTGGCTGGATGGGTTTGCACGAAAAACGTGCATTCTCACCCAAGCATGAAGCACAGAAGGCACCGACTTGGCGCCTTCTTGCTCATTCGCACCAAACTGGCGCGATCAGGATTGGCCGCTGCGCGCGGGGCTCGCGCCTTCCTTGCTGACGCTCGTCGCCTCGCCCCAGCCGCCGCCCAGCGCCCGCACCAGCCCCACGGTCGCCTGGTATTGCAGCGCCTTCACGAGCAGTGCCTGCCGCCGGTTCTGCAGCTCGGTACGTCGGGCATCCAGCAGGTCGAGCTGGCCGATCGCCCCATTGCGGTAGCGCACGTCCGACAGGGACGATGCACGCCGCGCTGAAGCAACAGCCTGGTCCTGCACGGCCGATTGCTCGGCCAGCAGGCGCAGCGAAGAGAGCTGGTCTTCCACTTCCCTGAAAGCGACCAGCACCTGCTGCCGGTAGGCGGCCATCTGCTCGTCGAACTGCGCGTTGGCGCCCTGCACGCCGGCCTCGCGCCGGCCGCCGTCGAGGATGGGCAGCGACAGAAGCGCGCCCACGCCCCACGACCGCGCGGACCACTTGAGCAGGTCGCTCAGGTCGGGCGAGGCATAGCCGCCCGAGGCGGTCAGCGCGATGGTCGGGAACCACGCGGTCTGAGCCACGCCCACGCGCTCCTGCGCGGCCAGCACGGTCTTCTGCGCAGAGAGCACGTCGGGCCGGCGCGCCAGCATGGTGGACGGCAGGCCGGCCGGGATCGCCGGCAAGGCGGTCTTCCAGTCTTCCGCCGGCAGGCTGAAGGTGGAGGCCACCTCGCCCAGCACCACGGCCAGCGCATGCTCGACCAGCGCGCGGTTGCGCTCCACTGCCAGCGCGTCGGCCTCGGTGGCGGCCAGCTCGGTGCGCACGCGCGCCACGTCCAGCTCGCCCAGGTCGCCGGCGCGGTTGCGGCGCTCGGTGATGTCCAGCGTGTTGCGGTAGGCCTGCACCGTGTCGCGCATGATCTCGCGCTCGGCGTCCAGCGCACGCACCGCCAGGTAGAGCTGCGCCACCTCGGACTGCACCGCCAGGCGCGCACTCTGCAGCAGCGCTGCACGCGAATCGGCGTCCAGTGATGCGGCCTTGCTGGCACCGGCAAGGCGGCCGAACAGGTCCACCTCGTAGGAGGCGGCCAGGCCGGCGGTGAACAGGTTCGCGGGCTTGGTGCTGCCTTGCGCGCGGTCCAAGCCAGCGCCGCGGTTGGCCGAGGCGCCCAGGCCCACCTGCGGCGAGCGGTCGGAATCGACCTCGCGCGCCAGGGCGCGGGCCTGCGCCAGCCGCGCCGCGGCCTGCTGCACGTCGGTGTTGTTGCGGGCGGCGCGCTCGATCAGCTGGTCGAGCACCGGGTCGCTGAAGGCGCTCCACCAGCGCGCGTCGGCGGGCACCGCGGCCGGCGTTCCGGCCTTGGCCTGCGGGCCCTGCGCCTGTTCCTTGAACTGCACCTGCGTGTCCAGCTTCAGCTCGACCGGCGGCGGCGTGGCGCAGCCGGCCAGCACCAGGGCGGCCACCAGCGGCAGCCAGGTCCAGGAGATTCTCTTCTTGTTCATGCTCGTTGCTCCTTGCTTCATTCGTCCATGCCGCGCGGCGATGCCGGCTGCGGCTGAGGGCCATGGCCGCCACCGCTGCCGCCATGCGACGCGGCAGACACGTCGGCCGCGGGCGCGAAGGCTTCCTCGGTGTGCACTTCCTTGCCGTGCAGCTTGAGCGGCCGGTTGCCCGCCAGGCGGCGCAGCAGCACGTAGAACACCGGCGTGAGGAACAGGCCGAAGGCCGTCACGCCGATCATTCCGGCGAACACCGCCACACCCATGGCGCTGCGCATCTCGGCGCCGGCGCCGGAAGACAGCACCAGCGGCACCACGCCCATCACGAAAGCCAGCGAGGTCATCAGGATCGGGCGCAGGCGCAGGCGGCTGGCTTCCACCGCGGCCTGGAAGGGCGTGCGGCCGGCGAACTCCAGCTCGCGGGCGAACTCCACGATCAGGATCGCGTTCTTCGCCGACAGCCCCACCAGCACCATCAACCCGATCTGGGTGAAGACGTTGCTGTCCCCGCCCGAGAGCCACACGCCGGTCATCGCGGCCATGATGCCCATGGGCACGATCATGATGATGGCCAGCGGCAGCGTCAGGCTTTCGTACTGCGCGGCCAGCACCAGGAACACGAGCAGGATGGCCAGCGGGAACACGATCACCGCCGAGTTGCCCGCCAGGATTTCCTGGTAGGTCAGGTCGGTCCATTCGTAGTCCACGCCCTTGGGCAGCGTCTCGGCCGCGATGCGCTTGATCACGTCCTGCGCCTGACCCGAGGAATAGCCCGGCGCCGGGCCGCCATTGATGTCGGCCGTGAGGTAGCCGTTGTAGCGCATGGCACGCTCGGGGCCGAAGCTGGAATCCACCTTCATCAGCGCCGACAGCGGCACCATCTCGCCAGAGCTCGAGCGCACCTTCAACAGGCCCACGTCCTCGGCCCGTGCGCGGTAGGGCGCATCGGCCTGCACGCGCACGCTGTAGGTTCGGCCGAACTTGTTGAAGTCGTTGGCGTACAGGCTGCCCAGGTACACCTGCATGGTGTCGAAGATGTCCTGCACCGGCACGCCCAGCTGGCGCGCCTTGGTGCGGTCGATGTCGGCGTACAGCTGCGGCACGTTGACCTGCCAGCTGGTGAACATGCCCGTGAGTTCAGGCGCCTGGTAGGTCTTGGCCATGAAGGCCTGCACGGCCGCGTCCATGCCGGCATAGCCGACCGAGCCGCGGTCTTCCAGCTGCAGCTTGAAGCCGCCCGTGGTGCCCAGGCCTTCCACCGGTGGCGGCGGGAACATCACGATGAAGGCGTCCTGGATCTTGGCGAACTCGGCGTTGAGCTGCTGCGCGATGGCGCCGCCGCTTTGGTCACCACGCTTGCGCTCGTCGAAGGGCTTGAGCATGGCGAAGGCGATGCCCGAGTTGGAGCTGTTGGTGAAGCCGTTGATCGATAGGCCCGGGAAGGAGAGCGAGCCCTCGATGTTCGGGTTCTTGGCCATGACATCGCCCATCTTGCGGATCACCTCGTCGGTGCGGTCCAGCGTGGCGCCGTCGGGCAGCTGCGCGAAGCCGATCAGGTACTGCTTGTCCTGCGCCGGCACGAAGCCGTCGGGCACCGCCTTGAACAGGCCGAAGGTCGCGCCGATCAGCGCAAGGTAGACCACCATCATCAGCGCCTTGCGCGAGAGCACGCGCTTCACGCCGCCGCTGTAGGCCTCCGAGCCGCGATGGAAGAAGCGGTTGAAGCCGCGGAACAGCCAGCCGAAGGCGCGGTCCATGCCGCGGGTGAGCGCGTCCTTGGGTTCGTCATGGCCCTTGAGCAGCAGCGCGGCCAGGGCCGGCGACAGCGTGAGCGAGTTGATCGCCGAGATCACGGTGGAGATCGCGATGGTCACCGCGAACTGCCGGTAGAACTGGCCCGTGAGGCCGCTGATGAAGGCCAGCGGCACGAACACTGCCACCAGCGTCAGCGCGATGGCGATGATGGGCCCCGACACTTCGCGCATGGCACGGTAGGTGGCTTCGCGCGGCGCCAGGCCCGAGGCGATGTTGCGCTCTACGTTCTCCACCACCACGATCGCGTCGTCCACCACGATGCCGATGGCCAGCACCAGCCCGAACAGGGTCAGCGCGTTGATCGAGAAGCCCAGCAGGTGCAGCACGGCGAAGGTGCCGATCACCGACACCGGCACTGCCAGCAGCGGAATGATGGAAGCGCGCCAGGTCTGCAGGAACAGGATCACCACCAGAACCACCAGGGCGATGGCTTCCAGCAGCGTGTGCACCACCGAGTCGATGGAGGCGCGCACGAACTGCGTGGGGTCGTAGGCGATGCGGTACTCCAGGCCCTCGGGCATGAAGCGGGCCAGCTCGTCCATGGTCTTGCGCACGTCGGCCGAGATCTGCAGCGAGTTGGAGCCCGGCGACTGGAAGACGCCGATGCCCACCGCCTGCTGGTTGTCCAGCAGCGAGCGCAGTGCGTATTCGGAAGCGCCCAGCTCGATGCGGCCGATGTCGCGCAGCCGCGTGACGGCGCCGTCCCCGCCGGTCTTGACGATGATGTCGCCGAACTCTTCCTCGCTCTGCAGGCGGCCCTGCGCGTTGATGGACATCTGCAGGTCCACGCCCGGCAGGCCCGGCGATGCGCCGACCACGCCGGCCGCGGCCTGGATGTTCTGGCCGCGGATGGCGGTCACCACGTCGTTGGCCGACAGGCCGCGCTGCGCCACCTTCTGCGGGTCCAGCCAGACGCGCATGGCGTACTCGCCGCCGCCCCAGGCCTGCACCTGGCCCACGCCGTTGATGCGCGCCAGCCGGTCCTTGACGTTGAGCACCGCGTAGTTGCGCAGGTAGTTCATGTCGTAGCGGCCGTTGGGCGAGACCAGGTGGACCACCATCGTGATGTTGGGCGAACTCTTCACCGTGGTGATGCCCAGGCGCCGCACTTCCTCGGGCAGCCGCGGCTCGGCCTGCGAGACGCGGTTCTGCACCATCTGCTGGGCCTTGTCGGGGTCAGTGCCCAGCTTGAAGGTCACCGTCAGCGTCATCACGCCGTCGGTGGTGGCCTGGCTGCCCATGTAGAGCATGCCTTCCACGCCGTTGATGGATTCCTCCAGCGGCGTGGCCACCGTCTCGGCGATGACCTTGGGGTTGGCGCCCGGGTACTGGGCACGCACCACCACCGAGGGCGGGGCCACTTCGGGGTACTCGGAAATCGGAAGGCCGCGCAGGGCGATCAGGCCCGCCAGCAGGATCAGCACCGACAGCACGCCCGCGAAGATGGGCCGGTCGATGAAGAATTTGGACAGATTCATTTCTCTTCTCCTTTTTCGAGGGCGAGCGCATCCCCGGCGCCGCTCGGGCGCCTGTGCGTCGCTCTCAGGAATTCAGTCGGTCGTCAGTGGCTCAGTTCGTGGCGACCTTGTTGCCTGCGGCAGGGGCTTGCGCCACGTCCATCGGAACGTCCTTCGGCTCCACCGATGCGCCGGGGCGCACGTGCTGCAGGCCGTTGACCACGATGCGCTCGCCGGGCTTGAGGCCTGCGCTCACCACGCGCAGCCCCTTGGCAGGTGCGCCCACGGTGATCTCGCGGTACTCGGTCTTGTTGTCGCCGTTGACGACCATCACGAACTTCTTGCTCTGGTCGGTGCCGATGGCACGCTCGCTCACCAGCAGCACGGTGGCGGCCTTCACCTGGCCCATGCGGACGCGGGCGAACTGGCCGGGGATCAGGCTGCCGTCCTTGTTGTCGAAGGCGGCGCGCACGCGCACCGTGCCGCTCTTCGCGTCGACCTGGTTGTCGATCAACTGCAGCCGGCCTTCGAAGGGCGTGCCGTTGGTGGCGGCGGTGCCCATCTGCACGGGGATCTGGTCGATCTGGTTGCGCGAGCCGTTGCCCGGCAGTTCCTTCAAGGCCTTGCCGATGACCTGCTCGTCCACGTCGAAGCTGGCGTAGATGGGGCTCACCGAGACCAGCGTGGTCAGCACCGGCGCCGCGGCACCCGCGCCCACCAGGTTGCCCACGGTGACTTCGAGCTTGCCGATGCGGCCGGCCACCGGCGCCCGCACCTGGGTGTAGCCCAGGCTCAGGCGAGCGCTCTGCAGCGCGGCCTGCGCGGCGCGCAGGTTGGCCTCGGCCTCGCGCTTGGCATTGCTGCGCTCGTCCAGCTCGCGCTGGGCGATGGCCTGCTCGTTCCACAGGCGCGTGGCGCGCACCTGCTCGCTCTGCGTGTACGAGACGCGGGCCTGCGCGGCGGCGACCTGCGCCTCGGCGCGGTCTACCTCTGCGGCGTAGGGCGCGGGGTCGATGGTCACCAGCAGGTCGCCCTGCTTGACCAGCGCGCCTTCCTGGAAGTGCACGGCCTGCACGGCACCCGCCACGCGTGGGCGGACGTCGACGCGCTGCACGGCTTCGAGGCGGCCGGAGAACTCGTCCCAGGCGTTGATCTCGGTGGCCTCGACGGTGGCGACCGAGACCGGGATGGCCGGCGGCGCGGCGGGCGGTGCGCTGGCTTCGGCGCGCTGGCTGTTCAGGCCGAACACCGCCGAGGCCAGGGCCAGGGCGGCCGTCAGCGCGGTGAGGGTGGGCCACAGGCCCCGACGGGCCGTGTTGCGGATCTGTTGCTTGGTCATGGCTCTTCTCTTCCTTTTGGGTTCCATTCGGGATGCGACGGTCCTTCCGGCGCTGGTGGCGCCAGAAAGAATGTGTTCTTGTCGGGATCGGTCCGGCCTTCGGGCGCCGGTCGTCGGTGTCTCCGCCGACGGGGGAATCAGCTGGCGGGAGGCGGCGCTGCGCTGAGGAATTCGCGGAAGTGCTGCTTCACCGTCACCTCGCAGGGACATTCGCCGCTGGCGCCCTGCGCCAGCGACTCCTCCCAGCCGGCTGCACTGGGCAACACGATGCTGGTGACCGTATTGCCTGCTTCACGCAGGCGGGCGGCGTAGGCCAGGCCTTCGTCGCGCATGGCGTCGTCCTGGCCGACCACCACCAGGGTGGGGGCCAGCTGGCCCAGGCGCAGGGAGGCGCTGGGCACCGCATAGGGGTGCAGCGCGTCCTTGGGACGGCCCAGGTACTTGGCCCAGCCGGTGGCCCACTTGCAATGGACACCGTCGTCTTCCATGGCCTTGCGCAGCGACTCGGTGCCGGCGCAGGGGTCCAGCATGGGCGACAGCAGCACTTGCCCGGCCAGCGGCGGATGGCCGCGGTCACGGGCGATCAGGGCCATGCCCGCCGCCAGGTTGCCGCCGGCTTCCTCGCCCGCCAGGAAGATGCGGGCGTTCTTGCCGGCCAGCTTCGTGCGGTTCTTGAACAGCCACTCGAGCACGTCGAAGCCCAGGTCGATGGCGCCCGGGAACGGATTCTTGGGCGCCAGCGGATAGGCCAGCGAGAGCACCACCGCGCCACTGGCGGCCAGCAGGCGGGCAACCATGCGGCCGTCGTCCAACTCGCCGCAGACGAAGGTGCCGCCATGGAAGTGCAGCACCAGGGGGCTGCCGCCGGGCTGCTTCTCGCCGTAGATGCGCGCCGCCACCGGCTCGCGCCTGGGCAGGTCGATGCGGATGTCCTGCTCGGCCACGCCCCCTCCGGCCTGCGTGGGCAGGGTTTCGGCGGCGGTGGCGGGTGAGCGGGGCGACATGGGCAATCCTGGAAATGGAATGGTGGCAATCGATGGTCTGGATATTAGGACGCTTCGTTGTGTCAGAAACCCCTAATGAACACGTAAGTCTGTTTCTCCAGAAGGAACAATCAGGGGCTGTTGCCCGTGTGAGAATCCCGCTCCCTTCGGGGAAACCCCCAATCTCAAGGGCATGAGGAGAGCAAGAACAAATGGACCCCATCCTCGCCATGCGCGCTTTCGTGCGCGTCGTCGAATCCGGCAATTTCACCCGGGCGGCAGAGTCGCTCGCGCTGCCCAAGGGCACGGTGACCAAGCAGATCCAGTCGCTGGAGGAGCGCGTGCAGAGCAAGCTGCTCAACCGCACCACCCGGCGCGTCACGGTCACGCCCGACGGTGCGGCCTACTACGAGCGGGCGGCCCGGCTGCTCAACGACTTCGACGACCTGGAGTCGAGCATGACCAATGCGCAGGCCAGCCCGCAGGGGCGGCTGCGCATCGACGTGGGCTCGTCCACCGCGCAGCTGCTCATCATTCCGGCGCTGCAGAGCTTCTGCGACAAGTACCCCGACATCCAGGTCGACCTGGGCGTGACCGACCGGCCGGTGGACCTGCTGGGCGAGAACGTGGACTGCGTGATCCGCGCCGGCCAGCTGACCGACCAGTCGCTGGTGGCGCGGCGCATCGCGATGCTGCCCTTCATCACCGTGGCATCGCCCAGCTACGTGCAGCGCTACGGCACGCCGCAGCATCCCAACGAGCTGGAGAAGCGCCACCACGTGGTGGGCTACTTCTCGAGCCGCACGCGCCGCACCCTGCCGCACGAATTCAGGAAGGGCGAGGAGTTCATCGAGCTCACCCTGCCCTACCGGGTGTCGGTGAACGAGGCCAATGCGCACTTCAGCTCGGTGCTGGCCGGCTTCGGCATCTCGCAGGTGGTGCGCTTCCAGGCCGAGCCCTACATCGAGCGCGGCGAGCTGGTGCAGCTCTTGCCCGACTGGGACGTGGAGCCGCTGCCCATGTACGTTGTGTACCCGCCCAACCGGCACCTCAGCCCCAAGGTGCGCGCCTTCGTGGACTGGGCGGCGGAGCTGTTCGCCTCGTACCCGCACCTGCAGGGCAACTGAGGCGCCCTGCCTTTCTTTCCTAGTCGTCGAAGCTCAGCAGCACCTTCATCGCCTGCGAGCGGTCGGCCGCCAGCGCGAAGGCGCGGGCCGGGTCGCGGAAGCTCATGGTGGCGGAGATCAGCGGCTTGAGGTCCACCAGCTTCTTGTTGATGAGCTCGACCGCGGTGGCGTATTCCTCGTGGAAGCGGAAGCTGCCGCGCAGGTCGAACTCCTTGGCCACCACGGTGTTGAAGGGCAGCTGCATCTCGCCGCCCGACAGGCCCAGCTGCACCACGATGCCGCGCGGGCGCAGCACGTCGAAGGCGCTGCGCAGGGCGCGCTCGTTGCCGCTGGCCTCCAGCAGCACGTCGAACTGGCCCTTGTCGGCGGCGAAGCGCGCCAGCCCCTCGGGCTCGGTGCCCACGTTGATGACCTCGTCGGCGCCCACTTGCAGCGCCTTGCGCAGCGGATGCTCGCCCATGTCGGTGCCCACGATGTGCGCGGCACCGGCGCGGCGGGCCGCGATGATGGCCAGCGCGCCGATGGGGCCGCAGCCGGTGACGAGCACCTTGCGGCCCAGCAGCGGGCCGGCGCGCTGCACGCCGTGCAGGGCGACCGCCAGCGGCTCGGCCATCGCGCCTTCCTGGTCGCTCACGTGGTCGGCCAATTTGTACGCCTGCGTGGTGTCGATCACGATCTGCTGGCGGAACGCTCCCTGCACGTGCGGCATGCGCATGGCGCTGCCGTAGTAGCGCATGTCCAGGCAGTGGTTCTGCAGGCCCATCTGGCAGAAGCGGCATTGGCCGCAGGGCCGGCTGGGGCTGACGGCCACGCGCTCGCCGACGGCGAAGCCGCTCACGCCCGGGCCCACCGCCTCGATGGCGCCGGCCACCTCGTGGCCGAGCACCATGGGCTCCTGGATGCGCACGGTGCCGAAGCCGCCGTGCTGGTAGTAGTGCAGGTCGGAGCCGCAGATGCCGCCGCAGCGCACCCGCACCAGCATCTGGCCGGCTTCTAGCTCGGGGGTGGGCACGTCCTGCACGCGCAGGTCGCCGGGGGCATGGATCACGAGGGCTTGCATGTCGTTTCCTTGGGTTGTCTCAGCGCGTCATCCACTGCAGCGGCCACATCACGATCTGCGGGAAGACCACCAGCAGCATCAGCACCACGGTCTGCGCGAACATGAAGGGCAGCACGCCGCGGATGGCCCCGCTCATCGGTATGCGGGCGATGCCGCACACCACGTTGAGCACGGTGCCCACCGGCGGCGTCACCAGGCCGATGGCGTTGTTCATGATGAAGAGCACGCCGAAGTACACCGGGTCGATGCCGGCCTGCTTGAGCACCGGCATCAGCACCGGCGTGAGGATCAGCACGGTGGGCGTGAAGTCCAGCGCGGTGCCCACCACCAGCACCAGCATCATCAGCACGAAGGTGAGCAGCATCTTGTTGCCCATGATCGGCTCGACCAGCTCGGCCAGCTGCTGCGGGATGTTGGCGGTGGTGATCAGCCAGGCCGACACGCCGGCCGCCGACACCAGGAACATGATCACCGCGGTGGTCTCGGCAGCGCGCAGGACCAGCTTGAAGAGCTGGTTGAGCTGGATCTCGCGGTAGACGAACAGGCCCACCACCAGCGAGTAGACCGCGGCGATGACGGCCGCCTCGGTGGGCGTGAACCAGCCCATCTTCAGGCCGCCGACGATGACGATCGGCAGCACCATGGCCCACAGCGCGTCGCGCGTGGCCTTGCGGCGCTCGGCCATGGAGCGGCGCGGCTCGGCCTTGACCGGATCGCGCTGGATGGACCAGCGCCACGCGATCATGATCGCCAGGCCCATCAGCACGCCCGGCACGATGCCGGCGATGAAGAGCTTGGTGATCGACACGCCGCCGGTCACGCCGTACAGGATCATGCCGATGGAAGGCGGGATGACCGGCGCGATGATGCCGCCGCAGGCGATCAGCCCGCAGGAGCGGTTCACGTCGTAGCCGGCGTTGCGCATGAGCGGTACCAGCACCGAGGCCAGCGCCGCCGTGTCGGCCACCGCCGAGCCCGACAGCGAGGCCATGATGACCGCCGCCATCACCGCCACGTAGCCCAGGCCGCCCTTGATGTGGCCCACCCAGGACATGGCCATGACGATGATGCGCCGGGTCATGCCGCCGGCGTTCATGAACTCGCCGGCCAGCATGAAGAAGGGCACCGCCAGCAGCGGGAAGCTGTTGGCGCCGTCCCACATGTTCTGGATCACGATCTGCGGATCGGTCACCCCCATGTAGAACATCATGGCCAGGCCGCAGCCGATCAGGGCGAAAGCCACGGGCAGGCCCACGGCCATGAGGCCCAGGAGCGATCCGATGAAGACGAGGAGCGTCATGCGCGGCCTCCTTGCTGCTGCTTGCTCAGGTCTTCCTGCGCATGCATGGCCTCTTCCATGCCTTCCTCGTGCACCTCGATCAGCTCGTCGTCGGACACGTGACCCATCGCCAGGCGGATCAGGTTGGACAGGCACATGAAGCCGATGGCGGCCCCCGTGAGGTAGCTCACGCCGAACACCCAAAGCGTGCTGATCTGGGCCACCGGCGAGGCGGTGCCCTTGATGATGTCGTGCTGCAGCCAGGTGCCGTAGAAGATGTAGATGCAGCACACCAGCATCACCACCTGGCAGATGGCGAAGCACACGCGGCGGCCGGCGCGCGGCAGCGCCTGCACCAGCATGTCCACGCCCAGGTGCGCGCGCCGGCGCATGCCCACGATGGCGCCCAGGAAGGTCAGCCAGACGAAGGCGTAGCGGGGGATCTCTTCCGAGATGTCGATGCCGGTGTTGAAGAACAGGCGCAGCATCACGTTGCCGAACACCATGACCAGCATGACGACCATGCACAGGACCATGACGACCTCGAGCGCGCGGATGAGCGCGTCGGCGATCGTCTTCAATGACTGGGCGGCGGACATGTCACCCCTCCTTCTCTTCTCTTGCCGTTGGACTTGTTGCTGTATGCGGCAGCCGCGCGGCCCGTGCCGCGCGGCGGTAGCGCCTGCGCTTACTTGGCGGCGCGGGCCTTGTCGATCTCGGCGTAGAAGCCCTTGACGAAGTCCTCGCCGATCACCGTCGAGTACTTGGCCACCACCGGCTTGACCTTGTCCTGGATGCGCGCCAGCTCGGCCGGGCTGACGTTGTTCACCGTCACGCCTGCCGACTTGAACTCACCCACCACCTTGAGGTCGCCCTCGTCCAGCAGCTTGCGCTGGTACAGGCCCGCTTCGGTCGCGGCCTTCTGCACGCCTTCCTTGTCCGCCGGCGAGAGCGAGTCCCAGAACTTCTTGGAAGCCACCATCGCCACCGGCGTGTAGACGTGGTTGGTCACCGAGATGTACTTCTGCACTTCCTGCATCTTGTTGGCGTACATGTGCAGCAGCGGGTTTTCCTGGCCGTCCAGCGCCTTGATCTCCAGCGCGGGGAACACTTCGGAGAAGGCCATGGGCACGGCGTTGGCACCGATGGTCTTCCAGGTGTCCAGTGCCACCGGGTTGGCCATGACGCGGATCTTCAGGCCGCTCACGTCTTCCAGCTTGTTGACCGCGTGCTTGCTGTTGGAGAGGTTGCGAAAGCCCATGCCCGTCCAGGTCAGGCCCACCAGGCCGGTGGGTTCGATCTTCTCGAAGATCTTCTTGGACGAAGCGCCGTCGAGCACCGCGTAGACCTCCTTCTCGTTCTGGAACATGAAGGGCAGGTCCCACACCTGCACTTCCTTCACGCGGGTCGACAGCGGCGCCAGGGTGCCGATGTACAGCTCCTGCGTGCCGGCCTGCGTGGCCTGCAGCTGCTTCTCATCGCTGCCCAGCAGGGCGCTGGAGTAGACCGTGACCTTGACGTTGCCCTTGGTGTAGGTGCTGGCCAGTTCCGCGAACTTCTTCATCGCGATGGCTTGCGGGTGGCTGTCGGGCATGGCGTGGCCGAGCTTGGCCTTGACCTCGGCCTGCGCGGCCGAGCCGATGCCCAGGGCGAGCGTGGCCAGGGCCACGGCGGCGAGGCGGCGGCTGACGGGGAAGAACTTGTTGTGCATGGATGTCTCCTTGGTTTGACGAGAGAAGCGCAGCGAGGCCGCGCGACAGGGGTTGTTGATCGGATCGGTCGTGGTGCGGCTACCACTCGGCGACGCTGCCGTCGGCATGGCGCCAGACGGGGTTGTGCCAGTCGGGGGCGTTCTTCGCGGCGTGGCGCACGCGCTCTTCGTCGACCTCGACACCCAGGCCGGGCCTGGGCAGCGCGGCGATGCAGCCGTCCTGGATGCGGAAGTCCTCGGGGTTGCGGACGTAGTCCAGCAGCTCCGCGCCCTTGTTGTAGTGGATGCCCATGCTCTGCTCCTGCAGCTGGGCGTTGTGCGCGACCATGTCCACCTGCAGGCAGGCGGCCAAGGCCACCGGGCCCAGCGGGCAGTGCGGCGCCAGCGCCACGTCGTAGGCCTCGGCCATGGCGGCGATCTTGTGGCACTCGGTGATGCCACCGGCGTGCGAAAGGTCGGGCTGCGCGATGGCGATGCCACCGGCCTCGAACACCTTCTTGAATTCGAAGCGCGAGTACATGCGCTCGCCGGCCGCCAGCGGAATGGAGGTTGACGCGGCCAGGCGCGGGTAGTACTCGGCCTGCTCCGCGAGCACGGGCTCTTCGACGAACAGCGGCCGGACCGGCTCCAGCGCGCGCAGCAGCGACTTGGCCATGGGCGCGGCCACGCGGCCGTGGAAGTCCAGGCCGAAGTCCACCTTGTCGCCCAGCAGCTCGCGCACCTTCTCCACCTTGGCCACCGCGGCGCTCACCGCGCGCGGCGAGTCGAGCATGCGCATCTCCTCGCAGCCGTTGAGCTTGAAGGTGTCGATGCCGGCCGCCAGCAGCTGCTCCATCTGGCCGACGATGTCCGCGGGACGGTCGCCGCCCACCCAGCTGTAGACCTTCATGCGCTCGCGCACCTTGCCGCCCAAGAGCTCGTACACGGGCACGCCCAGCGACTTGCCCTTGATGTCCCACAGCGCCTGGTCGATGCCGGCGATGGCGCTCATCAGCACCGCGCCGCCGCGGTAGAAGTGGCTGCGGTACATCGTCTGCCAGTGGTCGTTGATGCGCGAGGGGTCCTGGCCGACCAGCGTCTCGCACAGCTCGTGCACCGCCGTCTCGATGGTGCGCGCGCGGCCTTCCAGCACCGGCTCGCCCCAGCCGTTGATGCCCTCGTCGGTCTCGATCTTGAGGAACATCCAGCGCGGCGCGACGCGGAAGGTTTCGAAGCGGGTGATCTTCATGGCGACACTTGGATCAAGGCAGTTGCAGGGCGCCGTCCATGCGGCGGGTCTGGGTCCAGGTGGTGACGGCCGCCTCGCAGGGGTACTTCGCGGCCTCGCGCTCGTCCAGCTCGATGCCCAGCCCGGGCTTGTCGTTGGCGTACACGTAGCCCTGGTCCAGCTCGGGCAGGCCGGGGAAGACGTCGAGCAGCGCGCCGCGCGGGCCGCGCAGTTCCTGGATCACGAAGTTGGGCGGCTCGATGCCGGACCACTCCTGCACGCCCAGGTTGGGCGCCGCCAGGTCGATGTGGATGTTGGCCGCGTGGCCCAGGGGCGACATGTCGCCCGGCCCGTGCCAGGCGATGCGCACGCCGAAGCCCTCGGCGAACTGCGCCAGCTTGCGCGCCGGCGTGATGCCGCCGATCTGGCTGATGTGCACGCGCAGGAAGTCGACCAGCCGCTCGGTGATGAGCCAGCGCCACTCGGCCGGGTTGTTGATGAGTTCGCCCTGCGCCAGCGGCGTGCTGGTGGCCTCGCGCAGGCGGGGCATCCAGGCCGCGTCTTCCAGCGCGATCGCGTCTTCCAGGAACAGCAGCTGGAAGGGCTCGAGCGCCCGTGCGAGATGGATCGCATCGGCCGGCGCCAGGCGCTCGTGCACGTCGTGGCACAGCGCCAGGTCGTAGCCCAGCTGGTTGCGCAGGCCCTCGAACAATTCGATGGTCTCGCGCACGTAGCGGCGTCCGTCGAGGTAGATGCCCTCGGCCGCGCCGCGCGGCGTGCCGGCCGGGGCCGGGCCGAAGCCCTGGCCGCCGTAGCCGCCCATCTGGCAGCGAACGTGCCGGATGCCCTGCTCGCGGTACTGCGCGACCTTCTCGCACAGCTGCTCCAGCGTGGGCGCCTCGGCATGGCGATAGACCGGCACGCCTTCGCGCACCTTGCCGCCCAGGAGCTGGTACAGCGGCATGCCGGCCATCTTGCCCTTGAGGTCCCACAGCGCCATGTCGATGCCGGAGATGGCGTTGTTCTCGATCGGGCCGTTGCGCCAGTAGGCGTTCTGGTGCATGAGCTGCCAGAGTTCCTCGATGGCGCTGGCGTCGCGGCCCACCAGCAGCGGGCGCAGGTACTGCTCCACCACGCACTGCACCGCCAGGTGGCGGTAGGCGAAGGTGGCGCAGCCCAGGCCGAACAGGCCCGGCTGGTTGGTCAGCACCTTGACCACCAGCAGGTTGATGCCCTCGGGCGCGGTCGCGATGACCTGCACGTCGGTGATGCGCGTGGTGCTCATGCCGTTCTCTTGCGGTCCTGCCTTCAGAGCACGGCCAGCATGCCGCCGTCCACGTAGATGATCTGGCCGCTGACGTAGTCGGACGCTGCAGAGGCCAGAAAGATGGCCGCGCCGCCCAGCTCGCCCGGCTGGCCCCAGCGGTTGGAAGGCACGCGACGCTTCACCCAGCCGTCGAAGTCGGGGTTGTTGATCAGCGCCGCGTTCATCTCGGTGGCCATGTAGCCGGGGCCGATCGCGTTGGCCTGGATGTTGTGCGGCGCCCATTCGGCGGCCATGGCGCGGGTCAGCATCTTGATGCCGCCCTTGGCTGCCGTGTAGGGCGACACCGTGGGACGCGCGGCTTCGCTCATCAGCGAGCCGATGTTGATGACCTTGCCGCCCCGGCCGCGCGCGATCATGCGGCGCGCCGCTTCGCGGCTCACGATGAAGGCGCTGGTGAGGTTGGTGTGCAGAACGCGCTCCCACTCGGGCAGCTCCAGCTCCACCAGCGGCTTGCGCAGCTGGATGCCGGCGTTGTTGACCAGGATGTCGACCTCGACGCCCGCGGCGTCCAGCGCTTCGAAGGCGGCTTTCACGGCAGCCTCGTCGCCGACGTCGAAGGCGGCCTGCTCGACCTGGTGGCCCTGGGCGCGCAGCGCTTGGGCAGCCTGCGCCAGCCGGCCCGCGTCCACGCCATTGAGCACCACGCGAGCGCCGGCCTCGGCCAGCGCAGTCGCCATCGCATGGCCCAGGCCACGGGAGGAGCCGGTCACCAGGGCGCAGCGGCCCGCCAGGTTGAACAGGGGATGGGACATGCGCGCTCCTTCGCAAGGCCGCGGCGCGCCGGGGCGGGCCGCGAGGGGTGTCTGGGCTGGCGAAGCGGGACCGGATCAAGAAACCGGTTTCGGACGCCGGGGAGCCGCAAGCGTATTGTGATATTTCACTAAATGTCTCAGTGTTTTCCCTCTCTTCCCAGGCACGGCCCGAGTCGCGAGAGTGCAGCCCTGGCGCGGTGTTTCAGTCACACTTGTTGACATACCAGCTGCGCATGGCGCGCCGCCGGACCACATCCACCTCCTCAACTGCACATGGCCTCGACCTCTCCCAAACCACGCCGACGCAACGGGGCCGTCGCGCCGGCGCGCGCCAAGGCCCAGGCGGCGGCACGCATCGTCGAGGCCGATCCGGCGCGCCGGCATGCCGCGGTGAGCCTGGCGGACCGCGCCTACGAACGGCTGGAGGAACTGCTGGTGTGCTGCGAGCTGCAACCCGGGCGGTTCATGGCCACGCACGAACTGCAGGCCATGGTGGGCTTCGGCCGCACGCCGGTGCTGCAGGCGGTGACCCGGCTGGCGGCCGACACGCTGGTCGCAGTGACGCCGCGCCACGGCCTGCGCATCGCGCCCATCGACCTGGGCCGCGACCGCGTGCTGCTCCGGTTGCGACGCGACATGGAGCGCTTCGTGATCCGCTTGGCGACCGAGCGCTCTGGTGCCTCGCAGCGCAACCAGATGCTGCACCTGCAACGCCAACTGGTGGAGCACCGCGAGGGCATCACGCTGCAGCAGTTCAACCAGGTGGACCGGCGCATCGACCAGCTGGTGCTGGCCGCTGCCGGCGAGCCCTTCGTGGAAAGCACGCTGCGGCCGCTGCACACCATCTTCAGGCGCATTGGCTGGATCTTCCACATGCGCACGCCGCAGGGCGTGGACCTGGCCGGCACGGTGGACGCGCACATCGCCGTGCTGGACGCGGTGGCGGGCGGCCGGGCCGAGGCGGCCATCGCCGCGTCGGACCGCCTCATCGACTACATGGAGTCGATGTTCGAGGTGCTGGAGCGCGAGGTCTCCCCTGCCCTGCTCGACAGCAGCCTGGGCACGCTGGACGACACCTTCGCGCCGGGCAGCATCGCGCTGGCCTGAGCGCAAAGGCGGGCGCGCGGCGCTTCAGCGGCGCTGCGCGAGGAAAGCCTGCACCGCCCCAACGGTCGCTGCCGGGTCTTCCTCCTGCGGCACATGGCCCAGGCCTTCGAAGATCTTCAGCTGGCTGCCCGCGATGTCCTTGTGGAAGCGCGCGGCCTGCTCCGGCGGAATGAGGCGGTCGCGCGATCCCCACAGGATCAGCGTAGGCTGTCGCACCTGGACGATCTGCGCGGACAGGTCTTCGCGCTGCACCTCGCGAAAGCGCTGCCCCAGCGCCTGACGGTTGCCTTCGCGCAGCGTGAGCTCGTAGTAGCGGTCGACCAGCTCCGGCGTGACGCGCGAGGGATCGCCATAGACATTGCGCGCACTGGCCTCGATCAAGCGTCGCGGCAGCACGTTCTGCATCAAGGGCGCCAGGGCCGGGACCTGCGCGATCCTGAAGCCGATGGCACCGACAGCGCGGTGATCGGGTAGCCGCTCGGGTCCACCAGCACCAGCGCCGACACGCGCGCGGGATGGTCCACCGCCGTCTTCCAGGCAATGCCGCCGCCCAGCGAATTGCCGGCCAGCACCGCCTGCTTCACCTTCAGGTGGTCGAGCACCTGCGTCACGAAGCGTGCATAGCAAGCGAGCGTGTAGTCGGCATCCGGCGCCGGGCCGGTCAGCCCGAAGGCCGGCAGGTCGAAGCGGATCACGCGGCGCGTCGGCTTGAGCGCATCGGCCCAGCCATCCCAGGTGTGCAGGCTGGCCGAGGTGCCGTGTATGAGCACGATAGGCAGCGGATCGTCGCGCGGCCCCTCGTCGCGCAGGTGCACGTCCATGCCCTCGATGCGCACGAACTGCGAGGGCGGCGGCGCCCAGCGCGCCTTGAGCGACTGCACCGGACGGTCCGGCGCCCACGCGACAGCGACCAGCGCCGCAACCGCCAAAAGAAAAAGGGCCAGCACGAGGCCGGCCCATTTCAGCGTCCTGCGCAGCACGCGGTTCCCGTGCTCAGTGCTGCAGGATCTTGTTGAGGAAGTCCTTGGTACGCGGCTGGCGGTTCTCGGGGTGGCCGAAGAACTCGTCCTTGGAGCAGTCTTCCAGGATGCGGCCGCCCACGTCGATGAAGATCACGCGGCTGGCCACCTTGCGGGCAAAGCCCATCTCGTGCGTGACCACCATCATGGTCATGCCTTCCTTGGCCAGGCTCACCATCACGTCGAGCACCTCGCCCACCATCTCGGGGTCCAGCGCCGAGGTGGGCTCGTCGAAGAGCATCACGATCGGGTCCATGCTCAGCGCGCGGGCAATGGCCACGCGCTGCTGCTGGCCGCCCGAGAGCTGGCCGGGGAACTTGTCCTTGTGCGCCATCAGGCCCACGCGGTCGAGCATCTTCAGGCCGCGGACCTTGGCGTCGTCCGCGCTGCGGCCCAGCACCTTCACCTGCGCGATGGTCAGGTTCTCGGTGACCGACAGGTGCGGGAACAGCTCGAAGTGCTGGAACACCATGCCCACCTTGGAGCGCAGCTTGGGCAGGTTGGTCTTGGGGTCGTGCAGCGGAACGCCGTTGACGGTGATCTCGCCCTTCTGGAAGGGCTCCAGCGCGTTCACCGTCTTGATGAGCGTGGACTTGCCCGAGCCCGAAGGGCCGCACACCACCACCACGTCACCCTTGGCGATGCTGACCGAGCAGTCGTTGAGCACCTGCACCGGGCCGTACCACTTGGAGACGTTCTTGATATTGATCATTTGTTCAGCCATGACTTTTCCCTCTCAGCGAATGATGGCGATCTTCTTGTGGATGCGTTTGACCACGTAAGAAAGCGAGTAGCAGATGATGAAGTAGACGACAGCGGCGAGCAGGTACGACTCGACCGGGCGGCCGAAATTCTTGCCCGCCGTCTCAAAGCCCTTGAGCAGGTCGTAGGCGCCGATGGCATACACCAGCGAGGTGTCCTGGAACAGGATGATGGTCTGCGTGAGCAGCACCGGCAGCATGTTGCGGAAGGCCTGCGGCAGGATCACCAGCTTCATCTGCTGGCCGTAGGTCATGCCCACCGCCTGCGCCGCATGGACCTGGCCGCGCGGTATCGACTGGATGCCCGCGCGCATGATCTCGCTGAAGTAGGCCGCCTCGAAGGCGATGAAGGTGATCACCGCCGAGTACTCGGCGCCGATGGGCCGACCGATGACGAAGGGCACCAGCAGGAAGAAGCCCAGGATCACCATCACCAGCGGCACGCTGCGCATGCCGTTGACGTAGATGGCCGCGGGCATGTCCAGCCACTTCTTGCCCGACAGGCGCATCAGCGCCAGCAAGGTGCCGAAGAAGATGCCGCCCAGGGTGGCCACTGCCGTGAGGATCACGCTGAAGTAGAAGCCCTTCAGCACGAAGCTCGTGATGACGTCCCAGTTGTAGAAGCCGAAGTCGAGATTCATCATGTCAGTGGCCTCCCGTTCCGCCTGCGGCAACGAAGCCGGGGACACGAGATTTCTTCTCGATGTAGGCCATGATCCGGTTGATGACCAGCGCCGAGAAGGCGTACAGGATCACCACCCCGATGTAGATCTCCATGTTGCGCGAGGTCTCTTCGCCGGCCTGCAGGTAGAACTGCGTCAGCTCCGCAATGGACACCGCGAAGGCCACCGAGGAGTTCTTGAAGATGTTCATCGACTCGCTGGTCAGCGGCGGCAGGATGATCCGGTAGGCCATCGGCAGGATCACGTAGCGGTAGTACTGCGGCGTGGTGAAGCCCATCGCCATGCCCGCGTAGCGCTGCCCCTTGGGCAGGGCCTGGATGCCCGAGCGAACCTGCTCGGCAATGCGCGCCGAGGTGAACAGGCCCAGCGCCACCACCACCAGGAGAAAGGGCGGCAGCCCGCGCGCGACCGGGAAGAGCGCCGGCACCACGTGGTACCACAGGAAGATCTGCACCAGCAGCGGGACGTTGCGGAAGAGCTCCACCCAGGCGTTGCCGAATCGCACCAGCCACGGGTTGTCCGGCAGGGTGCGCATGATGCCGATGAGCGAGCCGGCGATCAGCGCGATCGCCAGGGCGCAAAGCGACACCGACACCGTCCAGCCCCAGGCCGACATCATCCAGTTGAGATAGGTGTAGGCGCCGCCGGTGCCGAAGCACCCCGGGACGATCTCCCCGTCGATCGTGTCTTTGCAGAATACTTGCCAGTCCCATGCCATGGGGGCACTCCTCGCTGTCGTTGTTGCTTCAATAAACAAACGCCCGCCTCGAGGGGCGGGCGCTTGTCAGTCGGTCATGCCGGATTACTTCTTGACGTAGTCTTCCATCGGCTTGTTGTTCGGGCTGGCCCAAGCTGCCTTGGTGGCATCCGACAACGGCAGGTTCAGGGCCGTGTTGGTCGGCGGGATCGGCTGCATGAACCACTTGTCATACAGCTTGGCCAGCGAGCCGTCCTTGATCTGGCGGGCGATGGATTCGTCCACGGCCTTCTTGAAGGCGTCGTCGCCCTTGCGGACCATGCAGGCGATGGGCTCGACCGACAGCTCGGGGCCGACGATGGCGAATTCCTTCGGGTTCTTGGACTTGGAGATGTTGGCGGCCAGGATCGAGCCGTCCATCACGAAGGCGTCGGCGCGGCCCGACTCGAGCAGCAGGAAGCTGTCGGCGTGGTCCTTGCCCATGACTTCCTTGAAGTCGATGCCCTGTGCGCGCTCGTTCTTGCGCAGCGTCTGGACCGAGGTGGTGCCGGTGGTGGTGGCCACGGTCTTGCCGTTCAGGTCCTTCAGGTCCTTGATGCCCGAGTTGGCCTTGACGGCGATGCGCACGACTTCCACATAGGTGGTGGAAGCGAAGTCCACGTCCTTCTGGCGGGTGGCATTGTTGGTGGTGGAGCCGCACTCCAGGTCAACGGTGCCGTTCTGAACCAGGGGGATGCGGTTCTGCGAGGTGACGGGCACGTAGTTGATGGCGAGCTTCTTGCCGGCGGCCTTGCTCAGGTCGTCAACGATGCGCTCGCCCATTTCGGTGTGGAAGCCCACGTACTTGCCGTTGCCCAGGGTATAGGACAGGGCGGACGAATCACGAACGCCGAGGGCGATGGCGCCGCTGCCCTTGATCTTGGCCAGCGTGTCGTTCGCCTGTGCAAAGGCGCTGCCCATGGCCAGCGCGGTGACGGCGAGAGCGACGAGTTGTTTCTTCATGCGGATCACTCCTCAGTTAACGAATGGATACGAAAAGCCAAATTCTAGACAACTGCATTGTGGGGCGTACCGGGTTCAACCCGGTGCGCCGCATGCACTGTCTTCGAATTCGCGTGGCGGGCAACACGCCGCCTTGGTGCGAACCCGCCGCGCGCAGGCTGCTTGTAACCGAATCCTAAGCAGTCTTTGTGCCCGAGGGCGCCATGCCGGGGTGCACGGGTGCGACCAATCGCACAGGTTGCGTGAGTTTCTCTGGCACCAGCAGCGCGTCCATCTCGGCGCGGGTCATGATGCCCAGTTGCTCGGCCACCTCGTCGATCGCGCCACCGGTGGCCAGCGCCGTCTTGGCGATGAGCGCGGCCTTCTCGTAGCCGATGAGCGGGTTGAGCGCCGTGACCAGCGTGACCGATTCGCGCACCCGCTTGGCCAGGAACTCGCGGTTGGCCTCGATGCCTTCCACGCAGTTCTTCTGCAGCGTGCGGCAGGCGTGGCTGAGGTGGGAAATGCTCTTGAACAGGCTCCAGCCCATGATGGGCTCGAAGGCGTTGAGCTGCAGTTGCCCGGCCTCGGAGGCCATGGTCACCGTCACGTCGTTGCCGATGACCTCGAAGGCCACCTGGTTCATCACTTCCGGGATCACCGGGTTGACCTTGCCCGGCATGATCGACGAGCCCGCCTGCCGCGCCGGCAGCCGGATCTCGCCGAAACCCGCCTGCGGCCCGCTGGAGAGCAGGCGCAGGTCGTTGCAGGTCTTGCTGAGCTTGGCCGCCACGCGCTTGAGCACGCCCGACAGCTGCACGAAGGCGCCGGTGTCCTGCGTGGCTTCCACCAGGTTGGCCGCCTGCTTCAGCGGCACGCCGGTCTGCTCGGCCAGGTACTGGCAGGCCAGGTTGGCATAGCCGTGCGGCGCATTGATGCCGGTGCCGATGGCGGTGGCGCCCAGGTTGATTTCCTCGATGAGGGCGCGCGCCTCGCGCAGGCGCTGCTCGTCCTCCTCGATCATCACGGCGTAGGTCAGGAACTCCTGGCCGAGCGTCATGGGCACCGCGTCCTGCAGCTGGGTGCGGCCGATCTTGAGGATGTCCCTGAACTCGTGCGCCTTGGCCTCGAAGCTGCCGCGCAGCTGAACCATGGCCTCGATTAGGCGGTCGATGGCGAACCACAGCGACAGGCGCACCGCCGTCGGGTAGACGTCGTTGGTGCTTTGCGAGGCGTTGACGTGGTCGTTGGGATGCAGCACCTCGTAGGCCGCCTTGGGGTGGCCCATCTTCTCCAGCGCGAGGTTGCAGATCACCTCGTTGGCGTTCATGTTGGTGGAGGTGCCGGCCCCGCCCTGGATCACGTCCACCACGAATTCGTCCAGCAGCTTGCCGTCGGCGATGTCGTCGCAAGCGGCCATGATCGCGTCGGCCCGCTCGCGGCTGATGGCGCCCAGGTCGGCGTTGGCGCGGGTGGCCGCCTTCTTCACATGGGCCAGTGCGCGCACCAGGTCCGGCATGGCGGAGATGCGGGTGCCGGAGATGGGGAAGTTCTCGACCGCGCGGGCGGTGTGCACGCCCCAGTAGGCGGCGGCGGGGATCTTCCGCTCGCCCAGAAAATCGTGCTCGGTCCTGAATCGGGATTCCATGTGCGGCTCCGGTTGGATAAAAAAATGCACGCCACACGGCGTGCACTCAATCAATCGACGACAAGTTTGCGTGACAGCGAAACTGCGGCGAACTGTATGCCTGTCACCCAATCCGCGCCAATGCCTGATGCAAGCAGGGTTATGCGCTCGCCGCATAGTTGCTGCACTGCACAAGAAACCTTCAGGTGGTAGCGGAGGCGGCCTTCAGGTAGTTCCAGAGCGCGGCCGCCGAGCCCTTGGGCTGCGCGCCCGGCGCCGCCTTGCCGCCGGGGGCCGGCAGTGGGCGCTGGCGGTACGCGCGGATTTCCATGGTGGCTTCGAGCCGGTCGATCTCCGGCGGCAGCGCGCTCACCAGCTTTCGCGAGCGCAGCTCCTTGCGCACCGCGCTGTGCGGCAGGAAGGCGATGCCGTGGCCTTCCAGCGCCATGGCTTTCAGGCCCTCGGCCATGTCGGTCTCGTACACGCGGTCCAGGTGCATGGCCACGGGCGAGTCCTTGAGCAGCTGGTCGACGATGCGGCCGAGGTAAGCGCCGGGCGCATAGCCCAGGTAGGGAAGCGGATGGCCGGCGCTGCCCGGCAGGCAATAGCGCGGCGCGCCTTCGGCATCGGGCCGAACCCAGGGCGCGACCACCTCCTGGCCCAGGCTCACCATCTCGTAGCGGGTGGCATCCAGCTCCAATGGCACCGAGGGATGCTGGTAGACGATGAGCAGGTCGCAGCCGCCTTCGACCAGCCGGTGCACCGCGTCATGGACGTTGAGCGCGATGAGCCGACTCTTGAGGGTGCCGAAGCCTTCTTCGCGCAGTTGCGTGACCCAGGCCGGGAAGAAGGTGAAGGCCAGCGTGTGCGGCACTGCGAACTCCACCACGTCCTGCCCGGCCGTCGAGTGGCCGCGCAGCATGGCGCGCGTGCTCTGCAGGCCCTGCAGGATCTCGATGGCCTGCGCGTACAGGGTCTGGCCGGCGGCCGTGAGCCGCGTGGGGTAGGAACTGCGGTCGACCAGGTCGGCGCCGGCCCAGACCTCCAGTGCCTGGATGCGGCGCGAGAAGGCTGGCTGCGTCACGTGGCGCAGCTGGGCCGAGCGGCTGAAACTGCGCGTCTCGGCCAGGCTCACGAAATCTTCCAGCCACTTGGTTTCCATGGCGGGGGATTATGGCGAGGGCGTTCCTCGGCGTTTTGTTGGGTTCTTCCCTGCGCGTCCTATTGGGCGTCCGCCCGGTCTGCGCTGCCCGCCGGTGGCCGCCACTGGGCCGGTCGGCGCTGCGCGCCGACTCCCCTGCGGTGCTCGCGAAGCCGGCCGCACTGTGGAACTCGCTACGCTGCTGCGCAGCTGCGCTCAGACAGCCACAGTGAGTCAGATGTCGAAGCGTGCAAGGTGCCCTTGCACGCAGGCCGGCTCCACTGCGCTCCTCGGCGGCCCAGAGGCGACCACCGGCGGACAGCACAGACCGGGCTCAGGGGGGTGAACGAACGACCTGAACTTTGCTCGCCCGAAACCGATACGGAGTTATCGCTGAAGCGCGACAGAGACCGACACAAAACGGTCGCCGAAGGCGTGACAGGAACCGACACGAAGCGATTGCTGAAGCCCAACAGAAACCGGCACAAAGGGTTTAATTAACGCGCGCCAGAAACTGTCACACCGTTCCCACTGCGTCGGTGGGCGGTGCGCGCCGGGCGGCGCCTCGATGTCGCCGAGGCGCGCAGCGGGGGCGGCCTGCACGCAAGGGCACCTTGCGTGCTTCAACATCTGACTCACCGTGGCTGTCTGAGCGCAGCTGCGCAGCAGCGTAGCGAGTTCCACGGTGCAGGCCGCCTCCGCGAGCACCGCAGGGAAGCCCCGAAGGGGCCGACATCGTGGCGCCGCCCGGCGCGCACCGCCCGCCGACGCAGCGCCCACGAACTGTCCCACCGACGCGCCCAGAGGATCAGACAGGCGACACCACGCCCCGCCCCGAAAAGTGCCCTTCGGCGTTGGCCATGAAACGGTCCACGCTCGCCTGCGTGGCCTCGGGCGACCAGCCGGCCAGGTGCGGCGTGAGCAGCACGTTGTCCAGGCCGATGAGCGGCTCGGGACGCTTGGGTTCGCTCTCGTACACGTCCAGGCCTGCGCCCGCGATGCGCTTCTCGCGCAGCGCGGCCGCCAGCGCCTCGGTGTCGACCACGCTGCCGCGCGAGATGTTGACCAGGAAGCCTTGCGGGCCCAGCGCATCGAGCACCTGCGCGTTCACCACGTGGCGCGTGGCCGGGCCGCCCGGCGTGGCGCACACCAGCACGTCGCACCACTCGGCCAGCGACTGAAGGCTGTCGAAGTAGCGATGCGTCGCGCCCTCGCGCGGCTTTCGGTTGTGATAGCCCACCTCCATGTCGAAGCCGAAGGCCCGCCTGGCGATCTTCTGACCGATGGTGCCCAGGCCGAAGATGCCCAGTTTCTTGCCCGACACGTTGGGCGGTTGCGGAATCGATTCGCGCCACACACCCGCGCGGCACTGGATGTCCAAAGTGCGCATGCCGCGCACGATGCCGATCAGCAGGCCGAAGGCATGGTCGGCAACGCAGTCGTCGTTGGTGCCGGCGCCGTTGGCGGTGGCGATGCCGCGCGACTTCAGCAGCTCCAGCGGCAGGCCCTCGTAGCCCGCGCCCATGCAGCACACCAGTTCCACGTTGGGCATGGCGGCCATCTCTTCCGGCGTGATGCCGATCACGCCGATGGTCAGCAGCGCCCGGAAGCGCGCGCCCTGCTGCGCCACGGCGGCCGCGCGCAGCTCGGCGGTGGGGGCATAGACGATGTCGTACACGGCCGATATCTGCGCCTGGTGCGCGGGCGAAAGGCTGTTGAGGATCAGCAGGGGAATCTTGTTGTCGGTCATTTCGGAAATTGTGGCTTTCAGAGGATCTGCGGCGCCTCGATCTTCTGCAGCGCCCACATCTGCGCATAGCGGCCCTGGCGGGCGAGCAGTTGGGCATGGGTGCCGCGCTCGACGATCTCGCCGGCCTCCAGCACCAGGATCTCGTGCGCGTCGACCACGGTGGACAGCCGGTGCGCGATCACCAGCGTGGTCTTGTTGCGCGAGGCGCTCTTGAGCTCGGACTGGATCGCGCGCTCGTTGGCCGAGTCCAGCGCCGAGGTCGCTTCGTCGAAGATCAGCACCGGCGGGTTTTTCAGAAGCGTGCGGGCGATGGCCACGCGCTGCTTCTCGCCGCCTGAGAGCTTCAGGCCCCGCTCGCCCACCGTGGTCTCGTAGCCCTTGGGCGTGGCCATGATGAAGTTGTGGATGCGCGCCGCCTTGGCCGCCGCCACCACTTCGTCGTGCGTGGCGCCGGGGCGGCCGTAGGCGATGTTGTATTCGACCGTGTCGTTGAACAGCACCGTGTCCTGCGGCACGATGCCGATGGCCTGGCGCACGCTGGACTGCGTCACCTCGCGGATGTTCTCGCCGCCGATGCGGATGGTGCCCTGCTGCACGTCGTAGAAGCGGTACAAGAGGCGAGCCAGCGTCGACTTGCCCGAGCCCGAGGGCCCCACCACCGCCACCGTCTTGCCGGCCGGGATCTCGAAGCTCACGTGCTTGAGGATGGGCCGGGCCGCCTCGTAGGCGAAGCTCACGTCCTCGAAGCGCACGGTGGCATCGCCGCTGTCGTGCGCGCGCAGGGGCTGCGCGCCGGGCGCGTCGGCCACCTCGCGCTCGCGCTCGAGCAGGCCGAACATCTTGTCGAGGTCAGTCAGGTTCTGCTTGATCTCGCGGTAGATCACGCCCAGGAAATTGAGCGGGATGTACAGCTGGATCATGAAGGCGTTGACCATCACCAGATCGCCCAGCGTCATGTGGCCATCGACCACGCCCTGCGTGGCGCGCCACAGCATCGCCACCAGGCTGACGGCGATCAGCAGCTGCTGGCCGGTGTTGAGCATCGACAGCGTGGTCTGGCTCTTCACCGCGGCGCGGCGGTAGCGCTCCAGGTTCTCGTCGTAGCGCTTTGCCTCGAACTCCTCGTTGTTGAAGTACTTGACCGTCTCGTAGTTCAGGAGCGAATCGACGGCCCGGGTCTGCGCCTTGGAGCCCAGCTCGTTCATCGTGCGGCGAAAGTGCGTCCGCCACTCGGTCACCGTCACCGTGAAGAAGATGTAGAACACCAGCGCCACGCCGGTGATGACCGCGAACCACGGGTCGAAGCGCACCGACAGGATCGACAGCACCAGCACCAGCTCGATCAGCGTGGGCACGATGCTGTAGAGCGAATAGGAGATGAGCGAATGCACCGCCTGCGTGCCGCGCTCGATGTCGCGCGTCATGCCGCCGGTCTGGCGCTCCAGGTGGAAGCGCAGCGACAGCGCATGCAGGTGCCGGAACACCTCCAGCGAGATGCGGCGCGAGGCGCCCTCAGTGGCCTTGGCGAAGACCAGCTCGCGCAGCTCGGTGAACAGCGAGGTGGAAAAGCGCAGCAGGCCGTAGGCCAGCAGCAGGGCCGCCGGCACCACCAGCAGCGCGCGCGGATCGCCGGGCTTGATGGTCATCGCGTCCACCAGGTGCTTGAGCAGGATGGGCACGCCGACGTTGGCGACCTTGGCGCCAATCATGAAGAGCAGCGCGAAGACCACGCGCCACTTGTAGTGCCAGAGGTAGGGAAAGAGCCGCGCCAGCGTGGCGGCGTCGGAACGTTCGGCCAGCGGCGCACCGGGCACCGGACTGGCATGGGAGGGGGATGGGAGGACTTCGCCGCTTCGACGCATGAGGGACAATCGTGGGATTCGTTTTCCCACAGATTGTGCCCATGTCCACCATTTCCAGCGCCAAGCTGTCTCCCACCCTGAAGAGCCTGCCGGCCGACATGGAGCTGGTGCTCAAGGTGATCCCCTTGCCGGCGGACTGCAACGCCAACGGCGACATCTTCGGCGGCTGGGTGATGGCCCAGGTCGACCTGGCCGGCTCGGTGATCCCCGCGCGCTACGCCAAGGGCCGACAGGCCACGGTGGCGGTGAACGAGTTCGTGTTCAAGCAGCCGGTGCGCCTGGGCGACATCCTTTCCTTCTATTCCTCGCTGGTGCGCGTGGGCCGCACCTCGGTCACCGTCAAGGTGGAGGTGTTCGCCGAACGCTTTCTCGCCCAGGGCGAGTACATCAAGGTGACGGAAGCCACGCTGACCTACGTGGCCATCGACGAGACCGGGCGGCCGCGGGCGATCGAGAAGGACTGAGCCATGCGGCGCGCCATCTCCGCGCTCGCCTTGGCGCTCGTGTTCGGCTGGACGGGCAGCGCCGAGGCGCAGACGGCATGGCCAGCCTACATGCCCCAACTGGCCGCAGGGCCGTCAGAAGGCGATCTTGTCGCAGTCTTGCCTTCGGACGTGAAGGTGCTGCCCCCCGACGCGTCGCTCTCGCCTGCCAGGGCCCGGTGGAGCGGTGTCTGGAAGGGTTGGGCCTGCTTCGGCCGGGCTTGCGACGTCCAGGTCGCCGTGGAGCAGGTGTCCGAGCAGCAGGCGACCTTGGCCTATGCCGGTGCCAACGCCGTGCAGGGCCAGATCACCGACCGTGTCGAAGGAAGGTTTGTCGGCGATGAATTCCATGCACAGCTGCGCACGCGCTCCAGGCTGGTGCTTCGACTGCGAGAGGACGGGGACATGGAGATGTCGCTCTGGGACCCGCAGGACAAGCTGCTTTCGGCGGGTGTCCTGACGCAGAAGCCTTTTCGCTACGAGCGGCGCGTCAGCCGCGTTCCCACGCCCTGGATCGAGGACGGCAAGCCGCTGACGCTGGAGTTGGTGAGCTACCTGCCGCCCGGCGGCGGCAAGGGTCCGCTGCCCACGCTCATCTTCAACCACGGCTCCACCGGCGAAGGCAACAAGCCGGAGTGGTTCAAGCAGACGGCCACCAGCCCCGAAGTCGCGCAGTACTTCGTCGACAGGGGCTGGCAGGTGCTGATGCCGCAGCGGCGCGGCCGCGGCAAGTCCGACGGCCTGTACGACGAAGGCTTCGAGCCCGACCGTTCCCGCTATGCGTGCAAGGCCGAGCTTTCATTGCCCGGCGTCGACCGGGCGGTGGCTGACCTCGACGCGGTGATGGCCCATGTGAAGACGCTGCCGGGCGTGGACACGAAGCACTTGATGATCGGCGGCATCTCGCGCGGCGGCGTCCTCTCCGTCGTCTATGCGGGCAAGCGGCCGGACAGCTTCGAGGGAGTCGTCAATTTCGTGGGCGGCTGGGTTGGCGAGCGCTGCGGCTATGCGGACCGCGTCAACCCGGTGCTGTTCCGGCAAGGCGCGGCGTTCAAGGGGCCGGAGCTCTGGCTGTACGGCGACAAGGACCCGTTCTATTCGCTGGACCACAGCCGCAAAAACTTCGAGGCCTTCGAGGCGGCCGGCGGCAAGGGGAGGTTCATGACCTACTCGCCTCGGCCCGGCCAGATCGGGCACTTCATCTCCCAGTCACCCAGTCTCTGGACAGCTGCCATGGATGACTACCTGAAGGAAGTGGACCGGCACTAGGCCTGCCGGCCACCCCTGGGGCCCGCCTTCAGACCTTGCTGAAGTCCGGCTTGCGCTTTTCCATGAAGGCCGTGAAGGCCTCGCGCGCCGCCGGCTCGCGCAGCATGCGGCCGAAGCTCTGGCCTTCCTCGCCCATGCGCTCGACCAGCTGGGCCTGCTGGCCCTTCTTCATCAGGCGCTTGGTCTCGACCAGGGCCGACAGCGGCTTGGCCGCCATCTTGCGCGCCTGCTTCTGGGCGAAGTCGTTGCATTCGGTGGGCGGCACCACGCGGTTGACCAGGCCCACCTCGAGCGCGGCCTCGGCCATGAAGGGCTCGCCCAGCAGCAGCGCCTCGGCGGCACGGTGGTAGCCGAACATCTGCGGCGCCAGCACGCTGGAGGCGAACTCGGGGCACAGGCCCAGGTTCACGAAGGGCATCGAGAAAGCCGCGTTGTCGCCGGCATAGACCAGGTCGCAATGGAACAGCATCGTGGTGCCGATGCCCACCGCCGGGCCGCAGACCGCCGCCACCACCGGCTTCGGAAAGCCCGCCAGCGCGCGCATGAAGCGGAACACCGGCGAGTTCTCGGTGGAGGGCGGCGCATTGAGGAAGTCGCCCAGGTCGTTGCCGGCGCTGAAGATGGTGGCGTCGCCCTGGATCAGCAGGGTGCGCACCGCGTTGTCCGCGGCCGCCTGCTCGACGGCATCGGCCAGCGCGGCGTACATCGCGGCGGTGATCGAGTTCTTCTTCTCGATGCGGTTGAAGGTGATGGTGGTCACACCGGCTTCGGTGTGGACAAGGATGTCGCTCATGATGAGGTGCTCTCTTGGTTTGAAACGAGGGCTTCGCGCACGAAGTCCAGGCGATCCTGGCCCCAGAACATCTGGGTGCCGACGAACATGGTGGGCGCGCCGAACACGCCGCGCGCCACGGCTTCCTCGGTGACGGCGCGCAGGCGGTCCTTCACGTCCTGCTGCTGGGTCAGGGCGAGGATTCTCGCGGCATCGAAACCGGCCTTGTGCAACACGGCCCCGACGGTGGCGGGGTCGTTCATGTTGCTGCCCTCGACCCAGATGGCGCGAAAGACCGCATCCACGTAGTCGCCGAAGCGCGCCGGCTCGTGCAGCTGCATGCCGACCGCGCCGCGCATCAGCAGCAGCGTGTTGATGGGGAAATGCGGGTTGTGCTCGAAGGTGATGCCAAAGCGCGCTGCGCAGCGCTGCAGGTCGGTCATCACGTAAGGGCCCTTGGCGGGCACTTCCACCGGCGAGCGGTTGCCGGTGGCCTGGAACACGCCCCCCAGCAGCATCGGCTTCCACGCCAGCGTTGCGCCCACCTCGGCGGCGATGCGCGGAAGCTGCGTGTAGGCGATGTAGGCGGCGGGGCTGCCGAAGTCGAAATAGAACTCGACGGTCTTGCTCACTTTGGATGTCTCCTCGATCTCTGTCAGAACTTCTCGGACCAGGGGCGCAGGTCCAGCTCGTGCGTCCAGGCGTCGCGCGGCTGGCGGTGCAGCATGGCATAGGTGTCGGCGATGTGCTCGGGGTTGAGGATGCCGTCCTGGTCCTTCAGCGCATAGCGCTCGGGGAAGTTGCTGCGGATGAACTCGGTGTCGATGGCGCCGTCCACCACCACGTGCGCGACGTGGATGCCCTGCGAGCCCAGCTCGCGGGCCATGCTCTGGGCCAGGGCGCGCAGCGCCATCTTGGCGCCCGAGAAGGCGGCGAAGTTGGCGCCGCCGCGCATCGACGCGGTGGCACCGGTGAAGAGGATGGTGCCGCGGTGCCCGCTGGCCGGCATGGGCCGCGCCGCCATGCGCCTGGCCACCTCGCGCGCATTGAGGAAGCCGCCGAAGCAGGCCATCTCCCACACCTTGAAGTACTTGCGTGCGGTCTCGGTGAGGATGCTCTCGGGCACGTTGGCGCCGATGTTGAACACCAGCACCTCGATGGGCCCGACCTCGGCCTCGATTTGCTCGATGAGAGCAACCACCTCCTCTTCCTTGCGCGCGTCGCTGGCGAAGGCGCGGGCGCGGCCGCCCTCGGCCTCGATCTGCGCGACCAGCGGCTGCAGCTTGTCCAGGCTGCGGCGGGTGACGCAGGCGACGTAACCCTCGCGGGCGAAGCGGCGGGCGATGGCGCCGCCGGTGGCGTCACCGGCGCCGACGATCAGGGCGGCCTTGGCGGTCGAAGTCATGGGGCTGTTCCTTAAAGACGCGGCTTCGCGCTATTCCTTGTAATAGACGATCTGGTTGCTGGTGGCCAGCAGTTGGCCGGCCTCGCTCCACAGATGGGCGCTCTGGTCGAAGTAGCCACTGAAGAACTGCTGCGCATGCGCGCGCCCCAGCAGGTAGCCGGTGCCCACTTGCGCCAGCAGCTTCGCATCGGCGTGGAAGTAGGTGGTGAGGGACACGGTGCCGGCCGGCACACGGGTTGCGCGGCGCAGCCACACGCGCGGGAAGAACATGTCGCTCATGGCGGCCAGCGAGGCGAAGTCCAGCGGCCGCTGCGGCGATTCGCGCAGCCACACCCGGCTCTCGCTGTGGGTGCCGCTGCCGTCCCATTCGGTGGGCGGCTTGCCGCTGATGGGGCGCATCTCGTACTGCGACAGCCAGGCCACGCCCTGCGGGCCAATGGAAACGCGGTCCACGTCCGCCGGGCGCGGCACCTCGGGCATGGGCAGGTCGCCTGCGCCCCATGTCTCGCGCCGCAGCGCGGTGAACACGGTGCCGGTGGTGTTGATCTGGCCGTTCTGCGAGATGCTCACGGTCCAGTGCTGCGTGGAGCGGTTGGTGCGCACCGGGGTGGCCTGCACCTCGAAGGCGCCCGCCTCGATGGCAGCGGCGAAGTTCACGGTCAGCGCCACCGGCTCGCCCAGCAGGTCGGGATGCTGCAGGACGGACTGCAGAACGACGGCCGCGGTGGCGCCGCCGAAGGGGCCGACCATGTTCCAGTACTCGGGGCTGGTCTGCCCCGTGAACAGGCCCGACTGCAGGTCGCTGTGCGCCAGGCGCAGGGCCTGGTCGAAGGGATGTGGATGGCTCATGGGGCGCAGTGTGCGTCCGACCCTCCGCTCAGGCAGTCGTCTTTGTGACGCCGCCTTGCTGCACTGCGGCGAGCGCGCCCAGGCGCGAAAGCCGCTCGAGCAGGCCGGGCCACAGGCTCTGGCTAAACTGCTCGCGAAAGAATCCGAAGTGGCCGATGCGCCGCGCCTGCACGTCGGCCGGCGCAATGCGCTCCATCTCCGTGGGAGCACCCGGGTAGAAGCTCAGCAGGCTGCGGGTGCCGGCCTGGGTCATCAGTTCGTCGTCGGTCATCGACAGCGCCAGCACCGGGAAGCGCACGCGGGCAAAGCTGCGCGCGGCCAGTTCGCCCTCGGCGCCCACGCTGTAGCGGGGGTGCAGGCACCACTTGCGCCACTGCAGGATCACGCCGCGCGGCAGGTCGCCGACCTTGCGCAGCCTGCGGCCGGGGAAGTAGCCCCAGATGCGCGTGGCCAGCGGCACCAGCACGAACCAGAAGTACAGCACGCTGCGCTTGAGCCTGGGCGCGTTCTCGCGCCAGTAGCCGCTGCCGGCGGCGATGCTGACGAGGCCATCGACCTGCTCGGGCTTCTGAAGAAATCCTGGCAGCTGCGCGCCCAGGCTGTGCCCCAGCAAGTACAGCGGCTGCCCCGGCCGCGCTACTTTGGCGGCGTCGATCACCGCTTCGTAGTCGCGTGCCCAGTCGAAGAGATCGGCCTTGACACTGCGCAGCGGCGCGCCGTCCAGCGAATCGCCGCTGCCACGGTAGTCGAAGGTCCAGACTGCGTGCCCCTGCTGCGCCAGCCAGGTGGCGAAGGGCTCGTAGAAGGATTGGCGAACGCCCATGGCCCCGCCAATGACGATGCTGGCGCGCGATGCGCCTTCGGGCTCGTAGCGGCGCACGGCGATGCGCGCGCCCTCTTCCACCTGCAACGTCTGCGTCTGCATGCCGCCTCCTTCGCGTCAAACGCGCTCGAAGATCCCTGCGGCGCCCTGCCCCATCCCCACGCACATCGTGACCATGCCGTACTTCAGGTTCTTGCGGCGCAGCGCGTGCACCACCGTGGCCGAGCGGATGGCGCCGGTGGCACCCAGCGGGTGGCCCAGGGCGATGGCGCCGCCCATCGGGTTGACCTTGGACGGGTCCAGGCCCAGCGTGTTCAGCACCGCCAGCGATTGCGCGGCGAAGGCCTCGTTCAGCTCGTACCAGTCGATGTCCTCGTGCTTCAGGCCGGCATAGCGCAGCGCTGCGGGAATTGCCTCGATCGGGCCGATGCCCATGATCGCCGGCGGCACGCCCTTGCTCGCGAAGCTCACGAAGCGGGCCAGCGGCGTCAGGCCGAACTGCTTCACGGCCTTCTCGCTGGCCAGGATCAGCGCGCCGGCGCCGTCCGAGGTCTGCGAGCTGTTGCCGGCCGTCACCGAACCGCGCGCCGCGAACACGGTGCGCAGCTTGGCCAGGCCTTCGATGCTGGTGTCGGGGCGCGGGCCTTCGTCCAGCGTGACGATGCGGCTCTTGGCGATGGCCTCGCCCGTCTCCAGGTTGGCCGTGCGGTCGGTCACCTCGATGGGGGTGATCTCGTCCTTGAACTCGCCAGCCTGCTGCGCGGCGATGGCACGCTGGTGCGACTGCAGGGCGAAGGCGTCCTGCGCCTCGCGGCTCACCTTCCACTGCTGCGCCACCTTCTCTGCCGTCAGGCCCATGCCGTAGGCGATGCCCACGTCGCCGTCGCGCTCGAAGATCGAGGGCGAGAGCGAGGGGGCGTTGCCCATCATGGGCACCATGCTCATGCTTTCCACGCCGGCGGCGATCATCACTTCGGCCTCGCCCACGCGGATGCGGTCGGCGGCCATCTGCACGGCCGAGAGGCCCGACGCGCAGAAGCGGTTCACCGTGATGCCGCCGATGGAAGTCGGCAGGCCGGCCAGCACCGCGCCGATGCGCGCCACGTTCAGGCCCTGCTGCGCCTCGGGAATGGCGCAGCCGCAGATGATGTCCTCGATGGCCTTCGGGTCCAGGCCCGGCGCCTGGGCGAGGGCCGCCTTCAGCGTGGTGGCCAGGAGGTCGTCCGGGCGGGTGTTGCGGAAGTAGCCGCGGTGCGAACGGCCGATGGGCGTGCGGGTGGCGGCGACGATGTAGGCGTCTTGAACTTGCTTGCTCATTTGATGTTCCTTGGCGTGCGGCGCGCTTCAGTTGCGAACCGGCTTGCCGGTGCTCAACATGCCCATGATCCGTTCCTGCGTCTTGGGATGCAGGATCAGCGAGCAGAAGGCCTTGCGTTCCAGCGTCATCAGGTATTCCTCGGTGACGAGCGTGCCGGCATCGACGTCGCCGCCGGTCAGCACGCCGGCGATCAGGCCGGCGATATGGAAGTCGTGCGCGCTGATGAAGCCGCCGTCGCGCATGTTGACCAGCTGGCCCTTGATGGTGGCGGCGCCGGAGCGGCCGGCCACCTTGAACTTGCGCTTCATGGGCGCGCGCCAGCCGGCCTCGCTCATGGCCTTGACCTGTTGCAGGGCCACGTAGAGCAGCTCGTCCTTGTTAGGCACGACCACGTCGCTGTCCAGCAGGTAGCCCAGCTGGCGCGATTCCAGCGCGCTGGTGCCCACCTTGGCCATGGCGGCCGCGGTGAAGCCTTCGGTGAGGAAGGGCAGCAGGTCGGTACCGGTCGAGGCTTCGGCGCGCTCGGCTGCGCGGCGGGCGATGTAGGTCAGGCCGCCGGCGCCGGGCACCAGGCCCACGCCCACTTCCACCAGGCCGATGTAGCTTTCCATCGCGACGACACGCGCCGACGAGTGGATGGCCAGTTCGCAGCCGCCGCCCAGGGCCAGGCCGCGCACGGCCGAGACCACCGGAACGCCGGCATAGCGGATGCGCAGCATCACTTCCTGCAGTGCCTGCTCGGCGCCTTCGACCGCGCCGATGCCGGCCACCACGAAGGCGGGCAGCATGGCCTGCAGGTCGGCGCCGACGGAGAACTTGTCGTCCGGCGACCAGATCACCAGGCCCTTGAATTCCTTCTCGGCCAGTTCCACTGCACCGGCCAGCGCCTCGGCCACGTCGGGGCTGATGGCGTTCATCTTGGAGTGGATACTGGCGATCAGCACTTCCTCGTCCAGCGTCCAGACGCGCACGTCGCCTTCGTCGCTGATGGTGCGGCCCGAGTCCTCGGCCTTGGGCGCATTGGCGCCGCGCACGCTCTCGGGAAAGAGCTGGCGCGCATGCACCGGCAGGCGGCGCTGTGGCACGAAGCGGCTTTCAGCGGCGCTCCACGAACCTTCGGGCGTGTGCACGCCACCGGCGCTGGCCACGGGGCCTTCGAACACCCAGGCGGGCAGTGGTGCGCTCGACAGCGCCTTGCCTGCGTCGATGTCTTCCTTGATCCACTGCGCCACCTGCGTCCAGCCGGCTTCCTGCCACAGCTCGAAGGGGCCCTGCTGCATGCCGAAGCCCCAGCGCATGGCGAAGTCCACGTCGCGCGCGCTCTCGGCAATGGTCGCCAGGTGCACCGCGGCGTAGTGGAAGCTGTCGCGCAGGATGGCCCACAGGAACTGGCCCTGCGCGCCTTCGCTTTCGCGCAGCAGCTGCAGGCGCTGCGCGGCCGGCTTCTTGAGCATGCGGCCGTAGACCTCGTCGGCCTTGGCGCCGCCGGGCACGTAGTCGCCCTCGGCCAGGTCGAAGCGCAGGATGTCGCGGCCCACCTTCTTGTAGAAGCCCGCCTTGGTCTTCTGGCCCAGGTTGCCCTTCTCGATCAGCGCGGCCAGCACTGGCGGCGTGGCGAAGTTGGGATAGAAGGGGTCGCTCTTCTCGTCGAGGTTGTCCTGCAGCGTCTTGACGACGTGGGCCATGGTGTCCAGGCCCACCACGTCGGCGGTGCGGAAGGTGCCCGAGCTGGCGCGACTCAGCTTCTTGCCCGTCAGGTCGTCGACCACGTCGGAGGTCAGGCCGAACTTCTCCACTTCCTTCAGCGTGGCCAGCATGCCGGCGATGCCGACGCGGTTGGCGATGAAGTTGGGCGTGTCCTTGGCGCGCACCACGCCCTTGCCCAGCACGCTGGTGACGAAGGCCTCGAGGTCGTCGAGCACCTGCGGCTGCGTGGTCGGCGTGTTGATCAGCTCGACCAGGAACATGTAGCGCGGCGGGTTGAAGAAGTGGATGCCGCAAAAGCGCGGCTTCAGCTGCTCCGGCAGCGCCTCGCTCAGCTTGGTGATCGACAGGCCCGAGGTGTTGGAGGCCAGGATCGCGTGCCTGGCCACGTGGGGCGCGATCTTCTTGTAGAGGTCGAGCTTCCAGTCCATGCGCTCGGCGATGGCCTCGATGACCAGGTCGCACTCACCCAGCTTGGCGATGTCGTCCTCGTAGTTGGCCTGCTCGATCAGCTCGGCGTCCTGGGCCACACCCAGGGGCGAGGGCTTGAGCTTCTTCAGGTTCTCGACGGCGCGGGTGACGATGCCGTTCTTCGGGCCCTCCTTAGCCGGCAGGTCGAACAGCACGACCGGCACGCGGACGTTGACCAGGTGGGCCGCGATCTGCGCACCCATCACGCCGGCGCCGAGCACGGCGACTTTCTTCACTTGGAATCTGGACATGGTGTGAATTTCTTGAATGGGTTACTGGACACGGTTCCAGGTCTGGGTCCGCCAGAAGGGGCCGAGGTAGCCGCGCACTTCCAGCTTCTTGCCGCCCTCGATGGGCGTGAAGCTGGCGCGGTATTCCTTGCCGTTCTCGGGGTCGAGGATCTTTCCGCCTTCCCAGACGTCCCTGCCTTCAGCCTTGGCGCCGCCGCGGATGATCTCCAGGCCCGCGATGGGCTTGGCCTTGCGGTCGTCGGTGCACTCGTCGCACACGGCGTCGGGCTTGGCGTCCTTGCGCAGGGTCTTCTCGATGCGGCCGTTGAGCGCGCCGGCCTTGTCGACGATGCGGATCTCGGCCTTCGATTCACCGGTCTTGTCGTCGACGCTGCGCCAGACGCCCACCGGGCTCATCTGGGCGAGGGCCGCGCTGGTGCCGGCCAGGAAGAGAACTGCTGCGAGACAACGCTTCATGTATCGGCCTCCGGGCTCGGCGTTCAGGGTTGGAACCGCGTGCAAGCGATCAGGCGAGGGCCGCCTCGGTATCCATCAGCGGCTTGGCGCCGGCGCGGGCCGTCAGCATCAGCGTCGCGGTCTCGGGGAAGAGCTTGGCGAAGTAGAAGCGCGCGGTCTGCAGCTTGGCGACGTAGAAGGGGTCCTGGTTGCCGGCGGCGATCTCGCGCAGGGCCACCTGGGCCATGCGGGCGAAGAGGTAGCCGAACACGAAGTGGCCGGCCACGCGCAGGTAGTCCACCGCGGCGGCGCCCACCTCGTCGGGGTCTTGGAAGCCCTTGAAGCCGATCTCGGTCGTGAACTTGGTGAGCTTGTCGCCCAGCACCGCGATGGGGGTGATGAATTCGGACATCTTCTCGTTGACGCCCTCTTCTTCCACCAGGCGGCCCACCAGCTTGCCGAACTTCTTCAGCGAGGCGCCGTTGTTGCCCAGGATCTTGCGGCCCAGCAGGTCCAGCGACTGGATGGTGTTGGTGCCTTCATAGATCATGTTGATGCGGTTGTCGCGCACGAACTGCTCCATGCCCCATTCCTTGATGAAGCCGTGGCCGCCGAAGACCTGCATGCAATGGTTGGTCGCGATGTGGCCGTTGTCGGTGATGAAGGCCTTGACGATGGGGGTCAGCAGCGCGACCAGTTCGTCGTTGTCCTTGCGCACCTTCTCATCGGGGTGGTTGTGGGCCTTGTCCAGCAGCAGCGTGCAGAAGATCTGCAGCGCGCGGCCGCCTTCGGCATAGGCCTTGGCCGTCATCAGCATCTTGCGCACGTCGGGGTGCACGATGATGGGGTCGGCTTCCTTGTCCTTGGCCTTCACGCCCGACAGGGAGCGCATCTGCACGCGGTCCTTGGCATAGGCCAGCGCGTTCTGGAAGGCCACCTCGGTCAGGCCCAGCGACTGGTTGCCCACGCCCAGGCGGGCGGCGTTCATCATCACGAACATCGCGGCCAGGCCCTTGTTGGGCTCGCCGACCAACGTGCCGGTGGCGCCTTCGATCACGATCTGCGCGGTGGCGTTGCCGTGGATGCCCATCTTGTGCTCCAGGCCGGCGCAGAAGATCGGGTTGCGATCGCCCAGCGAGCCGTCGGCCTTCACGTGGTACTTGGGCACGGCGAACAGGCTGATGCCCTTGCTGCCCTTGGGCGCGTCGGGCAGGCGGGCCAGCACCAGGTGGATGATGTTCTCGGCCATGTCGTGCTCGCCGGCCGAGATGAAGATCTTGTTGCCGGTGATGCGGTAGCTGCCGTCGGCCTGCGGTTCGGCCTTGGTGCGCAGCAGGCCCAGGTCGGTGCCGCAGTGGGGCTCGGTCAGGCACATGGTGCCGGTCCATTCACCGCTGGTGAGCTTGGGCAGGTAGGTCTTCTTCTGCTCGGCCGTGCCGTGCGCGTGCAGGGCCTCGTAGGCGCCGTGCGAGAGGCCGGGGTACATGGTCCAGGCCTGGTTGGCGCTGTTGAGCATCTCGTACAGGCACTGGTTCACCACGAAGGGCAGGCCCTGGCCGCCGTACTCGGGGTCGCAGGACAGCGCCGCCCAGCCGCCTTCGACGAACTTGCCATAGGCTTCCTTGAAGCCCTTGGGCGTTGTGACTTCGTGCGTGAGCTTGTCCAGCTTGCAGCCTTCCTCGTCACCCGAGATGTTCAGCGGGAAGGTCACCTCGGCGGCGAACTTGCCGGCTTCCTCGATCACCGCGTTGATGGTGTCGACGTCGACGTCGGCATGCGCCGGCAGCGCCTTCAGCTCCTCGGTCACGTTGAGCACCTCGTGCATGACGAACTGCATGTCGCGGAGGGGCGGGGTGTAGGCTGGCATGCGAATCTCCTGGAAAGATCAGAGGAAAGATAAAGGGACGGAAAGAAAGAAAGCGATGGATCCGGCGCGGGCGGCTCAGGCCACCTTGGCGCGCGCGGCGCGCGGCGCGGATTCGGTCCGGGCTGGCTCGGCATCGGCGGCCGGCGCACCGGGCGCGCTGCTGCGCGCGATGATGTTGGCGAAGCCCGCGTTGGCGCGCCTCATCGATTGGGGGTTGCGCAGGAAGCGCGCCTCGTAGTGCAGCGCCAGGATCAGCGCGTGGATCTCGAAGGCGATCTGCTGTGCGTCGGCATCGGCGCGCAGGTGGCCTTCTTCGGCCGCCTGCTCCACCGAGCGCAGCATGGCGGCCAGCCAGATGTTCACCGACTCGGCCAGCGCGTCGCGCACCGGGCCCGGACGGTCGTCGAACTCCACCGCGCCGCTGATGTAGATGCAGCCCGAGTCGATCTCGGTGGAGGTGCGCTTCATCCAGTTGGCGAACAGGGCGCGCAGGCGCGGCAGGCCGCGCGGGGCGGTCAGGGCCGGGTAGAACACTTCCTGCTCGAAGCGTGCGTGGTACTCGCGCACCACGGAGATCTGCAGTTCCTCGCGCGAGCCGAAATGGGCGAAGACGCCCGACTTGCTCATCTGCGTGACCTCGGCGATGGCGCCGATGGACAGGCCCTCCAGGCCGATCTGTGCCGCCAGGTTCAGGGCCGCGTCGATGATGACGGCCTTGGTCTGCTGGCCCTTTTGCGGGGCGCGGACGGCCTTGGCGGGAGCAGCGGTGGCGGGCATGGTCACGGTTCCGGAATAAAACGAACGGTCGTTCTATTTTGCAAAACTTTGTGGCCAAAAGGAAGTGCAAAGACCCGCACTCATGGCGGGTCTTTGGTGGTGACGCGAGGGGTGGCGCCTGCCGCAGGCACGTGTTCAGAGGTGCCAGTCCCCTGGGCGAACGGCGGGTGCGTCGGCCGCTCGCCGGCCCTGGGCCAAGGCAGGGCCGGGCGCCGGTCAGAAGTCCTGCGACACCGGCCGCAGCACGACCTCGTTGATGTCCACCTCGGCCGGCTGCTCCACCGCGTAGACGACGGCACGCGCCACCGAGTCGGCCGGGATCTGGCTGGCCTCGTAGAAGGCCTTCACACCGGCCGCCGTCTCCGCGTCGCTGGTGCCGAACTTGAGCTCGGACTCCACCGCGCCGGGCGAGACGATGGTCACGCGCACCCCGCTGTTGCCCACCTCCACCCGCAGGCCCTCGGAGATGGCGCGCACGGCGTACTTGGTGGCGCTGTAGACGGTGCCGATGGGCGTGAACACCTTCAGCCCGGCGATGGAGGCGATGTTGACGATGTGCCCGCTGCCCTGCGCCTTCATGCGCGGCAGCACCGCGGCGATGCCGTAAAGCACGCCCTTGATGTTGACGTCGATGGTGCGGTCCCACTCGTCGACCTTGAGCTTCTCGATGGGCGACAGGGGCATCACGCCGGCGTTGTTCACCAGCACGTCGATACGACCGAAGGCCTCGACCGTGGCGGCGGCGAGCTTCTCCAGGTCGGCGCGCTTCGCCACGTCGGTGGCGACGGCGATCGCCTCGCCGCCGGCCTCGCGGATCTCGGCGACCACCTTCTCCAGGCGGTCGGTGCGGCGCGCTGCCAGCACCACCTTGGCGCCGCGAGCGGCCAGGTGGCGGGCCGTCGATTCGCCCAGGCCGCTGCTGGCACCGGTGACGATGGCGACCTTGCCGCGGATGTTGTCTTGAACGGTTGTCATGGTGATTTCCTTTGCTGCTGCGTTGAAGGGATGGCTGCAGTGTGGAAAATGCGCGCATTCCCGTAAATGAAACTCTCGCGAGTTCAGAATTCCCCTTCAAGGAACACCGCATGTCCAACCGCCTCGATGCCCTGCGCGTCTTCTGCTCCGCCGCAGACGCCGCCAACTTCCGCGATGCCGCCGTGCGGCTGTCGGTGTCGCCCCAGGTCGTGACCCGTGCAGTACGCGAACTCGAGGAGGAGCTGGGCGAGCCGCTGTTCCACCGAAGCACGCGCGGCGTGCAGCTCACCGACTTCGGCCGCCAGCTCGTCGGGCGCGCGCGCGAGGCGGTGGGCGGCGTGGATTCGCTCTTTCATCGCACCGACCGACGCGCCCTGTCGCAGCACGCCGGCACGGTGCGCGTGACGGCACCCAACGTGTTCGGCCGGCGCCTCATCCCCCAGGCGCTGGCGAAGATGCTGGCCGAGCACCCGGGCCTGGTGCTGGACCTGCGGCTGTCGGAAGAGCATGCCGACGTGGTCGACCAGCAGATCGACATTGGCGTGCGCGCCGGCCCGGTGCGGGATGCCCGCTTCGTGGCGCGCACGGTGGGGAAGATGGCGCTGCACGTGGTCGGTGCGCCGTCGCTGATCGCGCGCGTCGGAGCGCCCACGTCGCTGGCGGAACTGGCGACCCTGCCGCAGACGGCCCTGATGGACCGGGGCTCGGGCCGGCCCTGGCCATGGTTCTTCGGCAAGGGGCGTCAGGTGGCACCGAGCGCGCCGGCCTTCGTCACCGACGACGTCGATGCGGAATGCGCGGCGGTCGTGGCCGGCCTGGGGTTCGGGCAGCTGGTGGGCCCGCTGGCCGAGCCGCTGCTGCGCTCGGGCGAGCTGGTGGCGGTGTTGGAGGCCGAGGCGCCGGAGCCCTGGCCCATCACCGTCTACCGCTCGCAGCGCTCGCCGGTGCCGGCGCGCGTGCGGCTGGTGTACGACGAGCTGGTGCGCGCGCTTCGCTGAATCAACAGGCGAAGCGCGCTGCCCTGCTTGTTCTTCAGAGCTTGAAGGGCACCACTTCCTGGCGCTGCTCGCCCAGGCCCTCGATGCCCAGGGTCATGACGTCGCCCTTCTTGAGGTACAGCGGCGGCTTCATGCCCAGGCCCACGCCGGGCGGGGTGCCGGTGGTGACCACGTCGCCGGGCTCCAGCGTCATGAACTGGCTGAGGTAGCTCACCAGCTTGGCCACGTTGAAGATCATGGTCTTGGTGGAGCCGGTCTGCATGCGCTTGCCGTTCACGTCCAGCCACATCGCGAGCTTCTGCGGATTGGCGATTTCATCGCGCGTGACCAGCCAGGGGCCGATGGGGCCGAAGGTGTCGCAGCCCTTGCCCTTGTCCCAGGTGCCGCCGCGCTCGATCTGGTACTCGCGCTCGCTCACGTCGTTGATGGTGCAGTAGCCGGCCACGTAGTTCAGCGCGTCCTTCTGCGAGACGTAGCGCGCCTGCTTGCCGATGACGAAGCCCAGCTCGACTTCCCAGTCGGTCTTCTTCGAGCCCTTGGGCAGCATCACCGGGTCGTTGGGGCCCTGGATGCAGGAGATGGCCTTCATGAACACCACCGGCTCGGCGGGAATCGGCAGGCCCGATTCGGCGGCGTGGTCGGCATAGTTCAGGCCGATGGCGATGAACTTGCCGACCTTGGCGACGGGGCAGCCGTAGCGGGGCTTGCCCCTGACCAGCGGCAGCTTGTCCGTCTTGACCTTGGCCAGCTTGGCCAGGGTGGCGTCGCCGAGCTGCTCGGGGCCGATGTCCTTGACCACGCTGCTCAAATCGCGCAGTTGGCCGTTGGCGTCGATGAGGCCGGGCTTTTCCTTGCCGGGGTTGCCGTAGCGGACCAGTTTCATGTCTTGTTCTTCCTTGGGTTGTGGTTTGTTCGTGCCGGATGCTAGTACGTGCTGCGGCCGCCGGAGAGGTCGAAGGTGGCGCCGGTGGAGAAGGAGCAGTCTTCGGTGCAGAGCCACGCAACCATCGCCGCGATCTCCTCCACCTGGCCGAAGCGGCCCATGGGGATCTTGGAGAGCATGAAGGCGATGTGCTGTTCTGTCATCTGGTCGAAGATGGCCGTCTTGACCGCGGCCGGTGTCACGCAGTTCACGCGGATGTCGGTGCCGGCCAGCTCCTTGCCCAGCGACTTGGTGAGCGCGATGACGCCCGCCTTGCTCGCGCTGTAGGCGCTGGCGTTGGGGTTGCCTTCCTTGCCGGCCACCGAGGCGATGTTGACGATGCGCCCCCAACCCTGGCTGCGCATCTGCGGCACCACCTCGCGGCAGCAGATGAACAGGCCGGTGAGGTTCACGTCCATCACCTGGCGCCAGGCGTCGACCGGGTAGTCCCACACCGTGGTGTTGGGGCCGGTGATGCCGGCGCTGTTGACCAGCGCGTCGATGCGCCCGGCCTGTGCCAGCGTGCCCGCCACCGCCTTGGCCACCGAGGGCTGCTGCGACACGTCCACCGCCAGTGCGGAGGCCTTGTCGCCCAGCGATGCAGCGGCCTTCGCGGCGGCGTCGCCATCGCGGTCCCAGAGGGTGACGCTGCCGCCCGAATCGATCAGGCGCTTGGCAATGCCGAAGCCCAGCCCGGTCGCACCGCCGGTGACCACCGCATGGCGGCCGGCGAAATCGAGCTGGTTCATATGGTCATGCCCCCGTCGGCCGCGTAGGCCTGGCCGGTGACGAACTGCGATTCGTCGCTGGCCAGGAAGACGATGACCGGCGCGATTTCCTCGGGCAGCGCCAGCCGGCCCATGGGCTGGCGGGCGACGAAGGCCTTGCGCGCTTCCACCGGGTCGTCGTTGGCGTTGATGCGGTCGGCCAGCGAGGGCGTGTCCACCGTGCCGGGGCACACCGCATTGCAGCGCACGCCGCGCGTCACGTAGTCGGCGGCCACGCTCTTGGTCAGGCCGATGACGGCCGCCTTGGTGGTGCCGTAGACGCAGCGGTTGGGCAGGCCGCGGATGCTGGAGCACACGCTGGCCATGTTGATGATGCTGCCGCCGCCCTGCGCCAGCATGCCGGGCAGCACCGCCTGGATGGCCCAGAACTGAGCGCGCACGTTCAGGTAGAAGGCGAACTCCAGCTGGTCGTCGGTGGCCTGGTCGATGGCGCCGTTGTGCACCACGCCCGCGCAGTTGAAGAGCACGTCCACCTTGGGCATGCGCGACACCAACGACTGGATGGCGGACTTGTCGAGCACGTCCAGGCGCGCGGCCGTGATGTTGGCCACGCCGGCGAAGCGCTCGAGCAGCTTCTCGTTCACGTCGGTGGCCCAGACCTGGGCGCCCTCTGCGGCCAGCGCCAGCGCGCTCGCATGGCCGATGCCCTGGCCGGCCGCGGTGACCAGCGCCGTCTTTCCCTTGAGTCTCATGTGATGGCTTCTCCTGATGGGGCCCTCCGGGTTAGGCCCGATGGGTGGGTGGCAAGACGCAGCGTATTCTGAATTGGCCTGACCACTTGTCCAATTCAGGACAACCCCTAACCCATCCAGATCCACGCGTGCCCCTGCAACTCGTCGAGCCCCAGCGCCTGTACCGCCAGATTGCCGAGCAGCTTCGCGCGCTGATCGCCAAGGGCGAGTTCAGCGTGGGCGCCCGGCTGCCGGCCGAGCGCGACCTGGCACGCCAGCTGGGCGTGAGCCGCCCCTCGGTGCGCGAGGCGCTGATCGCGCTGGAGGTGGAAGGCTGGGTGGAGGTGCGCACCGGCTCGGGCGTGTACGTGCTCGAGCGCTCGCAGCCCGCCGCGGCAGGCAAGCTGCCCGATGTGCGGCAGGCCGAGTGGGGGCCGCTGGAACTCATCCGCGCCCGCCGCGTGGTCGAGGGCGAGACGGCCGCCATCGCTGCCCTGCAGCGCAAGGCCCGCCACGTCGACGCAATGACGCAGGCCATCGAGGTCATGCGCGCCAAGGCCGACGGCGGCGTGATGCCGCTGGACGGCGACCGGGCCTTCCACCTGGCCATTGTCGACGCCTGCGACAACGCGGTGCTCACCGAGACGGTGCTGGGCTTCTGGGACTCGCGCAAGGGCCCCATCTTCACGCGACTGGGCGGCTACTTCGAGACGGTGAAGTCCTGGCGCAGCGCCATCGCCGAGCACGAGGCGATCCGCGACGCCATCGCCGCGCGCGACGCCGATGCGGCGCGCAGCGCCATGCACACCCACATGGACAAGTCCCACACGCGCTTCTCGGCCAGCTGGCGCCGGGCCAGGCCGGGCTGATCTCTTTCCGTTTCCCGCTCGCACACTTCATTCGACAAATCAACCACGGAGACAAGAAGCATGAAGAAACGCCTTGCCATCAAGACCCTGGCCGCCTGCGCGCTGGCCGCCGGTGCCCTGGGCACGCTGGGCAGCGCCCAGGCGCAGACCAAGCTCAAGTGGGCCCACGTGTACGAGACCTCCGAGCCCTTCCACAAGTACTCCGTGTGGGCTGCCGAGGAGATCAAGAAGCGCACCAACGGCCGCTACGACATCCAGGTCTTTCCGGCCTCCAGCCTGGGCAAGGAGGCCGACATCAACCAGGGCCTGACGCTGGGCACGGTGGACATCGTTCTCACAGGCGCCAGCTTCGCAGGCCGCAGCTACGCGCCGCTGGCGGTGTCCTACTTCCCCTTCATCTTCCGCGACGCCGAGCACCAGCTGAAGTACGCCAAGAGCGACGTGTTCAAGGAACTGGCGAAGGGCTACGACGACAAGACCGGCAACCACATCACCGCGCTGAACTACTACGGCGCGCGCCATGTCACCAGCAGCGCCGCCAAGCCGGTGGCCAAGCCCGAGGACATGAAGGGCCTGAAGATCCGCGTGCCCGACGCGCCGGCCTACCTGGCCTTCCCCAAGTCGCTGGGCGCCAACGCCACGCCCATCGCCTTTGCCGAGGTCTACCTCGCGCTGCAGAACGGCACGGTGGACGCGCAGGAGAACCCGCTGCCCACCATCGAGGCCAAGAAGTTCTTCGAAGTGCAGAAGAACATCTCGCTGACGGGCCACATCGTCGATTCGCTGCTGACAATCGTCTCGGGCCAGCTGTGGGGCAAGCTCTCGGCGGAGGACAAGAAGATCTTCAGCGACGTGATGCAGGAAGCCGCCGAGAAGACCGGCCGCGAGATCATCGCCTCCGAAGCCCGCCTGGTGGAAGAGTTCAAGAAGAAGGGCAACAACGTCATCACGGTGGACAAGAACGCCTTCCGCGAGGCGGTGCTCAAGAACACCAAGCCGACCGACCACGGCTACCGCCAGCAGGACTACGACCGGATCATCGCGATCCAGTGACTGCCCCGACTCTCGTTCGCTTCGCGTAGCCAGGGGGCAGCACCCGCGGACCGGCATCGCCGGTTCCGCGGTGTTTCCCGGACTGGCATCGCTTCGCTCGCTCTTCAAGTACTCAAGAATGACCGATCAGAAAATCATCGACGACGAAGGCCACTTCCATGCCGAGGACGAGGTGGTCGACCTCTCGGACACCATCTTCGAAGGCTGGCTGGCCCTGGCCCTGTTCTGGCTGCTCGGCCTCACGGTCTTCTACCAGTTCGTCACGCGCTACGTGCTCAACGACTCGGCCGCCTGGACCGAGGAGGTCGCCCGCTACATGCTGATCGGCGTGGTGTTCATCGGCGCGGCCATCGGCGTGTCCAAGAACACGCAGATCCAGGTCGACTTCTTCTACCGCTACATGCCTGGCGGCGTGGGCCGCTGGATGTCGCGCCTGGTCGACCTGATGCGCATCGCCTTCTTCGTGGCCGCGGTGGTCATGACGGTGCAGATGATGCTGAAGATCGGCAACCAGACCCGCATGACCATCGTCGACCTGCCGATGAACATCGTCTACGGCATGTGCCTGCTGGGCTTCGCGGCGATGGCCTGGCGCTCGCTGCAGGTGGCGCGGCTGCACTGGCGGCGGGGCTACAGCGTGCTGGAGCGGCCCGAGTCCGCGCTGGCCGACAGCTGACCCGACCCAAACCGACGAGAAAAAGAAAAGCATGCTCAAGATCTTCTTCCTGATCTTCATGGCCGGCGGCCTCCCGGTGGCCATCGCCATGGCCGGCGCCTCGCTGGTCTACATCCTGCTGTCGGACAACCTGCCGCCCTTCGTGGTGATCCACCGCATGGTCAGCGGCATCGACAGTTTTCCGCTGCTGGCGGTGCCCTTCTTCATCCTGGCCGGCAACCTGATGAACAACGCCGGCATCACCACCCGCATCTACAACTTCGCGCTGGCGCTGGTGGGCTGGCTCAAGGGCGGCCTGGGCCATGTGAACGTGCTGGGCTCGGTGATCTTCGCGGGCATGAGCGGCACGGCCATTGCCGACGCCGCCGGCCTGGGCACCATCGAGATCAAGGCCATGAAGGAGCACGGCTATGACACCGAGTTCGCCGTGGGCGTGACCGCGGCCTCGGCCACGCTGGGGCCGATCATTCCGCCCAGCCTGCCTTTCGTGATCTACGGAATGATGGCCAACGTATCGGTGGGCGCCCTCTTCCTGGCGGGCATCCTGCCGGGCGCGCTGATGGCCATCCTGATGATGCTGACGGTGGCCTACTACGCGCACCGCAACAAGTGGGGCGGCGACGTCAAGTTCTCCAGCACCCGCCTGTTCAAGGCGCTGAGCGAGCTGGCCGTGGTCATCGGCTGGCCGCTGATTCTGTGGGTGGTGGTGGACAAGCTGGGCGCGCCGGCGCAGATCACCGTGTTCATCGGCCTGGCGCTGCTTTTCGTGCTGGACAAGATCTTCAAGTTCGAGGCGCTGCTGCCCATCATGACGCCGGTGCTGCTCATCGGCGGCATGAGCACCGGCCTCTTCACGCCCACCGAGGGCGCGATCGCGGCCTGCGTGTGGGCCATGATCCTGGGCTTTGCCTGGTACGGCACGCTGAGCTGGAAGATGTTCGTGAAGGTGTGCCTGGACACCATCGAGACCACCTCCACGGTGCTCTTCATCGTGGCGGCCGCGTCCATCTTCGGCTGGATGCTCACCGCCACGGGCGTGACCACCGCCATTGCCAGCTGGGTGCTGGGCTTCACCAAGGAGGCCTGGGTGTTCCTGCTGCTGGCCAACCTGCTGATGCTTTTTGTCGGCTGCTTCCTGGAGCCCACCGCTGCCATCACGATCCTGGTGCCCATCCTGCTGCCCATCGCCACGCAGCTGGGCGTGGACCCGATCCACTTCGGCCTGGTGATGGTGCTCAACCTGATGATCGGCCTGCTGCACCCACCCATGGGCATGGTGCTCTTCGTGCTGGCGCGGGTGGCCAACCTGAGCTTCGAGCGGACCACCATCGCGATCCTGCCGTGGCTGGTGCCGCTGCTGCTGAGCCTGGCGGTGATCACCTACATCCCGTCGCTGGTTCTCTGGTTGCCGAAAATGTTCTTCTGACCCTTCCCAAGACGAATTCCACGATGAACCCCTTCATTCGCCTCCATCCCGCCGATGACGTGCTCATCGCGCGCAGCCAGCTGGTGGGCGGCACCCAGGTCGAGGGCGTCGCCGTCCGCGGCCTGATCCCGCCCGGGCACAAGGTCGCCGTGCACGCCATCGCGCAGGGCGCGCCGGTGCGCCGCTACAACCAGATCATCGGCTTCGCCAGCCGCCCCATCGAGCCCGGCGAGCACGTGCACACGCACAACCTCGACATGGGCCCGGACAAGGGCGACTTCGCACGCGACTACGCCTTCGGCGCCGACGTGAAGCCGGTGCCGGCGCGCCGCGAAGCCACCTTCATGGGCATCAAGCGCGCCGACGGGCGCGTGGCAACGCGCAATTACATCGGCGTGCTGACCAGCGTGAACTGCTCGGCCACCGCGGCGCGCGCCATCGCCGACCACTTCTCGCGCAAGACCAACCCGGGCGCCCTGGCGAACTACCCCAACGTCGACGGCGTGGTCGCCCTCACCCACGGCACCGGCTGCGGCATGGACACGCAGGGCATGGGCATGCAGATCCTGGAGCGCACGCTCACCGGCTACGCGACGCATGCCAACTTCGCCGGCGTGCTGGTGGTGGGGCTGGGCTGCGAGGCCAACCAGATCAACGCCTGGCTGGCCACCGGCCAGCTGGCGGAGGGAGAGAACTTCCGCACCTTCAACATCCAGGACACGGGCGGCACCGCCAAGACGGTCGACAAGGGCATCGCCCTCATCAACGAGATGCTGCCGCGTGCCAATGCGGTGAAGCGCGAGCCCTGCAGCGCCAGCCACATCACCATCGGCCTGCAGTGCGGCGGCTCGGACGGCTACTCGGGCATCAGCGCCAATCCGGCGCTGGGCGCGGCGGTGGACCTGCTGGTGGCGCACGGCGGCACGGCCATCCTGTCGGAGACGCCGGAGATCTACGGCGCAGAGCACCTGCTGACCCGCCGCGCGGTGCGGCGCGAGGTGGGCGAGAAGCTGGTGCAGCGCATCAAGTGGTGGGAGCACTACACCGAGATCAACGAGGGCGAGATGAACAACAACCCCTCGCCGGGCAACAAGGCCGGCGGGCTCACCACCATCCTGGAGAAGTCGCTGGGTGCGGTGGCCAAGGGCGGCACCAGCAACCTGGAGGCGGTGTACGAATACGCCGAGCCGGTGGACGCGCACGGCTTCGTCTACATGGACACGCCCGGCTACGACCCGGTCAGCGCCACCGGCCAGGTGGCGGGCGGTGCCAACATGATCTGCTTCACCACAGGCCGCGGCTCGGCCTACGGCTGCGCGCCCTCGCCTTCGCTCAAGCTGGCGACCAACTCCACGCTGTGGAAGCGGCAGGAGGAGGACATGGACATCAACTGCGGCGAGATCGTGGACGGCAGTGCGTCGATCCAGGAGATGGGGCAGCGCATCTTCGAGCTGGTGCTGGCGACCGCCTCGGGCGCGCACAGCAAGAGCGAACGGCATGGCTACGGCCAAAATGAATTTGTGCCGTGGCAAGTTGGCGCGGTCATGTAGCCCCGGACCCGCAACCACGATTCCCTTGATTCACTGAAGACATGTCACTCACCCTTCCCGCATCCCGACTCCGCACCCAGGTCGCGTCCATCATCGAAGGCACCGGCAGCTCGCCCGCCGAAGCCCGGCAGGTGGCCGACAACCTGGTGCTGGCCAACCTGAGCGGCCACGACTCGCACGGCATCGGCATGGTGCCGCGCTACGTGGACGCGGCGGCCGAGGGCGGCCTGAAGCCCAACTCGGGCGTCAAGGTCGTGCTGGACACCGGCGCGCTGCTCACGCTCGACGGCCAGCGCGGCTACGGCCAGATCGTGGGCGTGCAGGCCATGGAACTGGGCATCGCGCGCGCCAAGGCGCATGGCAGCTGCATCATGACGCTGGGCCAGGCGCATCACCTGGGCCGCATCGGCCACTTCGCCGAGATGGCGACGGCGCAGGGCCTGGTGTCCATGCACTTCGTCAACGTGCTCTCGCGGCCCGTCGTGGCGGCCTGGGGCGGCGGCGATGGGCGCTTCGGCACCAACCCCTGCTGCATCGGCATTCCGCTGCCCGGCGCCGAGCCCTTCCTGCTGGACTTCGCCACCAGCCGCGTGGCGCAGGGCAAGATGCGCGTGGCCTACAACAAGGGCGAGAAGGTGGCGCCCGGCCACCTGATCGACGAGAACGGTGCGCCCACAGACGACCCCGGCGTGGTGGTGGTGCCGCAGTCCAACGGCCTGTTCGGCGCGCTGATGACCTTCGGCGAGCACAAGGGCTACGGCATGGCGGTGGCCTGCGAGCTGCTGGGCGGCGCGCTCACCGGTGGTGGCACCTGGCACCGGCCGGCGGACACGGCGCGCACGGTGCTCAACGGCATGCTCACGGTGCTGATCGACCCAGCCAAGCTGGGCACGCAGGCGGCGTTCGAGACCGAGGCCCGCGCCTTCGTCGACTGGTTGCGCCAGAGCCCGCCCGGCGCCGGCTTCGACGAAGTGCAGATCGCCGGCGAGCCCGAGCGCAAGGCCCGCGCGGCGCGCGAGCGTGACGGCATCTGGGTGGACGACGCGACCTGGAGCGAGATCATGGCGGCCGGCGCCAAGGTGGGCGTGCGCATCACCTCGGCGGACTGACGCCGCTGGCGGGGCCCTCAGGCTTGGGCCATCCGCACGCAGATCTCGAAGGCGCGCTGCAGGCCTTCGACGTTCGCCACGCCCTTGCCCGCGATGTCAAAGGCACTGCCGCTGGCGCAGGTGGCCACCGGCACCGGTAGCCCGCCGTGCAGCGTGACGCCCTCCTCGAAGCCCATGAGCTTCATCGCGATCTGGCCCTGGTCGTGGTACATCGAGACCACCGCATCGAAGTCGCCGCGGCGCGCGCCGATGAAGACCGTGTCGGGTGAATAGGGGCCGCGCGCGTCCACCCCCTGCTGCTGCAAGGCACGCACCGCCGGCTCGATGATCTCAATCTCCTCGCGGCCGATGGAGCCGCCGTCGCCCGCGTGCGGGTTCAGCCCCGACACCGCGATGCGCGGCGATGCCACGCCGGCGCTGCGCAGTGCGTCGTGGATGATGCACACCGCGTCATGGATGGCCGGACCCGTGATGAGGCTTGCCACGTCCTTGAGCGGCACGTGCGAGGTCACGCGAGAAGTCCACAGCTTGCCGGTGATGTTGAATTCGCAGACGAAGCCGTGCACGTCCAGCCGCTCCTGCATGTAGCGCAGCTCGTCTTCCTGCGTGAGCCCGCCCAGGCGCAGCGAATGCTTGTTGAAGGGCGCAAAGACGATGCCGCCCAGCTTCTTGCCCCGCACCGCATCGGTGGCCAACTGCAGGGCCTCGAAGGCAGCGCGGCCCGAGTGCTCGTTCGATTCGCCCAGCACGGGCGCACGGCCCTGCAGCGTGTGCTGCGCCAAAAGGCTCGGCCGGCCGGGCTCGAAGCGCAGCGCATCGATGCTTTGCACCGGCAGCGCATCGAGCCGGTGGCCGGCGATGCGCTCGCCGCTTTCCAGGGCGAGCGGGTCGGCGATCAGCAGCAGTTGCGCCGCATCGAGGTTCTGCGGGCGGGCCAGCAGCTTCACGGCCAGTTCGGGACCAATGCCGCTGGCATCGCCCAGCAGCACCGCAATCGTGGGTTTCATCTTGTTTCTTCCTGATGGGATGGGTGCCTGCGTGCGTTCACTCGGCCCGCATGCCGGTGTCGCGCACCAGCTTGCCGTAGCGCGCGAACTCGGCGCGGTTCATGTCGGCGAAGGGGGTCACGCCCATCACCGTGATTTCGCCGCCCAGGCTCTTGATGCGCTCCTGCACATCGGGCATGGCCAGGGCCTGCGTGAGGGTGGCGGCCAGCCGGTCGACCGCCGGCCGAGGTGTGCCGGCGGTGACGAACAGGCCATACCAGGTGTTGACGTCCGCGCCGCTGACGCCGGATTCGGCCAGCGTGGGCACGTCGGGCATCTCGGCCGCGCGCTTGGGCGCGGCCACCGCCAGCGCGCGGAACTTGCCGGCGCGGATCTGGCCCATGGCCGAGGAGGTGCTGTCGAACATCATCTCGACCTGGCCGCCGATGATGTCCAGGTGGGCCTGCGAACTTCCGCGATAAGGCACGTGCACGGCCTTCGTGCCGGTGACCAGGGCAAAGGCCTCGCCCGCCACATGCTGCGTGCTGCCGATGCCCGAGGAGGCGTAGCGGAAGGTGCCGGGGCTGGCGCGCATGGCGGTGATCAGCTCCTGCACGTTGCGCCAGGGCGCGTTCGCCGGCACCACCAGCACGTTGGGCATCACCGCCACGAGGCCGATGGGCTGAAGGTCCTTGAGCGGGTCGTACTTGAGCTTGAGCAGGTGGGGCGCCACCGCCTGCCCGGTGTTCGTGGCCAGCAGCAGCGTGCTGCCGTCGGGCGGCGCATGGGCCGTCAGGTCCGCCGCAATGGTGTTGGACGCGCCGGGCCGGTTCTCCACGACCACCGGCTGCCCCAGCGCGGGACTGAACTTGTCGGCCAGCAGGCGCGCCAGGATGTCGGTGCCGCCGCCCGGGGAGGCGCCCACCATGATGCGCAGGGCCTTGTCGGGATAGGCGGTCTCCGCCGCGAGCGCGAGCAGCGGCGCCGGCGTGAGCAGGATGGCAGCAAGGCCGCGCAAGGCGGCCCGGCGTGGCGGGCACTGGATGGTCATGGGGCTTGTCTCCGTCATGTTCTTTTCTGGATCGCCAGTCCAGCTTAGGGATGTCCGCCATTCCCATCCAATCAATTGTTCTGAAGGATCCATATCCAACGGTATATGAGCGAAAACCTGCCCGGCCTCTCGTCCCTTCGCCTGCTGCTGCGCCTGCGCACGCGGCAATGGGTGCTGCTGGCGCTGCTGGACCAGCACCGCAACCTGGGCCGGGCCGCTGCCGCCATGAACATCAGCCAGCCGGCGGCCACCAAGCTGCTGCAGCAGCTGGAAGAGACTTTCGCCGTGCCGCTGTTCACCCGCGTGGCCCGCGGCATGACGCCCACACCCTATGGCGAGGCGCTGGTGCGCCATGCACGCTGGGTGCTGACCGATTTCGGCGTGGTGTGCGAGGAAATCGAGGCCCTGCGATCGGGCCTGAGCGGCTCGCTGCGCATCGGCAGTGTGCCCGGCGCGGTGCCCGAGTTGCTGGCGCCGGCGCTGGTGGACTTCCAGCGCCAGCACGAGCGCGTGGCGGTGAGCGTGGTGGTGGACACCAGCGACGTGATGCTGCGCCAGCTGGCCCGCGGCGAGGTGGACCTGATGCTGGGCCGGCTCACCGAGGACCACAGCGCCGAGGACTTCGACTGCGTGCCGATGCTGGGCGAGGCGCAGGTGGTGGTGGTGCGGAAGGGGCATCCGCTGCTGCGGCGCAAATCGGTGATCAGCCTGCACGACCTGGTGGCCTGGCCCTGGCTGCTGCAGCCGCCAGGCTCGCCCCAGCGCAGCCGTTTCGAGGCGGCGCTTCGCGAGGCGGGCATCCAGGAGCGGCTGCGCGTCACCGAGACCGCATCGCCCATCGCCATGACGGCGCTGCTGGAGCATTCGGACATGGCGGCCGTGATGCCTGCATCCCAGGCGGCGCACTACACGCGCCTGGGCCTTTTGCGCGTGCTGCCAGCCGAGGTGCCGATGCGCGTGCCGCCGATCTACCTGATCACGCGGCGTGCGCGCAGCGTCTCGCCGGCGGCGGTGGCCTTCATTTCGGCCCTTCGCCCGCGCAGTTGAAGCCCTCCACGAACTGTTTCAAATGCCGCCGGCGCGCTGCCTTTGCGCTGCGCTAAGGTGGGCCCACGGCTCGCGCGCACAGTGCGTGCGGCCGTTCATCTGTACCAAAAGAGGTCTCCATGAACAAGATCCATTGGCAGCGTTTTGCACATCCCGCCCTGCTGGCCGCCGTCGCCAGCACCGCCATGGCCTTCGCGCAGGCACAGAGCCTGGATACGCTCAAGGGCATGGCCGGTGGCGCCACGGGCGGCAGCAGCAGCGGCGGCGGCCTGGGCGCACTGGGCGGTGCGCTCGGTGGCGGCTCCCTGTCGTCGGGCAGCATGGGCAATGCGGCCGGCATCATCGAGTACTGCCTGAAGAACAAGTACCTCAGCGGCGGCGGCGTCAGCCAGGTCCAGGACGGCCTCCTGGGCAAGATGCCCGGCGGCCAGGCGGCTGCCAAGCAGGACAGCGGCTACCTCGACGGCGCCAAGGGCCTGCTCACCGGCAGCGACGGCAAGAAGACCGACCTGACGAGCGGGCTGACCGATCCGATCAAGAAGCAGGCCTGCGAAATCGTGCTCAAGCAGGCGCAGTCGATGCTCTGATCAGAAAAAAAGCCGATCAGGCTTGCGCTGGATGCGCGGCCCGATCGGCGTTTCGAACGAGGCCCCGCAGGGCCCCAGGAGCAAAGGATCAGAAGCGGCCCAGGTTCATCACCTTGGCCCAGGCGGCGACGAAGTCCTTCACGAACCTGTCCTGCCCATCCGCGCTTGCATAGACCTCGGCCAGCGCACGCAACTGCGAGTTGGAGCCGAAGATCAGGTCCACCCGCGTGGCCGTGCCCTTGGCGGCGCCGGACTTGCGGTCCTTGCCTTCGAACAGGTTGCCGTCGCCGGCCACTGGCTTCCACTCGGTCCCCATGTCCAGCAGGTTGACGAAGAAGTCGTTGGTGAGCGCGTTCTCCTTCGTGCCGAACACGCCGTGCCTGGCACCGCCGACGTTCGTGCCCAATGCGCGCATGCCGCCGACAAGCACCGTCATCTCGGGCGCCGTGAGCGTCAGCAGCTGGGCCTTGTCCACCAGCAGGGCTTCTGCCGGGACGCTGTAGCGGGCCTTCAGGTAGTTGCGGAAACCGTCGGCCACCGGCTCGAGCACCTTCTGCATCTCGACGTCGGTCTGGGCCTGCGTGGCATCGCCGCGTCCCGGCGTGAAGGGCACGCTGACGGTGACGCCGGCGTTCTTGGCCGCCTGCTCCACGCCGGCATTGCCGGCCAGCACGATCAGGTCGGCGATCGACACCTTCTTGCCGCCCGCGCCACTGAACTCGGCCTGGATGCCTTCCAGCTTCTTGAGCACCTTGGCCAGTTGCTCCGGCTGGTTGGCCGGCCAGTCCTTCTGCGGCGACAGGCGTACGCGGGCACCGTCGGTGCCGCCGCGCATGTCCGAGCCGCGATAGGTGGAGGCCGAGGCCCAGGCAGTGGAGACCAGCTCGGGCACGGTCAGGCCGCTGCTCAGCACCTTGTCCTTGAGCGTGGCGGCGTCCTTCTCGTCGATGAGCGGGTGGTCGACCTTGGGGATCGGGTCCTGCCACAGCAGCTCTTCCTTGGGCACCTCAGGGCCGAGGTAGCGGGACACCGGGCCCATGTCGCGGTGCGTGAGCTTGAACCAGGCGCGCGCGAAGGCATCGGCGAACTGGTCGGGGTTCTCCATGAAGCGGCGCGAGATCTTCTCGTAGGCCGGGTCCATGCGCAGCGACAGGTCGGTGGTGAGCATGGTGGGCACCAGCTTCTTGGACGGGTCGTGCGCGTGCGGAATGGTCGGGCCGGCGCCCTTGGCCACCCACTGCTGCGCGCCGGCCGGGCTCTTGCTAAGCTCGTACTCGTAGCCGAACAGGTTCCAGAAGAAGTTGTTGCTCCACTTGGTGGGCGTGGTGGTCCAGGTCACTTCCAGGCCGCTGGTGATGGTGTCGGCGCCCTTGCCGCTGCCGAACTTGTTGCGCCAGCCCAGGCCCTGCAGCTCGATCTCGGCGCCCTCCGGCTCGGGCCCCACGTTGTCGGCAGGCGCCGCGCCGTGGGTCTTGCCGAAGGTGTGGCCGCCGGCGATGAGGGCCACGGTTTCCTCGTCGTTCATGGCCATGCGGCCGAAGGTGTCGCGGATGTCCTTGGCCGCGGCGATGGGGTCGGGCTTGCCGTCCGGTCCCTCGGGGTTGACGTAGATCAGGCCCATCTGCACGGCGGCCAGCGGGTTCTCCAGGTCGCGCGTGTGGGGCTTCTGGCTGTTGTCGTCGGTGACCAGCACGCCTTCGTCCTCTGGCTTCTCGACGCCTTCGGAGCCGACGGAATAGCGCGCGTCGCCACCCAGCCAGGTGGTCTCGCGGCCCCAGTACACGTCATGGTCGGGCTCCCAGGTGTCGGGGCGTCCGCCGCCGAAGCCGAAGGTCTTGAAGCCCATGGATTCCAGCGCCACGTTGCCCGTGAGGATCATCAGGTCGGCCCAGGAGATCTTGCTGCCGTACTTCTGCTTGATGGGCCACAGGAGGCGCCGCGCCTTGTCCAGGCTCACGTTGTCGGGCCAGCTGTTGAGCGGCGCGAAGCGCTGCTGGCCGCGGCCACCGCCCCCACGCCCGTCACCGGTGCGATAGGTGCCCGCGCTGTGCCAGGCCATGCGGATGAACAGAGGACCATAGTGGCCGAAGTCGGCCGGCCACCAATCCTGCGAGTCGGTCATCAGCGCATGCAGGTCCTTCTTGAGGCCCGCGTAGTCCAGGCTCTTGAATTCCTTGGCGTAGTCGAAATCCGTCCCCATCGGATTGGACTTGGCCGAGTGCGTGTGAAGCAGGTCCAGGCGCAGCTGGTTGGGCCACCAGTCCAGGTTGGTCGTTCCGCGGCCGGTGGTGTGATGGAAGGGGCACTTGGCTTCTGTCTTCTCATTGCTCATGACACGGCTCCTATCGTGGTTGGGGGCTGCCATTTTGTGGGCCCCTCCGCGAAACGGGAATGACGTTTGGCTATGCCCTGCATAGCCTGTCTCTGTGTCCAGAAAGCCGCCGGGGAAGCCGCCCCGGCGCCGCGCCGCCAGGCGCTAGAGCATCAGCTCGACGGAGGCCTCGAGGTACTCCGAGGGCAGACGCTTGAAGCCCGAGCGAGCGAAGCGCTGCAGGCGACCCACCGCGAATGCGGTGAGCGCGGAGGCGCGCACCTGCGCGTCCACCGTCGGGGTGGCCGAGCCGTCGGCAGCCGCCACCTCGCGCAGCGACTGGCGCAGGGTGGACTCGATCTTGTCGAAGAACTGGTTCATGCGCTGCTGCAGGCGCTCGTTCTCGAACACCAGCGCATCTCCCACCATCACACGGGTCATGCCGGGGTTCTTCTCGGCGAACTGCAGCAGCATGGCGATGATGCGCGCGGCCTTGCTGCTGCCTGCAGCGCCGGACTCGGGCGCGGGCTGATCCAGGATCTGGTTCACGAGGCTGAAGACGCTCTGCTCGATGAAATCGATCAGGCCTTCGAACATCTGCGCCTTGCTGGCGAAGTGCCGATACAGCGCCGCCTCGCTCACCTCCAGGCGCGCAGCCAGCGCGGCCGTGGTGACGCGTTCGGCGCCGGGCTGCTCCAGCATGGCCGCCAAGGCCTGCAGGATCTGCACGCGGCGCTCGCCGGGCTTGGGCCGCTTGCGCGTGACTGGAGCGGCTTCCTCGGCGCCGGAGGACGGGGCGGAGGCACTGGTCTGATCGTTCATGGGCGACCACAAAAATGTAATTAAATGATTCTCGCACGGCGCAGTGAGTGCGTGCGTTCCGGGTCAACCCCGTGACTTCGCGCAGAATCTTCTTCTTTTAGCCTGAGCCTACGGGCGGATGCCATGAAGATTAGCGTTTTGGTGACAGGGGGCGCCGGCTACATCGGCAGCCATACGTGCATCGCGCTGGCCGAGGCCGGCTTCACGCCGATCATCCTCGACAACTACGGCAACAGCAGCCCCAAGGTGATGGAGCGGCTGGCGCGCATCACGGGGCAGGCGGCACCGCTGGCGATCGAAGGCGACGTGCGCGATCGCGCCCTCCTCGACCGGCTCTTTGCGGAGCACGAAATCGGCGCCGTGATCCACTTTGCAGGCCTCAAGGCGGTCGGTGATTCGGTGGCCGATCCGTTGTCTTATTACGACAACAATGTCTATGGCAGCCTGGTTTTGGCGGCTGCCATGCGCTCGGCGGGCGTGCGGACGCTGATTTTCTCGTCCTCGGCCACGGTGTACGGCGAGCCGGACGAGTCCCCCATTCCCGAGGATGCGCCCACCCGCCCGGCCAACCCCTACGGACGCTCCAAGCTGATGGTGGAGGAGGCCTATGGCGACCTCGGCCGCTCGGAGCCGGGCTGGCGCATCGCCCTGCTGCGCTACTTCAACCCCGTGGGCGCCCACGAGAGCGGCCTGATCGGCGAGCACCCCCAGGGCAAGCCGAACAACCTGATGCCCTTCGTGAGCCAGGTGGCGGTGGGCCAGCGCCCGCACCTGACGGTGCACGGCGGCGACTACCCCACGCCGGACGGCACCGGCGTGCGCGACTACGTGCACGTCATGGACCTGGCCGAGGGACACGTCGCGGCCCTGCGCCATGCGCTGGCGCACGAGGGCCTTTTGACCCTCAACCTGGGCACCGGACGCGGCGGGTCGGTGCTGGACGTGGTGGCGGCCTTCGAGCGCGCCTGCGGCAAGTCGGTGCCACGGGTGATCGGCCCGCGCCGGCCCGGCGACGTGCCCGCCTACTGGGCTGACCCCTCGGCCGCCAAGGCGGTGCTGGGTTGGGAGGCCCGCCGCAGCCTGGACCAGATGTGTGCGGACAGCTGGCGCTGGCAGAGCGGGAACCCGAACGGGTATTGAGACCGTCGCAGGTCGAGCAGCGCCGGGGCTGGGCTACCTTGCCCGGATCATGGTTCCGTAGGCCTGCTCGGTCAGGATTTCCAGCAGCATCGCGTGCGGCACCCGCCCGTCGATGATGTGCACCGCGTTCACGCCGCTCTTGGCAGCATCGAGCGCCCCTTCGATCTTGGGCAGCATGCCGCCCGAGATGGTGCCGTCGGCGAACAGGTCGTCGATCTCGCGGGCCGACAGGTTGGTCAGCAAGTTGCCGTTCTTGTCCAGCACGCCCGGGGTGTTGGTCAGCAGCATCAGCTTCTCGGCCTTGAGCACGGTGGCCAGCTTGCCGGCCACCACGTCGGCGTTGATGTTGTAGCTCTCGTTCTCCTCGCCGAAGCCGATCGGGCTGACCACGGGGATGAATGCGTCGTCCTGCAGGGCCTTCACCACGCCCGGGTCGATGGAGACGATGTCGCCCACCTGGCCGACGTCATGGTGCAGGTTGGGGTCGTTGCGGTCGGCCATCTTGAGCTTCTGGGCGCGGATGAGGCCGCCGTCACGGCCGGTGAGGCCCACCGCCTTGCCACCGGCCTGGTTGATCAGGCCGACGATGTCCTGCTGCACCTCGCCGGCCAGCACCCACTCGACCACCTCCATGGTCTCGGCGTCGGTCACGCGCATGCCCTGGATGAAACTGCCCTTCTTGCCCAGCTTGTTGAGCGCCGCCTCGATCTGCGGGCCGCCGCCGTGCACCACCACCGGGTTCATGCCCACCAGCTTGAGCAGCACCACGTCCTCGGCGAAGTCGGCCTGCAGAGCCGGGTCGGTCATGGCATTGCCGCCGTACTTGATGACGATGGTCTTGCCGTGGAACTTGCGGATGTAGGGCAGCGCCTGCGCCAGGATCTCGGCCTTGTCGCGCGGCGGGATGTTGAGGACGGGATCGGTCATGGGAAGCGGTCCAGGTTGAAAGGGGGTTGGGCGGATTGTCGGTGCTTGCTCAGCCGGCGATGTCGCGCAGCCAGCGCGGCACCTTGAAGCGCACGATCATGAGGTAGGCCGACACGTAGGTGGCGATGAACAAGACCGTGAAGAGCATCAGCCAGTAGGTCCGATTCCAGAACAGCACCGCCGGCACCACGGACAGGCCCGACAGCACCCAAAGATAGGGCGAAGTGCGGTTGTTGCGTGACAGCAATTGCCGCGCCTCGTCGTCATGCACCGCCACACGGACGATGCGCCTGAAGATCAGCTGGTGAAAGTGCAGCGCATCGGCCATGCCGGGCGACTGGCCGCGCGCCACCTTGCGGTAGATGGAGAAGAAGGTCTCCCACACCGGGTAGATGAGCAGCAGCATCGGGAACCAGGGCGACACGGTACCGTGGCGCCGCACCAGCGTGACGCAGGCCAGCGCGATGACCATGCCCCAGACGTAGGCGCCGCCGTCGCCGGCGAAGATCTTCCCGCGCGGGTAGTTCCACACCAGGAAGCCGCCGGTGGCGCCCAGGAGGCACAGGACCATGGCAGCCAGTTGGCGGTCGCCCAGTTGCAGGGAGACGTGAGAGATGGCCAGGCAGACGATGACCGCCACCGTGCCGGCCAGGCCGTTGTAGCCGTCGATGATGTTGAAGGCGTGCGGCAGGCCGCCGATGGCCAGCGCGGCGAAGAGCATGCCCGCGTACGGGATGGCCCGCAGCCAGCCATCGACGATGGGCAGGCCGGTGCGCTCCAGGCTCAGGTCGAGCACGTAGCAGAGCAGCACCGCCGAGCCGATGGTCAGGCCCAGGCGCCAGCGCACCGCCACGCGCTGCGTGACGTCTTCCACCACGCCGCTCAGTACGGCGGGCGCCAGGCACAGCAGGGTCAGGGCCGAGATCTTGAGCGGCCAGTAGACGTTGACCACGTCGATCACCCCGGCCGCCAGCCAGGCCGCCCCCATCCCGATGAAGATGCCGGCACCCCCCAGCCGAGGCACGTGGCCGGCATGAAAGCGCTGCGGCATGTCCTTGCCGTAGCGGCGCGCATGGCGGCGGGCCCGCCGCATGATGCCGAGCACGGCCAGGGCGGCGACGAGGAAGCTGATGACGATCAGTGCAAGCATGAAGAAGGCGCGGCGGGGATTTCCCTAGAATTTCGGGCGAAATTAGACCATGCCAAGCACCACATCAGCCCGCACCGCCAAGCCCGTCACCGTGTCGATCGTCAGCCATGGGCAGCTGGAGATGATCCTGCCCCTGCTGGAGCAGCTGGACCGGTTCAGCGCCGGCCTGCTGGACAAGGTGGTGCTGACGCACAACCTGCCGGAGCCGGACCTGCTGGCGGGGCGGCATTTCGGCTTCGAGGTGCAGCGGATCCACAACTCGGTACCCCTGGGCTTTGGGGCCAACAACAACCAGGCGTTCAAGCACTGTGCGTCCGACTGGTTCCTGGTGCTGAATCCGGACATCCGCTTCGACGGCGAGGTGCTGGCGCCGCTGATCGGGCAGGCCGGGCCTCGCGCGGGACTGATGGCGCCGCGGATCCTGGAGCCGGGGCGTACGGAGCCGGAACAGCACCGGCGGATCATCACGCCGCTGGAGATCCTGACGCGGCGGCGGCCGGGGTATCCGATTCCGGACGCGCCGGATTGGATTCCGGGGCTGTTCATGCTGTTTCGCAGCGAGGCGTTCCGGGAGATCGGGGGGTTCGATGACCGGCGGTACTTCATGTACGGCGAGGACTTCGATGTGTGCGCGCGGCTGCGGCTGGCGGGGTGGCAACTGCAGATCGGGGAGGCGCTGCGGGTTCGGCACGAGGCGCAGCGGGCGAGCCGGACGAGCTGGCGGCACCTTTGGTGGCATGTGACTAGCTTGCTGAAGCTTTGGGGGTCGGGGGTGTTTTGGCGGTTGTGGTCGATGGCCGCCAAGACCTCTCGCGCAGGCTAGCGGCGGCGAGCCTCACGGTGCCGCGAGCAGGTCGCGGATGGCCCCTTCGATGCCGTAGTCGTACCTGGCGTAACGGCCCGACGCCAACTCCAGGGCGATCGGGAAGGCGCGCGCCAGCCTGAGGCGCGGCAGGGCCGCACGATGGCGTTGATGCGCGAGCTTCTTGCGAGCGCTTTCCAGGGCACCCGGCGCGATCTTGTCGCCAAGCACCTCGAGTCGCGCAACCAGCGCCTGGGCGCGAGCGCTTCGCCTGGCCGCGTCGTCGCCGCGCGGCGCCAGGGCCTTGTCGATCTTGGACTTGAGGCCCAGCCGCCGGGCACCCACCTGGTTGGCGCCATGCTGGCGGTAGTCGATGGAGCTCCACTCCAGCACCTCGACGCCTCCCGTCGCGGCCGCCAACACGCCCAGCCATTCGTCGTGAAGCCATTCGGGCGGGAAAGGCAGTGCATGGTCGAGCAGCGAGCGCCGGAATGCGGCGGTGGCGCCGGTCACCAGATTGCGTCGGAGCAGCACATCGAAGCCCTTGCCACCATGGATGCCCGCCAGTTCGTCTCGCGTCACGGAAAGCGACTCGAAGAGCGTCACGCCCAACGGATGGCCTTGCGAATCGACGAGCCGGGCATCGGTGTGGACCAGGCTGGGCAGGCGCCCCGCATGCATGGCGTCCATCAGGCGGCGCGCCTTTTCCGGGTGCCAGATGTCGTCCTGATCGCACAAGGCGATGAACTCGCCCTCGCAGGCTTCAATCGCCTGCTCGAAGTTACGAGTGATACCCAGGGACTTTTCGTTATGCAGCACGCGCAAGCGAGGCACCGCGTGGGGGTCGGACGCCCAAGCCTCGTGCGCCTGGCGAGCGATGGCCACGCAGTCGTCACGCGACGCGTCGTCCGACAAGACGATCTCGTCGGGAAGCAGCGTCTGTTCGCAAATGCTCCGAATCTGCTGCGCGATATAGCGGGCGCCGTTGTAGGTACATAGCGCCACAGACAGCAGCGGCGTGCTTGGCGGCTTGCTGCTGCGGACAGGAGTGGTCAATTCTTTCGTTCCTTGCGGAGCGCCTCGATCTCTGCCAGGCGCGCGGCGAAGCGTTGCCCAGCGGCTTGCAGCGACAGGCTTGCTTCCGCACTCGCCTTGCCGCGCAGCCCCAGCTCACGCGCACCTGGCTGGTCGTCATAGAGGCGGCGCATGTGGGCGGCCGCGTGGTCTTCGGAGGGCTCGGCCCACTGCAGGTGCGCGTCGTAAGGCGGAATCGGCCATCCCAGCCGTTTGAGCTTGTAGTCGACGAGCAGGCTGTTGCTCTGATTCATGAAGTCGACGTTGCCAGAGAAGTTCGTGGCGATCACCGGCTTGCCCAGCAGCATGGCCTCGGCCATGGTCAGCCCGAGGCCTTCGCTGCGGTGCAGGGAGACGTAGGCATCGCAGGCCTCGATCAGGGCCAGCACGGCATCCGGGCTGTACACCTCGTCGATGATGCGGATGTTGGCGCCCTTGGCCGCCTCGCGCAGCTCGCGGATCTGCTCGGGGTAGCGCTCGCCGTAGGAGGTCTTGAGCACCAGACAGGCGTTGTCCGCCGCGGTGAATGCCTTCCTGAAGGCGCGGATGAGCCCCAGCGGGTTCTTGCGCTCCATCACGCTCATCATGTGGAAGGTGAAAAGGAAGGTGTAGGGCGCCTCGTCCAGGCCGAAGGATGACTTGCTCCGCTTCTCGAATGGCGCCAGCTTCACCCCCGGGAACAGGGTGCGGACCGGCACCTTGAGGCGCTCGCGCAGGCCCTGGGCGACGAATTCGGTAGCGGCCCAGACCTCGTCGACCTGCCTGGCCTTGGCGACCCACAGGTCGGGGATCTGCGCGAACTCCCAGTACCAATAGGCGACCCGATAGGTGCGCTGCTTACGCGGCGCGAGTTGCGCCCGCTCGAAGGCCGAAGTGAAATACGGGTCGGGCTGCACGTGGATGACGGTCGTGTCGTAGACCTCGGTGCCGCCGAAGCGGGCATGGTGCGGATCATCCTTGACGTCGGTCACCATGTCGCGCTCGGAGATTGGCGTGCCCGCGCTGCGCATTGAATCGGCCATCGACTCGATCGAAATGCGAAGGCCCGATGGATAGCAGAAGTGCCCCAACAGATTGAAGCCGGCTTGCGTCAGCTCGCCCGACACGACGCTGGCGTCGAGTTCGCGGCACCAACCGCGGTTGGCTTCGGGCAAACCTGCTTCGGGCGAAGCCAACCATGCCAGTAATGCTGCAGCGGCGGCGGGCTCGTCCAACGCCTGCGGATGGGTAGTGCGCCAGTGCGCGCGCGACTCGTAGGCAATGCGGATCTGCACCGCAGGCGATTCGACTATGGGCCACCGCACCGGATCCGTCCACGGCCCGTCGACGCCATACTCCGTGCGGAACCAGGCCGCGAACTCCCAGCAGCCGAAAACGGTGGTGCCGTCGGGATGGCGGGACTGCCACGCCGGCGCGAAGGACCAGGAGGCGAGCAACTCGCGCTCGGGGTGGGCGGCTGCGTCGAGGAAAAGCCACCAGACCTCCTCCATGCTCAGTCTGGCCTGCTGGCGCCCCACAAGGACGAACCACTTGAAGATGGCCGCCGATCCGGCCGGTGTCAGGCCATGCGGAAAGATGGAGGCCAGATGAAGGTTCGCCAGAAAGGCCTGGCGCGGCTTGTCAGCCAGCCGCGCATCCAGCGCCGCGACCAAGCGCGGGAGAACCGGCGCCGCGATTCCCAACTCGACGGCGCCATCAGCTTGCAGCCATTGGCCGAACGCGCCTGCGCTTCCCTCGGATAGCGCATCGGGGAAGCGCTCGCGCAGGTCTGTGCGACGGCGCCAGAGATCGACGAGGTAGCGCGCGCCCGAGGCGGTATCCGTCACGTCGCACGGCTGAAGCGCCGGCCAAAAAAGATCGGGTGGTGTCGAGCCGACAGCGCTGCAGACGGACGCGTCGTCGAACCAATCGATGCTCGCGGGCGCCGGGATTACTTCCCCGCGAGCCCGGGCGGCGACGCGAACACGCTCGATCTCGGTCCACGGAACGAGGCTGGCGAGCGACGCGGCCTGCGCGCCTCGAATGCGCCTGGCCTGCACGCGCTCGCGCAGCCACCAGGGCGTGATCATCCAGTACAGGCCCTTGACGAACCCAATCAGGCGCATATTCATCTGTATTCAACTATCGAGTGCTTCCCGAGCGCCACGCCTGGGCGGTCGGTCGGACGATCTGTGTTCGAGTCATCGGGGCGTGCTTCGCCCCGCCCCGGGCCGCACCCATAGAATGAGCGCGAGCAAACAGGCCCTGCGTTCGTGCGGGGCCGACGACGACAAAATGATACAGACCCCCACCTTCCGCGATGCGCTGGCAAGCCTGAAGTCAGCGGCAAAGAACAAGACGAAGGCCGCGATCCGCATCGGCGCCCGGATCGCCGTCAAGATTCCGGCACTCAAGAAAATCCTAGTCGACAGCGTCAAGCGGTTTCCCGGCCTGGACCGCCGCATGCGCGCGGCGGTGAACCCGTTCGACGCGGCGAACGTGCGTCGAGCTTCTGGCCCCAGCGATCTCTCGCCAGCTGCCCAGGCCGTTCTGCGACGCCTGCATCCTAAAGCGCCCAGGAACCCCTGAAATGCGCATCGTCATTGATCTGCAAGGCGCGCAGTCCAGCGGCAGCCGGAATCGCGGCATCGGCCGCTACACCAATGCCCTTTCGCTTGGCATCGCCGAACTGGCACGATCCAGGCACGAATTGATCTTCGCGCTCAACGGCCAATTCGACGAAGCCATCGAGGAAATCAGGCAGCGATTCGCGGGACTGGTTGAGCCGCACAACTTCCGCGTCTGGAATCCACCCGCCTACGGCCAGCTCGCCAGCGCCGGCGGCAGGCGCGCCAACGAGAAGCTCTATGAGGGCTTCCTGGCCAGCCTCGAGCCGGACGTGGTCCTCATTGCCAGCCTGTTCGAAGGTTTGAGCGATGCGGCCGTCACGAGCATCGGCGCCTTCGCGCGGCTTCGAACCGCCACTGTGCTGTACGACCTCATTCCGCTGATCAACGCCAAGCCCTACCTCGACAATGCCCCGGTACGCGAGTGGTATCTGCGCAAGGTAGCCGCGCTGCGGCGCGCGGACATGTGGTTTGCCATCTCCGAATCCTCTCGCCAGGAGGGCATCCGGTATCTGGGCCTGGATCCGCTGCGCTGTATCAACGTGTCGACGGCGGCAGATCCACAGTTCCGGATCGAAGACGTTCCGGCGCAGAGAGCGCAGGACCTTCGCCAGCAATATGGCCTCCAGCGCCCCTTCGTCATGTACACGGGCGGGATCGACCTGCGCAAGAACATCGAAGGGCTGATCCGTGCCTTTGCCCTGCTGCCTGCGACGTTGCGCGAGAACTACCAACTGGCCATCGTCTGCTCAGCGCGCAGCCAGGACAAGCAGACCCTGCTGGATCTCGCGCGTGCCGAGGGCCTCGCCGACGGCGATGTGGTCGTCACCGGATTCGTCCCCGACGACGATCTCGTGACGCTCTACAACCTGTGCCACCTCTTTGTCTTCCCGTCCTGGCACGAAGGATTCGGCCTGCCCGCGCTGGAAGCGATGAACTGTGGCGCCGTGGTTTTGGGCGCGAACACCTCGAGCGTCCCAGAAGTGATCGGCCGCAGCGACGCCCTGTTCGATCCGCACGATCCGAAGGCCATGGCCATCAAGATCGGGCAGGGGCTGACGGACGAGGCATTTCGCAATGACCTGTGCAAGCACGCGCTGACGCAAGCCAGGAAATTCAGCTGGCGCCAATCGGCGCAGAAGGCACTAGACGGACTCGAGCGCCTGAAGGACCTGGAAATCGAGGCGCCACAGCTCAGCCTGCAGGGCGTGCGGCCGCGCCTGGCCTATGTCTCGCCGCTCCCGCCGGAGCGCAGCGGCATCGCCAACTACAGCGCGGAACTGGTCCCCTACCTGGCCAAGTACTACGACATCGAATTGATCAGTGACTTGCCCGCGGTGGACGACGGCATGCTGTCGGCGAACTTCCCGGTACGTTCCACCGCATGGTTTCGCGAGAACCCGCGTCAATTCGATCGCGTGCTCTATCACTTCGGAAACTCGGAATTCCACCAGCACATGTTCGAACTGCTGGCGGAAGTCCCCGGCGTGGTGGTGCAGCACGACTTCTTTCTCAGCGGACTGCAGTCGTACCTCGAGGACAAGCGCAAGAATCCTCTGGCATGGGTGCAGTCCCTGTACGCATCGCACGGCTATGCACCGCTCGCGGAGCGATTTGCATCCCAGGACGGCGCTGCCAAAGTCCTTTTCAAGTACCCGGCCAGCTTCGACGTCCTCGCTCTGGCACAGGGCGTGGTAGTCCATTCCCTCCACGCCATCGACCTCGCCCGCAAGTGGTTTGCCCCTGACGTATCCCGACATTGGGCCATGGTCCCCCTCCCGCGCACGCTCAAACAAGTGGACGCGCATGCCCGTGTTCGCCTTCGCGCGGAGTTGGGCCTGGCGGACGACGACTTCATGGTGTGCACGTTCGGCATCATCGGCGCCACCAAGCTGAGCCTGCGGCTGATCGAGGCATGGCAAGCCTCCCCGCTATCGAGATCGGCGAAGTGCCATCTGGTGTTCGTCGGCAACAACGACGCCGGCCCCTACGGTAAGGAAGTGGCGCAAGCCCTTGCATCGGCCGCCGAGGGCAGCATTCGGATCACGGGATGGGCGAGCAACGAGATGTTCGAGAAGTACCTCGCGGCCTCCGACCTGGCGGTGCAATTGCGAACCCAGTCCCGTGGCGAGACCTCGGCGACCGTGCTAGACACGCTGAGCCATGGCGTGGCGACGATCGTGAATGCCAGCGGCTCGATGGCCGACTTGCCCGACAGCGCTGTGTGGAAGTTGCCGGAGGAGTTCTCGAAAGAGCAACTGACGCAGGCGCTGATCACCCTCTGGTCGGAACCGCTGGCGCGGTCCGAGCTCGCGGCCCGTGGGCGGCAACTCATCGAGTTCAATCACACCCCTGCCGAGTGCGCGCGCAGGTACTTCGAAGCCATCGAGATGTCGGCGGCACGCGCCGCCGGTGGCCGCGATGGGCTGGTGTCCGCGATCCGGGCCGACTGGGAATCGAGTCCCGATACCGCCACCGCCGGTGACGCGCCAGTGGTCGCACAGGCGATTGCCGACAGCCTGCCGCTGCCGGCTCCGGCCAGGCAGCTGCTCGTCGACGTCTCTGAACTGGTCCAGCGTGATGCATCGACCGGAATCCAGAGCGTGGTCAAGGGACTTCTGCGCGAGTTGCTCGAATCTCCGCCCGCGGGATTTCGCGTCGAGCCGGTCTATGCCGTTCGGGGCGAGCTCGGTTACCGGTATGCGCGGCAGTTCACGCTCGAGTTCCTCGGCTGCCCCCGCACCATCCTGGTCGACCTACCGATTGATGCCCGCGCGGGCGACCTCTTTGTCGGCCTGGACCTGGAGCCGCGAATCGTCCTGGCGCAGCGTGCGTTCTACCGGCGGATGCGCCAGCGCGGCGTCCGAGTCGAATTCGTGGTGTACGACCTGCTGCCGATCCTGCTGCCCGACCGTTTCATGAATGGCGCCGAAGAACTGCATGCGAAGTGGCTCGGCGTGGTGGCCGAGAACGACGGCGCCTTGTGCATTTCGCGCTCGGTTGCCGATGAGTTGCGCCACTGGGTGGCGACGGACGAGCGCGCCGGTCGGCCCCGTCCCGGCTTCGCCATCGGGGCATTTCATCTGGGCGTGGACGACCTGCCCAAGCGGGAAAAGCAGGAGTCGGACTGGGACGCCAAGCTGCAGGCCGCGGTAGCCAGCCGGCCGACCTTCCTGATGGTCGGGACCATCGAGCCTCGGAAGGGCTATGCCCTCGTTCTCGACGCCTTCGACCGCCTGTGGGCCCGCGGCCTTGACGTCAACCTTGTCCTTGTCGGCCGGGAAGGCTGGATGGTCGATGCGCTGGTCAAGACGCTGAAGGCGCATCCCCGGCTTGGCAAGCAACTGTTCTGGATCGAGCGCGCCGACGATGCGATGCTCGACCGACTCTATGCGGCGGCGTCCTGCCTGATCGCGGCGTCGGAGGGCGAAGGGTTCGGCCTTCCGATCATTGAGGCTGCGCAGCGCGGCCTTCCCGTGCTTGCGCGGGACATTCCGGTGTTCCGCGAGGTGGGCGGCGACGGCGCAACCTATTTCGGGGGCGATCCAGACAGCCTGGCGCACGTGGCCGCCAATTGGCTCGCGGACCGCCGGCCAGCTTCCACCCGCTACTTGTCCTGGCGGGAGAGCGCCGAACAGTTCAAGCAGGCGCTGCGGATCACATAGGTCGCGGACTCACCCGGGCTGGGGACATCTCGTTACGGATGAGCCCCGTAAAATCCGGCGTAGTACTTGAAAAAAGAGGATCTGCATGCGTTTGCTTTCGGTAGTGCTTTCGGGTGGGTCCGGGACCCGGCTGTGGCCAGCGTCGCGACAGACGTTCCCCAAGCCGTTCATGAAGATCGGCGACTCCACCCTGCTACAGCAAGCCGTCGAGCGCGGGCAAGCCTGCGGAAGCGGTGACCTGATGGTGGTGACCAACAAGGATCACCTGTTCCTGACGCGGGACGTTATCGACCAGATGCCAGATCCGCCGGCCTGCTCCTTCCTGCTGGAGCCCAAGGGTCGCAACACAGCGCCTGCGATCGCACTGGCGGCCCTCGAATGCGCCAAGCGTTTCGGAGAGGACACGGTGATGCTGGTCCTGCCGGCCGACCAATTGATTCCTGACGTCGAGGCCTTCGTGGCCAGCGCAAGCGAAGCGTTCCGCCTCGCGGAAAAGGGTTCGCTGGTGCTCTTCGGGATCAGCCCCACCGGCCCCGAGACCGGATTCGGCTACGTCGAAGTGGAGCAGGTTGCGCGCGAGAGCCAGCCGGTCAAGCGCTTCGTCGAGAAGCCCGACCTGCGCACGGCCCAATCCTTCTTGGCCACCGGACGCTACTACTGGAACAGTGGCATGTTCGCGTTCACCGCCAAGGCCATCCTTGCGGCCTTGGAGCGCTTTGCCCCCGACGTGCTCAAGACCGCGCGACACACCATAGGCAACGCCAAGAGCCAGGGCGACAACGTCAGCTTCGACGCACACAGCTTTGGTTTGCAGCCTGACATCAGCATCGACTACGCCGTACTGGAGCGGGCCGACAACGTGCTCGTCGTGCCGGCCAAGTTCGGCTGGAGCGACGTCGGATCGTGGCCCGCCGTGGCCGATGCCCAGGTGGCCGACTCGAGCGGCAACACCTTCGACCGCGACGTGATCGCGATCAACACCACCGGTACGCACGTTCAGGTGGAAAGCCACGGGCCCAAGACCGTGGCGACCGTCGGCGTCCGCGACCTCGTCATCGTGGATACGCCCGATGCGCTGCTCGTGTGCAACAAATCCTCTTCGCAGGACATCAAGCGGGTGGTGAGCGCCCTGAAGGCACGCCACGCCGAGGTCACCGAGCTTCCTGCCACCGTCCATCGCCCCTGGGGCACCTATGCCTCGCTGAAGGAGGAGGATGGCTACAAGGTCAAGCGCATCACGGTCAAGCCGGGCCAGTCGCTGTCCCTGCAATACCACCACCAGCGCGCCGAGCACTGGGTGGTCGTCCAGGGCAAGGGGCTGGTGCAGATCGGGGAGCAGGAGCACGAAACCTTGCCGGGCCAGTACCGCTATATCCCCTTGAAGGAAAAGCATCGTCTCACCAACATCGGCCATGAAACCCTCGTCCTGATCGAGGTCCAGTGCGGCAACTACCTGGGCGAGGACGACATCGTCCGATTGGCAGACACCTACGGACGCGCATGACCGAGATCGCTCACTCCAACCTTCACCGCACAGCATGGGGCGACTGGTGGGAAGGCACCCGCCGCACGGACATCTGGTGGACCCTGGCCTGGTTCGACATCGTCTTGCGCTATCGGCGCTCCATGCTGGGGCCGCTGTGGCTCACCCTGAGCATGGGCGCCATGGTCGGCGGCATGGGACCGTTGTACAGCGCGCTTTTCGGCACCGAGCTGTCCAAATTCTTCCCGCACCTGGCGCTCGGGATCATCTTTTGGACCTTCTTCAGCAGCATCGTGATGGACTCGTGCAATGCGTTCATCAACTCGGGCAACTATCTGAAGCAAGGCTACTTTCCTATCAGCCTGTTCGTGTGGCGCGCGATGGCGCGCAACCTGATCCAGTTCGCGCACCACATCGTCCTCTACATCCCGGTGGCTATCTGGGCCGGCATCTCGCTGAAGATGCATGCGCTACTGTTCCTCCCGGCGTTCGCATTGTTTCTGATCAATGCGCACATGCTCGGCCTGGTGCTGGGCCTTGTCTGCACCCGCTATCGAGATGTCGCACAGATCGTGACCAGCATCATGCAGATGCTGATGTTCCTGACCCCGGTTTTCTGGCTGCCCGAGAGCCTGCCGGGCCGCGGAAGGTACATCCTGTGGAATCCGCTCGCGCAGATGCTTGATCTGCTGCGCGCGCCACTAATGGGCAACCTTCCCGATATCCACAACTGGACGGGCATCCTGATCTGGACCGTCGTCAACCTGGCTGCAGCAAGCTGGTTGTTCTCGAAATACCGCCGCCGGGTGGTCTACTGGCTCTGATTCCACCATGGCCTACATTTCTCTGAAGAACGTCGGAGTCAACTTTCCCATCTATGGTGCGGGCGCCAACTCGCTGAAGAAGACGCTGGCCGCCTCGGTCACCGGCGGGCGCTTCGGCAGGGAGACCGGCGTCAACGTCGTGCAGGCGCTGTCCGACATCAACCTGGAACTCAAGGCCGGCGACCGGCTCGGCCTGATCGGCCACAACGGAGCCGGCAAGTCGACGCTGCTGCGCACGCTCGCTGGCGTATACGAGCCCTCGGTCGGCAACTTCGCGCGCAGCGGCAGTGTGTCCAGCCTGATCGATCCATCGCTGGGCATCGAAGGCGATGCCAACGGCGTCGAGAACATCATGTTGCGCGGCCTCGTGATGGGCCTGAGCAAGAAGCAGATCGATGAACTCACCCCGGGCATCATCGAATTCAGCGGCCTGGGCGACTACATCAACATGCCGGTCCGCACCTACTCCACCGGCATGATGATGCGCCTGGCCTTCTCGATCTCTACGAGCGTGCAGGCGGACATCCTGCTGATGGACGAGTGGCTCTCGGTGGGCGATGCGGAATTCACCGAGAAGGCCGAGCAGCGCATGAAGGACGTGGTGTCCAGTGCGGGCATCTTGGTGCTGGCATCGCATTCGCCGGAACTCATCGCCAAGGAATGCAACAGGGTGATTCACCTCGAACACGGTCGGATCGTGTCGGCGGGTTGACGGCATGTCCTTAGCAGCGACCGGGATTCTGCGGCGTGCAGCGACATTTTCGGATGCAACTGGTCAGTCAGGCAAAATTCGTCGTTTCGCCCGCAGGCAGCCAGCGAAATTGCAGCATTAAACCCACCAATGAATAGCGAGGATTAAATGACATCGAAGCGCGCAGTCGTGACTGGCATCACAGGTCAGGACGGGGCTTACTTGGCCGAACTTCTCTTGAACAAGGGGTACGTGGTTTACGGCACCTACCGCCGGACCAGTTCGGTCAACTTCTGGCGCATTGAAGAGTTGGGCATCCAGAACCATCCTGACCTGCATCTGATTGAATATGATTTGACAGACCTCGGGAGCTCGATCGGCCTGATCAAGGAAGCGGCGCCCGACGAGGTCTACAACCTTGCGGCACAAAGCTTTGTTGGCGTCAGCTTCGATCAGCCCTCGACCACTGCGCAGATCACTGCCATCGGAGCGCTGCATCTGCTCGAGGCAATCCGTCTGATCAATCCGCAGATTCGCTTCTATCAGGCCAGCACCTCCGAGATGTTTGGCAAAGTGCAAGCCGTGCCCCAGGTGGAAGACACACCGTTCTACCCTCGAAGCCCCTATGGTGTTGCCAAGCTCTACGCCCACTGGATCACCGTCAACTACCGCGAGAGCTATCAAATCTTCGGATCGAGCGGCATTCTGTTCAATCACGAGAGCCCGCTGCGCGGCCGGGAGTTCGTGACCCGCAAGATCACCGACAGCGTGGCGAAGATCAAGCTGGGCAAACTGGACGTACTGGAGCTCGGCAACCTGGACGCGAAGCGGGACTGGGGCTTTGCGAAGGAGTACGTGGAAGGCATGTGGCGCATGCTGCAGGCCGATGAACCCGACACGTTCGTGCTGGCCACCAATCGCACCGAGACCGTTCGCGATTTCGTGCGCATGGCCTTCAAGGCAGCCGGCATTGATCTGCAATTCCAAGGTCGCGAAGAGGCTGAATCGGCTGTGGATACCGCCAGCGGCAAGACCGTAATGCGCATCAACCCGAAGTTCTATCGGCCGGCCGAAGTCGAACTGCTGATCGGAAATCCTGAGAAGGCCAGAGCCAAGCTTGGTTGGGAACCCAAGACCACACTTGAGGAACTCTGCCAGATGATGGTGGAGGCAGACATGCGCCGCAACACGCAAGGGTTTTCGTTTTGAAGATTCTCTTGACCGGGGCGGACGGCTTTACCGGACGCCCATTCGCAGACCTGGCCAAGAACGCTGGCCACGAGGTGGTGGCGCTACGCTCGGATCTTACCGACCCCAAGGCGCTGGTTGCTGACGTTCTGCAGGTCCAGCCGGAAGCAGTTGTTCATCTCGCTGCCATCGCCTTCGTTGGCCATGAACACAACGAAGCGTTCTACGCGGTGAACGTTGTCGGAACGACCAACCTTCTGGATGCACTGAAACGGCTGCCCCGGAAGCCGAGGAAAGTGCTGCTGGCGAGCAGCGCCAACATCTACGGAAACTGCGAGCAGTCGCCCATTGTCGAGACGGAGGCCCCTTCTCCGGTCAACCACTATGCGATGAGCAAGCTGGCAATGGAACAACTAGCGCGCACTTACATGGGACAGTTGGACATCGTCATCATGCGCCCGTTCAACTACACCGGGCCGGGGCAGAGCGAGGACTTCCTCATCCCAAAGTTGGCAAAGCACTTCGCTCAGCGTTCGGCATCGATTTCCTTGGGCAACCTAGATGTCAAAAGAGAGTTCAACGACGTTCGCATGGTGTGCGAGGCGTACCTGAAGCTTCTGTCGCTGGGCCAAGCCGGAGAGATATACAACGTGTGCTCCGGACGTCCTCACGACCTTCGCACTGTCATCGATACCTTCGCGCGCCTGACGGGACATTCCCTTCAACTCGTCGTGGATCCGGCCTTCGTTCGGGCAAATGAAGTGCACAGTCTGTACGGCAGTTCCGACAAGTTGCGACTCTTGCTCGACGAGGCCGGCGAGGACTTGAAGACCTTTACCCTCGAGGAGACGTTGATTGAAGTGCTCCAATCCTTCGAGCAGCGCCCAAATAGGGTCTAAGGTCAATGCTTCACCGCGTCGACCCAATTCACTGACGCGACATACTTGAGACGTTCCCTTGGCAAAAGGCTATCAAACTTGCGCATCAACGCGCAGAAGTTTTGCCAGTCTTCTGGATTGGCCCGAGCCTCAATCCCAGCTGCCTGCGCAATCCAGCTGACGGTCCCTTCAAAATCGCCGCCTGACCAGATGAGCTTGTCGGGGAACAACTCGAACAGCTTTTCCATCCCGAAGCAAGAAGCATTGAAGAAGTGCTGCGGCTCGTTGTGCAGGGGTTGTAGGAACGGAACACAGGCCAGGACTCGCCCGCCTTTCTTCAGGACGCGATGGATTTCCCGCGCCGCGCACATGGGATCCGGAACATGTTCGAGCACACCAGTGCAATAGACGAGGTCCACGCTGCACGACCTGAATGGCAGCGCCTGGCCGTCGCTCCAAATATCCGCCTCGTCGCAGTTGGCGTACTCGAGATTCACGTAGCGCGGGTCTTCAGTTGCCGACGCCCTCCGCCTATGTCCAGGACCAAGGCATCGGCCGGCAGCCTGCTCATGTGATCTAGAGTTGAGTGAACAGAGCTAACTTGTTGATTCATTGATCGGGGCGGCGGGATTCGAACTCGCGACCCGCTGCTCCCTACAGTGGCAGATGGTTTCGGGGCGATTCAAAACCCTCCCCCCGAAAGAAATTGTCCGATTCCACGGATGAGAAGTCAGATCGAGTGGGGTTACCACCCAACCAGTTTTCCTCCCATTGAAATCCTCTTGGATGCCTTATGGGTTTTACAGGATGCCGTCATCAACGAGAATGGCTCAAGTAACCCGAGCGTCGGGCGATCAGAAGGCACTACTTGAAGCACTACACGATTGTTGTTCCGACTCGCGACAGCGCCAAGTGGATCGGTGCATTTTGTGCGCACTACCAAGCCATGGGGCTACGACCGCTGTACTTGGTAGACAGCCGAAGCCGCGACTCCACCGTCCAGACCTTGAAGCAGATGGGCGCAGATATTCGTCAAGTGACGCCACAGGCTGATCGCGTGGAAAGCATGCTGGCGTTCGCTCAGCAAGAGGCATCCTCTGAGTGGATCATCCGATTCGATGACGACGAACTGCCAAGCATGGCTCTAGTCAGATGGTTGGACGAGAGCATTCGTGGCGTCCGTGAGCCCTCGATCGCATTCTCGCGGCGCGACGTGATGATGAGGGACGGCAGGCTGTGCTACTCGCGCGGGGAGCACTATTACTTCCACCAGAATGATCCCACCTACCTTAATCCCCAATGGCGGGGCTTCAAGCCTTCGCAGGTGGAGTGGACCGACGCAATCCACACGCCTGGGTTCGCCGTCAAGGCCTTTGCGGATGCACCTTCGAGTGCATATTTCGTGCACTTCGACTGGATGCTTCGATCGACGGAAGAGCGCATCGAAAAGATGAAGCGCTATGAACGTCAAGCAGCCGGGGCCGGCTGGAGCTTTGCGCAGTTCTATTTGCCCGAGCGCCACCATCCGGACGCATGTCGTTGGACTCGCATGGATACGCAGGAGTTCGATAGATTGGCTGCCGAAATTACGTCATGGCGTTGAAGACTTGCTGGCGGACCTTAGGCTCCGAGCCAGCCATCGCATCGGCTTGGTGATTCGCCAGGACGTTGATGCCAGAACTGCTGCGAGGCGGTTCTGCAGTTCAGCCTTGGATGCTATCACCGCCGCTGTTTCAGCCTGTGAGGCTGCCAACTGCCCATTGAGGATGTTGACCTCATTCTGCCTTTCCAGCGCCAATTGGCGCATGGTGTCCGTGCGAGCCTCCAAAGCGCGAATGGCCTCGTCTCTTCCGAACGGCTGGTAGTGCGCAAGCTTCTCAAGTTGGCTGATCTGCTCTTGCAAGTAGAACCGCGTGTGGGTCAGCATACGAGGATGGACGAGCGATTGTGGGACGGCGGTCGGCTGCTCAACACCGACGAGCCGTCGGTGTGCATCACTACCTCGTCTTGAGAACATCATCGAGTTCTGCACATACCACCACTCGCAGCGGCTTTCCCCCCAGATTGTCTTGCGCAGCACGTCGAAGCAATCGAAGCCATGAGTCGCGAAATGACTCGCCCAGTAGGTAGGCCATTGCTCGTTGATGTGATTGGCCCCACCCTGCTCAGGAATCGCAGCCGAGAAAAGGACGAGATCACCCAGCGCGCAAAGCTCCGCAATAAAGCCGGGTGCGCGCCCGTCGGAGAGATGCTCGGCAACTTCGACACAGATCACGAGGTCGAATTTCTTTGGGTCAGAGATTGCATCGAGAAGGTTGTTCTCTTCAAGATTGCAGGCCTGAAAGAGTGCCGGATCGACGAGTAGGCGGGCAGGGTCCACATAGTTCCCATCGACGCCAAGTCCGCGCGTCGCTCCCAATCCGAGGGCCGTGAGGAGCCACGGCGCGACGCCGCAACCCACGTCGATGACCGACTCAGCGGGCAGTAGGTCGAAGACCTTCCTCAGAATGATCTCGGCTGATGCCAAGCTCCCTTGGCTTTGCCGGTCGTAGAACTCGTCGTCGTAGACAGTGCTCATCTGTTCGCCCTTTGCATCAGGTGAGTCGAAGTAGGTGCCAAGAAAAAGAAAAAAGGCCTTGATAGTCAAGGCCTCTTACATAGAGCCAGGCATTTGCGAGCCGCCATTCGCGGTTGCGTCCGCTCCGCACTTTTATACCATGCGGTCCCTGTGCTTCCTTTGGCCCGTGGGGTCCTGCAAGTGCAGGGCGGCGGTGCTGGCCAAGCCGCCCGAGCACTGAGCCTCTAAGCCCGGCGCAGCGCAATGTCGCAGAACATCGAGTCCTGCAGCGCGAACCCTATGACCTTCCAGCCGCCGGCGCACACCATCTCGTTGACGGCATCGACCACGCCATAGGGCACGTTGGCCAGGTGGTCGTAGCAGGTGTAGTCGTTGAACACAATGACACCATTGGCCTTGAGCTTGCGGTTTGCCACCTCGGCGTCCTTGCGCACCGCCTCGTAGTCGTGGCCCGCGTCCACATAGATGAAGTCGAAGGCGTCATCTGGCAGGCGGGGCAGGGCCTCATGGCTCCAGCCGGCCTCCACCAGGATGTTCCTGGCCTGAAAGCGGTGGCGGTAGAACTGCTCGTGGGTCATGCCCTTGAGCAGCTGCTCGGTTGGGATGCCCCAGTGCTGGGGAAACTCGTGCATGTGGAACAGGTCCACGGCGTAGAATTTCTCGGGCATGAGCTGATGCATCAGGAACTCCGAAAAGTCGCCATGGGCCACGCCGATCTCGGCGATGGTGCCACCGCGCTCGATGCCCAGGTGCGGGATCATGTCCTGCCGGTCTGCATACAGGCGCGCGTTGTCAATGTGATGCGGTTGCAGGATCCACTTGCTCATCAGGTCAGCCTCCGATGACCTAACCATGGTAACCACAGGCTGTGCACCGGCCTCTGCGGGCTTTCCCCTCATCCTTTTTGATGAGATCCCGGGTCAGGAGACGGCGATCGCGGCGTACTTCTCGACCAGTTGATCGATCTGCCCGCGCAGCTCGTCCACCTGCTCCTGGTGCTCCGAGATGATTCTGTAACCTGCATCGCGAAGGTGCCGTCAGCCTGGCGTTCGTATTGCGGCACGGCCTTGGCCAGGATGCTCGAGATCTGCCGGTTCAACGGCTGGTGCTCCATGAAGAAATCATGGTGGATCAGCTGCATCCGCAGGGCTTCGACCGCGTGCTCGGGGTGATTTTCAGCTGTGCAGATCTCGCGGGCCCTGCGACGGTACTCGTCGTCTTCTAACTGAGACATGCAGTGCCGATTTCAAATTTACGCCTCATTCTAGGCTCGCGCTGTCGGATGTCTCCTACAGCAGTTACGCCTCAAGTTACCCCTGCTTTACCCCGCGCAGCAATCTTTAGGAGGCCTGCATCGAAGACCGAGGCTCCTCGGTTCAAGCCCCTGCTTTGGCGTATGTCGGTAGTTGCTTCTCGACGAGGTGCTCCATCATTCCCTCGACGATCAACTGACAGTCGTTGGACCTCGTGTTCCGGGTGCCCAATGGGACCACGAGTATTGACATCGCACGGCCGGCAACCGGATTGTCTATTCGAACAAGCCTTCGTGAAGCGCCCTCGTCGGAAATAAGGTCCACCTCGATCGATGGCCCATCCTTCACCGACAAACGGCCAAGCCCGGACCATTGATGCGAATGGAAGTGCAAATCGACTCGCGCGGCGTCCGACGCTATCGAGACCCGTTGATCTTCGGATCTAGCGGACGCTACCCTCAGGAAGCCATCGACCGTGCTCCACTCTCCCTGGTAGAGAAATCGTCGATCGAGCGCGTTTGTGAACCGCCTCTTTGGCCGAAACTCCGCCTCAACGGGGGGGCCCATCGGGAGGTCCGACGGCGGCTCGAAGTGCGCGAAGTCGGGCTTGAATTCGCTGACACGACCCACGACTTTTCGCGACTTGTTGACAAGCCATCCCTCGAAGGGCTCGCCCATCGAGGTCTTGGCCCCCAGCAAGTCAAGAGGCTCGCCCGTCCCAGGCTCGCCTACGAATTTCAAGAGACAACTGGGTCGCATCACTCCCTTCTCAGTGGGCGCTACTTGAACATGTATCCCAGCAAGACCCCTTCGGTCGACTTCGACGCATCGTTACGACCAACGGGCACAACAGTGCAGTCACCTTGCATCAGCTGAAGTCCATCGTGAATGCACGGTTGAACATAGTGGAACCAGGAAAACAGGTCATGAAACGAGCGGACCCCTTCACTCTCGAGCAGGACCTTCGCTGACCATTGATGATTGACGAAGACCGGGAGCATGTACCTCCACGGCTTCTTCGGGGAGATCTCGATGCGCCAATCAGCGCCTCGCAGGTGCATTCCGCTCTCGCCAGCAGCTGGCTGCGCACTCCCCGTGTATTTGATGGACGGGTCGTCGAATCGCACAAACTCGTACGACTGCTTGGTGTGGACTGCCGTATCGAGCCTGAACTGAGGTGCGCATTCCCCAACCTTTCTCGCAGCCAGGAAAAGGTCGCAACCCTGCTCAGGGTACTCCCGGCCTGTCTGCGCGACTCGGATCTCGAATCCGGCGTCTTCCAGCAACGAGATCCACTGATCCGGCGTGAAGAAATAAGGATGCTCGGGATTTTCTTCCCACCCTAGAGGAATCGCGACCAGCAACTGTCCCCCGGGAACCAGCATTCGATTGAACTCCGAAAGCGTGGAATGGAGGTCGAAGGAATGCTCGACACAATGGCTCGAGAAAATGCAGTCGAACGAGTTCGACTCAAACTCGAAGCGATCATTGAATCCTTCAGAGAGCTTTTCAGGATTGAAGCCGAACTCTTCAGCCAGTCGCTTGGACCCGGCGACTGCCGAAGGGTCGACGTCACGATAGTGATAGTCGAAATCAAGGCTCTTCAAGAGCGTCAGAAGGCGAGGAAAAAGATTCCCGCCGCCCACGTCGAGAACGCGGGCTCCCGTTGGCATGAATCGGATCGCCTCCTTCCAGCGATCGAGGTAAGCGTCATGTCGCCGCTCGATGTATGAGTTGACATCGCCCTCACGCGCCCTGACGCCCTCGTACCATTGCGAAGTCATCTTCGCTTGCCGTATCGCGAAAGTTTCTCGATCCATCCAATACTCCTTGATCTGCCACCTTACCGGCGCGACTTCCTGAGTCGCACGCTTGCTATCCAGCCACGGTCGCGCCGAGCGTTCGGGTCACCTCGAGAGCGAATTCATTGGCGAATTTTTCGGTGGTGAACCGCTCGCCATAGCGTTGACGCCCAGCTTCACCGAGTCTTGCTCTCAGTTCCGCGTCCTCGACCAGTCGTGCAATCGCTGCATAGAGTGCGTCGCGATCTCCAGGCGGTACAAGCAATCCAGTCTTGCCGCTTTCGACTACTTCAGGAATCCCGCCAACGTCGCACCCGATGCACGCCTTGCCAAAGCGCATCGCCTCAAGATAAATCAGGCCGAAACTCTCATAGCGACTGGGAGCAACAAAGATATCGCACTCTGCATAAGCCTGCTCGAGCGTTCCGTTGTCCACATGCCCGAGGAAGGTGATTCGGTCGAACCATTGGCTGTCGTGATATCGATTCTGGAAGATCTCGAAGTAGGTGAGGCCACCTTCCGCCGGAATCGTGTTGTCTCCGATGCAAGTGATTCGAATCTCTTTGAACTTCTCGAACAGTTCAGGCAGGCAATCAAGGAACAGGTCCGCACCTTTTCTTCGCTCGAACCTGCCGACGAAGAGAATGTTGACGAACCCGTCCTTCAGCGATGCTTCCGCAATCAACGGCGAAGGCTCCTGTACGCCAAAAGGAAGCACGCTCAGGCGGTCGGCGTCTACCTCGATCCCATAGGCCTGCTCAGTGTCTCGCAAGATTGCCTGCGTGCTCGCGAAGATGCGAGTCGAATGCCCCAGCGCCCAGGCTTCGGCGCGAATCATCTTCTTGACGTGCGCCTCATAGAACTCCTTGTTTGCCTTCCACTCTGGCTTCGAATCTTCCATGAGCTTGTAGCTCGTTACCAGGTACACGCCGGTCGCGTAGCGCTTCGAGGCGATGACGGCGGCCATGTCGAGATCCCAGATCGCGCCAATGACAAACTGGATCTTTCTGCGCGCATTGACTCTGTCGATCTCCGCCAGAATCCGCCCAGATGCAAGCTTGAGGCTCCCGGGCATGTCGGGCATCGAATCCGGGCATGTGCTGGGGAGAGACGGATCGGTGTCAGGGAGGCGGTGAACCCAAACCCCTGACTCGAAGTCGACCGTATGGTGTCGGCCTGGCTCTGCCTGGGTGATGACGGTCACCTCATGGCCGAAGCTTGCAAGGCGCTCAGCCAAGCTATTCATGAACACCGCAACTCCACCACAAGGACGTGGAGGGTATAGCGGCGTGACCAGAGCGATTCGGAGCCGCTCCCGGGCAGGCAGCAAGCCTGCAAACGGCTGCCAGGGCACGTGGTCGTGCGGGCCGATCAAGCGGCGGCACGGGTATTCGAACGCTTCAAGCACCCCCTTCTGGAATCCCGCCTCGATCTCCGCGAGAAGCTCGGCGTGCCGCGCGGTATCAATCATCTTTTCAGACAGATACCAATCCGTATGCCTCATCAGATTCTTTTTCTGCGACGCAATCTTCTCCATGCTGTGCAGGAGCTTGGTGGTCGGAGCAGCATTGCGCACGATGTAGTACGAAGTGCTGGCGATGATCTGGAGCCACGACTTCACATTGCCGCTCTGCGTTCGGATGTGACTTGACGCATACTTGTGATGCACTTCCGCATCCGGGATCATCGCGACTCGGTAGCCTGCATCGACCATGCGAGCAAGCACGTCGGTTTCATCCAGGAAATACGCGTAGGCCTCGTCAAACCCCCCAACATCGATCAATGCGCTTCGGCGAAAGGACGAGTTCACGCCGATCAGTCCCGGGAATTTATCGCCAGCCGGTCTGGAGTCGGGAACGTCGTCCGCGCATTCGATCAAGACCTCCGACGTGGAATCCCGGCTGCTGACGATGTACTTGGTCTGGTAGTCCACACCGGTATGGTTTCTCACCCAGCCGCCAGCAGCCCCTACCCGCGGGTCTTCATAGGCGGTGACAAGGCGGTCCAGCCAATCGGGCTCCGGGACGCCATCGTCATCCGTAAAACATACGATGTCGCCCACGGCATTCTTGATGCCGACATTTCTGGACTTGCTGAGGTTTGCCTCCTCACACTTGCAGATCTTCACTTTCCCCTTCCAGTTTTCCAGAAGGTACTCCATCGTCCCATCCGTACTGGGGCCGTCCACCACAACCACCTCCAGCTCAGGGTAGCGCAGAAATTTCAGCGCCTCCATAGTTGTTGGCAGCGTGTGCATTCGATTCAAGGTATTGATGACCAGAGAAATTCTCATTTTTTCCCCCTATGGATCCGGATTATTTTTTTGCGTAGAGTTCAAATTCATAGCAATCCCCATTCCGCCGGGACGACGCCATGATCTCAACGTGCTGAAAGCCGACTTCTCGCAAAAGATTGGAAGCTGCCTCGGGCGTAAGCATCGTGAAATGGAAATCTCCCTCGTACTCCTGCCCACCAAACGTGACCTCCCTGAGCTCCTTAAAAGTGAATTCACCCCCCATGTAACCTTCGATCATGGCTTGAGAATTCGGTGCAATGAGAGTGAGGCTACCGCCAGCCTCCAGGAGACTAATCCAATGCGGAAGTACCGAATCCTTGAGCGACTGCAATGTGAAGTGTTCGACCAGGTGGGCGGCATAGATGGCGCTCACAGACGACGCGTCAAAAGGCAGCGCCGCAACGTCCGAAACCAGGTCGACACCAGGCAGTTCTCGGTAGTCGACATTCACGTGGTCCGGTTTGGTAATGTGGCCGCATCCCAGATTAAGCTTGAGAGGATGCAGAGCGGCAATCCGCTCCTTATTCAGGAACCTTGGGCCGTCGAACGTGCTCTTTGTCTCGCCTGTACTTCGAAGTTGCCTTCTCAACTCGAACATCATTTCTTTTCTGATGAATTCAAGCCGAGATCGAAGATTGTCGTTGTCGGCACTCAGCCATTTGAGCCTTTCGTTCGCTTTGCTATTTTCCGAAACGAGCTCATCTGAGCGGTGTGCGAATTCGACGAGCTTTTCCTGTAGCGGCTGAATGTCGGCACGAACATGGCCAAGAATTTCGCCATTCAGCGAGCCTCGAATGGTGCCAAAAGCGATCTCGTGGCGCCTCAGCGACATTTCCATTCCACGGATCGCCGCGCCATAGCCATCCACGACCTCGCGAAGGTGTTCGCGAGCATTTAGGCCTTCAATTCTGCGGGAAATCTCATTCAATGCTCCCCGCATTTCGGCCAACTCGACTCTCGTCTGCGGCCCTCGCCACGCCGCCCCCAGGATCCGGACAAAACGCCCCACGAAAGGCAGTCCGGCGAGGAAACGAATATACTTTTTTGCAGCTTCGCGAAGATTCATTTGATTGTGCTACGTGATTATTTTTGAATGCGGGTGTAAAGATTAAAGAGCTACTACGGAAACAACTGGACATCCTTCAGCATTACCCCATCCGAATCCTTGTCAGACAAACGATACGGCGTACCCAGGTCTGGCCAATCGATCGAGAGAGCCGGGTCGTTCCATGCGAGAACGCGCTCCAGGGAAGGCGCATAGAACCGCGTGGTCTTGTACTGAAAATCGGCAAACTCGCTAAGGACTAAGAACCCATGGGCAAAGCCCTCGGGAATCCACAATTGGCGATGAGTCGACGCCGCCAGCTCCACCGCGACCCATTTCCCGAATGTCGGCGAAGACTTCCGAAGATCAACGGCGACATCGATGACTGACCCGAGCGATACCCGTACGAGTTTTCCTTGAGGCTCCTCGATCTGATAGTGCAGTCCGCGAAGAACCCCCTTTGCTGAGCGCGAATGGTTGTCCTGCACGAACTCGACGCGCTGACCTACCGCCTCGTCGAACGCCTTCTTGTTGTAGCTCTCCATGAAGAAACCGCGCTCGTCGCCGAAGACTTTCGGCTCGAGGATCAGCACCTCCGGGATCGACGTGGGCGTGACTTTCACGAGTGCAGTTCCTCCCCCAGGATTCGCATCAGGTACCGGCCGTACTCGTTCTTCAACAATGGCTGCGCCAACTTACCCAGCTGTTCGTCGTCAATGTAGCCATTGCGCCAAGCGATCTCCTCCGGGCAGGCGATCTTCAACCCCTGCCGGTGCTCCAGCGTGGCAATGAACTGCCCCGCTTCCAGCAGGCTCTCATGCGTGCCGGTGTCCAGCCAGGCAAAGCCGCGCTTCATGATCTGCACTTTCAGCTGTCGCTTGTCCAGATAGGCTTGGTTCACCGCGGTGATCTCGAGCTCTCCGCGCGCGCTGGGCTTGACCGCCTTGGCGATGTCGACCACCTGGTTGTCGTAGAAGTACAGCCCCGTCACGGCGTAGCTGCTCTTGGGCTTGGCCGGCTTCTCCTCGATGCTCCTGGCCTGGCCCCGGACGTCGAACTCCACCACGCCGTAGCGCTCCGGGTCCTGCACGTGGTAGGCGAACACAGTGGCGCCCCCCGCCTCGCCGTCCGCGGCCTTGAGGAGCGGCGACAGGTCATGGCCATAAAAGATGTTGTCGCCGAGCACCAGCGCGCTCGGGCTGCTTCCGATGAAGCTGTCGCCGATGATGAAGGCCTGCGCCAGCCCATCAGGGCTGGGCTGGACCGCGTACTGCAAGTGGATCCCCCACCGGCTGCCATCGCCCAACAACTGCTGGAAGCGAGGCGTGTCCTGCGGCGTGCTGATGATCAGGATGTCGCGCATTCCCGCGAGCATCAGAGTGCTCAGCGGGTAGTAGATCATCGGCTTGTCGTACACCGGCAGCAACTGCTTGCTGATCGCCAGCGTGGCCGGGTGAAGCCGGGTGCCGGTGCCGCCGGCCAGGATGATGCCCCTGCGTTGTGGATTGCTCATGACGTTGTCTTCGTTCTAGATGGAGTCGCCGTCATCCAAGCGTTTCGCTCAGCATGCGTGCCACGCCTGTCTGCCAATGCGGCAGGGTCAGGCCAAAGGTTTGCCGCAGTTTCTCGGTGGAGAGGCGAGAGTTGTGCGGTCTGCGGGCCAGGGTCGGGAAAGCGCTAGTGGGCACGGCATCCACCGCAGTGGCCTTGAGCTCCACCCCGACAGCACGCGCCTGCGCCAGGACGAATCGCGCATAGCCGTTCCAGGTGGTCTCTCCCGCCGCGGCCAGGTGGTACATGCCGGCCTTTGCCGGGTCTCGCAGTGCCTCTCGAATCGCGTGCGCTGTGACATCCGCCAAAAGTTCGGCGCCAGTGGGCGCCCCGAACTGGTCGTCAATCACCAGCAGGCGATTGCGCTCCTTGGCCAAGCGCAGCATGGTCTTGGCGAAGTTGCCGCCTCGCGCCGCGTAGACCCAGCTGGTGCGAAAGATCAGGTGGCGCTCGCAGTGCAGCGCAACAAGCTGCTCGCCTTCGAGCTTGGTCTGCCCATACACGCTCAACGGGCCGGTCGCATCGTCTTCGCGCCAAGGCATGCTGCCGCTGCCGTCGAAGACATAGTCGGTCGAGAAGTGGACCATCCAGGCACCCACCTCCTGCGCTGCCGCCGCAAGCACGCCGGGTGCAGTGGCATTGAGCTTGCGCGCGAGCTCCGGCTCGCTCTCCGCCTTGTCAACTGCAGTGTGCGCTGCCGCATTCACGATCACCTGAGGCCGGACCTCGCGCACGGTTTCCGCAAGCGCCTCAGGCGTGCTGAAGTCCGCGTGTTTCTCGGTGCTGTCGTGGTCCAGCGCGACCAGTTCACCCAGCGGCGCTAGGCTGCGCTGCAGTTCCCAACCCACCTGCCCGCCCTTGCCCAGCAGCAGAAGCTTCATGCCGCACCCGCTCCAGCCGTCGTCGCGTACTGCTTGTGGACCCACTCGAGGTATGCCCCGCTCTGCACATTGCGTACCCATTCGCCATTGGCCAAGTACCACTGCACCGTCTTACGGATGCCGGTATCGAAAGTCTCGGCCGGCTTCCACCCCAACTCACGTTCCAGCTTGCGAGCGTCGATGGCGTAGCGCCGGTCGTGGCCAGGCCGGTCGGTCACGTAGGTGATCTGCTGCGCGTAGGGCTTGCCGTCAGCTCGCGGCTCCAACTCGTCGAGCAGCGCACACACGGTCTTCACGATCTCGATGTTCGGCTTCTCGTTCCAGCCACCCACGTTGTAGGTCTCGCCTAGTTGCCCCCGTTCGAGCACGCGGCGAATCGCGCTGCAATGATCCTTCACGTAAAGCCAGTCCCTCACCTGCATGCCGTCGCCATACACGGGCAACGGCTTGCCGGCCAGGGCGTTCACGATCATCAGCGGGATAAGCTTCTCGGGAAAATGGAAAGGCCCGTAGTTGTTGGAGCAATTGGTGGTGACCACCGGCAGGCCATAGGTGTGGTGCCACGCGCGCACCAGATGGTCACTGGCCGCCTTGCTGGCGGAGTAGGGGCTGTTGGGCTCGTACTTGCTCTCTTCGGTGAAGGCCGGATCGGAAGGCTTGAGCGAACCGTAGACCTCGTCGGTCGACACGTGCAGGATCCGGAAGGCGGCCTTGCGGTCGGCCGACAGGGCGTTCCAATAGCCGCGCACGCTTTCCAGCAGGCGGAAGGTGCCCACTACGTTGGTCTGCACGAAGTCCTCGGGGCCGTGAATGGACCGGTCCACATGCGACTCGGCCGCGAAGTTCACGACCGCACGCGGCTGGTGCTCGGCCAGTAGCCGGTCGACCAGCGCGCTGTCGCCGATGTCACCCTGCACGAAAACGTGCGCCGCGTTGTCCTTCAGGGAGGCCAGCGTCTCGAGGTTGCCGGCGTAGGTCAGCTTGTCGAGATTGACCACGCCCTCCTGCTGTTCAGCTACCCAGTCCAGCACGAAGTTGGCGCCGATGAAGCCTGCACCGCCAGTCACCAGAATCATGTGAGTTTTCTCGTCCTTCTCGATTGAGCCTGCCGTCAAGAAGACAGGGAGCCAGGAATTATCACATCGAGGAAAACGTACCAAGATGTAGTCTTGGCGCACGACTAAAGTAGCAGTCATAGTTCGTTCACTGGAGGACCCTGCCATGGCCACCGACAAGGAAAATGACAACCCCACCGACCGCATCAAGGACTCCGCCCAGCAAATCTGGCTGGCCGGCCTCGGCGCCTTCGCCAAGATGCAGGAAGAAGGCAGCAAGGCCTTCGAAGCCCTCGTGAAAGACGGCGCCGGCGTCCAGAAGAAAACCCAGCAGGCCGCCGGCGAAACGATGGCCCAGGCGCAGGCGCGCATGGCCAGTTTCGCCAGCGACTTCAACGCAAAAGCGGCCGGCGGCTGGGGCAAGCTGGAGAACATCTTCGAGGAGCGGGTGGCCCGCGCCCTCGAGAAGTTGGGCGTCCCCACCGCCAAGGACGTAGCCGCCCTGGAGGCGCGCATCGCTGCCCTCGAAGCGCAGTTGCAGCAGAAAGCCACCGAGGCGCCGCGACGCGCCAGCAGCGGCGGCGCCAGTGCCCGCAAATCCGCCACCCACAAGACCACCGCCGCCGCCGAAAGCGCAGCCGTAGTCGTCAAGCCATCGCGCCGCAACGCCGCATCGTCGTCGTCCTCCTCCGCCACCACCAGCAGCCGCAAGAAGTAGGCACCCGCCTCGCGGACATGCCGAGCGCCCGGCTGCGACATATTCACCCCGCAGCCCATTTGGGCGCCCTTTGCGCTAGAGTGCCCCGCAGGAGACAAACAAGAGACGATCGCACCGCCACACGTGCCCACAAGACATGGCCACCAAGAAAGCGCCACGCCGCACTGCGCAACGCATCCTTGAAGCCTCGCTGGACCTGTTCAACCGGTTCGGGGAACCGAACGTTCCCACCACCCTCATCGCGGCCGAGCTGGGCATCAGCCCCGGCAACCTCTACTACCACTACCCGGCCAAGGACGAGCTGGTCAACCGGCTCTATGCCGACTACGAGCAGGAGCTCAAGCAACTGCTGGCCGCCGCCGGCAGCGTGCAGGACGTGGAAGACGCCTGGTTCTTCATGCACAGCCTGTTCGAGCTCATCTGGCGCTACCGCTTCCTGTACCGCGACCTGAACGATCTGCTGACCAAGAACCGGTACATCGAGACACAACTGCAACAGGTCCTTGCCGAAAAGTCGCAGGCGCTCGACGCCATGGTCGAAGGCATGTGCGAAGCCGGCAGCCTGGCGATCGATCCGCGCGAAGCCGAGCCGCTGGCGCAGAGCATGGTGGTCGTGCTGACCTACTGGCTCAGCTTCGAATACGTCCGCAACCCGCGCGAGGCGCTGGAGCCTGCCCATGCGCAAGGTGCGCTGCTGCGCGGCGCCTGGCACACCCTGCGCCTGCTGGCGCCCTACCTCGCACCCGACCAGCGGCAGCACCTGCTGGCCCTGAGCGACGCGTACAACATGGGCGGGGCGAGCGGCCGCGACGCGCAGGCGCCTTCGCCGGAGCCCGCAACATCCTCGTCACCCAAGGCGCTGGCGCCCACCTGATCGGAGACCACCGCGTACATGACCGACCCCAAGCCCGGCCCCCAATCGCTCTTCCAGTCATCCGCCAATGCGGGCGCCGCCGCTGCAGCCACCACCGCCGCGGCGGCAGTAGCAGTGCCAAGCGCGGTCTGGGCCCGAATGCGATGTACCGACCTGCCCCGCTTCGACGCCGCGTCGGTGCGGAGCCAATGGCGCCGCCTGCATGCCGGCCAGGGCGACTTCGATCCGCCGGCCGACGGCAATCTGCTCGAAGGCTGGGCGCTCTATCACGCGGGGGATTTCGAGCGCGCCGCCGCCATCGGTCTGCAGCACGGGGGCCGCGACGGCCTGGCCCTGGCCAACCGGGCCACCGCGATCTATGCCAACTACCTGGAGCCGCGCGAGTCCACCCGCCTGAACCTGTTCCGCCAGGTGGCGGAATGCGCCGCTGGCCAGGCGGAAAAGGAGCCGGACGACTGCCAGGCCCACTACTGGCACGCCTATGCCCTGGGCCGCTACAGCCAGGGCGTGAACGTGGCCAAGGCCATGGCGCTGGGCCTGGGCGGCAAGGTCAAGGGCGCGCTGGAGCGCGTGGTCGAATTGCAACCCCTGCATGCCGACGCCCACCTGGCCCTGGGCGTGTTCCATGCGGAGGTGATCGACAAGGTGGGCCAACTGGTGGGCCGCATGACCTACGGCGTTCGATCGGAGATCGCCATCGAGTGCTTCGAGCGCGGGCTGGCGTTGAACCCGAATTCGGCCAGCGGCCTCATGGAATACGCCCACGGCCTGCAGATGCTGCACGGCGAGTCGCACCACGCGCAGGCCACGCGGCTGTTCGAGCAGGCCGCCGCCTGCACGCCGGCCGACGCGCGCGAGCGGCTGGACGTTGAGATGGCCAAAGCCAGCCTGGCCGACTGAAGGACAATCGGCGCCTTTCATTCATCCACCGACCCACACCTCCCGGAAAGAGAACGCGCCGTGTCCGACCTGCAGAGCCAATTCGAAGCCGCCGAAGCCAACTCCAAGCTGCTGAGCGAGAAGCCCGACAACCCCACCCTGCTGAAGATCTACGGCCTGTACAAGCAGGCCACGCTCGGCGACAACGCCGAGAAGAAGCCCAGCTTCAGCGACTTCGTGGCCCGCGCCAAGTGGGACGCCTGGACGGCCAACAAGGGCCAGAGCCAGGACGAGGCCAAGCAGGGCTACATCGACCTGATCGAGTCGCTTCGGGGCTGACCGGTCAGCCCACGACGCCGCGCGCCCTCAGCGCGGCGATCTGTTCCTCGCTGATGCCCACCTCGCGCAGCACCGCCTCGCTGTCCTGCCCCAGCTTGGGCGCATCGCGCCGGTGGCTGGCGGGCGTGGCCGACATCTTGGGCACGAAGCCGGGCAGCAGCAGCCGGCTGCCATCGGGCCGCTCCACCTCCTGGAGCATGCCCCGCGCCGCGTAGTGCGGGTCGGCCGCGATGTCGGCCACGGTGTAGATACGGCCGGCCGGCACGTGCGCAGCCGCCAGGGCCTCCAGCACATCCGCCACGGTGCGGCTGGCGGTCCAGTGGCCGATGGCCGCATCGATCATCTCCACCTGCGCCACGCGGCCGGTGTTGTCTGCCAGTTGCGGGTCGGCCGCCAGGTCGGGCCGGCCGATGCAGTTCATCAAGCGCTTGAAGATGCTGTCGCCGTTGCCCGCCACCAGCGCATAGCCGTCGGCGCAGCGGTAGGCGTTGCTCGGCGCGATGCCCGGCAGCGCGCTGCCAGCCGCCGCGCGCACCGCACCGAAGGCGCTGTACTCGGGCAGCAGGCTTTCCATGCAGTTGAACACCGCCTCGTACAGCGCGACGTCGATCACTTGCCCGACACCCTTGGGCGCCTGCTCGCTCACCGTGGCGTGGCGATGGTGCAGCGCCATCAGGATGCCGATGACCCCGTGCAGCGAGGCCAGCGTGTCGCCGATGGACACGCCCACCCGCACCGGCACCCTGCCCGGCTCGGCCGTGAGGTGCCGCAGGCCGCCCATGGCCTCGGCCACCACGCCGAAGCCTGGCCGGTCGCGGTAGGGGCCGCTTTGCCCATAGCCGCTGATGCGCAGCATGATCAGCCCCGGGTTGGCCGCCTGCAGCACCTCGGGGCCCAGGCCCCAGCCTTCCAGCGCGCCGGGGCGGAAGTTCTCGACGATCACGTCGGCCTCCAGGGCGAGGCGGCGCACGATCTCCTGCGCCTCGGGCTCTCGCAGGTCCAGCGCCAGCGAGCGCTTGTTGCGCGACTGCGCCTGCCACCACACCGAGGTGCCCTCGGCATCGAGCAGCCGCCACTTGCGCAGCGGGTCGCCGCTGCCCGGCGGCTCGATCTTGATCACTTCGGCGCCGAAGTCCGCCAACGTGCGGGCGGCAAAGGGGCCGGCGATGAGCTGGCCCATCTCGATCACGCGCAGCCCCGCCAGCGGGCCGCTCCTGGCTTGCTTGTCGTCCATCGGTTTTTCTTTTTTCGAGTGCCTGGTTCAGTCGCCAGTGTCGCCGGGCTTCTTCGCCTTGGGCGCATCAGCGGGCGCGCCGCCCTCGGCTCGCGGCAGCTCGCCGCCCAGCGCTTCGTCGCGCTCGGGCTTGGGCAACTGCGCCAGCTTCTTGACCTGCGCAAAGAAGCGCGGCCAAGGGTCGCCACCGGCGGCAGCCTGGGCGTTGAACAGGGCCTCGAACCCCGGCACCTGCGCGTCGTAGGCTGCCTGCGCGCCAAACATGGCGTTGTTGGCACGGGCCACCCAGGCGTCGTATGCGGCCTGGCGCGGGCCGCTCCAGCCGGCGCGCAGTTGCGCATAGCGCTCGCGGAACTCGGCCATCACCGCCTTTTTCTGCTGCTCCACCACCGGCCAATCCTGCGCCGCAGCCTCCGGCGAGCTGTACACCGCCTGCAGCTTGGCGCGCGTGTCCAGCGCCAGCGCGCGGAAACCGCGGCGCTGGGCATCGAAGCGCAGGTATTCGTCGCGCGCACCCGGCGGAGCCTGCGTGGCCAGCCAGCGCTCGCCGCCCAGCCGCTCCACCGCGGTGGCGAAGGATTCGTTGAAGGTGGTGTCGTCCGGCACGTACACCACCTGGTGCGCCAGTTCGTGGAAGAGCAGGCGCGCCAGCTCGCCCTCCGGGTAGCCGATGAAGGAGGACAGCAGCGGATCGCCGCCCGCCCAGTTCAGCCAGCCCAGCGTCGAATAGGCGGGCACCGGGTACACCGACACCTCCAGGCCCTGGGCCTTCAGCCGCTCGGCCTCGGACTGGGCGTCGGCCAGCACGTAGTAGCCGCGGTAGCCCACGCAGCCGGCCACCGGGAAGCACCAGGTGTAGAGCTGCAGCGAATAGGGCGGCGCCGCCACCACGTTCCACAGCGCCGCCGGGCGCTTGAGGTCGGCATACGCGGTGTAGCTCTTGTTGTCGGGCAGGCCCAGTTCGCTGCTCGCATAGTTGCGGATGCGCTGGGCCAGCAGCAGCCGGTCCTTCAGGGGCTGCGAGGTCTGCGGATCATCCAGCCACTCGGGCACCGGCTTGGCGGCGCGCATCAGGTCCACGTGGCCGGTCGCGGCCTGCCAGTAGTAGCCGAGGTTGCTGCAGCCGGTGCAGCCCACCAGGACGGCGGCCAGCGCCGCCACGGCAAGCAGGCGTGGCCAGCCCCGGCTCATGCGCGGCCTTCGCCCGCCCCTTCCGCCACCGCCTCCACCTGCACAAGGCAGTCGTAGAAGGTGGGGCCGCGGCCGATGTCGGTCAGACGCTGGCTGGTGAGCTGGTTGACGTTGCTGCCGTCCAGCCCCAGCTTGCGCCACCAGATGCCCAGGCCATTGACCACGCCCGGGCGCGCCCGGCGCGAGACCTCGACGCGGCAGCGATGCTCACCGCGCTCGTTGAAGACGCGCACCACCTGGCCGCTGAGGATGCCGCGCACTGCTGCGTCCTCCTCGTGGATCTCCAGCAGCGGCTCGCCCTCGATGTCGCGCAGGCTGGTCACGTTCACGAAGCTGGAGTTCAGGAAGTTGCGCGCTGGCGGCGAGATCATCGCCAGCGGGTAGGCCACCGAGCTGCCGGCCGGCTCGTGGTTGGGCACGTGGTCGGGCAGGCCGTCCTGCCCCATGGCCGCCAGGCGCTGGCTGTAGAACTCGCACTTGCCCGAGGGCGTGGGGAAGTTGCCTTGCGCAAAGGGCGCGTCGGGCAGGTTCAGGCGGGTGAAGCCGTTCGCGCGAAGGTCTTCGTAGTCGATGCTGCCGGCCTGGAAGGCGTCGGCCACCAGGGTCTCGTCATTGTCCGAGAAGCAGGGCTCGGTGAAGCCCATGCGCCGCGCCAGCTCGCGGAAGACCCAGGTGTTGCTGCGCGCCAGGCTGCGCGGGGCAATTGCGGGCGTGTTGAGCATCACGTCGGTGTGGCCGTAGCTGTAGTGGATGTCCCAGTGCTCCAGCTGCGTGGTGGCCGGCAGCAGGTAGTCGGCGTAGTCGGCGGTGTCGGTCTGGAACTGCTCCAGCACCACGGTGAACAGGTCCTCGCGCGCAAAGCCCTGCACCACCTTGCCCGAATCCGGCGCCACCGCCACCGGGTTGCTGTTGTAGACCACCACCGCCTTGATGGGGTTGGCGGTGTCCAGCAGCGCGTCGCCGATGGTGACCATGTTGATGGTGCGCGGCGTGCGGCCGGCCAGCAGGTCGGGCCGCTGCAGGGCTGCGCGGTCCACCGGATACAGGCCGGACGTGCTCAGCAGCACGCCGCCCGCCCGGTGCCGCCAGGCACCGGTGAGCGCCGGCAGGCAGGCCACCGCCCGCGCCGCGTTCCCGCCGCCGTGCACCCGCTGCATGCCGTAGTTCAGGCGGATGGCGGCCGGCTTGGTGGTGCCGTATGCACGGGCCAACTCGACGATCTGCGACTCCGGAATGCCGCACACTTGCGCCGCGCGCGAGGGCGGCCACTGCATGGCGCGCTCGCGCAGCTGCTCCCAGCCCACCGTCTGCTGCGCGATGTAGTCGTGGTCCAGCCAGTCGTGCACGATCAGCTCGTGCATCAGCGCCAGGGCCAGGGCCGCATCGGTGCCCGGCAGCAGGGCCACGTGCTCGTCGCACTTGTCGGCCGTCTCGGTTTTTCGGGGGTCGATGCACACCAGCCGGGCGCCCGCGCGCTTGGCCGCCTGGGCGTGGCGCCAGAAGTGCAGGTTGCTCGCGATCGAGTTGCTGCCCCAGATCAGGATCAACTTCGCTTCGCCGAAGAATTCGACCCGCATCCCCACTTTTCCGCCCAAAGTAAAACCGAAGGCCTCACCCCCGGCAGTGGAGCAGATGGTGCGGTCCAGCAGGGAGGCCCCGAGCTTGTGGAAAAAGCGACGGTCCATCGATTCGCCCTGCACCAAACCCATGGTCCCCGCGTAGCTGTACGGCACAATCGTTTCAGGATTGATACAAGCCAGGGCCTTCAAGCGCGCAGCGATGTCGTCCAGTGCCTCGTCCCAGCTCACCGGCTCGAATTGGCCGCTGCCCTTGGGACCGCTGCGCCGCATGGGCTGCAGCAGCCGGCCGGCATGGTTGTTGCGCTCGATGTAGCGCGAAACCTTGGTGCACAGCACGCCTGCGGTGTGCGGGTGCTCCGGATTTCCCTGCAACTTGATGGCGACACCGTCCTTCACGGTGGTGACCAGGGCGCAGGTGTCGGGACAGTCGTGCGGGCAGGCGCCGCGCACCGTGCGGACGTCGTCGGAGGGCGTCGTCGTCGCGGGTGAGGCCACAGCGGTATCCATGGGGTGTTTTTTTGTTCGGGTCGTGCGCCGGGGAGGCGCAAAGGGGTTTTTACGATGACGCTGAGTCGCAGGCAATTTTCCATCGCGGCGGGCGCCGCTGCACTGGGAGGGTTTCAGGGCGTGGTGAGCGCGCAGGACGGCCCGGTCGTGCTGGGCCAGTCCGCGCCCTTCACCGGGCCAGCCGGCCAGCTGGGCATCCAGTTCTACCAGGGGGCCAAGCTGATGTTCGACCAGAACAACGCCCAGCCGGGCGCGCGCAAGGTCGAGATCAAGTTCCTGGACGACGGCTACGAGCCCGACCGCTGCGCGGCCAACACGAAGAAGCTGATCGACGAGGACGTGTTCGCGCTGTTCGGCTACATCGGCACGCCCACCAGCCTTGCCGCGCTGCCGCTGGCGGTGAAGGACAAGGTGCCCTTCATCGCACCCTTCACCGGCGCCATGTCGCTGCGAGAGCCCTTCCAGCGCAACGTGTTCCACCTGCGCGCCTCCTACAACGACGAGACGGCGCTGATCGTGCGGCAGCTCACCCACCTGGGCCTGTCCAAGATTGCCGTCTTCCACCAGAACGATGCCTATGGCAAGGCGGGCCTGGACGGCGTGACGCTGGCATTGGCCCAGCAGAATCTCAAGCCGGCGGCGCAGGCCACCGTGGAGCGCAATTCGGTGGACGTGGCCTCGGCGGTGAAGTCGCTGGTGGCCGCGCGGCCGGATGCGGTGGTGCAGATCGGGGCGTACAAGGCCTGCGCCGCCTTCATCCGCGAGGCGCGCAAGGCGGGCTACGGCGGCACCTTCTACAACGTGTCTTTCGTGGGCACGCAGGCGCTGGCCGACGAGTTGGGCAAGGAAGGCGCTGGCGTGGTGGTGTCGCAGGTGGTGCCCTCGCCCTACAACTCGGCCAACGGCATCACGCGCGAGTTCGCCGAGGCAGTGCGCAAGGCCGGCGCCGGCAACATCAACTATTCGAGCCTGGAAGGCTACCTAGCGGCCAAGCTGGTGGTGGAAGGCCTGCGGCGCGCGCCCGGCCGCGGCGCCTCGCGCGACGGGCTGGTCGCGGGGCTGGAAGGCATCGAGCGCCAGCAGTTCGGCGGCTTCGACGTGTCCTTCTCCTCGAAGAACCATGTGGCCTCGAAATTCGTGGAGCTGTCGATGATCACGGGGGACGGCCGCGTAAGGGTATGAGCCTCCACAGCACTGTGGCCTCACGGCCACGTTGACGCTAAAAGAGGCTATGCGGGATCAAACCCGGTCGAAATGTGCCGCCCACCCAGACGGGTCGCATGAGCCGTGGGTGCGCCGAGTTACAACGTCGCGCCTCGAGCGGCGCCAGCGTTACAACAGGCGAGGGGACCTGCCCTGAGCCAAGCTGCGGTTCGGCGGCCTACAATTTAGGTCGGCTGTGGACCGCGTTGACAATAGGCGCATCGAAGGCCAACCAAGGCGCCGGCAAAGTACAGCCATCGGGGCGATGTCCCCGAGCCATCCTTGCTGACTACAAGCTAGTCGCGCTACCAGCCGGGACTATCGCACGCGTTTCGCGCACGAGCCGTCCGAGCGGCATCGAGCGTCAGGACCTCGCGCTGGGCTTAACTGCTAGGCACCTACATCTAGTCCATCCGCTCGTCTCACACGATCAGGTGAAAACCGTCCGCCGCGATGCCTTGACACTGGCACGCCTCGCGGGCGGAAGATCGGAAGATCAACGCAGGCGCGCGCCCGAAACTGCGGGTGACGCGCTGCTCGATGCGGTGTGAACGCGCCAGCGGTGCGCGAGCAACGCAACGCGCATTGAGTAAAAGCAATGCATTTGCCCATCACAGTATTGTGTGCGAGTGCAGAAGCGGCCGGACGCAGCGGTACGCTCGCGCGCTTGTGCTCAGCTTGCAATTCCGGCTCGGCGTGCAGCGATCGCATTCGAAAGATTTGCACGCCGTCACTAACTTGCGGCGCACATCTTGCTGGATTCCGCGGCGCGACGCCATGGAAAGTTGGTCGCCGGAAAGGTGACGGCCGCAATCACAGGCGGCGCGCGATGGAAGCTTGCCGCCGCAATTACGCTGGGGAAATGGACTCTGAATTTCCACAGCAGATCCAGATTTATGTTCTTCTCCGCCAACAGCCCCTTATTGGAGCCGGTTAAATGTATAGGCTGTTGGTAACTGGCCACTTACATCAGCGTAGTTCATCGTTTCTCGGGCCCTGCGGCGACTCCCTGTTTTCCGTGCATCAACGGACCTCCCTGCAAAGCGGGCGCCAGAAGATTACCCGCAGCGCCTGCAGATTCCAGGCATTCGGTTCAGACTAAATTTCCTTACGTATGCCATTCGTCTACTGATACGCAAGCCAGAATTGGCGTCTCTTAGACGCGTATGACTGACGCCCGACGTAGATGGCACAGTAACGAGCCCCGACGTCGCATGAGACGAACTTTTCGCACGTAACCTCCGTCATCACTCTGAATAAAAATAACAGATAAGTGCCGAGTTGCTTGCACCTAAGCTCTTATCCTTAGTGTCAAAGAACGATGGCAGTCAGGCTCAAATGATTTGGAGAACCGGGCCTCATCGAAATGCGTGCCGCCTGTAATTGCAGCGGTAGATCTCCACGGCGCACGACCGCCTTCATCGCTACTTACGCCTTTATGCAATCTCGCATTGCCGCGTGCGCCTCCCTTTGACCACTCCTTTTTATTAGAACTTCCCTCACAGCAAATCGCTGTCGGCGCCCCATTGGCCCAAATGTCTTCCGGTTTGTCTCTACTACACAAGGTCGACGCAGTCATCCAGGTCATCGCCACAACTGTTCCCCGGCGCCGTGCCGAGCGGCGGACATATTTTTCCAAAGCATTGTTCCAAGCGCCTCACTTATCCCCCAGTAATCTCCGTTTCGCGATACCCAAGCGAACTTAGGTTCTAGTGCAGGTGCAGTCTTCGAGTGATCGAGCGACCACACCGCTCGCATTTTCGATTTACCCATTGAGATTGCTCAAAAAAATTCGCGCTTTGAAAATTTGATCGAATAATAGAAAAGCACGCCCACCGTCACTCGGGCATCCGTTCACCTGCACAGTTTCAAGAGAGAGGTCCCAGCATAGATATGAATGAACGATTCCTCGTTACTATTACTTCGGAGGACCTCTCTTCCTTCATGGATGACATAGACAATTGGAGTAGCGGCTATACCCACAATCGCGAGGAGCCAGTCTTCGGCGGCCTCATAGAATGGCTACAGCAAACTTCGAGCTCGATTAAATCAGAGACATGCGAATACTATTTTCGGATAGTTAACGGACTAATCAAACAAGTCACGAACCATTCGGGCGATTTTCGCTGTAATCTGGAAGAAAGCGAAATCGAACAATTGGACATCGGTAAAATTGCAGCAGACGTGATCTGCTCAAAAAAAGCGCCAGCTACCAAAGCTGCATACGTTTCGGCCTTGACTTGGGCTCTCAAAGATACGGGAACTCTTTCCCAGGTCCGTGACCAACACGCCGTCCTAGGGGAACTTGAAAAATTCACTAGGTCTTCTCAACGGAATACTCGGATTGCACGATCGCGCAAGTCGGGCAGACACATAGCCGAAGCGGACCTGCCGGCAATTCTAAACGCACTAATCCCGGAACGAACAACCCGCCAAAGCTGGAAAGTCAAGACCTCAAATTGGTTAATCGCCGGAATTGCCAGCGGAGCTCGACCCGGCGAGTGGCAAGAAGCATGTTGGGTCGACCGCGATCGGGGGGTTTTGCGTTTGCCAAATGCCAAATTGAAGACACGCGCGCCTTTTGGTTGGAAGCATATTCCACCTCGACTTCTGAACGCGGCGAAACTCTCACTATTCCAAAAGGCCCAGAAAGAAGGCGACGAGGAAGCCGCTGCACTCTTCCAAGCGATTGACGAAACAGGATATAAAGATCTCGAGGAGTGCTTTTACGGGAACACAGCGATGATCCAAAACAACGACGGCTCTATTGCCAGACTTGTACAACTGCGGGCCTGGGAGCTACTCAAAGAGCAACTTGCGTGGCGCGAAGTAGAGATAAACGCAAACCGTCGCGACGCGGTCGACAGGCACTTAGAAAGCGTCCGAAGTTTCCTCTCGAGTGGAGGAAAGTTCCGCACGTATTTTGAGAATTGCCGTAGCGCGATGCGAGACGCATGTGAAAAGGCCTTTCCCGACGGACGCCTTTACAGTCTCTATGACACTAGGTCGACGGCCGCGGCGAACATGCAGGCGGACTTAGGCGAACGCGAGGCGGCAAATGCGATGGGCCATTACTCAATGGAATCCAGGACCATTCGTCACAACTATGCTGGCGCCGATCGCGCGTACAGCAGAGGCGCCAGATGCTCGGCACGCGCCGCGGACACCGCTACGCAGAAGGGCTTCGAGGCTGTGCGCAGCGAGGCTCAAAGCCTACGCGAAGCACTATCGATCCAGCCCGAGACTGATCGGTCTCACTTAGCCGATCAAGAGTACCCTCTGGACGATGACGGATGGAGCGCTCCGTCCATCTCAGGCTAGAGCGGTAACTTCAGGCTGCTGACGCCCGTCGGAGTGGAGCCCCTCTCCCAGACCCTAGATGCCAGCGCAACGAAACCGAGAGTTCTTGAAGCCCGTCGGTTCTGGTCTAGAAATCGGAACTCAGCGCCCTGAATCGAACCTAGCGGTCTAGATTAGGCGACACTCCGCCGGCATCTTCTGTGTTGTGAGACAAGACTCAGGCTGCCTTCGCAGCAGGCTTGGCGCTCTTGGCGTGCTTGCTGGTGGACTTCTTCGCGTGCTTGGTCGACGAGCTGGACTTGTGCGCAGACGTGCCGTGGGTGGTGGCGGCGGAGGCTTGCACGCAGGCGGCTGCAGCGAACATGGCGATGACGATGGCGACGAGCTTCTTCATGGAATTTCCTGTTTGGAGTGGATCTTGGAAAACCTCGCGGCACGGAGGCCGAAGGCCTTCGTACAACGGCGCAGATTCAGCCGCCGTTGACCGGCTTGTTCCTCACGCGCGCAGCCATTGCGTGACCGCATGGATCGACAGGCCCACCAGTCCGCCCACCAGCGTGCCGTTGATGCGGATGAACTGCAGGTCGCGGCCCACGTTGCGCTCCAGCTCGGCGGTCATCTCGTCGGTGTTCCAGGCGTCCACCCGCTCGACGATATAGCGGCGGATGTCCTCGCGGTAGCGCTCGATGGCCAGCGGCGCGGCCGAGGTGACCTGCTCGTTGATCCAGCGGCGCATCGACGCATCGGATTGCAGGCGCTCGCCCAGTTCCTGCGCCAGCCCCGAGATGCGCGCGCCGATGGAGGACTCGGGCCGTTGAAGGTCCGCATGCAGCCAGCCCAGCAGCTCGTCCCACAGGCCGTGCAGGTACTGGCCCAGCGCGGGGTGCGCCAGCAGGTCGGCGCGCAGCTTCTCGCCGCGCGCCTGGAAGTCCGGATCGTGCTGCAGCCGCTCGACGAACTCGCGGGTGAAGACGTCGAAGCGCTGGCGCAGCGGATGCTCGGGCTGCGCCGCCAGGTCGCCGATGGTGGTCGCCACCACCGACACCACCTTGCGCGTGGCCAGGCGGGCCGCCACCTGGTCCAGGCCCACGTAGCGCAGCGCCTTGACCTCGCGGGCGATGGCGTCGGTGATGTGCTCCTGCACCGACTCGCCCTCCACCAGCGTGGCCACCTGGCGCAGCACGTCGTCCAGCAGCGCCTGGTGGCGGCCGCCTTCGGTCAGCGCCTCCAGCGCCCGGCCCGCCAGGCGTGACAGATCCAGCTTCGCCAGCCCCGCCGCCGCCGCATGCCCCAGGAAGGCGCGCACCCGGTCGTCGTCGAAGGCCGAAAGCCCGTAGCGCGCCGCCGCCACGCCCACCCGCCCCAGTTGCCGGCCGTTGTCCGGCTGCGCCATCCACTGCGCCAGCCGGCCGGCCGGGTCGAACTGCTCCAGCTTGGCCAGCACCTGCTGGGTGGACAGGAAGTTGTTGCAGATGAAGCCGGCCAGGTTGGCGCCGATGCGCGACTTGTTCTCCGGAATGATGGCCGTGTGCGGAATGGGCAGCCCCAGGGGATGCCGGAACAGCGCCACCACGGCGAACCAGTCGGCGATGGCGCCCACCATGGCCGCCTCGGCGAAGGCGGCGACATAGCCCCAGGCCAGGTGCCGGCTCTCCATGGCCGTGGCCAGCGCGTAGACGCAGGCGGCCACGCCCAACAGGCCCAGCGCGATGCGCTTCATGCGCACCAGGCGCTGCGACTGGAGGTCCTGCTGCTGCGCCGTCGCCATCCGTTAGACGAGGCGGCTCAGCCCACTTCGCGCGCCAGCGCCAGGCCGCGCATGAAGACTTCGCAGCGGGCCAGCTGGTCGAGCGTGACGTATTCGTCCGGCTGGTGCGCCTGCGTGATGCTGCCGGGGCCGCACACCACGGTGGGAATGCCGGCGTTCTTGAACAGGCCCGCCTCGGTGCCGAAGGCCACCAGGGTGGTGCTCGCATTGCCCGACAGGCGCTGCGCCAGCCGCGTGACCGGGTCGCGCGCCGAAGTCAGGAAGCTGGGAATCTCGCAGATGGTCTCGAAGCTGATGCCGGTGTCGGGCCCCACCTTCTTCATGCCGGTCTCCAGTTGCCTCGCATAGGCCAGCACGTCCTTCTGCATGGCCAGTGCGTCGGCCGTGGGCAGGTTGCGGAATTCATAGCGGAACTCGGCGTCGCGCGGCACCACGTTGTCGGCGATGCCGCCATGGAACTGGCCCACGCTGGCCGTGCTGAAGGGCACGTCGAAGCCCTCGTAGCGCGCCTCGCTCCTCTCGAAACCCTCGGCCATGTCGCGCACCTTGCCCACCAGGCGGGCCGCCATCTCGATGGCGTTGACCGACTGCGGCGTGAGGGAGGAATGCGCCTCCTTGCCGCGCACGCAGCAGCGCCAGCGGTACACACCCTTGTGGGCGATGGCCGGCACCATGTTGGTCGGCTCGCCCACGATGCAGGCCACCGGCTTGACGCCAGCCTCCTTCATGTCGGCGATGAGCTCGCGCACCCCGAAGCAGCCCACTTCCTCGTCGTAGCTGAAGGCGAAGTGCACCGCAAAGGGCGATTCGCTTTCCAGGAAGCGCTCGGCATTGGCCAGGGCGATGGCGATGAAGGCCTTCATGTCGGCGCTGCCGCGGCCGTACAGGCGCGGGCCGATCTGCTCCACGTGGCCGTCGGCGAATTCCTCCCCGGGCCAGTCCTGCACGCTGCCCGAGAGCGGGTCCACCGTCCAGTCCTGCCCGTCCCAGGGCACGGTGTCGGTGTGGCCCGAGAGAATGATGCCGCTGGGCTTGCCCGCGCCCAGGGTGGCGAAGAGGTTGGCCTTGGTCTTGTCGGCGTTCCAGGTCAGGCGGCTGCGCACGCCCAGCGCGTTGAGGTGGTCGCGCACGTACTCGATCAGTTCGAGGTTGCTGTTGGCACTGACGGTGTTCATGCGCACCAGGGTCTGGGCCATTTCCAGGGCGCGGTTCGAAAGGACATGGGACATGCGACCCATTGTGGTCCAAGTCGGCGCGCGCCGCCCTACCCACAAGGGGGCACATTCGGCGCGTGGACAACGCCTCATTCGAGGCGCTGGTCTAGACTGTCTCCCCATGAAACTGATCGATTCGCTCGTCGAGCAGGCGCCGGGCATCGCCACGCTGCGACGTGAAATCCATGCCCATCCGGAACTCTGCTACGAGGAAGTGCGCACTTCGGACCTGGTGGCCGCCAAGCTCACCGAATGGGGCATTCCCGTGCACCGCGGCATGGGCACCACCGGCGTGGTGGGCATCGTCAAGAACGGCACCAGCCCCCGCGCCGTCGGCCTGCGCGCCGACATGGACGCGCTGCCCGTGACCGAGCTCAACACCTTCGACCATGCCAGCAAGGTCCACGGCAAGATGCACGCCTGCGGCCACGACGGCCACACCGCCATGCTGCTGGCGGCGGCGCAGCACCTGTCGAAGCACCGCAACTTCGACGGCACCGTCTACCTGATCTTCCAGCCCGCCGAAGAAGGCGGCGGCGGCGCCCGCGAGATGATCAAGGACGGCCTGTTCGACAAGTTCCCCATGGACGCCGTGTTCGGCATGCACAACTGGCCGGGCATGAAGGCCGGCGAGTTCGCCGTCAGCCCCGGGCCGGTGATGGCGTCGAGCAACCAGTTCCACATCACCATCCGCGGCAAGGGCGGCCACGCGGCGCTGCCGCACACCAGCATCGACCCGGTGCCCATCGGCGCGGAAATGGTGCTGGCCTTCCAGACCATCCTCACGCGCAACATGAAGCCCACCGAGGCGGGCGTGATCTCGGTCACCATGTTCCATGCCGGCGAGGCGCCCACGGTGACGCCCGACAACGTCGAGCTGCGCGGCACGGTGCGCACCTTCACGCTGGAAGTGCTCGACCTGATCGAGCGGCGCATGAAGGAAGTGGCCGAGGGCATCTGCGCGGCGCACGGCGCGCAGCTGGACTTCGAGTTCATCCGCACCTACCCGCCCACCATCAACACCGAGGCCGAGGCCAACTTCGCCCGCCGCGTCATGGCCGGCATCGTTGGCGAGGACAACGTGCTGCCGCAGATCGGCGCCATGACCGCCGAGGACTTTTCCTTCATGCTGCAGGCCAAGCCCGGCGCCTACGCCTGGATCGGCAACGGCGACGGCGCCCACCGCGACCTGCACCACGGCGCCGGCCCCTGCACGCTGCACAACGCCAGCTACGACTTCAACGACAAGCTCATCCCGCTGGGCGCCACGATGTGGGTGCAGTTGGCCGAACAGTTCCTCAACGAGAAGAAATAGGACGCCCATGATCGGTGTGGTGGAAGCGTTTTCGCCCAGCTATGCGCTGGCGCGCCAGAGATTCCTCTCGGGCTGCATGGCCGCCGGCCTGCGGGCGCAGGCCCATGTGCACCCGCTGAAGGGCCGCGAAGGCGAGGCCCTGGCGATGGACGTGGCGCTGGACGGCGCGCCCGACGCGAAGCACCTGCTCATCCTCAGCAGCGCCTGCCACGGCGTGGAGGGCCACTGCGGCAGCGGCGTGCAGGTGTTCGCGCTGCACGACCACGAATGGCGCGACAAGGCACGCGCCGCCGGCGTGGCCGTGCTCTATGTGCATGCGCTCAATCCGCACGGCTTCTCTCACGGACGCCGGGTGACGCAGGAGAACGTCGACCTCAACCGCAATTTCTTCGACTTCGACAAGCCGCTGCCGGTGAACGCGGCCTATGCGCAGCTGGCCGAGTTGCTGCTGCCCGCGACCTGGCCGCCGACGGCGGAGAACCAGGCCGCCATCGACGCCTGGATCGCCGCCCACGGCATCAAGGCCTACCAGGCCGCGGTGACCGCCGGGCAGTACCAGTTTCCGGACGGCATGTTCTTCGGCGGCCAGGCGCCCACCTGGAGCAATTCCACCTTCCGCAAGGTGCTGCGCGAGCACGGCAAGGCGGCGCAGGCCGTGGCCTGGATCGACCTGCACACGGGCCTGGGCCCCAACGGGCACGGCGAGCGCATCTTGGCCTGCCGGGACGACAAGGCCGCCTATGCCCGGGCCAACGCCTGGTGGGGCGGCGAGCACGCGGTCACCTCGACCTACGACGGCTCCTCCACCTCGGCGCTGCTCAACGGCCTCATGTGGAACTCGATCTACGAGGAATGTCCCAAGGCCGAGTTCACCGCCATCGCGCTTGAATACGGCACGCTGCCCATGCTGGAAGTGACCGGTGCATTGCGCGCCGACCACTGGATGCACAAGCACGCGGGCCAGGCCTCGCCGGAACTGGCGGCCTCGATCCGCCAGCAGATGCGCGAGGCCTTCTACGCCGACACCGACGCGTGGAAGGGGCAGATCATCAGCCAGGCGCGGCAGGCCATGTTCCAGGCCGTGGACGGGCTGGCGAAAACCTGAAGACGCTCAGGCCTGGCGGCCGCGGTCTTCCGCGATGACCAGCAGGCCGTCCATGATCAGGCTCTCGACCAGCTGGAACTGGGTGGACATGGACGGCGCCATCTTCCAGCCCGCGCCGCCGGTCATGTAGCGCGCAGGCTCCTGGCCGGTGTGCTCGCGCAGGTGGGCCACCATGCGCTCCACCGCGCCGGCGATGGCGTAGGTGCCGCCGCTGGTGAGCGCATCGCTGGTGTTGGTCGGGAAATGCACCACCTCGCCGGTCGGCACGTGCAGGCCGGCGGTGCCGGATTCGAGAGCGCGCAGCATGATGCCGTGGCCGGGCAGGATCAGGCCGCCCAGGAACTTGCCGTCGGAATCCACGGCCTCCACCGTGACGGCGGTGCCGATCAGCACCACCACCATGGGCCGCGCGGGGCCTTCGCTCAGCATGCGGTGACGCGCGCCGATCATGGCCACCCAGCGGTCCGCGCCCAGGCGGGTCGGGTGGTCGTAGCCGTTGGTGATGCCCGCCTCGGATGTCGTGGGCACCACCCAGCGGGCGGCGCAGTCGAAACGCTCGTTGACCTGCTCCTCGGCGCGTCGGCGCACCGCGTCGCCGGCCACCACGCAGCCCAGCATGGAAGTGGCCGCCGGCAGTTCGGCCCACGGGCCTTCGGCCAGGCGCTCGATGTGGTCCAGGAACTCCGCGCCATGGGCCAGCAGCGGCGCGCCAGGGCGCGCCTGCTCGAACATGGACCATTTGAGACGGGTGTTCCCGATATCGATCGCGAGAAATGCCATGCGCGGCATTATGCAAATGCCAGCAGCGTTTGGCATTCCGCGTCGGCTTTCAGCGCGCTTGCATTTGCTTGCTTTCCAGTGCACGGGCGGCGCGCAGCCGGTCATGTTTCGCCGCTACAGTGCCTTTTCCAAACGACCCTCAAGCAAAGGAGAAATGGCATGGGATTGCTCAGTTTCATCAAGGAAGCCGGCGAGAAGCTCTTCGGCGGTTCGTCGGCGCATGCCGCCGCGCCTGCCGCCAACCCGGCGGACGCGAACGACGCCGCATCGGCTGCCATCAAGATCTACATCGACAAGCAGAACCTGGGCATTCCCAACCTGATGGTGCTGTTCGACGGCGCCTCGGGCAAGGTCACGCTGCAGGGCGACGCGCCCAGCCAGGAAGCCAGCGAGAAAGCCTCGCTCGCCGCGGGCAACGTGAGCGGCGTGGTGTCGGTGGAAAACCTGCTGGTGGCCGCCAAGCCGGCCGACGAGGCCCAGTACCACGACGTGGTCAAGGGCGACACCCTGTCGGCCATCTCGAAGAAGTATTACGGCGACGCCAACAAGTACAACGCGATCTTCGAGGCGAACAAGCCGATGCTGACGCACCCCGACAAGATCTACCCCGGCCAGAAACTGCGTATCCCCAAGCTGTGAGCCCCCCGGCTTTTCACTTCGCTTCGCTGCGTGTAATTCGCCACCCCCCGAGGGGGAGGCCCCGCCTGTGGCCTGGCAAAGCCAGTTCCGCGGCTCCGACTGGTGCCTTGCGGCTTCTCCAGTCGCTTCGCGCCTGAGGTCGCTTTGCCTGGCTGGGGCGACGGCCCGCCGCTGCGAAACTAGTTCTGCTTCCAGGGGAGGCCTCGCAGGCGCCAGCCGCCTTTGCGGCCGCGATGGCCTTCCTCGTCGTTGTCGCCCTCGAAGCCTTCGAGGATGTTGTAGGCGGCCAGGCCCAGTTCCGTCGCGCGGCGCGCCGCCGCGATGGACCGCACGCCGCTGCGGCACAACAGCACCACCTTCTGCCCGTCCGGCACCGCAGCCTGAATTCCGGCGTCGAAGTTCGGGTTGAGCGCCATGCCGGGCCATTGCTTCCACGCCACGCCGACCGCGCCGGGCACATAGCCGACCCATTCGCGCTCGGCGTCGCTGCGCACGTCCACCATCACCGCCTCGCCCTGGGCCACCCAGGCGGCCGCCTGCTCCGGCGTCACGTCGCCGGCATAGCCCTGCGCGGGCCGCACGCCCAGGCGCTCGGGACCGATCTTGGATTCCGGATTGCTCATCGCTTCACTACCTCTGGTCTCTAGGGTTTCCGCCAAGCTTGGATTGCATTGGTTCGGCACATTCACATTGAATTCTCGATCCTTCGTGAAAACCCTCTTTGTCACGAATCGTCACCGTCCAAAGATGGCGGCCCGGGCTTTCGTTTTCCTTTCATTCTTGTGTGTGCATGCCCCTGCCCGCTTCTATGGAGACAAGCGCAATGACAGAGAACAAGTCGACCCGACGCCGCAGCCTGCTCAAGGGCGCAGCCGTGGCAGCCGGCGCCATGTCCGCACCGATGGTGAGCATGGCCCAGACCACCAGCTTCCGCTTCCAGAGCACCTGGCCGGCCAAGGACATCTTCCACGAGTTTGCCAACGACTTCGCCAAGAAGGTCAATGACATGGCGGGCGGCCGCTTGAAGATCGAGGTGCTGCCGGCCGGCGCCGTGGTGCCGGCCTTCCAGCTGCTGGAGGCGGTGAACAAGGGCACGCTGGACGGCGGCCATGGCGTGGTGGCCTACCACTACGGCAAGAACTCCGCGCTGGCCCTGTGGGGCTCAGGCCCGGCCTTCGGCATGGACCCGAACATGGTGCTGTCGTGGCACTACTACGGCGGCGGCAAGGCGCTGCTGGAAGAGATCTACAAGTCCATCAACATGGACGTGGTGTCGTACCTTTATGGCCCCATGCCCACGCAACCGCTGGGCTGGTTCAAGAAGCCCATCGCGCGCACCGAGGACATCAAGGGCCTGAAGTACCGCACCGTGGGCCTGGCAGTGGACATCTTCACCGAGCTGGGCGCGGCGGTGAACCCGCTGCCCGGCGGCGAGATCGTACCCGCGCTGGACCGTGGCCTGATCGACGCGGCCGAGTTCAACAACGCGTCGAGCGACCGCGTGCTGGGCTTTCCGGACGTGGCCAAGAACTGCATGCTGCAAAGCTTCCACCAGAGCGGCGAGCAGTTCGAGATCCTGTTCAACCGCAGCAAGTACAACGCCCTGCCGCAGGAACTGAAGTCCATCATCGACTACGCAGTGCAGGCCTCGAGTGCCGACATGAGCTGGAAGGCGATCGACCGCAACACCAAGGACTACGACGAGATGAAGAAGGCGGGCATCAAGTTCTACAAGACGCCCGACGCCATCCTGCGCGCCCAGCTTGCGGCATGGGACAAGACCATTGCCAAGAAGTCGGCGGAGAACGCGTTGTTCAAGAAGGTGCTCGATTCGCAGAAGGCCTTCGCGCAGCCGGCGGGCCAATGGCAGAGCGACTACATGGTCGACTTCAAGATGGCCTACAACCACTACTTCAACGCGAAGAAATCCTGAAAGCCTGCAGCTTGCCTCGATGAACGAACAGCCTTCCGGCGCGAGCCGGAAGGCTTCTTTTGTATCCGCCGCAGGCGCCCCGCGCGCCGGCCCTTCCCGCATGAACACTCAGCGCATCCTTCACTTCGCCGATCACCTGAGCACCTGGGTCGGCAAGGCGTTCGCCTGGCTCATCGTGGCGCTCATGGTGGTGGTGTGCGCCGAGGTTTTCAAGCGCTACGCGCTGAACGCGCCCACCGCCTGGATCTACGACGCCAACAACATGATGTACGGCACGCTTTTCATGATGTGCGGCGCCTACACGCTGGCGCAGGCCGGGCATGTGCGCGGCGACTTCCTCTACGGCAGCATGAAGCCGCGCACCCAGGCCTCGCTGGACCTGGCGCTCTACGTCCTGTTCTTCCTGCCGGGCATCGGCGCCCTCACCTGGGCCGGCTGGGACTACTTCCAGGACTCCTACGCAATGCGCGAGCAGACCTTCAACGCGACACCGCTGCCGGTCTACCCCTTCAAGTTCGTGATCCCCGTGGCCGGCACCATCGTGATGCTGCAGGGCCTGGCCGAGATCCTGCGCTGCATCGTGTGCCTGCGCACCGGCGAATGGCCCGAGCGGCTCAAGGACGCCGAGGAGATGGACGTGGTGGAGCAGCAACTGGCCAGCAGTACCTACGTCGACGAAGGCGCCAAGCGCGACGTGATCGAGCATGCGAAAGCGGTCGATGAAGCTGCACGGCAACGCGGGCGGGCCAGCACATGAGCAATGCGGCACTTGGCCTCACGATGCTGGCGCTCATCGTGGTCGTGATCATGATGGGCTTCCCGACGGCGTTCACGCTGATGGGCCTGGGCATGGTCTTCGGCTTCTACGCCTTCTACGACCCGGGCAAGCCCTGGTTCGACAACCACGTCTTCGACCTGATGGTGCAGCGCACCTACGGGGCGATGACCAACGAGACACTGCTGTCCATACCGCTGTTCGTACTCATGGGCTACGTGATGGAGCGCGGCGCGCTGGTGGACAAGATGTTCCACAGCGTGCAGCTGGCATTCCGCCGCGTGCCCGGCTCGCTGGCGGTGGCCACGCTGATCATCTGCACCTTCTGGGGCATCGCCAGCGGCCTGGTGGGTGCGGTGGTGGTGCTGATGGGCGTGATCGCGATGCGGCCCATGCTCAACGCCGGCTACGACACCCGGCTGGCGGCCGGCGTGATCACCGCCGGCGGCACGCTGGGCATCCTGATCCCGCCCTCGGTGATGATCATCGTGTATGCCGCGGTGGCCGGTCAGTCGGTGGTGAAGCTCTACGCCGCGGCGATGTTCCCCGGCTTCTTCCTGGCCTTCCTGTACCTGCTCTACGTGATCGGCTGGGCGCTGCTCAGGCCCGAGGTGGCCCCGCGCCTGCCCATCGACCAGCAGCGCGCGCCCATCTCGCCGCGGGTGGCGCACATCGCGGCGCAGGTCTCGCCGCGCATGCTGCCGGCCCTGCTCGTCTCGGTGCTCGCGCCGGGCCGCGTGCTGCGCACCGCCGCGAAGGATCTGCGGCTGGGCTGGACCACGCTGGTGGGCTACCTCCTGAGTGCGCTCGCCCCCTTGATGCTGGCAGCCGTCATGCTGGGCGCGGTGTGGTGGTACGTGACCATCTATTCGCAGCAGGACAGCAATGCCGCGCCGCCGCCGGCCGCCATGGCGCAGGCCGAGGCGCCGGCTTCCACGCTGGCCGAGCCGCCGTCCAGCAGCGGCGGCCTGCAGAAGCCGCCCGGGGCCGAGACGCAATCCGCTTCCTCCGGCGACCTGCAGGAACCACCGGGCGCCGAAGCCGACCAGCCGTCCGCGGGCAGCGGTGGCGGGCTGCAGCAGCTGAACGAGCCGGTGGCCGCTCCGCATGCCGAGCCGGTGCCGCAGAACTTCTACATCGGCTTCTGGATCACCGTCGCCTTCGTGCTTGGGCTGCTGGCCTGGTACTACTGGAAGATGGACGCCGAGCAACTCGAGATCCTGCGCATGCTGGTGTCCTCGGTGATGCCGCTGGGCATCCTGACATTGGTGGTTCTGGGGGTGATCCTGTTCGGCATCACCACCGCCACCGAGTCGGCCGCGGTAGGGGCGGCGGGCGCCTTCCTCATGGCCCTGCAGGCCCGCACGCTGAACTGGCAGCGGGTGAAGGAGGCGGTTTTCCTCACCGCCAAGACCACCGCCATGGTGTGCTGGCTCTTCGTGGGCTCGGCGCTGTTCTCGGCAGTGTTCGCGCTGCTGGGCGGCCAGAGCATCATCGAGCAGTGGGTGATGGGCATGAACCTCTCGCCGCTGCAGTTCCTGCTGTTGTCGCAGGCGATCATCTTCGTGCTGGGCTGGCCACTGGAGTGGACCGAGATCATCGTGATCTTCATCCCCATCTTCCTGCCGCTGCTGGCGCACTTCCAGATCGACCCGTTGCTCTTCGGCGTGCTGGTGTTCGTGAACCTGCAGGCTGCCTTCCTGTCGCCGCCGGTGGCCATGTCGGCCTTCTACCTGAAGGGCGTGTCGCCGCCCCACGTGACCATCAACCAGATCTTCGCGGGCATGATGCCCTACATGCTGATCGTGATCCTGTGCATGGTGTTCATGTACGTCTGGCCCGGGCTCACGCTGTGGCTTCCGAAGTATCTTTACGGAGGTTGACACAAGATTTACAGCGGTCGTAGGCGGCCGCTGACAGCCAATTGAAGGGCTTGTGCGTTGTGCTTGCAGCATGACCCATCTAGCCCTTCATTCTTTCCCTGTCCGCACCGCCGCGCGCTGGCTGGGCGCGGCGCTGCTGGCCTGCCTCGCACTGGCCGCCTTCGCGCAGGACAGCGACCCGCCTGGCCGCGTGGCCTACCTCAACTACAAGCAGGGCACGGTGAGCGTGTCGCCATCTGGCGACGACAGCTGGTACGAGTCGGTGCCCAACCGCCCCTTCACCCAGGGCGACCGCATCTGGACCGACCGAAACGGCCGCGCCGAGCTGTACGTGGGCGACACCGCGATCCGCATGGACGAGGAAACCCAGCTGGAGCTCACCGAGCTGGACGACCAGCACCTGCGGCTGACCCTGCAGCAGGGCCGCGCCCAGCTGCGCCTGCGTGGCGACGGCGGCGAGCAGCAGCGCGTGGAACTGGGTACCGGCAACCTTGCGGTGGTGATGCGAGGCCCGGGCGACTACCGGGTGCTGGCTGATCCGCAAGCCGACAGCACGCAGGTGATGGTGGCCCAGGGCAGCGTCCTGGTGTATGGCGAGAACGGCCGGCAGCAGGAACTGGGCAGCCGTCAGCAGGCCACCTACACCGGCCGCGAGCTGGCCGCCGGCGGCGCACCGCAGCCCCTGCCGGCCGAGTTCGACCATTGGCTGGCCCAGCGCGGCCAGCTGGAAGAGCAGTCGGAGTCGGCCCGCTACCTGTCGCGCGAAATCCCCGGCTACCAGCAGCTGGACCAGCACGGCCAGTGGCAGAACGACCCCACCTACGGCGCGGTCTGGTACCCGAACAACGTGGCCAGCGACTGGGCGCCCTACAGCGACGGCTACTGGGCGGTGGTCGCACCCTACGGCTACACCTGGATCGACAGCGCCCCCTGGGGCTTCGCGCCCTCCCACTATGGCCGCTGGACCCGGGTCGGCCCGCGCTGGTGCTGGGTGCCGGGCCCGCGCACCGCGCGGCCTGTCTACTCGCCCGCGCTGGTCGCCTTCGTCGGCGGCTCGGGCGCTCAACTGGCGGTGCACGGCGGCCGGCCGGCGGTCGGCTGGTTCCCGCTGGCACCCGGCGAGCGCTGGCGCCCGCCCTATCGAGCGAGTGAGCGCTATGTGGACCGGGCAAACCGCATGATGCCTGCCGGCCCGCCGGGCATGGTTTCCCGCCCGGCGCCCGCCTATGCCAACCGCGAACTGCCCCATGCGGTGACGGCCGTGGCGGTGGACCGCTTCGGCCAGGGCGGCCCCATCGGTCGCCGCGACTTCGTGCGGCCACCCGCGACGGCACTGGCCAGCGCGCCGGTGTCGCAGCAGCCGCCCCTGCCCTGGGCCGGGGCGCAGGGCCGCGGCCCCGGCGGCCAGGACCGCCGCCCCGACGCCGGCTTCCCCGGGCGACGCACCCAGGCCGTGCCGCCACCCGCGGTCGCCGCGATCACGCCACCGCAGCCGGGCCGTCCGCAGGGAGACCGCGACGACTGGCGCCAGCGGCAACAACAACAACAACAACAACAACAACAACAGCAGCAACAGCAACAGCAACAGCAGGCCGAGGGTCAGCGACGTGGCCAGCCGTTCGGCCAGCAACAGCAGGTGGATGATGCTCAGCGCCGCGGCCAGCAGGATCAGATGAACCGGCAGCGCGATGCGATGCAGCAGCAACGCCAGCAGGCCGACCGTGCCGATCGCGACCAGCAGCAGTTGGCACAGCAGCAGGACAATCAGCGCCGCATCCAGCAGGCACAGCAGGACCAGGCCCGCCAGCAGCAGGAGAACGCCCTGCAGCACCAGCAGCAGCAACAACAGCAACAGTCGATGCGTCGCCAGCAGATGGACCGCGACCAGCGCGATGCCCAGGTGCGCTCGCTGCAGCAGCAGCAAGCCCAGCAGCAGGCGATCCAGCAGGGCCAGCAGCAGCAACTACAACAGCAGCAGGCCGCCATGCGCCAGCAGATGGAGCAACAACGCCAGCAAGGGGACGCGCAACGGCTGCAGCGGCAACAGCAAGTCGAGGAGCAGCAGCGCCAGCAACAGCTCCAGCAGCAGCAACTCCAACAACAGCAGTTGCAGCAGCAGCAGATGCAGCGACAGCAACAGGAAGCGCAGATGCGCGCCCAGCAGCGGACCCAGCAGGACGCACAACAACAACAACAACAACAACAACAGCAGCAGATGCAGCGTCAGCAGCAGGAAATGCAGGTGCGCGCCCAGCAGGCGCAGCAGCAGGCCCAGCAGCAGCAACAGATGCAGCGCCAGCAGCAGGAGATGCAGATGCGTGCCCAGCAGCAACAGCAGGAGGCCCAGCGTCAGCAGCAGATGCAGCATCAGCAACACGAGATGCAGATGCGCGCCCAGCAGCAAGCCCAGCAACAGCAGGCTCAGCAACAGCAACAGCAGATGCACCGCCAACAGCAGGAGACGCAGATGCGTGCGCAGCACGCGCAACAACAGGCGCAGCAGCAACAACAGCAAGCTCAGCAACAAGCCCAGCAGCAGGCACAGCGCGAGCGCCAGCAAGGCGGCAACCGAAACAACCGCGGCGGGCCCAACGGCAACAACAACAACGACCCGCAGCAGCGCTGACCGGCGCCGGCCGGCGCTATTTCCATCGGCCCCAACGGACATCCCCCAGCGGCTAAAGTGCCGCCGGAGGAGTTCCTGATGGCCGATACCACTTCATCATCCAAGCACCCGCACGACTTCGACCTGTTCGTCATCGGAGGCGGCAGCGGCGGCGTGCGCGCCGCGCGCATGGCGGCGGCCCGCGGCGCTCGCGTGGCGCTGGCCGAATCCGGCGCGCTGGGCGGCACCTGTGTCAACGTGGGCTGCATTCCCAAGAAGCTCTACAGCTACGCGGCCGGCTATGCCGAGGCCTTCGAGGAAGCCCAGGGCTACGGCTGGAAACTGCCGGCCGCGCCGCAGTTCGACTGGCAGCACCTGAAGACGCAGCGCGCCAAGGAAATCGCCCGGCTCAACGCGGTCTATCTCAACCTGCTCGACGGCCCGGGCGTACGCGTGCTGCAGGGCCGCGCACGCTTCGCGGGCGACGCACACACCCTGGAGGTCAATGGCGAGCGGTACACGGCACAGCAGGTGATCGTCGCCACCGGCGGGCGGCCCTACACGCCAGAGTTCCCGGGGCGCGAGCTCGCCACGGTGTCCGACGCGATGTTCGACCTGGAGCCTTTCCCCAAGCGCCTGGTGGTGGTGGGCGGCGGCTACATCGCCTGCGAGTTCGCCTCCATCTTCAAGGGCCTGGGCTCGCAGGTGACGCAACTGCTGCGCCGCGCGCATGTGCTCACGGGCTTCGACGAGGACCTGCGCCATTTCATCGCCGACGAGATGGGCAAGACAGGCATCGACATCCGCTGCAACGTGCAGGTGAGTTCCATCCACCGGAAGGACGGCGAGCTGGTCGTCATGCTGGACCGCGGCCAGGAACTGCGCGCCGACGCGGTTCTATTCGCCACCGGCCGCGTGCCCAACACCGAGGACCTGGGCCTGGCCGAGGCCGGCATCGAGCTGGACGAACGTGGCGGCATCCGCGTCGACGAGCGCTACCGCAGCTCCGTGCCCACCGTGCACGCGCTGGGCGATGTGTCCACCCGCATCCAGCTCACGCCCGTGGCACTGGCCGAGGCCATGGTGGTGGTGGACGAACTTTTTCCCGACCCGAAGCGGCGCGGCAACCCGCGCCAGCCGCCCGACTATGACTTCGTGCCCACGGCGGTGTTCACGCACCCGAACATCGCCACCTGCGGCTACACCGAGGCGCAGGCGCGCAAGCGTTTCGGCGAGGACAAGGTCACCGTGTACTGCACCGAGTTCAAGACCCTGCGCCACACCCTCTCGGGTCGCAGCGAGCGCACGTTCATGAAGCTGCTGGTCGACGACGCCACCGACCGCGTGGTGGGCCTGCACATGGTGGGCGCCGACGCCGGCGAGATCGTGCAGGGCTTCGCCGTGGCCATGCAGGCGGGCGCCACCAAGGCGCACTTCGACCGCACCGTGGGCATCCACCCCACCTCGGCCGAGGAATTCGTGACCATGCGCGAGCCCAGCGTGGGCTGAACGCCCCATCCGTCGCGGCAGTCTGCCGCCGCGACGACACGCGGGCGTTGCACAATGGAATCGATATGTCACACATGCCCGAATTCATCGCGCCCCAGCGCTTCACCGACGCCGCGGCCGCCTTCGACCAGGTGGAGCTCATCTACCGAAGCGGCCTGAAGCACCTGCGCGAGGCGATGCTGGGCTTCGTAGCCGGCCAGAGCATGCCCGGCCGCGTGCGGGCCTGCTACCCCTTCGTGCGGGTGCACACGCACACCAGCGCGCGCGGCGTGGCGGTCAACGGCCTGTCCTACGGCTTCGTCGCCGGCCCGGGCCGCTTCGAGACCACGCTGACCCGCCCGGACCTGTTCCGCCGCTACTACAAGGAGCAGTTCCGCCTGCTGCTGGAGAACCACGGCATGGAACTGGAGGTGGGCACCAGCACGCAGCCCATCCCCATCCACTTCTCCTTCGCCGAGAACGACCACATCGAGGGCTCGATGAGCCCCGAGCGGCGCGCCCTGATGCGCGACGTGTTCGACCTGCCCGACCTGGGCGCGATGGACGACGGCATCGCCAACGGCACCTACGAGGCCCGGCCGGGCGAGGCACAGCCGCTGTCGCTGTTCACGGCCGCGCGGGTGGACTATTCGCTGCACCGCCTGCGCCACTACACCGGCACCGCGCCCGACTGGTTCCAGAACTTCGTGCTGTTCACCAACTACCAGTTCTACATCGACGAGTTCGTGCGCCTGGGCCGCGAGGCCATGACCGACGAGAAGAGCGAGTACATCGCCTTCATCGAGCCGGGCAACGTGGTCACGCGCCGGCGCGGCATGGCGCCGGGCGCCTGCGCGCCCGATTTCGCCGCGCTGCTGGACGGCACCCAGGGGACGCCGCCCCCGCGGCTGCCGCAGATGCCCGGCTACCACCTGGTGCGCGAAGACCACAGCGGCATCAGCATGGTGAACATCGGCGTGGGCCCGGCCAACGCCAAGACCATCACCGACCACATCGCGGTGCTGCGCCCGCATGCCTGGATGATGCTGGGCCACTGTGCCGGCCTGCGGCCCAGCCAGCAACTGGGCGACTACGTGCTCGCCCACGCCTACGTGCGCGAGGACCACGTGCTGGACGAAGAGCTGCCGCTGTGGGTGCCCATTCCGGCGCTGTCGGAGATCCAGCTGGCGCTGGAGCAGGCGGTGGAGCAGATCACGCAGGTGAGCGGCCCCGACCTGAAGAAGATCATGCGCACCGGCACGGTGGCCAGCACCGACAACCGCAACTGGGAGCTGCTGCCGGGCAACCAGCCGCAGCGCCGCTTCAGCCAGAGCCGCGCGGTGGCGCTGGACATGGAGAGCGCCACCATCGCGGCCAACGGCTTCCGCTTCCGCGTGCCCTACGGCACCCTGCTGTGCGTGAGCGACAAACCGCTGCACGGCGAGATCAAGCTGCCCGGCATGGCCAACCACTTCTACCGCGAGCGGGTGGAGCAGCACCTGCGCATCGGCATGGCGGCCATCGACATCCTGCGGCGCGAAGGCAGCAGCCGGCTGCACAGCCGCAAGCTGCGCAGCTTTGCGGAAGTGGCCTTCCAATAGGTCTCAGCCGGCCCCGATGCCAAAATGCTGGCGAAAGGCCTCGCAGAAGCTGGCCGAGCCGGCCAGCGTCAGGCTGAAGCAGCGGCGGGGTGGGCTGCCGGGCTCGTCGCTCAACTGCAGCTCCGCATCCCAGTCGCCGCCCTCTTCCATCGGGCCGCGCCGGCCGGCGAACTGCGCCTCGGCCCAGGCCAATACGCCGTCGACCTCGGCCTGCACCTGCGCCGCATCGGCCTCGGTGACCGAGGCCATGGCGTCGAACACGCCGGTGCCGTCGTCGCCCTCGCTGTAGTCGAAGTCCAGCCAGCGCAGGCTCATCGGAGTTCCTTCGTGCTTCGCACCGCGCTGCGAGTTGGCTTGCGGCGGCCCGGCGCGGCGCTCATGCCACCGCTTCCGCGGCCACGAGGAAGGGCATCTCGCGCCGCCCTTTCGGCGTGAGGGCGAGCGCCCGCGAATCCAGGTCGGGGCGGACCCAGCCGCGCCGCACCGCCAGTTCGAGCCAGGCCGCTGCCAGCGCGCCGCCCAGGTGCGGCCGTCGCTCGCTCCAGTCGACGCAGGCGCAGGCGAAGCGGCGGCGCCTGGCGCGCGCGGCCTCCACGTCCACGCCCCAGTCCTGCAGCGCGCGTTCGCCGGCGGACGTGAGCTCGTAGCCGCCTTCCTCGCCGGCCTTGTCGCCCAGCCAGCCCTGGGACTGCAGGTGGTCGTGCAGCGCCACGCCGGCGGCACCGGCCATGTGGTCGTAGCAGGTGCGCGCCAGGCGCAGCCGGCTGGGCGTGCTGGGCTTGAAGCGCTGGCGCGGCGTGCCGGCCACCACCTGCAAGGCTTCCAAGGCTGCCGCCACTTCGCGGCTGGACAGGCGGAAGTACCGGTGCTTGCCCTGTGCCAGGGTCTCCACCAGGCCCTGCTCGCGCAGCTTGGCCAGGTGCGCGCTGGCGGTGGAAGGCGCCACCTCGGCCAGCACGGCCAGCTCGGTGGCGGTGCGGGCATGCCGGTCCAGCAACGAGCACAGCATGCGGGCGCGCGCGGGCTCGGCGATGGCCGAGGCGAGGCGGGCCAGGCGCAGGTCGGCGTCGTCTTCCTCGGGCTGCGTTCGTTGTCCGGCGTTTCGTGCATTCATATTTCGATGCTAGACGAAGTGTGGTTTCGCGGCAAAGGCAGACTGCAGCCCATGACGCACGAAGCCCCATCCGATGCCATCGCCGCCGCCACCCACGCGGACCCCTACCCTTTCTACGCCCAGTTGCGCGCCGGCCCACCCCTGCTGCGCGACGACCGGCTGGGCCTGTGGATCGCCAGCCGCGCCGAGGTGGTGATGCAGGTGCTGGCGCATCCGCAGCTGCGCGTGCGCCCCGTCGCCGAGCCGGTGCCGCGCGCCATCGTCGGCCTGCCGGCGGGCGAGCTGTTCTCGCAACTGATCCGCATGAACGACGGCCCGCTTCACGCCATGCACCGTCCGGTGCTGCAGCGCGGACTGGCAGGCCTGGACCTGCGCGCCGTCCATTCGCTGGCGCGCGAAGTGGCGGACGAGCTGAAGGCGGACTCGCTGGACGACTGGTGCCTGGCGATGCCGGTGAGCGCGGTCGCTGCCCTGCTCGGCTTTCATTCGGCGCAATGGCCCGCCCTGGCCCGGTGGACCCGCGACTTCGTCGCCTGCCTGTCGCCCCTGTCCAGCGCCGAGCAGCTGCAGGGCGCCAGCCAGGCCGCGCACGAACTGCTGGTGCGCTTCGAGCCGCTGATGGCATCGGCCCAGCCCGGCAGCCTGCTGGCCGGCATTCAAGAGCAGGCGGCGCGCTCGCCCGAGGTGCAGCGCCGCGTGCTGCTGTGCAACCTGGTCGGCCTGCTGTCTCAGACCTGCGAGGGCACCGCCGGCCTGCTGGGCAATGCCATCGTCGCGCTGCGGCGCGAGCCGGGGCTGCACGATGCCTTCACGCAGGGCCGGGTGATGGCGCAAGACATCGTGGCCGAGGTCGCGCGGCATGACTCGTCCGTGCAGAACACGCGGCGCTTCGTCGCCGAACCCGCCGTCGTGGCCGGCACCGCGCTGGCGGCGGGCGATGCCATCCTGGTGCTTCTCGCCTCCGCGCAGCGCGACGAAGCCCTGCACCCGGACCCCGACCGCTTCGATGTCTCACGCAGCGAACGCCACCTGCTGGGCTTCGGCCACGGCCCGCATGCCTGCCCGGGCATGGCGCTGGCGCTGGCCATCGCGGCCGCCGGGCTGGAATCGCTTGGCAGGCGGCGCCTGGCCGATGCAGCATCGCTGCCTGCGCGGTGGCACTACCGGCGCTCGGTCAACGGCCGGCTGCCGCAGTTCTCCGCCTGATGAACCCGAACAACGACAAGGAACGACCCACGATGCATGCCGTGATCTTCGAAGTCTGGCCCGCCCCCGGCGAGCGCGACACCTACCTGCAGATGGCCGCCGCGCTGCGGGAACAGCTCGTGCAGATGGATGGCTTCATCTCCATCGAGCGCTTCGAGAGCCTGAGCGAGCCCGGCAAGATGCTCAGCCTGAGCTTCTGGCGCGACGAAGCCTCATTGGCGGCCTGGCGCAACATCGAAGCGCACCGCCGCGCCCAGGCCGCGGGCCGCGGCCAGGTGTTTGCCGACTACCGCCTGCGCATCGCCGAGGTGGCGCGCGACTACGGCATGACGGAGCGCGAGGAGGCGCCCAGGGACAGCCGGCAGGCGCACGGCTGATTCCCGTGCCGGCACGCCGTGAAATGGAGGCTCGCATATAGTCGGCCGGACCCCGCGCACCGCGCGAGGCGCAGCAACCGCTCGGGATGGCCCGGCGCCGGTTGGCGATCCGCAGGAGCCGAATGTCCCAGCCGCTTTTCCAAGCCACCGCGCTGCGCAAGCACTACGGCGACCAGGTCGTGGTGAACGACCTGTCCTTCCACATCGCGCCGGGCGAATGCCTGGGCGTGATCGGGCCCAACGGCGCGGGCAAGACCACCACCATCCGCATGTGCCTGGGGCTGACCAACCCCGACGCGGGCCGCATCGAGGCGCTGGGCCACGTGATGCCGCAGGACGCGCGCATCATCAAGGCGCAACTGGGCGTGGTGAGCCAGTTCGACACGCTGGACCCGGACTTCAGCTGCGCGGAGAACCTGGTGGTTTATGCGCGCTACTTCGGCATCGGCAAGAAGACGATGGCCGCGCGCGTTCCGAAGCTGCTGGAATTCGCCGCCCTCTCGCACAAGGCCGACGCCAAGCCGGGGGACCTCTCGGGCGGCATGCGCAGGCGGCTGTCGCTGGCACGCTCGCTGGTGAACGACCCCAAGCTGCTGATGCTGGACGAGCCCACCACCGGCCTGGACCCGCAGGCGCGCCACCTGATGTGGGAGCGGCTGCAGCTGCTGCTGCAGCAGGGCAAGTCCATCCTGCTCACCACCCACTTCATGGACGAGGCCGAGCGCCTGTGCTCGCGCCTGATCGTGCTGGACCACGGCCGCAAGATCGCCGAGGGCCGGCCGCGCGAACTCATCGCCCAGCACCTGGAGCCCGATGTGGTGGAGGTGTATGGCAACGGCGCGGTCTCGCTGGCCCAGTCGCCGCTCAAGGAACTGGCGGCGCGGGTGGAGGTAAGCGGCGAGACGGTCTTCTTCTACACGCAGGACGCACGGCGCCTGCTCGATGCACTGGGCCAGCACGGCGGCCTGCGCACCTTCCATCGCCCGGCCAACCTGGAGGACCTGTTCCTCAAGCTCACCGGCCGGCAGATCCGAGAGGACGGCTGACACCATCATGAGCAGCAGCAGCAACGACACCCAAGTCCTGAACGGCCCCGTCCTGCCCTCCCCCTGGCGCCCGCCACAGCTCACCCTGCGCTGGTGGCCGGTGTTCCTGCGCAACCTGCTGGTGTGGCGCAAGCTGGCCATTCCCAGCCTGATCGGCAACATCGCCGAGCCGCTGATCTGGCTGGTGGCCTTCGGCTACGGCATGGGTTCGCTGGTGGGCACCGTGGCGGTCAACGGCACGCAGGTGCCCTACATCCTGTTCCTGGCCAGCGGCTCGATCTGCATGAGCGCGATGAACGCGGCTTCCTTCGAGGCGCTGTACTCGGCCTTCTCACGCATGCATGTGCAGAAGACCTGGGACGGCATCATGAACGCGCCGGTGGGGCTGGACGACATCGTGCTGGCCGAGATGCTGTGGGCCGGCTTCAAGGCCATCTTCACCACCACCGCGATCCTGTTCGTGATGCTGGCGCTCGACATCAGCCACAGCCCCAAGCTCGTCGTCGCCTGGTTCGTGCTGGTGGGCGTGGGCATCACCTTCTCGTGCATCGCGCTCATCTTCAACGCGCTGGCCAAGGGCTACGACTTCTTCACCTACTACTTCACGCTGTTCATGACGCCCATGATGTTTCTCTCGGGCGTGTTCTTCCCGCTGGAGCAGCTGCCCGAGGTGGTGCGCGCCATCGCCAACTGGCTGCCGCTGGCCAATGCGGTGGCGCTGGTGCGACCGCTCTTCATGGACCAGTGGCCGGCCAACTGGCTGCAGCATGCGCTGGTGCTGGTCGTCTACACCGTGGCCGCCTTCTGGATCTCGCTGGCGCTGACGCGCCGGCGTTTCGCAAAATAAAGCCATTGACCCAAGGCAACAACGAACATGCTGCAGAACCTCACCGCCTTCTTCCTCCACTGGGCCATCACCGGCCTGTGCCTCTGGATCGCCAGTCTGGTCTTCCGGGGCATCCGCTTCGACAGCACCGGCGCGCTCATCGGATCGGCGCTGCTGCTGGGCCTGGCCAATGCGCTGGTGAAGCCGCTCCTGATCGTGCTGACGCTGCCGCTCACGCTGATCACCTTCGGCCTGTTCCTGCTGGTGATCAACGCGCTGGTGCTGCTGCTGGTGGCCTGGCTGGTGAAGGGCTTCAAGGTGTCGGGCTTCTGGACGGCCGTGTTCGCCAGCCTGTTCATCTCGGTCCTGAGCCTCATCATCGGCGGCTTCTTCGTGGGCGGCACGCCCGACACCCAGATCCGGATGCCCAGCGGCGGCACCTGGCTCTGATTCCTTTTTTCCCGCACCAGGAGAACATCCATGAGCACTTCGCAACAACGCACCAACCTGCAACTGCGCTCGCTCGTCAAGAAGAGCGGCGAGCTGGAGTTGTCGCTGGTCGACACGCCCCTGCCCACGCCCGGCCCCGACGAGGTGCTGGTGCGGATCGAGGGCGCGCCGATCAATCCCTCGGACCTGGGCCTGCTGTTCGGCGCCGCCGACATGCGCGGCGCGCAGGCCTCGGTGGACGGCCACGGCCGCCCGGTGATCACGGCGCGCGTGCCCGAAGGCGCCGCCCTGCGGGCCATGGCGGCGCGGCTGGACCAGTCCATGCCGGTGGGCAACGAGGGCGCGGGCACGGTGGTGGAGGCCGGCTCGTCGCCGGCCGCCCAGGCCCTGGTCGGCAAGAAGGTGGCGGCCCTGGGCGGCGCCATGTATTCGCAATGGCGCGTGGTGCCGCTGGCGCAGTGCCTGCCGCTGCCCGAGGGCGCCACCGCGGCGCAGGGCGCCTCGTCCTTCGTCAACCCGCTCACCGCGCTGGGCATGGTCGAGACCATGCGGCGCGAGGGCCACAAGGCTCTGGTGCACACGGCGGCGGCCTCCAACCTGGGGCAGATGCTCAACCGCATCTGCCAGAAGGACGGCGTGCCGCTGGTGAACATCGTGCGCAAGCCCGAGCAGGCGGAACTGCTCAAGGGCATGGGCGCGCAGTACGTGTGCGACAGCAGCTCGCCCGGCTTCCTGCAGGAGCTGACCGATGCGCTCGCCGCCACCGGCGCCACCATCGCCTTCGACGCCACCGGCGGCGGGCCGCTGGCGGGGCAGATCCTGGGCTGCATGGAAGCTGCGATCAACCGCAACGCGAAGGAATACAGCCGCTACGGCTCGACCACGCACAAGCAGGTCTACATCTACGGCGGCCTGGACATGCGGCCCACCGAGTTCAACCGCAACTTCGGCATGACCTGGGGCATGGGCGGCTGGCTGCTCTTTCCCTTCCTGCAGAAGGCCGGGCCGGCCACGGTGCAGGCGCTCAAGGACCGGGTGGCGGCCGAGCTCACCACCACCTTCGCCAGCCACTACTCCAAGGAGATCTCGCTGGCCGAGATGCTCGACCTGGAGGTGATCGGCGTCTACAACCAGCGCGCCACCGGGACCAAGTACCTGGTCAATCCAGGCAAGTAGGCCGGCGCGGCCTGGCGCGCCCGGCCCTTACGCCTAGCCAGCGCCGAGCACGGCGCTGCCGCGTCCATCACGTCCGGCCGATGAAGCCAGGCGTGCACCGACCTCGCGCAGGTTGATCGCCAGCCAGCCCATCCACGACAGCGCAGCGAACAGCAGCAGCGAAGCGGCGGTAGCGGCGTAGACCTCCGCAACGGCGGTCGAAGTCCAGCGGATGGTGATCACCGCCATCGAGCCCAGCACCAGAGCGGTCCAGGCCAGCCAGCTGGCCGATGCCAGGCCCGTGGCATGGAGCGTGCGCAGGAAGGCCGCGACGGGAATCAGCAGCCAGATGTAGTAGTGCGACCAGGACACCGGGCTGGTCACGCAGGCCAGCAGCATGACCAGCATGAATTGCGCATCGCCAGGATGCAGCGCCGCGCCGGAAGCCGGCGTGGCCTCGGCCCGGCGTGTGCGCCAGAGCACCAGCACCACCGCGCCGTAGAGCAGCGCCACCAGCGCGCCCGACAGCCTGGCGCCCCAGGCGGAGAGCGGCACGACGTCCCACTGGAAGAGCCCCTGCGCCCCCACCTGCAGCCGCAGCACGAAAGCCTGGATGGACTGCACGTTGAAGGCCGGCATCGGGTCGTTCGCGTAAGGCCGCACGCAATGCTCGTACCAGCGCAGGTGCATGTCCCAGCCGAAGATGGCCAGCGAGGCCAGCGAAGCAACGGCGCACACCGCGAAGCCACCGAACGCGATGCGCCAGCGGCCGCGCAGCAGGTAATACACGCCAAAGAGCAGGAAAGGCAGCTTGATCAGCGCGATCGCACCCAGCAGCAGGCCACAGCGGAAGTCCTGGCCGCGCCGCGCCATCACCATCGCTGCCACCAGCGGCCACAGCAGGAAGTGCGAGATGTTGCCTTCCTTGATGCTGTAGGCCAGCGGGCCCGAGGCGGCAAACAGGAAGAGCAGCACCCAGGCGGCTCGGCGGTCGAGTTCGAAGGCGCTCACCAGCGACTTCCAGGCGCCCAGGGTGAACAACAGGCCGGTCAGCGCAAAGGCGATCATGGCCGGATGGAGCGGCAGCAGCGCGAAGGGCCAGAAGAGGTAGGCCACGATGGGCAGGTTGACGAAGCCGTTGATCCCGCGCTCCAGCATGGGTGCCAGGGCGCCAGGCGATTCGCGCACCGCCAGGCCCGCACCCAGGTAGGCGTCGCGGAAGTCCTCGAACAGGCCGCCCGGATCGGAGATGGCGAACAGGCCCAGGGCCATGGCGCCCGCCAGGCCCAGGCCCAGCAGCGGGGAGATGCCGGCGTCCTTCCCGCCTGTCGCGGCACGCCCGCGCATCAGCAGCAGCAGGCCTGCGAGCAGGCCGGCCAGGTGCAGCGCGTGGGCGAGCAAGGGGTCGATCATCGTGCGCGCTCGTTCAAGGCGCTCGTCGCCCTCGCGTCGACGGTCTGCCGTTCCCCGGGCCTGCGGCCCAGGTGCTCGAGGAGATCGGGCGCGAGATCTTCGTCGGCGCTCTCGGCCGGCCACACGTCCTTGAGCAGGTACAGCGGCCGGCCCTTGGTCTCGTCGAACATGCGGCCCACGTACTCGCCCAGGATGCCGATAGTCACCAATTGGATGCCGCCAAGGAACAGCACGACGGCCATCAGCGATGGATAGCCGCGCACCGGGTCACCGTGGAGCAGCGTCTTGCCCACGATCCACACCAGGAAGAAGAAGGCCACGGCAGCCGTCATGAAGCCGACGTAGGTGGCCACCTTCAAGGGCCCCGTGGTGAAGGAAGTGATGCCTTCCAGCGCGAAATTCCACAGCTTCCAGTAGTTGAACTTGGTGGTGCCGGCCACGCGCGACTCGCGGTGGTAGCGCACCGCACATTGCCGGTAGCCCACCCAGGCGAACAGGCCCTTCATGAAGCGGTGCTGTTCGCGGCAGCTCTTGAGCGCATCCACCACGCGCCGGCTCATCAGGCGGAAGTCGCCCGTGTCTTCCGGAAGGTTGACGCGGGTGAGCTTGCGCATCACGCGGTAGAACAGGAAGGCGGTCATCTTCTTGAGCGCCGTCTCGCCGTCGCGCACGATGCGCTGGCCGTACACCACGTCGTAGCCGGCCTCCCACTTGGCGATGAATTCCTTGATGATCTCGGGCGGGTCCTGCAGGTCCACGTCGATCACCACCACCGCGTCGCCGGACGCATGGTCCAGGCCGGCCGACAGGGCGATCTCCTTGCCGAAGTTGCGGCTCAGCCCCAGCACCGCGATGCGCGGGTCGGACTCGCGCAGGGCGTGCAGCGCCTGCAGCGTGCCGTCCGTGCTGCCGTCGTCGACGAAGACGATCTCCGCCGGGTAGTCGATCTCGGCAAGCAGCCGGCTCATGCGCTCGTGGAAGTGCCCCACCACCTCTTCTTCGTTGAAGACCGGCACCACCACCGAGATCAGCGGCGGCCTGCGTCCCTGGCCGGTGCCCAGCAGGGCCGAGTGCTCGATGTCCACGTGGCCGTTCATCGCTTGCTCCCAAATGTCCAGCGGGCGTTGAGCACGAAGCCCACCACCAGCACCAGGGCCGTGGCCAGCAACTGCGCCACCAGGTAGTGAAGGCCCAGCGTCACCGTGAGCAGGTACATGGCCGCCGCGTTGATGGCCAGGCCGACGCCTGCCACTGCCATGAAGCGCGGAAAGGCGTGGCCATGGCCGGGCCGGCTGTCGAAGACCCAGAAGTAGTTGATCGTATAGTTGACCAGCGCGCCCACGACGGAGCCGGCCACCGAGGCCATCCACCCGGTCGCGCCCAGGCCGGACACCAGCGCCACCAGCAGGGCGTAGTGCGCCGCCGTGCCGACAGCGCCGGCACCGGCAAAGCGCATGAACAGGGCCGCAAGGCCCCGGCCATCCTGTCGTGGGGTGTTCATGGAACCGCTGGAAGTGGATGGCATGGCTGGGCGCACGGGAGTCGGTGCCTCACTTGAATCGGACCTTGAGCTTGAGGAACTGGCTTTCCAGAAGGTGCCAGCTGCCCATCACGAACACCAGCAGCATCGCCACCGCGACGGCCACCGAAGCCAGCATCTGCTCCACGCCGCTGCCCCCGCGCAACGAGCGCGCCCAGTCGGAATGGAAGATGATCACCCACAGGATCGGGTGCCACACGTAGAGCCCGTAGCTGTACTTGCCGAACCAGCGCAGCACTCCGTGCTCGAAGACGTGGCGCAGCGGCGTGGCCAGTGCCAGCACGATGGTGGACACGCCCAGCAGTGCAACCGCCGACAGGCCCACCGTCTCCATCGGCAGCGAATGCGGCGTGACGTCGCGCGTGTACCAGAGGATGAGCACCAGCAACGGCCCCGCCACCGCGATGGCCGCCAGCGCGGGTCGCACCAGGCGCCGCACGTCGACCGGATCGGGCCCGCGGATGGCCAGGGCCAGCAGCGCACCCATGGCCAGCGAATCCATGCGCATCGGACTCAGCACGTAGCTCGCGGCCGAGTTGTCGCCGCTGGCCAGCGCCAGCGCGATGCGCATGGCCGGTGCCACCAGGCACATGCAGAAGGCCACCTTCATCGCGGTGCCGCGGCTGAGGCTGAACACCACGAAGGGCCAGACCAGGTAGAACTGCTCCTCGATCGCCAGCGACCAGAAGTGGTCCATCAGGCCGAAGGCACCGAAGCCCTGGACGGCGATGACGAAGTTGCTCAGGTACACCCACAGCCAGAGGTCGCTGGACTTGCCGTACAGCCCCAGGTGCGGCCATGCGGTGCGCAGCAGCAGCAGGAAGAGCAGCGCGCTGAAGTACAGCGGGAAGATGCGCAGCGCGCGCCGTGCGTAGAAGTTCTTGAAGAAGTGCGCATTGCGCTTGCTGTCGTACAGGATGCCGGTGATCAGGAAGCCCGACAGCACGAAGAACAGGTCCACCCCCATCCAGCCCAGGCCGGCCACCGCCTGCAGCTTGCTGCTGTAGTTGAACTCCCCGCCCACGCTGTTGCCCAGGTGGTAGAAGAGCACCAGCAGGATCGCCGTGCCGCGGATGCCGTCCAGCGCACGGATGTGCGACTGCGCATGCACCGTCACCGCGGCGGGCAGTGGCATGACCAGGGAAGCCGGGCCGCTAGTCGCCTGCACCATAGGGAACCTTGTAGAGCGCGCCGTTCGCGGACACGTAGGCCGTGCCGCTGGCGGTGTCGAGTTCGATGGTCCGCAGCCACGGGCCCAGGTAGATCCGCTTGATCACCCTGTTGCTGGCCAGGTCCTGGATTTCCAGTTGTCCCGTCACCAGGCTGGCGGTGAGCATCCAGCCGCGCGCCTGGTCGATGGCGATCACGCGCACGCCGAACACGCTGGGAATCTCGCCACGCTTGGCCAGCGTCTGCGCGTCGAAGCGCAGCACGCGCGAGCGCAGCGGCGAGGCCAGCAGCAATTCGGAGTGCGTGGGGTCGAAGGCCATGCGGTCGACCCGTTCGTCGGTCTGCACCGTGGCGGAGAACTCCTTGCGCTGCAGGTCGTAGAGCATCAGCCGGCTGGAATTGCGGAAGAAACTCAGGTAGAGCTTGCCGCCCTGCGGATGGAGGTAGAGGTTGCCCGCGTCCACGTCGCGGCGGTCCAGGATCTGGCCGCTCTGGCGATCGAGCACGATGAAAGGAGACCCGCTGCGGTCGTCGGCCTCCGAGGCCACGACCAGGGTGCCGCTGACCGGGTCTGCCGCGATCCACGGATCGCCCGGCGAGAGGTCGCGCAGGGGCACCTCCCGGCGCAGCGCCAGCGTGGCGGCGTCGAAGTATTGCAGCGCGCGCGTCCGGGTGTTGAATACGTAGAGCTCGCCCGCCTTGGGGTCGAAAGCCACGCCCTGGGCGCCGCCGGTCGACACGGTGGATACCAGGGGCGGCTGGCCGGGCGCCTGCGTGTCGATGCGTTGCAGGTGCTCCAGCCCGTGCCCCGTCACATACAGATGGCGCCCGTCTGGATCGAGCGCCAGTCCGTTGATGTCTTCCCGCATCAGGATGCCCACCTTCGAGGGCATGCGCAGTTCCCGCTCCACCGAGATGATGCCGGGGCCACCAACGAACACGGCCATCACGAGGCCCGTGATGACCAGCCCAGGCAGATCGGCGAAACGGCCCCCCACGGACGCCGGTGGCGCATGGGCCGGGTCGATGCGGCGCCGCGAGGCGGCCACCCAGGCCACGTAGCGACGGAAGAAGAAGACCTCGGCCAGGCCCACGCCGAACAGCATCAGCCTCGACCAGGCCTTGCGGGCCTGCTGCGCGGGCGACACCGGCAGCAGGTTGAGCGCGAGGCAGGCCAGCGGCAAGCTCGCCTTCCACAGGCTGGTGCCGGTGAGGGCGAAGAGCGCGCCGGTAATCAGGGCCCCGAAGGCGACGGTCAGCGCGTAGGCCCGCCAGGCCGAAAAACGGGACGCCGACCAGCGGCTCACCGCCCACAGCATCAGCACCGCCAGCGCCAGCACGCCGACGCGCGCCACGGGCGTGCTCAGCAGGGCGATGGCGAAATAGGTCACCCGCTCGATGCCGAGATATTCCTCCACCAGGTCCAGCAACGGCCGGCGCAGCAGGAACAGCAGCACCAGCAGCAATGGAATGCGCAAGAACGCCCACGCGCCGGCCCACGCAAAGCCCGGTCGCGCACCCGGCGCATGCGGCTGCAAGCTAGCCGACATGGGCCACCACCGTCGAAGAAGACTGGCTCAGGCGCATCGCAACAAAATGGGAGGAAGGTGTTGAAAGGTAAGAAATTCAGCTTACGCGATGCAGTATATCGAGACGCAAAAAAACGAAAAACCCTACGCAGCGCCTAGGCTGACCGGACTAGTTGACAGTCGATTTCGTTTACATATTTGCGCAAATCTCGTTGCCAACGGGCAACGCACACTGCAGCAAAAAGCGTTTGCACACTTCGTGGCCGAAGCTGGTGGCAGCACGGAATGTCGGCCCGGCCCGCGCGGGCCAGCCTCGCGAAGCAGTCCGGCCTATCGAAAAAGTGGGGGACGCCCGGCGCTCAGAGCGCCTTGCGAAGTTCGAGGGCGCACAGGCTGACGGCCACGTTCGCCTCGTCCAGCACGCGGCCCATCAGGATGAAGCCGTGGATCATCCGCTCGAAGTTGACCAGCGTGGTGCGGCTGCCCGATTCGGTCATGCGCTGCGCCAGTTGCAGGCCTTCGTCGCGCAGCGGGTCGTAGCCGGCCGTCAGTACCAGCGCCGGCGGCAGGCCTGCCAGGCTCTTGTGCAGCAGCGGCGAGGCGCGCCAGTCCATGTCCTGCTCGGTGCCGGCGCCCATGTAGTGGTCGTGGAAGTAGCCGATGGTGTCGCGGGTGAGCACGTAGCCGTCGCCGTTGCTGCTGTGCGAGGCGGCGCAGCGGCGCATGTCGGTGGCCGGGTAGATGAGCAGCTGGAAGCGGAGCGGATGCGGCAGGCCCTCGGGCCCACCATCGCGCTCGTGCAGCGCCACCACGGCCGCGAGGTTGCCGCCGGCGCTGTCGCCACCGACCGCCATGCGCGCGGCGTCCAGGCCGAGAGCTTCGGCCTCGCGCGCGATCCAGCGCGTGGCGGCGACGCAGTCGTCCACCGCGGCCGGAAAGACATGTTCCGGCGCCAGCCGGTAGCCCACCGACACCACGGCGCAGCCCGCTTCGTTGGCCAGTTGGCGGCACAGGGTGTCGTGGGTGTCCAGATCGCCGATCACCCAGCCGCCGCCGTGGTAGTACACCAGCACCGGCAGCAATCCCTTTTGCTCGCCGCGTGCCACCGGCGAATACAGGCGCAGGGGGATGGCGCCTGCGGGGCCTTGCGCATTCAGCGCCTCGATGCGTGCGACGGATGGCGGCTCGGGCTGCGTGAAGCTGCGGCGATCCAGGTAGGCACGACGCGCTTCCTCGGGCGCCAGCGTGTGCGTCGGCGCAACGCCGCGCGTGGCCAGCAGGTCGATGAAGGCGCGGGCCTGGGGATGCAGCATGTCGGGTCTCCTGTCGTTCGGCGAGAGTTCGTTCGAAGGGCGCGATAAGCGCACGGGTGCGCGCCAAGCTTACTTGACATGGCACGCACGGCGCCGATGATCGCCGCCTCGCTGCTTTTGCCGCGCTCTCGTCAACCGATCCGTCATGCCTGTCCACGCCTTCACCACGCCCCTCCTGCTCTGCCTTCACCTGCTGGCCGCCGCGCTGTGGGTGGGCGGCATGGCCACCTTTCACTTCGCGGTGCGGCCCGCCGCCGTCGAGACGCTGGAACCACCGCAGCGGCTGCGCATGCTGTGCCAGGCATTGGGTCGCTTCTTCCGCTGGGTGGCCGCGGCCATCGTGCTGCTGCTGGCCACGGGTTTCAGCATGGTGCAGATGGCCGGCGGCATGGGCGCGATGCGCTGGCATGTGCACGCCATGCTGGGCATCGCGTTGCTGATGATGGTGATCTTCGGCGTGGTGTACCGGCGCCGCTACCCGCAACTGCAGGAGAAGGTTGCTGCCAGCGACTGGAAGGCCGCCGCGGCGGCACTGGCGGGCATTCGCCAGCTGGTGTTCATCAACCTGCTGCTGGGCGTGGCGGTGTTCGTCATCGCGGTGGTGGGGCGCGCCTGGTGAGCGGAGGCGCCAACGACAAGGCAGAAGAAGCGGCGCGCCGCGCGATCGCCGGCGTGTGGCCGATCGAGTCGGCCCGCATCACCGCGGTGGTGGCGCGCATGGTGCGCGACGTGGGCGTGGCCGAGGAACTGGCGCAGGACGCCCTGGTGTCCGCCCTGCAGCAATGGCCGCACGAGGGCCTGCCGGACAACCCCGCGGCCTGGCTCACCGCCGCGGCCAAGCACCGCGCGCTCGACTGGCTGCGGCGCAGCCAGATGATGGAACGCAAGCACGAGGAGATCGCCCACACCATCGAGGCCCTGGGCGGCGAGCCGCTGGCGCCGGCGCCCGACGAAGGCGCGGACGAGGACATCGAGGACGACCTGCTGCGCCTGATCTTCACCGCCTGCCACCCGGTGCTGGCGCGCGAGGCGCGCGTGGCCCTGGCCCTGCGCGTGCTGTGCGGCCTGGCCACGGACGAGATCGCCCGCGCCTTCCTGGTCCCCGAGCCCACGATTGCGCAGCGCATCGTGCGCGCCAAGCGCAGCCTGCGGGACGCGAAGGTGCCCTTCGAGGTGCCGCGCGCCGAGGCGCTGGCGCCGCGCCTGGCTTCGGTGCTGGAAGTGGTCTACCTGGTCTTCAACGAGGGCTACTCGGCCACCGCCGGCGAGCACTGGATGCGCACCGACCTTTGCGCGCAGGCGCTGCGCCTGGGCCGCGTGCTGGCCGAACTCGTGCCGCAGGCGCCCGAGGTGCATGGCCTGGTGGCGCTGATGGAAATCCAGGCCTCGCGCTCGGCCGCACGCACCGACCGGCAGGGCGCGCCGATTCTGCTGATGGACCAGGACCGCTCGCGCTGGGACCAGTTGCTGATACGCCGCGGCCTGGCTGCCCTCGAGCGCGCCGATGGCCTGGGCGGTGCGCGGGGCCCCTATGCGCTGCAGGCCGCCATCGCCGCCTGCCATGCGCGCGCGCTGCGGGCGGGCGACACCGACTGGGCACGCATCGCTTCCCTGTATGCCGCTCTGGCGGTCGTGGAGCCCTCGCCGGTGGTCGACCTGAACCGCGCCGTCGCGGTGTCGCGCGCCGAAGGCGCCGCGGCCGCCCTGCCGCTGGTGGACGCGCTGGTGGCGGAAGGCGCGCTGAAGAGCTACCACCTGTTGCCTGCAGTGCGCGGCGACCTGCTGCAAAGCCTGGGCCGGCTGGACGAGGCGCGCCTGGCATTCGAGCAGGCGGCCGCCTTGACGCGAAACGAACGCGAGCGCGCACTGCTGCGGGCGCGGGCCCAAGCCTGCATCGGCCCGCAGGGTGAAGGCTGAATCCGCCTTCAGACTTATCTCCAGACCTCGCGGGGCCTTACACGATCACGGAGAATCCACGTCGAGATGCAGCAACTCCTTGATCTGGCGATGCGCCATGGCGTGACGGTGGTCTTCCTGGCCACGCTGGCGGCACGCCTGGGCGCGCCGGTGCCGGCATCGGCGGTGCTGGTGGTGGCCGGCGGCCTGATCGCGGCGGGCCAGCTGTCGCTGCCGGCGGTGCTGGCGGTGGGGGTGCTGGCCAATGTGCTGGGCGACGGCGCCTGGTACTACGCGGGCCGGCGCTTCGGCTATCGGGTGATGCGCCTGCTGTGCAAGGTGTCGATGTCGCCCGACTCCTGCGTGCGCCGCAGCGAGACGCTGATCACCGACTGGGGCGGCACCTCGCTGCTGGCCGCGAAGTTCGTGCCGGGGGTGTCGGTGGTGGCGCCGCCGATGGCGGGGGCCTTGAAGATGCCATTGGCGCGCTTCACCGCCTTTGACGCGCTGGCGGGGTTGATCTGGACCGGCGTGTTCGTGGGCCTGGGCTGGGTGTTCTCTCAGCAGATCCAGGAAGTGCTGGACGCGATGGCCAATGCGGGCAGCGTGGGCGTTGCGCTGCTGGTGGTGCTGATCCTGATCGGCATCGGCACCCGCTGGTGGCGCCGCCGCGCGGCGCTGCGTGACCTGAACGTGGAGCGCATCGGCGTGCACGAGTTGCGCGAGTTGCTGGACAGCGAGGGCGCGCCGGTGGTGATCGACGTGCGCTCCGAGGCGGCCGCGGCCATCGACCCGCGCCGCATTCCAGGCGCGGTGCTGATCCATCCGAACGGCATCGAGCACCAGATCGCCCAGTTGCCGCGCGACCGCGAGATCGTGCTCTATTGCGATTGCCCGAACGAGGTGTCGGCGGCGAAGGCGGCTGCCGTGCTGTCGCGCCATGGCTTCGTGCGCGTGCGGCCCTTGCGCGGGGGCTTGCAGGCATGGGTGGAGTCGGAGACGGCTGGCGCTGTTCCGGCTGCTGCGGTGCCCTGACCCTTCGGTTTCCAGGCGCTCTGGGCTCTGCGTGCTTTGAGGGCGTTCCGTGTGCGGGGTGCTTTGTGTTCGGGTAGCCAGTTGTCGCAAGCCCTCACACCGCCCCCCGCATAGAGTGCAGAACAGCGACAGCCCCAGCGCGCCATGCCCGCCCTCTTCGAATCCCGCCTGAACACCCACACCAGCGAGTCCTACCAGGCCCAGCGCGCGCACATGCGGGCCCTGCTCGAACAGGTTCGCACGCACGAGGCACGTGCCGTCAGCGCATCGCAGGCTTCGGCGGAACGCTTTGCAAAGAGAGGCCAACTGCTGCCGCGCGAACGGCTTGCGCTGCTGCTGGACCCCGGCGCCCCGTACATCCCGCTGTGCACCCTCGCCGGCCTGGGCCGCGACAACCCCGACCTGGACAAGAGCGTGCCTGGCAGCGGCGTGATTGCCGGCATCGGCTTCGTCTCGGGCATCCGCTGCATGGTCGTCGCCTCCGACTCGGGTATTGATGCCGGCGCACTGCAACCCATGGGGCTGGACAAGCAGCTTCGCATGCAGGAGATCGCGCTGGAGAACAAGCTGCCCTTCGTGCAGCTGGTGGAAAGCGCCGGCGCCAACCTCATGGCCTACCGCGTAGAGGAATTCGTGCGCGGCGGACAGATCTTCCGCAACCTCGCGCGGCTCTCGGCCGCAGGCCTGCCGGTGGTCACCGTCACCCACGGCTCCTCCACCGCGGGCGGCGCCTACCAGACGGGCCTGTCGGATTACATCGTCATGGTGCGCGGGCGCTCGCGAGCCTTCCTGGCCGGGCCGCCGCTGCTGAAGGCCGCCACGGGCGAGACGGCCACCGAGGAAGAGCTGGGCGGCGCCCTGATGCACACCCACGTGTCGGGCCTGGGCGACTACCTGGCCGAGGACGACCGCGACGCCATCCGCATCGCGAGAGACATCCTCGACAGCATCGACTGGGAGCGCCGCGGCGATGAGGCCACGCGGCCGTTCGAGCCGCCCCGGCACCCGGCCGAGGAGTTGCTGGGCATCATGCCCACCGACGCCAAGCGGCCGGTGGACATGCGCGAAGTCATCGCGCGCATCGCCGACAACTCCGACTTCCTGCCCTTCAGCGAGAACTACGGCAGCGCCACCGTGTGCGGCCACATCCGGCTCGAAGGCCATGCGCTGGGCGTGATCACCAACAACGGCCCCATCGACTCCGACGGTGCGGTGAAGGCCACGCACTTCATCCAGGCCTGCTGCCAGAGCCGCACGCCCCTCTTGTACCTGCAGAACATCACCGGCTACATGGTGGGCGTGGCGCACGAGGAGGCCGGCATCATCAAGCACGGCGCGAAGATGATCCAGGCCGTGAGCAACGCCACGGTGCCGCAGATCACCCTGCATTGTGGCGCCTCCTACGGCGCGGGCAACTACGGCATGTGCGGGCGCGGCTTCGCGCCGCGCTTCGCGCTTTCGTGGCCCAACGCGCGCACGGCGGTGATGGGCGGCGAGCAGGCCGCGAAGACCATGGCCATCGTCATGGAGGCCGGCATGGCCCGCAAGGGCGGCACGGCCGATCCGCAGAAGCTGGCAGCCCTGCAGCAGCAGATCATCGAGCGCTTCGACCGGCAAATGAGCGTGTTCGCCACCAGCGCCCTGCTGCTGGACGACGGCGTGATCGATCCGCGCGACACGCGCGCCGTGCTGGCCGAGCTCTTCGCCATCTGCCGCAGCAGCGAGCGGCGCGCGCCACAGGCCATGCAGTTCTCGGTGGCGCGGCCATGAACAGGACGCCCTTCACGACGCTGCTCGTCGCCAACCGCGGCGAGATCGCGATGCGCGTCCTGCGCAGCGCCCGCGCCGCAGGGCTGCGCACCGTGGCCGTGTACTCCGACGCCGATGCCCAGTCGCCCCATGTCGCAAAGGCGGACCTCGCGGTGTGCATCGGCCCGGCCGCGCCGGCGCACAGCTACCTGAACATCGATGCCATCCTCGCGGCGGCCCGGGCCAGCGGGGCCGATGCGGTGCATCCGGGCTACGGCTTCCTGGCCGAGAACGCCGGCTTCGCGCAGCGCTGCCGCGATGCGGGACTGGTCTTCGTCGGCCCCTCGCCGGACAGCATCCGCGCCATGGGCGACAAGGCGGCCGCCAAGCGGCTGATGCAGGCCGCGGGCGTGCCCTGCATTCCGGGCTACCAGGGCGAGGACCAGGACGCGGCCACGCTGCTGTGCGAGGCGCAGGCCATCGGCTGGCCGGTGATGATCAAGGCGACTGCCGGCGGCGGCGGGCGCGGCATGCGGCTGGTGGAAAGCGCGGAACAGTTCCCTGCTCTGCTGCAGAGCGCGCAGTCCGAGGCGCTGCACGCCTTCGGCGATGCCACCGTGATCCTGGAGCGCGCCATCCGCGCGCCGCGCCACATCGAGATCCAGGTGATGGCCGACCGCCACGGCAATGCGATCCACCTGGGCGAGCGCGACTGCTCGGTGCAGCGGCGGCACCAGAAGATCATCGAGGAAGCGCCCTCGCCCGCCGTCTCGCCCGCCTTGCGCGAACGCATGGGCCAGGCCGCGCTGGCGGCGGTGCGGGCCATCGGCTACGAAGGCGCCGGCACGCTGGAATTCCTGCTGGATGCGAGCGGCGAGTTCTGGTTCATGGAGATGAACACGCGCCTGCAGGTGGAGCACCCGGTGACCGAGGCACTGACCGGTCTGGACCTGGTGGCGCTGCAGTTGCGGGTCGCCGCGGGCGAGCCGCTGGGGCTGGTGCAGGAGGGCGTCCGCTTCGAAGGCCACGCGATCGAGGTGCGCCTGTGCGCCGAGAACCCGTCGCAGGACTTCCTGCCCCAGAGCGGCACCCTCGCGCTGTGGCAACCGGCCGAGCCACCACTGCTGCGGGTGGAGCATGCGCTGCGCTCGGGCTGCGAGGTGCCGCCGCACTACGACTCGATGATCGCCAAGCTGATCGCCCATGGCCGCGACCGCGAGGAGGCGCGGCAGAAGCTGCTCGCCGGCCTCGCCGAAACGGTGGCGCTGGGCGTGGCGACCAACCAGCACTTCCTCGAGCGCTGCCTGGCCCACTCCGTCTTCGCGGCAGGCGAGGCGAACACTGGCTTCATCGCTGCGCATCAAGGCGAACTGCTCGCGCCGCAACCGCAGGTCCAGGCCGATGCCGCCACGCTGGCCGCCGCGCTGCTGCAGGCCGGCACCGAGGCGGCGCCTTCGTCACTGGCGCACACGCTGGTGGCGCCGCTGCGCTTCGAGCTCGACGGGCAGGCGCACCACGCGCAGGTCCAGCGGCAGCCGGACGGTCGCCATGCCGTCGCGCTGGACGGCGCCGCGCCGGTCCTCATCGGGCTGCAGCACCTGGGCCAGGGCCGCCTGCGCATGCTGCGCGAGGGCGTGCACGCCAACGTGCATGTCGCGCGCAGCCAGGCCCGCCTGCTGATGCACCTGGACGGCCGCGCCCACGAGGTGATCGACACCTCCCTGGCTCCGCCCACAGGCAGCGCCGGCGCAGGCGGCGGCGACGGCCTGCTGCGCGCCGCCATGAGCGGCCGAATCACGGCCCTGCTGGCCAGCGAGGGCGACACGGTCGCGGCCGGGCAACCCCTGCTGACGCTGGAGGCCATGAAGATGGAACATCTGCACTGCGCGCCGCGGGCCGGCCGCCTGTCGGCGCTGCATGTGGCGGTGGGCGAGCAGGTCGCCATGCGCCAGCTGGTGGCCGAGGTGGCCACGCCGCCATGAAGGCGCGCAAGCAACGAGGAATGCCGTCATGAACTACCGCTCCGTCTTCGCCCCCGGCCTGTTCGCCGGGCAGGTCCACATCGTCACCGGGGGCGGCTCGGGCATCGGACGCTGCTGCGCGCACGAACTGGCCTCGCTGGGCGCGCACGTGGTGCTGGTGGGCCGCAAGGCCGAGAAGCTGCAGGCGGTGCAGGCCGAGATCGACCAGGACGGCGGCCGCGCCAGCCACGCGGTGTGCGACATCCGCAGCGAAGAGGCGGTGCGCGCCACGGTGGCCGGCGTGCTGGCCGCGCAGGGCCGCATCGACGGCCTGGTGAACAACGCGGGCGGCCAGTACATCGCGCCGCTGTCGGGCATCTCGGCCAAGGGCTGGGGCGCGGTGCTGGACACCAACCTCACCGGCGGCTTCCTGATGGCGCGCGAATGCTTCAACCAGGCCATGCAGGGCACTGGCGGCGCCATCGTCAACATCGTCGCCGACATGTGGGGCTCCATGCCCAACATGGGCCACAGCGGCGCGGCGCGCGCGGGCATGGTGAGCTTCACCGAGACGGCCGCGCTGGAGTGGGCCGCGCACGGCGTGCGGGTGAACGCGGTGGCGCCGGGCTACATCGCCTCCAGCGGCATGGACCACTACCCGCCCGAGGCCGGCGAAATGCTGCGCGCCATGCCGCGCACGGTGCCCGCCGGCCGCTTCGGCACCGAGGCCGAGACCTCGGCGGCGGTGGTCTTCCTGCTCGGCCCCGCGGCCGCCTTCATCAGCGGCGAGGTGCTGCGGGTGGATGGCGCACGGCCGCAGGTGCGCATGGGCTGGCCCATGGCCACGCCCGACGCGCAGGTGCGCCAGCGCGCGTCGGTGCGGCCCTTCGACGGCTTCCATCGCGCGGTGGTGCCGCGCATCTTCTCGAACGACGACAAGAACTGACGAAGGACCCGCCATGCACTACACGCACGAGCACCTCGAGATCCAGAAGACGATGCGCCGCTTCATCGACGAGGAGATCAACCCGCACGTGGACGAATGGGAAGAGGCGCAGATGTTCCCCGCCCACCAGGTGTTCAGGAAGCTCGGGGGGCTGGGCCTGCTGGGCCTGAACAAGCCCGAGGAATACGGCGGGGCGGGCCTGGACTATTCCTACGCCATGGCGCTGGCCGAGGCCCTGGGCCACGTGAGCTGCGGCGGCGTGCCCATGGCCGTGGGCGTGCAGACTGACATGTGCACGCCGGCGCTGGCACGCTTCGGCAGCGACGAACTGCGCCGCGAGTTCCTGGTGCCGGCCATTGCCGGCGAGACGGTGGGCTGCATCGGCGTGAGCGAGCCCGGCGCCGGCAGCGACGTCGCGGGCCTCAAGAGCTTTGCGAAGAAGGACGGCGACGACTACCTCATCACCGGCCAGAAGATGTGGATCACCAACAGCCTGCAGGCCGACTGGATGTGCATGCTGGTCAACACCAGCGACGGGCCGGCGCACCGCAACAAGTCGCTGGTCATCGTGCCCATGGATTCGCCCGGCATCGAGAAGGCCAAGAAGATCCGAAAGATCGGCATGCATTCCAGCGACACCGGCCTGATCTACTTCGACAAGGTGCGCGTGCCGCAGCGCAACCGCATCGGCGAGGAAGGGCAGGGCTTCGTCTACCAGATGCAGCAGTTCCAGGAAGAGCGGCTGTGGTGCGCTGCCAGCTCGCTGGAGCCGCTGGACCAGTGCATCGCCGAGACCATCGAGTGGGCGCAGCAGCGCAAGATGTTCGGCGCCACGCTGGCGGACCAGCAGTGGGTGCAGTTCAAGCTGGCCGAGCTCAAGACCGAGGTGGAGGCGCTGCGCGCCCTCACCTACCGCGCCTGCGACCTGCATGTGCAGGGCGAGGACGTGACGCAGCTGGCCTCCATGGCCAAGCTCAAGACCGGGCGGCTTACGCGCGAGGTGGCCGACACCTGCCTGCAGTTCTGGGGCGGCATGGGCTTCACCTGGGAGAACCGCGTGTCGCGCCTGTTCCGCGATGGGCGGCTGGGCTCCATCGGCGGCGGCGCGGACGAGGTGATGCTGGGCATCCTGGCCAAGACCATGGGCATCGCCAAGCGCCCGCCGCGCTGACACGCCATGGACGAAGAGTTGCGCGCCACCCGCGAGGCGCTGGCCGATGCGATCACGCGCTTTGCCAAGAGCGAGATCGCGCCCCATGCCACCGCGTGGGACGAGGCCGGCGAGTTTCCGTGCGAGCTGTACCGGCGCGCCGGCGCGCTGGGCTTCCTGGGCATCGGCTATCCGGAGTCGCTGGGCGGCACGCCTGCCTCTTTGGCATTGAAGCTGCCGGTGTGGGTGGCGCTGGCGCGCCACGGTGCGAGCGGCGGCGTGCTGGCCAGCCTGTTCTCGCACAACATCGGCCTGCCGCCGGTCATCGCGCACGGCACGCCCGAGATCCAGCAGGAGGTGGTGCCGCCGGTGCTGCGCGGCGAGAAGATCGCGGCCCTGGCCATCACCGAGCCGGGCGGCGGCTCCGACGTGGCGCAACTGCGCACCACCGCGCGGCGCGAGGGCGATCACTTCGTCGTCGACGGCGAGAAGACCTTCATCACCTCGGGCATGCGCGCCGACTGGTTCACGGTGGCGGTGCGCACCGATACCGCATCGAAGGGCGCGGGCGGCATCTCGATGCTGCTGGTGCCGGGCGACACGCCGGGCATCCGCCGCACGCGGCTGTCGAAGATGGGCTGGCACTGCTCCGACACCGCACAGCTTCACTTCGACGGGGCGCGGGTGCCGGCGCCCTATCTGCTGGGCGGCGAGGGCGGGGGCTTCCGCATCATCATGGGCAACTTCAACGGCGAGCGCTTCGGCCTGGCCGCCGCGGCGCTGGGCTTCTCGCAGGCCTGCCTGGACGAGGCTCTGGCCTGGGCGCGGCAGCGCAAGACCTTCGGCGCCGCGCTCATCGAGCACCAGGCGCTGCGCCACAAGCTGGTTGACATGCAGATGCGCATTTCCTCCACCGAAGCCTGGCTGGAGACCGTGGCCGCGCAGGGCGACGCGCTCGCGGCCCAGGGCCGCGCCGATGCGCCGGAGTGGGTGGCGCAGGTCTGCCTCTTGAAGAACCACGCCACGCAGACGATGCAGTTCTGCGCCGATGCCGCGGTGCAGGTCCTGGGCGGCATGGGCTACATGCGCGGCACCGTCAGCGAGCGCATCTACCGCGAGGTGAAGGTGATGATGATCGGCGGCGGCGCCGAGGAGATCATGAAGGAGCTGGCGGCCAAGCAGCTGGGCTGGTAGCGGCGAGACGCCGCCCGCTCAGCGGCACACGACCGTGGTGCCCACCGGCGAGCAGGTCTTGCCGTCGATGCTCTGGTAGCGCTGCAGCTTGCCGGTGTTCTGGTTGTAGTTGTTGCCCAGGCGGTCGGTGCAGCCGGTGGCCGGGTCGCACTTGCGGATGGGCGGTCGCTGGTCGCGCGGCGGTGGCGGGCGCACGCCGCCCGCGTACGGATAGGGATAGGCCGGCGGGTAGTAGCCATCGGCGGCCACCTGCGGGTCATTGCCCAGGTCGCCGTCCCAGCGCTGCGCGTCGCTGCGCTCCTGCGGCTGGCCGCCGCGGCCGTCGATGATCACGGCACCGCTGGGTGCCGCAGGCTGCTGCACGGCGGGCGGGCGCTGGCCTGCCGTGTCGCGCGCGTTGCGCGCGGCACGGTCCTCGCCCTGCGGGTCTGGCAGCACGCTGATGGGTGCCTGCGTGGACACGCGCCGCTGGGGCTTGGTGCCGGCCGGGCAGCTGCCGTCGGTGTAGCTCACCTTGCCCGCGGAATCCTCGCAGCGCAGCACTTCCGCACCGGCGCTGGCGGCCAGCGCGGCAAGGATGGCGGGAAAGAGGAAAAGCGGCGGGCGCATCTTCTGCATTTTGCAACGCGAGCGCGTGTTAGCGCGCGCTCCCGGGCTAGATTCGGAAGACCCCTACAGCCTCTACAGCTTCCCGCCTTCGCATGCAGCTTCTCCGCCCGTCCGCCGTCATCGTCGCCATGGGCGTCAACCAGATCCTGGCCTTCGCCTCCTCCTACTACCTGGCAGCCGTGCTGGCCGCACCCATGGCCCACGACCTGGGCGTGGCGACCTCGACGATCTACGCGGCCTTCTCGGTGGCCCTGCTGGTGTCGGCCCTGGCGGGCCCGCACATCGGCCGTGCCTTCGACCGCTTCGGCGGCCGGCCGGTGCTGATGGCCACCAGCGTGCTGTTCGCGCTGGCGCTGGTGCTTGTCGCCACCGCGCAGGGTGCCGCCTGGATGTTCGCCGGCTGGGCGCTGCTGGGCCTGGCCATGTGCAGCGGTTTGTACGAAGGCGCCTTCGCCACGCTGGTGCGCATGTACGGCGAGGGCGCACGCAACCCCATCACCGGCGTCACCCTCTTCGGCGGCTTCGCCAGCACCGTGGGCTGGCCGCTCAGTGCCTGGATGGCGGCGCACTTCGGCTGGCGCGGTGCCTGCGTGGGCTGGGCGCTGCTGCACCTGGTGGTGGCGCTGCCGCTGTATGCGCTGCTGCCGCGCGCGGCCGCGGCGCCTGCGCACGGCGACGTACCCGATGCGGGCGCCGACGACGCGGGAACGAGGAAGGCCTCGACCCTGCGCGCCTCGCTGCTGCTGGCGCTGGTTTTCGCCGTGGCCTGGTTCAACAGCACCGCGATGGCATCGCACCTGCCTGCGCTTCTGGTGATCGCCGGGGCCTCGGCCGCGGCGGCGGTCGCCATCGCGTCGCTGGTGGGACCAGCGCAGGTAGGCGGCCGCATCCTGGAATTCGGCCTGCTGAGGCGGCTGCACCCGCTGCTCTCCACGCGGGTGGCGACGCTGTCGCATCCGGCCGGCGCCGCGCTGCTGGCCTTTGCCGGGGCGCCGGCGGCCGCGGCCTTCGTGGTGCTTCACGGCGCGGGCAACGGCATCCTCACCATCGCCAAGGGCACGCTGCCGCTGGCGATTTTCGGCGCCGCCGGCTATGGCGAGCGGCAGGGGCTGCTGATGATGCCGGCCCGCGTGGCGCAGGCCGCGGCGCCGTGGTTGTTCGGGCTGGCCATCGAGCGCTGGGGGCTGGGCGCGCTGTGGCTGTCCAGCGCGCTCGCGCTGCTGGCCTTCGCGGCGCTCATGCTGCTGCGCGCCCCGGTGCGGCCTTTTCGCACCCGCCTAGGTGGCGAAGGCGTCAGGGATTGAGCGCAGCGCCGGAGCGTTCTGCCGCACGCTTGAGCCCCGCCAGGGTCCGAGGCAAGCCCTTGCGGATCTGCCCACCGATGACGCGCCCGAACAAGGGCGCCAGCAAGCCGAGGAACGAGACCCGGTGCATGACGGTCGTTCCGCGGCTTGTCGCAGACAGCTCATGCTCGAAGCGCATGACGCACAGCGGAAGCCGGCTTTCCACGGTGAAGGACTTGTCGGCCACCACCTCCGTGAAGGTGATCTTCGATTCCGGGCCCTTGGCCGGCTTCAGTCTTCCGGTCGCCCCCGAAGCAAAGCGCCCTGCAATGGCGGACGAGCGCACGTCGGGGTCCCACGACGCCCACGCCGCAACATCGGCGTAGAGCGCAAAGACGGTTTTCGGGGACGCTTGAACTTCGATGCTTTCTTCGAATTGCATGATTCCTCCCTGGTCGGACCCTCGATTATTCGAATGACCTGCGGTGATGGCATTCCCGGGCTTCCCTGGAAATTTCCGCACGATTCCATCGTCACAGCCGGTTGCTACCACCCATCGGGCATCCCTCCCAACAATGGCCAGGCGGTCGAATCCGCCCCGTTGTGCCGTTGAACAAGGAGACTCCCATGCCCCGCAAGATCCTCATGCTGTGCGGCGACTACGCCGAAGACTACGAAACCATGGTGCCCTTCCAGGCCCTGCAGGCCGTGGGCCACACCGTGCATGCGGTGGCGCCGGACAAGAAGGCCGGCGACTGGATCTACACGGCGGTACATGACTTCGAGGGCGCCCAGACCTACAGCGAGAAGCCCGGCCACCGCTTCACGCTCAATGCCAGCTTCGCCGAGGTGAAGCCCGAGAGCTACGACGCGCTGGTCATTCCCGGCGGCCGCGCGCCCGAGTACCTGCGAATGCATGCCCGCGCCGTGGAGATCACGCAGCACTTCCTGGCGGCCGACAAGCCGGTGGCCGCGGTGTGCCACGGCGCGCAGCTGCTGGCCGCCACCGGCCTCATCAAGGGCCGCAAGGTATCGGCCTACCCGGCCTGCCAGGTCGAGGTGGAACTGGCCGGTGCCGAGTACATGGGCATCGCGGTCGACCAGGCGGTGACCGACCGCAACCTGGTCACCGCGCCCGCCTGGCCGGCGCACCCGGCCTGGATCGGCCAGTTCCTGAAGGTGCTGGGCACGCGCATCGAGGGCTGAGGGCCCGGGGGAAAAGGTTTGCGCGCTACAGTGCGCGCAAGTCCCCCCAAGGAGCGCCGCCATGTGCGAAGTCTTCATCAGTGCCGACCCGCAGAGCTACGAGAGCCGCACCCGCTCGGTGCGGCTGCACGGCGTGGTGACCAGCATCCGCCTGGAGAACCTGTTCTGGCAAGTGCTGGAGGAGATCGCCCGGCGCGACGACATGGGCGTGGTGCAGCTCATCGAGAGGCTGTACGACGAGCTGGTGGCGGCGCGCGGCGAGGTGCCGGGCAACTTCTCCTCCTTCCTGCGGGTATGTGCGCTGCGCTACGAGGCCTTGCTGGCCCAGGGCCGCATCCCCGGCGACACCCGGGTGGCCATCGGCTCGCTGGACGCTCAGGCGGTGCTGCGCGCCCTGCCGCCCGGCTGGGGCCGCCCCCTGCACGACGCCGCCGCGCCCGCCTGAGCGCCGGGGGCTTCCGGCCCCGCCGGCCACGGGCTTGCCCCGCCCGCCTATGATGGCGGGCAGAGATCGCCTTTTCCCTCCCCTTTCGCGCACCCCAATCCCCCTGGTCGAATGAAGCCGGAAGACCTCGAACGTCTGGTCAGCCTGGAGATGCCTTTTGGCAAGCACAAGGGCTGCCTGATCGCCGACCTGCCTGGCAACTACCTCACCTGGTTCGCGCGCGAGGGATTTCCCAAGGGCGAGATCGGCCGGCTCCTGCAGCTGATGCACGAGATCGACCACAACGGACTCAAGCCCCTGCTGGCACCCCTGCGCGACAAGGCGCGTGGCCGCCACGCCGGAACCTGAACCTCTTTCTGGATCAACTTGGAGACCACCGCATGACGACGGCAACCGCCACGCCCGCCAACGACAAGACCGCGACCGCCAGCTACCCGGACACGCGCCTTCTGATCAACAACGAATGGTGCGACGCGGCCAGCGGCAAGACGCTGGACGTGTACAACCCCGCCACCGGCAAGGTGATCGGCAAGGTCGCCCATGC
>NZ_FOUG01000032.1 GCF_900114785.1 Variovorax sp. OV329
GCGCCAACCATTCGGCGAAGGCCTGCCCGTGCGCCAGTGCCGCGTGCTCGCCGAAGAATTGCAGTCGTCCAGCGCGATGCAGCTGCTGAAGCCCTTCGAGGAAGCGCCGTCGGAACAAACGCGAGAGCACGCGCACGGGCAGGAAGAAGCCGGGTCGGCAAGCAATCCAGGTCTTGCCGTCGGGCGACAGACCGCCGCCAGGCACGATGCCGTGTATGTGCGGATGGTGCGTCAGGGCCGAGCCCCAGGTGTGGAGCACGAGCGTGGCACCGATGCGTGCGCCCAGATGCCTGGCATCGGCTGCGATAGTCAACAACACCTCGGCGGACATGTCGAACAGCAGGCCGTAGATCGCGGCCTTGTTCTGATACGCGATGTCGGCAATGGGCGCAGGCAGCGTGAAGACCACGTGGTAATACTCGACCGGCAGCAGATCGGTCTGTCGGGCCTCGAGCCAGCGTTGGGCAGCGTTGCTCTGGCACTTCGGGCAGTGCCTGTTGCGGCAGGAGTTGTAGCTAACCTGGTCGGCCCCGCAGCCTTCGCAACGCAAGACATGGCCGCCCAATGCCGCACTGCGGCACTGCTCGATAGCCGACATGACCTTGAGTTGGCCCAGGCTCAGGTGACCCCGCTGAGTCTGGCGCCAGGCAGGTCCATGGAGGCGGAAGATGTCGGCGACTTCCAGGGCGGCGCGCGCCACGACGACCGGACTACGACGACGGCAGCATCTCCAGCGGGCTGATCACTGCCCGCAGCACTTCGGTGGCTACGTGGGTGTACAGCGCGGTGGTCTCCAGCCGCTTGTGGCCCAGCAGCACCTGAATCACCCGGATGTCGACCTTCTGCTCGAGCAGGTGCGTCGCGAAGCTGTGCCTGAGTGTGTGCATCGACACGCGCTTGTCGATGTGGGCGGCGTCGGCGGCCAGATGGATCGCGCGATTGAGTTGCCGGGTGGACAGCGAGTCCATCGGGTTGAGCCCCGGGAACAGCCAGCCGTTGGGCAGCATCTTGCCCTGCGCGTGGCCCACCCGCCACCATGCCCGCAGCCTCTCGAGTAGCACCGGCGAGAGCATGGCATAGCGGTCCTTGCGGCCCTTGCCTTGCTCCACGCGTAGCGTCATGCGCTCGCTGTCGATGTCGCTGACCTTCAGCGCGCACACCTCGCTGACGCGTAGCCCGGTTCCATAGGCCACCGACAGCGCCGCCTGGTACTTGGGGTTCGGTGCAGCGGCGATCAGGCGAGCGACCTCGTCACAGCTCAGCACCACCGGCAGCGGGCGCGGCTGGTGCACGGGCTGCACCTTGACCATCAGCTCGGCGTGGCCCAGCGTGACGTCAAAGAAGAACTTCAGGCCGCTGAGCGTGGAGTTGATGGTCGGCGGGGACGTGCCGGTATCGACCATGTACAACTGGAAGGCCCGGAGGTCTTCCGCGGTGGCAGTATCTGGCGATCGCTTGAGGAAGGCGGCGAGCCTGCGCACGGCGCGGATGTAGTGAATCTGGGTCTTGCCGTTGAACTTGCGCATGCGCATGTCGTCGATCATGCGTTGGCGCAACGGGGAGACGGAAGGCGTCAATGAACTCATGGTTCGGCTCCAGTCGAAAGGCGAGGCGGATTGCCTCAGCCGTCAACTTGGCAAGAACCAGAAACCCTGCGAGCAACCACGGCGGTGGCGAGGCAACTGCCGCGCGAGCGGCTTAGTCCAGCGCTGCGCGGCCGTCTTTGGCGTATCCATCTTGACGGCAAATAGCAGACATCCATCCAACATGGCGGTTCAGTACTTTGAGCAGGAGGGGCACATTGCGGATCTTTCCGCATCTGGCTCGGGTCGCGGCCCGCCCGGCAGGAGCATTTGCAGCAACGTCGGGCCTAGAGTCACCCAAGTTCCAACTACCGCACAGAGCGCCCTCACAACTAGATGACAAGCAAAGCAGTGGGGGTGGGCACCGGCCGTCCTTTCTGGCCTAGAAGACGATCTTCAGGAGTCGTTGCAGCAACTCCTCCACCGAGAACAGCGTCAATGTAAGCGGGAGGACCGGCAGGAGCGTGAGCAGCGCAAGTTGAAGCGCCGTCTGGATTGAGAATGGCACCACGCGCATGCTCTTAACCGTTTCGAGGCCGCTACCCACGTCGGCCAGCGACCCAATGTCCCCACTGCCGAGAAGCTGTTCGTCCGCCGGCGCACCACCGCGCAGCCACTTCTGGTCGAACTCACGAACGTATCGGTGAGCGAGGAGCCCGTAGTCACGAAGACCGGCGCTTTTTGCGGCCGCCATCTGGCCGCAAAAGACCAGCAAAGGACCAAGGAACAGCAACACCATTAGCGCCACGATTCCTACCAACTCGAGTGTGAAGTCGGGCAGTTTGGCGTCGGCAAACAGGATCTGGTCGGCCATCATTCCCGCAAGTACAGTGCTCTGAGCCAGAAGAACCGGCGCGAAGGCGCTGCCCATGCCCGCGAGAAATCCCAACCCACCGCAGCGGTCAGGATGGGCTGGCATCAGGTCCAATCGAATTCGGGAGACCTGCCACAGGAAGCGCGCCCAAATGAACAGCCTGTAGTACCAGCGCAGCAGTAGGAATTGAAACAGGGGCAGGCTGATGCAGCCAAGCCACCATCCGGCTAGCGTGGGGCGCATCTGCGCGTTGATGGCGTCGCCATACCAACTCGCCCCCGCGAGCGGCAACTGCGTCCGCCACGACAGGATGACCAACACGCCATAGACGAACACAAGCAGCGCGACTTCAGCTGCCACCGAATTGCGCAGCCGTACCGTGGCGGCAATGGCTTTGTCAAATCGGGCCCTTGCGGCATCGGGAACCAACGAGCGCTCCAGGAACTGCCGCGTTACCGTACGCATGCGCTGATAGACAAAGAGCTCGGCAAAGATCAGCAGCGGCAGCGCGATCAAAAGCCGCACATGCAACTCGATGTCGAGCAGAAATGGCAACTCGGCGCTGCCGGGCCAAACATGCCCCTCGATACTGGATAACACCAACAGGGGCATCCACGCCACCAATATGGCAGCGATGACCCTACGGTGCTGCATTTCCAGCGCATCTCCGGTCAGGCGACCGCGCCGCAAAAGCTGGTAGAGGGGCCCGCCCATGACCACGGAAAAATCTCGCGAAGCGCTTAACGCGTGAGGCGCGCGCGGATCCGAGGCGATAGCGTTCATGTCTGAAAACTCCTTCCTGGAGCAAGTTGCCCGTGGGCGATCACTTGAATGCGGCAGGTACCCGTCCGCTACGGCGACGGCGCTGCGAGCAATCTCGACGTGGTTTTCGTTCCTGATTCGTTTTTGGCGGCCACCGCCACATCGTGAGCCCTGGTCCAATAGTTTCGAGCGAGTTCCGGCTTGTCTGCGGATGCCTGACCCAGAAGGATCAGATCCTGATAGATCTTGTCACTGGCACCAGCTGCCTTGTCCAGCTTCAAGGCCTCCTGCAGCAAGGGCACAGCAGCAGCCGGTGTTTTCAATGCAATGTAGGCGCTTGATTGCAGGCGCAAGGAGTTCGCCTTCTCCAGGACGTCATGCTTGTCGAGCGCATTCTGGGCTTGCTGAGCGAATCGCAGACCCTCTTGGGCACGGGCGCCGCTCAACGCCAGATAAGCCTTGAGGTTCAGTATCTTCCCCCTGACGCTGCAGTTGTCGCCGCACAGGATGCCGGCCCGCTCAAGCGACTTCTCCGCGGCGGCGCGGTCGCCCGCCTGCACGGCCATCGCGCGCCGCAATGCGGCCTCTGCGCGGCGGTCGGCGCTGAACGCAAGACGGCGTTCATCGATGACCATGTCCAGTTGCGCCAAGCCTTCCTGTTGACGGTCGGTACCGAAATAGACCATCGCGAGATTGAGGCGTGTGGCCGCGATTGCGTCCTCGTCTTCGATCGACTGCGCGACGACCAGTGCCTGTTCGAAGTACCCGAGCGCACGGACCATGTCGCCAGCCTTGAAGCGGTCAAGACCCTGCGTGTTGTAGCCCTGCGCCCGGAGATCGGCCGCCGAGCGTACCGGCGGCGTGGAGCAACCCCCAAGCAGGCACGCCCCCAGCGCCAACACGCCGAGAGCGAGCCATCGCTGGACGCGGCTCATGGTGCCTCTCCGGGCAGCGGCAATCCGCCGACACTGTCGATTGGCAGGGACTGCGGCGTAGTGGCAGTGCCTGTCAGCAGGCTAATCGGCCAGGTCTGTCGCGCATTGCTTACCATTTGGTTTGTCTGAGTCGCCGCGGCCTGAACCTGATCGAGCACCTGGGGCAGCCTCTCCGAAGCCCTCGTGGCGATGGCTTGCACCTCGGTGCTCGCCTGTTGGGCATTCGCTGCAGCCTGCTGCACCTTTTCGATCACGGCAGGCGCAGACTGCTCCACGAATTCAATCGTCCTATTCGCGCTCTGCAGCGTCGCCTTCGCGCCGCCTTCGATGGTCTTAGCGCTCGCCTTGGCTTGGTCAATGGCTTCACCCGTCCGCTCTACGAGCGCGGGCATGCGAGCCGCCACTTCCTGGCCGGACTGGAGGGCTTGCTGGAACGAGCCAGCCGGGTCGTTCAAGCTCTGGACCAGCTTGCGCGCATCGTCGATCACTGGCTGTAGCTCGGCGTGAATGTCCTGCACGATCCGGTCAATGTCCTTGCCGCGCTCGAATGCCAATTGGTCACCGGCGCTCACGGGGGGCGCTCCGCTGCTCGGAGGCACGAGGTCAATCACTTGCCGGCCGACCAGGTTCTGGCGAACAAGTACTGCGGTGCTTCCCTTCGGGATGCCCTCCATGTGACGGCGGCCGATGCCCAGCTCGATCCGCACGCCGTGCACGGCGGATTGCCCCGCTGGCGTCAGTGCGATGCTTCGCACCCTGCCGACGACCACACCACGGGTCATCACGCGCATTCCCTCCGTCATTCCGGATGCGTCCTGCGTTTCGAGGAAAATGCGGTCTTGTGGGCCGAGTGACCACTGCTGCCAGTACGCGATCGGCACCAGAATGGCGGCGAGGAGCACGAGCAGGACTGCGGCGGAGATCGCCGATCGCTTAGTGGTGGACTTGATCATCGAAATCCTCCGGCAACCAATAATGGATAACGCAATGCGCCGTATGTCTGACCAGGGCAAGGTGCGGAACTCGAGGACACGCGAATCTTTAGGGTGCTTCTCGTTGGTGTTGCAAGGCTCGAGCCAATTTCACGTGCGACCCCCGCCGGCTCAGCGCTCATCGAGTCTTCGATAGAGCCGCACCACGGCCTCCTCGGCAACGAGCATCGTGGCAATCACGATGACGAGCCACACCACGCCGTGCAAGGGACCACCGAATCGCACGTTGTCGCCAAAAGCCAGTGCAATCGCCTCCAGGATCACGAACTTCGAGCCGAACAGCACGAGCCAGGCGCAGAAGAAGCGAAGGAAGACCATGAGGCGGCCCTCCTTCGACTTGAAGAAGGAGGCGACCCGCTGCTCGATGGCGATGGTCAAGCGAAGGAGCACCTGCAACACCACCGCGGCAAGGAGCGAAACCGTGAAGGAGTCGATCTGGACCTTGCCCGAGTACTCGACGAACAGGTTGAGCACCACCAGGTCGACCAGGATCGCCATGAAATAGCGAGCGAAGAGCCGCTGGTTGTTCGTCGGCGCTTGCGCAGTGATCGGGAATAGCGACTCGCTGGACATGTCTGGGCGTTTCCGGATGACGCGCTTGCCTGAAAAAAGATCTCGGGGCGGGACCAATCGAGCGTGGCAGGCGTCTTCAGCCACACTTCCATTTGCTTCCGTAGCGCGAGTGCCGCTGACGGGGTGCAAATGCGAGGGGAAATTAGGCGTATTATAGTTTATGATTACATTACGTTTGTTGACAATGTTCATATTCTCATAGGGGCGTTTCCCCAGTGAACACGAAAACCACCAGCAATACCAAAGTGATCGCCGCAGCACCGTTGCGGCCTAAGTCGGCGACGCGCCAGTTGATGACCTTGCCGGAGCAAATTGCAGAGCGCATCTTCTCGGCCATTGCAAGCGGCGAGTACGCACCCGGTGATCGCATCCGCGAGGAGTCTCTCGCCGAGGAGTTCGAGGTCAGCCGCGGGCCGGTGCGCGAAGCCTTACGCATCCTGGAGAGCGACTCGGTCGTTCGCATCCTGCCCAACAAGGGCGCTCATGTCACTCAACTCACGGCCAAGGAAGTCGCCGACATCTTCGAGATCCGCCGCACCTTGTCCGGGGCCATGGTGACCCGGTTGAGCGCGGAGGAAGCCACCCGCGTCGCCAACGCCATTGAACCCGATGTACGCACTCTCGATGCACTGGCGCAGGACCCACAAGGGGCCGACGAGTATTTCAAGACCTCGTTCAACCTGAGCCGCATCTTGCGCGAGAGCTGCAGCAACGAACGTTTGGCCAACATCTTGGCGTCCTTGTCGCGCCAGACCCTGCGTTATACACAGCTCGGCCTGGCCACCCCGGCCAGGCGCAAGGAATCGGCCCGCAACTGGCGCAACCTGCACAAGGCCCTTAAAGCCGGTAAGTCGGACGTCGCCGCAGAAGCTGCGCAAAAACTCATCGAAGACTCGATGCGCGAGGCAATCAGCCAACTCGAGGAGCGCGCGCCCGCGAGCTCGTCTTGAGTCTGGCAATAAGGCGCAGCCCGCGGCATTCGCGCTTGCGAGAACGGCTCGGGGATTGAGGACAGCCATCGCGCTCGGCACGAAACCGTCCAGCCAATGAACCGCAGGGAGCTGCAGAGGAACGCCGCCATGACCACGACGCACGAATCCACGATCGCGCTCGAAGCGCGCCTGTCCAGGCGCATGCTGGACGTCTTCATCAGGGCGGGGCTGGTCTTTGCCCTGGCTGCGCTGTGCTATCGGATCTTCTCGCCCTTCGTCTCGCTGATGGCATGGGCCCTGATCCTGGCGGTCACGCTCTATCCGGCGCACCAGAAGTTCAGCCGCAGGCTGGGGGGCAGGCAGGGGCGCGCGGCCACGCTGATCGTGCTGTGCGGAATCGTGCTGATCGTGGCGCCCACGGCCGTGCTGCTGGTGTCGCTGGGCGGATCGGTCAGCGAACTGATCGGCCAGGTGCACGACAACACCCTCAGGATTCCCGAGCCGCCGGCCTCGGTCGCGGCCTGGCCGGTGATCGGCGAAAGGGTGCATGGCCTCTGGTCGCAGGCCCATGCCGACCTGCCCCACCTCGTGCAGCGCATGCAACCGCAGATCGGCGACCTGGCGAAGGCGGCGCTCGAGATGGTCGCCAGCATTTCCGGCACGGTGCTGCTGTTCCTGGCCTCGTTCATCATTGCCGGAATCATCATGGCCTTCGGCCGCGCGGGGGCCGACAGCACCCGCGCCATCTTCAGCCGGTTCACTGGCGAAAGGCAGGGCGACGAGTTCGCCCGGCTCGCGACGGCGACGATCCGGGCGGTGGCGCTTGGCGTGCTCGGGGTGGCCTTCATCCAGGCCATCGCGGTCGGCGTGCTGATGCTCCTGGCCAGCGTGCCCTTCGCCGGATTGCTGGCGATGGTCGTGCTGGTCCTGGGGATCGCGCAGGTGCCGGCGCTGCTCGTCACCCTGCCCGTCATCGGCTACCTGTGGATGGGCAGCGACCATGGCGCCGCGGCGAACGCCACCTATTCGGTGCTGCTGTTCCTGGCCGGCATGCTCGACAACGTGCTCAAGCCGCTGCTGCTGGGCCGAGGGGTGGATGCGCCGATGCCAGTCGTGCTGCTCGGCGCGCTGGGCGGGCTGGCGAGCAGCGGGATCCTGGGCATGTTCGTGGGGGCGACTCTGCTCGCGCTGGGCTACCAGATGTTCATGTGGTGGGTGGCGACCAACCCGGACAACCTGCCCGTGGCGAGCAACCCGCCGTCCGTCAGTTGAAGGCCGCACACGACATGCCGGTCAGGCGAGGTGGCATCCAGGCAGTGGTCATGGCCAGCGCTCTGCTGCTAGGCGGCTGCACTGTGGTGGGCCCCGACTACCAGCGCCCCGAGGTCCCCTGGCTGGCCGACTGGAAGGGCGGATCGCTCGAGGCGCTGGCCGCCACGCAGCCGCGCCGTGGCAGCGACGTGCAGACCTGGTGGCGCCAGTTCGACGACCCTGCGCTCGACCAGCTGATCGGCGAGGCGCAGCGCGTGAACCCCTCGGTGCGCACGGCCGGCATGCGCATCATGGAAGCGCGTGCCCAGCTGGGCATCGCCGGCAGCACGCGCTATCCGCAGATGCAACAGGTGACCGGCACCGTGCTCGGCGTCGGCGAGCAGCGGCCGCAAGGGCCGGACACGCACGCGGTGGCCTTCGGCGCGGGGCTGCGCGCGAGCTGGGAACTCGACTTCTGGGGCAAGTTCCAGCGCAGCATCGAGGCGGCGGATGCGGGCTACCTGGCCAGCATCGCCCAGTACGACGATGTGCAGGTGCTCATGGCGGCCCAGGTGGCCTCCCTGTACTGCTCGATCCGCACGGTGGAAGCGCGGCTGCGCATCGCCCGCGAGAACGCCGCGCTGCAGCGCCGCAGCCTGGAAATTGCCGAGCGCCTCTTCAAGAGCGGCAACGACTCCGAGCTCGACGTGCAGCAGGCCAGGGCCCAGCTCCTGGCCACGCTGGCGACCATCCCGCAACTCGAACTGCTGCTGCGCCAGACGCAGAATGCCCTGAGCACCCTGCTCGCGCGGCCACCCGGCGTCCTCCCCGAGATCAACGCCGGCGCCGGACGCATTCCGGACGCGCAATACGACGCCGCAGCGGGCATGCAGGCCGATCTGCTGCGTCGCCGGCCGGACGTCAGGGCCGCGGAAATGCAGCTGGCCGCGCAGTCCGCGCTCATCGGCGTGAGCGCGGCCGATCTCTATCCCTCGATCTCGCTGCTCGGGTCGGTGGAATGGTCTGCCACTTCGCTGGGCAGTTCGACCCGCGCGTTGAACTGGACCCTGGGCCCCAGCCTGGTCTGGAACGTGTTCGACCACGGCCGGCTGACCAACGCCGTGCTGCTGCAGGACGCGCGCTTCCAGCAGCTCTACGAGGCCTACCAGGACGTGGTTCTTCGCGCGGCCCGGGAGGTCGACGACGCGGCCGTCGGATTCGCCAGGACCGGCGAGCAGATCGAGCTGCTCCAGCAGTCGGTGCAGGCCGCGCGGCGCTCGCTGGACATCGCCATGCTCCAGTACCGCGAGGGCCTCACCGACTTCCAGCGCGTGCTGGACTCCCAGCGAACTTTCTTCGCCCAGCAGGACCTCCTGGTGTCCAACCGCGGAAGCCTCACCCAGAACCTGATCGCCGTCTACAAGGCGCTGGGTGGCGGGTGGGAACAGGGCCGCGGCAGGCCGGTGGTGGACGACGCGACGCGAGAGGCCATGGGCCGGCGAAGCGACTGGAAGGACCTGCTCGCAACCCCGCTGCCCGCCCCCGATGCCGACGCCCGCAGCGGCGTATCCGCCAAGGACGCACGACCATGACCCAGCCAACCCCGAAGCCGCCGGAGGCCGCGATGCCCGAACCCGAAGCCGCGCCCGCGCCGCCACCCGCGACGGGCAAGGGCACGCGGCGCGGCGCCATCGTCGTGCTGGTACTGATCGTCTCGAGCCTGGCCTGGTATTTCGCCTCCGACCGGCTCACGCCCTATACCTCGCAGGCCAGAGTGCAGGCCTACGTGGTTCCGGTGGCGGCCGAGGTTTCCGGCAAGGTGCTGAAGGTGCACGTGAAGAACAACGACGATGTGCAGCCCGGCCAGCGCCTGTTCGACATCGATCCCGCTCCCTACAAGATCGCCCTCCAGCGCAGCCGCTCGGACTACGAGTCGGTGCGGCGCTCGGTCAACGCCTCCACTTCCGCGGTCGACGCGGCCCGGGCCGCCGTGCAGGCCGCCGCGGCCAACCGCCTGAGCGCCGAACAGGATGCGTTTCGCATGAAGCAGATCTTTGCCGAGGACCCGGGCGCGATCTCCGTGCGCCGTGTCGAGACCACGCAGGCCGCACGCGTGCGCGCCGCCAGCCAGGAGAAGGCCGCCGAGGCCGACTTGCGCCGCGCGCAGGAGGCGGCGGGCGAAAGCGGCGAGAACAATGCGCAGCTGCTCAGCGCGCGGGCGGCCATCGAGAAGGCCGAACTCGATCTGGCGCGCACCGAAGTCCTGGCGCCGGCGCGCGCGAGGGTGACCGACCTGCGAACCGACGTGGGTCAGTTCGCGCAGGCAGGCGCACCGGCATTGACCCTGATTTCCATGAGCGACCTCTGGATCAACGCCGAGATGACCGAGAACAACCTGGGCAACGTCGAGCCCGGCGACCGCGTGGCCATCGTGCTGGATGCGATGCCGGGCCATGTCTTCAACGGGCGCGTGCGCAGCGTGGGCAGCGGCGTCGGCTCGGGGCAACCGGCGCAGCCCGGCACCCTGCCCAAGATCGAGAACAGCCGCGACTGGCTGCGGCAGGCGCAGCGCTTCCCGGTCGCGATCGAGTTCGATCCCGCCGAACGCGAGCGGCTGCGCGGTGTGCGGCTGGGCGGCCAGGCCGAGGTGATGGTCTACACCGGCGAGCACACGGTGATGAACTGGCTCGGCGCGGCGTTCATCCGCCTGACAAGCTACCTGTCCTATGTCTACTGAGCAGGCCGCCACGTCCCACGCGGCCCAGGCGGCCGACAAGGCGGCACTGCGGCTCGCCATCGGCATGGCGCTGGCGGTGCTGGTGGCGTACGGCCTCGCATTGCCGGCCCCCTTTGCCGTGTGCGTGGTGGCGGTGCTGATCCTGTGCAAGCCGGGCCCGCCCATGCCCTTGCTCAAGGGCATCGTGCTGGCCGCGGTGGTGGCGGCCCTGATGACCGCGGGCGTGCTGATGGTTCCCATCCTGGAGAACTACGCATTCACCGGCATCGTGCTGACGGCCGTGCTGCTCTACGCCGTGTTCTTCGCGGGGGCGCGCCGCGCGAGTCCGCTGACGGCCATCCTGGTCATCGCCATCACCCTGATTCCCGTGGCGGGGGTGGCCGAGCAGGCGCTGGCACCGGCGATCGCCTTCACGCTCGCAGTCGGCCTCGTCACAGCAGTGGTGGTCAACACCGCATCGCATGCTCTTTTCCCCGATGCGCCTTCGCCCGCGCCACCCGCAGCATCGGCCGCCCTGGTGGGCAAGGTCGACCGCGAATCGGCCGCCTGGCTCGCCACGCGTGCGGCGATGGTGGTCATGCCGGTGTTCGTGCTGGCGCTGACCTACCCGTCCTTCTACCTCGCCGCGATCATGAAGACCGTGGCACTGGGCCAGCAGGCCTGCTCCACCACCGCGCGTTCAGCCGGGCGCGAACTGGTGGGATCGACGCTGGCGGGCGCGGCCATGGCGGCCGTGCTTTGGCTTGGGCTGTCGCTTCGGCCCAACCTGTGGATGCTCATGCTGTGGATGACGGCCGCGGCGCTGTGGGCCGGCGCGCGCCTGTTCCGTGTCCGGGCCACGCGCCTGTCGCCCTCGTTCTGGATCAATGCCCTGGTGACCATGCTGATCCTGGTCGGCCCCGCCATCGAGGACAGCGCCAGCGGCAAGGATGTCCTGGTCGCGTCCGCCACCCGTGTCGCGCTGTTCGTCGCGGTTGCGCTCTACGCCTGGGCCACCGTCTGGGCGCTGGAGCACCTCAGAAGCTGGCGCCGATCGAAACGACCACCACCTGGTCGTCCGATCCCGGGTTGAACCAGTAGCCGCCAACGGTGAAGCGGCGCCACGTCACCTGCGCAAAGGGTCCCGGCTGGATGCTGCGGTCGCCGCCATAGGCCCGGGTGCGCTGGGCTACCGCGCCCACGCGAAGCCAGTCGAGCGGCTTGTAGCCCAGCTCGCTCCACGAATAGAAATAGCTGCTGCCGCGCTCGTTGCGGTCGCGCACGTATTCGGCCTCGGTGTAGAAATCCAGGCGCTTCCACGCGAAGCTCGCCTCCAGGCCAGGCACCAATGCCCTTGTCGCGCCCCAGGCGCCACCCACCATGGGCGTCAGCTCCCAGGTGAATTCATCGCCCCCGGAGAAGTTCCAGCCGATGAATGCCGAACGTGCACCCACCGCCTCGTAGTTGTAGCGGGCCTCCAGGTGCAGTGCGCCGCGGTCGGCCGTGGCAATGGCCGAGGTGTAGTTGGCGCCGCCGCGCACGATCGTGGGATAGGCAGTGAGGGCGAACGCCCATTCCGCATCCGCGTTGCGCGCGGTGCCTTGCGGCGCGGCAACCTGCGCGCCGGCGGTTGCCGCGAGCGTGGTCAAGGCGGCGCCAAGCGCCAGGGTGGAAAAACGCACTGGCTCATCCCCCGAGCGCATTGATGGCGATCACCAGCACCGTGCCCAGCGCGGTCATCATCAGGCCGACCTTCCAGCTGCCATAGCCCGCGTAGCGCCCCAGGCCCAGGCCGGCCAGGAACAGCATGGCCAGCGAGAGCACCCGGGACAGGTGCTTGGCCGCCAGGACATCGTCCATGAACGCGAAGGGCAGAACCACCGGGAAGGTCGCCGCCACCACCAGCACGAATATCGCCAGCGCGGCGCCCAGGTCCGCACCCAAGAGCCGGGGCCGCGCCGGGAGTGACGGCAGCGCGACGATGCGGCCGCGAACGGCCTCCACCTCGGCCTCGGTGACCAGGCCCGCGGCAGCCTTGGACAAGGACTGCGCCACCAGCGCGCGGCCCGCCTGCGCGTCGGGCGCCGAACGCACCGCACGCGCCAGCGCGAGCGTCCGCCCGCGATCCGTCACGGTGCGGACCAGGTACATCACCGCATCGACCAGGCCCCAGGCCAGGTTGCAGCCGAGCGCGGCAATGAACATCGACTCGATCTCGTCGCGGCCCGACGCGGCCGAAACCGCACCCACGAAGGTGAGCGCCATGAGCAGGCCGAAGATCGTCTCGGAGATGCGGTCGACCGGACTGAGAATGGCTTGTCGTGTCGCCTGCAGGGGAGACGTGCTTTCTGTCATTTCTTCTGGACTCCTCGTGACCGGGTGGCGTCGGTGGGCCGCCGCCATGCCCGAAATCGTACCGGCGCGCGAACGTGCAGCGTCGGGAGCTTGTCATCGCTCACGAAGATTCCGTTCCCAGCACCATCACCATGTAGGCCGACATCACGAGGCCGCCGGCCTGCATGAGGCAGTTGCGCACGCCCTGCACCTGGCGCTCCCCGCAATCGCCGCGCAGCTGGCGCACCGATTCGATCAGCAGCGGCATGCCGAACATGCCGCCATGGTTGAACGATAACCCGCCGCCGGATGTGTTCATGGGGAACGCGCCGCCCGGGGCAATGCGCCCTCCCCGCACGAAGTCGCCGCTCTCGCCTCGCTCGCAGAAGCCCAGTTCTTCCAGCCCCACCAGCACGTTGATCGTGAACGCGTCGTAGATCTGAACGAGGTCGATGTCGGCACGCGTGAGATTGGCGCGTTCAAGCGCCATGCGACCCATCTTCGCCAGCACGCCGTTGTCGATCCAGTCATCGGTACCGAAGGGCGTGGCGTGCTGGATGTATTGCTCGGCAAAGCCTCTGACGAGCACGGGCGTGCGGCGCAGGTCGCGGGCACGGTCCGCGCGCACCAGCACCACGGCGCCTGCGCTGTCGGTCACCTGGCAGATGTCGAGCTTGCGCAGCGGGTCGGCAATCATCGGGGAGGCCAGGTAGTCCTCCATCGTCAGCGGCGCCTGCGCCACGGCATCGGGCTTGAGCTGGGCCCAGCGCCTGGCCGCGAGCGCGACTTCACCGAGGTCTTCCGCACGGGTGCCGTAGCGGTGCATGTGCAGGCGTGCCTGCATGGCGTAGAAGCCAATGGGGCTCAGCATGCCGTAGGGCAGCACGAACTGGCCGCTGGGCATGCGCGCATCCTGCGCCGCGCCGCCGGGAGAGCGACTTCGGTCCAGGCGCTGCGTACTCCCGTAGCTGATGAGCGCCACCTCGCACAGGCCCGCTTCCATGGCCGCCATGGCGTGGGCGATATGCGTCAGGTTGGATTGCCCGCCCACGACGGTGCTGTCGACATAGCGCGGCGCGAGGCCCATGTATTCGGTGACGAGCAGCCCGGCAGCACGGTCGTCCCAATGCGCGAACACGCCGTCGATGTCCGAGGGCTTCAGGCCGGCGTCCACGATGGCCTGCCGCGCCGCGTCGCACTGCAGCGACAGCGCGGTGTCGCCCGGCTTCGCCTTGCCCATGCCCGCCTCACCCACGCCGGCGATGGCATAGCGGCCGCTCAAGTCCTTGGGATCCATGCTCGTTGCCTCATTTGCTCGCCGCGGCATTTGCGGCAACATCGGTGAGCCTGGCGCGAACGTCCTTCTTGAGCACCTTGCCCACCGGGCTGCGCGGCAACTGCGGCCAGAACTCGACCTGCTTGGGCGTCTTAAGGCTGCCGAAGCGCTTCCTGCATATGTCGGTGATCTCCTCGGCCGTTGCGTGGCTGCCGGGCTTGAGTTCGATCACCGCCGTCAGGCGCTCGCCCCAGTCTGTATCCGGTACACCGACCACGGCGCAGTCCTGCACCGCGGGGTGGCCCCAGATCACCTGTTCGATCTCGCTCGGGTAGATGTTGAAACCGCCGGAGATCACCATGTCCTTCTTGCGGTCGACCACGTAGAGGTAGCCGTTCTCGTCGAACACGCCGATGTCGCCGGTGTGGTGCCAGCCGAACGCGCGCGCCTCCTTGGTGGCCTCCGGGTTGTTGTAGTAGCCAGGCGAGACGAGGTCGCCCCGCGCCACGATCTCGCCGCGCTCGCCTACCCCCACGATGTTGCCGTCGTCGTCCATCAACGCGACCTCGCAAGCCCCCGAAGGGCGGCCGGCCGAGGCCAGGTGCTTGTCCAATTCGGGATCGCCATGCACGAAATGGTCCTTGCGAGAGAGGCAGGTGATGACGCCGGGCACCTCCGACTGGCCGTAGCTTTGCATGAACACCTGGCCCCAGCGGGCAAGTCCCTCGCGCAGCTTGTCCACCGACATCGGCGCGGCGCCATACAGCACGTATTCGAGCGAAGAACAATCGCGCGTAGCCACGTCCGGATGCGCGAGCAGGCGGTAGATCATCGTGGGCGGCAGGAAGATGTGCGTCACGCGCTCGTGCTCGATCGCCTCCAGGATCACACCGGGGTCCGCCGAAGGCGCAATCACGTTGCGTGCGCCGATGCGCGCCAGCGCCACCATGGTTGCCCCTGCTGCGTGGGTGAGCGGTGCAACGACGAGGTGCACAGGCTCTTTCTTGGGCGGCGCAAACTGGTTGCTGATGCGATAGGCCGTTTCCAGCGAACGGTGGCTCTGCATGATTGCCTTCGGCCGGCCTGTAGTGCCCCCCGAGGACTTGATGATCGCGATGTCATCGGGCTCGCGCCGGACGCCGACGCGCGCTCCTGCGAATTCCTTGAGCCATCGGGTGATGCTCTCGCCACCCTCCTCCAGCCCCTCGGTCAGGCCGATGACACGCTTGAGCGTCGGAATCTCGGCCTTCATGCGCTCGATGTGCGGCGCGTACTGCGCATGGCAGATCAGCACCGCGATCTCGCAGAAGCGCGCGAACCAGACGATGTCCTCGATGGGATCGCGCGCATTGAGTGGCACAAATACTGCGCCGCTGCGCATCACGCCCAGCATGGCCGGCAGCACCATGGCGTGATTGGGCGAAAGCACGCCGACATGGGTGCCCGGCAGCACGTCCCGCACCAGTGCGGCGGCAACGGCGTGCGATGCGTTGGCCGCCTCGCGATAGGTGAAGCGCACATCGCCGCCCTGGACGAAGGTGCGTTCGGGGAACGCCGTGGCGCCGGCGTCGAAGGAATCGATGATCATGAATCTCTCCAAATGTCGTTTTCAGGCAGCCGGCGCGTCTGCGGCGACGAGCCTGAACATTGGCAGTGCCGTTTCATCGCTGATTCGCTCGAAGCACACTTCCACCGGTGAGCCCACGGCCACCCGATCCACATCCGGGCCGACGATGCCGGCCAGCATGCGAACGCCCTCCTCGAGTTCGATCATCCCGATCACGTACGGCACGCGCGACTCGAACGCCGGATGCGCGGCCACGTGGCAGACGGTGTAGGTGTAGACGCGCCCCTTGCCGCTGGCCTGAATCCATTGGATGTCTTGCGACAAACACTGCGTGCAGAAGCGGCGGGGATAGAACTGGTGGCGTGCGCAGGCCGGGCAGTATTGGATCTTGAGCCGGCCATCGAGTGCAGCCTGCCAATAGTGGGTGGTCTCGGCGGTGGGCAGCGGCAGCGGCCTGGTCAGCGTCTGGGTCATGCGCCTACTCCTCAGTTCGCGCTGAGCGAAAAGTCCGTGCCGGTAATGTGCACCTGCGACTTGGTCTTGCGCGTCGCAAGGCCCGCAACGAGATCGACTATGGGATGGTGGACGCTGTAGGCGTCACCCTGCCCCGTCCTGCCCAGCCCATTGACCTTCTCGTCTCCATACATATAGCGCAACAGCAGTTCGTCGTCGCCGATGCTCTTGTAGCGCTGTCGCAAGCCTGGCAGCACCGGCGCGAGAACAGGGGGCGTCAGCGCAACATCCTTAGATCCATTGGCCAGGATCCGGTCCTTCACGTTGCCGTCGACTGGCAGCGGCAGTTCGCCAAAGTAACCGCAGACATACTTCTTCACTTCGTCGGGCACCACCTTGTAGCGCTCGCCATTGAGTACGTTCATCACCGCCTGCGCAGAGACGATGGCCGGATATGGCGTCACCATGATCGGCGAGCCGAGCTCCACCCGCACGCGGCCGATCTCCTCCAGAACGGCCGGGAGCTTGTCGGAAATGCCTGCGAGCTCGAGTTGCGATTGAAGGTTGCTCATCGCGCCCCCCGCGTACTGGGTGACGTAGTGACTGGGCTCGTACTCCGCCGGAACCCCCACGGGTCGTCCTTCGCGCTCGGCCAATGCGCCGAGGTAGTCACCCACCTCGTCGACCAGCCGGTCGTCCACCACCACGTCGAAGCCGATCTCGCGCAGGTTGCGCGCAATCATCTGGCTGGCCGGCAGCGAATTGCCGTTGGCCATCGGGTCCACGGCGGTCAGGATGCTGTCGGCGCCGTGCACTGCCGCCTCGATGGCGAGCAGCGGGCCCAGGCCGGTCAGGCAGTGGGTGTTGAACTCCAATCGTGCTCGATCGCCGATGGCCTGCTTCATCGCCGGCACCAGGGTCCGCACACGATCGATCGTCATGATTCCGGCCGCATCGGCCAGGGTGACGGTCTGCGCACCAAAGCGCTCGACCGCTTCGCGCGCCTTGCGCGCATACAGGGCGTCGTCGTAGCCTGGTGCGATGTTGTAGCCCAGCAGCAAGGTCACGGCGGCGCCCAGGCGATGCGCCGCGGCAATGCTTGGGGCGAGGTTGTCCGAGCACATCAGGGCGTCGAAGATGCCGATGTCGCGCACCCCGTTGGCGACTTGCCGCTCGACGAACAGCTCGGTGATGTCGTCGGCCACTGGGAAGAAGCCGCGCATCAGATTGCTGCGAATGGCCGCCCGCAGCGGGGTGCGAGTCATCCGCTCGCGCAGCAGGCGGATCCGTTCGAACGGGTCCTGGTTCAGGAACAGGACGCTGGCGTCGAACTGGACCAGCGCGATCGCCTGGATGGCCAGGAAGCCGGCCCGGTCCATGCGCTCGGCGATCGGCAGCATGTGCTCGGTGCGCATGCGAGTCGCCCAAAGGCACTGCTGTCCATCGCGCAGGGTGTCATCTGTCAGGTGGATGGTGCGGCGCTTGCCAGTGCGCGCGGTTTCCTGGGCGACAAGTTGTTTGAGATGTTCGAGCATGGCTTCAGCCCTGTATGCCTTGGAGTTGGATCGAGACCCCCGGGCCGTGCACCTCCAGCTGGGCATAGCGTGCGGCGCGCGCCGTGAGGCCGGCCAGGAGCGCGTCCTCCGGCGCCGTGGGCACATAGCGCAAGGATTCGGGCACTGCAGGAGCCGCCGCTTTCTCAGGCGCGATCCCGCAAACCTGAGCGATAACGAGCGCGGCGTCGCCAACCCGAGGGTGCGCTGCGCGCAGGGCGTCGGCCGACGTCGTCTGCGTCGCGGGCAGCCAGCCGACACGTTGCACGAGGCGCGGTTCGGCCGATCCCGCCGTGGCGCCGTAGACCTGCTGCAAGGCGCGGCGTACGCCGGGTCGGATTTCGGCGTAGCGCGGCCCGCCTTGGAGATGCGCCAGCGCCTGCTCGGCAATGGGCCGCGCAAAGGGCGCAAGCATTGGTGGCGAACCGAGTTCATCGCGGATGAGCGCGCACTCGTTAGCGAAGGCGTGCACCCTGTGCGCCAGTCCCTGTTCGCGCAGTCGCCGCATGAACTGCGCCGCAACGTCGCCGGGCAACTGGTGCGCATAGGGCGCGAGGTCGAATACCCAGGCATGGCCGGCTTCGAAGCCGTGGCGGTCGGCCAATTCGGCGAGTTGCCGATCGGCCTGCGCGATGTCCTGCAGCTGCTGCTCGGGTGGTTGCGCACCGAGGGTGAGCAGGCGCATCGACTTGAGCAGCGTGCCCAGGGCCGGCACCGACGGACCATTTGCTAGCGGCGCGAAGCCGGTGTCGAGCCCGTCGATGCCGATGCGCACCGCCTCCAGCGCGAGCATCGGTCCAAGCGCCGTCACGCAGCGCACGTGCAGGTCAAGCGGCACGGCGCCGAGCGCTGCGCGCAGCGCCGGCAACAGTGCAGCGAGTCGCTCCGGGGTCAGCAAACCGGCTTCGTCGCGAAGCATGACGCGCCCGGCACCGGCGGCGGCCAGTCTCCTTGCCTGCGCTTGCAGGGCGTCATCGGTGCATTCCGCATCCAGGGTGAAGGGCAAGGCGGCAATGGCAAGCAGGCCCAGCGCCCTCGCTTCCTGCAGCGCGGATGCGATGCGCTCGATGGACAAGAGCGGATCGATCAACAGGATCTCGGAGATGCCGCGCTGCGCCAGCTCGCCCAAGAGCAGCACGGTCAGCTCGGATGGCACGACGTCCGCCCCTCGCTTGCCGTGTTCCGTCAGTAGCGAGACGGCTGCGCGCAAGGCGACGCCCGGGCAGCGTTCGCGCAGCAGCTCGATACGCTGAAAAGGGTCTTCTCCGCGCGCGGCGCATTGCGCCAGCGTGGTGGCCGAAGCCACCTCGATCGCCGCGGGGCGGGCGGCTGCCAACCGGCTGGCAATGGCCAGCGCCATGGGAGTGGTCATGCCGCCACCCCAGCGCGCTGTCTGGCCGTCAGTCAGGCTGACATCGCAGCAACGCAGCTCGCGAGTCATTTCTGGGCCCCTGCCATGGCGGCCGCATCCTTTGCAGCCTGCGCGGCAGCCTTCTGCGCCGCCTTGCGCTCTGGCAGGAAGGTTTCCTCGACCCAGCGGGTCGTCACCTTACCCGCCTGGAAGTCGCCGTGCGCAAGCACCGCTTCATGAAAGCCCGCGGTCGTCGTCGGCCCTTCGACTCGCAGTTCTCCCAGCGCCTCGCGCATGCGCCCGATGGCCAGGTCCCGGCTGTCGGCATGCACGATCAGCTTGCCGAGCAAGGAGTCGTAGTAAGGCGGCACGGTGTAGCCCGAATAGCAATGGGTGTCCACGCGGATGCCTTCGCCGGCGGGCGCCTCCCACAGAGAGATGAGGCCCGGCCGAGGCAGGAAGTTGCGCTCCGGATCTTCCGCGTTGATACGGCATTCGATCGCGTGGCCCTGCAGCTGCACGTTGGCTTGGCTGAAGGACAGCGGCAATCCGGCGGCGACCCGGATCTGCTCGGCGACGAGGTCCAGGCCCGTGATCATTTCCGTCACCGGGTGCTCGACCTGGATGCGGGTGTTCATCTCCAGGAAGAAGTACCGGTTGTCGCGTTGGTCGACTACGAACTCGATCGTGCCCGCGCCGCAGTAGCGGGCATTGCGCGTCAGGCTCACCGCGCATTCGCCCATGGCCTGGCGCATGGCGGCGTCCACGGCCGGCGAAGGCGCTTCCTCGATCAGCTTCTGGTGCCGGCGCTGGGTGGAGCATTCGCGCTCGCCCAGGTAGACCACGTTGCCGTGGGAATCGGCCATCACCTGGATCTCGATGTGGCGCGCGTGCTCGATGAATTTCTCCATGTAGAGCGTGTCGTCGCCGAAGGCGGACTTGGCCTCGTTGGCGGCCGAACTCATGAGCGACTCGAGCTCGCTTTCGTTGCGCACGATCCGCATGCCGCGTCCGCCGCCGCCGGCGGTGGCCTTGATGAGCACCGGGTAGCCAATCTCAGCGCCGGCGCGCTGGGCATGCGCCAGATCCGCCAGCGCACCAGTGCCCGGCACGCGGGGCACACCAGCGGATTGCGCGAGGCCCACTGCAGTGATCTTGTCGCCCATCGCGTCGATGGCCTCGGCCGACGGGCCGACGAACACCAACCCGGCGTCTACACATGCGCGCACGAAGGACGAACGCTCGGAAAGGAAGCCGTAGCCCGGGTGCACCGCGTCGCAGCCGGTTTCAAGCGCCGCCTCCACGATGCGGTCGGCACGCAGGTAGCTTTCCGAGGCCAGCGGCGGGCCCAGTACCACCACCTCGTCGGCCATCTTCGCTGCCATGGTTTCGGTGTCCGCTTCAGAGACGCCTACGACCGCCTCGATGCCGAGCGAACGGCAGGCACGGATCACGCGCACGGCGATCTCGCCGCGGTTGGCCACGAACAGGCGGCGGATGTCGCGCTGGGCGACGGGGATGCGGGATGTCGCGTTCATGTTCAGGCCTCCTGTACCGGCTTGACCAGCATGAGGATCTGCTCGTGCTGCACCGGCTTGCCGTTCTCGACCAGGATGCGCTCGACGGTGCCCGTGATTTCCGTCTTGACGGTGTTGAACATCTTCATCACCTCCACCAGGCACACGGTGTCGCCGGCCTGCACCGTGGCGCCCACCGTCACGAACTCCGACTGGTCGGGGGCGGGCCGCAGATAGAAGGTTCCAACCATCGGGGACCGTACGGCCACCAGGCCTTCGGGGACCTCGGTCAGGACCGCCGGAGTCGCAATGCCAGCGTCGGCGGCAGGGACTTGTGAAGCCTCCGAAGGCCTGGGGGCTGCCGCCTTGCCGGCTTGCTCCGAACGCTCGCGTGTAAAGGCCGCAGCGCCCGGCTTGCGCGCATGAAGCTCGAACTCGCCAACCGTGACGTCCAGGGATTCCAGGTGCTGCGCACTGTCGAGGATCTCGAGGATGCGACGTACGTCGGTGTGTGAAAGGGGCATTGGGTGTCTCCGATCAGGCGTGAGTGTCCGCCTTTGACAGTGCAGCCGTCTGCTGCGATGGACCGTATTGAATCATGTCACTTGTCCTATTGTCAACAATCTTAATGTTGAGTACAGTACAACCATTCCGGCGCGGGTCGGAAACTTTCTGAGGAAGACGACATGGCGACACAAACGATCCGATCGGACATCACCGGAACGGTGTGGAAGATCGTGGTTCAGGAGGGCGATGCCCTGCAGGCGGACGACACGATCATGGTGCTGGAGTCCATGAAGATGGAGATTCCGGTGATAGCGCCCGAATCGGGCCGCGTGGTCAAGATCCTGATCGCCGAAGGCGCACCAGTGCGCGAGGGCCAGGACATCGCGGTGTTCGAGGAAGCATGAAGGCTGCGCTTGCCCACCGCCAGCTGATGACGCTGCCCGAGCAGATTGCTGGGCGCATCTTCGCGGCCATCGAGCGCGGCGAGTACGCGCCGGGCGAGCGCATCCGTGAAGAGACCATTGCCGAGCAGCTGGCGGTCAGCCGGGGGCCGGTGCGCGAAGCGCTGCGCATCCTCGAGAGCGACGCGGTCGTGCGCATCCTGCCCAACCGCGGCGCGCACGTGACGCAGCTGACGATCAAGGAGGTCAGCGACATCTTCGAGATCCGCCGCGAGCTCGTCGGGCCCATGGTGCGGGGCCTTGCCCGCCAGGACACCAGGTTCATCGATTGCATCGAGGACGAAGTGCGCGAGCTCGAACTCCTGGCCAAAGAGCCCGACGCGGGCGAAGCCTACCTCGCAGTCAGCCATCGACTCGGCCGCCTCCTGTCCCAAGGCTGCGGCAACGACCGCTTGGGCGACATCATGTCTTCGCTGGCACGTCAGACCCGCCGCTACTCCAAGCTCGGCCTGGCGACCCCGGCGCGCCGCAACGAGTCTGCAAAGTGCTGGCGTGCGATGGCGAACGCACTGAAAGCCGGGGAAATCGATAGCGCTGCCGCCGCTGTCGAGAAGCTCATCCACGCATCACGGCTCGAGGCCGTGCGCCAACTTCAGTCCGCGCGGCCCAATCCCATCAAGGACATCTCTCAATGAGTTCCGAAAGAATTGCAGGGCATGCACTTTCCTGGGCTGCTGGCCAGTTCCGCGACCGCCCGGCCGTTGTGTTTCGCGACCAAAGCTTCAGCTACACCCAGATCGAGCGGCGAAGCAACCAGCTGGCCAACGCGCTGATCGGCCTGGGCCGACTTCCCGGCGAGCGGCTCGCGGTGCTGCTGAACAACTCGGTGCAGAGCATCGAGAGCCAGTTCGCCGCGGAAAAGGCCGCGCAGGCCTACGTGGCCCTGAATGCGCGGCACACGGTGCGCGAGCAGGCCGCGATCCTCAACGACGCGCAGGCCTCGGTGCTCATCGTCGGGCCGGAGTTCCGCGACTCGGTGCTTCAGGTCCGCTTGCAGGTGCCAACGCTGCGCGTCGTGATCGGCGTGGGCTGGCAGGACGCCAGCGTGCTGGACTACGAATCGCTGCTGACCCGCGCTTCGGACCGGGCGCCCCGCCTGAAGGTACCCGCCGACCTGCTCCTGCGCATCGCCTATACGTCTGGCACCACCGGGCAGCCCAAGGGCGTGGCCTACAGCATCGAGCGCTTCGAGGCGCGGCTGGCCAACCACTTCGCCGCCATGGAATACGGGCTGGGCATCGATGACGCGATGCTGCATGTCGGCCCGCTCACGCATGCCGCGGGCGTGCACCTGCTGCCCTGCTACCTGCGCGGCGCGCGCAACATCGTGGCCGACCGCTTCGATGCCGAAGAAGTGGTGGCACGGATCGCCGCCGAGCGGATCAGCCAGCTGATGGTGGTGCCCACCATGCTGGGCCGCCTGCTTGAGGTGCTGGCCGCCAACCCTGGCGCCGATCTTTCGGCATTACGGCGCGTCCACTACGGCACCGCTCCCACGCCCACGAGCATGGTCCACGAGGCGCTGGAGCGCCTGGGCCCGATCCTGCGCCAGCAGTACGGCATGACCGAGGCGGTGCAGCCTCTGTGCGTGCTCTACCCGCACGACCACCTGCAGGACGGGCTGCCTTCACAGCGCATCACCTCCTGCGGCCGCCCGACGATGGACGTTGACATCACTGTGCGCGACGCCGACGGCCAGCCAGTGGCGCCCGGTGAAGTCGGCGAGATTGCCATCGCCCACCGCGGCATCGGCGAGGTGGCCTTCTGGCGCCGCCCCGACCTGGAGCGCGAAGCCATCCGGAACGGCTGGTACTACAGCGGCGACCTGGGCCGCTTCGACGAGGAAGGCTTCCTCTACATCGTGGGTCGCAACAAGGACATGATGATCAGCGGCGGCTTCAACGTCTATGCGCGCGAAGTCGAGGACGCGCTGCACACCCATCCGGCGGTGGCAGAAGTGGCGGTGCTCGGCCTGCCCGATGCCCGGTGGGGCGAGGTGGTGGCCGCCTTCGTCGTGCGCCGCCCCGGCCAGGCGAGCGATGCAGACACGCTCTCGCGCCACTGCGGCGAGCTGATCGCCGGCTACAAGAAGCCGCGCGTGATCGAGTTCGTCGACGCCCTGCCGCGCAATCACGCCGGCAAGGTGACCAAGAACGACCTGCGCGACGCCTACCTCGCGCGCCATCCCCAAGGAGACATCGCCAAATGAACACCGCACTGCGCACCCCGCCCGAAACGGGCGACTGGGCCGAGGACCTTCAGGAGCTTGCCGAGCGCCGCGCCATTGCGCGCGAGTTGGGCGGCCAGGAGCAGGTTGCCCGCCATCACGCGCTGGGCAAGCTCACCGCGCGCGAACGCATCGATCGCCTGCTCGATGCCGGCAGCTTTGGCGAGATCGGCGCGCTGGCCGGCGCCGTCAAATACGGCGTCGACCGCAAGCGCGAGAGCTTCACGCCCAGCAACGCGGTGGTGGGTGTCGGCAAGATCGCCGCGCGGCGCACCGTGGTCGCGGCCGATGACTTCACCATCCGCGGCGGCTCCTCCGAGGGCTCGGTGTCCGAGAAGTGGATCTACGCCGACCGCTACGCATGGGAATACAAGCTGCCCCTGGTGCGCCTGATCGACAGTGCCGGCGGCAGCGTCAAGCTGCTGGACAAGCTCGGCCACACCAAGATTCCCGGCTATCCCATGCTGCCGATGACGCAGTTGCTGGGTGTGGTGCCTGTGGTCGGCATTGCGCTGGGCGCCTGCGCCGGCCTCGGCGCAGTGCGCGTAGGCGCCTCCCACCTGGCCATCATGATCCGGGGCAAGAGCCAGGTGTTTGCCGGTGGACCGCCGGTCGTGAAGCAGGCACTGGGCATCGACATCGACAAGGAGGCGCTGGGAGGCTATGACGCCATGCACCGCTACAGCGGCGCAGTCGGCCTGGCCGTGGACACCGAGGAAGAGGCGATGGATGCCACGCGCCGCTTCCTGTCCTACCTGCCATCCAACGTGTGGGAGCGCCCGCCGCGCGTGGCCTGCGACGACCCGGCCGACCGCTGCGACCCGTGGCTCAACCAGGCCATTCCGGCCGACAAGCGCAAGGTCTTCCAGCCGCGCAAGATCCTGAAGGCCATCTTCGACAAGGACTCGCTGTTTGAGATCTCTCCCGACTTCGGTGGCTCGACCATTACTTGCCTGGCGCGCCTGAACGGCCACGCGGTCGGGGTGATGACCAACAACCCGATGATCATGGGCGGCGCGCTCACGCGCTCTGCGGCGCTGAAGATGGCGCGCTTCGTCGACCTGTGCGACACCTTCCACCTGCCCATCGTCAACCTGGCCGACCAGCCGGGCGTGATGACCGGCGCCGACGCCGAGCGCGAGGGCACCATCGCCGCCGCATTGCAGGCGATGCATGCCATCGAGCAATCGGGCGTACCGTGGCTGGCGATCGTGCTGCGCCGCTGCGTCGGACTGGCGGGCGCCATGCTGAGCCCCCTGCACGGCCCCTCGGGCACCTCGCTGCCAAACCGCTATGCCTGGCCCTCGGCGCGCTGGGGCTCGATCCCGGTCGAAGGCGGGGTTGCAGCCGCCTACAAGAAGGACATTGCCGCCGCCGAGGACCCCGTTGCGCACCGCTTGGAGCTCGAGGCGCACTACCACGCCATTTCGTCGCCGCTGCGCACCGCCGAGCGATTTGGTGTGCTGGACATCATCGAACCCGCAGCGACCCGGCCGCTGCTGTGCGCCTGGATTGAGGACGCGTACCAGGCGACGGCCCGGCGTCTTGGGCCGGTGGGTCGCACGATGCGCTGAAAGGAATGCCAAGTGAGTACCACCCTTGAACGCGTGAATACCGCGGCCGATGCCAGGACAAATGGCATGGCCACCTACGAAGCGCAGCGCGCGGCACTCGACGCCCGCACCGCCACCGCGCTGGCGATGGGCGGACAGGACAAGCTCGCGCAGCGCCGGGACAGCGGCCACCTCAACGCCCGCGAACGCATCGCGCAGCTGCTCGACCCAGGCTCCTTCAACGAAACCGGCATGCTGGCCGTCTCCGTGGTGCCGGCCGACCGCGGCAGCTCACCTGCCGATGCGAAGATCACCGGTACCGGCCGCATCGAAGGCCGCCGGGTGGCCGTGGTGTCGAACGACATGACAGTCAAGGGCGCGTCGTCGTCCGCAGTCAACATCCGCAAGATCGCCCGCCTCAAGGAGACCGCCAACCGCAGCGGCATGCCACTCATCTTCCTGGGCGAATCGAGCGGATCGCGCGTGCCCGACAGCCTGGGCGCGGAGGCAATGGCCGCTGCCGGACAAGATCCCCAGCAGTACTGCCGCCGGCGCGAAACGCCCTGGGTCAGTGCCGTGCTCGGCCCCTGCCTGGGCTCGTCGACCTGGTACACCTGCTTGTCGGATTTCGTTGTCATGCGCAAGGGCGCGTTCCTGGCGGTATCGAGCGCGCGCGTCACTTCGCTCGCAATTGGCGAGGCCGTCGATCCCGAGGAACTGGGCGGCTGGAAGCTGCATGCCGAACAGACGGGGCTGGTGGACATGGTCGTCAACAGCGACGAAGAAGCACTGGCCGCAATCCGCCGCTTTCTCAGCTACCTGCCCTCCCACGCCGATGCACTTGCGCCGAGCCTCCCGCGCGCAGAAGCGGTTGCGCCGGACGCGGCAGGCCTGGCCGCTCTGGTGCCATGCGAGCGAAGCAAGACCTACGACATGCGCAAGGTGATCGCCAGCATCGTCGACGAAGGAAGCCTCTTCAACCTCAAGGACCGCTTCGGCCGTGCGGCCGTCACGGCGCTGGCCCGACTCGACGGCCAGAGCGTTGGCATCGTGGCGTCAAACCCAATGTTCAAGGGCGGCGCGATGGACCCGCAGGCCTGCCGCAAGGTCAGTGCCTTCATGGTGATGTGCGACTCCTTCAACATCCCGCTCTTGCTCCTCGTCGACACGCCGGGCTTCCTCGTCGGCATCGAGGGCGAGCGCATGGCCGCACCCGCACACATCATGAACATGATCCACGCGCTGCAACTGTGCAGCGTGCCCAAGCTGTCGGTGATCCTGCGCAAAAGCTACGGCCAGGCCTACCTCAACATGGGCGGCGGCCGCAACAGCGACGTGGTCGCGGCATGGACCAGCGCAGACGTCAGCTTCATGGACCCCCAGATCGGCGTCAGCGTGCTGCACGGCATCCGGCGCGAGGACGACCCCGAGCGTTTCGACCGCCTCAAGAGCGAGATGGCGCGCGACACCTCGGCCTATGCGCTGGCCGGAGCCTTCGGCGTCCAGTCGGTGATTGCACCGGAGCAAACCCGCACCTGGCTCATCGACGCCTTGAACGCGCACCGCCGCTCGCGCAACGGCGGCATCGGCGACCACGAGATGCGCTCGTGGCCCACCTATATCTGAATGCAGCCTTTCATCGCCTCCCCCCTCATCACAACGCAAGACAACCGGAGCCAACCATGAACCATCGATTCACCCGCCGCGCGCTCGGCGCCATCCTCGGCGCTGCCTGCACCGTCCTGGCCGCCCCCGCCTGGGCGCAGGCACCCTCTGACAAGCCCCTTCGCATCATCGTCGCCGGCCCCGGGGGCGGAAGCCTCGACGTGGTCTCGCGCCTGTTGGCGGACGGCATGCACAAGGAACTGAACCAGACCGTGGTCGTCGACCTGAAGCCCGGTGCCGGCGGCGCCCTCGCCGCCAACGACCTGATGCAGGCGCCGCACGACGGAAACACGATGATGGTCACGCTAGACGCCATCGTCAGCGAGATCCCGCACATCGTGAAGCTGCGCTTCGACATGGCCAAGGAGATCAGGCCGATTGCTGAACTGGCGCGCGGCGGGCTTGTGATGGTGGGCAATCCGTCCGTGCCCGCCAAGAGCCTTTCGGAGCTCATCGGCTTCGTGAAGGCCAACCCGGGCAAGGTGAGCTATGCCTCATACAGCGCGGGCACCGTTTCTCACATCATGGGCCTGCAGCTGAACAAGGCGGCCGGCATCGACATGACGCACGTTGGCTACAAGGGTTCGCCGCCGGCGCTGGTGGACGTGGTCGGCGGGCATGTGCCGCTGATGTTCGCGGGCATTCCGAATGCGCTGCCGCTGATCAAGTCGGACAAGGTCGTGCCCTATGCCGTGAGCCTTCCGAAGCGCTCGCCGCAGCTACCCAACGTGCCGACCTTTGCCGAGCTGGGCTATCCGCAGCTTGAGGCACTCGCCTGGGCAGGCCTGTGGGTTACGCCCGACGTGCCGGCGGCAGCGCAGGCGCGCCTGCGCGAAGTGGCGCTCAAGGTCATGGCGCAGCCGGCCACACGCCAACGCCTGGCCGAGTTTGGCCTGGACGCCGGCCAGCCGAGAACTGTCGAAGAGATGAGCAAGGGCCTGCGCTCCGACTTCGAGCGCAATGGCGAAATCCTGCGGTCCATCAACTTCAAGCCGGAGTGAATCCGTGATGTTCACCTTGGCGTGCTCGTTGGCGCCGGGTGCGCTCAGCGTCGACTTGCCATGAACACTGCACTCTCACTGGCCGGCTGGCGCGAACCCGTCCGCACCAACTTTCACGGCATTCTGGTGTCGGCGGTGGTGGCGCTGGCGGCCGTCTCACTGGCCGAGCACTACCGCATGTCGGCGATGCTGTTCGCGCTACTGCTGGGCATGGCGCTGAACTTTCTGTCTACCGAAGGCCGCTGCGTTCCGGGCATCCGCTTCTCGGCTAGCACACTGCTGCGCCTGGGCGTCGCGCTGCTGGGCGTGCGCATCACACTCGGACAAATCACGGCGCTGGGCGCCTTGCCGGTGGCGATGGTCGTGCTCAGCGTGGCCCTCACGATTGCCTTTGGCCTGGTGCTTGCCCGTGTGCTGGGTTATCGAAATCGCTTCGGCGTGCTGACCGGCGGCGCGGTGGCTATCTGCGGTGCGTCTGCCGCCATGGCCATTGCGGCGGCGATCCCCGCGGACGCGGACGACAAAGTTAGGGAACGCGCCACCATCTTCACCGTGATCGGCGTGAGCACTCTCTCCACCCTCGCGATGGTGGCCTATCCGGTCATCGCAGCACTGCTTGGCCTGCGCGGCGGCGAGGCAGGCGTGTTCCTGGGCGGAACGATTCACGACGTCGCCCAGGTGGTGGGCGCCGGATACGGTATGTCGAAGGAGACGGGCGACATCGCGACCATCGTCAAGTTGCTGCGCGTGGCGATGCTGCTACCCGTGATTCTTCTCATCTCGCTGGTCTACCGCCGACCCCGCCTTGCCGGAGGATCGCCCGGCTCGAAGCCGCCTCTGCTGCCGTGGTTCGTCCTGGTGTTCGCGCTGCTGGTTGCCCTCAACAGTGCCGGCCTGATTCCCGCCGCGCTCCAGCATGCGCTGCAAGCCCTGTCGACCTGGCTGCTGGTGATCTCCATGGCAGCCATCGGCATGAAGTCACACCTCAAGGACTTCGCAACTGTCGGGCTGAGGCCGATTGCTCTGATGCTTAGCGAGACGGTTTTCCTCGCGGTCCTGGTGATCGCGCTCCTCATTGCGGTGCGCTGAATCCATTGGCACTCCATTGCGTCCAATTAACGGTAGATCGCCATGACTAAATCCCAGGATGCGCTACGGCGCCTGCGCGAAGGAAATGAACGATTTGCCTCGGGAAAGGGCAACGCCGACGCATTCTTGCGGTGCGTGCGACGCGCCAGCACGGTGTCGAGTCAAGAGCCATTTGCCATCGTGATCGGCTGCTCCGACTCGCGTGTGCCGGTCGAGATCGTCTTCGACCAGGATCTGGGCGATCTCTTCGTCATTCGCGTCGCGGGCAACATCGTCTCGCCCTCTCAACTGGGGAGCGTCGAGTACGCGGCTGCTGAGTTTGGCAGCGCCGTGGTCATGGTGCTGGGCCATACAGGTTGCGGCGCCGTTCTCGGCACGCTGGAGAGGCTGCGCCGCCCCGCCGCGGCGCGTTCCCCGCACATGCGCTTCATTGCCGAGCGCATCGAACCGGCGGTAGCCCCCTTGCTAACTGCGCAACGGGAGCAGGATCGTGGCGCGCTGATCCAGGCGGCCGTCCGAGCGAACGTTTGCCAATCAGTCGAGCAACTGCGACATGGATCGGAAATCCTCGAAGGCCTGATTGCCAGCGGCCAGTTGCTTGTGATGGGCGGCGTGTACGACTTGGGGACGGGTCGCATCGAACTTCTGGAAGAAGCCGAGGTTGAACTGCCCGGATCGATCAAGGGAGGCTTGGCATGAGCGAGCGAATCTGGACGACGATCAAGGTCACAAATCCAGTTCCTCACGTCAGCGTCCTGGCGATGAATCGGCCCGATCAACGAAATGCGATCAATGTGCGGATGGCTGACGAGTTGGAAGCCTGCCTGACAAGCCTCAATGACGACCGCGATCTCCGAGCGCTCATCATCACGGGTGAAGGCACGACTTTCGGTGCAGGCGCAGACCTGAAGGAAAGGGCTGCCCTTGCCCCCGAGCAGACCCAGACGGCGCGTGAAGCGCTCTTGCGCGCCATAGTGATGATCGAGTCCTTGCGCGCTCCAGTGATTGCAATGATCAACGGTCCCGCGATCGCCGGATCCTTTGAGATTGCTTTGGCGTGCGACATTCGCGTGGTCTCCGAACGGGCCGTATTCTCGTTGCCCGAAGTGAGCAAAGTAGGCGCATTTCCAGGCGCAGGCGCTCCCGTCCGCCTGCCGAAGATGGTGGGCCGTGGTCGAGCAAGCTTGATTGTCCTCACCGGTCGCCAGTTCTCTGCTCAAGAAGCCTTTGCGCTGGGCTTTGCAGAAGTTGTCGTACCGCCCGAACGCTTACTCAACGACACATTGCTGCTTGCGTCTCAGATCTCGGCAAACAATCCCGAGGGCGTCAGCGCGGCCAAACGACTCATTCTGAGAAGCTGCGATTTCGATCTGCAATCGGGCATCGAGCTGTCACGCGTGTTGAGTTCCATGCAATCCTGACCCGGCATTTCCATCCAATATTGACCCACCCTCTTTGCGAGCCTGGTGGCTCACGGTGTGGATAAGTTCTTG
>NZ_FOUG01000055.1 GCF_900114785.1 Variovorax sp. OV329
TTCCAGGCCAATGCCAACGCCATGCGCGCCCTGGTGGACGACCTGCAGTCGCAGTTCGCCAAGGTCGAGGCCGGCGGCGGCGAGGCGGCGCGCGCCAAGCACACCGCACGCGGCAAGCTGCTGCCGCGCGACCGCGTGGCGCAGCTGCTGGACCCGGGCACGCCCTTCCTGGAACTGGCGCCGCTGGCTGCGCACGGCATGTACAACGGCGACGCGCCGGGCGCGGGCCTGATCGCCGGAATCGGCCGCGTGAGCGGCGTGGACTGCATGGTGGTGTGCAACGACGCCACCGTGAAGGGCGGCACCTACTACCCCATGACGGTGAAGAAGCACCTGCGCGCGCAGGAGGTGGCCGAGCAGAACCGCCTGCCCTGCATCTACCTGGTCGATTCGGGTGGCGCCAACCTGCCCAACCAGGACGAGGTCTTTCCCGACCGCGACCACTTCGGCCGCATCTTCTACAACCAGGCCAACATGAGCGCCCAGGGCATCGCGCAGGTCGCAGTGGTGATGGGCTCGTGCACGGCGGGCGGCGCCTACGTGCCGGCGATGAGCGACGAGTCGATCATCGTGAAGAACCAGGGCACCATCTTCCTGGGCGGACCGCCGCTGGTGAAGGCAGCCACCGGCGAGGTGGTGACGGCCGAGGACCTGGGCGGCGGCGACGTGCACACGCGCCTGTCGGGCGTGGCCGACCACCTGGCGCAGAACGACCTGCATGCGCTCGCGCTGGCCCGCACCGCCATCGCCAACCTCAACGCGGCCAGGCCCGCGGCTGCCGCGGCCGAGGCGCCCAGCGCCCCGGCCTATGGCGCGCAGGAGCTGTACGGCGTGATCCCCACCGACACCCGCAAGCCCTTCGACGTGCGCGAAATCATCGCCCGCGTCGTCGACGGCAGCGAGTTCCACGAGTTCAAGGCGCGCTTCGGCACCACGCTGGTGTGCGGCTTCGCGGAAATCGAGGGCATGCCGGTGGGCATCGTGGCCAACAACGGCATCCTGTTCTCGGAGAGCGCGCAGAAGGGTGCGCACTTCATCGAGCTGTGCTGCCAGCGCAAGATCCCGCTGGTGTTCCTGCAGAACATCACCGGCTTCATGGTGGGCCGCAAGTACGAGAACGAGGGCATCGCGCGCCACGGCGCCAAGATGGTGACGGCGGTGGCCACGGCCAACGTGCCCAAGTTCACCATCATCATCGGCGGCAGCTTCGGGGCGGGCAACTACGGCATGTGCGGCCGCGCCTACTCGCCGCGCTTCCTGTGGATGTGGCCCAACGCGCGCATCAGCGTCATGGGCGGCGAGCAGGCCGCCAGCGTGCTGGCCACGGTCAAGCGCGACGGCATCGAGGCCAAGGGCGGGCAGTGGAGCGCGCAAGAGGAAGAGGGCTTCAAGTCGCCCATCCGCGAGCAGTACGAGCG
>NZ_FOUG01000003.1 GCF_900114785.1 Variovorax sp. OV329
AGTGTTCACGTGTCCGCCAAGAAATAAGTGGAGTAGTGAACACGATGCTCCTAGGCCCGCCGGCGGGAATCAAGATGGGTTGGCCGGACGCTTACCTTTCCTGTCATTTCCGTCGCCCACTCCGGTTGGCAAGGTCAGAAGTCGAGTTAGGGTCCACCGCTGCGTTACGACGAGTCACGACGTATGTATGGTTAGTGGCCCGCGAAACGGCCCTCCACATGGACCATCGAAATGGACCGGCGGAAATCACGCCGTTCACGGGCGGATGTCAGGTGCCGGAATCGTCGGGACGCCCTGGGAACTGGCCGCGCTTTCCTGCACCGCCATGGCGGGTCTGGTAGGCGGGGCGGGCCTGCAGGCGTTCCCAATTTGTCGCCACTGCTGGCGTGAATCGCTTCTTTGGCTGACTCGGCCACGACAACTGCATCGTCATCCCGTAGAGTCCCGCCGTCTTCTACCACCGTCAAGGACCTACTGCATGCAATGCCGCAGCATGACCAAGGGGCGGCGGGTCGCGTAACAGATCACTCGGCGGGCCTGGGCCAGATGATGAAGCCTAGCCGCTCCTCGGGCGCCAAGATCACTGCGGACTTTTGGGCCAGCAACTTAGCGGAGTCCGTGGCGCCGCTTGAGAGCCATGAGCAAAGCACGTGCTCGAAGTCGTCCCCAGGTTGGGCGGGCAAGCCCCTGCTTAGTAGGTCCACCCGCCGGCCCACGAAGGCAGGACGACTCTGCGACTGCCCGAACTTTGCGTCTCCGAAGTCCCGCACAACTTTCCGCTTTGCGTACCACGTTTGCTCTGGGTGCTCGGCGAAGAAGGCGTAGACGTCGAAGTCTTGAATGCCATTTCGCTTGCCGCAGTAGTGATCAGCCGCACCTTGGCAAAGCGCGATCCCTAGCAGCCGGTCCCGATAGAAGTTGCCCCACTTCGCCGGGTATCGGCGGAAGTAGTCCGCAATGTCGTCACGGGCGATCTTGAGAAGACGCGCGAGGTCTTCCGGCGCGATCGACTTAAAGGAGCGGCCCTCCGGACCGATAGTGCTCATGCTCGACTTGCCCTTGCCCTGCCTACCTTGGCGTCCACTTCCCGCTGGCGTTGTACTCGCGGCACCGTTCGACATCGAAGCACTGCCAGAGAACGTCCAGAAGCGGCCGGAGCACCACATCGCAATCCGGCACGTCTTCGACGTTCTCAAGCAGGACATCGGGCAGGTGGAGTTCGGGTCTGTCAGCGACCGCCGCGTGCTGCATGTTGTAGGCGTCGCTCACCATCCAAGTGAAACCGCCTACCCGGTGAAGTGAGACTGCGAACACTGCAGGCCCCGTGGCGCCCTGGTTCTTCGCTGCAGCAATCAGCTTCTGAAACGCTTCTCGGATGTACGCGGTAACGCCGCCCGCCCATATCCATTTCTTGCCGTCCGGGACATTGATCGCCCTGGCGTAGCGCACGCACTCAAATGCTCCATTCCGAAATGCTTGGACATACGTCACACAACGGTCTCCGCCGGGAGCCACAAGGACACCATCGAGGTTCCGCGAAAAGCCCGCGCCTCCCCAGTCACTGAATCTCAGCGTTAGAAAATCCGACTCCATTTGTTGCAGGTTGAGCCCGCCGCGGCCGGTGAAACTCGACAAGGGCACTAGGTGGACCATGGTTGCCGGCTCACCCCGAAGGTCGGCCCGCGTCTGTCCTTGGTTGATCATCTCGCGCCGCTCAGCAATGAACGCCTTCACGCTGGTCTCAATGCTTGCGCGACGCCCGAACGCGCTGCGCAACTGGTCGTATGTTAGGTCCATGATGTGAGTTCCAGTCCGGGCAACAAAGCGCGATCCAAAGCGATGAGGACCATCGAAGGATGCGGGCACACGAATCACCAGTGCGTACCCGCCCGCAGCAATCGCAACCTCCTGCAACTGCAGTCCGTTGATGCGCGGCTCTACGCCGGCCAGAACTTGGCCAAGCCGGCGCTTCGCGCTGTCCGCCCCTTCGGCCGTTATCGGCACAAGAGCATCTGCAGCGCCGTTGTCCTCGGCGATTCCGTACACAATGTCGCCGCCATCGGCATTCGCCATCGCGCTGACGTCCTTGCACAGTTCTCCCTTTTCCTTGTCGCCTGTGCCGGGCAAATCTCGCTTGAATTCGAGCGTGAGCGTCTCCGGCCATCGATCGGCGCACGCTTGCGCGAGCAGTGCTTCGCTAAGGTTCTTGAGTTGCGCAGGCAGCATCGGCATCAACGAGGTTGATATTGTTGTGCGGCATCCTGCCACAGCGGCGCATCGAGGCCGGACGATAGGCAGCGCCACTGGATGAACGCACAGTTATCCATGGACCTCTCGGAATGGATCGCCGCATGTGCAAGAGAGCTATCCTCCGCCACAGAGACCCACAGCAAAATTTCACAATGACAACTCGACAACTCGACAACTCGACAACTCGACAACTTGGCAACGCGCATAACGAGATCGGGGAAATGCGGTCTCGAATCTTATGGGGCCAGTGGCGGCTGGCGCAGTCCGACGCCATGGATCGACTCCGCGTTGTGCGCGGATTCATCGGGAGTGGGAATAACGAGCTCCATAGGCACGCCATCGTTTCGGCCGTTGCAGCGCTTCAGACTTGGTATCGGGGCACCTTGGTCGAATTGGTCGATCACGATGAAGCGCTTAGAGGGCGGGCGGCAGAGTCGATCACAGAGCGGTTCACATTGAAAGAGGCCCTGGGTTGGATCAGTGGTAAGACGGCTACCTTCGGGGAACTCGTGGCTCATGCGGCGCCCTGCAATTCGGTCACAGACCTCATGTCATGGCTTACCAGAATCCTGGGCTTTGACCTAAAGGAGGCTCTCGCTCGCGCTGTCTCTCCATACCAGCGGGACGACCCGGATAACGCCCCACGACTAGTCGTGGACGTTGATGTACTCGCGACAAACATCGGTGAAGCGTTTCGCCTGCGTCACATCCTCGCGCATGAAGCAGCGCCCCGCTTAGTCGTGGACGCCGAGACATGCGCCCGTGCCCTGGACTCGGTACAGCAATGGATTGAAGCGGTGGCGGCCGTCATATGGGCCACCGTGTACAAGGACGTGCCCCTATCGACCTACGAGATGAACATGCACGCTCGGGGCAAGGTGCAATCGGCGAGGACCGAACTCGCGAAGCATCTGCGAAACGCTTTAGAGGCGGAGCGAAAGAACGGGTCTGCCAAATGGCTTCGGGAGAATCACCGCGACTGGCATCGAGTGGTCACTACTTGGGCACAGCAGACCTACGGCCGATTGGAAGGGACCATGTGGCCGTCAGTCGGTGGTTACGATTTGGCTGACGCAATTGCCGCACGCGCAAAGCAGATGGCAGCCTGGGTGAGGAGTACAGATCCCGGATGACGAGCAGCTCCGGGTTACTCTCCCTTCCGTCTGTCAACCCGGAGCCGCTAGCGCCAGTGACACAGTGCGATCTTCCCTGGGAAATCGTCCGAAACCTTGAGGCTCGTCACCTCCCGCGCGACCCGCGTTTTTACCCCAGATGCGCGGGGATGATATTGGCCTACGGGCAGTTTTTGCTCGCTGGTGCACGCAGCTCGCTTGAAATGACCGCCCTACTGCCCGAAGCAGTCTATTGGCTGCACTGCCGCGAACTTCCGCAGCCAGTCTGAAGCGGAGATTGGCTAGAAGGCGGTTAGCGGGTGCCGCGTCCACCATCCATCTGCTTTCATCGGCCTCTCTAGACGCTGGCATACTTCGCCGGTCGCGTCCTCAACGATGCGATCGGGATTGGAAGCCCGTGTGAACTTTGTACGGTGGAAACCTCAGCGATCTGTGGTTTCTTCGATTGCGCCGGTGCCCCTCGCAAGCGAGGTAGCCGGCTTGTGCAAACAGAAACACAGGGAGGCCCTATATGGCCAAGTCTTCTTCCGCGCTCAAGCGCAAGCCCGTCGGTTCAAAGTCCGCCAAACGCCAGGCCGTCGATCGCAGCAAGATGCAAGCAACTACAGCCGAGCCGCCCACGAACGACCGCAAGGCCCGAACCGCCTCCATCAACGCACTCGACAAACTGCAGCACCTGCGCGACACGCTCCTCGCCTTCGAATGCCTGCAAAGCTTCCTGTCGCCGCACTGCATCCACGCGCCCGAAGAGCTTCACGTCGAGCCCGCCGAGCTCCGGGCGCTGGTCACTTGCATCAATGCCGAGACCCAGCGCCGCATGTTGGCCGTGGACGAGGCGCTCGAATCAATGCGACGCGCGTTGCACTGACTGACTCACTCAAGCGACGCGCGTCACTGGCCGAGAAGCGTCAGCGCGCCGCGCGTGCGCGCTTGAGCGTGCGCGCCACCTCGCCAGGGTTCATGCCGTACATGTCGGCAAACTCCTGCTCGGTCTTGCCGCTGGCCTCGAAGGCGCGCAGCAAGGCTTCGGCCTTGGCGGTCTGCGCCGCCAGGCTGGCCAGCGCGTCGTCGACGATGGCGTTGATGTCGGCATCGCGCGAGCGCACCAGCACCGCGTAGTCCTCGCGCGGCAGCTCCGATGCCTCGATGGCGCGGGCGATGCGCGCTACGGTCTGCTCGCGCAGCGCCGGCTGCGCGTCCTCGGGCGTGCGCTGCAGACGGCGGCGGTGCAGTTCCAGGATGGCGTGGTGCACGTGCTCGGGCGCCATCGCCTCCACCACGTTTCCTTCCAGGTCGTGGCGCGGATGGCCGGCGGCCACCGACTCCAAATATCGGGTGGAGCGGGCATGCAGGCCCATGGCCAGCTTCAGTTCCTCGGGCTTGAAAGCGTCAGGGTGACGCTCCACCAGCTCTTCGTACACGCCGCGCTTGAGCGGCAAAAAGCGCGCGCCGAACAAACCGGGGTACAGCTCGAAGAGCTTCTCCAGCGCCGGGTGCGGCGGCTTGCGCTGTTGTTGCTGCTGCTTGTCGCCGCCGCCCTTGTTGGCAGCGGGCGCCTTGCTGTTGTCTTTGCCCTGGGCGGCTTGCGCCTGGCCTTCGGGCCTGCCGCCCCTGTTGTTGTTGTTCCGTCCGCCGCGGCGGCGCGGCTTGCGCGCGGCGCCGCCTTCGTGGGTCGCGGGCTCGGTGGCGGGCGCGGCTTCTTCAGGCGTCGTCGTGGTCACGGCGTTGTCGGTGGCGTCGGTCGTCATCTCGGTCCAGGGGTGTCAGGTCAGGAAATGGAAAGTCTCAGGCTTGCGCCGGATGGTGCTTGCCGGCCGCTGCAGTCGCAGCAGCGCGGCCGATGAAAAGGCGAAAGGGCAGCAGCATGAACACGCCCACGGCCAGCTTCACGCCCAGGTCGCCCAGCGCCCAGGTGATCCACGGGCCCTCGGTGCCCGCGAAGGCAATGCCCCAGAACACGATGCTGTCGAGCACCGCCGCGATCACCGTGGCCACCAGCGGCGCGCGCCACCAGGTGCCGCGGCGCAGGCGGTCGAAGATGCCGATGTCCAGCAGCTGCGAGGCGATGAAAGCCAGGCCGGAGGCAGCCGCGATGCGCGCCGGCGCCAGCGCCAGCGACGCTGCCACCGCGACGGCAAAGCCCAGCCACGCCACGCGGCGCGCCAGGCCGGGGCCGAAGCGCCGGTTGATGAGGTCGCTCACCAGGTAAGCCACCGGGTAGCTGAAGGCGCCCCAGGTGAGCCAGTCGTTGATGGGGAACTGCACCAGGTAGTTGGAAGCCAGCACCACCGCCACCATGGCGGCGATGCCCTGGGCGAACTGCGCCTTCGTGGGGCGCGGAAAGTTCATGGGCGCGTTCATGCCACGGCCTCCGCGCCGATGCCCAGCATCTGCCGCGCGACGGCTTCGGCCACCTTGATGCCGTCCACGCCGGCCGACAAGATGCCGCCCGCGTAGCCACCGCCTTCACCCGCCGGGTACAGGCCCGCGAGGCCGGGGCACTGCAGCGTCTGGCTGTCGCGCGCGATGCGGATGGGCGACGAGGTGCGCGTCTCCACGCCCGTCAGCACCGCGTCGTGCCGGTCGAAGCCGGGGATCTTGCGGCCAAAGGCCGGGAAGGCCTCGCGCATCGCCTCGATGGCGTAAGCGGGCAGGGCGCCGTGCAGGTCGCCCAGCAGCACGCCGGGCTTGTAGCTGGGCTGCACCTCGCCGAACTCCTTCGACGGGGTGCCGGCCACGAAGTCGCCCACCAGTTGGCCCGGCGCGCAGTAATCGCTGCCGCCCAGCACGAAGGCAGCGGATTCCAGCCGGCGCTGCAGCTCGATGCCCGCCAGCGGATGCGGCTTGCCCTGCGCCTGTTCCAGCAGGTCCGGCGGCAGGTCCAGGTGCTGGTATTCGGTCGGATAGTCGCCGACGTCGATGCCCACCACGATGCCGGCGTTGGCATTGCGCTCGTTGCGCGAGTACTGGCTCATGCCGTTGGTCACCACGCGGTTGGGCTCGCTGGTGGCGGCCACCACCGTGCCGCCGGGGCACATGCAGAAGCTGTAGACCGAGCGGCCGTTGCTCGCGTGGTGCACGAGGCGGTACTCGGCCGCGCCCAGCGCCGGATGCCCTGCATGCCGGCCCCAGCGGGCGCGGTCGATCAGGCCCTGCGGATGCTCGGCGCGGAAGCCGATGGAGAAGGGCTTGGCCTCGATGGGCGCGCCGCGCGAATGCAGCATGGTGAAGCTGTCGCGGGCGCTGTGGCCCAGCGCGATCACCGCGTGGTCGCAGCGCAGCTCGTAGGTCTCGCCGCTGGCCTGGTTGTGCACCGACAGGCCGCGCAGGTGGCCGTCCTCGACGTGGATGTCCGTCACCTTGTGCGAGAAGCGGATCTCGCCGCCCAGCGCCTCGATGTCGGCGCGCATGTTCTCCACCATCTTCACCAGGCGGAAGGTGCCGATGTGCGGATGGGCTTCCCAAAGAATCTCTTCGGGCGCGCCGGCCTTGACGAATTCCTCCAGCACCTTGCGGCTGAGGAATCGCGGGTCCTTGATCTGGCTGTAGAGCTTGCCGTCGGAGAATGTGCCGGCGCCGCCCTCGCCGAACTGCACGTTCGATTCGGGGTCCAGCACCTTCTTGCGCCACAGGTCCCAGGTGTCCTTGGTGCGTTCGCGCACCGCCTTGCCGCGCTCCAGCACGATGGGCTTCAGGCCCATCTGCGCCAGCAGCAGCGCGGCGAAGATGCCGCAGGGGCCGAAGCCCACCACCACGGGCCGGGACAGCTCCGCGCCGCCCGCGTGGCCAGGAAAGCGGTAGGCCATGTCGGGTGCGCTCTGCAGATGCGGCTTGTTCGCGGCCAGCACGGCGGCTTCGCGCGTCTCGTCGGCCAGTTGCACGTCGACGATGTAGACCTGCAGCAATTCGGCCTTGCGCGCATCGAAGCTGCGCTTGTAGACCTTGTGCGAGACGATGTCGGATGGGGCGACGCCCAGCTTTCCCGCCAGAGCCTGCAGCAGGGCCTCGGGCGCGTGGTCGAGCGGGAGCTTGAGTTCGGAGACGCGGATCATGGCGAAGCGGCCCGTTTCGATCGGGCAGTTCGTGAAAGAAGAATCCGCGATTTTACTTTTTCGGGCGGCGGGCCTCAGGCCGGCAGGAATCCGTCCACCGAGAGGTAGCGCTCGCCCGTGTCGTAGTTGAAGCCCAGCACCACCGCATCGGCGGGCAGCTCCGACAGTTTTTGCGCGATGGCCTGCAGCGTGGCCCCGGAGGAAATGCCCACCAGCACCCCTTCCTCGCGGGCGCAGCGGCGCGCCATTTCGCGGGCCGCCTCGGCCTCGACCTGGATCACGCCGTCGAGCAGCGCGGTGTCCAGGTTCTTGGGGATGAAGCCGGCGCCGATGCCCTGGATCGGGTGCGGCGAGGGCTGGCCGCCCGAGATCACCGGCGAGGCGGTGGGCTCCACCGCGAACACCTTCAGCCTGGGCCACTTCTTCTTGAGCACCTGCGCGCAGCCGGTGATGTGGCCGCCGGTGCCCACGCCGGTGATGAGCACGTCCACGCCCTCGGGGAAGTCGGCCGCGATTTCCTCGGCCGTGGTGCGCACGTGCACTTCGATGTTGGCCGGGTTGTTGAACTGCTGCGGCATCCAGGCGCCGGGTGTGGAGGCGACGATTTCCTCGGCGCGGGCGATGGAGGCCTTCATGCCCTTCTCGCGCGGCGTCAGCTCGAAGGTGGCGCCGTAGGCCAGCATCAGGCGGCGGCGCTCCACCGACATGCTGTCGGGCATCACCAGGATCAGCTTGTAGCCCTTCACCGCAGCCACCATGGCCAGTCCCACGCCGGTGTTGCCCGAGGTGGGCTCGACGATGGTGCCGCCAGGCTTCAGCGCGCCGCTGCGCTCGGCGTCTTCCACCATCGACAGCGCGATGCGGTCCTTGATGGAGCCGCCCGGGTTGGCCCGCTCGGACTTGATCCAGACCTGCTGCGTGGCGCCCTTGAACAGGCGCTGGTAGCGGATGTGCGGCGTGCCGCCGATGGTGTCGAGAACGTTCTGGGCTTTCATGGCCGGGTGCTCCTTGGGTTGCGCGTCGATTTGGGTCGTCGGAAGCCGGCATTGTGGCCAAGGCGGCGCCGCTTGTGGGCGCCGAATGGCTAGGGGCGCTTGCAGGCCGGTGCCTTGCCGGCCTTCATCGCCTCGGCGCGCACGGCAGTGTCGGGGTGGGTGCTGAGCCAGTCGATGCCCGGTCCGCCGCCCGCGGCCTTGGACTGGCTGCGCTCGGCCGCCAGCAGCAGGTCGGCCATCGGCGCCAGCGGACGGCCCGTGGCCTGCATCAGCGCGATGGCGAAGCAGTCGGCCTCGCGCTCGTGGTCGCGGCTGTAGGCCAGGCCCGCCACCAGCGTGCCGCCGGTGGTGACCACGCCCGAGACGTCGCCCAGCACCAGCGCCATGCCCACGTTGAGCACGCTCAGCTCGATCACCCGCCGGGTGCCGTGCCGGTGCAGCACATGGCCCAGCTCGTGGGCCAGCACGCCGATCAGCGCCTGGTCGTCCAGCCCCTGCTTGCCGGCCAGCGCCACCATGTCGTCGGTGATCACCAGGGTGCCGCCGGGCAGGGCGAAGGCGTTGGCGCCCAGGCCGCCGCGGAACTGCAGGCTGATCGGCGGCGCGTAGCGCGCATCCGGCTGCAGCGTGGGCGGCACCTGCGCCTGCAGGGCCTTGAACGCGGCCTGCAGCTGCGCCTGCCTTTCGCGCGGCAGCTTGCTGGGGCGCAGGGTGCCCTGGCTGTCGAGTTGGGCCAGGGCCTCGCGCGAGATTTGCAGTTCCCATTCCAGCGGCGCGTGGCGCGCCAGCTGGCCGGCGAGCCAGGGCGTGCCCCAGCGGCCGAAGGCCCAGACGATGAGCGCGGTGGCCAGCAGCGCGACCAGAATCAGCCGCCAGCGCCGCTGCAGCCGCTGGGCAATGCTGGCGCGCGTGCCGCAGGCGGCGAGTGCGTCATGCCAGGCGCGGCCTTCCACGTCCAGGCTGCCGTGCGTGCCCAGGTCCACCGTCAGCCGCGGCGAGGCACTGCCGGGCTCCCAGGTGTCGGGCCATTCGAAGCGGCCCGGCCCCAGTTGCAGAGTCGGCGCGCCCGAGACATCGAGCGGGTGCAGCCGGAGGCTGGCGCGTCCGCGGCCGTCGCCGGCCAGGCGAAGCAGCACGGGGCGCGCCTGGCTGCTGCGCCCGTCGAACCAGCGGCCGCGCAGGGTGGCGTCCATGGGCGTCAGGCGCCGACCATGTCCAGGCCCAGGCCGTCGGCCAGCGCGTCGGAGAAGCCGCCTTCGTCCTGCTGGCGCACCAGCTGGCCCACCAGTGCCTCGGTGCCGCCGCGCAGGTGCACCGTGACCGACTCGCACTTCATGCGGTAGACCTTCACCCGCGCAAAGGGCCGGTACAGCCCGAGCGTGACCAGGGTCAGGATGGCGTTGCGCACCCGCAGGCCCACGAAGGAGCCGATTCGCAGGTCGCAGCGAAAGCGCGCCAACTGGCTGATGCCGGTGTTGTTCCACACCAGCTGGAAGGTGCGTGCCTCGCGCCAGGCCATGGCGGGCACGATGCACATCAGCCAGCCCGAAGCGCCAATGGCCAGGCCGAGCATGATCGAGCCGCGCAGGTTGCGCATGCCCAGGGTGTAGCCGGCCAGGATGATCGCGGACACCGCGCCGATCACGCAGCCCAGCAGCACCGCGATGCCGATGGCCTGCAGCGCGATGCCGAGGTAGGGCCCGCGCTCCACCTTCCAGCGGCCGGCTTCGTTGCCGATGCGCGTTTCCAGCACCAGCAGGCGCGAATAGTTGAACTGCAGCAGCGCCAGGCACAAAAAGCCGAGCAGCAGGATGAGCAGCGGCAGCCCGATGACCGCGACGCGCCCGTAGCGCAGCGCGCTGGACGAGCTGAACACCAGGCAGACCGCCAGCACCGCCAGCGCCAGCAGCGGCCAGCTGGCCACGTAGAGCGCGGTGAGGCGCGGCGCGAACACCAGGCGCAGGCCGCGCCAGCGCGTGTGCCTGAACCGGAAGCGCATCGCGCTGGCCCACAGCCATGGGCTGGCCAGCACGATCACCGCCATGGCCAGGTTGCCCACCAGCCGCGCCGTGCGGTCGTCCGAGTGGCCCGCCAACTCCACCGCCAGGTACAGCCCGCCGAAGAGCAGGAAGCCCACCAGCATGCGCCGGATGGGCGCGGCGAACTCGAAGCTGCCCTCCGCCATCTCGGTGTTCTGGAAGAAGTACTGCACCGTGCGCCGCCGGGCCCAAGGGGTGTACAGCCCCAGGGTCAGGATGCTCAGCAGCACATTGACGATCCAGATGCGGAAATACTGGCCTTCCTGGCCATGAAAGCGCACGGGGTGCGCCACGATCTCTTGGCTCGCGTTCAATTTTTGTCCTCGCTCCATGTCGCACACCTCTTGGGTGTTTGCTTTTCTCTTCTCCGGGCGGGAGTGTAGGAGGGCCTTGGCCCCGGGCCAAACCCAGGTCTCCCCTTGATTGGGGATAATCCCTGCCGTGGAGCACGCCGGACCGCCGCTGGTGCAAGTCTCGAAAGAGCGCACTGGAGGAACGTCCGGACTGCATAGGACAGCGCAGGAGCTAACGGCTCTCCACCGTGAGGTGAGGATCAGAGCAACAGAGACGAGTCCCGGGGGCGCAAGCCATCGGGGGTGAAACGGGCAATCTCTGCGCGCAGCAACACCAAGTAGGCCAGTATCGAGGTGGTTCCGCTGAGCTGGCGGGTAGGTGGCATCGAGCCGTCCGGGCGACCGGCGGCCCAGAGTAATGGCGGTCACGCCGGGGGCAACCCCGGTGCACAGAATCCGGCGTACAGGCGCGCTCCACACTTTCTTCCTGCCCTTCCGGCCGACCGGGCCGGCAGGGCGCATGGCGCCGCCTTCAGGGCGCGGCGCGCACCGCCTTCAGCAACTGGTTCGCGACGGCAACTGCGGGGCCGTCGCCAGTCAGCGCGACGGCGACGATGGCGTTGTCGGCGGGCGAATAGGCAAGGACCGCGCTGGCACCCGGCGTCCCGCCCGCATGGCCGAGCCAGAGAAGCTGCCGGTCCTTGTCGGGCACATCGAAGGCCATGACGCCCAGGCCGTAGAAGGTGCCGGGGTCGAACATCGGATAGAGCGTGCCGAACATCGCCTCGACCGTCTTGCGCGGAACGAGGCGCCCCTCCATCAACGCGGCCCAGAAGCGAGCCATGTCGGCCGCGTCGGCAACGATGGCGCCCGCAGCCCCCGTCCAACTGGGATCGATCGGGCGTTCCCGGGCGCTTTGCAGCGGCGCCACGCCGTCTGCATCGCTACCTGGCACCAGGGCGCGCATCGAGCGAAGCGCGAGCGGCTGGATGATCCGCGCGGCAATCGACTGCTCGAACGGCCGGCCATCCAGCCTGGCGATGATCTCTCCGAGCAGGTCGTAGCCCGTGTTGGAGTAGCGCCAGTTGGCGCCCGGGCAGAACATCGCGCCATGCCGTCTGGCGATGGTCAATGTCTCCGATGGCGGGCGATAGCGAGGGTCCGCACGTGCCGGCAGGTCCTCGTTGGCGCTGAAGAGGCCCGAGGTATGGGCCAGCAGGTCGCGAACGGTGGCCACATCCCCATTGGGCACGTCACGGATCCAGCGCGACACCTTGTCGTCGAGCGACAGCTTGCCTTCCTCCGCAAGCTGCAGGACGACGACTGCGGTCATGGTCTTGCCGACGCTTGCCCAGAACCAGACGGGTGGCGTGCCCGCGGGTGCTGCGTTGCGCTGCCACTCGCCCTTGCCCGGAATGGCGACGGCTGCCGTCATCGTGGGCGCGCGTGCGGCGCCCTGGGTCAGCGTGAATGCGTCGTCCAGGCGTCGGGCGGTTCCCGGGTCCAGCGGGCTATCGGGAATGGCGGGCGTGGGAACGTCGATGTCCACCGCGGCCCGCAGTGGACGCCCCGCATAGGCTGCCCGCGCGTCGCATGTGACGGGTGGGTAGTCGCCGGCGAGCACCGGCCCGGTGCAAGCGGATGCCAGGGCGGTCAGCAGAATGGAAAACGCATTGCTTCTCGACAAGGTCGCTCCCGGATCTGCCGCAGTATCGCCGCGCCGGCGTCGCCGTCGGCCAAGCGTTCGCGTCTCACTTGCCCCACTGCACCCAGCGCGTCACGCCGGCCTGCACGTCGGGCAGGCCCAGGGCCAGGACGCCGATGACGGTGCGCATCCTCACGCCCACTTCCTGCAAGGTTTGTCCCTTGTCCCAGTCGCGCTCCTGCGCGGCCTGGTTGAGGAACAGCCGGTACCAGTCGCCCACCAGATGCGGCGGCACGGCCGACAGGTCCTGTCGGAGCATGGGACCGGCAAGGGGCGCACGGGATCCGGCCGGTGCACCCATCGAGACCAGGTAGGGGCCCTGGCGCAGCGAAGCGTCGATGCGGGCGAGGATGCTGCGGGCGCGGGCATGGTCGTAGTGTTCCAGCACCCATTGCGCGCTCGGCCTGGCCGAAGGCGGCGGCGCGTCCACCGGCATGTGGTTGGCGTTCAGCTGGCTGCGCTCGAGCAACTCGTCCAGGCTGGCCAGCGACGGCGACAGGGCCAGGAAGGCTTCGATGGCTGCGAGCACGCGTTCACGCGACTTGCCGTCCGGCGCCGAGCCGAGCAGGAAGTAGCTGTACAGCCCGTAGCCCGCGGGCTCCTGCTGCCCGCGCACCAGCCAGAGCGTGCCGGTTTCGCGCGCGGTGGTTGGCGGCGGGGCCGGGGCAGGCGAGGGCGTGCGCGCAGAGCCCACGACGAAGATGGACAGGGTGCAAGGCGCCTGGCCTGGGGCGGTGACACTGGCGCTCAGCTTTCCCGTGCTGTCTGGAAGATGCCATTGCGCGCGGGGTCCGCTGCCCTCGAGCCTGCCCGCCGACACCTCCCATGCAGGCGCCTTGTCCGAGCCGAACACTCTTAGCTCGACCGATTCGCCGACCTGTGCGACAGGCCGGTCGGCGTTGCACACCAGCGCCTGGGCGTGCGCCTGCGTCGCGGCGCACGCCAGCGCGATGGAGATCAACGGCGACAGCAGCAGCTTGTTCATGCGCAGCCCAATATGCCCTTGCGCCCGGTGCGTCACTTCTTCCGCTTCCGCGCGGGACGGGCCGGCTTCGCGGCGCCGTCCTTGACCTTGTGCAGCCGGCCCCAGGCCGCGCCGGCCAGCCAGGCCAGGAGGGCGCACAGCCCCACGACCACGACCGTCTCCGCAGCATTGAGCGGCGAGCCCGCGAAATAGCAGGCACTCCAGACAACCAGCGACAGCACGACGACCACGGCCAGCATCGGGCTCCAGTTCACTTGCGCGCTCCCGGGGTCGTCAGGCGAAAGCCGGCCTCGATCTTCTCGAGGTCCTGCTTGTACTTCGGGAAGTCGCTGCGGGGCGAGGAGATCATCATGGCGTAGCCCGACTCGCCGTCGACCGTGGCGACCAACTTCAGCACTGCTTCAATGCCGAGTGGATTGGTGCCGGTGAACCAGCCATAGGCGCCCGGCTTGCCGCCGAACTGCGTGTCGCCGGCGCTGCTGCCGGCAAAGCCCTGCCACTGCGACGGGAAGCGCTGGGCCAGTGCCTCGACCAGGCTCTTGGGCGCGCCGCGCCCGCTGACGCGGATGACGCTGGCGTAGGCCGGCCCGTTCACCAGGGACACGCCGCCGCCCTGCGGTTCGACCCGCCAGCCGGCGGGCACCTGCAAGGTGTAGCGCTGCTCCGGGTCGGTGTAGCTGGTCTGCGCATGGAGCGTCGTTGCGCAAGCGCCCAGCAGCGCCGCCGACAGCAACAAGGTGGGAGCTCTCATGCTGCGCCCTCCAGGGCCGTCAGGGGCCCAAAAGTATGAAGGCCGCCCACAGCTGCGGACGGTCGCGGCCCCAGTCCCGGATGACCTGCCGGCGCAGCTCGAGCTGCGCATCGCGCAAGGCCTGATGCTTGTCCACGCCTGCAAGCCACTTGCCGTAGAACAGGGTCATCAGGGAGCGTGTCTGCTCGTCAGGGACCTTCCACATGCTCATCATCACACTCTGGGCGCCCGCCTGCTCGAAGGCGCGCCGCAAGCCGAACACGCCTTCGCCCTGGTAGATCTGGCCGAGGCCGGTCTCGCAGGCGCTCAGCACAACCAGTTCGGTGCCGCGCAGGTCGAGCGCGGAGGCTTCCAGCGCCGTCAGGACGCCGTCCTCGTCCGCGCCGGCCTCGCCCGGGCCGCCATGGGTATTCGCGCCGGCCAGCGCCAGGCCGGAGCGCAGCATCGGGTCTTCGAGCGCGATAGTGCCCGTGCCGCGGCGCTCGAAGAAGCCGTGGCTGGCGACGTGCAGCACGCGCGGATGCCGCACGGCCTTGAGGCGGCGCTCGCTGGCGTGCGCTCCTTCCAGCGTCGTGACCTGCCACGATGCGTCGCCCAGCAGACGCGCCAGTGCCGCGACCTCGTCCCGCGTGCCCGGCAGTGGTGAGAACGCGTCGCGTCCGTCCTTCGAGGAGCCGAAGTCGATGTTGCCCGCCAGCACGGCCGTGCGGGCGGCCGCATCGGGCTGCCGTGGTGCCGCGAGCTCGCGCGTGCTGGAGAGCAGGCGCAGTTCCACTTGTTCGATCAGCAGCGCATCGCCGTCGCTGACCGCCGCCCAGGCAACCTGGTTGAGCACGTCGTCCGCGGCCAGGTAGACGCGCCGCGCGCCGCCCAAGGCCGGCAGCAGCGGCTTCCACATGGCTTCGGCGAAGCCTCGCGTGCTCGCGGCCGGCGGTGGTGGCTGGCGGTCCAGGCCGGCACGGCGGCGATAGTCCTGCAGCGCGGCGGACAGCACCTGCCCATCGCCGAGCTCGACCAGGCGCGGGAGCGTGTCGGCGCGCCGCAGCACCAGCGCCACGACGCTGCGGCTGCCGGCACGCGGCGCGGGCAGATCGAAGACCACGTATTCGACCGCCGCGTCGCCGGGGCCCAGGGCGTCGCGCACGGCCTGCCAGCGGCTTTGCGTGGCTTGCTGGCGCGATGCGAAGCTGGCGGAGCGGCGCGCCAGCTGTCGCTCCAGATCGGCCGACTCCGAGGCCAGGCGCTCGATCGCCTCGCCGGTGATGCCGCGCCGCTGCAGGTTGGACATCAGCGTGCGCCGTTCGCGAAGCTGCCGGGCCAGTTCGAGGGCCTGGGCATCTCCTTCGCGGGCGATGTCCTCCTGCAGGGCTCGGATGCTGATGGCGACCATTCCCTTGCGCAGCAGCACCAGGTCGTACATGGTGCCCACGGCGCCAGGCTGCTGCGGGGCGTTCTTGAGCACGAAGGCGAAGTACGCCGGGAAGGCGTAGCCGACGTCGTCCAGCAGGCGGAGCCGGTCGTCCTCGCTCATGAACCCGAAGTACTGCTGCAGGCGCGCGCGCAGGTTGACGAAGGCGCGCTCGAAATAGGCCTGCGCCTGTTGCGGCTTGCCCACCGCCTGGTAGTGAAGCGCCAGGTCGACCAGGCTCTGCCCGAGCTCCGGGTGATCGGCGGGCAGCCGCTCGCGGATCGCCAGCGCCCGCAGCAGCAGCGGCTCGGCCTGCGCGGGCTCGCCGCCCTTTTCCAGCACCATGCCGAGGTTGTGCAGCGAGGTCGCGGTGACCGGGTGCTGCTCGCCGTAGGCGCGGATGCGGATGTCCAGGGCCCACTGCAGCAGCTTGCGGGCGTCGGCGTACTGGCCCTCGCGCTCGCGCAGCGAGCCCATCAGGCTGAAGGTCTCGGCCACAGCCGGGTCGGCGCTGGTCCGCTCGGGCATGAGCACCAGGCTCTTCTCGGCCAGGGTCCAGGCGTCCTGGTAGCGCTGCTCACGGATGTAGAGCACCGCGAGGTTGTTCAGCCAGGTGGCGACGAACAGGTGCGGCGTGCCGATGCGATCCTCCAGCCCGAGCGCGCGCCGGTAGCTGGCCTCGGCGTCGCGCAGGCGGCCGAGCTTGGCATAGAGCGTTCCCAGGTTGTTGTACAGGGCGCCCAGGTCGGCCGGGCCCATTCCCCAGCTCGACTGGCCGATCTCGATGGCCCGCCGCATGGGCGCCTCGGCCTCGCTGTATTGGCCACCGGCAAGGTAGGCCTGGCCCAGGTTGGTGAGGGCCGCGGCCAGGCCCGGGTGGTCCGGCCCGAGCGTGCGCTCGGCCTGCTGCACCGCCTGCCGGGCGGTGGCGATGGCCTGCTCATAGCGGCCCTGCTCGAGCAGGCCGACCGCTTGGCGGTTGAGTGCGTAGATTTCCTGCAGGCCCGGCTGCTGCGCGCAGGCCAACCCCGCCAACGCGAGCGCCATGGCGAAGGACAGCGTTCGGATGCCCCAGCGGTGCATGTTCCGGATCCTCTCCAGGCCAGGCGACAAGCCCGGACAGCACGGCGAAATTCTAGGCTTGCAACACCGGCAGTTGGCACTTGCATCGGGAAGCGCGGGATCGACAGCGGCGAAGGCGAGCCGTATAGTCCCCGCGCCCTGACCTGTCGCCGAGCCAGGCGGGGCGGCACCGGCGAAGCCTGCGGTGATCGGGTTGCCAGCCCGGCTACTCGTCAATCGAAGGAGACACTCGATGAAAAAGTCACTTCTCGTGGTGGCCGGTGTCGTCATGGCCGCGCTCATGGCGGCCACGCCGGCCCTGGCCCAGAAGAAGACCCTCGCGGTGGTGGTCAAGGGCCTGGACAACCCCTTCTTCACGGTGCTCGGCGATGGCTGCGCGCGCTGGAACAAGGACAACCCGAGCTCCGAGTACACCTGCCTGTACACGGGCCCGGCCTCCAGCGCCGACGAGGCGGGCGAGGTGCAGATGGTCGAGGACCTGATCAACAAGGGCGTGGCCGGCATCGCCATCTCGCCGTCGAACGCGCCGGCCATGGCCAACATGCTCAAGGCCAAGGCGCCGAAGATGCCCATCATGACCATCGACGCCGACCTGGCCTCGGCCGACCGGTCGCTGCGCAAGACCTACCTGGGCACCAACAACTACGACATGGGCGTGCTGATGGCCAAGCACCTCAAGGAACTCAAGCCCAAGGGCGGCACGGTGTGCCTGCAGCTGGGCAACGTGGCGGCCGACAACATCAACGCCCGCGCGGCGGGCTTCCGCGACACCATCGGCGGCAAGAAGGGCGTGGCCAAGCTGGCCGGCGACGGCGGCTGGACCGAGATCGCCGGCTGCCCGCTGTTCACCAACGACCAGATCGACCTTGCCAACCAGCAGATGGCCGACGTGTTCACCAAGAACCCGAAGCTGGACGCCTTCATCCTGGTGGGCGGCTGGGCCCAGTTCGGCCCGCAGGCCTACGCCCAGGTGACCGATCAGGTGATGCCCCGGCTCAAGTCCAAGGACCTGATCATCATTGCAGGCGACACCCTGCCGCCGCAGCTCGATGCGCTCAAGGCCGGGCGCAGCCATGCGCAGATCGGCCAGCGCCCCTACGAGATGGGGCTGCGGGCGCCTGGCGTGCTGATCGACCTGATCGGCGGCAAGGCCGTGACCGACCCGATCTTCACCGGCCTGGACGAATGCACGCCCGCGAACCTGGGCAAGTGCCCGGCGAAGTAGGAAGCCGGCACGGCTGAACGACAAGAAGAAGACCCCGTGCCACTGCTCGAACTCAGCGGGGTCTCCAAGCACTTCGGTGCCATCCAGGCCCTGACCGGCGTCTCGCTCTCGCTCGAGCCCGGCGCCGTGGTCGGGCTCATGGGCGACAACGGCGCCGGCAAGTCGACGCTGGTGAAGATCATCGCGGGCAACTACCCGCAAAGCGCGGGCACGATCGCCATGGAAGGCCGGCCGGTGGCCTTCCACAAGCCCACCGATGCGCGGGCGGCGGGCATCGAGATCGTCTACCAGGACCTGGCGCTGTGCGACAACCTGAGCGCCGCCGACAACGTGTACCTGGGCCGCGAGCTGACGATAGGCCTGGGGCCGCTGCGCATCCTGAACTTCCGCGCCATGTCGCGGCGCGCGGGCGAGCTCTTCGCTGAACTGAAATCCGAGACCCGGCCGCGCGACCTGGTGCGGCACATGTCCGGCGGGCAGCGCCAGGCGGTGGCGATCGCACGCACGCGCCTGTCCGAGCCCCGGATCGTGCTGATGGACGAGCCTACCGCGGCCATCAGCGTGCGGCAGGTGGCCGAAGTGCTTAACCTCATCCGGCGGCTGCGCGAGCACGGCATTGCCGTCGTGCTGATCAGCCACCGCATGCCCGATGTCTTCGCGGTGGCCGACCGCATCGTCGTGCTGCGGCGCGGCACCAAGGTGGCCGACAAGCCCATCGCCCAGAGCTCGCCGCAGGAGGTGACGGGACTGATCACCGGCGCCATCGAGGCCGCATGATGCAGCGCACCGATCCGCCCGAGTTTCCGCCTCCCGCGGATGCCGCCTTGCGCGTGGAGCCGGACGCCGCGCTGCTGGAGTCGATAGCGCGCCGCGAGCACCGCCACTGGCTCGCCTGGCTGATGGGCCAGCAGACCTTCTGGGTGTCGGTCGCGGCGGTGGTGGCCTTCGTCGTCCTCGCCCTTTCCAGCGACGTCTTCGCGACCCAGCAGAACCTGTTCAACGTCACGCGCAACTTCGCCTTCGTGGCCATCATCGCGATCGGCATGACGGCGGTGATCGCCACCGGCGGCATCGACCTGTCGGTGGGCGCGGTGCTGGTGCTGTCGGGCATGGTGATCGGCATGACGATGCATGCCGGCACCTCGATCTGGATCGCGGTGCCGCTGGCGCTGGGCGCGTCGCTGCTGGTGGGGGCGATCAACGGCGTGCTGATCGCCTACCTGGGCGTTCCACCCTTCGTCGTGACGCTGGGCATGCTGTCGGTCGCGCGCAGCCTGGCGATGGTGCTGTCGGGCAACCGCATGGTCTATGAGTTCGGGCCCGACCAGCCGCGCCTGCTGGCGCTGGGCGGCGGCTTCCTCGACCTGCCGCTGCCCTTGCTGGCCGAGGCGGTGCGCATCCCCAACCCGGTGATCGTCCTGCTGGCGCTGCTGGTCTTCGCCGTACTGGCCTTTCGCTGGACCCGCTGGGGCCGCTACCTGTTCGCCATCGGCGGCAACGAGCGCGCGGCCACGCTGACGGGGGTGCCCGTCAACGCGATGAAGCTCAGCGTCTACATGTTCTGCAGCCTGTGCGCGGGCCTGGCCGGCATCCTCGAGGTGGGCTGGCTGGGCACCATCACGACGGGGCTGGGCCAGGGCATGGAACTGACGGTGATCGCCGCCGCCGTGATCGGCGGTGCCAACCTGGCCGGCGGCGCCGGCACTGCCTTCGGCGCGGTGATCGGCTCGGCCCTGATCGAGGTGATCCGCAACAGCCTCACGCTGCTGGGCATCAGCACCTTCTGGCAGGGCAGCTTCGTGGGCGGCTTCATCATCCTGGCCGCGCTGTTCGACCGCCTGCGCACGCGAAGCAGCAACTGAGCGGCCCGGGGCACCGGCCCGTGGCGGCTACACCCGTTCGTTGGGCTGCAGGAAGCGCCAATGGCCGGGAGGCAGTCCCGCCAGCGGCACGCGCCCGACGCGGATGCGCCGCACGGCGTCGATGGCCAGCCCCGCGGGCTCCAGCATGCGGGCGATCTGGCCTGGCAGCAGCCCCTTGACGGCAATGCGCAGGCCGGTGCTGCCGCCGCTCTGGCGGCCGATGCTCACGCGGACCGGCGCGCGATCGATCTGCCTGAGCTGCTGCGGCGTGACCTCGCCGGCCACGTCCACGTTCAGCTCGTGCTCGATGAAGTCGGCGTCTTCGGCGAACTTGCGCTCCACCCGCCACTCCTGCGTGAACACCACCAGGCCACTGGCCTGCGCGTCCAGCGGCGTCATGCAGCGCTGGCCGTTCAGGTGGCGGGGCAGCAGCGGCCGGCCGTGCGGCCCGGCATGCAGGTTGGCCGGCACCAGCAGGGCGGCGGCGTCTTCCATGCGCAGCCCGGCCGGCTTGTGCAGCAGCAGGGTGACGGGCGGCACGGCGACGGGGCGGGCGCCGGGCTCGATGCTCACCTGCTGCGCCGGCAGCACGCGCGACTGCGGTAGCAGCACGATGCCGCCGTCGACGCGCACGGCGCCGTTCTCGATCAGCAGCTCGGCCTCGCGCCGCGAGCAGCTCGCCAGCGCGGCCACGCGCTTGGCCAGGCGGATGCCTTCTTCCTGCGGCTCGTGGGGGGTCATGGGAAACGGGGCTCGTTGTTTCGCAGGCCGGCGCGGTCTCCCTGCGGGGAGGCGGCCGGGCCGCGGCTCATAGCGTGGAGAGGGCGGAGGGCAGGGCGCCCGGCCGCGAGGCCAGCTCGCGGATGCGTTCCACGTGCGCGGCCAGCGAGCGGGCCGCCACCGGCCAAAGCTGCTGGGGCACGTCGTCGTAGGCAATGGCCAGCCAGTCTTCCGGCGTGCCGGCGGGCATCTTGCGCATGGCCCGCGCGATCTTGGATTCGCGCTGCAGGCGGTGCGACTTGAGCTTGGCGATGGCGCCGCGCGCGTCGCCCAGCACGTGGCCGTGCGCGGGCAGGATGAATTCGATGTTGCCTTCGGCGCAGGCGTCGTCCAGCAGGTCCAGGGACTCGAGGTACTCGCTCATGTTGCCGTCCGGCGGATCGACCACCGTGGTGCTGCCATTGAGCACGTGGTCGCCCGAGAACATCAGGCCGTCTTCCTCCAGCACCAGGCACAGGTGGTTGGCGGCGTGGCCGGGCGTGTGGACCACGCGCAGGGTGTGGGTGACGGGCTCGCCGCTGGCGGCATCGGCGCCGAAGAGCACCAGGTGCTCGCCGTGCTCCAGCGCGCGGTCGGGCGTGAAGCGCGCCGGCGGACGGGCGGTGGGCGCCGAGGGCAGGCCCAGGATGGGCGGCTTGTGCGGGCACAGCGCCTGCAGCGGCTGCGCCCCGGGCGAATGATCGGAATGCGAGTGGGTGCACACGATCATGCGGATGTCGCCGTTCGTGGCGCGCCACAGGCGCCCCACGTGGTCGAAGTCGGCCGGGCCGGGGTCGATCACGATGTAGCCGGTGCTGGCATCGCCCACCACGTAGCTGTTGGTGCCCGGGCCGGTCATGGCCGAGGTATTGCCGGCCGTGAGGCGCTGCACGTTCTTCAGCAGGGGCACGGGTTCGGCGTGCTGCCAGTCCAGCGCATGCAGCAGCTGGCCGTCGGGGCTGACCAGGGCCAGCTCGCCGAAGGGCGCCTCGTGCTCCATGTAGCGCACTTCCTCGCCACCCAGGAAGCCGCCGCGCGGGCAGCTGGTCCACAGGGGCTTTTCCTGGGCGCACAGCGAGATCACCGCATCGACGCTGGAGAAAACCGTGAGCCGCTTGAGCGTGCGCAGGGTCGGGAAGATCATGTGGAAGCGGCCCTTGGCATGGCGCGCCAGGGCGTCCGACGGGCGGACCCACACCGGTTCGAACTGCTCGGCGTCGTCGGACACCGGCACCTGGTCGGCCGGCATGCGCGCCACCATGAAGGGCACGTCGAAGCGCTTGGGCAGGTCGCGGTCGGTGATCCAGTGGGCCAGGGTGTAGACCTGGTCGGTGTCCAGGCGCAGGCCGCGGGCGGCGCACTGCTCCACGAAGGAGAAGGCGTTGCCGCCGCTGCGGTCCATGGCCGCCACCTCGGCCGCGCTCACGGGCGTGCCGTCGGCATGGTGGGCGAGCAGCACGCCAAGTTCCTCGAAGGTCTCGCGCACCGCCGTGATGGCCTGGATGAGCTGCACCCGGCTCTGGGTGCGGCGGCGGGTGGAAATGGCGCGGGCATGGGCGTCCGCGTCGTCGATGGCCCCGCCGGGAAACACGTAGGCGCCGGGGGCGAAGCTGGCGCTTTCGGAGCGCCGGGTCATCAGGACCTCGACCCCATCGGGCCCGTCACGAAGCAGCAGTACCGTTGCCGCCGGGCGCGTGGGCGCCGGCTCCCGGAAGGTGTGTAGCTGTTGTGAAGGGCGGACCATGCGTGGATTATCGAACCGCGCAGCTTAAACCGCCGGGCGCCGCGCCCAAAGCGTCGCGTGCGGCGCGTCGCAATTGCCCAACGCGTCGCACGCTGTCATGAAAACGTTGGTTTGCACGGGCAGGCGCGGCGCGTCTTGGATTCCGCGACGCGCTCCATGCCGGTGCGCCTGCTCAGGCCTGGGGCTGGGTGCCCACCATCCAGCCGATGCCGAACTTGTCGGTCAGCATGCCGAAGCTGTCGGAGAAGAAGGTCTTGTCCAGCGGCATCTTCACCTCGCCGCCGTCAGCCGCCAGGGCCGCGAACACCTTGCGGGCAGTGGCTGCGTCGGCCACGTTGAGCGAGAGCGAGAAGCCCTTGAACTGGCCCACCTCGCTGGGGCGGCAGAAGCCGTCCGAGCCCATCAGGGTGGTCTGGCCGACCTTGAACTCGCAGTGCATCACCTTGTTCTCGGTGCCGGGCGGCAGCTGCATCTGGATGGATTCGGACTCGGGGTTGTCCTTGTTGCGCATGAGCAGGGTGACCTCGGCGCCGATGGCCTTCTTGTAGAACTCGAGCGCTTCCTCGCAGCGGCCTTCGAAGAAGAGATAGGGCTGAACCAGCATGGGAACTCCTTGGGTTGGACGAAGTGGAAATCGGGTTGTCACGGGTATTTGTGTACACCGTCCACAAACGATAGCAGCAATAATGGACACTGTCCACAATTGGAGGAACGATGCAGGACCGGAGCCCCGAAGCCGCCGTCCGCGCCCCGGCGCGCGACACCTACCGCCACGGCGACCTGCGCCGGGCGCTGCTCGACGCTGGCATCGAACTGGCCCGCAGCGGCGGCCCGCAGGCGGTGGTGCTGCGCGAGGCCACGCGGCGCGCGGGCGTGGCGCCCAACGCCGCCTACCGGCACTTCGCGAGCCGCCAGGACCTGCTGGAGGCGGTGCGCATGGCAGCGCTCTCGGCCATGGCCCAGGCCATGGAAAAGGAAGTGGCGGCCGTGCGCCGCGCCCGCAACTCGGCCGCCTATGCGCGCGACTGCCTGAGCGCGGTGGGCGTGGCCTACCTGCGCTTCGCCCAGGAGGAGACCGGCCTGTTCCGCGCCGGCTTCGCGCCGGCCGAGCCGGTGGAACTGGTGCGTCCCAATCCCGACAAGGCGGGGCCCGGCGGCCTGAACCCCTTCGAACTGCTGGGAACGGTGCTGGACCGCATGGTGGAGGCCGGCGTGCTCGCGGCATCGAGACGCCCCGGGGCCGAGTACCTCGCCTGGTCGGCGGTGCATGGCCTGGCCCTGCTGGTCATCGACGGGCCGCTGGCCCGCATGCCGCAAAAGGAGTTGCAGGCGATGGGCAAGCGCCTGCTGGACATGGTGGAAAAGGGCTTGTGAGCCTGGGGCCGGCCGGCGCGCACGGATAATCCCGTCCATGCGTGTTCACTTCACCAAGATGCAGGGCGCCGGCAACGATTTCGTCGTGCTGGACGAGACCGGCGCCGAGCTGGGCCTGAGCGTCGGGCAATACCGCTTCCTCGCCAACCGCCACTTCGGCGTGGGCGCCGACCAGGTGCTCAGCGTGCGGCCCTCGCCGGCCGCGGGCGTGGACTTCGAATACGTGATCCACAACGCCGACGGCGGCGAGGTGGAGCAGTGCGGCAACGGCGCGCGCTGCTTCATGCGCTTCGTGCGCGAGCGCGGCCTGACAGCCAAGGATGCGGTCAAGGTCCAGACGCTGTCGGGCGTGATCGAGCCGCGCATGAACGACGACGGCCGGGTCACGGTCGACATGGGCGCGCCCATTTTCGAGAACGAGCGCGTGCCTTTCGACGCGGCTGGCCTGAGTCCGCAGCCCCTGGGCGACTGGCACCAGTGGCACCTGGCCATGGGCACGCAGGCCAACAGCGCCATCGTGTCGGTGGCCGTGCTGTCCATGGGCAATCCGCATGCGGTGCAGCTGGTCGACGACGTCGACAGCGCGCCGGTGGCCGAGCAGGGCCCGCGCATCGAGAACCATCCGCGCTTTCCGCAGCGGGTCAACGCCGGCTTCATGCAGGTGCAGGACCGCAGCCACGTGCGCCTGCGGGTGTTCGAGCGCGGCGCCGGCGAAACGCTGGCATGCGGCACCGGTGCCTGCGCCGCCGTGGTGGCCGGCATCCGCCTGGGCCTGCTGGATTCGCGCGTGGACGTGCAGACCCGCGGCGGCCAGCTGACCATCGAATGGCAGGGCCTGGGCCATCCGGTGCTGATGACCGGCCCCGCCGTCACCGTCTTCGAAGGCGAGATCGAGGTGCCCGCCCAGCCATGAGCACGAACTCCATTCCTCCCCAGCAGCAGCATCCACTACAAAAACACGCCATGAATCCCATCACCGAGGACGACATCGCCAACTACCTGGCGAACACGCCGGACTTCTTCGAGCGCCACGCCCAGCTGCTGGCACAGGTGCAGCTCACCAGCCCGCACGGCAACCGCGCCGTCAGCCTGCAGGAGCGCCAGGCCGAGATGCTGCGCGAGAAGATCAAGGCGCTGGAGCACCGCATCATGGACATGGTCCGCCACGGCACCGAGAACGTGCTGACGGCCGACCGCCTGCAGCGCTGGACCACGGGCCTGTTGACCACCCGCGAGCCGCGCGGCCTGCCCTGGCAGATCGCGGCCGACCTGCAGACGCTGTTCCTGGTGCCGCAGGCGGCCATCAAGGTCTGGAGCGTGAGCCCCGACTACGAGCACGAAGGCTATGCCCAGGGCGTGGCCGACGACGTGAAGGCGCTGGCCACCTCGCTCACCACGCCCTACTGCGGCCTCAACGCCGGCTTCGACGCCGTCAACTGGCTGGGCGATGCGCGCGCCGCGGTGTCGGTGGCCATGATCCCGTTGCGCAACGAGCCCTCCGAGCCGGCCTTCGGCCTCTTGATCCTGGCCTCGCCGGATGCGCAGCGCTTCCATTCGGACATGGGCACGGACTTCCTCGAGCGCATCGCCAGCCTGTCCTCGGCCGCGCTCTCGCGACTGCGCCCCTGATGCGCCAGCTGCGGCGCGGCGCGGCCGCGCTCTTCCTCGTCCTGGCCGTGTCCCTCGCCGCGCTGGCGCTGTATGTGTGGCGCCATGCGCAGGAGCGCCTGGCGCAGCAGAATTTCCAGGCGGCCGATGCCGCCCTGGTGCTGGGCAACCGCGCCTACCTGAACGGCCAGCCCAACCCCTGCCTCACCAACCGGGTCGACCGCGGCCTGGCCCTGTGGCGCGAGGGGCAGGTGCAACTGCTCACCGTCACGGGCGGCGTGGACAAGGAAGACGGCCGCATCGAGGCGGAGGTGATGGCCGTGCATGCGCACGCCGAAGGCTTCGACGGCGTGCTGCTCAAGGAGTCGCTGTCTTCCTCCACGCGCGAGAACCTCGCCATGTCCTGGCCGGTGCTGGAGGCGGCGGGCGTGCACAAGGTGATCGTGGTGTCCGACGCCTACCACCTGTGGCGCGTGGAGCGCCTGGCCAAGGCCAGCGGCTTCGACGGCGCCTTCCAGGTGCAGTACGCCGCCGCGCCCGCCGACTGCGGCCGGCCGGCCTGGCAGGCCATGCGCAGCGCATTGCGCGAGCCCTTGGCCATCGTGAACAATGCGCTCAATGGCTACCTCTAGCGCCGCTTCCTCCAGCGACACGCCGCCCGCGACTTCCCCCTGGATCGACAAGTACCTGGAGTTCGTGCGCGTGGAGCGCCGGCTGGCGGCGCGCACGGTGGAGCTTTACTCGACCCACCTTGCCACCCTGGCCGACCAGGCCGCGGCGGCCGCGCTTCCGGTGGAGCGCGTCAGCACCGCCCACGTCCGCCGCTGGATGGCGCAGATGCATGGCGCTGGCCGCGAGCCCCGCGGCATCGCGCTGGTGCTTTCGTGCTGGCGCAGCTTCTACCGCTGGCTGGGCCAGCAGGGCCAGATCAGCGCCAACCCGGTGCAGGACGTGCACGCCCCCAAGGCCGCCCGCCCGCTGCCCAAGGCCCTGCCGGTGGACGACGCGGTGCGCCTGGCCGACCTGCACGACGCCGACGCCGACCCCTGGACCGAGGCGCGCGACCGCGCCATGGTCGAGTTGCTCTACGGCTGCGGCCTGCGGGTGAGCGAGCTCACCGGGTTGGACCTGCAGCCCGAGAAGGAGTCGCGCGGCTGGATCGACCTGGAAGGCGCCGAGGCCCACGTGCTGGGCAAGGGCGGCAAGCGCCGCAGCGTGCCGGTGGGCGCCAAGGCCATGGAGGCCCTGGGCATCTGGCTGGCGCTGCGCGGCGAGCGTGCGCTGCCGGGCACCGAGGCGGCGCTCTTCATCGGCCGCACCGGCCGGCGCCTGTCCGCGCAGGCCGTGTGGAAGCAGCTGCGCGAGCGCGGCGTCAAGGCCGGGCTGGGGGCGCCGGTGCATCCGCACATGCTGCGCCACTCCTTCGCCAGCCACGTGCTGCAGTCCAGCAGCGACCTGCGCGGCGTGCAGGAACTGCTGGGCCACGCCAGCATCGCCACCACGCAGGTCTACACGCGCCTGGACTTCCAGCACCTGGCGCGCGCCTACGACGCCGCGCATCCGCGCGCCCAGTTGCGCAGCGGCGAACAGGGCAAGCCCGCGCCGCCAGCGAAAATCCGCAAATGAAGACTTTGCGACTGCGCGCCGGCAAGGAGCGATCCCTGCTGCGGCGCCACCCCTGGATATTCGATTCGGCCATCGCCAAGGGCGGTGCCGACGCCGGCGAGACCGTGCGCGTGGAAGGCGAGGACGGCCACTTCCTCTGCTGGGCCGCCTTCAGCCCGGTTTCCAAGATCCGCGCGCGGGCCTGGAGCTTCAAGGAGGAGGATCGCATCGACGCCGCCTTCTTCCGCCAGCGCGTCGCCCTTGCGGTGCGGGCGCGCCAGCTGTTCTCGCTGCCCAGCGACGGCGTGCGCCTCGTCCATGGCGAGGCCGACGGCCTGCCGGGCCTCATCGTCGACCGCTACGGCGAGGTGCTGGTGGCGCAGTTCCTGTCGGCCGGGGTCGAGCGCTGGAAGAAGGTGCTGGTCGATGCCCTGCTGGCCGAAACCGGCCTGGTGCATTTCTACGAGCGCTCCGACGCCAGCGGCCGCGAGCGCGAGGGCCTGGCGCCCGTCACCGGCTGGCTGGCCGGCGGCGACGGGCAGGGCACCGAGCTGACCATCCAGGAGCATGGCTGGCGCCTGAGCCTGGACGTGGCCACCGGCCACAAGACCGGCTTCTACCTGGACCAGCGCGACAGCCGGCGCCGCTTTGCCGAACTGGCGCGCGAGCGGCGCTTCCGGCGCGTGCTCAACTGCTACTGCTACACCGGCGGCTTCACCGTGGCGGCCCTCTGGGGCCTGCGCGAGGCCGGCGCGCTGGAGGGCGCCGAGGTGGTGTCGGTGGATTCCTCCCTGCCGGCGCTGGAGCGCGCCCGGGCCCACGTGGCGCTCAACGGCTTCGAGGGCGCGGACTGCCAGTTCCTGGATGCGGACGTCAATGCCACTCTGCGCCGCTTCATCGACCAGGGCCAGGTCTTCGACGCCATCGTCCTCGATCCGCCGAAGTTTGCGCCCACCGTCGCGCATGCCGAGCGGGCCGCGCGGGCCTACAAGGACATCAACCGCCTGGCGCTCAAGCTGCTGGCCCCGGGCGGCATGCTGCTGACCTTTTCGTGCTCGGGCGGGATCGGCGCCGAGCTCTTCCACAAGATCGTGGCCTCGGCCGGCATCGACGCCGGGGTGGACGGCTACATCAGCGAGCGCCTGGGCGCGGCGCCCGACCACCCGATGACCATCGAGTTCCCGGAAGGCGAGTACCTGAAGGGCCTGGCGGTGGTGCGCAAGCTGTAGTGTGCTGTCGCGCAAATAGCTGCGCGGAAAAGCGCGCCTTTCAGGCCATGGCGGCGTTGCAAATCCTCGCGATACCACCGGGTATCGCTGCGGTTTGCGCCTTGCCCTGACCTGAAACGCATCGCTTTTCTCCGCGCAGCTATTTGCGCGACAGCACACCAAGCAGCCCCGGGAAAGCGGGCGAATGCACCGGAGGCTAGACTTTCGGGTTTTCCCGCTCACAGACCCCGGAGTACGCCATGGCCCTCATTCCCGCCACCATCCTCACCGGCTTCCTCGGCTCGGGCAAGACGACGCTGCTCAAGCGGGTGCTGACCGAGGCCCACGGCCAGAAGATCGCCGTCATCGAGAACGAATTCGGCGAAGAGAACATCGACAGCGACATCCTGGTGACCGAGTCCAAGGAGCAGATCGTGCAGATGAGCAACGGCTGCATCTGCTGCACGATCCGCGAAGACCTGCGCTCGGCCCTCCAATTGCTGGCCGCCAAGAAGCGCCAGGGCCTGCTGGACTTCGACCGCGTGGTGATCGAGACCACCGGCCTGGCCGACCCCGGCCCCGTCGCCCAGACCTTCTTCATGGACGACGAGATCGCCGAGAGCTACCTGCTGGACTCCATCCTGACCCTGGTGGACGCCAAGCACGCCGCCCAGCAGTTCAACGACCGCCAGGAGGCGCGCCGCCAGGTGGGCTTTGCCGACCAGCTCTTCATCAGCAAGACCGACCTGGTCCCGGCGGAAGAGACCGACGCGCTGATGCACCGCCTCAAGCACATGAACCCCCGTGCGCCGCAGCAGAAGGTGCACTTCGGGGAGGTGCCGCTGTCGCAGGTGTTCGACCTGCGCGGCTTCAACCTCAACGCCAAGCTCGACATCGACCCGGACTTCCTGAAGGAAGACGACCACGCGCACCACGACCACGACCACGAACACGGCGAGCACTGCGACCATCCCTCGCATGCCCACGAGGGGCATGGCCATCACCACCACGTGGACGACGACGTGAAGAGCTTCGTCTACAAGGCCGACCGCCCCTTCGACCCGGCCCGGCTCGAGGATTTCCTGGGCGCCATCGTGAACATCTACGGCCCGCGCATGCTGCGCTACAAGGGCGTGCTGCACATGCAAGGCACCGAGCGCAAGGTGATCTTCCAGGGCGTGCACCAGCTGATGGGCAGCGACCTGGGCCCGGCCTGGGCCGAGGGAGAAGCTCGCCAGAGCCGCATGGTGTTCATCGGCATCGACCTGCCGCGCGACATCCTGGAGCAGGGCCTGGAACAGTGCTTGGTGTAAGCCCGCGCTGAAACCGCCGCCCGGGCGTTCCAGTTCTCTATACAATCGCGCCCCGATCCGGAGGTGGACTCTGTCGCAAGTAAGGCAGAGTGTGACTTCCGGCATACACGAAGGCGCGTTTGCGGCCCGCATTCAGGGGTATAACCCCACGGATTGCCACCGGCGAGCACCCTATAACCGTGGGGTCGACGCATCTGCCTCAAAAAGCGTTGCGGAATCCGCGGATACAGGACGCCTGTGGATGCAGAGCGTCGTGAGTTCAACCAAGGAGCCCGTCACCGTGAATAAAGCCGTCGCCAAGGCCAAGCCTGCTGCCAAGCCGGACGTCAAGAAGACCCCGGCCGCCGCCAAGCAGCCTGCGCCCGCCGCGAAAAAGGCGACCGCGACCAAGAGCCCTGCCAAGGCCGCACCGGCCGCGCCTGCACCTGCCCCCGCGCCAGCGCCTGTGGCGCACGCCTCCGTGCCTGCGCGGGCCGGCCGGCCTTCGGCGCGACTGTCCTCCGTGACCGTTCCCTCCATGCCCCAAACGGTGGCCTCCACGGCCGCCAAGTCCAGTTTTACGCAGACCATGTCCACCGTCCTCGTCCCTCCGCCGCCGCTTTCGATCAAGAAAGACCCGAAGCTCGCCAACAACTGGAAGACCAAATCGGTCGAGGAACTCAGCGATGACGAAGTCATCGCCATGCCCGATTCCGAGTACATGAACGACAAGCAGATGGCTTTCTTCCGCCACAAGCTCGTTCTGCTCAAGAAGGGCATCCTCGACAACGCCGGCGAGACCACCGAGCACCTGCGCGAGGACACCGTGGTCGTTCCCGACCCGGCCGACCGCGCCACCATCGAGGAAGAGCACGCCCTGGAACTGCGCACCCGAGACCGCGAGCGCAAGCTGCTCAAGAAGATCGAGCAGTCCATCCAGCGCATCGACGCCGGCGACTACGGCTACTGCGACGAGACCGGCGAGCCCATCGGCGTCGGCCGCCTGCTGGCCCGTCCCACGGCCACGCTCTCGCTCGAGGCGCAGCAGCGCCGCGAGCTCAAGCAGAAGATGTTCGGGGATTGAAGCCCCCAGCCTCTCTTCTCCACGCGAACCGTCGCTGACACCATGGGCAAGGAAGATTCGGGCCGCCTCCTGTCCAAGGTGGCGAAGTTCGTCCGCAATCCGCTGAAGGACTGGTCCGAGCTGGACGCGCCAGAGTCACTGCCGGCGGACAACGGCTACAGCCGCGAGATGCTCAAGGAGATGATCGAGCGGCGCCAGCGCAACGACTTCGTGCGCCGGCGCGAGTTCGACATGCTGCGCAAGCTGCGCCAGCGCGAGGCCGCCGGCGGCACGCCCGAGAGCGCTGCCGCCATCTCGTCCTTCAACATGAGCACCTCGGGCAAGTCCGAGGGCCGCGCGCTCACGCTCAAGAAGATCGACGAGATCGAAGAGCAGATGTCCCAGCAGTGGTGGAAGGGGCGCGCCCCGGGCGGCGGCGACGCACCACCAGTGCCTCCCGCCACGCCCGAGGCAGCACCCAGTACCGAGGAGGCGGCCCGTCGCGCCCAAGCCTACGCCGACACCGAGCCCGGCATGGCGCCGCCCGGCGAGCACGCCGCGGCCGCCATGGCTGCGGGGCGCGAAGGTGCCCATCCCTCCGGGCTGGAAGACGCCGCCATCCGTTTTGCCCAGGGCGACGACGCCGGCGCCGAGGCGGTGCTGCTGCAGATGACGGCGCCCGAGAGCCCGCACGCGGACCAGAACGAGATCTGGCGCGCGCTGCTCGACTTGTACCGAGCTACGGGCGACGCCGAGAAGTTCGGCGCCGCCAGCACCCGCTACGCACAGCGCTTCAAGCGTCCCGGTCCGGAATGGGTGTCGCTGCGCAGCCTGGCGCGGGATGCCCAGGCCGGCATCGATGCCATGCCGGCGCCCGAGGCCCCTCCCGAAGGCCTGGAGCAGGAGGCCGACTGGGCCTGTCCCGAAGTCCTCACGCGTGAAGGCCTGGCCGAGCTCACCCGTGCGCTGGCCGCAGCCGGCCCCGTGTGGCACATGGACTGGCGCCGGTTGTCGGTCGTCGAGCACGATGCCGCGGGCCCGTTGCGCGCCCTGTTCAACCACTGGGCCGATTCCCCGGTCCAGCTGCGCTTTGACGGCGCCCATCAGTTGCTGGCGGTGCTCGAGAAGGCCGCGCCCACGGGCGACCGCAGCGTCGACGTGGTCTGGTGGCAGCTTCGCTTGGCGGTGCTGCGCACCGTCCATGAAGCCGACGCCTACGAGCTGGCGGCGCTCAACTACTGCATCACTTTCGAGGTGTCGCCGCCGCCGTGGATCGATCCGCGCGGCAGCTATACCGCCATGGATGTCGGCGTCGCGCCGGCGCCCGCTGTCTATTCCGCGGAGCCCAGCCGCGCCGTTCTGATGGGCCATCTGGGCGGCGATTGCCAGCAATTGCTGCTGCGCCTGGACGCCGACCTGAAGAACGCCTTGATGCCCACCGTCTCCTGCGCCGCACTGCTGCGCGTGGACCTGGAAGGCGCCCGCGCCCTGATCGACTGGGTTGCGGGGCACGAGGAGCAGGGCCGGCGCATCGAGTTTGTCGACGCGCACCGGCTGGTCGCCTCCTTCTTCCACGTCGTCGGCGTCACCGACCACGCCAGCGTCAGCACTCGCAGCAAATAGTTTCAGCAAGCAAGCTGGAGCAAGTGGCCTTGCAATTCGCGCGGGCCGCCCCCAAATTGTTCCAATGGAACAATTTCACGGAACCACCATCGTCAGCGTGCGGCGCAAGACGCCAACCGGTGACCAGGTTGCCATCGGCGGGGACGGCCAGGTGACGCTGGGCAATGTCGTCATCAAGGGCACCGCGCGCAAGGTCCGGCGCCTGTACAACGGCAAGGTGCTGGCGGGCTTTGCCGGCGCCACGGCGGATGCCTTCACGCTCTTCGAGCGCTTCGAGGGCAAGCTGGAAAAGCACCAGGGCCAGCTCGCCCGCGCGGCCATCGAGCTGACCAAGGACTGGCGCACCGACCGCGTGCTGCGCCGCCTGGAGGCCATGCTGGCGGTGGCCGATTCCAGCGTCTCGCTCATCATCACCGGCAACGGCGACGTGCTGGAGCCCGAGCAGGGCATCGTGGCCATCGGATCGGGCGGCGTGTATGCCCAGTCGGCCGCCAAGGCCCTGCTGGAGAACACCGAGCTGAGCGCCGAGGAGATCGTGCGCAAGTCGCTGGCCATCGCCGGCGAACTGTGCATTTATACGAACATGAACCACACCATCGAGGTCCTGTGATGCCCCCACGCTCAGCACTTCGTGTCTTCGCTGCCCCCCGAGGGGGCGCTGGCCTTTCTAGGGGCGGCCCGTCGAAAGGCCGGACATGACGATGACCCCCCAGGAGATCGTCTCCGAACTCGACAACCACATCGTCGGCCAGTTCGACGCCAAGCGCGCGGTGGCCATCGCCCTGCGCAACCGCTGGCGCCGCCAGCAGGTGGATCCCAAGCTGCGCAGCGAGATCACGCCCAAGAACATCCTCATGATCGGCCCCACTGGCGTGGGCAAGACCGAGATTGCTCGGCGCCTGGCCCGCCTCGCCGACGCGCCCTTCATCAAGGTCGAGGCCACCAAGTTCACCGAGGTGGGTTACGTGGGCAAGGATGTGGATTCCATCATCCGCGACCTCGCCGAAGTGGCCGTCAAGCAGACCCGCGAATCCGAGAGCGCCAAGGTGCGCATGCGCGCCGAGGACGCGGCCGAGGAGCGCATCCTCGACGTGCTGCTGCCGCAGGCCCGCGCGGCCGACGGCACCTCGGCCACGGGCGACAGCAGCAACGCCACCCGCCAGGCCTTCCGCAAGAAGCTGCGCGAGAAGCAGCTGGACGACAAGGAAATCGAGATCGACCTGGCCGAGACCCGCGCGCCCCTGGAGATCATGGGCCCGGCCGGCATGGAAGAGATGGCCGAGCAGCTGCGCGGCATGTTCGGCCAGCTCGGCCAGGCCAAGCGCAAGACGCGCAAGCTTCGCATCGGCGAGGCCATGGGCCTGCTGATCGACGAGGAGGCCGCCAAGCTGGTCAACGAGGACGAGATCCGCGCCCAGGCGATCTCCAACGCCGAGCAGAACGGCATCGTCTTCATCGACGAGATCGACAAGGTGGCCACCCGCAGCGACACGCAGGGTTCCGACGTCTCGCGCCAGGGCGTGCAGCGCGACCTGCTGCCGCTGGTGGAGGGCACGGCCGTCAGCACCAAGTACGGCGTGGTGCGCACCGACCACATCCTGTTCGTGGCCAGCGGCGCCTTCCACCTGAGCAAGCCCAGCGACCTGATCCCCGAACTGCAGGGGCGCTTTCCGATCCGCGTGGAACTTCAGTCGCTCTCGGTGGCGGACTTCGAGAGCATCCTCACCCAGACCCGGGCCTCGCTGGTCAAGCAGTACCAGGCGCTGCTGGCGACCGAGGGCGTCACGCTCGACTTCACCGCCGACGGCATCACCCGCCTGGCGAGCATCGCCTACGAGGTGAACGAGCGCACCGAGAACATCGGGGCACGGCGACTGTCCACCGTGATGGAGCGGCTGCTGGACGAAGCCAGCTTCGACGCCACCCGTTTTTCGGGCCAGACCATCCGCATCGATGCCGCCTACGTGGACGATCGCCTCAAGGCACTCAGCCACGACGAGGACCTGTCCCGCTTCATCTTGTGACAAGGGGGCCGCAGGCCGGCCTGACAATCGAGTGTTGGACTTTCACGCGGCGCCCATGAGGCGCCGCGTGCTTTTTGCGCGCTTTGCGGCGGTAGTTTTCACCTTTGTGGACTGCCTGCGTTGCACCCTGTGCGCGTCAATGTTTCACAAACCACATGCAGTGCCCTTTCTAAGTGCTTACTTCTAAAGGACTTTTCTCGTCGAAACCGATTCTTGAAAACCGCGCTAAGTCCTTGATTCCATTACAAAAAATACAGCTCACCCCTTGTTGTGCGGTAGGTGATTCCTGCTACAGTGCAAAAAAGTGCATTTAAGTGGGAAAAAGTGTCGGTACTTCCCGTTTTGGGGCGTGTTCCGGCAGCAGTCATAGGGTTTCAAGTTCGTGTTTCAGGGCGCTTCATCGCTGAGTCTGGATGCCAAGGGGCGGCTTTCGGTGCCGACCCGGCATCGTGACGTCCTGTCCGCGACCGCGGCGGGCCAGCTCACGGTCACGCGCCATCCCCACGGCTGCCTGATGATCTTCCCGCGCCCTGCCTGGGAACAGTTCCGCGAGCGCATCGCCGCCATGCCGCTGAAGGACCAATGGCTCAAGCGCCTGTTCCTGGGCAACGCCATGGACGTGGACATGGATTCCACTGGCCGCATCCTCATCTCGCCCGAACTGCGCGCCGCGACCGGCATTTCGCGCGAGACGCTGCTGCTGGGCATGGGCAGCCACTTCGAGCTGTGGGACAAGGCCACGCACGACGCCAAGGAGGCCGAGGCCCTGGCGGCCGGCCTGGCGAGCGAGTCCCTCCAGGACCTGGCCTTCTGACACGAGAGACGGCGTTGGACAACCCATGGACCCACACCACTGTCCTCCTGGAAGAAGCGGCCGCCGCTCTCCAGGCGGAAGGCTCGCGCGACACCTTCGTGGACGCGACCTTCGGGCGCGGCGGTCACTCGCGAGCGATCCTGGCCCGGCTGGCGCCCGAGGGGCGGCTCATCGCATACGACAAGGATGCGGAAGCGGTGGCGGAAGCAGCGCGCATCGAGGATGCGCGTTTTTCCATCCGCCACGAAGGATTCAGGCACCTGGGGGAGTTGGCGCCGGCCAGCGTCGCCGGCCTCCTGATGGATCTCGGCATCAGCTCTCCCCAGATCGACAACCCCGCACGGGGTTTTTCTTTTCGTTTCGACGGGCCGCTCGACATGCGCATGGACACCACGCGCGGGGAGAGCGTTGCAGAGTGGCTGGCAACGGCCGAAACCCAACAGATTGCAGAGGTCATCCGTGACTATGGCGAAGAACGGTTTGCTGTTCAGATTGCAAAGGCGATTGCAGCTCGCCGACAGGAACGGGGCCCAATTTCAACCACCACCGAACTGGCCGAGCTCGTGGCTGGCACGGTCAAAACCCGCGAGCCGGGCCAGAACCCTGCAACGCGCACATTTCAGGCTCTTCGGATTTTCATCAACGCCGAGCTTGAAGAGCTGCAACAGGCGCTAGAGGCCAGTCTTTCCGTGCTCAAGCCCCAGGGTCGGCTCGCGGTGATCAGCTTCCATTCGCTGGAAGATCGCATCGTCAAGCAGTTCATCGCCAAGCATTCGCGCGAGGTCTTCGACCGCCGCGCGCCCTTTGCCGAGCCCCGGGAAATGAAGCTTCGCTCCATCGGCCGCATCAAGCCGAGCGAGGCGGAGGTGCGGGGCAACCCGCGCTCGCGCAGCGCCATCCTGCGCGTGGCAGAACGCACGGGGGCGCCGGCGTGAGGCATCTGCTCGTCATCGCCGCAAACCACCAGGCGGGAGGCAGCGCATGCTGACCCGCTTGAACCTGCTCCTGCTGTTTGCCGTGATCGGCTCGGCGCTGTATCTGGTGCACATCGAGTACACCGCGCGCCAGCTCTACACGCAGATGCACAAGGCCGAGCAGGAGACGCGCCGCATCGAGCTGGACTTCGATCGCCTGCAGCTGGAAAAGCGCGCCCAGGCCACGCCGCTGCGCGTGGAAAAGCTCGCGCGCGAGCAGCTCAAGATGCGCACCGCCACGCCGGCCATCACGCAGTACGTGCGCCCCGACGGCACGGTGATTCCCGCGGTGGCACCGCTGCCGCCGACCACGCCGCCCACCGGCAAGCCGGCCCCCGCCGGCGCCGCTGCAAGGAGCCAGCGATGAGCCGGCGCAGCGTCCGCTACACCACCAGCCCCCTGCTGGCCAGCAAGACGCCGGTGTGGCGCAGCAAGTTCATCGTGGCCGGCATCGCGCTGGGCTTCGTGGTGCTGGCCGGCCGCGCGGCCTACGTGCAGGTGTTCGGCAACGCCTTCTTCCAGCGCCAGGGCGAGGTGCGCTATGCGCGCAACCTCGAGCTGCCGGCCAACCGCGGCCGCATCATGGACCGCAACGGGCTGCTGCTGGCCTCCAGCGTGGTGGCGCCCAGCATCTGGGCCATCCCCGAGGACATCGAGCGCAACGACCCGGACACGCGCGCCAGGCTCAAGCAGGTCGCCAAGCTGCTGGAGATGCCGCAGAAGGACTTCGACAAGAAGCTGGAGGACGAGGACAAGAGCTTCGTCTGGATCAAGCGCCAGGTCGACGAACCCATCGCCAAGCAGATCGCCGCGCTCAACGTCAAGGGCATCTACCAGCGCCGCGAGTACAAGCGCGAGTACCCCGAAGGCGAGTCGGCCGCGCACGTGGTGGGGTTCACCAACGTGGAGGACAGCGGCCAGGAAGGCATCGAGCTCTTCTTCGACAAGCAGCTGTCCGGCAAGGCCGGCACCCGCCGCGTCATCAAGGACCGCCTCGGCCGCGTGGTCGAGGGCGTCGGCGAGACGGTGCCCCCGACGGACGGCAAGGACATCCAGCTGTCCATCGACAGCAAGGTGCAGTTCTTCGCCTACCAGAAGCTGCGCGACGCCGTCACCGCCAACAAGGCCAAAGCCGGCAGCGTGGTGGTGCTCGATGCCGTCACCGGCGAGGTGCTGGCGCTGGCCAACTACCCCAGCTACGTGCCCGACAAGCGGCAGAACCTCACGGGCGAGCAGCTGCGCAATCGCGCGCTCACCGACTCCTTCGAGCCCGGCTCGACCATGAAGCCGATCACCGTGGCCGCCGCGCTGGAAGCCGGCCGTATCCAGCCGCAGACCGTGATCGACACCAGCCCCGGGCGCATGAGCCTGGGCGGCTTCACCATCAGCGACACGCACAACTACGGCGCGCTGACGGTGGAAGGCGTGATCCAGAAGTCCAGCAACATCGGCGCGCTCAAGATCTCGCAGCGCATGTCGCCGCAGGAGATGTGGAACACCTACACCGCGCTGGGCTACGGCCACAAGCCGCAGCTGCAGTTCCCCGGCGCGGTCACCGGGCGCCTGCGCCCGTGGAAGAGCTGGAAGCCGGTGGAGCAGGCGACCATGGCCTACGGCTACGGCCTGTCGGCCTCGCTTTTGCAAATGGCGCACTCGTACACCGCACTGGCGCATGACGGCGAGGTGCTGCCGCTGACCATCATCAAGAACAACGAGCCCGCCGTCGGCGTGAAGGTGTTTTCCGCGCAGACGGCCTCGTCGGTGCGCAAGATGCTGCAGATGGCCGCGGGCCCCGGCGGCACCGGCCCGCTGGCGCAGACCATCGGCTACTCGGTGGGCGGCAAGTCGGGCACCGCGCACAAGCAGGTGGGCAAGGGCTACGCGAGCAACAAGTACCGCGCCTGGTTCACCGGCATGGCACCCATCGGCAAGCCGCGCATCATCGTCGCGGTGATGGTGGACGAGCCCAGTGCCGGCAAGTACTTCGGCGGCCTGGTGGCCGCGCCCATCTTCAGCGAAGTGGTGCAGCAGACGCTGCGCATGATGAACGTGCCGCCCGACCTGGCGGTCAAGCCGCTGGTGGTGACCACGGGCGTGGACGAGAGCTTCTAGGCCATGGTCCAGCAACTCCACACCCCCGTCGAAGCTGCGCAGTGGCTGCGTGCGCGCGTGCGCGGCGCCCTGCACGCGGACAGCCGCCGCGTGGGTGCGGGCGACGGCTTCGTGGCCTGGCCCGGCGCCGCCACCGACGGCCGCGGCCATGTGCCCGATGCGCTGGCCAAGGGCGCGAGCGCCTGCCTGGTCGAGCGCGAGGGCGCCGAGGCCTTCGGCTTCAGCGGCGATGCGGTGGGCAGCTACGCCGGCCTGAAGGCCGCCACCGGCCCGATCGCGGCGCACTACTACGGGCATCCGTCCGAACAGATCGAGCTGCTGGCCGTGACAGGCACCAACGGCAAGACCTCCACCGCGTGGTGGCTGGCCGAGGCCATCTCCGGCCTGGGCGGCCGCGGACCCTGCGCCGTGGTCGGCACGCTGGGCATCGGCAAGCCGCCGGAGCTGAGCTACACGGGCCTGACCACGCCCGACCCGGTGAGGCTGCAGCGTGCGCTGCGCGACTTCGTGGACCAGGGCTACTCGGCCTGCGCCATCGAGGCCTCGTCCATCGGCATCGTCGAGCGGCGCCTGGATGGCACGCGCATCGCGGTGGCCGTGTTCACCAACTTCACGCAGGACCACCTGGACTACCACGGCAGCATGGACGCCTACTGGCGGGCCAAGGCGGAACTGTTCAACTGGCCGGGCCTCGAGGCCGCGGTGATCAACATCGATGACGTGCAGGGCGCAAGCCTCGCGGCCGGCATGGCTGCGCGCGGCGCAGGCGCGGGCGTCGATCTCTGGACCCTCTCGACCGCCGGCAAGCCGGCGCGCCTTTCGGCGCGTGACATCGGCTACGACGCGCAGGGTTTGCGTTTCACCGTGGTCGAGAGCGGTGCGACGCCCATTTCCATGGCCACCGGCCTGATCGGCCAGTACAACGTCGCCAACCTACTGGGCGTGCTGGGCACGCTGCGCTCGCTGGGGCTGACGCTGGCCGAGGCGGTGGCCGCCTGCGGCGTGCTCACGCCGGTGCCCGGCCGCATGGAGCGGGTGCCCGGCGAAGCCGGCTCGCCCATGGTGGTGGTCGACTATGCCCACACGCCCGACGCGCTGGACAAGGCGCTGGCCGGCCTCAAGCCGCTGGCGCAGCAGCGCGGCGGCCGGCTGTGGTGCCTGTTCGGCTGCGGCGGCGACCGCGACCCGATCAAGCGCCCCATGATGGGCGCCGTGGCCGAGGCGCAGGCCGACCGCGTGCTGGTCACCAGCGACAACCCGCGCAGCGAGAAGCCCGACGCCATCATCAGCCAGATCCTGCTGGGCCTTTCCAGCCCCGAGCGGGCCGAGGTCGAGGTGGACCGCGCCCGCGCCATCGCGCAGATCGTGGCCCAGGCCGGTGCGAAGGACGTGGTGCTGCTGGCTGGCCGCGGCCACGAGGCCTGGCAGGAAGTGGCGGGCGGCGAGCGCATCGCCTTCTCCGACCGCGCCCATGCCGCCGAGGCACTGGCCGCAAGGAGCGCCGCATGACGACGACGCCCCGCATGATGACGCTCGCCCAGGCCCAGGCCTGGATTCCCGGCGCCCGCCTGGTGGGCAGCGCCGACACCGCCATTTCGCGCGTGCACACCGACACCCGCACGCTCGCGGCCGGCGACCTGTTCGTCGCGCTGAAGGGCGAGCGCTTCGACGCCAACGAATTCCTGGGCCAGGCCAGGGCGGCCGGCGCGGTGGCCGCGCTGGCGCACGGCGGCCTGGAAGCCGCCGGCCTGGCCGGGCTGGAAGTGCCCGACACGCTGGCCGCGCTGGGCGCCCTGGCCAACGGCTGGCGCCGCCAGTTCGACATGCCGCTGATCGCGGTCACCGGCAGCAATGGCAAGACCACGGTCACGCAGATGATCGCGTCCATCCTCGCCGCCGGCGCGGGGCCCGATCACTCGCTGGCCACGCGCGGCAACTTCAACAACGAGGTGGGCCTGCCGCTCACGCTGCTGCGCATGAACGCGCAGCACCAGCTGGGCGTGGTCGAGCTGGGCATGAACCACCCGGGCGAGATCTCGCGCCTGGCGGCCATCGCGCAGCCCACCATCGCGCTGGTCAACAACGCTCAGCGCGAGCACCAGGAATTCATGGCCACGGTGGAAGCCGTGGCGCGCGAGAACGGTGCCGTGTTCGAGGCCCTGCCGGCCGACGGCACCGCGGTGTTCCCGCATGGCGACGCCTTCAGCGCGCTGTGGGAAGAGATGGCGCGCGAAGGCCCCGGCCGCCGCACGATCAGCTTCGGCGAGCAGGCCGATGCCGACGTGTCGCTGGGCGATGCGGTCTGGCGCGGCGAGCATTGGGACGTGCAGATGCGCACGCCGCTGGGCCCGCTGCAGTGCCGCTTGCGCATTGCCGGCCGGCACAACGTGGTCAACGCCATGGCGGCCGCCGCCTGCGCGCTGGCCGCCGGCGTGTCGCTGGAAAAAATCGCGCAGGGCCTGGCCGCCTTCCAGCCGGTGGGCGGGCGCTCGAACGCGCGCGTGCTCATGCGCGCCGGCGGCCAGCCGCTCACGCTGGTGGACGACACCTACAACGCCAACCCCGACTCCATGCGCGCCGCCATCGACGTGCTGGCCGCGCTGCCGGCCCCGCACCTGCTGGTGATCGGCGACATGGGCGAGGTGGGCGACCAGGGGCCGCAGTTCCACGCCGAGATCGGCGCGTGGGCGGCCACCCGCGGCATCGAATGCGTGTACGCGCTGGGCACCGAGTCGGCGCACAGCATCGACGCCTACGATGCCGAGGCCACAGGCGCCGGCGAAAGCCGGCATTTCGACAACCAGTCGATCGAGTCGCTCAACGACGCCGTGAGGGCCAAGCTGCCCCAGGTGTCCAGCGTGCTCGTGAAGGGATCGCGCTTCATGAAGATGGAGCGCGTGGTGCAGGCGATTGCCGCACATGTCCAGACCAACGATTCCCAGGAGGCCGGACATGACTGACGTTCCGGACGCATCCCCATGCTGATGAGCCTGGCCCAATGGCTGCAGACCCTGTCGCCCGAGTTCGGGTTCCTGCGCGTCTTCCAGTACCTGACCTTCCGCGCGCTGATGGCGGCGCTGACCGCGCTGCTGGTCGGCCTCCTCGCCGGCCCGGCCGTGATCCGGCGCCTGACGGCGCTGAAGATCGGCCAGCCGGTGCGCGGCTACGCCATGGAAACCCACCTGGTGAAGAGCGGCACGCCCACCATGGGCGGCGTGCTGGTGCTCTTTGCCATCGCACTGGCCACGCTGCTGTGGTTCGACCTGAGCAACCGCTTCGTCTGGATCGTGCTGTGGGTCACGCTGGGCTTCGGCGCCATCGGCTGGGTGGACGACTGGCGCAAGGTGGTCAAGAAGGACCCGGAGGGCATGCGCTCGCGCGAGAAGTACTTCTGGCAGTCGCTGATCGGCCTGATGGCCGCCTTCTATCTTCTGTTCAGCATCTCCGAAGTGTCGAACTGGCGCGTGCTGGAGCTGTTCTACGCCTGGGTGCGCTCGGGCTTCGACCTGGATTTCCCGCCCAAGACCAACCTGCTGGTGCCCTTCTTCAAGGAGATCAGCTACCCGCTGGGCGGCGTGGGCTTCGTGGTGCTGACCTACCTGGTGATCGTGGGCGCGAGCAACGCGGTGAACCTCACCGACGGCCTGGACGGCCTGGCGATCATGCCGGTGGTGATGGTGGGCTCTGCCCTGGGCGTGTTCGCCTACGTCACCGGCAGCGCGGTGTATTCCAAGTACCTCTTGTTCCCGAACATTCCGGGCTCGGGCGAGCTGCTGGTGTTCTGCTCGGCGATGGCGGGCGCGGGCCTGGCCTTCCTGTGGTTCAACACGCACCCGGCGCAGGTCTTCATGGGCGACGTGGGCGCGCTGGCGCTGGGCGGCGCGCTGGGCACCATCGCGGTGATCGTCCGCCAGGAAATCGTGTTCTTCATCATGGGCGGCATCTTCGTGGTCGAGGCCATCTCGGTGATGGCCCAGGTGAGCTACTTCAAGTACACCAAGCGCCGCTTCGGCGAAGGCCGCCGCGTGTTGAAGATGGCGCCGCTGCACCACCACTTCGAGAAGAGCGGCTGGCGCGAGACGCAGGTCGTGGTGCGCTTCTGGATCATCACGATGCTGCTGTGCCTCGTGGGCCTGTCCACCCTCAAGCTGCGATAGAGGGACGACAGAAGTGAAGCATCTCGACCAACTCCACGTGCTGATCCTGGGCCTGGGCGCCTCGGGTCTGGCCATGGCGCGCTGGTGCGTTCGCCACGGCGCCGTGGTGACCGTGGCCGACACGCGCGAGGCGCCGCCGCAGCTGGCGACGCTGAAGTCGGAGTTGCCGTCTGCGACCTTCGTCGGCGGGCCCTTCAGCGCCGCCCTGGTGGAAGGCACCGCGATCCGCGCGGTCTACTGCTCGCCCGGGCTGTCGCCGCAGGTGATGGCGCCGGTGGTGTCGGTTGCGCGTTCGATCGGGCTGCCGGTGGGCGGCGAGCTCGACCTGTTTGCGCAGGCGCTGGCCGACCTGGCGGTGCCGCCGGTGGTCGAGACGGCTGAAGATGAAGCGACGGAAGGCGAGGCGTCCGAGGCAGCGACGCCTGACGCAGATACGGTCACTGCCCCTGAAGATCAGGCCTCGGAACGGCAGGCGGCGCCGGCCGAAGCGGCCGTCGAAGCCGGCACTGACGCTGTCGCCCGGACCGAGATCGAAGCGGAAGCCGAAGCCGAAGCCGAAGCAACCGAGTCCCCACTTGAAGATGAGCAGCCCGCGCCGCCTGCGAGCGACGAGTCCGTCGCCCCCGCAGATGAGGAAGGCGATGCCCCGGTGCCCGTGGTCGAGCCCCCCAAGCCGCGCGGCTACGAGCCCGCGGTGCTGGCCATCACCGGTACCAACGGCAAGACGACGGTCACCTCGCTCACCGGCCAACTGGTGGAGCGGGCGGGCAAGCGCGTGGCGGTGGCCGGCAACATCGGCCCCACGCTGCTGGACACGCTGGCCGCGCGCATGGACGCGCAGGACCTGCCCGAGGTGTGGGTGCTGGAACTCTCCAGCTTCCAGCTCGACGGCGTGCAGGGCTTCGAGCCCACCGCCGCCGTCGTGCTCAACGTCACGCAGGACCACCTCGACTGGCATGGCGACATGGACGCCTACGCCAAGGCCAAGGCGCGCATCTTCGGCAAGAAGGGCCTGATGGTGCTCAACCGCGACGACGCGATCGTGATGGCCATGCTGCCGCCGCCGGTGAAGGTGAAGCTGCAGCGACCGCAGATCCGCGCGCACATCACCTTCGGCGCCGACCTGCCACGCCGGCCGGGCGACTTCGGCATCGAGCGCGTCAACGGCATGGCCTGGCTGGTGCGGGCCCACGAGGCGGATGAGACCATCAAGCGCAAGCGCGGCGCGGTGGTGGAGGAAGAGATCCACCTGCAGCGCCTGATGCCCGCCGACGCCCTGCGCATCCGCGGCCAGCACAACGCGCTGAACGCGCTGGCTGCGCTGGCGCTGGCGGTGTCCGCCGGCTGCAGCCTGGCACCCATGCTCTACGGCCTGCGCGAGTACAGCGGCGAGCCGCATCGTGTGGAACCAGTGGCGATCATCGACGAGGTCGAGTACTTCGACGACAGCAAGGGCACCAACGTCGGTGCCACCGTGGCCGCGCTCACCGGCCTGGGCGTGGACCGCCGCGTGGTGCTGATCCTGGGCGGCGAAGGCAAGGGGCAGGACTTCTCGCCGCTGGCCGAACCGGTGTCGCGCCATGCGCGAGCCGTGATCCTGATCGGCCGCGACGCACCCATCATCGAAGAGGCGCTGGCCGGCACCGGCGTCAGCCTGCAGCACGCGGCTTCGATGGAAGAGGCGGTGAACGCCGCGTCGCGCCGCGCGAATCCGGGTGATGCGGTACTGCTTTCCCCGGCCTGTGCCAGCTTCGACATGTTCAAGGACTATGCGCACCGAGCCGCCGTGTTCTGCGAGGCGGTGCAGGTGCTGGTCGACTCGCCCCGCACCGCGGGCCTGGACGACGACGAAGGAGCCCCCGCGTGAACAGCGCAGCCGCCGCCGCCAGCCAGAGCACGTCCGCACGCACGGGCGGCTTCCTGCGCCGCCTTTTCGGCCGCGCGCGAGAAGGCATGGACGCGATGCCCATGCACCTGCCGGTGCACCTGGGCGGCGCCGGCGTCACGCAGACGCGCGCCGAGCCGGTGCGGGTGCTGGGCTTCGACCAGGCGCTGCTGTGGGTCACGGTGGCGCTGCTGGCCTGGGGGCTGGTGATGGTCTATTCGGCCTCGATCGCCATCGGCGACAACCCGCGCTTCGCCCGGGCCAACTACCAGGAGACCTACTTCCTGGCGCGCCATGCGGTGTCGCTGGTGGTGGCCATGGTCGCGGCGCTGCTGGCCTTCCAGGTGCCCATGCGCAACTGGGAGCGCGCAGCGCCCTGGCTCTTCATTGCCGCGCTGCTGCTGCTGGTGGCGGTGCTCATTCCGCACGTGGGCCGCAGCGTGAACGGCGCGCGCCGCTGGATCCCGCTGGGCATCACCAATTTCCAGCCCTCCGAACTGGCCAAGCTGGCCATGGTCATGTATGCGGCCAGCTACATGGTGCGCAAGATGGAGATCAAGGAGCGCTTCTTCCGCGCCGTGCTGCCGATGGGCGTCGCGGTGGTGGTGGTGGGCATGCTGCTGCTGGCCGAGCCCGACATGGGCGCCTTCATGGTGATCGCCGTGATCGCCATGGGCATCCTGTTCCTGGGCGGCGTGAATGCGCGCATGTTCTTCGTCATCGCCACGCTGGTGGTGGTGGCCTTCGGGATGATCGTGGCGTCCTCGCCCTGGCGGCGCGAGCGCATCTTTGCCTACCTGGACCCGTGGAGCGAGACCAACGCGCTGGGCAAGGGCTACCAGCTGTCGCACTCGCTCATCGCCATCGGTCGCGGCGAGATCTTCGGCGTGGGCCTGGGCGGCAGCGTCGAGAAGCTGCACTGGTTGCCCGAGGCGCATACCGACTTCCTGATGGCCGTGATCGGCGAGGAGTTCGGCCTGGTGGGCGTGTTGACCGCCATCGTGCTGTTCCTGTGGATGACGCGCCGCATCATGCACATCGGCCGCCAGGCGATCGCGCTGGACCGCGTGTTCTCCGGCCTGGTGGCGCAGGGCGTGGGCGTGTGGATGGGCTTCCAGACCTTCATCAACATGGGCGTGAACCTGGGCGCGCTGCCCACCAAGGGCCTCACGCTGCCGCTGATGAGCTATGGGGGCTCGGCCATCATCATGAACCTCATCGCGCTCGCGGTCGTGCTTCGCATCGACTACGAGAATCGCGTGCTGATGCGAGGGGGCCGCGTATGAGGACGGCGCTGATCATGGCCGGCGGCACCGGTGGCCACATCTTCCCCGGCCTGGCCGTGGCCGAGGCACTGCGCTCGCGCGGCTGGCGCGTGCACTGGCTGGGCGCGCCCACCGGCATGGAGAAGCAGCTGGTGCCGCCGCGCGGCTTCGCCTTCGAGCCGGTGGAGTTCGGCGGCGTGCGCGGCAAGGGCCTGGTCACGCTGGCCTTCCTGCCGCTCAAGCTGCTGCGCGCCTTCTGGCAGAGCATCGGCGTGGTGCGCCGCGTGAAGCCCGACGTGGTCGTCGGCCTGGGCGGCTACATCACCTTCCCGGGCGGCATGATGAGCGTGCTGCTGGGCAAGCCGCTGGTGCTGCACGAGCAGAACTCGGTCGCCGGCATGGCCAACAAGGTGCTGGCCGGCGTGGCCGACCGCATCTTCTCCGCCTTTCCCAACGTGCTGAAGAAGGCCAAGTGGGTGGGCAATCCGCTGCGCGAGGCCTTCCTCGAGCAGCCCGACCCGGCCACGCGCTTCGCCGGGCGCACCGGCCCGCTGAAACTGCTGGTGGTGGGCGGCAGCCTGGGCGCCAAGGCGCTCAACAGCATCGTGCCGCAGGCGCTGGCCCGCATCGCCGAAGTCGAGCGGCCCATCGTGCTGCACCAGAGCGGCGCAAAGCAGATCGACGAACTGCGCGCCAACTACACCGCGGCCGGCGTCGAAGCCGAGCTGACGCCGTTCATCGACGAGACCGCGCAGGCGTACGCCGCGGCCGATCTCGTCATCGCGCGCGCCGGCGCCAGCACCGTGACCGAGATCGCGGCGGTGGGTGCGGCGGCGCTCTTCGTTCCATTTCCTTCGGCGGTGGACGACCACCAGACCACCAACGCGCGCTTCCTTGTCGACGCGGGAGGCGGCTGGCTCGTTCAACAGTCCGAGCTCACACCTGAATTGCTTTCCGATTTGCTGCAGAAAACCACACGCGGCGCGCTGCTCGAGCGCGCCATCAAGGCCAAGAGCCTGCAAAAGACCGAAGCGGTCATCGAAGTCGTCCGTGCCTGCGAGGAGCTCGCCAAATGAAGCACGCGGTTCGTCAAATCCATTTCGTGGGACTGGGCGGCGCGGGCATGAGCGGCATTGCCGAGGTGCTGCTAAACCTGGGCTACCAGATCTCCGGCTCCGACCTGTCCGACAGCGCCACGCTGCGCCGCCTGGCGGACCTGGGCATCCGCACGCACGTCGGCCATGACGCGGCCAACATCGCCGGCGCCGATGCGGTGGTGACCTCCACCGCGGTGAAGGCCGACAACCCCGAGGTGGTGGCCGCCCGCGAGAAGAAGATCCCGGTGGTGCCGCGCGCCCTGATGCTGGCCGAACTGATGCGCCTGAAGCAGGGCATCGCCATCGCCGGCACACACGGCAAGACCACCACCACCAGCCTGGCCGCCAGCGTGCTCGCGGCCGCCGGCCTCGACCCCACCTTCGTGATCGGCGGGCGCCTGAACAGCGCGGGCACCAACGCGCGCCTGGGCAGCGGCGACTACATCGTGGTGGAGGCGGACGAGTCGGATGCGTCCTTCCTCAACCTGCTGCCCGTCATGGCGGTGGTCACCAACATCGACGCCGACCACATGGAGACCTACGGCCACGACTTCAAGCGCCTGAAGGGCGCCTTCGTGGACTTCCTGCACCGCATGCCCTTCTACGGCGTGGCGATCCTGTGCACCGACGATGCGGCGGTGCGTGACATCGTCACGCAGGTGTCCTGCCCCGTGACCAGCTACGGCTTCAACGAGGACGCCCAGGTGCGGGCGGTGGACGTGCGCGCCGACGGCGGCCAGATGCACTTCACCGTGCAGCGCCGCAACGGCGTGACGCTGCCCGACCTGCCCATCACGCTGAACCTGCCGGGCGAACACAACGTGCGCAACGCGCTGTCGGTGATCGCGATGGCGGTGGAACTCAACATTCCCGACGAGGCGGTGCAGCGCGGCCTGGCCGACTTCAAGGGCGTGGGCCGGCGCTTCCAGCGCTATGGCGACGTCGCGGTGCCGACTGGCGCGGGCAGCTTCGCCGTCATCGACGACTATGGCCACCACCCGGTGGAGATGGCCGCGACCATCGCCGCGGCCCGCGGCGCCTTCCCGGGCCGCCGTCTGGTGCTGGCCTTCCAGCCGCACCGCTACACCCGCACGCGCGACTGCTTCGAGGATTTCGTCAAGGTCATCGGCCAGGCCGACGCCGTGCTGCTGGGCGAAGTCTATGCCGCCGGCGAGGCGCCCATCGTGGCGGCCGATGGCCGCTCGCTGACGCGCGCGCTGCGCGTGGCCGGCAAGGTCGAGCCTGTATTCGTCGACGAGATTGCCGATATGCCCCAGGCCATCCTGAACAACGCGCGCGACGGCGACGTGGTGATCTGCATGGGCGCAGGTTCCATCGGTGCCGTGCCCGCCAAGGTGGTCGAGCTGGGCAACGCCCCGGCCACCCCATCCACCGAAAAGGAAACCAAGCAGTGAGCGCCCCGCAAGCCAACAACCTGGGCAAGGTGGCCGTCCTGATGGGCGGCAGTTCCGCCGAGCGCGACGTGTCGATCATGTCGGGCACCGGCGTGCTGGGCGCGCTGCGCTCGCGCGGCGTCGACGCGCACGAGTTCGACCCCGCCCAGCGCCCGCTCACCGACCTGCAGCGCGAAGGCTTCCAGCGCTGCTTCATTGCACTGCACGGCCGCCACGGCGAGGACGGCACGGTGCAGGGCGCGCTCGAGCTGCTTGGCATTCCCTACACCGGCTCGGGCGTGATGGCCTCCAGCGTGGCCATGGACAAGGTCATGACCAAGCGCATCTGGGTGGCCGACGACCTCCCTACGCCGCGCTACGCCCGCCTGGCCTTCGACCAGCAGAGCCTGGAGCAGGTGCGGGCAGTGCCCGACGTGCTGGGCCTGCCGCTCATCGTCAAGCCGCCGCGTGAGGGCTCGTCCATCGGCGTGACCAAGGTGCAGGGCTACTCGGAGATGCAGGAGGCGGTGAAGCTGGCCGCGCGCTACGACGCCGACGTGCTGTGCGAGGAATTCATCGAGGGCATGGAAGTGACCTGCGCGGTGCTCGGCAGCGGCCAGTACGCGCGCGCACTGCCGGTCATCCGCATCGCCGCGCCCGACGGTGCCTACGACTACCAGAACAAGTACTTCACCGACGACGTGAAGTACCACTGTCCGAGCGGCCTGCCGCCCGAGCTGGAAAGCGAGATCCAGCACCTCTCGCTGGCCGCCTACCGCACGCTGGGCTGCCGCGGCTGGGGCCGGGCCGACCTGATGGTGCGTGCCAGCGACGGCAAGCCCTTCCTGCTGGAGATGAATACCTCGCCGGGCATGACCAGCCATTCGCTGGTGCCGATGTCGGCGCGCGCGGCGGGCATCAGCTACGAGGACCTGTGCCTGCAGGTGCTGGCCTCGGCCACGCTGGATTCCGCCAAGCCGGTGGGGGAAGGACAGCCCTGACATGGCCGACAGCATCCCCGTCCCCTTCGACGTCAAGCTCATGAACATCGTCGCATCGCTGATCTTCGCGCTGTGCGGTGTCATGCTGCTGGCCGCGGCCGGGTGGTGGGTGCTGCGCCAACCCTTCTTCCCGCTGTCGGGCATCAAGGTGGATGGCGACCTGACGCACACCAACGCGGTCACGCTGCGTGCCAACGTGACGCCGCAGCTGGCGGGCAACTTCTTCACCGTGGACCTGGCCAAGGCGCGCAGCGCCTTCGAGTCGGTGCCCTGGGTGCGCAAGGCGGTGGTGCGGCGCGAGTTTCCCAACAAGCTGCGCGCCACGCTCGTCGAGCAGGTGCCCGTGGCCTTCTGGGGCACGGACGACGAGTCCAAGCTGATCAACAACTACGGCGAGGTCTTCGATGCCAACGTGGCCGAGGTCGACCAGCCGCTGCCGCGCCTGTCGGGCCCGCTGGACCATGCCGGCCAGGTGCTGGGCATGTACCGGGTGCTGCAGCCGCTGTTCGCGCCCCACGACCTGAGCATCGACGAGCTGACGCTGTCGGCCCGCGGCAGCTGGGAAGCCCGGCTGGACTCCGGCGCCGTCATCGAACTGGGCCGGGGCCAGGCCGAGGAGGTGGCCGCCCGGGCGCAGCGCTTCCTGACCTCGGTGCGGCAGGTGGCCGGCCAGTACGGACGCACGCTGGACTCGCTGGAAAGCGCGGACCTGCGCCACAAGGATGCGTATGCGCTGCGGTTGCGCGGGGTCACGACCGTGACCGACGGCACTGCACTGCCTGCCAAGAAGAAATAGCGACGAAGAGAAGCAACGAGGATTTCATGCCTAAAGACTACAAAGACCTGGTCGTCGGCCTCGACATCGGCACCGCCAAGGTGATGGCGGTGGTGGCCGAGGTGCTGCCCAGCGGAGAACTGAAGCTGGCAGGGCTGGGCGTGGCGCCAAGCAATGGCCTCAAGCGCGGCGTGGTGGTGAACATCGACGCCACGGTGCAGAGCATCCAGCAGGCGCTCAAGGAAGCCGAGCTGATGGCCGACTGCAAGATCAGCCGCGTCTACACCGGCATCACCGGCAGCCACATCCGCGGCATCAACTCCAGCGGCATGGTGGCGGTGAAGGACAAGGAAGTGACGCCCGCCGACGTGGCCCGCGTGGTGGAGACGGCGCGCGCCATCAACATCTCCAGCGACCAGCGCCTCTTGCTGGTGGAGCCGCAGGAATTCGTCATCGACGGCCAGGACGTCAAGGAGCCGATCGGCATGAGCGGGATGCGCCTGGAGGCCAAGGTGCACATCGTGACCGGCGCGCAGAGCGCGGCCGAGAACATCATCAAGTGCGTGCGCCGCTGCGGCCTGGAGGTGGACCAGCTCATGCTGAACCCGCTGGCCTCCAGCCAGGCGGTGCTGACCGAGGACGAGCGCGAGCTGGGCGTGGTGCTGGTGGACATCGGCGCCGGCACCACCGACGTGGCGATCTTCACCAACGGCGCGATCCGCCACACCGCGGTGATCCCGATCGCGGGCGACCTGGTCACCAGCGACATCGCGATGGCCCTGCGCACGCCCACCAAGGACGCCGAGGACATCAAGGTCGAGAACGGCTTTGCCAAGCAGCTTCTGGCCGACCCCGACACGCAGGTGGAAGTGCCGGGCCTGGGCGACCGCGGCCCGCGCCTGTTGAGCAAGCAGGCGCTGGCCGGCGTGATCGAGCCGCGCATCGAGGAAATCTTCTCGCTGGTGCAGCAGGTGGTGCGCGAGTCGGGCTACGAGGAAGTGCTCTCGTCCGGCGTGGTGCTCACCGGCGGCAGCGCGGTGATGCCCGGGATGATCGAGCTGGGCGAGGACATCTTCCTCAAGCCCGTGCGCCGCGGCATCCCCAAGTATTCGAGCGCGTTGTCGGACATGGTGGCGCAGCCTCGTGCCGCCACCGTGATGGGCCTGCTGGAAGAGGCCCGCTTCGCCCGCATGCGCGGCTACAAGGTCGCGCAGAAGAGCGGCTCGGTGAAGACCGCCTTCGGCCGCTTCAAGGACTTCATCGTGGGGAACTTCTGACGATGTTTGCCACCACCTATCGACTTTGGCTGGCACGCGGAAGTCCTCCGCGCCACTTTAATGAGCGATGGCGGCGCACGGGCCCGCCCGCCTGAGTCTCACAGGCAAGAAGCAAGAACAAGCAAACGCGAAACCGAACAAGACAGACGGCAACTGCAATTTCAAGGAGTTAGGACATGAGCATCGAAATGATCGAAGTCGAAGAATTCAACCAGGGCACGCAGATCAAGGTGATCGGTGTCGGCGGCGGCGGCGGCAACGCCGTGGACCACATGATGGAACACGGCGTGCAGGGCGTGCAGTTCGTCTGCGCGAACACCGACGCGCAGGCGCTCACCCGCAGCAGCGCGCACAAGGTGATCCAGCTGGGCACCAGCGGCCTGGGCGCAGGCAGCAAGCCCGCCAAGGGCCGTGACGCGGCCGAGGCGGCCGTGGAAGAGATCCGCGAAGCCATCGACGGCGCGCACATGCTCTTCATCACCGCCGGCATGGGCGGCGGCACCGGCACCGGCGCGGCCCCCGTGATCGCGCGCGTGGCCAAGGAGATGGGCATCCTGACGGTGGGCGTGGTGACCAAGCCCTTCGACTGGGAAGGCGGCCGCCGCATGACCAATGCGGAACAGGGCCTGCAGGAGCTCGAGGCCAATGTCGATTCCCTCATCGTGGTGCTGAACGAGAAGCTGCTCGACGTGCTGGGCGAAGAGGTCACGCAGGAAGAGGCCTTTGCCCATGCCAACGACGTGCTGAAGAACGCCGTGGGCGGCATCTCGGAAATCATCAACGAGTACGGCGGCGTGAACGTCGACTTCGAGGACGTGCGCACCGTGATGGGCGAGCCCGGCAAGGCCATGATGGGCACGGCCGCGGCCAGCGGCCCGGACCGCGCCCGCATCGCCGCCGAGCAGGCCGTGGCCTGCCCGCTGCTGGAAGGCATCGACCTGTCCGGCGCCAAGGGCGTGCTGGTGCTGGTGACGGCATCGAAGCAGTCGCTCAAGCTGTCGGAATCGAAGCTGGCGATGAACACCATCCGCGCCTACGCCTCGCCGGACGCGCACGTCATCTACGGCGCCGCCTACGACGAGCGCCTGGGCGACGAGATGCGCGTGACGGTGGTGGCCACGGGCCTGTCGCGCCAGGCGGTCAAGCCGCAGCTGGAAGTGATCCGCAGCACCGGCACGGACGGCGCCTTCGCGGTGCCCACGCTGAACGCGAACGCGGCCATGTCGGGTGGACTGGGTGGCCAGCCGCAGCAGCACAACTACGACGGCATGACCGTGCCCAGCGTGTGGCGCACCAACCGCACCATGGCCGCGGCCAAGGTGGATGCGCTGTCGTCGGGTGGCATGGACGATTTCGAGATCCCCGCCTTCCTCCGCCGCCAAGCCGACTGATGGCGCATAAGGCTACTGCGCGCCCCGATCTTGCATCTGCGCTTCTCGCCGTACCGGAGTACGGCTGCGATGCTCGATGCAAGCTCGGGGCGCTCGCTACGCCTTCTGCACCATCAGTCGACGCCGTCGGCGATCACTGAACCTCGAAGTTCCCGGGAGGGACGACTTGTCGGCTATCACCCTGATAGCGAGGGGTGCGGGGCGCCTGCGGGCGCGGGCGCCTAAAATCGAGGCTGTGCTACAGCAACGAACCCTCAAATCCATCAGCCGCGCCGTGGGCGTGGGGCTGCATAGCGGGCAACGGGTCGAGCTGACCCTGCGGCCGGCGCCACCGGACACGGGCATCGTGTTCCGGCGCGTGGACCTGCCCGAGCCGGTGGAGATTCCCATGGAGGCGCAGTTCGTCACCGATACGCGCCTGGCTTCGACCATCTCGCGCGGCGGTGCCAAGGTGCAGACGGTGGAGCACATCATGTCGGCCTGCGCGGGATTGGGGCTGGACAACCTGTACATCGACATCACGGCCGACGAGGTGCCCATCCTCGACGGCTCGGCCTCCTCCTTCGTCTTCCTTCTGCAGAGCGCGGGCATCGTGCAGCAGAAGGCGCCGCGCCGCTTCATCCGCGTGACCCGCATGGTCGAGGTGCGCGAGGGCGAAGGCGCCAACGAGAAGTGGGCCCGCCTGGAGCCTTATCACGGCTTCAAGCTGGCCTTCGAGATCGACTTCAGCCACAAGGTGGTGAATTCGACCGGACAACGGGTGGAGTTCGACATGGGCAGCGGCTCCTACAGCCGCGACATTGCGCGCGCCCGCACCTTCGGCTTCACCAAGGAAGTGGAGTACATGCGCTCCAAGGGCCTGGCCCTGGGCGGTGGCCTGGACAACGCCATCGTCATGGACGACACCAAGGTGCTCAACACCGACGGCCTTCGCTACGACGACGAGTTCGTCAAGCACAAGATCCTGGACGCCATCGGCGACCTCTACATCATCGGCAAGCCGCTGCTGGCCGCCTACACCGCCTTCCGCTCGGGGCACGCGCTCAACAACAAGCTGCTGCGTGAACTGCTGACCCAGCGCGACGCCTACGAGATCGTCACCTTCGAGAACGAAGCCCAGGCACCGCGCGGCTTCGCCGAAGTGGCGCGCGCCTGGTAGCGGGGCGCCAGGCGCATGCTGGTCTTCCGCTGGGCGATCCTTCTCCTGCTGCTGGTGGCGGGCGTGTCCTTCGCCTTCTATGCCGGCACCGGACAGATGAAATACCGGCGCTTCGGCTGGATCGTCCTCAAGTGGACGCTGCTGGCGGCACTGGGCTTCTTCGCCGTGCTGATCGCCGAGCGCGTGGCTTAGCCGGCCTCGGCAAAAAGCTGCGCGGACACGGACTTCAGGGTCTGGATGGTGGCCTTCATGGCCGGCGTGACGGGCCGGTTGCGCGCGGTGGCCAGCACCGTCCTCGCCTTCAGTTCTTCTCCCAGGGGGCGTTCCACGAAGGTCCCGTCCGCCAGTTCGCGATAGATCGACAGGCGCGACACGATGGCGGCCGCGCGCCGGGTGGCGATGATTTCCCGGGTCATGTCCGGATCGTCGATCTCGTAGGCCACGTTGAGGTCGACACCGTGCCTGGCTGCCCAGATGTCGATGTGGCGTCGCAAGCCCTGGCCCGGGCTGGGCAGGCGCAGCGGCACGCCTGAGAGACCCGCAGGGGCAGCGCCGACGTCCGGCAGCGCGAAGTCCGGATGCGCCACCAGCACCACCCGCGCCGTGCCCAGTTCCTCCAGCAGCAGTTGTGAGGACATGCCGATGTCGCTGAGCACGCCGATGTCGACCTGCGCGTGAAGCACCCACTCGTAGACATAGCGCGAATTGCCGCTCACCAGCCGCACGCGCACCTCGGGGTAGTCGGCGGCCATCGCGTCGAGCAGACGCAGGCCGGCGGCGCGCATGAAGGCCGGCGACAGCGCCACGTCCACCGGCCCCGCGGGCTTGCGATCCTGGGCGGCAACGTTCGCGAGGGTCTCCTGCAACTGCGCGAGCAGCGGCCGCAACTGCTCGCGCAGCCGCTCCCCCGCCAGCGTCAGGCTCACGCCGCGGCCGTGCCGGTAGAGCAGGGGCGCGCCGCAGCTTTCCTCGAGTTCCTTCACGTGCCGGCTGACCTGCGACTGGGGTACGCCGAGGATGCTTGCCGCACTCGACAGGCCGCCGGATTCGGCCACCAGCAGGAAGGTTTCAAGGATGCGGGTGTCCATCGTGCGAGTAGGGTGCGGGGCGGGCCAGCCGCCGATGCTAACGGCCCGCCCGCAGCGGCGGCCGCTTCCCGGCTGCGCGCAGCCCGAGCACTAGCGCCTGGCGTTCACCCGCATCAGCAGGCCATTGACGGTCTCGGCAGGAAGCCGAAGCGCGAAGATGAAGTGGTTGGCCGCCGCGAAGTCCTCGCCGGCGACCAGCCCGGCCATCGCGGCCGTGGCTTCGGTGGCGGGCACCGGCACCTGGGTCACGTGGCTCAGCGCCAGGGTGAAGATCAGGCCGTAGGGCACGTCCTCGGAGATGAAGCGCGTGTTCACGTCCGTCGGCCCGGGCGGGCCGCCCCGCTTGTCGTGCAGCTCGGCGGCGATGTCGGCCAGGTGCTCGGACCTCGTGTCGAAGGACTGCGCGAAATGCCGCTCGATGGTCCGCAGGCGGCGCAGGCCGAAAGCGCTCGCGACCGCGATACGCTCCGCGTCGAGCTGCTCGATGACCGCGGCCACCCGTGGCGTCATGAAGTGGTACTGCGGCCAGTTCTCGCCGCGCTCGATGCGTGTCCAGTTGAACAAGGCCAGCGGCCCGTGGGCGACCGGGTTGATGTTGGTCAGCGCCGTGGCGAGCGCGTTCTCGTCGCTGGTGAAGCCGGAGCCGAACAGCATCTCGCAGGTCTTCAGCGCCAGTGCCTGCTCGGAGCAGGGCAGGCAGGAAACGCCCAGGGTCGTGCGCCGCGTCATGATGCGCACCTGCGTGGGCCCCAGGCGGCGTGCGGTCAGCACCGTGGTGCCGAAGCTCGCGACCGAGATCGACACGCCGCGCGTCGTCGCCGCCTCGTACAGGTACAGCGCCGAGAGCGACCCCATCGAGCTCACGATCACCATCTGGCCCGTCCGCAGGTGCGGCAGCAGCGCGTCCATGGTGCCTCGGTGGCCGTTGAGGGGAATGGCGAGCAGCAGCACGTCGGCGAAGCGCGCCAGTTCGGCCACGCTGTCTGCCACCTGCAGGCGAACCGTCGACGCCAGCACGCCGGTCGAACTCAGTGCCTCGTGCCGCAGCGCATCCGCACCGCCGCCGCGTGGCGACCAGAGCATGACTTCGTGGTCGCGGTGTGCCATCCAGGCCGCGCTGGCCAGCGCGATGCCGCCAGTGCCGAGAATGCCGACTTTCATGCGTGGCCTCACTCGCCCTTGATGTTGCCGCGCTGGACCACGCGTTCCCAGCGCTTCGAGTCCTCGGCAATCAGCCGGCCGAATTCGGCACTGCCGCCGCAGGTGGACTGCGCGCCGGCAGCCTGCAGCCGCGCACGCGTCTCGGGCAGGCGGCAGATGGCGAGGACCTCCGCGCCCAGCCGCTCCAGGATCGAGGACGGAACCTTGGCAGGCGCCATCAGGCCCACCCACACCGGGACGGCGAGCCCGGACAGGCCCATGGCCTGCTGCACCGTCGGCACGCCGGGCAGGGTGGAGATGGGCGCGGCCGTGAAGGTGGCGAGCACGCGCGCCTTGCCGCCCTCGACCATGGGCTCGATCGAGGCCGCGCTGGTGACGATGGAGGCGACCTGCCCGCCCAGGAGGTCGACCGTCGCGGGTGAAGCGCCGCGGTAGGGCACGTGCGTCAGCTTCACGCCGGCCGCCTGCGCGAACAGCTCGCCGGTCAGGTGCGAGACGGTGCCGTTGCCGGTCGATGCGTAGGAGACCTGGCCCGGCTGTGCGCTCGCGGCCTTCACCAGGTCCGGCAGCGTGCGGTAGCTGCTGTCGCTGCGCACGGCCAGCACCATGGGCGTGTCGGCTACCAACGCGATCGGCGCGAAGTCCTGCTGAACCTTGTAGGGGAGCTTGGCCAGCAGCTGCGGGGCGATCGAAATGGCGCCGCCCGTTGCCAGCAGCAGCGTGCCGCCGTCCGCGGGTGCCTTGGCGACGGCGTCCGCGGCGATCACGCCGCCGGCACCGGCCTTGTTGTCCACCACGACCGGCGTGCCCAGGCGGCTTGCGAGTTGCGATGCCAGGTAGCGGCCGATGACGTCCTGCGCGCCGCCCGGCGCGAAGGGCACCACCAGCTTGATAGTCTTGGGCAGCTCCTGCGCGGCCGCGGCCGCGCCAGACATCAGGGCCGGGGCGACGAGGCCCAGGACGAGGGCGCAGCGGGCAAGTCGGCGGGGAAGGGCGGGAAAGCGATCCATGGACGGCGCGGGTTGGTTGCGGACGAACCCAGTGTTCACCGCCCCGCCATCGCGAGCTAGGCCGAAAACCGGATGACAGCTATCCACGAAAAACCCAAGCGCGATCTCGGTGGCCGGCGCGCGTCGCCCGAAGTCCTGCGCAACGCCCCTGGTTCAGCCGCGTGACAGCTGCCAGGCCGCGATGCCCGCCACGATGGCCGGCACCAGGAAGTTGGCGAAGAAGATGGGCAACTCTTCCTTCGCGCTGTAGCCCGCGTGCGCCACGCCCACCCACATGTTCACGCCAGCCATCACCAGCCAGGCCGGCAGGAAGGCCTTGGCACCCATCGCCATGCCGGCGGCGCTGGCGCCCCAGAGCCAGCCGAAGAGCACGAACACCCCGAGCAGCACCACGCCACCCACCATCACCAGAACGATGTGCATCGCTTCTACCTCCTTGATGTGCGCGAGCGCGCGCTCAGCGCGTGCGCCCCTGCCGGTATGCGGCCCCCGCGCCCTTCTTCACGGCATCGCCCAGGCGCGAAAGCGAGTGTCCGACGTGGGCATGCGTGATGGCGATGCCCAGCGCATCCGCCGCATCGGCACCCGGCAGGCCGGGCAGCTGCAGCAGGCGCTTGACCATCTCCTGCACCTGGGCCTTGGCCGCGTTGCCGTGGCCGGCCACGGCCTGCTTCATCTGCAGCGCGGTGTACTCGGCCACCTCCAGGCGGTTGGTCACCAGCGCCGTCAGGCAGGCCCCGCGGGCCTGGCCCAGCATCAGCGTCGACTGCGGGTTGACGTTGACGAAGATGATCTCGACCGCGGCCGCGTCGGGCTGGTAGCGCTGGCTGATCTCGCCGATGCCGTCGAAAAGCACCTTCAGCCGCAGCGCCAGCGGCTCGCCCACCATGTGCCTGGTGCTGATGGTCCCGCTGGCCACGTAGGCCAGTTGCTGCCCATGCGCATCCACCACGCCGAAGCCGGTGGTCTGCAGGCCGGGGTCGATGCCGAGGATGCGCATGCCGGAAGCTCTTGCCCTAGACGCCGAAGTACCAGCGCACCGAATGGAAGAAGATGGGCGCCGCGAAGCACAGCGCGTCGATGCGGTCCAGCAGGCCGTTGGCGCCGGTCACGCCCACGCCGCGCGGGCCCCAGTTGGGAATGCCGCGGTCGCGCTTGAGCGCCTTCATCACCAGGTGCCCCATGGAGCCGGCCACGCAGGCGATCAGCGCCATGGCCATCGACTGCCCGAACTTGAAGGGCGTGATGAAGGAGAACAGGCCGCCCAGCACCACCGCCGGCGCCAGGCCGATGCCCCAGCTGGCCCAGTTGAAGCTGCGGCTCACGTTGGGCGCGAAGGGCGTGCGCTCCAGGCGGCGGGCGAGCAGGTGCTGCACCAGCATGCAGGTCTGCACCACGCCCACCAGGAAGAAGACCAGGAAGGCGCTCTTGCCGCCGTAGCCCGGAAACTCCAGCAGCAGCAGCGCCGGCACGTGGCTCAGGCCGTAGACGCAGACCATGATGCCCCACTGCAGCTTGGCGTTGCGCTCCAGGAAGTGGCTGGGGTCGTCGGCCAGCGCGCTGGCCACCGGGATGGCCAGGAAAACGTAGACCGGGATGAACACGGTGAAGAGGTCGAACTTGGCCGTGGCCACCAGCCAGAACTGGATGGGCAGCACCACGAAGAAGGCCAGGATCAGGCTGCGGTGGTCGCCGCGCCGCGTCGGCGAAAGCGTGATGAACTCGCGCAGCGCGAAGAAGGACAGCATCGCGAACAGGAAAGTGGCCACCTTCTCGCCCAGCGCCCAGCCGATCCAGAACACCACCACCATGAACCAGCTGGTGCGCAGCAGGCCGCGCCAGTGGTCGAGCTCGCGCTGCCACTGCTCGTCGTGCACCGGATGGCGCTTCTCGCGCATCGAGAGCAGCAAGGTGGTGACGCTCACCAGCGTGAGCACGCCGAAGACGAAGAGAAAGAGCGCCGCGACCTGCTGGGTCGGCGTGAGCTGGCGAAGGAACTGGTTCATGCGGCTACACGTCCCGCAGGGCGATCACGGCTTCGCGGGCGCGGTCGAGGAAGGGGCGGCGCTCCTCGCCTTCCTCCACCTTGATCGGCTCGCCGAAGGTCACCGAGCACAGGATGGGCACCGGCACGACCTCGCCCTTGGGCATGACCCGCTGCACGTTGTCGATCCAGGCGGGCACCAGCACCACGTCGGGGAACATCTGGGCCAGGGTGTACAGGCCCGACTTGAACTTCTGCGGCACGCCGGTGTGGCCGCGCGTGCCTTCGGGGAAGATGATGATCGAGTCGCCGCTTTGCAGGGCTTCGATGAGGGGCTGCAGCGGCAGCAGGGCCTCGGGCGTGCCGGGCGTGAGCTGCTCCGGCGCGGGCTCGGGTTGGGGCACCGGCTCGGCGCCTGCCGCGTCCAGCGCAAGCTGCCCTTGCATCGATTCGGCGGTGTCGAACGCCGATGGCCCGGGAGAGGGTGGCGGCTCGGCCGCATCGAAGGACGGCTCCACGCGCTCCCGTGGCGCCTGCGCCTGCGGCTGCCGGGGCGGCGTCGCCGGCGGCGACGGCGGCACCAGGTCGGCCGGCAGCGGCGCGCTGCCGCCGCGCTCCACGTAGATGGCGTTGAACACCTCGGTGGTGATCCAGCGCTTGAGCGGCGAATTGGTCCAGTAGTCGCGCGCCGCGATCGGTCGGGTAATGGAGCGCAACTCTTCCGGCAACGCGGCCCAGATCATCACCAGGTCGATGTGGCTCTGGTGGTTGGCGAAGTAGATGCGTTGTTCCGCCTTGGGCGGGCAGCCCCACCATCGGGCCTGGGCGCCCGTGAGCAGCCGGACCACGGCCAGCAGCGTCCATCCGGTCAACTTGGCAAGCAGCATGGCGGCGATGATACGGGCCGCTCAGGGAAGTTCTGCTGCGGACATTCGCGCAACGATGGTGGATGTGCGGCTGGCCAGGTAGCCTGAGCCCTGCCGGTCCTCGAAGAACTTGGGGCTGGGCAGCATCACCGCCAGGCGCGCCGCCTCATAGGCCGTGAGGCGCGCGGCCGGCTTCCTGAAGTAATGCTGCGCGGCGGCCTCGGCGCCGAAGATGCCTTCGCCCCATTCGACGTTGTTGAGGTAGATCTCCAGGATGCGACGCTTGCTCAGCAACAGCTCCAGCGTGGTCGCCAGCATCAGCTCCTGGCCCTTGCGCAACAGCGTGCGCTCGCCCGAGAGGAAGAGGTTCTTCGCCAGCTGCTGCGTGATGGTGGAGCCGCCGCGCAGCTTGGGCGGGCGCACCGTCTTGCCGCTGCGCGCGGCCTGCGCGGCGCGGCGCGCGGCGATCTCCTCGGCGCGTTCGTTGCGTTTGCGTGCGGCCTCGATGGCATCCCACTCCACGCCGTTGTGGTGGATGAATTCACCGTCCTCGCTGGCGATCACCGCGCGCTTGAGGTTGTCGGAGATCTGCGAGTAGGGCACCCAGCGGTGCGACCACTCCTTGTTGCCGTTGGCGCGGCCCCGGCTGGCGATCTGCCAGGCCTCGGAGCGCTGGAAGGCGGTGGACTGCGGATCGACCACTGCCATGGCGGCGATGCGCACGATGAAGAAAAGCTGCAGGGCCAGCCCCGCGAGCAGCAGGCACGCCACCAGTCGAAGAAGGGCGCGCATCGCTCAGCCGAGGATGGCGCGCAACTCGGCCAGCACCTGGGCCGAGGGCGGTCGCACGCCGCGCCAGATATGGAAGGCCTCGGCCGCCTGCTCCACCAGCATGCCCAGGCCGTCGCGCGGCGTGGCGCCGTGCTGACGCGCCCATGCGAGGAAACCCGCCGCGGCGGGGCCATACATCATGTCCACCGCCAGGGCGCCTGGCTTGAGCACGCTGGCCGCCACCGGCACCTCGGCACCGGCCAGGCTGGAGGCGCTGGCGTTGACCACCACATCGAAGCTGCCCGTCACCTCCTTCAGTGACCGGGCCTCGACGTCTGCGTGATGCGGCAATGCCACCGCCGCGTGCCGCTGCACCAGCGTGATGGCCTTGGCCAGCGTCCGGTTGGCCACCACCACGCGGTGCGCGCCGGATTCCAGCAGCGGTCCCAGCACGCCGGCCGAGGCGCCGCCGGCGCCGATCAGCAGCACCTCGGCGCCTTCCAGCGAGACGCCGGCGTTGCGCGTGATGTCGTTGACCAGGCCCACGCCGTCGGTGTTGTCGCCGTGGATGCCGTCTTCACGAAAGCTCAGGCAGTTGACGGCCTGCGCCAGCTTGGCCCGTTCGCTGAGGTGGTCGGCCGCCTCGGCCGCGTCGAACTTGAAGGGCACGGTGATGTTGCAGCCGCGCGCGGTGCCCGAAGGCTCGGCGCGGAAAGCGGCCAGGCCCTGGGCGAACTCGCCCAGCGGGACCAGGCGCCGGCCGTAGTCCAGCTGCTGGTCGCACAGTTCGGCAAAGCGGGCGTGGATCCAGGGCGAGCGGCTGTGCTCGACCGGGTTGCCCATCACGCAATAGAGGTCCATGGCCTCTGCTCCCTCGATGTTGGTGCGCTATCTGGCGGCGGCTGCCGCCGCGCCGGTGGACACCTGGGTCTCCAGCGTCTCGTCGCGCGTGAACTTGAAGCGCGAGGGCAGCACGATCTGGTCGGTCTGGCGGCGCATGGCGTCGGAGAACTTGCCGAAGTTGCCGATGCTCCGCACGATGGCCTGGGCGCGCCGGTCCAGCAACTGGTTGCCCGAACTTTCCACCACCTCGGTGCCCAGCACGCTGCCGTCGAAGTTCACCGTGACCAGCATGGTGAGCTCGCCATAGAGCTTCTTGCCGGCGGCGGTGGGGAAGTTCTCGGTGCCGCGCGCCTCGATGCGGCGGCGCAGCGCATCGACGTAGACCGCGTAGGCGGCCTCGCGGGTGGCGGGGCTCACGTAGCGCTTGCGGGGGCGCGCGTTTTCCTCGTTCACGCGGCGTTCGATCTCGGCCAGCAGGTCCACCAGCTGCTTGCGCTTTTCTTCCTGCGCGGGGTTGTCGTTGGGCGCGCCGGCGTTGCGCGGGTCGGGCAAGGGCATGGTCGCCAGCTGCTGCCGGACCTGTGCCAGCAGCAGCATCTGCTGGGCCTGCAAGGCCTCGATCTGGCGCTGCGCGTCGTCCAGCGAGTCGCCCACGGCCGTGAAGGCCGATGGCGGCAGCGGGCTGGTGGCGCGGCCCTTGTCCAGGTCGCCGCCGCCGGCCAGCGAGGTCTGGGCGATGGCGCGCGCCTTGTCGGGCTTCTCGTTGGTCTTGGCATTGACCAGGATGACTTCCAGTGCGTTGTCCTCGAACACCCGGTTGAAGGCTTGCGGATCGACGAATCGAACCGCGAGCAGGGCGGCGTGCGCCAGCACCGAGACGGCGAGGGCGATTTGCAGGGTGTTGAGGTCGCGCAGGTTCATGCGGTAGCCGTGGGGGCAGGGGTGTTGGGTTCGGCGCCCTCGGCATCGTCGAGGTCGACCGCGATGGCGAGCGGCCCGGCGACTTCCTCGTCCTCGCCGCCTTCATCTTCCGGGGCTGCTTCGCCAGGCACGTCGAGGCGCTCGATCACGCTGCCATGCACGTCCAGCGAGATCTCGTCGATGTCGGTGAGGCGCGCGCGCACCCGGGCACCGCGTGGCAGCCCTTGCGTGCCGGTGAGGCCGAAGACCAGCGGCAGGTTGTCGGCGCGGGCCAGGGCGCCGTTGGGCATGTCCTTGATGAGCGTGGCCTCGACCTCGCTGATGCCTTCCTGCTCCAGGTACTTGAGCGTCCAGAAGCGCTCCATGGCGCCCTGGTAGCCGTTGTAGGTGCTGTAGGCAGCATCGAAGCCCGAGAGGATGGAGAACAGGTCGGCGTCCTTGGGCTTGAAGGGCGCGGCCAGCGCGGCGGTCTTGCCGTGCCGGGCCGCGGCGATGATCTGCCACTGGTTGACCAGGTCGGTGTAGCGGCGCAGCGGCGAGGTGCTCCAGGCGTAGCTCTTCACACCCAGGCCCGCGTGCGGCAGCGACCGGGTGCCCATGCGCACCTTCACGCCCGGCGCCAGGCTGGCCTGGCTGCGGTAGAGCGCGGGCACGCCCAGCTCGCCCAGCCAGCCGCCCCAGCTGCTGTTGGCCAGGATCATGGCCTCGGCCACGATCAGGTCCAGCGGCGCGCCGCGCGAGCGCGTGCCGATCTGCACCTGTTCATTGCCCTGGGGCTCGCCTTCGTTGCCGACCAGGCGGAAGGTGTAGTCGGGCCGGTTGAAGCTCTCAGGCTTGCCGCGCGCCACTTCGCGCTGCGCCTTCAGGTGCCTGGCAATGCGGAAGAGAAAGGACAGCGGCTCGCGCAGGCCGGCCGCCGGTTGCGGCACGTCGCCCACGGGCACGGCGGGGTCTTCCAGCCAGGCCTGGGTGATGAAGGCGTCGAGCTTGTCGTGGCGCAGGTTGGCGGTGATCGGCACGCGCTCCAGCCGCGTTTCGGTGCCCTGCAGCTCGAGCGTGGCCTCGTCGAAGCGCGCATAGAGCGACACGGCCGGGCAGTCGCGGCCTTCTTCCAGCGTGTAGGCGGCCACCACCTCGTCGGGCAGCATGGTGATCTTGTGGCCCGGCATGTAGACGGTGGACATGCGCGCACGCGCCACCTGGTCGATGGCGCCGCCGGGCGCCAGCGCCAGGCCCGGGGCGGCAATGTGCACGCCCACCGTGACCATGCCGGTGCCCAGGCCCTGCACCGACAGGGCATCGTCGATCTCGGTGGTGTGCGAGTCGTCGATGGAGAAGGCCTGCACCGCCGCCAGCGGCAGCTCGTCCTCGATGGCCGGCGCCGAGAGCGCCGGAAAGGCCGTGCCCTTGGGGAAGTTCTCGAAGAGGAAGCGCTTCCAGTGGAACTGGTAGGGCGAGTCGATGGCGCCGGCCGATTCCAGCAGCGCCAGCGGCGCCTTCTGCGTGGCGCGCGAAGCCTCGACCACGGCCTTGTATTCGGGTGCGTTCTTGTCGGGCTTGAAAAGGATCTTGTAGAGCTGCTCGCGCACCGGCGCCGGGCAGGTACCCGCCGCCAGCTCGCCGGCCCATTCGGCGATCTGCGCCTGGACCTGCTTCTTCTTCTCGATGCCCGCCAGGGCCTGCTGCACGATCTCGGCCGGCGCCTTCTTGAAGCGGCCCTTGCCGGCGCGGCGGAAATAGTGGGGCGCGTCGAACAGGCCCAGCAGCGCCGCGGCCTGCTGTACCAGCGTGGGCTGAGTACTGAAGTAGTCAGAGGCTAGGTCGGCAAAGCCGAACTCGCCCTCGGGCGCGAATTCCCAGGCCAGGTCCAGGTCCATGCCGGCGGCCATCTCGCGGGCCTCGGCCAGCAGTTGCGCGGGGGTGGGCTTGTCGAAGCGCAGCACGATGTTGGCCGCCTTCACCTTGACACGCTTGCCGGTGTCCAGCTCCACCTGCGCCGAGGCTTCCGCCTCCGACAGCACGCGGCCGCCCAGGTATTTCCCGGCTTCTTCAAACAATACGAACATCCGGCGATTGTCCCTCAGGCGAGCTGCAGGAAATCCAGGACGTCGCGCAGATGCGCCACTTCGAAATCCGACAGCGCATGGTCGCCGCCTTCGAGCAGCTTGATGCGGCTTGCGGGGTAGCGGGCGACCATTTCGGTCCACTTCAGCACCTCGTCGCCCTTGGCGATGACCGCGAAGCAGCGTTCCGGGCGGGGCAGGGCGCCCATTTCCAGAGCGCGCAGCTCGTCGATGTACTCTGCCTTGAAATAGAAGTGCTCTTCAGGCGCGTGCCACTGGGTCTGGTCTCCGATGTACCTGGCCAGGTCGCGGGCCGGGTCCACCGCCGGATTCAGCAGCACCGCGCGGCAGCCGGTCGCGGCGGCGACATGCGTCGCGTAGAAGCCGCCCAGCGAGGAGCCCACCACCGCCATCGCCTCGCGCGGCCAGTCCCGGACGCCCTCCATGACCATCTCCATGGCCTCCCGCGGCGAGGGCGGCAATTGCGGCGCCCACCAGTGCACGGCCGGGTGTTCGGCGGCCACCTGGCGGGCCATGATCCGGGCCTTGGCCGAAAGGGGCGAGGAGCGGAAGCCGTGCAGGTAGAGAAGGTGGGTGGCGGGTGGGGTCGGCATGGCGGCCATGCTATCCGTACGCCGCCCTGCGGCATGCGGCTGCTGGGATAATCGCGCACCCATGTCCGCCGTCTTCAACAAGCCCTCTCTCGCGCGTCGTGTCGCGCCCGTTTTCCAGGGCTATGACGGCTTCCTGGCCTTTGCCGTGTTCCTGCTGGCCTGCGCCGGCATGGTCACCATGTATTCGTCCGGGTACGACCACGGCTCCCGCTTCGTGGACCATGGCCGCAACATGATCCTGGCCGGCTTCATCATGTTCGTGGTGGCGCAGGTACCCCCCCAGCGGCTGATGAGCTTTGCGGTCCCGCTCTACACCCTGGGCGTGGCCCTGCTCATCGCGGTCGCCATGTTCGGCCTGGTGAAGAAGGGGGCCAAGCGCTGGCTCTACGTGGGCGTGGTCATCCAGCCCAGCGAGATCCTGAAGATCGCCATGCCGCTGATGCTGGCCTGGTGGTTCCAGCGCCGCGAGGGGCAGCTGCGCGCGCTCGACTTCGTCATGGCCACGGTGCTGCTGGCGGTGCCGGTGGGCCTGATCATGAAGCAGCCCGACCTGGGCACCTCGCTGCTGGTGCTGGCGGCGGGGCTGTCGGTGATCTTCTTCGCCGGCCTGTCGTGGAAGCTGATCATTCCGCCAGTGATCATCGGGGTGGTGGCGGTGGTGCTGATCGTCAGCTTCGAGCCCACCTTGTGCGCCGACGGCTTCGACTGGCGGGTGCTGCACGACTACCAGAAGCAGCGCGTGTGCACGCTGCTCGACCCCACCAAGGACCCGCTGGGCAAGGGCTTCCACATCATCCAGGGGATGATCGCCATCGGCTCGGGCGGCATCGGCGGCAAGGGCTTCATGCAGGGCACGCAGACGCACCTGGAGTTCATTCCCGAGCGAACCACCGACTTCATCTTCGCCGCCTACTCCGAAGAGTTCGGCCTGGCCGGCAACCTGTTCCTGATCTGCGCCTTCCTGTTCCTGATCGGCCGCGGCCTGATCATCGCCATCGACGCGCCCACCCTGTTCTCGCGCCTCATGGCCGGGGCGGTGACCATGATCTTCTTCACCTATGCCTTCGTGAACATGGGCATGGTCAGCGGCATCCTGCCCGTGGTGGGCGTGCCGCTGCCCTTCATCAGCTACGGCGGCACGGCCATGGTCACGCTGGGGTTGGGGCTGGGCATCCTGATGTCGATCTCGCGGGCCAAGAAGCTCGCCGCCAAGAGCACGGACCGGCTCGAGATCGGCTAGCCGGGGCGGCGCCGGGAACGCCTTTACGCGGTCAGGGCCGGCGGTCGGCCCCCAGCCTGATCAGCTCGTCCGAGGAAAGCACGACCAGTCCCTTGGCTGCGGGCAGCGTCCTTACCAGCGCCTTCGCCACGGCCTCGCCCCGGACCGGGCGGTAGCGCCGGGGCAGCAACGGTGAAATCAGCGTCATGAGCGGCGCCGCGAAACCCTCGCCGAAGCGGGGCGGCTGCTTCAGGGCCTTGCGGTCTCCCAGCAGCAGCGACGGCTGGGCGATCACCAGGGCGTCCAGTTGCAGCGCCTTCAGCGCGTCTTCCAGTTCGCCCTTGACGCGGTTGTAGAACACCGCGGATTTCGCGTCGGCGCCCACTGCGCTCACCAGCGCCATCCGCTTCGCGCCTGCCGCGAGCGCGGCATTGGCCACGGCCAGGTTCGCGTCCAGGTCCACGGCGCGAAAAGCTTCCTGGCTGCCCGCGATCTTGATGGTCGTGCCCAATGCCAGGTAGGCCTCGTCCACCGGCTCCAACGCAGGCAGCTTGCGGAAATCCACGACGTGGACCTGCAGCTTGGGGTGGCTTGTCGCCAGCGGCCGACGGGCCAGAACCTGGACCTTGGCAACGCCCGGGTCCAGGAGCAGGTCCTTCAGGACGAGGTCTCCGATGAGGCCGGTCGCGCCGGCCAGGACGACGGATCTAGAAGGCACTCTTGGTGCACCCGCCATCCACCCGAAGCGCCGCACCCGTCGTGCCGGACGACAGGGGGCTGGCCAGGTAGGCGACCATGGCCGCGATCTCTGCGGGCTCTTCGAAGCGCTTGATGAGCGACGTGGGGCGCACCTTCTCGAAGAACTCTCGCTCGAACTCGTCGAAGGACTTGCCGTCCGACTTGGCCAGTGCGTCCACGAAATCGCCGACCCCGCGGGAGCGCGTGGGCCCCGGCAGCACGCTGTTGACCGTGATCCGGGTGCCGGCCAGGCTTTCCGCCAGGCCCCTGGCGACGGCCAGCTGCGCCGTCTTGGTCATGCCGTAGTGGATCATCTCGGCGGGAATCTGGATCGCGCTTTCGCTCGAGATGAAGATGATGCGCCCCCAGTCCGCGCGCTTCATCGCAGGCAGGCACAGCCGGGCGAGCCGAACGCCGCTCAGCACGTTGACCTCGAAGAAGCGCCGCCAGTCCTCGTCGGGGATGTCCTCGAAGGCCTTCGGCTCGAAGATGCCCAGGTTGTTGACCAGGATCTCGATGCCCGGAAAGCGCTCGACGACGGCCTGTGCCGCCTCGGGCGTGCCCAGGTCCCCCGCGAAGCCCAGCGCCTCGCCCCCCTGGATCTGTGCGACCGCCTTGTCGACCGCCTCCTGCGATCGCCCGTTGACGATGACCCGAGCCCCCTCCGCCGCCAGCTGGCTGGCGATCGCGAAGCCGATACCGGCCGTGCTCCCCGAGACGAGTGCCAGCTTTCCCTTGATCTTCAGGTCCATGCATCCTCCGAAGTGGGCGACGGCCAAACGGCCGCCGAGAATTGTGCAGGGATTCCCCGGCCGTACCAAACCCCAAGCCAGTCCCGCACCGCGGAACCGGCTTCGCCGGGCCGCAGGTGGGGTCCCCTCCTCGGGAGGTGGCGAACTACACGCAGCGAAGCGGAGTGAGAAGCCGGGAGGCTCAATTTCCGCAGCGAAGCGAAGTGAAAAGCCGGGGGGCTGATAATGCTTTTCATGATCTCCCGCGAACCCACCATCGAGCGCCTGGCCACGGCGCAGCAACTCCTGCTCACCCCCTTCGGGCTGGACGAATCGCACCTGTCGCGCGCGCTGGCCGAGATCCGCGCCCACAAGGTCGATGACGCCGACCTGTACTTCCAGTACACCCGCAGCGAAGGCTGGAGCCTGGAAGAGGGCATCGTCAAGACCGGCAGCTTCAGCATCGACCAGGGCGTGGGCGTGCGGGCCGTGAGCGGCGAGAAGACCGCTTTCGCGTACTCCGACGACATCTCCGAGGCCTCGCTGCTGGACGCCGCGCGCACCGTGCGCGCCATCGCGAGCGCCGGCAAGTCGGCCAAGGTGAAGGCCGCCACCCGCAAGGTGGCGCCCAGCCGCGCGCTCTACGGCGGGATCGACCCGATCTCCACCCTGGACAGCACCGCCAAGGTCAAGCTGCTGGAAAAGACGGAAAAGCTGGCCCGCTCGCGCGACCCGCGCATCGTGCAGGTCATGGCCGGCCTGGCCAGCGAATACGACGTGGTGCTGGTGGCGCGCGCCGACGGCACCCTCGCCGCCGACGTGCGACCGCTCGTGCGCCTGTCGGTGACGGTGATCGCCGAGCAGAACGGCCGGCGCGAAGTGGGCTCCGGCGGCGGCGGTGGCCGCTTCGGCCTGGCCTATTTCGACGACGAGCACATCGCCAGCTACGTCGACCAGGCGGTGAGCGCTGCCCTGGTCAACCTCGAGTCGCGTCCCGCCCCGGCCGGCGAGATGACCGTGGTGCTCGGCCCCGGCTGGCCCGGCATCCTGCTGCACGAGGCGGTGGGCCACGGGCTGGAAGGCGACTTCAACCGCAAGGGCTCCAGCGCCTTCTCCGGCCTCATCGGCCAGCGCGTGGCGGCCAAGGGCGTGACGGTGCTGGACGACGGCACCATTTCCGACCGCCGCGGCTCGCTCAACGTGGACGACGAAGGCCACGCCAGCCAGCGCAACGTGCTGATCGAGGACGGCATCCTCAAGGGCTACATCCAGGACTCGCTCAACGCCCGCCTGATGGGCGTGCCGCCCACCGGCAACGGCCGGCGCGAGAGCTACGCCCACGTGCCCATGCCGCGCATGACCAACACCTACATGCTCAGCGGCGACAAGGACCCCAAGGAAATCGTCGCCAGCATCAAGAAGGGCCTGTACGCCACCAATTTCGGCGGCGGCCAGGTCGACATCACCAGCGGCAAGTTCGTGTTCTCGGCCAGCGAGGCCTACTGGGTGGAGAACGGCAAGGTGCTCTACCCGGTGAAGGGCGCGACCATCGTGGGCAACGGCCCGGATGCGCTCAAGCGCGTGGGCCTGATCGGCAACGACATGGCGCTGGACAGCGGCGTGGGCACCTGCGGCAAGGAAGGTCAGAGCGTGCCCGTGGGCGTGGGACAGCCGACGCTTCGCATCGACGGGCTGACCGTCGGCGGCACGGCCTGATACAGGTTGCCGCGAAAAGCTGTGCTAGAGTCGCCGCACATGTCCGCCCTCCGCGCTTACTTTTTTGCCTACTTTTGGTTCCCGGTTTCCGGCGGACGAGAGGCGCGCGCGTAAAGCAGACAGACAAGACCTCCCAAGACCGCCGGTGCCAAAAGCCCCGGCGGTTTTTTTTTGCCCCTCTCAAATCCCACTGCAACAACTCCGAAGAAGGACAGCCCGATGAGCACGAACACCGCCACCGCCAGCGACGCCTGGTATGCGCACGTCGAGAAAACCAGCGAGACCGACGACGAACGCATCAAGGACATCAACGTGCTGCCCCCTCCGGAACACCTGATCCGCTTCTTCCCGATCCGCGGGACGCAGGTGGAAACGCTCATCTCCCACACGCGAAAGTCCATCCACAGGATCATGGGTGGCAAGGACGACCGGCTGCTGGTGGTGATGGGCCCGTGCTCCATCCACGATCCGGCCGCGGCGCTGGACTACGCCCGGCGCCTGAAGGCCGAGCGCGACAAGTACGCCGACACGCTGGAGATCGTGATGCGGGTGTACTTCGAGAAGCCGCGCACCACGGTGGGCTGGAAGGGCCTCATCAACGACCCCTACCTCGACGAGAGCTACCGCATCGACGAGGGCCTGCGCATCGCGCGCCAGCTGCTCATCGACATCAACCGCCTGGGGCTGCCGGCGGGCAGCGAGTTCCTGGACGTGATCTCGCCGCAGTACATCGGCGATCTCATCTCCTGGGGCGCGATCGGAGCGCGCACCACCGAGAGCCAGGTGCACCGCGAGCTGGCCTCGGGCCTGTCGGCGCCCATCGGCTTCAAGAACGGCACCGACGGCAACATCCGCATCGCCACCGACGCCATCCAGGCAGCGGCACGCGGTCACCACTTCCTGTCGGTGCACAAGAACGGCCAGGTCGCCATCGTGCAGACCCAGGGCAACCCCGACTGCCACGTGATCCTGCGCGGTGGCAAGGCGCCCAACTACGATGCCGTGAGCGTGGCCGCGGCCTGCACGGACCTCAGCGCCGCCAAGCTGCCGCCCAAGCTGATGGTGGACTGCAGCCATGCCAATAGCTCCAAGCAGCACCAGAAGCAGATCGAGGTGGTGGCCGACGTGGCGCGCCAGATCGAAGGCGGCGCCACCAGCGTGTTCGGCGTGATGGTGGAAAGCCACCTGCAGGCCGGCGCACAGAAGTTCTCGCCCGGCAAGGACACGGTCGCAGCGCTGGAATACGGCAAGAGCATCACCGATGCCTGCATCGGCTGGGACGATTCGGCCGCGGTGCTGGACACGCTCTCGCGCGCCGTGAAGAAGCGCCGCGGCTGATCTTCAGATCAGCGCCGCCAGCTCCGGCCAGTGGTGGCGCATGGCGGCGGCTTCGTCGCCGTCGGGCGCCATGAACGAGAAGTCGTCGAAGTCGAAGCCCGGGCCGACGGTGCAGGTGACCAGGGTGAAGCCCGCTTCGCCCGGCGCCAGGATCGGCCGCGCCGCCTGCCACTGCCCGGCCGGCACCACGTGCTGCGGATGCGTGCCGCGCAGGCCCACCGGCCCCAGCTTCACGTGGGCGGGGGCGATGCGCAGTTGGGAGTCGCAGGTGTAGAGCGCCAGCGGCACGCCGCCCAGGTGCACCCACACCTCGTCGGACAGCACCCGGTGCCAGCGCGAATGCTGGTGCGACTCCAGCAAAAAGTAGATGGTGGTCAGCGCGTCGCGCGCCGGCCGCCCGTCGGCCGGGGCCACGCTGCTGTTCGAGCGGAACACCTCGCGGTACCAGCCGCCCTCGGGGTGCGGCTTCAGGCCCAGGGTCTCGATGAGTTCGCGCGCCTGCATGGGCGCCACTCTAGGCCCCGGAAGCCAGCGCGTCGAGCAGCTTCTGGTGGATGCCGCCGAAGCCGCCGTTGCTCATGCACACGACGTGGTCGCCTGGCCGTGCAGCTGCCACGACCTGGTTCACCAGCGGCTCGATGCCGTCGGCCACCAGTGCGCGTTCACCCATCGGCGCCAGCGCGGCGGCCGCGTCCCAGCCCAGGCCGGCGCTGTGGCAGAAGGCCAGGTCGGCCGCTTCCAGGCTCCAGGGCAACTGGGCCGCCATGGCGCCCAGCTTCATGGTGTTGCTGCGCGGCTCGAACACGGCCAGGATGCGTTCGGCCTTTTGTCCGGCATCGTCCAGCTTGCGGCGCAGGCCATCGAGCGTGGTGCGGATGGCGGTGGGGTGGTGCGCGAAGTCGTCGTACACGCGGATGGCGCCGCCGGCATGCTCCACCGTGCCGCGCAGTTCCATGCGCCGCCGAACGTTGCGAAAGCTCCCCAGCGCCTGCGCCGCCTCGGCCGGCGAAACACCGACGTGCTCGGCCGCGGCAATGGCGGCCAGCGCGTTCATCTGGTTGTGCAGGCCCGACAGTTCCCACTTCACGCGACCGACGGACGCGCCTTTGCGCAGCACCTCGAAGTCGTCGTGCGTGCCGCGCGCCTGCCAGTCGCCGCGCTCGCCGCCGAAGCCGGCGACCTCGCTCCAGCAGCCCTGGGCCAGCACCCGCTGCAGGCTGTCCTCGGTGGCGTTGACCACCAGCCGGCCGGTGGAGGGCACGGTGCGCACCAGGTGATGGAACTGGCGCTCGATGGCGGCCAGGTCGTCGAAGATGTCCGCGTGGTCGAACTCGAGGTTGTTCAGGATCGCGGTGCGCGGCCGGTAGTGCACGAACTTGCTGCGCTTGTCGAAGAAGGCGGTGTCGTATTCGTCCGCCTCGATCACGAAGGCATCGCCCTGGCCCAGCCGGGCCGACACGCCGAAGTCCAGCGGCACGCCGCCCACCAGGAAGCCCGGCGCGCGCCCGCAGCGTTCCAGGACCCAGGCCAGCATCGAGGTGGTGGTGGTCTTGCCGTGCGTGCCGGCCACCGCCATGACGTGGCGTCCCTGCAGCACGTGCTCGGCCAGCCATTGCGGGCCGCTGGTGTAGCGCGCGCCAGCGTCGAGGATGGCCTCCATCAACGGGAACTTGGGCGCGCCGTCGTCCAGGCGCGCGCGCGAGACCACGTTGCCGATGACGAAGACGTCGGGCGCGAGCGCCATCTGGTCGGCGCCGAAGCCCTCGATGAGTTCGATGCCCAGGGCGCGCAGCTGGTCGCTCATGGGCGGATAGACGCCCGCGTCGCAGCCGGTGACGCGGTGGCCGGCCTCGCGGGCCAGGGCGGCAAGGCCGCCCATGAAGGTGCCGCAGATGCCGAGGATGTGAATATGCATCGGCCGATTCTAGGAGTCGCGCCGGGCCGCCCCCGGCGCGGCCTCAGCCCATGGCCCGGGCGATGTGGCCGGCGGCGCTGCGCAGCTTGTCCAGCTGCTGCAGCGCGGAGGACAGGGGCATGCGGATGGCCGGCGCCTGCAGGGCCACGGCGCAGCGCACCGGGCCGTGCGGCTCGTCGCGCACCGGCACGGCCACGCAGACCATGCCTTCGATGAACTCCTCGGCGTCCACCGAGTGGCCTTCGCGGCGGATGCGGTCCAGCTCGGCTTCCAGGCGGTCGCGCGTGTCCAGCGTGTGGGCGGTGTAGCGCTCCAGCGGCAGGCCGTCGAGCAGGCGGTCGCGCTGCGAGCGGGGCAGGTGCGCCAGGAAGAGCTTGCCGCTGGCCGAGCAGTGCAGGGGAACCCGCGAGCCCGGACGAAGGTCCATCCGCAGCGGGAAGGCAGTTTCCACGCGGTCGATGTAGAAAACTTCCGAGCCCGACAGCGCGGTGAGGTTGCAGGTCTCGCCCACATCCGACACCAGTTGGCGCAGCAGCGCATGGCGGATGCCGGTGCTGCCGCTGGCGCGCAGCACGGTTTCGCCGAAGCGGATCAGCCGGGGCGTGACGGCATAGCGGCGGCCGTCGGAGCCGCGCGCGAGCAGGCCGCCGGCTTCCAGTTGCTGCAGCATGCGGTGGACCGAGGGCTTGGGCTGGCCGCTCAGGCGGACCACGTCTGCGAGCGATTGCGGCTCGCCGGTGGCGGCCACGAGTTCCAGCATCTGAAGAAGGCGCAATCCGGGCGTATGGGCCTGCTCGTTGTCTTCACGAGCTTCGGCGAAAGATTCTGTCATTTCCATGGGGCGTATCGAAAACAGAGACTTATCGTAATTGATTTCGAGATTGTCGCCGATCTTTTGCTAAGATGCGTGACTTCTGAAGCTTTTTACCTATGGATCGAGCACTCCGTCACGTGGTGATTACCGGGGCCTGCGGTGGCCTGGGCCGCGCCATGGCGTCGGCTGCGCTCGCGCGCGGCGCCCGGGTGGCGCTGGTGGGACTCGAGCGTGAAAAGCTCGATTCGCTGGCCGCCACCGCGCCGGACCGTTGCGCGGTGTACACACCCGACGTGAGCGACAGCGAGGCCATGCAGGCCATGGCGCGCGACTGCATGGCGCGCTTCGGCGTGCCCGACGCGGTCATCGCCAATGCCGGCGTGGCTGGCGGCTTCGACACGGCCGAGGCCTCGGACCTGGCCGTGTTCAGGCGCATGCTCGAGATCAACCTGCTGGGCGCCGCCGTCACCTTCCAGCCCTTCCTCAAGCCGATGCGCGAGCGCGGGCAGGGCGTGCTGGCCGGCATCGCCAGCATCGCGGGCCGCCGCGGCATGCCGGGCAACGGCGCTTACTGCGCGAGCAAGGGTGGGCTGATTCGCTACCTGCAGAGCCTGCGCGCCGAGCTGCGCGGCAGCGGCATCGCCGTGTGCACCGTGAGCCCGGGCTACCTGCGCACCCAGCTCACCGCCGGCAACCGCTTCGCGATGCCGGGCCTGATGGAGCCCGAGGTGGCGGCCCGCCTGATCCTGCAGGCGCTGGCCGAAGGCCGCGAGCAGCTGGTGCTGCCGCGCCGCGTCGGCTGGCTTTCAAATCTTCTGGACCTGCTGCCCGACGCATGGCATGACGCCGTGCTATTGAAGCAGCCCCGCAAACCCCGTGCGGGTGAAGCGGGCGCCACGGCCATACCCGGCCTGGGTGCCTCGCCGGTCGGCGGCGCCACCCGCGCCGTGTCCGAACCGCCATCCGAACCCGCCTCGCGCTAGACCAGCGCCTGGCCTGCCAAGTCCTTCCTGGAGTCTGTCCGTGTCCGTTCCTGCGTCCGCACTCGTGCCCACCCACCAGCAGATCGCCCTGATCGGCGCCGGCCCCTCGGGCCTGGCCGGCGCGCGCAACCTTCAGAAGCTGGGCGTTACCTTCCAGGGCTTCGAGGCGCACAGCGACGTCGGCGGGCTGTGGAACATCGGCAATCCGCGCAGCACGGTCTACCAGTCGGCGCACCTCATCTCATCCAAGCGCACCACGGAGTTCAGGGAATTCCCGATGCCCGAGCACGTGGCCGACTACCCCAGCCACACCGAGCTGTCGCGCTACTTCAGCGATTTCGCCGACCACTTCGGCCTGCGCCAGCACTTCCGCTTCAACACCAAGGTGCTGCGCGTGGAGCCGGTGACCGAGTGCGCCTCCACCCTGTGGCGCGTGAGCGTCGACGCAGGCGGCGGCCGCATCGAGACGGCCGACTACAAGGGCGTGGTGATTGCCAACGGCACGCTGTCCGAGCCCTCGATGCCGCGCTTTCCCGGCTTCTTCGACGGCGAACTGCTCCACACCAGTGCCTACAAGAAGGCGAGCCTGTTCACCGACAAGCGCGTGCTGGTGGTGGGCGCCGGCAACAGCGGCTGCGACATTGCGGTGGACGCGGTGCACTACGCGAAGAGCGTGGACATCTCGGTGCGCCGCGGCTACTACTTCGTGCCCAAGTACGTCTTCGGCAAGCCGGCGGACACGCTGGGCGGCAAGCGCCCGCTGCCGGCCTGGATCAAGCAGCGGGTGGACGCGCTGGTGCTCAAGTGGTTCACCGGCGACCCGGTGCGCTTCGGCTTTCCCAAGCCGGCCTACCGCATGTACGAGTCGCATCCGGTGGTCAATTCGCTGATCCTGCACCACATCGGCCACGGCGACATCGGAGTGCGCGCCGACATCGAGCGCATGGAAGGCCACACGGTGCACTTCAAGGACGGCAGCGCGCGCGACTACGACCTGGTGCTGTGCGCTACCGGCTACAAGCTGCACTACCCCTTCATCGACCGCACCTGGCTGAACTGGCAGGGCATGGCGCCCAACCTGTACCTGAACATCTTCGCGCCGGGCTTCGACAACCTGGCGGTGCTGGGGATGATCGAGGCCAGCGGCATCGGCTGGCAGGGCCGCTACGAGCAGGCCGAGCTGCTGGCGCGCTACTTCAAGGCGCAGGCCGACGGCAAGCCGCAGGCGGCGGTGCTGAAGGCGGCCAAGACCGGGCCTGCGCCCGACCTCTCGGGTGGCTACCGATACCTGAAGCTCGAACGCATGGCCTACTACGTCAACAAGGACGCCTACCGCCAGGCCGTGCGCGAAGCCGCTGCCAAGCTGGCCTGAGCGGCGCGGCTTCACTCTCGACCCTCCATCCGGACGCGCCATGCTGCCTGTCGACGAAATACGCCTGAACTTCAACCCGGCCTCGCTGGTGCTGCTGAATGCGGTGCTGGGCTTCCTCATGTTCGGCATCGCGCTGGACACCCGGGTCGCCGACTTCAAGCGCGTGGCACGCATGCCCTTGGCCATGGGCGTGGGCATTGCCGCGCAGTTCATCGTGTTGCCGGCCGTCACCTTCTGCCTGACGCTGCTGCTCAAGCCGGCGCCCAGCATCGCGCTGGGCATGATCCTGGTGGCCTGCTGCCCGCCGGGCAACATCTCCAACATCCTCACGCACCGCGCCGGCGGCAACGTGGCGCTGTCGGTGTCGATGACGGCCATCTCGAACCTGATCGCCATCGTGGTGATGCCGCTGAACTTCGCCTTCTGGGGCGGCATCCATCCCACGGCGTCGGCGCTGCTCAAGACCATCGCGCTGAATCCGGCCGAGATGGTGGTGCACATCATCACCATCATCGGCGCGCCCTTCGTGCTGGGCATCGCGGTGGCGCACTTCTTCCCGCGCTTCACCGAGAAGGCGAAGAAGCCCATCCGCATCCTCAGCTTCCTGTGCCTGATCGGCTTCATCGTCGGCGCCATCGCCGGCAACTGGCGTTATTTCCTGGACTACGTGGGCCTGGTGCTGCTGGCCGTGGCGCTGCACGACGCGCTGGCCTTCGCCACCGGCTACTTCTGCGCCTCGGCCACGCGCCTGTCGGAGTACGACCGGCGTGCCGTGAGCTTCGAGGTCGGCATCCGCAACGCGGGGCTGGGCCTGGTGCTGATCTTCAGTTTCTTCGGCGGCCTGGGCGGCATGGCGGTGGTCGCCGGCGTCTGGGGCTTCTGGGACATCGTCGCCGGCATGCTGCTGGCCAGCTGGTGGGCGCGCCGCCCGCTGTCTTCCTCTTCCACATCCCCCGCGGCCACCCGGCGCTCCGCCTGATTCGTCTTCTTTCTCTCCCATGGTCATGAATACGCCCCAACAGGCGCGGCGGGTGCTGGTCACCGGCGCCGACGGTTTCCTGGGCCGCACCGTCGTGGCCCAGCTGGCGCAACTGCCGGACATCGACAGCGTGGTCGCGCTCGACGTGCGCGATGTGCCCGAGGGCCGGCGCGTGCCCGGCGTCACCTACATCGCGCAGGACATCCGCGCGCCCGAACTGAAGGAAACGCTGGCCGAGCACCTGGTCGATGCCGTGGTGCACCTGGCGGCCATCGTCACGCCTGGCGCCGGCAGCAACCGCGAGTTCGAGTATTCGGTGGACGTGCTGGGCACGAAGAACGTGCTGGAAGCCTGCGTGGCCAGCGGCGTGTCGCACCTGGTGGTGTCCTCCAGCGGCGCGGCCTACGGCTACCACGCCGACAACCCGGCCTGGATCGACGAGGACCAGGCGCTGCGCGGCAACGAGAGCTTTGCCTATTCGCACCACAAGCGCCTGGTGGAGGAGATGCTGGCCGACTACCGCCAGCGCTTTCCCAGGCTGCACCAGACGGTGCTGCGCATCGGCACCATCCTGGGCGAGCAGGTCAACAACCAGATCACGGCCCTGTTCGACAAGCCGCGCATCCTGGCGATCCAGGGCAGCGACAGCCCCTTCGTGTTCATCTGGGACGAGGACGTCACGGCCTGCATCGTGCACGCCATCAAGACCGGCCGCACCGGCTGCTTCAACGTGGCGGGCGATGGCGCGCTCACGCTGCAGCAGATCGCGGCGCTGCTGCGCAAGCCGCTGTTGTCGCTGCCCGCGCCGCTGCTCAAGCTGGCGCTGACGGTGGGCACGCACCTGCGCATCAGCCGCTACGGTCCCGAGCAGCTGGACTTCCTGCGCTACCGGCCGGTGCTGTCGAACTACCGGCTCAAGACCGACTTCGGCTACGTGCCGCGCAAGACCAGCCTGGAGGCTTTCCTGGCGTTCAAGGCGGCGCGGCAGGCGCGCTCGCGCCAGGGCCTGATGATGATCGCCTGATCCGCGCGCGCCAAGCCACGGCTTGCGGCTGGGCATTGCGCGGGCGCGGCTTCTGCCTGACCGGCAGCACGGGCACAATGGGCCGATGGACAGCTCTTCATCGTCTTCCAAACGGGAAATCGCCGCCTTTGCCGCGCGCATGGTGGTCGAAGAAGGGCTGGAGTACGGCCCCGCCAAACGCCGGGCCGTGCGCGAGATGGGCCTGTCTTCACGCACCGCCTTGCCCAACAACGACGAGGTCGAGGCCGAAGTGCGCGACTACATCCAGATCTTCTGCGCCGATACGCAGCCCGCCGAATTGCGCGCGCTGCGCCAGTTGGCGCTGGAATGGATGGAGCACATGGCGGCCTTCAGGCCCTATGTGGGCGGCTCGGTGTGGCACGGCACCGCCACGCGGCTGTCGGACATCTACATCCAGATGTTCTGCGATGACCCCAAATCGGCGGAGATCACCCTCATCGACCACCACGTGGACTACGAGCCGCGCATGGTCACCGGTTTCCATGGCGAGCAGGTGGAGGCGTTGAGCCTGCACGTGTTCAGCAAGGAACTGAACGAGGAGATCGGCGTGCACCTCATGGTCTACGACCTGGACGACCTGCGAGGCGCGCTCAAGCCCGACTCGCAAGGGCGCCCCCCTCGCGGCAACCTGGCAGCGTTGCGCCGCCTGCTGGAAAAGGACAGTTCCCCTTCATGAGCGACACGACTTCCGCCTCTCCTGGCGCTGCTTCCCGGCGTACCTGGCTCTTTGGCGCTGCCGCCGTCCTGGCTGCCAGCGCCGGTGCCGGCGCGGCCTGGTGGAAGCAGCGGCCAGCCAGCGGCCACGAGGCCCTGGGCACGGACTTTTGGGGCCGCAGTTTCGAGCGGCCCGAGGGCGGTGAGCTGACCATGGCTTCCTTGCGCGGCAAGCCGGTGCTGCTCAATTTCTGGGCCACCTGGTGCGCACCCTGCGTCGAAGAGATGCCAATGCTTGACCGCTTCTTCCGTGAACATGCTGCGAACGGTGTGCAAGTGGTCGGGTTGGCCATTGATCAACCCAGCTCCGTGCGCAAGTTCCTGCAGCGCACGGCGGTCACCTACCCCATCGGCCTGGCGGGCCTGGACGGTACCGACCTGATCCGCCAACTGGGCAACACCGCAGGGGGACTGCCCTTCACCCTGGCCGTGACGGCCGAAGGGGCCGTGGCGGAACGTAAAATGGGCAAGCTCGAGCAGACCGACCTCGACGCCTGGCGCCGCGACTTTTTTCGCGGTTAGAATCCGACGCCCCGCACTTCAAACATTTGGCGCAAGTACGCCGAAGTTTGCTGATTTTCCGGCGATTTAATTCAAATAATCGGCACTCTGCCGGCGATGGAGTCCCATGGATCTGCGCAAACTCAAGACACTGATCGACCTGGTGTCTGAATCCAATATTTCCGAACTGGAAATCACCGAAGCCGAAGGCAAGGTCCGTATCGTCAAGGGTGGCACCGCCCCCGCGGCAGTCCAGTACGTGCAGGCCCTGCCTGCCGCCGCCGCCCCTGTCGCGGGCGCCGCGCCAGCCGCTGCAGCCGCCCCGGCCGCCGCCGCGGCGCCGGCGGCGCCTTCGGGCCACGTGGTCAAGTCGCCCATGGTGGGCACCTTCTACCGTTCCTCCAGCCCCGGTGCCGCCCCCTTCGTCGAATTGGGCGCGCAGGTCAAGGAAGGCGACACCATCTGCATCATCGAGGCCATGAAGATCCTCAACGAGATCGAGGCCGACAAGTCCGGCACGATCACCCAGATCCTCGGCGAAAACGGCCAGGCGGTCGAATACGGCCAGCCGCTGTTCATCATCGAGTGAACTAGATGTTCAAGAAGATCCTGGTTGCGAACCGTGGGGAAATCGCCCTGCGGATCCAGCGCGCTTGCAGCGAGCTGGGCATCAAGGCGGTGATGGTCTATTCCGAGGCCGACCGCGACGCCAAGTATGTGAAGCTGGCGCAGGAGGCGGTGTGCATCGGCCCAGCGCCGTCCTCGCAGAGCTACCTCAACATGCCGGCCATCATCTCGGCCGCCGAGGTGACCGATTCCGAGGCCATCCACCCCGGCTACGGCTTCCTGAGCGAGAACGCCAACTTCGCCGAGCGGGTGGAGCAGAGCGGCTTCCAGTTCATCGGCCCGACGCCCGACAACATCCGCACCATGGGCGACAAGGTCTCGGCCAAGCAGGCCATGATCAAGGCCGGCGTGCCCTGCGTGCCGGGCTCAGAAGGTGAGCTGTCGGACGACGCGGCCACCAACAAGCGCATCGCGCGGGCCATCGGCTACCCGGTGATCATCAAGGCCGCCGGCGGCGGCGGTGGCCGCGGCATGCGGGTGGTGCACACCGAGGCTGCGCTGATCAACGCGATCCAGATGACCAAGGCGGAGGCGCAGGCGGCCTTCAACAACGCGGCGGTGTACATGGAGAAGTTCCTCCAGAACCCGCGCCACGTCGAGATCCAGATCCTGGCCGACAAGCACAAGAACGCGGTCTACCTGGGCGAGCGCGACTGCTCCATGCAGCGGCGCCACCAGAAGGTGATCGAGGAATCGCCCGCCCCGGGCATCCCGCGCAAGCTGATCGAGCGCATCGGCGAGCGCTGCGCGAACGCCTGCAAGAAGATCGGCTACCGCGGCGCCGGCACCTTCGAGTTCCTCTATGAAGACGGCGAGTTCTACTTCATCGAGATGAACACGCGGGTGCAGGTGGAGCATCCGGTGACCGAACTGGTCACCGGCATCGACATCGTCAAGACGCAGATCATGGTGGCGGCCGGCGAGAAGCTGCCGTTCACGCAGCGCCAGATCGAGATCCGCGGCCATTCCATCGAATGCCGCGTCAACGCCGAAGACCCGTACAAGTTCACGCCTTCGCCGGGCCGTATCACCATGTGGCATCCGCCGGGCGGTCCTGGCGTGCGGGTGGATTCGCACGTCTACACCAACTACTTCGTGCCGCCGAACTACGACTCGATGATCGGCAAGATCATCGTGCACGGCGACACCCGCGAGCAGGCGCTGGCGCGCATGCGCACGGCGCTGAACGAGACGGTGGTCGAGGGCATCCATACCAACATCCCGCTGCACCGCGAGCTGATGGTGGATTCGAAGTTCATGGCCGGTGGCACCAACATCCACTATCTCGAAGAGTGGCTGGCTGCCCACAAGCGATAGGACGTTTCACGTGTTCGAGCTGCGCCTGCTGGCCCCCGAGGAAAAGATCGAGATCGTCGGCGAGGCGCTGGACGCGCTCGACGCGCTGAGCGTGTCGGTGGAAGACGCCGACGCGCAGACGGACGCCGAGCAGGCCCTGTTCGGCGAGCCGGGCATGCCGCCGCCCAAGGATGGCTGGCAGCGCTCGCGCGTGATTGCGCTCTTTCCGGACGAGGCCGCCGCGCGCGGTGCCGGCCAGGTGCTCTCGGTGCAGGACTTCTTCGACGGATGCGAGTTGATCGGCGTGGCCGAGGTGCCCGAGCAGGACTGGGTGCGCCTCACGCAGTCGCAGTTCGCGCCGGTGTACATCACGCCCGAGTTCTGGATCGTGCCGACCTGGCACGAGCCCCCGGCCGCGGCGAAGCAGGTGATCCGGCTGGATCCGGGCCTGGCCTTCGGCACCGGCACGCATCCCACCACGCGCATGTGCCTGCGCTGGATCGCTCGCCAGGGTTCACTCGCCGGCCAGCGCGTGCTGGACTACGGCTGTGGCTCGGGCATCCTGGCCATCGGTGCCGCCAAGTTCGGTGCCACAGAGATCGATGCGGTGGACATCGATCCGGCCGCGGTCGACTCGACGCGGCTCAATGCGGACGCCAACGGTGTCGTGCTGCAGGCCGGTCTTCCGGAAGCGGCCACGGGCCGCTACGGCGTGGTGCTGGCGAACATCCTGGCCACGCCGCTGAAGGTGCTCGCACCGCTGTTGTGCCAGCACGTGGCACCTGGTGGTGCACTGGTGCTGGCCGGCATCCTGGAGCGGCAGGCGCAGGAACTCAAGGACGCCTACGCGCCCTATGTCCAGCTGGAAGTCAGCGACGCCGAGGACGGCTGGATCCTGATGACGGCCCGGCGTTGAGCCCGGCATCCTTTTCGCAACGCTGGGGGCGCAGACCCGCCTCTACAATTTGCGACACATGAGACTCGTCACCCGCTGTCCCGCCTGCGCGACCACCTTCAAGGTCGTCCGGGACCAGCTTCGCATTTCCGAAGGCTGGGTGCGTTGCGGCCGTTGCAGCGAGGTGTTCGACGCCACGCTGGACCTGCTTGAAACCGACGACGACGGCGTGCTGCTCGAATCTTCCAAGGCGGCACCGCCTGCTCCGGTTGCGGCACCGCAGCCGACGCGAGCTGCGCAGGAGAACCTGCTGCCGGCATCGGCGGGGCTGCCGGCCATCCACTGGCCCGCCGCCGACATGCTCGACCTGGGTGCCAGGACGCCGGCGCCGCAGCCGGCGCCTGAATCTTCTCTGCCATCGCGCACCTCGACGCCGTACGACGCGGCGCAAGACCCGGTGCCCGTCCCTTCGCTGGACGACGACGAAGAAGAATTCAACGACAGCGACGGCGAGCAGAAGGAGCCCTGGCTCGACGAGATGATGGCTTCCACGCAGGCGCTGCAGGAGGCCCTGCAATCGATGCCGGCTTCGCTCGACACCGGGGCTACGCCTCTCGCCGAGACGCAGCGCCGCGAGCCCGAGTTCACGCCCTCGCTCACCGCCGCCTCGCCGATCGAGGAGGCCGTCAACGCACAGGTGCAGAAGGCACTGCGGCGCGAGCGGCTCAAGGCGTTGCGCAAGGAGCGGGCCGAGCAGAAGGAGCGCGAGCGCGCCGCGCGCATCGAGCCGCTCGGCGAGGACTTCGTCGCAGCACGCGCAGCTGCGCCCGCGGCGGTGTCCGAATCCCCGGACCTCGCCGAGACCGTGCTGCTCGAAGCGCCATCGGCAAGCTCCGGCATGGCGGTCGACGTGGACATCACGCAGCCGGAACGGCCTGGCCTCGCGCGCCGCATGCTCTGGGCGCTGGCCTGCGTGCTGGCGCTGGCCGTGCTCGTGCTGCAGGTGGCGTATCAGGAGCGCGACACCCTGGTGGCGCGCGAGCCGCGGCTGCGCCCCGCCTTACAGGCCCTGTGCGATGTGACCGGCTGCCAGTTGTCGGCCTTGCGCCAGATCGGCTCCATCACCATCGACGGCGCTTCCTTCTCACGCGAGAAGGAGGGCGAGGGCTATCGCCTGGTCTTTGCCTTGCGCAATGGCGCGCGCATGCCGCTGGCCATGCCCTCCATCGAGCTCACGCTGCTGGACACACAGGAGCGTGCGCTGGTGCGGCGCGTGATGTCCCCTGCCCAGTTCGGCGCCGGCACGGTGCTGGGCGCCGGCGCAGAGCACAATGCCTCCTTGCCGCTACAGTTGGCAGGCAGCGACGCCGTGGGTCTCCCGCCGGTGGCCGGCTACCGCCTGATCGCCTTCTACCCCTGAGCGCCTGGACGCACCGTCGCTCGATTTCGTCGCCATCGCGACCTATCCAAACATCTTTCATTCATGGCAACCGTCATCTGCGGCTCCCTCGCCTTCGACACCATCATGACTTTCGAAGGGCGGTTCGCGGACCAGATCCTTCCGGACCAGCTGCACATCCTGAACGTGTCCTTCCTGGTGCCCAGCCTTCGGCGCGACTTCGGCGGCTGCGCGGGCAACGTGGCCTACAGCCTGAACGCGCTGGGTGGCCGCGCCCTGCCGATGGCCACCGTGGGCGTGGATGGCGCGGACTACATCGAGCGCCTGCGCAGCCTGGGCATCTCGACCGAGTTCGTGCGCGAGGTGGCCGACACCTACACCGCGCAGGCCATGATCATGACCGACCGGGACAACAACCAGATCACCGCCTTCCACCCCGGCGCGATGCAGCAGGCGCACATCACGAAGATCCAGCCGCGTGACGACATCCGCCTGGGCATCGTCGCGCCGGACGGCCGCGACGCCATGCTCTCGCATGCCGAGCAGTTCAAGGCGGCCGGCATTCCCTTCGTGTTCGATCCGGGCCAGGGCCTGCCCATGTTCAACGGCGACGAACTGGGCCACTTCATCGAGCAGGCCGACTGGGTCACGGTGAACGACTACGAGGGCCGCATGCTCAGCGAGCGCACCGGCTGGGACAGCGCCGAGATCTCGCGCCGCGTGCGCGGCCTGGTCGTCACGCTGGGGGCCGAAGGCTGCGAGGTGTGGGAAGGCGGGCAGATGACGCGCGTGCAAGCGGTCAAGCCCAAGGCGGTGGTCGACCCGACCGGATGCGGGGACGCATGGCGTGGCGCGCTGCTCTACGGCCTGGAGCAGGGCTGGCCGCTGGAGCGCTGCGCTGCGCTGGGCAACAAGCTGGGTGCGCTGAAGATCGCGCAGCGCGGGCCGCAGAACTACGAAGTGAATCGCGCCGACCTGGGTCTCTGAGCGGCCCGGCACACCGGAAAAAAAGAAGCCCGGCACCTTGCGGTGCCGGGCTTCTGCCTTTCAGCTAGGACGCGCCGACTCAGGGCTTGCCAGCCGTGGGGAACGGCCAGGCAGCTTGCGGGTTCAGCGTGGTCTGTGCAGCAGGGGCAGGCGCGGGTGCGGCCTTGGGGGCAGCAGGCGCTTTGGCCGCCTTTTTGGCAGCAGGCTTTTTCGCGGCCTTCTTGGCAGCAGGCTTCTTGGCAGCAGCCTTTTTCGCAGGGGCCTTCTTCGCAGCAGCCTTCTTCGCAGGCGCCTTCTTGGCAGCGGCCTTCTTAGCAGGCGCCTTCTTGGCTACGGCCTTCTTCGCCGGGGCCTTCTTGGCCGCCGCCTTCTTGGCGGGGGCCTTCTTCGCTGCGGCCTTCTTCGCCGGCGCCTTCTTGGCGACGACCTTCTTGGCGGCGACCTTCTTCGCCGGCGCCTTCTTGGCAGCGGCCTTCTTCGCCGGAGCCTTCTTCGCTGCGGCCTTCTTAGCCGGTGCCTTCTTGGCCGGAGCCTTCTTTGCAGCGGCCTTCTTCGCCGGCGCTTTCTTTGCAGTTGCCATTTCTTTCTCCTAGTTCAAGTTGAAAAATCAACCTTCGAAGCACTTCACGTCTTTCTTGTGAGCTCGTGAAGCGATCCATGGGGTTGGGGCAATCCCCAGCACCATGAACACCTGAGCCCCGGGCGCCGCACTCTGACCGGTGCATGGGCGCCAAGGGCGATTCCTGAATTCTCGTTCTCTCCGATTCGAATGCGAAACTCAATCCCAAGAAAGAGCGCCGCCCGACTGGTATTCGATCACGCGGGTCTCGAAGAAATTGCGCTCTTTCTTCAGGTCAATCATTTCGCTCATCCAGGGGAACGGGTTTTCCTCGTTCGGGAAGAGCGCTTCGAGGCCGATCTGCGTGGCGCGACGGTTCGCGATGTAGCGCAGGTAGCCCTTGAACATGGAGGCATTCATGCCGAGCACGCCGCGCGGCATGGTGTCTTCGGCATAGCGGTATTCGAGCTCGACCGCCTTGAGGAACAGCGCCTTGATCTCGGCCTTGAATTCGGCCGTCCACAGGTGCGGGTTCTCGAGCTTGAGCTGGTTGATCAGGTCGATGCCGAAATTGCAGTGCATCGATTCGTCGCGCAGGATGTACTGGTACTGCTCGGCGGCACCGGTCATCTTGTTCTGGCGGCCAAGCGCCAGGATCTGCGTGAAGCCCACGTAGAAGAACAGGCCTTCCATCAGGCAGGCGAAGACGATCAGGCTCTTGAGCAGCGTCTGGTCGTTCTCGGGCGTGCCGGTGTGGAACTCCGGGTCCATGATCGCGCCGATGAAGGGGATCAGGAACTCGTCCTTGTCGCGGATCGACTGCACCTCGTTGTAGGCGTTGAAGATCTCGGCCTCGTCCAGGCCGAGCGACTCGACGATGTACTGGTAGGCGTGCGTGTGGATCGCTTCCTCGAAGGCCTGGCGCAGCAGGAACTGGCGGCACTCGGGGGCCGTGATGTGGCGGTAGGTGCCCAGCACGATGTTGTTGGCGGCCAGCGAGTCGGCCGTCACGAAGAAGCCGAGGTTGCGCTTGACGATGCGGCGCTCATCCTCGGTCAGACCGTTCGGGTCTTTCCAGAGGGCGATGTCGCGGTTCATGTTCACTTCCTGCGGCATCCAGTGGTTGGCGCAGGTGGCGAGATACTTTTCCCAGGCCCACTTGTACTTGAAGGGCACCAGCTGGTTGACGTCGGTCTGGCCGTTGATGATGCGCTTGTCGGCCGCGTTGACGCGGCGATGCGATGCGGCCGGCTGTGCAGCCGAGTGCGCGGCCGAAGTGGCGAGGGAAGCGGGGGTGCTGCGCGGCGCGAAGGCGGCGGGGGCAAGTTGCGAAGTCGGCAACTCCATCGAACGGCTGATCGCGTCGCTGTTCGATGAGTGCTGCAGTCCTTGTTGCATGTCCTTTGACAAGGAGGGCTTGACTTCTTCGTCCCAGGTCAACATAGAAAAATCCAATGCTCAAATTATGTGAGCAACGATGTGAGTTGAAAAGTGCTCCTTCACATCGAGCTCGATTATCTCGTCGCGATGTTGTTCGCATGCATCGCGCTTTGTCAGGCGATGCCGCGAATTCACGTCGTGTTTACTGGCAGGCCTCGCAGGTCGGGTCGTCGATGGCGCAGAACTTGATGTCGGTGGCGGGCACCGAATTCATCTGCGCTTGCGCAGCCGCTGCTGCTGCTTCGAGCGCGCTCATCTGCGGCGCATCGTTCGCACCCGAGGACACCGCGTTGAGCCGGCCCGACTGCACCGTCGACTTCTCGGCGTGCGTCGCGCTGATGGTGCGCAGGTAGTAGGTGGTCTTCAGGCCGCGCAGCCACGCGAGCTTGTAGGTGTCGTCCAGCTTCTTGCCCGAGGCGCCGGACATGTAGATGTTCAGCGACTGCGCCTGGTCGATCCACTTCTGGCGGCGTGCAGCGGCTTCCACCAGCCAGGTGGTTTCCACTTCGAAGGCGGTGGCGTAGAGCGACTTGATGTCCTGCGGCACGCGGTCGATGGGGCGCAGCGAGCCGTCGAAGTGCTTCAGGTCCATCACCATCACGTCATCCCACAGGCCCAGGCGCTTGAGGTCGCGGACCAGGTAGTGGTTGATCACGGTGAACTCGCCCGACAGGTTGGACTTCACCGACAGGTTGCCGAAGCAGGGCTCGATGGAGGCATCGACGCCGATGATGTTGGAGATGGTCGCGGTCGGCGCGATGGCCACGCAGTTGGAGTTGCGCATGCCGTCCTGGCGGATCTTCTGGCGCAGCTGCTCCCAGTCCAGCGAGGCGGAGCGGTCCACCTCGACGTAGCCGCCGCGGGCCTTTTCCAGCAGGTCCAGCGAGTCCAGCGGCAGGATGCCCTTGTCCCACAGCGAGCCCTTGTAACTGGAGTAGCGGCCGCGCTCGCGGGCCAGCTCGGTCGACGCCCAGTAGGCGTGATAGCAGATGGCTTCCATCGAGCGGTCGGCGAATTCCACCGCTTCCTGGCTGGCGTAGGGAATGCGCAACTCGTACAGCGCGTCCTGGAAGCCCATCAGGCCCAGGCCCACCGGGCGGTGGCGCAGGTTGGAGTCGCGCGCCTTCTTGACCGCGTAGTAGTTGATGTCGATCACGTTGTCGAGCATGCGCATCGCCGTGGAGATCGTCTTCTTCAGCTTCTCGTGGTCGACCGCGCCGTCCTTGAGGTGCTGCAGCAGGTTGACCGAGCCCAGGTTGCAGACGGCCGTTTCGGTGTCGCTGGTGTTGAGCGTGATCTCGGTGCACAGGTTGGACGAGTGCACCACGCCGGCGTGCTGCTGCGGCGAGCGCACGTTGCAGGCATCCTTGAAGGTGATCCAGGGATGGCCGGTCTCGAACAGCATCGAGAGCATCTTGCGCCACAGGTCGGTGGCGGGCACCGTCTTGCTGGGCTTGATCTCGCCGCGGGCGGCCTTGTCTTCATAGGCGACGTAGGCCTTCTCGAACTCGGCGCCGAACAGGTCGTGCAGGTCCGGAACGTTGGACGGCGAGAACAGCGTCCAGTTTCCCTTTTCCATCACGCGGCGCATGAACAGGTCGGGGATCCAGTTGGCCGTGTTCATGTCGTGCGTGCGGCGGCGGTCGTCGCCGGTGTTCTTGCGCAGTTCCAGGAACTCCTCGATGTCCAGGTGCCAGGTTTCCAGGTACGTGCAGACCGCGCCCTTGCGCTTGCCGCCCTGGTTCACCGCCACGGCGGTGTCGTTGACCACCTTCAGGAAGGGCACCACGCCCTGCGATTCGCCGTTGGTGCCCTTGATGTGGCTGCCCAGCGCACGGACGCGGGTCCAGTCGTTGCCCAGGCCGCCGGCGAACTTCGACAGCAGCGCGTTTTCCTTGATCGACTCGTAGATGCCGTCCAGGTCGTCCGGCACGGTGGTCAGGTAGCAGCTGGACAGCTGCGAGCGCAGCGTGCCGCTGTTGAACAGCGTGGGCGTCGAGGACATGAAGTCGAAGGAGGACAGCACCTCGTAGAACTCGATGGCGCGCGCCTCGCGGTCGATCTCGTTCAGCGCCAGGCCCATGGCCACGCGCATGAAGAAGGCCTGCGGCAGCTCGATGCGGGTCTTGCGCACGTGCAGGAAGTAGCGGTCGTACAGGGTCTGCAGGCCCAGGTAGTCGAACTTCAGGTCGCGGTCGGCCTTGAGGGCGGCGCCCAGGCGCGCCAGGTCGTACTGCAGCAGCTTCTCGTCGAGCAGGTCGTTGTCCACGCCCTTCTTGATGAACTGCGGGAAGTAGTCGGCGTAGGCTTGTGCACGCTCGGCCGGGGCGATTTCGCGGCCCAGGATCTCCTTGAAGATCGTGTGCAGCAGCAGGCGCGCGGTGGCGAAGGTGTAGTCGGGGTCCTTCTCGATCAGCGTGCGGGCGGCCAGGATCGAGGCCTTGTAGACCTCGTCCAGCGGCACGCCGTCGTACAGGTTGCGCATCGTCTCGGCGACGATGGGATCGGCGCTGATGGATCCGCCCAGGCCGGTGCATGCGGATTCGATGAGTGCCTTGAGCTCGCCCAGGTCGAGTGCGACGCGCTCGCCGCGGTCCAGCACGTGCAGCACCGGGTGCTGCGCCGCTTCCGGCTCCGCCTGGCGCGTGCGCTCCTGCGCGCGGCGCTCGCGGTAGAGCACGTAGGCGCGGGCGATCTCGTGGTGGCCGCCGCGCATCAGGCCCAGTTCGGCCTGGTCCTGCACGTCCTCGATGTGGAAGGTGCCGCCGCCCGGGCGCGAGCGCATCAGCGCGCGCACCACCACCTGCGTGAGGCCGTCGACCGTCTCGCGCACGCTGGCCGAAGCCGCGCCCTGCGTGCCGTGCACCGCCAGGAAGGCCTTCATCATCGCGATCGCGATCTTGTTAGGCTCGAAGGGGACCACCGCCCCGTTGCGCCGGATGATCTGGTAGTTCGCAAGGGCGGCGCCATTGGGCGAGCCGGCCACATCGCGCGCCGGGGTGCTGGCGGGCACGGGGCGGGGCATGGCGGATGAAGGGTTCTGGGCAGTCTGCATTCGATGTCCTTTTGAGCGACTTTTGTTGTTCAGGGGGTGCCTCCGGCACCGGCTTCGCAAGGCGGCGTAGATGCCGATGGCTTGCGGTGGACACACTATATATGGGGTCCAGGGGGGTCGCAATCTACTACAGATAGTGTTTTTCACTGTCTTTGACGCTGCACTGCAACAGTGTCCCGATGCCGGTTGCCCTCGCATGCGCGTCCCGGCTTGAATCGTCTTGCCGGGCCCAGCAACGGCGCGGTTTTTCGAGGCTTTTTCTCTCGCAAGCCGCATGGCTGCTGGAATCGGCCGCTGACGCTTTCGCCTGACAGTGCTGCACCGAACATGCATCGGCGCAACAGTTGCGATAGGGAGAATTCAGCGCTGCGTGACCGCGAGGGGAAAGAAGGTGTCGGGCCAGCCCAGCGCGCCGCGCAGCCGGGCCCAGTCGAAGCCCGGCCCCGGGTCGAGCTTGCGCTCTGGCGCGATGTGCTCGTGGCCGGCTACGTGCGCGATGGGATAGCGCTGCGCGAGTGCAGGAAGCAGGCTGGCCAGGGTCTCGTACTGCGGCGCCTCGAAGACATCGCCTTCCAGGCCTTCGAGCTCGATGCCGATCGAATCGTCGTTGCAGTTGTCGCGCCCGCGCCAGTTCGAGGCGCCGGCGTGCCAGGCGCGCGCATCCGCATCCACGAACTGCCACAGCTCACCGTCGCGCCGCACATAGAAGTGCGCCGAGACCTCCATGCCACGGATGCTCTGGAAATAGGGATGCGCCTCCCAGTCCAGCGTGTTGGTGAACAGCCGCTGCACTTCGTCCCCACCGTACTCGCCGGGCGGCAGGCTGATGGAATGCAGCACCACCAGGTCGATCTGCGCGCCCTCGGGGCGGGGGCCGAAATTGGGCGAAGGCAGGCGGCGCGCAAAGCGGTACCAGCCGCCGTCTTGCCAGAGGAGCGGCGCCAGGGGCGCGCGCGTTTCACTCATCGCTGGCGCCGCCGCCTGCCGCGTCGTCGTTCGGCGTGCTGATGCCCAGGCGGGCGATGCGGTAGCGGATCTGGCGCAGGCTCAGGCCCAGGCGCGTCGCCGCGGCCGTTCGATTGAAGCCGCTCTCCTGCAGTGCGCGCACCAGGATGTCGCGCTCATGCCGATCGAGATAAGACTGCAGGTCGGCGGGCAGGGCGTCGGGGCGCGGCACCGCTGAATCTGCCGGGGTGGCTCGGCCCATCTGGGGCGGCGGCTCCGACACCACGGGCGGCGAAGGCAGCTCGAAATCGACCGGGCCGGGCTCGGTGGCCTCGAAGTCCAGGTGCAGCTCGTCGCCGTCGGTGAGCGCCACCGCGCGGTGCAGCAGGTTCTCCAGCTCGCGCACGTTGCCGCGCATGGGATGCGAAGCCAGCTGTGCCAGCACCGAGGGCGAGAGCTGCGGCACCGGCATCCCGCTGTCGCGGGCGATGCGTGCCAGCAGCGCCGTGCTCAGCGCCGGCAGGTCGCCGCGGCGCTCGCGCAGCGCGGGCACCGCGATCTCGATCACGTTCAGGCGATAGAACAGGTCCTGCCGGAAGCGGCCCGCCGCCACCTCGGCCTGCAGGTCCTTGTGGGTGGCGCTGACGATGCGCACGTCCACGGTGTCTTCCTGCGTGGAGCCGATCGGGCGCACGCTGCGCTCCTGGATGGCTCGCAGCAGCTTGGACTGCATCGGCAGCGGCAGGTCGCCGATCTCGTCCAGGAACAGCGTGCCGCCGCGCGCGGCCTGGAAGTAGCCGTCGCGGTCGGCGGCCGAGCCAGTGTAGGAGCCCTTGCGCGCCCCGAAGAACTCGGCCTCGAGCAGGTTCTCGGGAATGGCGCCGCAGTTGACCGCGACGAAGGGGCCGTCGCCGCGCTGGCTGCAGGCGTGCACCGCCCGGGCCACCAGTTCCTTGCCGGTGCCCGATTCGCCGCGCACCAGCACCGGTGCCATGCCGCGTGCCACCTTGGCGATGCGCGCCTTGACCAGGCGCATGGCTTCCGAATCGCCCACCAGCCTTGCGAGCGCGGCGTCGCCCGATCCAGCTGCGGGGGCGGTCTTGTCGATGCCGCCGCCCTGCGGGTCGGCGGCCGCACTCGAGGGCGCCTTGACCGGCGCCGGCGCGGGCTGGTCGTGCACGGCGGATGCCACCACCGCGCGGAACTGCTTCAGGTCCACCGGCTTGGTGAGGTAGTCGAAGGCACCGGCCTTGAGGGCCTCCACCGCGTTCTCGGCGGAGCCGTAGGCCGTCATGACCACGCAGCGCTCGGTGCGCTGGTTCTGCTGGATGCGGTGCAGCAGCTCCATGCCCAGGCCATCGGGCAGGCGCATGTCGGTGATGACCGCGTCGAAGCGCCGCGCCTGCAGGTATTCCCAGGCCTCGGCCACCGAACCGGCGGCCTCCACGCGGTAGCCCTCGCGCAGCAGGGTGAGTTCATAGAGGGTGCGCAGGTCCGGCTCGTCGTCGACGACCAGGATCTGGACGGGGCGGGCGGTGTTGGGTTGGGTGCTGCTCACGGTGGCTACTTTATTGCGAGATGCGCATTTCGGCAGGGGCGAACATCACGTAGAACTCGTTGCCCTCCGGTCCGTTGGCCGCCAGCGCGCGCCGTTCGTAGCCGATGCTGGCGCCGTGGCGCTCGCACAGTTCGCGGCAGATGAACAGGCCCAGGCCGGAAGAGCGGCTTTCGGATGAGAAGAAGGGTTCGAACAGGTGGCGCTGCACGGCGGCCTCCAGCGGCGCGCCGTCGCTCCACACCTGCAGCACCGGCCGGCCGTTGGGCGCTTCTCGCGTGGCCACCTGGATGGCGCCTTCGCGATCGCCCGCATAGCGCGCCGCATTGTCCAGCAGGTTGACCAGGATTCGGCGCAGGTGCTCGGCATCGAAGCGCACGGCGCTGCCGGCGGTGTCCAGCTGCACCAGCACGCCCTGGCGCTGGCTCTGGCGCACCCATTCCTCGGCCAGCGTGCGCACGGTGACGTCGAGCACCAGCTGCTCGCCCAGCGGCAGCATGCGCTGCTGCCGGGCCCGCGAGACGTCCAGCACGTCGTCCACGATGCGCGCCAGGCGCTGCGCGTTGTGCTGCACCATCTCGGTCAGCTTGCGCTGGCCCGGTTCCTCGAGGTCTTCGTAAAGCAGGGCGCTGGCCTGGGTGATGGCCGCCAGCGGATTGCGGATCTCGTGCGCCACCGCGGCCGACATTCGGCCCATGGCGGCCAGCTTCTCGGTGCGGATGCGCGCTTCCAGTTCGCGCAGGTCCTGCAGGAACATCACGCACAGGCCGTCGATGCGGTGGTCGATCGAGGGCGTGAGCCGCGTGCGCACCCGCACTTCGCGCGCCTTGCCTTGGGACTGTGCGACCGGGATCTCCTGGGACAGGCCCTTGGAGCGCGCGAAGGTCTGGCGCGCCAGCAGGGCCAGGGCCTGCCAGGCCGGATGCGTGTCCAGCGCGAAGGGCAGGTCCATGCGCGACAGGTCCTGCCCCAGGATGTTCTCGGCGGCCGGATTGGCGGCATGCACCAGGCCCTTGGCGTCGATCACCAGCACGCCTTCGCTCAGGGTCTCGATCACCAGGTCGCTCACCAGCGCGTGCAGCCGCGCAGTGCTTCGGCTGCGCAGCGCCATGGATTCCTCTCGCGCCAGGCGCAAGGCGAGTTCGTGCGCCAGCAGCGCCACGACGAAGAGGCCGGTGCCCGTGAGCGCGGCCTGCACGAAGCGCACCGTGGAGTCGCCGCCCCCGTTCACCCAGTGCCACGTCGCATCGGCCAGCAGCAGCAAGGTGGCAATCGCCGTGGTGCCCAGGCCCACGGTGACGGTGCCCAGCACCGCCGCCATCAGAACCGGCAGGGCAAAGAGCGGTGCATAGTTGATGTTGCCCACCTGGATGAACTGCAGCAGCGCGAAGGCCAGCAGGTCGACGGCGATGGTGGTGAACCAGGCACTGCTGAAGCTGCGGATGGGCGGCACCACCCGCGCGAAGCGCCAGCCCACGAGCGTGGCGGCCAGGTAGCTCGCCGCCAGCACCAGCAGAAGCACCGGCGGCGTCGCGGTGCCGATCCACCAGCTGAAGACCTGCAGGGCGACCAGCACCACTGCAACGAAGCAGCGCGCCGTCATGAAGCCGCGCAGCAGGCGCAGCAGCGCAGTGCTTCGCAGGTTGTGCGGATCCAGACCGCCCCAGTCGGTCGCAGACTCGCTGCGCGACCAGAGCGTGGTCGTCATTGGTCGGCCTGCCGGTGCGCGGCGCTGCAGTAGACCTTGTCGTCCTTGCCCGGCAGCGCATCGGTGGCCGGCAGGTGCAGCCCGCAATGCGCACAGCGCACCATGGCCTGCGGCGCGCCCAGCGTCTTGCCGGCGGCCGGTGGCGGCGCCGGCCGCTGCTCGACCTCGCGCCGGCGGTTGTTGCGCCAGATGATGAAGGCCAGCCACACCACGACGATGACGAGGAGGTATTTCATGGTCATGCGCTGCCTCGATGCAGAACCACCTCGAGCACGAAGCGCGAGCCCACGTAGGCCAGCAGCAGCAGCACGCTGCCCGCGTACAGCACGCGCGTGGCGGCCCGCCCGCGCCAGCCGAAGCGCGCCCGGCCGATCAGCAGCACGCCGAAGGTCACCCAGGCCAGCAGGGAGAAGACGGTCTTGTGGTCCCATTTCCAGGACCGCACCGAGGTGCCGTAGAGCATCTCGCTGAACAGAAAGCCGGCCAGAAGCGTCGCCGTGAGCAGCACGAAGCCGCCGGCGACGAAACGGAAGGTCAGGCGCTCCAGCGTGAGCAGCGGCACGCCGCCCGCGGGCGCACTGGCCTGGCGGATCTGCTTCTCGGCATGGCCCATGAGGCCCGCATGGACCACGGCCGCGCCGAACAGGCCATAGGAAGCGATGCCCAGCGCCAGGTGCAGCGGCAGCCATGGCGAGGCCGACACATGCAGCAGGGTGCCTGGAAAGAGCACGGCCAGCAGCACGGCCACCGCGCCAAGCCCGGCCAGCACCCGCCGCACGTTGAGGGCCGGGTACATGCGGCTTTCGATGGCATACACGGTCAGCACCAGCCAGGCGGTGACCGAGAGGGCGGGCCCGAAGCCGAAGCGCGCCTGTCCGCCCACCAGCCCGCATGCCAGCGTGGCCGCATGCAGCAGCCAGGCCAGGCCCAGCAGCCACTGGGTGGCGGACCGGTTCAGGCGGGAGGCGGTGACGGCGGTGAGGCCGTAGGCCGCCGCGGTGGCGATGCCCAGTGCCACGCCGAGTGGGGAGGGGCTCGCTAAAATCATCAACCGGAGTTTAGCCTTACACCTGCGCGCCCCGTCCCTGGCGGCGCGCCCCCAGCGTCCCCCTCACCTCGCCCTGTTGTCGGGCAGCATCATGGCCAACGCCCTCACTGATAAATTTTCCCGCCTCGTCAAGCAGATGAGCGGGCAGGCCCGCATCACCGAAGCCAACGTGCAGGACATGCTGCGCGAAGTGCGCATGGCCCTGCTCGAAGCCGACGTCGCCCTGCCAGTGGTGCGCGACTTCGTGGCGCGCGTCAAGGACAAGGCCCTGGGCCAGGAAGTGCTGGGCTCGCTCAAGCCGGGCCAGGCGCTGGTGGGCATCGTCAACCGCGAACTGGCGGTGACCATGGGCGAGGGCGTGGCCGACATCAACCTCGCGGCGCAGCCGCCGGCGGTGATCCTCATGGCCGGCCTGCAGGGCGCGGGCAAGACCACCACCACCGCCAAGCTGGCCAAGCACCTGATCGAGAAGCGCAAGAAGAAGGTGCTGACGGTGTCGGGCGACGTGTATCGCCCCGCCGCCATCGAGCAGCTCAAGACCGTGACGAAGCAGGCCGGCGCCGAGTGGTTCCCCAGCACGCCCGAGCAGAAGCCGCTGGACATCGCCCGCGCCGCACTGGACCACGCGCGCCGCCACTTCTTCGACGTGTTGCTGGTCGACACGGCGGGCCGCCTGGCCATCGACGAAGTGCTGATGCAGGAAATCCAGCAGCTGCACGGCGCGCTCAACCCGGTCGAGACGCTGTTCGTGGTCGATGCGATGCAGGGCCAGGACGCGATCAACACCGCCAAGGCCTTCAAGGAAGCGCTGCCGCTGACCGGCATCATCCTGACCAAGCTGGACGGCGACTCGCGCGGCGGCGCCGCGCTGTCGGTGCGGCAGGTGACAGGCGTGCCCATCAAGTTCGCCGGCACCAGCGAGAAGATCGACGGCCTGGAAGTGTTCGACGCCGAGCGCCACGCCGGCCGCATCCTGGGCATGGGCGACATCGTGGCGCTGGTGGAGCAGGTCACCTCCAACGTGGACGTGGCCGCGGCGCAGAAGCTGGCCGCCAAGGTCAAGAGCGGCGGCTTCGACCTCAACGACTTCCTCTCGCAACTGCAGCAGATGAAGCAGATGGGCGGACTGTCCAGCCTCATGGACAAGCTGCCCGCGCAGCTCGCGGCCAAGGCCAGCGAGGCCGACATGACGCGCGCCGAGCGCGACATCCGGCGCAAGGAAGGCATCATCAACAGCATGACGCCGCTGGAGCGCCGCAAGCCCGAGCTGCTCAAGGCCACGCGCAAGCGCCGCATCGCCGCCGGTGCCGGCGTGCAGGTTCAGGAAGTGAACCGCCTGCTCAACGAGTTCGAGCAGATGCAGGGCATGATGAAGAAGATGAAGGGCGGCGGCCTCATGAAGATGATGAAGAAGATGGGCGGCATGAAGGGTGGCCTGCCGGGCATGGGTGGCGGCGGCGGCATGCCCAGGTTCTGAGCTCCAGGAGCGCGCAGACAAAGAAAAACCCGGCCATGGCCGGGTTTGTTCATTGGGCGTTGCCGCTGCGCGCTCAGGCGAATTCGGCCAGCGCCTTCTTCATCTTCTTCATCGCCGCGGCCTCGATCTGGCGGATGCGCTCGGCGCTCACGCCGTAGACGGCCGCCAGGTCGTGCAGCGTCATGCCGCCCGAGCCGTCGTCGTTCACCTTCAGCCAGCGCTCTTCCACGATGCGGCGGCTGCGCGGGTCCAGCGCCTCCAGGGCAGTGCTGATGCCGTCGGTCGACAGGCGGTCACGCTCGCGCGATTCGATCTGCGAGGTGGGCTCCTGCGAGGCGTCGGCCAGGTAGGCGATGGGGCCGAAGGCCTCGTCGCTGTCGTCCGAGGGACCCGGGTCGAGCACCACGTCGCCGCCCGACAGGCGGGTTTCCATCTCCAGCACGTCCTCGCGCTTCACATTGAGCTTCGTGGCCATCTGCGCCACTTGCGACTCGCTCAGCGTCTCGCGGTGCGTGCCGGCGTCCTGGGCGGCCGCCTCGGCCTTGAAACCCTGCTTCATGGAACGCAGATTGAAGAACAGCTTGCGCTGGGCCTTGGTCGTCGCGACCTTGACCATGCGCCAGTTCTTCAGGATGTACTCGTGAATCTCGGCCTTGATCCAGTGGATGGCATAGCTCACCAGGCGCACGCCCTGGTCGGGGTCGAAGCGCTTCACGGCCTTCATCAGGCCGACGTTGCCTTCCTGGATCAGGTCGCCGTGCGGCAGCCCGTAGCCCAGGTATTGGCGGGAGATGGAGATCACCAGGCGCAGGTGCGAGAGCACCAGGGCGCCGGCGGCTTCCAGGTCGTTGTTATCGCGCAGCCGGCGGGCAAAGCCCTGCTCTTCCTCTTGCGTGAGCAGGGGAAGCCGGTTGGCGGCAGAAATGTAGGCGTCCAGGTTGCCCAGCGAGGGCACCATCGACCACGGATTGGCGACGGCCAGCTGGTTGGCGGCAGGAGCTCCAGACAGAGTCATAAAGGGGGAACCTCCTAGTTGGCTATTCATGTTAGCACTCGGTTAGAGGGAGTGCTAAGCAAAGGGTTCCCGATGGCGACTATCTATGTGATAGCAATTGCCTACCAGCGCGCGCCCAGGCGGTTGAGGAACCAGACGACCACGAAAAGCGGCCCGACGTAGAGGTATTGGAGATCTTCGAAGAAGGAAGGTTTCCGTCCTTCCAGCTTGTGGCCGATGAACTGGAAGATCCAGCCGACGATGAAAACCCCGGCTGAAATGGGCAGCACCTTGTCGCCCATGGCGAAGACCAGGCCGAACATGACCGCCGTCCAGGCCACCATGATCGCCATCAGCACCGGGGCCTTCAGGCGCAGGTAATAGACCATGCTCGCCGCGACGAAGGCATAGGCGACCCAGGGGTGCAGGGCGTAGAGCAGCCCCACGATGCTGACCATGATGGCCGGGATGGCCACGATGTGGATCAGCTCGTTGGTCGGATGGCGATGGCTTTCGCCGTAGTGGGCCAGCAGGCGATCGACCTTGCGGCCCTTGTCCGCCTCGAAGCCGTGGAATGCGGTGTCGCTCATCGTCTCGTCTCCTCTTTGTATTTGGGGGCGCCGACTCAGCCCAGGAGCGCCTGCGCGAACTCGCGGGCGTCGAAGGTCTCCAGGTCCTCCAGTTTCTCACCCACGCCCACGAAGTAGACCGGAATCGGCTTCTCGCGGGCGATGGCGCACAGCACGCCACCCTTGGCAGTGCCGTCCAGCTTGGTGACGATCAGGCCCGTCAGGCCCAGCGCGTCGTCGAAGGCGCGTACCTGGGCCAGGGCGTTCTGGCCGGTGTTGCCGTCGATCACCAGCAGAACCTCGTGCGGCGCCGTGGCGTCGGCCTTGCCGATCACGCGCTTGATCTTCCGCAACTCGTCCATCAGATGCAACTGGGTCGGCAGTCGGCCGGCGGTGTCCACCAGCACAACGTCGCGGCCGCGGGCCTTGCCGGCGTTCACTGCGTCGAAGCTCACGGCGGAGGGGTCGCCGCCTTCCTGGCTGACGATTTCCACCAGGTTGCGGTCGGCCCAGACGCCCAGTTGCTCGCGCGCTGCCGCCCGGAAGGTGTCGGCTGCTGCCAGCAGCACCGAGCAGCCTTCGTTGGCCAGGTGCTTGGTCAGCTTGCCGATGGAGGTGGTCTTGCCGGCCCCGTTGACGCCGGCCACCATGATCACGGTTGGCGTGAATTCACCGATGACCAGCGGCTTTTCCAGCGGGCGGAGCAGGTCGGCAACGGCAGCGGCGAGCAGCACTTTGACCTGAGCGGCATCGGTCGCCATGCTGGCCTTGACCCGTCCGCGCAGGTCTTCGAGCAGGAATTCCGTCGCCTTTATGCCGGTATCTGCCATCAAAAGTGCCGATTCCAGTTCTTCGTACAGATCCTCGTCGATCTGGGCGTTCACGAAGGCGGCCTGGATGCTGGTGCCGGTCTTGCGCAAGCCGGTCTTCAGGCGGTTGAGCCAGCCGCTGCGCGCAGCGGCTTCGGACGGCGCGGCGGGCGCAATCACCGATGCGGGGGAAGGCGCGGGAACAGGCGTTGGAGCAGGAGCGGGAGCCGTCCAGGCTGGCGCCGGAGCCGCGGTGGCTGGAGGCGGAGCGACGGGGGTGGCAGTCGGCTTCGGTGTTGCCAGGGGCGCGGAAGAGGGCGTCGAAACCGGGATCGAATCAGGCGCCGGAGTCGAGGGAGGTGTTGAAACTGGAGCCGCCAGCGGCGGCGGGGCGCGAACTGCGGGCGGCGCCGGCGTCGCCCAAGAGGGCGGCGAAACTGCGGGTTCGAGCGCAACGGGCGCCGGGGAGGCCGCCGGCGCCGGGGCGACCGCAGGTGCGGGCGCAGGCTCGACGGGCGCTGCGACCGGCTCGGCCGCCTTGTTCCCCCCGAACCAGGTGGAAGGGGAGAAGACCGAGCGGCCAGCGGCCGGCGCCGGTGCCGGCGCTGGCGCAGCTTCCGGGGCAGCCGCCGGCGCCTGTGCAGGCTCGTCGGCAGGCGCCGGAGACTCGGCGGGCGATTTTTTCTTGAAGAAACTGAACATCGGGCGCTTTTTACAATCCGATCGATTCTATGAAACAGCCCTTCCATCAGCCCCCGTCCTTGTGCCAGCGGCCCCTTGCGGCCGCTTTTTTGCGGCCTCGCCGCGCGGCGCCCGCCCTGCTGGTGGCAACGGCAGCCCTTTTTTCCGGCCTGGCGCTGGCGCAGACCGGCCCGGACACACCGCCCCCCAGCCCGGCCGCCGGCACCCGCCAGCCGGCGGGCCCGGCCGCCGACAGCCGCGCCCAGCAATTTGCCCTGGCCAATGGCATGACCCTGATCGTGCAGCCCGACCGCCGCGCGCCGGTAGCGGTGCAGATGCTGTGGGTGCGCGCCGGCTCGGTGGAGGAGGTGGACGGCACCTCCGGCGTGGCGCACGCGCTGGAGCACATGATGTTCAAGGGCACCACCTCCACCAAGCCGGGCGAGTTCTCCCGCCGCGTGGCCGCCCTGGGCGGGCGTGACAACGCCTTCACCACCCGCGACTACACCGGCTACTACCAGCAGATCCCGGTGGCGCGCCTGGAAGACGTGATGAAGCTGGAATCCGACCGCTTCGCCCACAACCAGTGGCCGGACGACGAGTTCAAGCGCGAGATCGAGGTGGTGAAGGAGGAGCGCCGCATGCGCACCGAGGACCAGCCGCGCTCCCTGCTCATCGAGCAGCAGAACGCCGCCACCTACGTCGCCTCGCCCTACCACCGCCCGGTGGTCGGCTGGATGAGCGACCTGGACGCCATGACGCCCGAGGACGTGCGCGACTTCCACCGGCGCTGGTACGTGCCCGCCAATGCGGCGCTGGTGGTGGCCGGCGACGTGGACGTGGCCGAGGTACGCCGCCTGGCCGAGAAGTACTACGGCGTGATTTCCGCCCGCGCGGTGCCTGCCCGCAAGCCCCGCACCGAGCCCGAGCAGCGCGGCATCCGCCGCATCGAGTTCAAGGCGCCGGCCGAGCAGGCCTATGTCTCGCTGGCCTTCCGCATGCCGCAGATCCAGGGCGTGGACGAGGACAGCGACGCCTGGGCCCTGGTGGTGCTGTCGGCGGTGCTCGACGGCTATGCCGGCGCGCGCCTGGACCGTGCCCTCACGCAGGGCCCCGATCGCGTGGCCGACGGCGTGGGCGCCTATGCCGGCTTCGTCGGCCGCGGCCCGCAGCTCTTCGGCCTGGACGGTGTGCCCGCCGCGGGCAAGACGCCCGAGCAGGTCGAGGCGGGGCTGCGCGCGCAGGTGGCGCGCATCGCCAAGGAAGGCGTCTCGCCCACCGAACTGGCGCGGGTCAAGACCCAGTGGGTGTCCAGCCAGACCTACAAGCTCGACTCGGTCATGGCCCAGGCGCGCGAGCTGGGTGCCAACTGGGTGCAGGGCCTGCCGCTGGACGCGAGCGAGCGCATCCTGGCGCGCCTCTCGGCCGTCACGCCGCAACAGGTGCAGGCGGTGGCCGGCAAGTACTTCGGCGATGACCAGCTCACCGTCGCCACGCTGCGGCCGCTGCCGCCCGATCCGAACAAGAAGCCGCGTGCCCCCGCCGCCGGCCGCGATGGGGAGCTGCACTGACATGACCAGCCTGAAGACGAACATGGAGAAGCGCACCCTGCGCGGCCTGCTGGCCGCCGCTGCCGCCCTGGCCAGCCTGGCCGCCCAGGCCGCGCTGCCCATCCAGCACTGGACCCAGCCCAGCGGCGCCAAGGTCTATTTCGTGGCGGTGGACACGCTGCCCATCGTCGACGTGCAGATCGACTTCGACGCCGGCAGCCGGCGCGACCCGGCCGCGCAGGCCGGCCTGGCCGACGTGACGGCCGGCATGCTGGAAAAGGGCGTGGCCGCCAGGGGCACCGACCCGGCGCTGGACGAGAACGCGCTGGGCGAGGCCTGGGCCGACCTGGGCGCCAGCTTCGGCGCCGGCGCCGGCGGCGACCGCATGAGCTTCAGCCTGCGCACGCTTTCGCGCCCCGACCTGCTGGACAAGGCCGTGGCCCTGGCCGCGCGCGAGATCGGCGAGCCCTCCTTCCCGCCCGAGGTGTGGCGCCGCGAGCGCGAGCGCATCGTCGCCGGCATCAAGGAAGCCAACACCAAGCCCGGCACCATCGCCGGCCGCACCTTCGCCAAGGACGTGTACGGCAGCCAGCCCTACGGCTACGAGACCACCGAGCAGACGCTGGCGCGCGTCGAAGTGGCCGACATGCGCAGCTTCTATGCGCGCCACATTGCGCCCTGCCGCGCGAAGATCAGCATCGTGGGCGCGCTGGACCGCGCGCAGGCCGACCGTGTCGCGACCGCGATGCTGTCGCGACTGCCCGCCGGCAGCGACTGCCAGCCGCTGCCGCCGGTGCCCGAGGTCGAGCCGCTGAAGGCCGCCAAGGTGGACCGCATTCCCTTCGCCTCGGCGCAGGCCCATGTGCTGATCGGCCAGCCCGGCTATGCGCGCAGCGACCCGGACCACTTCGCCCTCACGCTGGGCAACTACGTGCTGGGCGGCGGCGGCTTCGTCTCGCGCCTGACCGAGGAAGTGCGCGAGAAGCGCGGCCTGGCCTACAGCGTCTACAGCGGCTTCTCGCCGGGGCTCAACGCCGGCGCGTTCAGCATGGGATTCCAGACGCGGCCCGACCAGGCCGACGAGGCCGTGAAGGTGGCGCGCGCTGTACTGGAGAAATATGTAGCCGACGGCCCCACCGCCACCGAACTGCAGGCCGCCAAGGACAACCTGATCGGCGGGTTCCCGCTGCTGCTGGACAGCAACCGCAAGCTGGTGGGCAACGTGGCCAACATCGCATGGAACGACCTGCCGTTGGACTACCTGGACACCTGGACCGCGCGCATGAACGCCATCACCGCGGCCGATGTGAAGGCCGCCTTCCAGCGCAAGCTGCAGCCCGAGCGCATGGTGACGGTGACCGTGGGCGCCAGGCCTTGAGATCGGTGCGCTGGGAGCCTGCTGCCGTGAGGATGCAGGCTGCAGCCGGGACACCGTGAGCACCCCGGCGACTCGGGTGTAATCGAGGCATGAGCAGCAAGAGCAACAAGAGCAACGGCAAGAAGACGCCGCATGACAGCACCGACCGCCCTGCGCGGCCGGCCCAGCGCCCGGTCCATGCGCGCGAGGTGCGGATCATCGGCGGCGACTGGAAGCGCACGCGCCTTCCCGTAGCCGACAAGCCGGGGCTGCGTCCCACGCCCGACCGGGTCCGCGAGACCCTGTTCAACTGGCTCGCCAGCCTCGCCGGCGCCGGCGGCGGGGATCTTCCGGGCTGGCATTGCGTGGACGTCTTCGCCGGCACCGGCGCCCTGGGCTTCGAAGCCGCCTCTCGCGGCGCCGCCTCGGTACTGATGTGCGAGCAGGATGCGGCACTCGTCGCCCAGCTCAAGTTGATCCAGACGAAGCTGGATGCGAAAACGGTGCGCGTGGAGCGCGGCAACGGCACCGGCCTGCTGGGTCGTTGCGCGCCGCGCAGCCTCCAGGCGGTGTTCATCGATCCGCCCTTCGAGCAGGCCGGGCTCTACGCCGAGGCACTGCGCGCAGCGGTTCCCGTGCTGGCCGAAGGCGGCGTGGTCTACCTCGAGGCCGCGCGCCGCTGGGACGATGCCGAGCTGGCGGTCTTCGGGCTCACGGTGTTCCGCCACCTGAAGGCGGGGGCGGTGCATGCACACCTCCTGCGTACATAATCCGCCGAAATGACGCATACCCCGCTTTGAGGAGGAACACCATGTCTGGCGTGATCGCGGTCTATCCCGGTACCTTCGACCCCATGACGCTCGGGCATGAGGATGTCGTGCGGCGTGCGACGCAGCTCTTCTCGAAGGTCATCGTCGCGGTGGCGGCCGGCCATCACAAGAAGACGCTGTTCACTTTGCAGGAACGCATCGAGATGGCGCGCACCGTCGTCGCGCCCTTCAGCGACCAGGTGACGGTCGAGAGCTTCTCGGGCCTCTTGCGCGACTTCGTCGTGGCACGCGGCGGCAAGGCCATGGTGCGCGGCCTGCGCGCCGTGACCGACTTCGACTACGAATTCCAGCTGGCGGGCATGAACCGCTCGCTCATGCCGGAAGTCGAGACGGTGTTCCTCACGCCCAGCGACAAGTTCCAGTTCATCTCCAGCACCTTCGTGCGTGAGATCGCGGTGCTGGGCGGCGAGATCGACAAGTTCGTCTCGCCCCACGTGCAGGACCGGCTCGCCGCCAAGGTGCGCAGCCTCGGGCGCGAATGAGCGCCGCTCGATGAGCGACCAGCTGCCACGCCTGCATTCCCTGGGCGACGCGGCCCTGCTGTGCGAGCTGCCGCCGCCGGCCACGCTGGAGGCGCAGCAGAAGATCTGGGCCCTGGGCGCGCAGGCCTCGCATTGGACCGGCGTGCTGGAGCTTCTGCCCGGCATGAACAACCTCACCTTGAGTTTCGATCCGGATGCGACCGATCGCCAGACCCTGGAAGACCAGGTGCGCGAGGTCTGGCCACAGCTGGCCGCCGTCGGCATCGCCGGCCGCGACATCGAGATCCCGGTGGCCTACGGCGGCGAGGACGGCCCCGACCTGGCCGACGTCGCGCAGCACTGCGGCCTGACGCCGCAGGAGGTGGTGCGGCGCCACAGCCAGGCCGAGTACACGGTCTATTTCCTGGGCTTCCTGCCCGGCTTCGCCTTCATGGGCGGCCTGCCGCCGGAGCTGGCCACGCCGCGCCGGGCCGAGCCGCGCGTCGCGGTGCCGGCGCGCTCGGTGGGCATCGGCGGTGCGCAGACCGGCGTCTACCCGCTGGTCTCGCCGGGCGGCTGGCAGCTCATCGGTCGCACGCCGCTGGAACTCTTCGACCCGCGGGCCGAGTCGCCCACGCTGCTGCGGCCCGGCGACAAGGTTCGCTTTGTCGCCACGAGCGTCGAGGCATGAGCGCCGCGCCGGGCCGCCCCAAGCAAGCTCGCACCGCAGTGCGAAGCACGAAGGTGTTGCGAATGAGCGCCGCGCCGGGCCGCCCCAAGCAAGCTCGCACCGCAGTGCGAAGCACGAAGGTGTTGCGAATGAGCGCCGCGCCGGGCCGCCCCAAGCAAGCTCGCACCGCAGTGCGAAGCACGAAGGTGTTGCGAATGAACGCCGTGCCGGTCCGCCCCAGCCAAGCTCGCACCGCAGTGCGAAGCACGAAGGTCTTCCGATGAGCCTGCTGATCGTCAAGCCGGGGCTGCTGGCCTCGGTGCAGGATCTTGGCCGCTACGGCCGTCGCCAATTGGGCATTTGCCCCGGCGGCGCGCTCGACACCCTGGCACTCACGCTGGCCAACCGGCTGGTCGGCAACCTCGATGCGGCCGCGGCCCTCGAACTGACGATGGGCGGCTGCGAGATCCGTTTCGAGCAGGACACCCGCATCGCGCTGGCCGGCGAGGCCTTCGGCGCCACGCTCGACGGCGCGCCGGTCGCGCCTTGCTGGAGCGTGCCCGTGCGCGCGGGCCAGTCGCTGCGCCTGGGCGGCGCCGCCACCGGCGCGCGACCGGGCCTGCGCACCTGGCTGGCTGTCGCCGGGGGCGTCGACGTCTCGCCGATGCTGGGCTCGCGCAGCACCGACCTGAAAGCCGGCTTCGGCGGGCTGGAAGGCCGCGCGCTGCGCAAGGGCGATCGCCTTCCGGTCGGCAATTCGCGCCTCGATGAGGCGCAGCGTGCGCGCAAGCCCTTTGGTGTGCGCGCACTGGACGGCGGCGATGCGCCTGGTGAGCCGATCAGTTTGCGCGCGCTGCCCGGCCCCGAGGCCGAACAGTTCCTGCAAGCCTCCATCAAGCAGCTGTACACCGAGGACTGGCGCATCACGCCGCAGAGCAACCGCATGGGCAGCCGCCTGGCCGGCGCCGAGCTCAAGCGCCTCAAGGGCAGCAGCGACATGCTCTCGGCCGGCGTGGTGCCCGGCACGGTGCAGGTCCCGCCCTCGGGCCAGCCGATCATCCTGATGGGCGATGCCCAGACAACGGGCGGCTATGCGCGCATCGCGGTGGTGATCCGCGCCGACCTGTGGAAGCTGGCGCAGGCACCGCTGGGCAGCCTGCTGCGGCTGGTGGAAGTGGACGAACAGTCCGCACGCCAAGCATGGAATGCGCGCCAGCGCTATCTTGCGCAGGTGGCGCAGGGGCTGGCGCTCATCAACTGGCCTGGAGAACTCGATCATGGAAATTGACCTGAACGCCGACCTGGGCGAGGGCGCCGGCAGCGACGAGGCGCTGCTGGGCCTGGTGAGCTCGGCCAACATCGCCTGCGGCTGGCACGCCGGCGACGCCAAGACCATGCAGCAGTGCGTGCGCTGGGCGCTGGAGCACGGCGTGGCCATCGGCGCGCATCCCAGCTTTCCGGACCGCGAGAATTTCGGCCGCAGCACCATGCACCTGCCGCCCGAGGAGATCACTGCCAACGTGCTCTACCAGATCGGCGCGCTGGCGGCCATCGTGAAGGCCGAGGGCGGCACCCTCTCGCATGTGAAGCCGCACGGCCAGCTCTACAACCAGGCCGTCAAGGAGCCCGAGCTGGCCGAGGCCATCGTGGACGCGGTGCGCCGCTTCGACCCCTCGCTCAAGTTCTTCGGCCTGGCCGGCAGCGGCATGATCGACGCGGCCGTGCGCGCGGGGCTCACGCCCGTCGAGGAGGTGTTCGCCGACCGCGGCTACATGCCCGACGGCAGCCTGGTGCCGCGCAGCCAGCCGGGCGCACTGATCGAGGACGAGGAAGACTCGCTGGCCCAGACCCTCTCGCTGGTGCGCGACCACCAGGTGCGTGCCATCGACGGCAGCACCGTGTCGGTGAATGCGCAGTCGGTGTGCCTGCATGGCGACGGCGCGCATGCGCTGGCCTTTGCGCGGCGCATCCGCGACCGGCTCACCGCCGAGGGCATCGCCATCCGGCCGCGCGGCTGATTCCGATGAAGCCACGCGTCCTGCTCACCGGCTTCGAACCCTTCGATCGCGACAGCATCAACCCCTCGTGGGAGGCGGTGCGCGCGCTCGACGGCTGGCGCTTCGAGACGCCGGCGGGCGAGGGCGTGGAGGTGCAGGCCCGCCGCATGCCCTGTGCCTTCGGCGCCGCGCTGCAGTCCCTGGACGCGGCCATCGATGAAGTGCAGCCGCAGCTGGTGCTGGCCATCGGCCAGGCTGGCGGGCGCAGCGAGATCACGCCCGAGCGCGTGGCCATCAACCTGGACGACGGCCGCATCTGCGACAACGCCGGCTGCCAGCCCATCGACCTTCCGGTGATCGAGGGCGCGCCGGCTGCCTACTTCTCCACCCTGCCGATCAAAGCCATGGTGCGCGAGTTGCGCGCGGCGGGCATCCCGGCGGCGGTGTCCAACAGCGCCGGCACCTTCGTGTGCAACCACCTGTTCTTCGGCCTCATGCATCGCATCGCCGTCCGGCCGCTGGCGCACGGGCTGCGTGGCGGCTTCATCCACATCCCGCTGCTGCCCGAGCAGGCGGCGCGGCTGCCGGGCGGGCTGCCCAGCCTGTCGCTGGACACCATCGTCGAGGCCCTTCGCATCTCGGTGCGCACCGCCTGGCAGGTGCGCCAGGATTTGCGCGAGACCGGCGGCACGCTCAATTGAAAGCGGCAGGGTGCGCGCCGCTTCGCAGGGTTTAGCATCCCGCCATGCGGATACTGCTTGTCGAGGATGACCGGGTGCTGGCGGACGCGCTTTCGCGCGCGCTGGTGCAGTCCGCCCACGCGGTGGACGTGGTTCATACCGGCGAAGAAGCCGACCATGCGCTGGCGCTGGGCATCTACGACCTGGCCGTGATGGACATCGGGCTGCCGGGCCTGAGCGGGCTGGAGGTGCTGCAGCGCCTGCGCGCCCGCAAGGCCACCACGCCGGTGCTGATGCTCACCGCCTTCGACACCCTGGCCGACCGCGTGAAGGGCCTGGACCTGGGCGCCGACGACTACCTGGCCAAGCCCTTCGACCTGCCCGAGCTGGAGGCGCGCGTGCGTGCGCTCCTGCGCCGCAGCACGCAGTCCACCCCCTTCCTGGAGCATGGCCTGCTGCGCTTCGACACCGTCGGCCGGCGCGTGTACTTCGACAAGAAGCCGCTGGACCTGTCGCCCCGCGAACTGGCCGTGCTGGAGCTGCTGCTGATGCGCGCCGGCCGCGTGGTCAGCAAGGAGCACATGGTCAACCACCTCTACGGCTGGGGCGACGAGGTGGGCGACAACGCCATCGAGGTCAACGTCTACCGCCTGCGCAAGAAGCTGGAGCCGCTGGGCTGCGAGATCCGCACCGTGCGCGGCATGGGCTATCTGATCGACACGCACGATGTGGAGGCCTGACAAGCCGGCGCCCGTGCCCCGGCTGCAGAGAAAGCTGCTGGCCTGGCTGCTCGGGCCGCTGGCGGTGCTGCTGGTGCTCGACAGTGCACTGGCCTACTGGCATTCGCTGCGCTTTTCCAACCTGGCCTACGACCGCGCGCTGCACGAGATCGCGAGAGAGATCGTGCTGCACGTCAAGCTCGACGACGGCGCGCCGAAACTGGAGATGTCCGAGGCCGCCGCCAACGTGCTGCTGCTGGACCAGGAGGACCAGCTCTTCTACCGCGTCCAGGCCGAGGATGGCCGCCTGCTGGGCGGCAATGCCGAGATGCCCGCGCCGCGCATGGACAAGAGCGCCAAGCCCTACTTCTACCCCGGCGAGGTGCGCGGCGAGCCGGTGCGCATGATGGTGGCCTGGATGCCGGTGAGCGACGACGCCGGCCCGCCGCTGGTGCTGGTGCAGGTGGCCGAGACGCTGCACAAGCGTTCGCGCTTCACCTGGGAGATGGTGGCCAGCGTGGTGCTGCCGCAGCTGGCGCTCATCGTGATGGCGCTGCTGGTGGTGTGGTTCGGCGTCTCGCGCGGGCTGGCGCCGCTGCAGCGGCTGCGCCGCGCCGTGTCCGACCGCTCGCACCTGGACCTCAGCCCCATCGACACCCACGACGTCCCCGGCGAGGTGCGCCCGCTGGTCGACGAAGTGAACGAGCTGATGGCCCGCCTGGGCCGCACCTTCGACTTCCAGAACCGCTTCGTGGCCGACGCCGCGCACCAGCTCAAGACGCCGGTGAGCGGCCTGAAGGCGCAGATCGAGCTGGCCTTGCGCGAGAACGACCTGCCGCGGGTGCGCCATTCGCTGGCGCAGCTCTACATCAGCGCCGACCGGCTCTCGCGCCTGGTGCGCCAGCTGCTCTCGCTGGCGCGCAACGAGCCGGGCGCGCTCGACTCCATGCAGCTGCAGCCGCTGGACCTGAACGCGCATGCGCTGGAGGTGAGCATGGACTGGGTGCCGCAGGCGCTCAAGCGCGACATCGACCTGGGTTTCGAGGGCGCGGAGCATCCGCTGATGATCGACGCCGACCCCGACCGCCTGCGCGAGCTGGTCAACAACCTGATCGACAACGCCATCCGCTACAGCCAGCACGGCGGCCGCGTCACGGTTCGCACCAGCCAGACGGCTGACGGCCAGTGCCGGCTGGCGATCAGCGACGACGGGCTGAGCATCCCGGTGGAAGAGCGGGCGCGGATCTTCGAGCGTTTCCACCGGCTTCTCGGCACGCAGGAAGACGGCAGCGGCCTGGGCCTGGCGATCGTCAGCGAGATCGCCACCCTGCACGGCGCGCGCATCACGCTGGAAGAAGACACCGACGGCGTGGGCAACACCTTCAGCGTGTTCTTCCCCTTGCGCGTGACCATGCCGGCCCCGGCTGTAAGCTGATTGACAGCTTCCTGAAAGCCGGCTGACAGCCGGCCGGCAGAAAGATGACAGGGCAGGTCCCTAAGCTCGAACGAGGCGGAGCCGACCGGTTCCGAAGCATTCGTTCGAACTTCAAGGAGACACCGTGTCGTTTCTATCCAGCCCGGAATTCTGGCTCGCGCTTTCGCAGATCATCCTGATCAACATCGTCCTGTCGGGCGACAACGCCGTGGTGATCGCGATGGCCTCGCGCTCGCTGCCGCCCGCCCAGCAGAAGAAGGCGATCATCTTCGGTAGCGTCGGCGCCATCGTGCTGCGCGTGGTGCTGACCTTCTTCGCCGTCTACCTGCTCACGCTGCCCTACCTCAAGCTGATCGGCGCGGCGCTGCTGCTGTGGATCGGCGTGGGCCTGCTGACCAGCGACGAGGGCGACGAGGGGATCGAGGGCCACTCGGGCCTGTTCGCCGCGGTCAAGACCATCGTCATCGCCGACCTGGTGATGAGCCTGGACAACGTCGTGGGCGTCGCCGCCGCGGCCAAGGGCAACGTGCCGCTGCTGGTGTTCGGCCTGGTGATCAGCATCCCGCTCATCATCTTCGGCAGCACCATCATCCTGAAGCTCATGACCCGCTTCCCGGTCATCATCACCCTGGGCGCCGCGCTGCTGGGCTGGGTCGCCGGCGAGATGGCCATGGGCGATCCGGCCATCCACCACTGGGCCGAGCAGCAGCACGTGCTGCACAAGGTCGTGCCGGCCCTGGGCGCCGTGCTGGTGGTGGTGGTGGGCAAGTGGCTCGCCAGCCGCGCCGCCAAGCCGCAAGCAGCGGTCGAGGGCGAGCACCAGCCTGCCGACCAGGCAGCCTGATCGGCGCGCAACCGGCATGAGCCGCGTTCTGCTGCCCGTGGATCCGGACCAGCCGGGGCGCACGCGCTCGGCGGTCGAGGAGGTGGTGCGCATGCGCCAGCGCGGCCCGGTCACGGTCCGCCTGCTGCGGGTGCAGCCGAAGGTGTCGGGCCACGTGGCGATGCTCTTCGGCAGCACCGAACTGCGCGAACTTCAGCTGCAGGCTGGCGCCGAGGACCTTCAGTACGCGAAGAAGCTGCTGGACCTGGCCGGCGTGACCTACAAGAGCACCGTGCTCGTGGGCCGCAGCGCCGAGACCATCGTCGAGGCCGCGCGCGACTACCACTGCGACCGCATCGTCTTCGGCAGCGACGCGGCCAGCCTGGCCGGCAAGATCTTCGGCTCCCTGGCGCAGCAGGTGCGCCAGATGCTCGACGCGGGTGGCGACGGCCATCCCCAGGTCATCGGCTCCTGACAGATCATCACTGGAGCTTGCGCGGCAGTCCCTGGGCTGCCGCTTTTTTTTGCCGGCCGCCTTTTCAGGCGGCGAGCACGAACTGCTGCAGCCAGTCGCCCAGCACCGCGTTGACGAAGCGGGGCTTCTCCATGGTGAGCATGTGGCCGCACTCCGGCACCCAGCACAGCACCGCGCCGGGCACCAGCGAGGCGATCTCGCGCGACAGGGGCGGCGGCGTGAGCAGGTCCTTCTCGCCGCACATCACCAGCACCGGGCAGCGCAGCTGCGGCAGGTGCGGCCGCTGGTCGGGCCGCTGCATCAGCGCGCGGTTCTGGCGGATGAGCTGCTGCGCACCCGCGTCCAGGATGATGGTGAGGTAGCGCTGCACCAGCGCCTCGTCGTCCGCCTGCTTCGGATGGAAGGCGAAGGCGACGTTGGGCTCCAGCACCTCGCGCAGTTCGCCACGCTCGAACAGCTCGAACAGCTCGATGGCATCGGCGCGCAGCTGGTAGGTCTCGGGCGACTCGGGCTGGGCGTTGGTGCCCAGCAGGGCCATGCCGGCGACCCGTTCCGGTGCCTGGCGCGATACCTCCATGGCGATCATCCCGCCCATCGAAGCGCCGCACAGCACCAGCGGTCCGTCGTTCTCGCGCAGCACGGCGGCGGCCATGTCCTCGATGCGCGCGTGGCGCGAATGCGCGTCGGTCACGCGGGGCGAAAGGGCAGGGGGAAGAACCGGCATCTGGGCCTGCCAGAGCCGTTCGTCGCAGGCGAGGCCGGGGAGGAGAACGAGGGTGGGAAGGGCGGGCATGCGCCCGATTCTGCGCGAGGGCGGCCTGCCCCGCCCCGCACTGCCACCCGCCATAAGCCATAGCGCCGGGGGCTTCCACTCTTTGGTGGATGCGCCATGCCTGCCTCGTGGCTAGAGTGAGCGCCTGCCTACCTGGCGTGCCGGAGGTGTCATGGACAAGGAATCCAAGTCGGGCGGCGGGCCTTCGTCGAGCGGCATCATCGCCGTCGTGATGCTCACGGCTGGCGTCCTGTTCATCCGGGAGGTCCCGCTCGAAACTACGCGCCTGCCGGTGAACGAGCCGCGCATCCAGCAGGGTGTGGCACAGGACGTCGACGCCCGGCTGTGGCAGGACCCCTTCGGCGCCGTGGCCAAGGCGCGCGAGGAAGCCCGCAAGCGCGACGCGGAGCAGGCCGCGCAGGCCGATGCGAAGCGCAGTCCCGAAGCACTGGCCAACGAGATCGGCCAGCAGATCGCGCGCTCCGGCCGCCTGGTGGAGGTGCTGGCAGTGATGCTGCCTGGCGGCCCTTACTCGGACAACCTGGAGACGCGCCGGCGCGTGCGCTACGCGGTCCTGGCGGGACTCAATGCCAGCCGCCTCGCGCCCGTGGACGCCGAGCACCTGGCCTATTTCTTCCCCGAACCGAAGCCGTCCAAGGAACCGGCGAAGGAGAAGCCTGTGGGCAAGGGCGCCACCGCGACGGCGGCGGCAACCAGGGCCTCCAGGGCGGCTGCCGCGCCAGAGCCCAGGCCTGGCCCTCCCGCGCAACTCGTCGGCCGCCTGCCGGAAATCGTTCCCTACGAATGGTTCGAGCCCACCCCAAGCGGCCGCGGCCGGCTTGGCGCCGAGACGCAGCCGCTGGTGCTCGTGATGTGGGTGGATGGCGACGCCATGGCCAGTCGTCCGCTGGCCAGCATGTATTCCCTGATCGGCAAGCTGGGTGCCCTCAAGCCGGTGCTGAGCTGGCGCGTGCTGGGCCCCGGCGGCTCGGACGGCCTTCGCGACATGGTCGAGGAGGTCCGAAGGCAAGGCCCCGAGCAGCCGGTGAGCAACGGCTACGACCAGTTGCCGATCCGCTTCTACTCGGCCATTGCGACCGCGCCGGACGACCGCATCTTCGACGCGCCGCTGCCGCCACCGGGCGAGAGCCTGTCCGCTTTCCTGGGCCGGCACCACGTCCAGCTGGTGCGCACGATCGGCGACGACGACCGCCTGGCCAAGGCACTCATGGCAGAGCTGGGCTTGCGCGGCCTGAAGTCGGCCCCGCTGCCCGAGAAAAGCCTCTACAGCAGCATCTGCGACTGGCACGACAAGGCCGACCCCAGGCAGCCCAGCCACGTGGCCGTGATCTCCGAATGGGACACCCTCTACGGCCGGACCCTGCGCGGCGAGTTCCGCGCCAGGGAAAAAGAGGAGGGCTACTGCGTCCATTCCTTCGCCTACGTTCGCGGGCTGGACGGCCAGTTGCCCGGCAGCAACGCCGACGCCGGTGCGCCCAAGTCCGGAGGCGCCAAGCCTGCCGACGCCAAGGACGAAGGCCGGCGGCGCGACGGCACCTACGTGGAGATCGCCGAGGGCCAGAGCCAGTTCGACTACCTGCGGCGCCTGGCCTTGCGCATGGCCGAGCGCGACCGCGAGCTGCGCGACTCCAGCCCGGACGGCAAGGGCCTTCGTGCCATCGGGGTGCTCGGCTCGGACGTGCACGACAAGCTGCTCGTGCTGCAGGCGCTCCAGCCGGAATTTCCCAATGCCATCTTCTTCACCACCGACCTGGATGCGCGCTTCCTGCACCCGCGCGAGAAGTCCTGGACGCGCAACCTGATCGTCGGCTCCAACTTCGGATTGCGCCTGAGCGACCGCATGCAGTCGACCGCACCGCCTTTCCGCGACAGCTACCAGGCCGCGACCTTCCTGTCGACGCGCCTGGCCATGGACGACGCGCGCCGGGCGGTGATGAAGCAATACCCCGACATCGCCGGCAACCTGACACCAGAGGCATTCGAGCCGACCCGGCAAGCGCTCATCGACAGCTGGTTCGACGAGCCGCGCCTGTTCGAGATCGGCCGCACCCAGGCCTTCGACTTCAGTCCGCGAGCAGGCGCGCCGGCCGCAGGCGGCGGCGGGCCGTCCTCGCCGCGACCGCCGGCCGAAGGCAGCTCGGCCTCGGCACTGTTCATGCTGCCGGCCTCGGTGCACCTGACGGCCACGGCGATGCCCGGCGCACCGGCGTCATCGGTTCGCACCTATTGCGAAGGCCCGATGTGGAGCGAGTGCGGCGGTGTCCATCCGCCGCCCAGCGCGCTCTATCCCAAGCTGCATTTCGCCACGCTGGTGCTGGTGTTGGTCCTGCTGATCGTGCCGCTTTGGCTCGCGCCCCTGCTGGCCAGCCGTGCATTACGCAGGCAGCTGGTGCACTACCTGGGCGGCAGGGGCCGCCAGCGCCTGGCGTACTGGCGGCGCCTCGGGCTCGGCGTGGCGTTGCTCCTGTTGAGCGTGGGTTTGCCCTTGTGGCTGGCCGGGCACTGGGAGCCCTTTGCCGCCTGGCTCACCCTGAATGGCAAGCCCATCTCCGGCTCGGATGGCATCAGCATCTGGCCGACCGAGGCCATCCGCCTGCTGACCTGGGTGCTTTGCCTCTACCTGATCTTCATCGGCTGGACCACGCTCTCGCAGAACCTGGACGACATCATCGCGCGCTTCCGCCTGGGCCGCACCCGCCAGCAACTGGTGGCCGAGCAGCGCGAAGCCGAGCGCAAGCTGCCGCGCTGGCAGAAGTTGGTGAACATGTTCTCCATGCGCTTCGCAGCCAGGTCCCAAGGCGCCAGCGCGACCGGCCTGCCGGTCGAGGCCGTGGATTTCTGGCGGCGCTACATCGTGCAGAACCGCATCGGCGCGCGCGCTTTCAGAACCGTCACCTATGTGGTCGTCGGGCTGGGCGTGAGCGCGTTCCTGTGGGCAGCCATGCATGACGCCTGGGTCGTGCCGCAGCGTGGCGAACTGTCGGCGAGGGTTCACCTGGGGCTGCATTTCCTGATGTTCGCCGCGATGTACTTCCTGGTCTTCTTCGTCGTGGACGCGACGGCCTTCTGCGTGAGCTTCGTGCGCGGGCTGCGCGAGTACGGCGCCAACTGGCCGGTGGCCACGCTGGCGAAGTTCGAGAACGAGCTGCGGATTCCGCGCGGATACCTCGACAACTGGATCGACCTCGAGTTCATCGCCATGCGCACCAAGTGCGTGACGCGGCTGATCTATTTCCCGTTCATCGTGTTGTCGCTTTTCCTGGTCTCGCGCAGCGCGGCCTTCGACGATTGGTACATGCCGATGACGGGCATCGTGCTGGCGGTGCTGGGCGCCGGCGTGGCGCTGGCCTGCGCCGTGGCGTTGCGCTACGCCGCGGAGGCCTCGCGGCGATTCGCGATGGAGCGGCTGCGCGACGAGATCACGCAAGTGAGCGGCGAGGCGCGGGCGGCCGCTTCTCCTGCGGCGGCCGCAGGCTCATCCTCAGCCGCTGGGAATCAAGCCACCGCAGCGCCGGAGCCGGCCGACCCGCCCGGCCACGTGCGCCCTGCAGATCCGCCCAAAGCGGCGCAGCTCACGCTGCTGCTGCAGCGCATGGACAACCTGCACGAAGGCGCCTTCGCGCCCTTCTGGCAGCAGCCCCTGCTGAAGGCGGTGCTGCTGCCATTCGCCACCCTGGGCGGGACCAGCCTGCTGGACTACCTGGCCCTGGTCAACGTCTGAACGGCCGCTTCAGCGCCCCCAGCGCAGCACCAGCGGGTCCAGCCGCCGTGCCGTCTCCAGCAGGCCGGCGCGCACGGCCGGATGCAGGGCAGGGAAGGGATGCCGCGGCGCCTCGCAGTCGATGATGCCGCCGGCCTTCATCAGCGCCTTGGCCGCCAGGAAGCCGGCCTGCCGGTTCTCGTAGTTGATGAGCGGCAGCCAGCGCTGGTAGGCCGCTGCGGCCGCCTCGCGGTCGCCGGCGCGGAAGGGGTCGACGATCTGGCGGATGCCGTCGGCAAAGCCGCCGCCGGTCATCGCGCCGGTGGCGCCGGCCTCCAGGTCGGGCAGCAGCGTGATGCCTTCCTCCCCGTCCCACGGGCCCTCGATGGCGTCGCCGCCCCGGCGGATCAGCTCGCGCAGCTTGCTGGCCGCGCCGGCGGTCTCGATCTTGAAGTAGCTCACCTGCTCGATCTCGCGTGCCATGCGGGCCAGGAAGGCAGCCGGCAACGGCGTGCCGGCCACCGGCGCGTCCTGGATCATGATCGGGATGCCGATCGCATCCGACACGCCGGCATAGAACTCGAAGACCTGTTGCTCCGACACCCGCAGCGTCGCGCCGTGATAGGGCGGCATCACCATCACCATCGACGCGCCGGCGTCCTGTGCACGGCGGCTGCGCTGCGCGCACACCGCGGTGCCGAAGTGGGTGGTGGTGACGATCACCGGCACGCGGCCGGCCACGTGCTCGAGGATGGTGGTGGTGAGCACCTCGCGTTCCTCGTCGGACAGCGCGAACTGCTCGGAGAAGTTGGCCAGGATGCACAGCCCGTCGGAGCCGGCATCGATCATGAAGTCGACGCAGCGCTTCTGGCTGGCCAGGTCCAGCGCACCGTTTTCGGCGAAGGTGGTGGGCACCACGGGAAAGACGCCCTGGTAGCGGGGAGTGGTGCTCATGCTCGGTGGTCCTCGGAAAGGGAGGCGAAGGGGTCGTCCCCGGCGCCGAAGGTGGAAAAGCGCATCACGGTGCTGCTCTTGAACAGTTCGCCAGCCGCCAGCCGCGTGGAGGCGAACTCGGGATGGTTGGGCGCGTCCGGGAAGTGCTGCGTCTCCAGGCACAGCCCGTCGCCCTGGCGGATCAGCGATCCGCCCGATCCCTCCAGGCTGCCGTCGAGGTAGTTGCCGGAATAGAACTGCAGGCCCGGCTCGGTGCTTTGGATGTCCATGGCGCGGCCCGACGACGGATCGGCCAGCCGGGCAATGAAGCGCATGCCGTCGCCCGGTGCCTGCGCCGAGTCGATGGCGAAGTTGTGGTCGTAGCCCTTGCCGCGCTGGATCTGCTCGTGCGGCTCGCGGATGCGCTCGCCGATGCGCGGCCCTTCGCGAAAGTCGAAGGGCGTGCCCTCCACCGGCGCCAGGCCGGTGGGAATTCGCTCGGCATCGATGGGGCAGTAGCGGCTGGCGGGGATGAGCAGGCGGTGGTCCATCACGTCGCCGTGGCCGCGCAGGTTGAAGTAGTCGTGGTGGCTCAGGTTGACCACGGTGGTCTTGTCGCTGCGCGCCTCGTAGTCGATGCGCCATTCAAAGCCCGGCCCTAGCGTGTAGCGCACCTGCACGTCCATCGTGCCCGGAAAGCCGCCTTCGCCATCGGCGCTGGTGTAGCGCAGCGCAATGGCCGCGCTGCCGTCGCCGGCCAGGGGCAGGGGCTCGATGTCCCACCAGACCTTGCCGAAGCCGCGGGCGCCGCCATGCAGGATGTTCGCGCCTTCGTTGGGTTCCAGCTTCACCTCGCGCCCATCGAGCGCGAAGCGCGCGCCGCCGATGCGATTGGCATGCCGGCCGACGATGGTGCCCATGTGCGGGTTGCGCGCCTCATAGTCGCGCAGCTTGGGCAGGCCCAGCACCACGCTGGCCAGTTGGCCCTCCCGGTCCGGCACTTCCAGCGCGCTGACGATGCCGCCGTAGTTGATGGCGCGCAGCACCAGCCCGGAGGCCGCGCGCAGCGTGAATTCGCGCACCGCCCGGCCGTCGGACAGCTCGCCCCAGGCGCGCTGCTCGATGCCCGCGGGCAGGGCCTGGCTCAAACCCAGCCCCCATCCACGATGAAGTCCTGCGCGGTGCACATGGCGCTGTCGTCGGCTGCCAGGAACAGCGCCATCGAGGCGATGTCGTCGGGCATCAGCAGTTCGTTGATGCACTGGCCGCGGGCGATCTCCTCGCGCGAGGCCTCGGTGACCCACAGGCGCACCTGCCGCTCGGTCATCACCCAGCCGGGCACCAGCGTGTTGACGCGGATCTTCGCCGGCCCCAGGTCGCGCGCCAGGCTGCGCGTGAGGCCTTGCACCGCCGACTTGGAGGTGGTGTAGACCGGCATGCCGCCCTGCTTGAGCTTCCAGCTCACCGAGCCGAAGTTGACGATGGAGCCGCCGCCGGCCGCGCGCATGTCCGGCGCCACGGCCTGGGCCGCGAAGAACTGGTGCTTCAGGTTGACGGCCACGCCGGCGTCCCACGACTCGGGCGTGGTGTCCTCGATGCGGTGGCGGGTGTCGTTGGCCGCGTTGTTTAGCAGCACGGTGATCGGGCCGTTGGCGGCGCGGGCCTGGTCGATGGCAGCGCGCAGCGCGGCGATGTCGGTCACGTCGGTTCTCTGGAAAAGCGGCGCGTGGCGGGCATCGGGTGCGAGCCTGGCGGCCAGGGCCTTGCCTGCAGCTTCGTCGAGGTCCACGAAGCCGACGCGCGCGCCCTGGGCGACGAAGCGCTTGACCAGGGTGGCGCCGATGCCGGAGGCGCCACCGGTGATGAACACGCTGCGGTCTGCAAGGCTGGGGTATTGGGCGGAGGCGGTCATTTCAGGAGGTCCAGGTGTCGGGAGAAGAAAAGTGGAAGGTCAGCCGGCAAACAGGCCGGCCGGCAGGCCGGTGCTGTCCAGCCGCACGGCGAAGAGCGCGCCGGCCAGCGGCTGCGCCTGGCGCTGCGCGGCATCGAGGCCGCTCCAGGCGCTGGTGATGAAGAGGGTCTGCAGATCGGGGCCGCCGAAGGCACAGTCGGTGATGTGCGCGGCCGGCAGCGCGATGCGGGTGATCTCCGCGCCGCTCACCGGGTCGTGGCAGCTCACGCAGGCGCCGCCCCAGTGGCAGATCCACAGGCGCCCGGCGGCGTCGGTCGTCATGCCGTCGGGGTAGCCCTCGCCCGGTGCCAGGCGCAGCCAGGTGCGGCGCCCTGACAGGGTTCCGGATTCGGTGTCGAAGTCGTAGGCCAGGATGCGGTTGGGCGCGGTGTCGTTGAAGTGCATGGTGCGGCCGTCCGCCGACCAGGTGGGGCCGTTGCTGACCGTGATGCCGCTCTCGTGCCTGGTGCAATTTCCGTCGCCGTCGAAGCGGTACAGCGTGCCGGCGGGCTCGCGGCAATCCATGTCCATGGTGCCGCCCCAGAAGCGGCCCTGCGCGTCGCACTTGCCGTCGTTGAAGCGGTTGCCCGCGGGCTCTTCGGGCTGGTGGAGGTAGCTTGGTGGCTCGCCCGGATGCGCGGGATCGAAGCGCGCGAAGCCGCGGCGCAGGGTGACGAGCAGGCCCGGGCCATTGGCGCGCTCGGCCACGGCGGAGATTTCCTCGTCGAAGGGCCAGCTGGCCTGGGCGCCGTCGGCCGGCCGGAAGCGGTGCAGCTGCCGGCCCAGGATGTCGACCCAGTACAGGGCCTGCTCGCGAGAGGACCACAGGGTGCCCTCGCCCAGCTCGGCGCCGGCGTTCCAGACGCAGCGCGGTGCTTCCAGCACCCGGGGGATGGGCAGGGGGTTGGCTTGGCTCAGGGTATGTCTCCTGGCAGCTGCGGGCTGCTTGGGGCGCCGATGCTAACAACGGCGAGGCATGCCGAAAAGAGCGAAAAACGGCATGGAAGGATGCAAGCCTTGCAATGTCAACCGGTCAGACAGGCTCCAGGCGCTTGCCATACACGTCCTGGCACACCGCCTTGAGCGACCGCATCATCACCTGCGCGGCCGGGGAAAGCAGCCGGTCGGTGCGGGTGATGAGGCCGAAGTTGTCCATCTGGCAGTTCATGGTCACCGGCAGGATGGACACGATGCCGTGCGCCGCGTAGTAGCGCGCCACGTCGTTGGCGACGATGGCCACCATGTCGCTCTGCTGCAGCATTCGGGTCATGAAGAGCAGCGCCGAAGTCTCGATCAGGTCGATGGGCGGGGCCATGCCTTCTTCCTGGAAGGTCAGGTCGAAGCGGTGCCGCAGCACGCTGCCGGCTGGCGGCACGATCCAGCCGGTGGCCAGCAGGTCGCGCAGGGTGATGCCGGTCATGCCCAGCATCGGATGGTTGGGACGCACGATGGCGCTGATGGGCTCTTCCACCAGCGCCTCGTAGCGCAGCTGCGACTTGTCGTGCTCGGCAAAGAGCCGCGCCACCAGGATGTCCAGCTTCCCCTGGGCCAGGCGCTCCAGCAGCACCGGGCTCGTCTCGATTTCCAGCGAGACGCGCAGGCTCGGATGCTCCTTCTTGACCCGCGCGATCGCCGGTGGCAGCAGCGTGAGGCCGGGCGCCGTGATGCAGCCCACCGCCACCTGGCCGAAGCGCCCGGCCTTGAGGCCGGCCAGCTCGTCGTGCGCCTGGTTGAGGCTGGCCAGCGCCACCCGCGCATGGCGGATCATGGTCTCGCCGTACCAGGTGGGGCGCATGCCGCGCGGCAGCCGCTCGAACAGCGGCACCTCCAGCACGTCTTCCAGGTCCTTGAGCAGCTTAGAAGCGGCCGGCTGTGTCATGTTGAGCACCTGCGCGGCGCGGTGGATGTTGCCTTCCTCGGCCAGCGCAACGATCAACAGGAGCTGCCGCGTCTTGAGCCGCGCGCGGATGAACCAGTGGGTGTAATGGGTCACAGGGTTTCCATGAATCCTAATTCGGGTATCGATTCAGCCCAAATATCTATTGGAAAGCTATCGGTGAGATTCCTACACTGCCCGGCACCTTGAAGCGAAGCGATCCTCATCAGCACAGCGCCAGGCAGTACATCAACGGTCGTTGGGAGACGGGTGCCACTACGGGCATTCGCCGCAACCCTTCCGACACCGGCGAGGTCGTGGCCGAGTACGCGCGGGCCGATCGGCGGCAGGCGGAGCGGGCCATCCGTGCCGCTGCCGATGCGTTTTCCGCCTGGGGCCACAGCACGCCGCAGCGACGCGCCGATGCGCTGGATGCCATCGGCACCGAACTGATGGCACGCAAGGACGAGCTGGGCCTGCTGCTGGCGCGCGAGCAGGGAAAGCCCCTGCCCGAGGCCGTGGCCGAGGCGCTGCGGGCCGCCCAGATCTTCAAGTACTTCGCCGGCGAGGCCCTGCGCGGCGGCGGCGAGACGCTGGACTCGGTGCGTCCCGGCGTGCAGGTCGACGTCACGCGCGAGCCGGTCGGCGTGGTGGCGCTCATCAGCTCGTGGAGCGCGCCCTTCTCCATCGCCGCCCGCAAGATCGCGCCGGCGCTGGCCTTCGGCAACAGCGTGGTGTTCAAGCCCTCCGAACTGGTACCGGCCTGCGGCTGGATGCTGGCCGAGATCATCAGCCGCGCTGCGCTGCCGGCCGGCGCCTTCAACCTGCTCATGGGCAGCGGGCGGGAGCTGGGCGCCACGCTGGTCGACAACCCGGCGGTGGATGCCATCAGCTTCACCGGCTCGGCTGCCGTGGGAGCGCGCGTGCTGCTAGGCGCGGCCAAGCGGCGTGCGCGCGTGCAGCTGGAAATGGGCGGCAAGAACGCGCTGGTGGTGCTGGCCGATGCCGACCTGGAGCGCGCGGTGGAATGCGCGCTGGGTGGAGCCTATGGCTGCGCCGGCCAGCGCTGCACGGCATCGAGCCGGCTGATCGTCGAGGCGCCGGTGCACGACGCCTTCGTGGCGCGCCTGCGCAAGCGCGTGGCCGCGCTCAAGGTGGGCCATGCGCTGGAAAAAGGCATCGAGCTGGGCCCGGTGGTGGATGCGCCCCACCTGGCCCGACTGCTCGAATGGGTGCGCAGCGCCCGCGAGGAGGGCGCCGAGCTGGTCACCGGCGGCGAGGCGCTGGAGCGCCCCAGCCGCGGCCACTACATGAGCCCCGCGCTGTTCCTGGCCAAGCCGGAGCACCGGGTGGCCAGCGAGGACATCTTCGGCCCGCTGGCCTGCGTGCTGCGCGCCGACGACTACGAGCATGCGCTCAGCCTGGCCAACGACACGCCCTGGGGCCTGTGCGCCGGCATATGCACCCGCTCGCTGGCGCATGCCACGCACTTCCGTCGCCATGCCAAGGTGGGCATGACCATGGTCAACCTGCCCACCACCAGCGAGGACCACCACGTGCCCTTCGGCGGGCGCAAGGCTTCGGGCTACGGGCCGCGTGCGCAGGGGCGGCAGGCGATCGATTTCTACACCAGCCTCAAGACCGGCTACATGCTGGCGTGATCCCAGGGAGTTTCTCTCTCAAACTCAACCCAAGGAAGAACAGGAGACAACCATGAGCATGCAACGTCGTACTTTCACAGCCGCACTCGCGGCGGCATCCGTCGTCGGCGCCGTGCCGGCTTTTGCGCAGAAGAAGATCGTGCTGGGCTTCGCCCAGGTCGGCGCCGAGAGCGAGTGGCGCACGGCCAACACCGAGTCGATCAAGTCCTCGGCGGCCGAGGCCGGCATCGACCTGAAGTTCTCCGATGCACAGCAGAAGCAGGAGAACCAGATCAAGGCCATCCGCTCCTACATCGCGCAGAAGGTGGACGTGATCGCCTTCTCGCCGGTGGTGGAAACCGGCTGGGACACCGTGCTGGTCGAGGCCAAGAACGCCAAGATCCCGGTGGTGCTCACCGACCGCTCGGTCAAGGTCAAGGACGACAGCCTCTACGTCACCTTCATGGGCTCGGACTTCACCGAGGAAGGCCGCAAGGCCGGCCGCTGGCTGGTGGAGAAGATGAAGGGCAACGCCGGCCCCATCAACATCGTGGAACTGCAGGGCACGGTGGGCTCGGCCCCGGCCATCGACCGCAAGAAGGGCTTCGAGGAAATCATCAAGGCCGACCCGAAGTTCAAGATCATCCGCTCGCAGACCGGCGACTTCACCCGCGCCAAGGGCAAGGAAGTGATGGAAGCCTTCCTCAAGGCCGAGGGCAAGAAGATCAACGTGCTGTACGCGCACAACGACGACATGGCCATCGGCGCCATCCAGGCCATCGAGGAAGCGGGCATGAAGCCGGCCAAGGACATCACCATCATCTCCATCGATGCGGTCAAGGGCGCCTTCGAGGCCATGATGGCCGGCAAGCTCAACGTCAGCGTGGAATGCAGCCCGCTGCTGGGCCCGCAGCTGATGAGCGCCGTGAAGGACATCAAGGCCGGCAAGCCGGTGCCCAAGCGGATCATCACCGAGGAGGGCATCTTCCCCATGGAAGTGGCCGCCGCCGAGTTCCCCAAACGCAAGTACTGAACACGGGCGCTGCTGCCCGTTGCGCGCCGCCGGGAGGTCTGGCGGGCGCATCCAGGCGGGCCGGCCCTGCCGGCTCGTTCAGTCCCTTCCCGCATAAATCACACAACACGCCCAAGGAGATCGCACTCATGAAACGCAGCACCTTCCTCAAGACCCTGGCCGCCGGCCTGGCCACCGCCGGACTCGTCGGCTTCTCGTCGCTCGCGCAGGCACAGGACAAGGGGCTGGTGGCGGTCTCCATGCCCACCAAGTCCTCGGCCCGCTGGATCGCCGACGGCGACAACATGGTCAAGCAGCTCAAGGACAAGGGCTACAAGGCCGACCTGCAGTACGCGGACGACGACATCCCGAACCAGCTGGCACAGATCGAGAACATGCTGACCAAGAACCCCAAGGTCCTGGTCATCGCCGCCATCGACGGCACCACGCTGTCGGACGTGCTGCAGAAGGCGGCGGACAAGGGCGTGAAGGTCATCGCCTACGACCGCCTGATCCGCGGCTCGAAGAACGTGGACTACTACGCCACCTTCGACAACTTCCAGGTCGGCGTGCTGCAGGCGCAGTCGATCGAGAAGTCGCTCGACCTCAAGGGCGGCAAGGGTCCGTTCAACATCGAGCTGTTCGGCGGCTCGCCGGACGACAACAACGCCTTCTTCTTCTACAACGGCGCGATGTCCGTGCTCAAGCCCTACATCGACAGCGGCAAGCTGGTGGTGCGCAGCAAGCAGATGGGCATGGACAAGGTCGGCACGCTGCGCTGGGACGGCGCGGTGGCCCAGGCGCGCATGGACAACCTGCTGTCGGCCTACTACAGCAAGGACCACGTCGACGCGGTGCTGTCGCCCTACGACGGCCTGTCGATCGGCATCCTGTCCTCGCTCAAGGGCGTGGGCTACGGCTCCGGCTCGCTGAAGATGCCCGTGGTCACCGGCCAGGACGCCGAGGTGCCTTCGGTCAAGTCGATGCTGCGCAAGGAGCAGACCTCCACCATCTTCAAGGACACGCGTGAACTCGCCAAGGTCACGGTCGCCATGGTCGACGCGATGATGTCGGGCAAGGCGCCCGAGGTGAACGACACCAAGACCTACAACAACGGCGTGAAGGTGGTGCCCTCCTACCTGCTCAAGCCGGTGAGCGTGGATGCGTCCAACTGGAAGCAGGTGCTGGTGGACAGCGGCTACTACAAGGAATCGCAAATCAAATGACGGCTTCGCAGGGAGGCGAGGTGATCCTGGAGATGCGCGGGATCACCAAGACATTTCCAGGCGTCAACGCACTGGACAACGTGAACCTCGCCGTGCGCGCCGGCGAGATCCATGCGCTGGTGGGCGAGAACGGCGCGGGCAAGTCGACGCTGATGAAGGTGCTCAGCGGCGTCTACCCCGCCGGCTCGTATGCCGGCGACATTCATTTCGGCGGCGAGGTGCGGCGCTTCCGCGGCATCGACGACAGCGAGAAGCTGGGCATCATCATCATCCACCAGGAGCTGGCGCTGGTGCCGCTGCTCTCGATTGCCGAGAACATCTTCCTGGGCAACGAGCGCGCCACCCGCGGCGTCATCGACTGGATCGAGGCCTACCAGCAGACCCGCGCGCTGCTGGCCAAGGTGGGCCTGAAGGAAGCGCCCACCACCCTGGTCACGCACCTGGGCGTGGGCAAGCAGCAGCTGGTGGAGATCGCCAAGGCGCTGTCCAAGGACGTGAAGCTGCTGATCCTCGACGAGCCTACCGCCAGCCTGAACGAGAGCGACAGCGACGCCCTGCTCGAGCTGCTGCTGGAGCTGAAGTCGCACGGCATCACTTCCATCCTCATCTCGCACAAGCTCAACGAGATCTCCAAGGTGGCCGACTCCATCACCGTGCTGCGCGACGGCGCCACGGTGGAGACGCTGGACTGCCACGGCGAGGCGATCAGCGAGGACCGCATCATCCGCGGCATGGTCGGGCGTGACATGGCGCACCGCTATCCGCAGCGCGATCCGCAGGTCGGCGAGGTGGTCTTCGAGGTGCGCGACTGGCGCGTGCACCACGCGGTGCACGCCGAGCGCGAGGTGGTCAAGGGCGTGAACCTGAACGTGCGGCGCGGCGAGATCGTCGGCATCGCCGGCCTCATGGGGGCCGGGCGCACCGAGTTCGCCATGAGCGTGTTCGGCCGCTCCTACGGCCAGCGCATCAGCGGCAGCGCCTTCCTGCACGGCAAGGAGGTGGACCTGGGGACGGTCAGCAAGGCCATCGCCCATGGCGTCGCCTACGTCACTGAAGACCGCAAGGCCCTGGGCCTGGTGCTGGACGAGGAGATCCGCACGAACATCAGCCTGGCCAACCTCAAGGACGTGTCCGAGGCCGGCGTGCTGGACACCGGCCGCGAGTTCAAGGTGGCCAACGACTACCGCAAGGCGCTGAAGATCCGCTGCTCGGGCGTGGCCCAGCACGCGGTGCAGCTCTCGGGGGGCAACCAGCAGAAGGTGGTGCTGAGCAAGTGGCTCTTCACCAAGCCCGAGCTGCTGATCCTGGACGAGCCCACGCGCGGCATCGACGTGGGCGCCAAGTACGAGATATACACCATCGTCGACGAGCTGGCGCGCGAGGGGAAGAGCATCCTCATGATCTCTTCCGAGCTGCCGGAGCTTTTGGGCATGTGCGACCGCATCTATGTCATGAACGAAGGCCGGCTCGTGGCGGAAATGCCGGTGGCCGAAGCCTCGCAGGAGCGCATCATGCGCGTCATCGTCAATTCTTCCGGAGGCGGCGATCATGTCCAATGACGCAGCAAAGGCCGCGGACGCGGTGCATGCAGTGGTGACCGCCGCGGGTGCCGCGCCGGCACCGGCCGACAACAAGGGCTTCTGGCAGAGCAACCTGCGCGAGTACGGCATGCTCATCTCGCTGGTGGCCATCATGGTGCTGTTCCAGGTGCTCACCGACGGCACGCTGATGCGGCCGCTGAACCTCACCAACCTGGTCCTGCAGAACAGCTACATCGTCATCATGGCGCTGGGCATGCTGCTGGTGATCGTGGCCGGCCACATCGACTTGTCGGTGGGCTCGGTGTGCGGCTTCATCGGCGCGCTGGCGGCGGTGCTGATGGTGGAGTACGACTGGCCCTACCTGGTCACCGGCGTGGTGTGCATCGCGGCCGGCGCGGTCATCGGCGCGGCGCAGGGCTGGTTCGTGGCCTTCTGGCGCATTCCCTCCTTCATCGTCACGCTGGCGGGCATGCTGGTGTTCAAGGGGCTCACGCTGGCGCTGCTGGCGGGGCAGTCAGTGGGGCCCTTCCCGGTGCAGTTCCAGCGCCTGAGCTCGGGCTTCATTCCCGACCCCTTGGGCGGGGAGTCGCTGCGCCTGTTCTCCATCCTGTTGGGCATCGCCGCGGCGGTGGCGCTGGTGTTCTTCAAGCTGCGCGGCCGGGCCCGGCTGGCGCGCTACGGCATGGAGGAAGAGCCGCTGGCCTTCTCGCTGATCAAGAACCTGGCCTTCGCGGCGATCATCGTCTACTTCTGCTACCTGCTGGCCACCTACAAGGGCCTGCCCAACGTGCTGATCGTGATGGCGCTCCTGATCGTGGTGTACGACTTCGTCACCAAGCGCACCACCGTCGGCCGGCGCATCTACGCGCTGGGCGGCAACGAGAAGGCGGCGCGGCTCTCGGGCGTGCACACGCAGCGCCTGGCCTTCCTCACCTTCGTGAACATGGGGGCACTGGCGGCGCTGGCGGGCCTGGTGTTCGCGGCGCGCCTGAACACCGCCACGCCCAAGGCCGGCCTGGGCTTCGAGCTGGACGTGATCGCGGCCTGCTTCATCGGCGGCGCCTCGGCTTCGGGCGGCGTGGGCAAGGTCATGGGCGCGGTTATCGGCGCCTTCATCATGGGTGTGATGAACAACGGCATGTCCATCATGGGCATCGGCATCGACTACCAGCAGGTGATCAAGGGGCTGGTGCTGCTGGCGGCGGTGTTCATCGACGTCTACAACAAGAACAAATGACGAGCGAATCCACCCCGATCGAACCCGCGCCGGGCGCCGAGGGCGGCGGGGTGGTGCTGAGCCTGCAGGACATCCGCAAGAGCTTCGTGGGCGTGGCCGCGCTCAAGGGCGTGCAGTTGCAGCTGCGCGCCGGCGAGATCCACACGCTGATGGGCCAGAACGGCGCGGGCAAGTCCACGCTCATCAAGGTGCTGACGGGCGTGCACCGCATCGACGGCGGGCAGATGGTGCTGGATGGCCAGCCCATCCGCCCGGCCTCGCCGCTGCAGGCGCAGCAGCTGGGCATCAGCACCGTCTACCAGGAAGTGAACCTCTGCGGCAATCTCTCGGTGGCTGAGAACGTCTTCGCCGGCCGCTACCCGCGGCGCGGCTGGCTGCAGGGGCGGCGTATCGACTGGGCCGCGGTGCACCGGCGCACGCGCGAGCTGCTGGCGCGGCTGGACGTGGACATCGACGTCACGCGCCTCCTGTCCAGCTACCCGGTGGCGGTGCAGCAGATGGTGGCCATCGCGCGGGCGCTGTCGGTGTCGTCCAAGGTGCTGATCCTGGACGAGCCCACCTCCAGCCTGGACGACGACGAGGTGCAGAAGCTCTTCGAGGTGCTGCGGCGCCTGCGCGACCAGGGCCTGGCCATTCTTTTCGTGACGCACTTCCTGAACCAGGTCTGTGCCGTGTCCGACCGCATCACCGTGCTGCGCAACGGCAGCTGGGTGGGCGAGTGGAAGGCCTCGGAGCTGGGCCCGCAGGCCCTCATCTCGGCCATGGTCGGGCGCGAGTGGGACATGAGCGCCGCCGATGCCGCGCAGCGTCCGCCGCTGCCCGCCGACGCGCCGGTGCTGCTGACGGCCGAGCAGCTGGGCCAGCGCGGCCAGCTGCAGCCCGTCGACCTGCAGATGCGCGCCGGCGAGGTGGTCGGGCTGGCCGGCCTGCTCGGCTCCGGCCGCACCGAGCTCGCGCGCCTGTTCTTCGGCCTGGCCAGGCCCGACAGCGGCGAACTGCGCATCGGCGGCGAGGCGGTCCAGTGGAGCGCCCCAGCCGATGCGGTGAGGAAGGGCCTGGCCATGTGCCCCGAGGAGCGCAAGAGCGAGGGCATCGTGGCCGAGCTGTCGCTGCGCGAGAACATCGCGCTGGCGCTCCAGGCCAGCCTGGGGCTGAAGAAGAACCTCTCGCGTGCCGAGCAGACACAGCTGGCCGAGCGATTCGTGAAGGCGCTGGGCATCAAGACGCCCAGCGTGGACACGCCCATCGGCCTGCTCTCTGGCGGCAACCAGCAAAAAGCCATGCTGGCCCGCTGGCTGGCCACCAACCCGCGCCTGCTGCTGCTGGACGAACCCACGCGCGGCATCGACGTGGCGGCCAAGCAGGAGATCATGGACGAGATCCTTCGCCTGGCCGCATCGGGCATGTCGGTGCTCTTCATCTCCTCGGAGATGAACGAGGTGACGCGCGTATCGCACCGCATCGCGGTGCTGCGCGACCGGCGCAAGGTGGGCGAGTTGCCCGGCGGCAGCAAGGAAGACGCCGTGTACGACCTCATCGCGGCACAGACATGAGCGAACCATCCTCCACCCTCCTGGGCAAGGTGCTGCAGCACCGCCTGGCCTGGCCGGTGGCCACGCTGGTGCTGCTTCTGGCCCTCAACGCGGCCTTCAATCCGAGCTTCCTGCACATCGAGTGGCGCGACGGCCACCTGTACGGCAGCCTGATCGACATCCTCAACCGCGCGGCGCCGCTGGTGCTGGTGGCGCTGGGCATGACGCTGGTGATCGCCACGCGCGGCATCGATATCTCGGTGGGCGCGGTGGTGGCCATCGCGGCGGCGCTGGCGGCCGCGATGATCGGCGGCTCGCTGGTGGTGAAGGACGGCGCGGCGGCGGACGTGAGCCGCTTCCCGATGAGCGTGGCCATCGTGGCCGCGCTGGCGGTGGCACTGGTGTGCGGGCTGTGGAACGGCCTGCTGGTGGCGCGCATCGGCATGCAGCCCATCATCGCGACCCTGATTCTGATGGTGGCCGGGCGCGGCATCGCGCAGCTGATCACCGGCGGGCAGATCATCACCATCTACTACGCGCCCTATTTCTTCATCGGCGGGGGCTACCTGCTGGGGCTGCCCTTCGCGCTCTTCATCGCGGCCGGCGTGGCGCTGCTGCTGTACCTGGCGGTGACGCGCACGGCGCTGGGGTTGTTCATCCAGTCGGTGGGCATCAACCCGGACGCGGCCTATCTCGCCGGCGTGCGGGCGCGGCGGCTGATCGTGGGCGTCTACATGTTCTGCGCCTTCTGCGCGGGGCTGGCCGGGCTCATCATCAGCTCCAATGTGAAGAGCGCCGACGGCAACAACGCCGGGCTGCTGCTGGAACTGGATGCGATCCTCGCCGTGACGCTGGGCGGCACCTCGCTCACCGGCGGGCGCTTCAGCCTGGTGGGCAGCGTGATCGGCGCGCTGATCATCCAGACGCTGACCTATGCCATCTACTCCATGGGCGTGCCGCCCGAGATCAACCTGGTGGTGAAGGCGGTGGTGGTGTTCCTGGTGATGCTGCTGCAGTCCGCGGAATTCCGTGGGCAGTTGCGCAGCCTGGTGTTCCGGCCGTCCACCAGGGAGGCGCGGTCATGATCGCCGCGCTGGGCCGCCCCGAGCACGCTCGCACCGCAGTGCGAAGCACGAAGGTATTCCGATGAGCGCGGTTGCACCAGTGAAGGCGCCGGCCGTGGCGCCAGGCGCAGAAGGTTCGTCGCATGCCGGGCCGCCGCTGCGCCTGCGCGGGCGCATGCTGCCGCTGGCGGTGACGGTCTCCCTCTTCGTGCTGATGGCCACCGTGGGCTCGATCGCCTATCCGGGCTTCTTCTCGCTGCAGGTCTTCCTCAACCTGCTGATCGACAACGCCTTCCTGTGCGTGGTCGCGGTGGGCATGACCTTCGTCATCCTCTCGGGCGGCATCGACCTCTCGGTGGGCGCGGTGATCGCGTTCACCACCATGGTGTCGGCTTCGCTGGTCGAGAAGCACGGCTGGAGTCCCTTCCAGGTGATTCCGCTGGTGCTGGCCATCGGCACGCTGTTCGGCGCCTTCATGGGCTTTCTCATCGAGCGCTTCCGGCTGCAGCCCTTCATCGTGACGCTGGCGGGCATGTTCCTGGCGCGCGGTCTCTGTTGTGTGATCAGCATCGATTCGATCAGCATCACCAACGACGTCTACTCCGAGCTGTCCCAGCTGCGGCTGCCGGTGTGGGGCGATGCGTCCATCTCGCTCAGCGCCCTGATCGCGCTGATCGTCGTGGCGCTGGGCGTGTTCGTGGCGCACTGGACGCCCTTCGGCCGCGCGGTGTATGCCGTGGGCGGCAACGAGCAGTCGGCGCTGCTGATGGGGCTGCCGGTGCGCGGCACCATCATCGGCGTGTACACGCTCTCGGGCTTCTGCTCGGCGCTGGGCGGCGTGCTTTTCACCTTCTACATGCTCTCGGGCTACGGACTGCATGCCCTGGGGCTGGAACTGGATGCCATCGCCGCCGTGGTCATCGGCGGCACATTGCTCACCGGTGGCGTGGGCTACATCGTCGGCACGCTCTTCGGCGTGATGATGCTGGGCATCATCCAGACGCTGATCTCCTTCGACGGCACGCTCAGTTCCTGGTGGACGCGCATCGTGGTGGGCGCCTTGCTCTTCGTGTTCTGCCTGATGCAGCGCCTGCTGGGTGCGCGGGCCCAGAGGCACTAGGACAAAGGGGCGCCGCGGCGCCCCTTCTCTCTCTCATCGACCGCGATCAGTAGGTGCTGGTGGGCGCGGCCGGCACGGTGGTCACGGTCTCGCGGATCGCACCGCCACCCAGCACGCTGCCGTCGATGGTGGTGGCACCGGTGCCCAGCACACGCTGTTCGCAAGCCTGGCGGTCCTGGGCCGGCTGTGCATTGCAACGCGCCAGCGCGTTTTGGCGATAGGTCTCGGGCGAGGCGGAACTCAAGGTGCCCTGGCGCGAGGCCTGGGCGGCAGCGCCGGCTTCGCGCACGCAGGCGGCGGTGTCCTGGTTGATGTGGCCGCACATCGCGCGTTCGGTCTGATACGTGCTGCTTGTGCCGCTGGAGCCGGCGGCCCATGCAGCGGGCAGGGCGATCAGGCTGCCGGCGGCCAGCACGGCGGCGGCACAGGTTTGGCGAAAGGCATTCATGGCTTCACTCCTTGTGGAACGTGGCAATCCGCATTGCTGCGAATCGCATTCACGATTCCCGAAGTTTGGCCGGTTGATGCCTGGCGCCCTGTGAGACACCGGAAGCGGATCTTTGTCGGCCAGGCCGCAACGATCCCTGTGGGACGTGTCCGTCAGGCCTCGGCGATGCGCTTCTTCAGGTGCGCCAGTGCCTCTTCCACCTGGTCCACCAAAATCAGGGAGAGGTCGCCCGGCTCCAGGCGCGCCAGCGCCTTGTCGATGGCGATGAATTCGCCCCGGATCTCGTCCACGAAGCTGGTGCGGGTGGCGCCCTGCAGGCCCTGGCGCAGCAGGCCCATGACCTCGCCGTCGGCGCGCCCGCGCTGGGCCGCGTCCTGGTAGAGGATGACGTCGTCGAAGGCCCGGCCGAGGATCGCGGTCTGGTCGCGGATGTCCTCGTCGCGCCGGTCGCCGGCGCCGCTGATGACCACCGAGCGGCGCTTGGCCGGCATGGTGTCCACGGCGGCCACCAGGGCGCGCATGGCGTCGGTGTTGTGGCCGTAGTCGGCGATCACGGTGGCGCCGCGGTAGTCCATGACGTTGAAGCGGCCCGGCACCCCGGCCGAGTCGCTCAGGAAGCTGGCCAGGCCGCTGCGGATGGTGTCCCAGTCCAGGCCTACGGCCCAGGCCGCGGCCACCGCCGCCATCACGTTGTCAACCTGGAAGCCGATGGTGCCGTTGCGGGTGATCGGCACGCCCAGCAGCGGCACGCGCTCGCGCCACGAGCCTTCGGATGCCACCACCGCGTCCTGGTCGACGAACACGGTGCGCTTGCCTTGCGCGCGATGCGTGGCCATCACCGGATGGGTGCGGTCGGCCGCGAAGAAGATGACGCTGCCGGGGCAGCCGGCGGCCATCGCCGCCACGTTGGGGTCGGCCGCATTCAGCACGCCGTAGCCGTCGTGCGCCACGTTGCGCACGATCACGCGCTTGAGCACCGCCAGCTCTTCCACCGAGGTGATGTAGTTCAGGCCCAGGTGGTCGCCGCTGCCCAGGTTGGTGACCACCGCCACCTGGCAGCGGTCGAAGCCCAGGCCCTCGCGCAGGATGCCGCCGCGCGCCACCTCGAACACCGCCGCATCCACGTCGGGATGCATCAGCACGTTGCGGGCGCTCTTGGGGCCGCTGCAGTCGCCGCTGTCGGTCTGCCGGCCATCGACGTACACGCCGTCGGTGTTGGTCATGCCGGTGCGCAGGCCGCTGGAGGCCAGCAGGTGGTTGATCAGGCGCGCGGTGGTGGTCTTGCCGTTGGTGCCGGTGACGGCGACCACGGGGATGCGGCCGTCGTCGCCGGGCGCGAACATCGTGTCCATCACCGCCTCGCCCACCGGCCGGCCGCGGCCGAAGGAGGGCGAGATGTGCATGCGCAGCCCCGGGGCAGCGTTGACTTCGACCACGCCGCCGCTCTGCTCTTCCAGCGGCACCAGCATGTTCTCGCACACCATGTCCACGCCGCAGATGTGCAGGCCCACCATCTGTGCGGCATCGACAGCGCGCGCGGCGATCTCGGGGTGCACCGTGTCGGTCACGTCGGTGGCGGTGCCGCCGGTGGACAGGTTGGCGTTGTTGCGCAGCACCACGCGCTGGCCGAGGCCGGGCACGCTGTCGGGCTTGAGGCCCTGCGACTCCAGGCGGCCGATGGCGATGTCGTCCAGGCGGATCTTGGTGAGCGAGGTGGAGTGGCCCTCGCCGCGGCGCGGGTCGAGGTTGACGGTGTCCACCAGCTGGCGGACGGTGGACATGCCATCGCCGATGACCTGCGGCGGATCGCGTCGTGCGGCAGCCACCAGCCGGTCGCCCACCACCAGCAGGCGGAAGTCGAAGCCGGGCAGGAATTTCTCGACCATCACCTCGCCGTATTCGGCAGCGGCGACGTAAGCCGCCGCGAGCTGCTCGCGGCCGACGATGTTGACCGTCACGCCTTTGCCCTGGTTGCCGTCCTGCGGCTTGACCACCACGGGCAGGCCGATCTCCAGCGCGGCGACCCAGGCGTCGTCCACGTCGGTGACGGGGCGGCCCAGCGGCACCGGCACGCCGGCGGCGTTGAGCAGCTGCTTGGTGAGTTCCTTGTCCTGCGCGATCGACTCGGCCACGCCGGAGGTGGCGTCCACCTCTGCGGCCTGGATGCGGCGTTGCTTGGAGCCCCAGCCGAACTGCACCAGGCTGCCGCGCGTGAGGCGGCGGTAGGGAATGTTGCGGGCGACCGCCGCATCGACGATGGAGCCGGTGCTCGGGCCCAGGCGCTCGTCCTCGTCCAGCTCGTGCAGTTGCGCGATGGCGGCATGGGCGTCGAAGGCGGTGTCGTTCAGCGCAGCCTCGATCACCTGCTGCGCGAGCTTCACGGCCAGGCGGCCCACCGCTTCCTCGCAGTACTGCACCACCACCTGGTAGATGCCTTCATCGGTGGTGGCCGTGGTGTGGCCGAAGTTGACCGAGGAGCCGGCCTGCGTCTGCAGCGCCAGCGCGGCGTTCTCCAGCACGTGGGCCAGGGCCAGCGGCTGGCCCAGCACGATGGGGTGCAGCTCGCCGATGTTGGGGAAGAGGGCGCGCAGGCGCTGCTCGAAGCCGGGAAGGTCGCTGATGGCGTTCTCGGCGCCATCGCACTTCACGACGGCTTCGATGGAGGTGTGGCGGCTCCAGAGGTTGGGCCCGCGCAGGGCTCGGATGCGGATGACTTCCATGGCGATCGGTCTTGTCGTTGTCTTGTCCGGGGCGTCTGGCTCGGATGCGGGGTATGGATCAGGCGAGTTGCTGTTGCTGCGAATCGACGAAGGGCACGCTCTGCGACAGCTGCAGCGAGGCGAGCGCGGCCTGCAGGTCGGCCTCGAAGGCCTCCACGCCGGCGCCAATGAGGTTCAGCGGAATGCCCATGGCCCAGGCGCCGGCCACGGCGGCCAGCAGGCTCTCCAGGCTCACGCCGGCATGCGTGGCGCGCCAGGCCGTGAGGCGGCCCAGGCCGGGCAGGAAGGATTCGCTGCTGCCGTTGGCCAGCACGATGCGGTCCTGGCGCACCAGCACGGCCTTGCCGCCCTTGGCCTGGTGCTCGGCGAGCGGCGCGGCCTGCGGGTTGGCGGCATACAGGATGACGTCGCCGTCGCACAGGGGCGCGAGGCCGGCCACGCGCTCGTCGGCGGCGTTGAGCACGGCGGTGCCTTCGGGCAGCACCACGTCGACCTGGGTGCGCAGCACCTTGACCATCTGGTCGCTTTCGCCGATGTCGAATTCCTTCAACTCCTCGAAGCCGTCGAGGTCGGTGACGATGCCCACCTGGCAGCGGTCGTAGGGCAGGCCGTCGGCCAGGATGGTGCGGGCGCCGTTCTCGATGACGACGGCCTGCACCGAGCGGTTGACCAGCAGCCGGTGGCCCGCGGCCCAGTTGGCGCTGTCTCGCGCGTCGACGCGGCGGCGCTCCAGGAACAGGCCGTCGCGGCAGGCCAGGCCGGTGTGCTGGCCGCTCAGGCCGACCAGCCAGGCCACCAGGCGGGCCAGCACGGCGGTGTCTCGCGAGCCGGCTACGCCCACCACGGGGATGCGGCCGGGCAGGTTGTCGTCGCCGTCCATGGGGAAGAGGTGGTCGCAGATCGCGCGGCCCACCGGGCGCGGCGAGCCCACGGCGGGCTTGAGGTGCATCAGCAGGCCGGGGCCGGCATTGACCTCGACGATGGCACCGCCCTGGGCCTGCAGCGGCCTGGAGACGTCCTGCACCACCATGTCGATGCCCGCGATGTCCAGGCCCACCACGCGGGCGGCCAGCACGGCGGCATGCGCCACTTCGGGATGGACCTGGTCGGTGCAGTCCACGCCCAGGTTGCCGTTGCGCTGGATCACGACCACGCGGCCGGCGGCCGGCACCGAGCCGCCGTCCAGCTTCTGGCGCTTGAGCTCCAGTTGCAGCTTGGCGTCGGTCTCCAGCACGATCACGTCCAGCGGGTATTCCTCTTCCACGCCGCGGCGCGGGTCGCTGTTGAGCTGGCTGTCGATGAGCTGGGCCACGGTCTGGCGGCCGTCGCCGGTGACGGTGATGACCTCGCCGCGCGCGGCCGCCACCACCTGGCCGCCCACAACCAGCAGGCGGTGCTCGAAGCCGCGCACGAAGCGCTCGACCATCACGTCGCTGCCCTCGGGCTCGGCCACGGCGAAGGCGGCCATGACCTCCTCGCGGGTCGTCAGCTCCAGCGAGACGCCGCGGCCGTGGTTGGCGTCGGAGGGCTTCACGGCCACCGGCAGGCCGATGTCTTGCGCGGCTTCCCAGGCCTCTTCGGCGCTGCCGACCACCTGGCCTTCGGGCACGGGCACGCCACAGCTTTGCAGCAGCGACTTGGTCAGTTCCTTGTCGCTGGCGATGGACTCGGCAATGGCGCTGGTGTAGTCGGTCTCGGCGGTCCAGATGCGCTGCTGCGTGGCGCCGTAGCCCAGCTGGACCAGGTTGCCGGAATTGAGGCGAAGGTGCGGGATGTTGCGGTCGGTGGCGGCGCCCACGATGCTGGCGGTGCTGGGGCCCAGGTAGCAGTCGTCCAGCTTGGCCTTGACGGCGGTCACGGCGGCCTGCACCTCGGCCGCGCCGAAGGGCGCGTCGTTGATGGCGGCCATCAGCAGGCGATGGCCCTGGCCGAGGGCTTCGCGGGCCACCTGCTCGTCGCGGGCGCGGAACACCATGCGGTAGACCCCGTGCCTGGAGGTGCTGCGCGTCTGGCCGAAGCCGGTGGGCATGCCCGCCAGGTTGAGCAGCTCGATGACCACATGCTCCAGCACGTGGCCGGCCCAGGTGCCTTCCTGCAGCCGCTGGATGAAGCCGCCGCGCTCGCCCACGCCGCAGTGGTGCTCGATCAGCGCCGGCAGCAGGGTCGTCAGGCGGTCGGTGAAGCCGTCGATCTTGTTGGAGGGAAAGTCCTCCAGCGCGCCGAGATCGAGCCAGACCTCGAGGACCGGACGGTAGGTCCAGATGTTGGGACCGCGCAAATAGTTGACGCGAAGCAGTTGGATGTCGTCGAAACGGGTCATGGAAACGTTCGTATGGCGTTCTGGGCCGCTTTTCATGGACGGCGGCGAGGAGAAGAACGCCCTTGGGTATCGGTCAAAATCGGCGCCCTCGGGCCACCTGAGAAAGGGCCCCGAGCCATCGCTCGCGCCCTGCCAACCAAAATTACATGCAACATCTTGATTCACAGGCCGCCCGTGAGGGCGAGGCCGGCAAGGCCACGGAAGCGCTGAAAAACCAGCTCGTTGCTGGGGAAAACGTTCTGGCCACGCTGGTGGTTGACCTCGACGCCGACCTGCGTTTCGGCGCCGGCCTGCTCGCCCTGACCGACCGGCGCGTGCTGGCCCTGGACGCGGGCGGGGGGGAGTGGCGTGAGTGGTCGCTCGCTACGCCGCAAATGGCCGTACAACTGAGCGATCACGGTGGGGTAGGCACGCTGGACCTGGTTGGCGACCAGCATCTTCTGGGCCGCTGGTACTACACGCTGGCCGGCCAGGCCGCCGCCCTGCGCCTGCTCAAGCTGTTCGAACAACGAGGCAGCCGCCCGACAAGCGTCCCGGAAGACGAAACGGCCGGCGCCGAGCCCGAGGCGGACACCGAACTCCAGACCCCGCCGTCCACCTGGGTGCTGCTGCGCCTGGGCCGCTTCGCCAGGCCCTACCGCAAGCAGCTGCTCACCGGCTTCGTCCTGACCCTGATCTCCACCGCAGCCACGCTGGTGCCGCCCTACCTGACCATCCCGCTGATGGACGACATCCTGATCCCTTTCCAGAACGGCAAGGCGATCGACCCCTGGCTGGTCGTGATGTACCTGGGTGGCCTCCTGGCCGCCGCGCTCGTGGGCTGGGGGCTGGGCTGGGCGCGCACCTACCTGCTGGCGCTGGTGTCCGAGCGCATGGGCGCCGACCTGCGCACCGCCACCTACGAGCACCTGCTGACCCTGCCGCTGGACTACTTCGGCGGCAAGCGAACCGGCGACCTGATGGCGCGCATCGGCTCGGAGACCGACCGCATCAACGTCTTCCTGTCGCTGCACGCGCTGGATTTCGCCAACGACGTGCTGATGATCGTGATGACGGCGGTCATCCTCTTTTCCATCAACCCGCTGCTGGCGGTGGTCACGCTGGTCCCCTTGCCCTTCATCGCCTGGATGATCCACGTGGTGCGCGACCGGCTTCGCACCGGCTTCGAGAAGATCGACCGGGTCTGGGGCGAGGTCACCAACGTGCTGGCCGACACCATTCCCGGCATCCGCGTGGTGAAGGCCTTCGCCCAGGAAAAGCGCGAGGCCGAGCGCTTCCGAGCCGCCAACGCCCACAACCTCAAGGTGAACGACCGGCTCAACAAGACCTGGTCGCTGTTCACGCCCAGCGTGTCGCTGCTCACCGAGATCGGCCTGCTGGTGGTGTGGGGCTTTGGCATCTGGCAGGTGGCGCGCGGCAGCATCACCGTGGGCGTGCTGACTGCCTTCATCGCCTACATCGGGCGCTTCTATACCCGGCTCGATTCCATGAGCCGCATCGTGTCGGTGACGCAGAAGGCCGCCGCCGGCGCCAAGCGCATCTTCGACATCCTGGACCACGTGAGCAACGTGCCCGAGCCGGCCAACCCGGTGAAGCTGCCTTCTGTGCAGGGGCGCATCGAGCTGAAGGACCTGGGCTTCCGCTACGGCAGCCGTGCCGTCATCCGCGACCTGGACCTGGTCATCGAGCCGGGCGAGATGATCGGCCTGGTGGGCCACAGCGGATCGGGCAAGAGCACCCTGGTCAACCTGATCTGCCGCTTCTACGACGTGACCGACGGCGCCATCAAGGTGGACGGCACCGACATCCGCCGCTTCGCCGTGGCCGACTACCGGCGCCACGTGGGGCTGGTGCTGCAGGAGCCCTTCCTCTTCTTCGGCACCATTGCGCAGAACATCGCCTACGGCAAGCCCGACGCCACCCGCGAGGAGATCGTTGCCGCAGCGCGCGCCGCGCACGCGCACGACTTCATCCTGCGCCTGCCGCAGGGCTACGACTCGCTCGTGGGCGAGCGCGGCCAGGGCCTGTCGGGCGGGGAGCGCCAGCGCATCTCGATCGCCCGCGCGCTGCTGATCGACCCGCGCATCCTGATCCTGGACGAGGCCACCTCGGCGGTGGACACCGAGACCGAGAAGGAAATCCAGAAGGCGCTGGACAACCTGGTGCAGGGCCGCACCACCATCGCCATCGCGCACCGCCTGTCGACGCTGCGCAAGGCCGACCGCCTGGTGGTCATGGACCGCGGCGAGATCGTCGAGGTGGGGCCGCACGACGAACTCATGGAGCGCCAGGGTGCGTACTGGCGCCTCTACCAGGCGCAGGCGCGCCAGGTCGACGACGACGGCGAGACGCCGGCCAGCGCGCCCGCGCCGACCCATGCCGCACACCCTGCGGGAGACGCCTGATGAGCACGGCGATGCAAAGCCTGAAACTGGAACGCGACCCGCTGGGTCGCCTGGTATTGGTCGGCGAGGCCGGCGCCGCGCCCGAGCCGTTGGTGCCGGTGCGCGCCTTCCCGCTGACCGACCCGGACCACGGCATCTCGCTGGTGGGCAGCGACGGGCGCGAGCGCGTGTGGATCCACGACCTGGGCGTGCTGCCCGAGGCATCGCGGCGCGCCCTGCATGAGGTGCTGGCCGTGCGCGACTTCGCGCCCACGCTGCTGGTGCTGCACAAGGTGTCCAGCTTCGGCGTGCCCAGCATCTGGAGCGTGAGCACCGACCGCGGGGAGACCAGCTTCGTGCTCAAGGCCGAGGAAGACATCCGCCGGCTGGAAGACGGCGCGCTGCTGATCGCGAGCGCGGCCGGGGTGCAGTTCCGCGTGCCCAAGCCCTCGGCGCTGGACCGGCAGTCGCGCAAGCTCCTGGAACGCTTTCTCTAAAAGCCATGCACAACTCGGCCCTCGTTCTCTTCTCCGGCGGGCAGGATTCCACCACCTGCCTGGCCGATGCCCTGACGCGCTTCGAGCGTGTCGAGACGCTGGGCTTCGACTATGGCCAGCGCCATCGCATCGAGCTCGACGTGCGACTGCAGGTGCTGGACCGATTGCGCGCGGAGTTCCCGCAGTGGGCCGGCAGGCTGGGCGAAGACCACCTGCTCGAGCTCGACGTGCTGGCGCGGGTGAGCGAGTCGTCCCTCACGCAGGACATCGCCTTCGCGATGCAGGCCGATGGCCTGCCCAATACCTTCGTGCCGGGGCGCAACCTGCTGTTTCTCACGCTGGCCGGCGCGCTGGCCTACCGGCGCGGGCTGCAGGTGATCGTCACCGGCGTGTGCGAGACCGACTACTCCGGCTACCCCGACTGCCGCGACGACACCATGAAGGCGATGCAGCTGGCGCTGTCCCTGGGCATGGACCGGCGCCTGGTGATCGACACGCCGCTCATGTGGCTGGACAAGGCCCAGACCTGGGCCATGGCCGAGCGCCTGGGCGGCGCGGCGCTGGTGCAGCTGATCGTGGAGGCTACCCACACCTGCTACGAGGGCGAGCGCGGGCAGCTGCATGCCTGGGGCTACGGCTGCGGGCGCTGCCCGGCCTGCGAGCTGCGTGCGCGCGGCTGGGAGCGCTATGCGGCAGGCCGGCCGCCAGCCTGAAAAAGCTCAGCGCTCCGAGACCGCCAGGCGGAATCGCGCAGAACCGTCGGGAACCTGCGGATCGAGGGTCCAGCGCTTGGTGTGGTGCTCGGCCACCGAGGCGCGGTGCGCGATCGACACCATCGCCCCACCGGCCGCCTGCACTTGCGCCACCAGTCGCTGGTAGAGCGTGCGTTCCGATTCGGCATCCAGCGCGCTGGTGGCCTCGTCGGCGAACAGCCAGGCCGGCTTCTTAAGCAGCACCCGCGCGATCGCCAGGCGCTGCTGTTCGCCGCCGGACAGCTTCTGGCTCCAGGCGTCGCTGTCGTCCAGGCGGTCGACGAGATCGGGCAGCAGCGCATCGCGCAGCGCCTGCCGCAGCGCCTCGTCGCTGTAGTCGCCCGCGGGTTGCGGGTAGGCCAGCGCATCGCGCAGCTTGCCGTCGGGCACATAGGGCCGCTGCGGGATGAACATGACGTTCTGCGGCACCTGCGCGCGTCCGCGCGCGAAGGGCCAGATGCCCGCCAGCGTGCGGAACAGCGTCGACTTGCCGCTGCCCGATGGGCCCTGCAGCAGCACGGTGTCGCCTGGATTGACCGCCAGCGAGGTGTTGGCCAAAAGGGGCGTGCCATCGGGCAGCGCCACCGACAGCGCCTCGGCCGTCAGCGCGGGCAGCGCACCGGCAGCGGGCGCGCTGCGCGCCACTTCGCCCGCATCGTTGGCATGGGCCTGCATGGCGGCTTCGAAGCTGGTCAGGCGGTCTGCGGTCGCACGCCAGACGGCGACGCGGTCGTAGTTGTCGACGAACCAGCTCAGCGAATCCTGCACCTTGCCGAAGGCCGAGGAGATCTGCATCAGCGCGCCCAGCTGGATGGCGCCCGAGAAGAAGCGCGGCGCCGACACCAGGAAGGGGAAGATCACCGCCGCCTGGCCGAAGAAGGAAGTGAAGCCCACCAGGTTCTTCTGCTGCTTGATCAGGTTCAGGTAGTTCTTCAAGACGCTGCCGAAGCGCGTGTCGAGCTGGGTGCGCTCGACCGTTTCGCCGTTGTCCAGGGCGATGGCCTCGCTGTACTCGCGCACGCGCACCAGGTGGTGGCGGAAGTCGGCCTCGAAGCGCTGCTGGCGGAAGTTCAGCCCGATCAGCGGCCGCCCGATGAAGTGCGTGATGACCGTGCCGACCACGCAGTAGACGAGCGCCAGCCAGACCATCGAGCCGGCGATCTGGTAGGTGCTGCCGCCGACGCTGAAGTCGACCGTGCCGGACAGCCCCCACAGGATGCCCACGAAGCTCACCAGCGTCACGACCGCGTTCAGCAGGCCCATCGACAGCGTCATGGAGTAGTCGGTGAACATCTGCATGTCTTCCTGCAGGCGCTGGTCGGGGTTGTCGGGCGACTGGCCATCCTGCGCCTGGTAGCGCGCGAGCTCGAGGCGGTAGAAGGTCTTGTTCGCCATCCAGCGGCCGAGGTAGCTGCGCGTCATCCAGGCGCGCCAGCGCAGTTGCAGCAGCTGCGTCACGTAGAACTTGACGATCTGCACGGCGATGTTGGCGAAGGCGATCCAGCCGAACACGCCGATCTCGCGCCAGAACACGACGGAGTCCTTGTTCTGCAGGGCGTCATAGAAGCGGCCGTACCACTGGTTGCCCAGCACCGCGACGTAGACGTAGCCGAGATTGAGGGCAACGATGGCCAGGAGCATCGCTCGGGCGATCCAGCGCTCCTCGCTGCGGCCGAAGTACGGAGCGGCCAGCGCGCCGATGCGGCGCAAGGCGGTCCACAGGGAAGTGCGTGACGGGGGTGGGGAGGTGGCCATGGCTTTCTCGTGGGAAATGCGGAGCAATGCGCGGCGCGGGCGCGAGGCTGCATCCTAGCGTTCACCGCGCCAGATCCCTTAAGCCGCACTGAAAAGACGGCAGCGCGCCCGCTTCAGTCCGGGTTGCTGATGCCGCTGGCCACGTGGCCCGCAGGCACGTGCCGGGCGGCCGAGTCCACGTGCCCCGTCTGGTCGTCGAAGAAGAAGTCGGGCTCGAACTCGCGCAGGAACTCCCCCTTGTTCAAGCCGCCCAGGAACATGGCCTCGTCCACGCGGATGTTCCAGTTCATCAGCGTCTGGATGGCGCGGCGGTGCGCGGGCGCGCCGCGCGCCGTGACAAGCGCGGTGCGCACGCGCATGCCGGTGGAAGACGCCTGCTGCAGCCGGTGCAGCGCCACCAGGAAAGGCTTGAAGGGCCCGGCGCCCAGCGGGATGGCGGCCTTGCTGCTCTCATGCGCCTGGAATGCGTCCAGGCCCTGGCTCTGGTAGATGCGCTCGGCCTCGTCGGAGAAGATCACCGCATCCCCGTCGAAGGCGATGCGCACCTCGTCGGGATGCAGTGCGCTCGCCTGCGCGCCATCCACCCGCACGTGCGCCGCCGGAAAGCCCGCGGCCAGTGCCTCGCGCACGTCGGCCGCGTTGGCCGAGAGGAAGATGTCGGCGTTGAGCGGCCGCAGGTAGCGGAAGGGCGGGCGCCCTTGAGTGAACACGCCGCGCTGCACGCGCAGCTCGGCCGTGGCGCCGGAATTGAAGATGCGCATGCCCGACACCGGGTCGTTGCGCGAGAGGATCACCACCTCCACCCGCTGCACGCCGTCGTCGTTGAAGCGCAGCAGCTTGCGGATCATCGAGTAGGCAATGCCGGGCGCGGCCGGCACGTCCATACGCTCCAGCTGCAGCCGCATGTAGGCGTCGGGGTCGCCGGCGTCGAAGAGGCGGTTCTCCTCTTCCAGATTGAACAGGGCCCGCGACGAGATCGCGACCACCAGCTTGTCGTCCAGGGTGACCGGCACGCCTTGCTCCTTGCCTTACTTGACGAACTGGTTGAGCTGGATGATGGGCAGCAGCACCGCCAGCACGATCATCATCACCACGCCGCCCATGGCCACGATCAGCAGCGGCTCCAGGATGGTGGCCAGCTGCATGGCGCGGCGCTGCACCTCGGCACCGAGCTGGTTGGCCGCGCGCTGCAGCATGGTGGGCAGCTGGCCGGTCTGTTCGCCCAGGCGCGCGAACATCGACACCAGCGGTGGGAAGCGCTTCTTCTGCGCCAGGGCCGAGGCCAGGGGCGCGCCTTCGCGCACCAGCACCAGGGCGTCGAGCGCGTCGGTGCGCATGGCGCGGTTGCTCAGCGTCTCGGAGGCGGCCTGCAGCGCGCGCAGGATCGGCACGCCCGCGGTCGCCAGCATGGCCAGCGTGCTGGCGAAGCGTGCCGCGTTGTAGCCGCGCGCCAGGCGCCCGACCATGGGCAGGCGCAGCCAGAAGGCATCGAAGCGCTCGGCCAGCGCGGGCTGCGCCAGCGCGACGCGCGCCGCGACGACCGCGGCCACGACCCCGCCCAGCATCAGCCAGCCGTAGTTGCGCACCATGTCGCTCAGCGCCAGCATGGCCACCGTGAGGAAGGGCAGGGCCCGCTTGGTGCCGGCGAACACGTTGGCCACCTGCGGCACCACGTAGCTCACCAGGAAGATCACGATGGCGATGGCCACCAGCGTGACGATGGCGGGGTACAGCGCCGCGCCCACCAGCTTCTGCGTCAGCGCCTGGCTCTGCTCCAGGTCGTCGGCCAGGCGCTCGAGCACCAGCGCCAGGTTGCCGCTCTGCTCGCCGGCGCCGATCACCGCCACGTAGATGGGCGAGAAGTCGCGCGGATGACTGGACAGTGCCCGCGCGAAGGGCGAGCCCGCATTGACCTCGGCGCGCAGCGAGGCCACCAGGTTGCGCTGCTTCTCGGTCTCGGACTCCTCCATCAGCGCCGTGAGCGCGCGTTCGATCGGCAGGCCCGCGGTCATCAGGCCGGCCAGCTGGCGCGTCCACACCGCCAGGCTGGTGGTGCTGAACACCCGGCCGCCCAGCAGGCGCCGCAGTCCGCCGCCTGCCTTCTGGTCGCCGGCCACCGGCGTGATCTCCAGCGGGATGAGCGACTGCGCCCGCAGCAGGCCCCGCGCCGCGCGGGCGGTGTCGGCCTCCAGCACGCCCTTGCGGGGCTGGCCCTGCGGGTCTATGGCTTCAAAGGAGTAGGCGGGCATCGGTTATGGAGTCAGAATGATTCTTGCCAATTGTCAACGCAGCAGATGTCGAGCTGCGTCACGCTTTCCATAACTGTATTGGAGGCAAGCCCATGTTCCAGAACGACCTGCTCAAGGGACAACGCTACCTGGTGACCGGCGGCGGCACCGGCCTCGGCAAGGCGATGGCTGAGGGCTTCATGGCCCTGGGTGCCGACGTCGCCATCTGCGGCCGGCGCCAGGCAGTGCTGGAAGAGACCGCGGCGCAGTGGCGAACGCAGTTTCCGCAGCGCCGCATAGACACCTACGGCCTGGACATCCGCGACGCCCAGGGCGTGGAGGACATGGTCGAGCAGCTGTGGGCCAGCGGCGGCCTGACCGGGTTGGTGAACAACGCGGCCGGCAACTTCGTCTCGCCCACCGAGGCGCTGTCTCCACGCGGCTTCGACGCGGTGGCCAACATCGTCTTCCACGGCACCTTCTACGTGACGCAGGCGGTGGGCAAGCGCTGGATCGCCGAGACGCGCGCCGGGAAGTGGAAGCAGGGCGACCCCTACCGCAGCGTGATGAGCATCATCGTCACCTGGGTCGACAACGGCGGGCCCTTCGTCGTGCCCTCGGCCATGAGCAAGGCGGGCATCGAGGTGATGACCAAGTCGCTCGCGGTGGAATGGGCCCGCTGGGGCATCCGCCTCAACGCCGTGGGCCCCGGCGAGATTCCCACCGAAGGCATGAGCAAGCGCCTGAACCCGGGCGAGGAACCCGGCGACCGCAGCCGCCAACTCAACCCCATGGCCCGGCCCGGCCAGATGAGCGAGCTGCAGAAGCTCGCCACCTTCCTGATGTCGCCCGGGCAGTGCGACTGGCTCACGGGACAGTCCATCTTCATGGACGGCGGCAATGCGCTGGCCACCGGCGGCACTTTCTATGCACTGCGTGAATGGGGTGATGCAGATTGGCATAGGGCGCGGGAGCAGATCGAGGCGCAGAACGCCAAGGACCGGTCGCAGCGCTGACGCAGTCGCCAAAAAGTACTCATTTCACGCCGCAACGGGAGGTCTGAACAGATTTCCTGCGGAGAGAGGAGGCGGACAATTTTGCTCAGGGCGTTTCGTTGAGCAATCGAGGCGCCTGGAAATTGGCAGGCGCCTCGATCACGGTCATCACAAGAAGCGAGCAGGGAGAGGCTCGACGAACCGAGAAGAGGCGGTGGGCAGGCAGATCGGGTTGGCCACAAGCAGGACAACAACTCGCTGACTTGATCTGGCCATTTGCTGATGGAGCGGTTGCGGCGTCAGGGTCGCCGCGACCGCTCCACATTGCCCGGCACCGCGCGGATGGTGCCGTACGCCTTCCCGAAGGCGGATCGATCCGCACATTTTCTTCCTGCCGCGTTGGCCTTGGCCCATGCGTCAGCCGCTGCATGGGTTGTCGTTTATCTTGCTAGGAGAGGTTCATGGAGTTCAAGAGTCACAAGATTCGTTCGTGGAGCGCGCAAGCGCAGGCAGAGTCATCGGCCTTCAAGGTTCCGCACCGGCGCACCAGGCTGGCCATGGGCATTCAGGCGTCGATCATGGCGCTCGGAATCGTCGCCATGGCCGACGATGCGCTGGCAGGTCCGGCAGGCGGCTACAGCGTGGGTGCGTTCGACTCAGGCGTGAATGGCGCCAACACCGATACGGGTTCATGCCTGTATTCGGGCAGCCCCGGTATTGTCTCCACGGTGACGTCTTCCACTGGCCCATGCACTTCCGGTGGAGGAGGACGCCAGGCGGGGCTCGTGGCTTGGACGCCGACAGGCGGCTTTGGCGCCTACATGCTTGTCCGAAGCACCGATCAGATCGCGTTCGGAGCAGGCGGTGTGGAGAAGTTCAGGATCATGAACACCGGCCTGGTCGCCCTCGATGCAATGAACATGAGTTCGAACAAGATCACCAGCCTGGCGGCCGGCACGGTGTCCAGCAGCAGCACAGATGCCATCAACGGGAGCCAGCTTCATGGCGTGGCTAGCAACACGGCAGCAGCTTTGGGCGGCGGTGCGAGTGTCGATCCCACCACCGGAGCGTGGACGGCGCCCAGCTATCCGGTGGGTGGCACTTCGGTGAACAACGTCGGCGCGGCGCTCACCAATCTCGACGGCCGCGTTGCGGGCAACACCGCAGGCGTCGCGTCGAACAGCACCGCCATCAGCAACCTGGTCAATGGGAGTTCCGGGCTCGTGCAGCAGAACGCAGCGACCCGCAACATCACGGTGGGCGCGGCTACCGATGGGACGCAGGTGAGCATCGCCGGCACCGGTGGCAACCGCGTGCTGACGGGCGTGGCCGCGGGCGCCGTGTCGGCGACCAGCGTCGACGCCATCAACGGCAGCCAACTCCAGGGCAGCGCGGCTTCGGTGGCCAGCGCCTTGGGCGGCGGCTCGGCGATCCAGCCCAACGGCACTGTAAGCGCACCCACCTACACGGTGGGCGGCAGCACGGTGAACAGCGTGGGCGCCGCCATCAGCAATGTTGATGGCCGCGTCACGCAGAACACGAGCAACATCGCGGGCAACACGAGCGCGATCAACAACCTCGCGAACGGCACCACGGGCCTGGTGCAGCAGAACGCCACGACCCGCAACATCACCGTGGGCGCGGCCACCGACGGCACGCAGGTCAGCCTCGCTGGCACTGCCGGCAACCGCGTGCTCACGGGCGTTGCCGCCGGCGCGGTCTCCGCGACCAGCGTCGACGCCATCAACGGCAGCCAGCTCCAAGGCACCGCCGCTTCGGTCGCCAACGCCCTGGGCGGCGGATCGGCGGTCCAGCCCAACGGCACGGTCAGCGCCCCCAGTTACTCGGTGGGCGGCAGCACGGTCAACAACGTGGGCGCCGCGGTCAGCAACCTGGATGGTCGCACCAGCACCAACAGCAGCAACATCGCGCAGAACACCAGTGACATCGCCGGCAACACCAGTGCCATCAGCAACCTGACCAATGGCACGACCGGCCTGGTGCAGCAGAACGCCACGACCCGCAACATCACCGTGGGCGCCGCCACCGATGGCACGCAGGTCAGCCTCGCCGGCACGGCCGGGAACCGCGTGCTCACGGGCGTGGCGGCGGGCGCCGTTTCCACGACCAGCGTCGACGCCATCAACGGCAGCCAGCTTCAAGGCAGCGCCGCTTCGGTCGCCAGCGCGCTCGGTGGCGGATCGGCGGTACAGCCCAACGGTACCGTGAGCCCACCCAGCTATTCGGTCGGCGGCAGCACGGTCACCAATGTGGGTGCTGCGGTCACCAACCTGGATGGCCGCACCACCACCAACAGCAGCAATATTCGCGCAGAACACCAGCGACATCGCCGGCAACACCAGTGCGATCAGCAATCTGAGCACGGCCATCGGCAACGGCACGACCGGCCTGGTGCAGCAGGACGCAACGACCCGCAACATCGCCGTGGGCGCGGCCACCGATGGCACGCAGGTCAGCCTCGCCGGCACCGCCGGCAACCGCGTGCTCACTGGCGTGGCGGCAGGCGCGGTCTCCGCGACCAGCGTTGACGCCATCAATGGCAGCCAGCTCCAAGGCAGCGCGGCGTCAGTCGCCAACGCCCTGGGTGGCGGATCGGCGGTCCAACCGAATGGCACCGTCAGCGCACCCAGCTACACAGTGGGCGGCAGCACGGTCAACAACGTGGGCGCGGCCGTCAGCAACATCGATGGCCGTACGACCCAGAACAGCACCGACATCAGCGACCTCGGCACGGCCATCGGCAGCGGCACCACCGGCCTGGTTCGCCAGGACGCGACGAGCCGCAACATCACTGTCGGCGCTGCAACGGACGGCTCGCTCGTCAGCATCGCCGGCACGGCCGGCAACCGCGTGCTGACAGGCGTGGCCGCGGGCGCGGTCTCCGCTACCAGCGTCGACGCCATCAACGGCAGCCAGTTCAAGGCAGCGCGGCTTCGGTCGCCAACGCCCTGGGTGGCGGGTCGGCAGTCCAGCCGAATGGCACCGTCAGCGCACCCAGCTACGCGGTGGGTGGCACGACGGTCAACAACGTCGGTGCAGCCATCAGCAACGTGGATGGACGGACCACGCAGAACACGAATGACATCGCCGGCAACACGAGTGCGATCAACAACCTCGCCAATGGCAGCACGGGCCTGGTGCAGCAGGACGCTACGACCCGCAACATCACAGTGGGCGCGGCCACTGATGGAACGCAGCTCAGCATCGCCGGCAACGCCGGCAACCGCGTGTTGACGGGCGTGGCGGCGGGCGCGGTCTCGGCGACCAGCGTCGATGCGATCAACGGCAGCCAGCTTCAAGGCAGCGCGGCTTCCGTCGCCAGCGCCCTGGGTGGCGGATCGGCGGTGCAGCCCGACGGCACCGTCAGCGCCCCCAGCTACAGCGTGGGCGGAAGCACGGTGAACAGCATTGGGGCTGCCGTCAGCAACATCGACGGCCGCACCACCACCAATTCCACGAACATCGCCCAGAACACCAGCGACATCGCGGGCAACACCAGCGCCATCAGCAACCTGGCGAACGGCACGGCCGGCCTGGTGCAGCAGGACGCCACGACGCGCAACATCACGGTGGGCTCGGCGACCGACGGCACGCTGGTGAACATCGCCGGCACGGCGGGCAACCGCGTGCTGACGGGTGTGGCCGCCGGTGTGGTCTCCGCCACCAGCGTCGACGCGATCAACGGAAGCCAGCTCCAGGGCACAGCCGCTTCCGTGGCCTCGGCCCTGGGTGGCGGCGCCGCCGTCCAGCCCAACGGCACGCTGAGCGCGCCCAGCTACGCGGTGGGTGGCACGACGGTCAACAACGTGGGGGCGGCGGTGTCCAACGTGGACGGACGCACGACGCAGAACAGCAGCGACATCGCGCAGAACACGTCGAGCATCAACAGCCTGAGCACCGCCATCGGCAACGGCACGACCGGGCTGGTGCAGCAGGACCCGGCGAGCCGCAACATCACCGTGGGTGCCGCCACCGACGGCACGCAGGTGAGCCTTGCCGGTACCGCCGGCAACCGCGTGCTGACCGGCGTGGCAGCCGGCGCCGTGTCCGCCACCAGCGTGGACGCGGTCAACGGCAGCCAGCTGTTCGGCACGGCCAGCTCGACGGCTTCGGCCCTGGGCGCCGGCTCGACGGTGGTGAACGGTGCCGTCACCGCACCCAGCTACGCCGTGGGCGGCACCACGGTCAACAACGTGGGCGCAGCCGTGACCAACCTGGACGGACGCACCACTGCCAACACGGGCAACATCGTCCAGAACACCAGCGATATCGCCGGCAACACCACGGCCATCGGCAACCTGAGCACCGCCATCAGCAACGGCACGACCGGCCTGGTGCAGCAGAGCGGCCCCGCTGTCGACGTCACCGTGGCGGCGGCCACCGGCGGCTCGCGGGTCGACTTCACGGGCACGGCAGGCAGCCGCGTGCTGACCGGCGTGGCCGCCGGCACGGTGTCGGCGACCAGTGCCGACGCCGTCAACGGCAGCCAGCTCCACGGCACGGCCAGCTCGGTGGCCTCGGCCCTGGGCGGCGGCGCCGGGGTGAACCCGGACGGCAGCGTCAGCGCGCCCAGCTACTCGGTGGGCGGTACCACGGTCAACTCGGTGGCCGGCGCGGTGAGCAACCTCGACGGTCGCGTGACGCAGAACACCAGCGGCATCGCGGCCAACACGACGGCGATCAACAACCTAACCAACGGCACGGCGGGCCTGGTCCAGCAGGATGCGGCCTCGCGCAACATCACCGTGGGCCAGAGCACGGATGGTTCGGTCGTGAACTTCGCCGGCACGGCCGGCAACCGCGTGCTGACCGGCGTGGCCGCAGGCAGCATCAGCGCCACCAGCGTGGATGCCATCAACGGCAGCCAGCTCTTCGCCACGGCCAACTCGATGGCCATGGCCCTCGGCGGTGGCGCCGGCGTGGGGCCGAATGGCGCTCTGATTCCGCCCAGCTACTCGGTGGGCGGCACGACGGTCAACAACGTGGGCGCTGCGGTGAGCAACCTGGACGGACGAGTGAGCAACATCACCAACTCCGTCACCAACATCAGCAACCAGATCAACAACGCCGGCCTTGGCATGGTGCAGCAGGCACCGGGCTCCAACACCATCAGCGTAGGCGCCAACACGGGCGGCACCACGGTCAACGTGAGCGGCACCGACGGCAGCCGCGTGGTCACCGGCGTGGCCAACGGCAGCATCGGCCAGGGCAGCACCGACGCGGTCAACGGCGGCCAGATCTACGCCATGCAGCAGCAGCTGGGACAGGTGAACGCCGCCACCACGGCGCTGGCCACGGACACCGCCGCCACCAGCGGTGGCAGCAGCCCGGGCCCGGCCACCGTCAAGCCCGCCACCAACGGCGTGGCCGTCGGCAACGGCGCCACCGTGCAGGCCAGCAACAGCGCGGCCGTCGGTGCCAACTCCGTGGCTGACCGTCCCAACACGGTGTCGGTGGGCTCGGCCGGCAACGAACGCGTGATCGCCAACGTGGCCGACCCGGTGATCGACACCGATGCGGTCAACCAGCGCACCTTGAACAGCGGGCTGCAGTCGGCCAACAACTACACCGACCAGCGCGTGAACCAGCTGCAGAACGCGATGGGCGACACCAACCGCAAGGCCTACTCCGGCGTGGCCGCGGCCACGGCGCTGACCATGATTCCGGACGTGGACATGGGCAAGACCATCGCGATCGGCATCGGCGCGAGCTCCTACCAGGGCTATGGCGCCACGGCGATCGGGGTGAGCGTGCGCGTCAACGAGCGCGTGAAGGTCAAGGCCGGCGCCGGCCTGTCATCCGCCGGCACGACTGCGGGCGTGGGTGCGGCCTTCCAGTGGTGATCGACTGAAATCAACTTGCTGTCACACAAGTGCAAAGGAGGCCCTCGGGCCTCCTTTTTTTCGACTGTCGGGCCTCTGCCCGCTCAGTCGCGCGTGACGCGAAGCAGTTCGGCGCGCGAGGTGATGCCTTCCTGCACCAGCCGCTCCCCGTCCTCCCGCATCGAGCGCAGGCCGGCCTTTTCTGCCGCCACGAAGAGCTGGCTTTCCGGCGCCCGCGAGTGGATGAGCGCCTGCACCGCGTCGTCGCACACCAGCAGCTCGAAGATGCCGGTGCGGCCCTGGTAGCCGGTGGTGCCGCAGTGGTCGCAGCCGCTGCCGTGGCACACCGGGCACAGCTTGCGCACCAGTCGCTGGGCCAGCACGCCCAGCAGCGAGGAGCTGAGCAGGAAGGGCTCCACGCCCATGTCGGTCAGGCGGGTGACCGCGCTGACGGAATCGTTGGTGTGCAGCGTGGCCAGCACCAGGTGGCCGGTGAGCGAGGCCTGGATGGCGATCTGCGCGGTCTCGAAGTCGCGGATCTCGCCGATCATGATCACGTCCGGGTCCTGGCGCAGGATGGCGCGCAGGGCCTTGGCGAAGGTGAGGTCGATCTTGGCGTTGACCTGCGTCTGGCCGACGCCGGCGAGCTCGTACTCGACCGGGTCTTCCACCGTCATGATGTTGTTGCGCGCGGCGTCCATGCGCTGCAGCGCTGCATAGAGAGTCGTGCTCTTGCCCGAGCCGGTGGGGCCGGTCACCAGGATGATGCCGTGCGGCTGGCCGATGAGCTGCTCGAAGCGCGCCAGCGTGTCGCCCTGCATGCCCACGGCTTCCAGCGTGAGCCGGCTCTCGTTCTTATCCAAGAGGCGCAGCACCGCGCGCTCGCCGTGCGCGCTGGGCAGGGTGGAGACGCGCACGTCCACCGCGCGCGTGCCGATGCGCAGCGAGATGCGGCCGTCCTGCGGCAGGCGCTTTTCGGCGATGTCCAGGTCGGCCATGATCTTCAGGCGCGAGATCAGGGCCGCATGCAGTGCGCGGTTGGGCTGCACCACCTCGCGCAGTGTGCCGTCGATGCGAAAGCGCACCGACGACGTGCGCTCGTAGGGCTCGATGTGGATGTCGGAGGCGCCGTCGCGCGCGGCCTGCGTCAGCAGCGCATTGAGCATGCGGATGATGGGCGCGTCGCCGGCCGATTCCAGCAGGTCTTCCACCGCGGGCAGCTCCTGCATCATGCGCGAGAGGTCGGCGTCGCTCTGCACCTCGCTCACCACGGCGGCCGCATTCGACTCGCCCTGGGCGTAGGCAGCGCTGATGCGCTGTGCCAGCTCGGGCCCGGGCAGCGGCTCGAAGGCGCTGACCTTGTACTTGCGCATCACCTCGCCGAGCGCGCCCTTGGCCGGCGAGGGCGGCATCCACAGGGTCAGCGTGTCGTCGTCGGCCTGCTCCAGCAGCAGCTGCTGGCTGCGGGCAAAGGCGTAGGGCAGGGGATAGCGCATGGACCTGCTCTGCGACTCAGGGCAGCTCGCGCTGGCTTGCCGGGTCGGCCGTCGGCGGCAGCGTGCCGCGCAGCGTGCTGGGCGGCGGCGGGTTCAGCGGCGCCAGGGGTTCCGGCGGAATCAGGCGCGTGCCTTGCACGGGCGTGGACCTGCTGGCGGGCGGCGTGAGCGAGAGGGGGGCGGGCACCGCGCCGGCCGGCGCCTGGGGAGCCGCCAGCGGAGGAATCTGCGAAGCCGCCGGCACGTTGCCCAGGAAGATGTTCGACTCCGGCTGCACGCGCGACAGGCTCGAGCGCATGGCGTCGTAGCGGTCGAAGGTCAGGACGTCGCTGGTGAAGTTGTCGCGCACCACCACCGGCCGCAGGAACACCATCAGGTTGATCTTCTTGCGGGTGCGCGAGTCGTTGCGGAACAGGTAGCCCAGCACCGGCACGTCGCCGGCCAGCGGCACCTTGTCGGTCGAGTTGCCGTACTCGTCCTGCAGCAGGCCGCCCAGCGCGATGAGGTTGCCGTTGTCGACCACCACGTTCGACTCGATCGAACGCTTGTTCGTCGTCGGGCCGTTGATGTTGTTCAGGGTGGTCGGCACGACGGTCGACACCTCCTGGAACACCTGCAGCCGGACCGTGTTGTCCTCGTTGATGGTCGGGCGCACGCGCAGGGTCAGGCCCACGTCCTTGCGCTCGATGGTCTGGAAGGGGTTGACCGTGTTGGTAGAGCTGCCGGTGTTGGTGTACTGGCCGGTGACGAAGGGCAGGTTCTGGCCCACCACGATCTTGGCTTCCTCGTTGTCCAGCGTCAGCAGGTTGGGCGTGGCCAGGATGTTGCCGTCGGCGTTGCTCTCCAGGAAGTTGGCCAGGAAGCCCAGCACGGTCTGGCCGGCGATGGTCACGGAACTGGCGAGGTTCAGGCCCGTGGGTGGCGGCACGCCGGCCGCGCCGCTTCCGGGAACGGCAATGTTCAGGATGTTCGCCAGGACGTTCGAGCTGTTGCCGATGTAGCGGTTGTTGTTGCCGCCCAGCAGGCCCTGCCACTGCACGCCGAACTGGGCCGCCTTGTCGGCGTTGACCTCGGCGATGAGCGCCTCGACCATCACCTGAGCCCGCTTGCTGTCCAGCCGGTCGATCACCGCGCGCAGCTGCCGGTACTGCGGCTCGGAGGCCGTGATGATCAGCGAGTTGGTCGACGGGTCGGCCTGCACCTGGCCGCCGGTGGAAGGTTGGTTGGCGTTGTTCAGCGGCGCCGTGGACTGCGGGCTGCTGGAGCCGCCCTGCATGCCGAAGGTGCCGGCCTGCTGGGCAGCGACCGGCTGGCTGGACGACAGGCCGCCCGAGGCGCCGCCCGTCCCGCCCGCGGCACCCGTCAGGCCGGTGCCCTGCGAGCGCGGATCGGCCGCGATGGCGGCGCGCAGGCTGGCGGCCAGGCGCACGGCATCGGCGTTCTTCAGGTAGACCACGTAGATGTTGCCCGCCGCACCGTTGCCGTTGTCCACCGGCGCCTTGTCGAGCTTCTCGATCAGCGTGCGCACCAGCTGCGCACGCGCCGGATTGGCCGCGCGCATGATGATCGCGTTGCTGCGCGGCTCGGCCAGCAGCGTGGTGCGGAACGAAGCGTCTCCCTGGCCGCCGGGCGCGGCCGCCACGGCAGGCTGGCCTGGCGCGCCGGTGCTGCCGCCGCTGCCGTCCACCAGGCGCTGTACCAGCGGCACCAGGTCGGTGGCGATGGAGTGGCGCAGCTGGATCACTTCCACGTCCGAGGCATTGGGCACGTCCAGCGCCGCGATGATGCGGCCCAGGCGGCGCATGTTCTCCGCATAGTCGGTAACCACCAGCGTGTTGTTGCCGGGGTTCACGTTGATCGTGTTGTTGGGTGCGATGAGCGGGCGCAGCACCGGCAGCAGGTTGTTCGCCGATTCGTAGTTGAGCTTGAAGACCTGCGTGACGATCTGGTTGCCGGCCACGCGCTGGGCCGCGCCCACCGAGGTGGTGACGGTGTTGGTCTGCAGCTTGGCATCGGCCTCGGGCACGATCTTGTACAGGCCTTCCGACTCGACGATGGCAAAGCCCTGCAGGCGCAGCGCGGCAGCGAACTGGTTGAAGGCCGAACCCGGCGGCACCGGGCGGTCGGTCACCAGGTTGATGGTGCCTTTCACGCGCGGGTCCACCACCACGTCACGGCCGGTCACCACCGCCATGGTGCGGGCCACCGATTCGATCTCGGCGTTGGTGAAGTTCAGCGTGATGGGCTCGCCCGGGGTCGGCGCGCCGGCGTTGTTGTTCTGCTGTTGCGCCGGCACGGGCGCCACCGCCAGGCCGGCGGTGACCGCCAGGATCACTTGCGCGGCGGCCAGTGCGAGTGCACCGATGCGAAAGCGCTGTGGCGTGGTCGATGGAGGCTTCATGGGTCAACCCAGGTTGATGATCGAGCGCGCGCCGTCGCGCCGCCCGATGATGTTCAAGAGATTCGACAGCGCATCCTCGCGCCCCGGCGCCGCACTGGCCTCGCCGGAGAAGCGCAGGCGGGTGCCGGTCCAGCGGCCGCTGCCCGACAGGCGCAGGGCGCCTTCGCGCGTGGTCAGCAGCAGGCTGGGCGCACTGCCGCCCTCGAGCACGACGCGGTAGCTGCCCATCGGCTTGAGCGTCGACAGGCTGGAGGAGATGTCGGTGGCGTCCAGCGTGGCCCGGCCCTGGAAGGCCAGTTGCTGCTGCCGGTCCACGCGAAGCTCCAGCCCCTGCGTGCTGAGGTCCAGCACGCCATCGGGCTTGAGCGTATTGAAAGGGGCGCCGAAGCCGGCCAGCAGCGCGGCAGGCCAGCGCGATTGCCCGTCTTCCACGCGCACCTGCAGGCCCTGCACGCCGGGGCGCGCCTGCACGCCCAGCGGCTGCTTCGTGCAGCAGCTCAGGTCGAGCGCGGCGCGGATGCCGCTCCAGGAGGGGCGCAGCTTCCAGTTCAGCGAGCCAGGCAGCGAGATGGCATCGGCACCGCCAGCGCCGCTGGCGAACACCACGCCGGCGTTTCCGTTCCAGACCGTGCCGCGCGGGTTGACGAGCAGAAGCCGCCCGGCCGATTGATCGCGCAGCACCGAGGCCAGCCAGCGCGCGGGCGCGTAGAGCGTGAAGGTAATGGCCGCACCCAGCAGGCCGCCCAGCAGCGCCCAGCGCCAGCCGCGCCCGCGGGGGACGGCGGCACCGGGGCGGAAGTGGGAGCTGCGCGTGACCATGGCAGTGGCGCTCAGCGTGCAGCCGGCAGGGTCATGCCGAGCGTGCCATCCCAGTTGGCCTTGCTGCCGTCGTTCGCGGCGGCAGCCGGGTTGGAAGGCGCGGGACCGCCGCCGGGTGCGGCAGCGCCGGCGCGGGTGAGGTGCACTTCGCGCGGCACGGCGCGGGCGTTGCCGCGCGCCTGGGCGAGCCACTGGGCCAGTGCTTCGGCCGGCACGGCGCGGACGACGACATTGACCGCCTCGCCACCGCCTTGCTGCTGGATCTGCGCCGTGGGGCCCAGGCTCGACTTGACGCTGGCTTCCAGCGCCTTCATGGATTCGTCGCGGTTGGCGCGCGGCTGCGACTGCAGCGCCTTGGCCTGCGCCTGCAGCGTGGTCATCTGCTGCAGCTGCGCGTCGAGCCTGGCGTGTTCGGCGGGCGCATCGCGCAGGGTCTTGATGGCCGGCGCAAAGGCGATCCACCACAGCAGCGCCACGCCGATGAGGGCGGCGGCGATGCCGACAAGGCGTCGCTCGCGTGCGTCGAGAGCGGCCCAGCGGGCGCGCAGTTGGGCGAGTTGTTCTCTCATCGCGCGGTCTCCGCCTGTACCAGGAGCAGGTCGCCCTCGCCACGGGCCTGGTAGCCGCGCGGCGCGAGCTGGCCGGACACGCGGGAGAGTTCCTCGGCCGACAGGTTCAACCCGCGCAGGCGCAACTGGCCGGCGCTGTAGTCGATGGCGCTCGGAATGCGTCCGGGCGGCAGCACGCCACCCAACGCGCCCAGCATGGGCTCCAGGTCCAGCCGCGCGACGCCGCCGGTCGACTGCTGGAGCGCAGCCACCTCGCGCTGCATCTGCACCGGCGCGTCGACCACCAGCTTCACCGATGGGAAGGTCTGGGTGAGGATGGACTGCACGGCGGTGCGCTTGGCTTCCAGGCTGCGGCGCTCCTTCCAGGCCCAGGCATTCAGGCCGATCAGCTGGGCCAGCACCAGCACCACGGCGCCCCAGCGGGCTGCGCGCCAGCGCGGCTCGTGACGCAGTTCCTGCCACCAGGAGGCCAGCTTCTTGCCGGCGCGAACGCGGTGGCTGCTGGCCAGGTCGAACTGCGCCAGGTCCCAGGGGCCGCGCGCGGCCTGCAGCCAGCGCTCGGCTTGCTGCAGGAGTGGCAGGCGCACGCCCAGCAGCTGCTCGGCCTGCGCCGCCACCGCGGGTTCGCCGCTGGCCACGATGGTGTCGATGGGCGCATGCACGGCAGCCGCGAGGTTGGACGGATTCAGCGGCAGGGTGAGCACGCCGTTGGCATCGCAGGTGGTGACCAGTGGCGCCTGCGACTCGCCGGTGACATAGAGCAGGGCTGGTGCGCCGTCGGGCTGGGGTGCGAACTCGGGCACGATGCGCGTCACGCGGCGGCCGCTGTTTTCCAGCGCCTGCACGGCATCGCGCAGCGCGGGGCGGTTGCACACCGCCACCCAGATCGGCTCGCCGGCCTTGGCGCCGGGCTCCAGCGCGAAATGCACGGTGTCGGTATCGTCGAGCAGGCGCTCTTCCAGCAAGCCTTCGAGTACGGAGCGCAGGCGTGCGCCGCTGCTCTGGCTGCCGGGCGGCAGCGTCAGGCTGTGCCAGGAAAGCGCGGTGCCCGGCACCAGCAGGGTGACTTCGTTGCCCGAGGGCAGCAGCGCCAGCGGCGCGCTGCCGTGTTCGGCCACGGCGATGCCGTCTTCGCTGGCTCGCACCCAGCCGTATTCAGCCCCGGCAGCGGCTGCGGCCGGATTGAACGGGGGCGAGACAATCAGCAGGGGCATTTGGAGACGGCGACAGGGCCGGCCATTGTAGGTGGCGCGTATGCAACACGCTACAGAATTGATAGCTAGTTCGGTAGCTACCGTCAGGGTTCTCGCGCAACTATGTCAGCCTTGTATGACCAGGGAGCCCCGACTCAGGGTTTGTTGGGGGGAGGCGTGGCGCCGACGCCACGGTCGCGCCACACGATCGTGAGCTGGGCGCCGTCGCGCTTGAGCAGCGAATGCTCCTGCACCCAGATGCGGTCCAGCCGCAGGCGAGCGATCACTTCGAAGTAGCTCGTGCTGACATTGAGCTGTGTCAGATCCAGTGAGGCGTTGCTCTCCGGGATGAAGCGCTTGGCCTCGTCCAGGGTGGGGAAGAAGCGGGCAGTGCGTTGCAGCACCAGTCGCTTGGCGCTGGCCAGGTCCAGCGAAGGAACGGCGGCCGCCAGCACTTCTGCGCTGGCGGTGTTGATGTTGACCGTGGTGGGCACAGGGAGGATGACGACGTAGGGTTCGAGTGCCGCCACCGTCTGCGGCGACAGGCCCAGCCACACCAGTTGCGACACCTGCTGCGGCATGAACGGGGCATTGCTGCTTTCGCTGCCCGTGGCGTCGCCGTCGCTGGCGCCGGTGCCGGTGCCGGTGCCGGAGCCACTGCCGGAGGAGGCGCCGCCGGTCGTCGTCCCGCCCGTCCCGGTGCCCGTGCCCGTGCCCGTGCCGGGCGCCGCAGCCGGTGTCAGCCCCGCCCCGGCACGCTGCAGGTTGGCCATGAGCAGGGCCACCTCCTGCCCAGGCAGGTTGAGCAGCTGGAACAACTTGGTGAAGGAGGCCACGGCCGTCTCCACTTGTTTGCCGCCCACCACCAGGTTGCTCACGTTGAGCTTGGACTGGGCATCGACGATGCGCCCCGACATGAAGGCATCGGGCAGGCCCTCGATGGCATCGGAGGCAATGTTCTTCTCGGCCGCCAGGAAGGTGGTCAGGCGCGCTTCCTCCAGCGGAATCGCCCATGGCTCGGCGAGGTGGTCGGCGCCGCCGGCGCGGCTGTCTTCGCGCAGGATCAGCCGGGCCCAGTCGAGCGCACCGGCCAGTACCCACTCGGATTGCACGCGGGTGCGCTCTGCGGCCTCGACCTCGACCGAGCGCCACTGCCGCCACATCGCCGCCGCCGCCAGCGTGGCGACCAGCGTGACGGTGAGCATCGCCGCCAGCAGTGCCGCGCCGCGTTCACCGCGGCCAGGGATGGAAGACATCCGGCGCCTCATGACTTGGCCTGCGTGAGGGTGGGGCGCACCCAGTCGATGGACAGCGTCCCCGACAGCGCCGGGCCGGGCGCCAGATCCAGCAGCAGGCGCACGCCGGCCGGCAGCGACTCGTTGGCACCCAGTGCTTCGGCCGGCACCGCGGGGGTCCACAGGTCGTTGCGGAAGTACAGCAACTGCCAATTGGTGACCGGCATCAGCACGACCTCGCTGCCCGCCTGGCTCGCGCCGCCCGGTGCGCTGGAGCCGCCACCGCCGTCGCCCGCCCACGCGGCCGCCTGCTGCCAGGCCTGCTGCCAGTCCGAGCGCAGGAACAAGGGCGGCGATTGCCAGCGGTACCAGCGGATGACGCCGTCCGCGCCGGTGCGCAAGGTCCAGGCCACCACCGTGATCGAGGGGAGGTCCCCGGCGGTGCTCTTGCGCGTCAGCCGCAGCGAGCGGCCGGTCCAGTCGATGGCGCGGGTGGGCTGCATCGAGACCGCGTTGTCCAGGTCGCTGTTCCATTGGGCCAGCGCGCTTTGCAGCGTCAGCACCGCGTCGGCCCGGTCGCGCATCTGCTCCTGCGCGCGTGCCATGCCGTCGATGCCGCGCCAGCTGACCACCGCCAGCACGGCCAGGATGGCGATCGCCACCAGCAACTCGATCAGCGTGAAGCCGCGAGAGGCGGCTTGGGCGTGACGGGCGCTGCGCATCAGTAGCGCCCCACCACGGTCGACAGGCGCAGGATGGGCGCCTCTTCTAGAGTGCGCACCTGCACGTCCACGCGCCGGAAGTTGGGGTTGAGCGTGGCCGTGGTCGAGACCGTGACGTTGAAGGAGATGTTGGCCTGCACGCAGACCATGCCCGCGTCGCCCACGGGCGGCATCTGGCGCGCCAGGCGGGCCTTGATCAGTTCGTTCTCGGCGCAGATCTGGCCCAGCAGCAGGTCGGTCTCGCGCTGCGAATTGCGCACCAGCGCCGTCGTGGCCTGTGTGCCCGCTGCCAGCGCAATGGCCACGATGCCCAGCGCGACCAGCACCTCGATCAGCGTGAAGCCGCGCGCGCGGCCCGGCCGGCGCCTCATGGCGTGCTCACGGCGAAGGGGCGCAGGCCGTCGGTGGAGACCAGCAGGCTGCGCCCGGGCACGCTCTCGGCGGCAATGGCGACCTGCTGCGCGGCGATGATGGGCTCGGGCCCCAGCTGGATGGCGTTCACCTGCACGCCGTTGGCCACCATGCCCTGCACGTGGATGCCGGCGGCCATCCATTGCGTGGGCAACGCCCCCGGGTCGGTGCCGTCGAAGACGAATCCGCCTTGCTCGCTGAGGTGCCAGCGCACCGGCACCCCGCTGGCCCGCGACTGGGCGCGTGCCGATTCGAACAGGGCCGCCAGGCGCTCGGCCTCGCGGTCCAGCACCGCCTGGCCCGTGTCGCGGATGGCGAAGCTCACGCCGGCCATCGCCATGCCGATGATGGCGAGCACCACCAGCAGTTCGACCAGCGTGAAGCCGGGGGCGCGCGCGGCACGGCGGCCGCGCAGGAAATGCTGCTGCAACCCTCGCTTATTGCCAGCTGCCGACGTCGGCATTCTTGCCTTCACCGCCCGGCTGGCCGTCCGCGCCGAACGAAAACACGTCGATCTCGCCCTTCACGCCGGGGTTGAGGTACTGGTAGGGCTGGCCCCAGGGGTCCTTGGGCAGCTTCTCGACGTAAGGCTTCCAGTTGGGAGCGGCCGGGCCCGTGGTGGGCCGCGTGAGCAGTGCCTGCAGGCCTTGCTCCGAGGTGGGGTAGCGCTGGTTGTCCAGGCGGTAGAGCTTGAGCGCCTGCATGAGGTTGTTGACGTCGGTGCGGGCCGCGGTGACGCGGGCATCGTCGGCGCGCTCGATCACGTTGGGCACGATCAGCGCGGCCAGCACGCCGATGATCACCAGCACCACCATCAGTTCGATCAGGGTGAAGGCGCGCTGCAGGTGTTGACGCGAACGGGTGGCAAATCGCTTCATGGGGTGGGGGAGGAGGGAACGAGGAAATGGCGCCGCCGTTCGTTCGGCAGGCCGGTTCGCTGAATCATAATCCCGCCTCATGTCAGCAATTCTTGACACTTCGCCGCGCTGGCCCGCGGCCCTGGGGACCACCGTCGTGTGGGCGCTGGCCGCTGCCAGCGTGATCTTCTGGGGCCTCCGCCTGGCGGCGCCGCCCGAGTCGGCCGCGCCCCCGGCGCTGGTCGCGCCGCCCGTGGCGGTGGACCCGGCGGAAGTGGCCAAGGCCTTCGGTGCCACCACGGTCCAGGCAACCCTGACGCCCGACGCCGGCAATCGCTTCGTGCTGATGGGCGTGATTGCCGATGGCGACCAGCGTGGCGCTGCCCTGGTGGCGGTGGACGGCAAGCCGCCGCGGCCGTACCGCGTGGGCCAGCAGGTGGGCGACGGCTACGTGCTGCAGTCGGTGGACGTGCGTGCGGCCCGGCTGGGCGCCGGCCCCGACACCCCGACCCTGCTGACCATTCAGATGCCCAAGCCGGCGTCCGCGACCGGTGTCATGACCGCATCGCAGCGCGCCGCAGCCGCCGGCGGCAGCCCGCGCTTCGCGCCGGTGACGGCGCCGCGCTGAAGCGCGGCTCGCCGGCCTCTCTTCAGGCCTGCAGGAAGAGGCGATAGGCCGGGTTGGCCGTCTCTTCCACGTACGGATAGCCCAGGGTTTGGAGGAAGGCGCCGAAAGCCTGGTCGTCCGCCGCGGGCACCTGCACCCCCACCAGGATGCGGCCGTAGTCGGCGCCCTGGTTGCGGTAGTGGAAGAGGCTGATGTTCCAGTTGGGCTTGAGCAGGCTCAGGAACTTGAGCAGCGCGCCTGGACGTTCGGGGAACACGAAGCGCAGCAGCCGCTCGTCGTGGGCCAGGCCCGTGCGCCCGCCCACCAGGTGCCGCAGATGCTCCTTGGCGAGTTCGTCGTGCGTCAGGTCGAGCGCGGCAAAGCCGTGCGAACCGAAGGTGTCCGCGATGGTCCTGGATTCGCCGCGGGTGCTCGTCGTCAGGCCGACGAACACGTGCGCCTTTTGCGCGTCGCTGATGCGGTAGTTGAACTCGGTGACGTTGCGAGAGGCGCCCGGCAGGCGGCCGACGAGCTCGCAGAAGCGCCGGAAGCTGCCGCGCTCCTCGGGGATGGTCACGGCGAACAGCGCTTCGCGCTCCTCGCCCACCTCGGCACGCTCGGCCACGAAGCGCAGCCGGTCGAAGTTCATGTTGGCGCCGCACAGGATGGCCGCATAGGTCTCGCCGCGCGTGCCGCGCTCTTCCACGTACTGCTTGATGGCCGCCACCGCCAGCGCGCCGGCCGGCTCCACGATGCTGCGCGTGTCGATGAACACGTCCTTGATGGCCGCGCAGACCGCGTCGGTGTCCACCGAGACGAACTCGTCCACGAGCTTGCTGGCGACACGGAAGGTTTCGGCGCCCACCAGCTTGACGGCGGTGCCGTCGGAGAACAGGCCGACATCGGGCAGCGAGACCCGCTCGTGCGCGGCGACCGACTGCATCATCGCGTCCGAGTCGTTCATCTGGACGCCGATCACGCGGATCTCGGGGCGCAGCGCCTTGATGTAGTTGGCCACGCCCGAGATGAGGCCACCGCCGCCGATGGCGACGAAGACCGCATCGAGCGGACCCTGGTGCTGGCGCAGGATCTCCATGGCGATGGTGCCCTGGCCGGCGATGACGTCCGGGTCGTCGAAGGGGTGCACGAAGGTCAGGCCGTGCTGCTGCTCGAGTTCGACCGCGTGTCCGTAGGCGTCGGAATAGCTTTCGCCGTGCAGGTGGACTTCGCCCCCCAGCGCGCGCACCGCATCGACCTTGAGTTGTGGCGTGGTCACCGGCATCACCACGACCGCCCGCACGCCCAGCTTGCGTGCGCTCAGCGCCACGCCCTGGGCGTGGTTGCCGGCCGAGGCGCAGATCACGCCGCGATCCAGTTGCTCCTGCGAGAGGTGGGCCATCTTGTTGAAGGCGCCGCGCAGCTTGAAGCTGAACACCGGCTGCTGGTCCTCGCGCTTGAGCAGCACCGTGTTGCCCAGGCGGGCACTCAGGGCGCGTGCCGGCTCCAGCGGCGATTCGACCGCCACGTCGTAGACGCGTGCGGTGAGGATCTTCTTCAGGTAGTCGGCGGGCGTGAGGTCGGCGGCACCAGGGGCGGGTGCGGACGCGGTGGTCTTCTTGGAGGTGTTCATGATGGCAGAGCGCCATGATACGAGCGCGCCAGTGCACGACCTGGCAGGGATGCGCTGCAAAGAAAAAAGCCCCGAGTCTTGCGACTCGGGGCTAAATCCACCAATTGGGAGGGTGGAGGAGACAACTGGTGCACGTCCAAACGTGCGATGAAATAAAGTATACCCCTACCTTGTTGCAATGCAACAAGCCTCTCGATCTTTTTGCCACATCCATCACCTTTTTCGGGCCTTTGCGCGAATGTGAAGCGCCCGTGTTCAACGGAAGTTTTCAAGACATGGAATGCACTGTCAGCTGGACCGGCGCAGCAGGAACCAATTCGCCCATGGGCTTCGTGGCGGAAACGGGTAGCGGGCACGTGCTGGTCATGGACGGCGCCCCGGATCCGGCGCGTCCTGAAAACGGTGGCCGCAACCTGGCGCCGCGTCCGATGGAAACCGTGCTGGCAGGCGCCGGCGGGTGCACGGCCTATGACGTGGTCCTGATCCTCAAGCGCGGCCGTCATCAAGTGGAGCGCTGCAGTGTCAAGGTGACCAGCGAACGGGCGGAAAAGGATCCGAAGGTCTTCACCAAGATCCACCTTCACTTCACAGTCGCGGGCAAGGGCGTGCCGGCCCCGGCCGTGGAGCGGGCCATTCAGCTGAGCCACGAAACCTATTGCTCGGCGACCATCATGTTGGCCAAGACGGCCGAAATCACGACAAGTTACGAGCTGATCGAAGCCTGATCGTCTTCATTGCCGGCTAGATGCGATGGGCGACGGTGGTCATCACCCGTGCGGCCATGCGCATCAGCGCCTTGGCCGGCGGGGGTAATTCGGCAGCGCCGGCATGCACCGCGTCGGCCGCATGGCGGGCCTCGTCCAGCTTCATTTGCTCGACGATCGCCCGGGAAGAATGATCCGGCGGCGGCAACCGGTCCAGGTGGCTGTCCAGGTGGGCTTCCACCTGTCGCTCGGTCTCGGCGACGAAACCCAGGCTCAAGGGGTCGCCCAGGCGCCCGGCTACGAGACCCAGCCCGAAGGCGCCCGCGTACCACAGCGGGTTCAGCAAGGAGGGGCTGGAGCCGAGTTCCTTCAGGCGCAAGCGCGTCCAGGCCAGGTGGTCCGTCTCCTCGCGGGAGGCTTCCAGGAAATGCTCCCGCAGGGCGGGATCCCGTGTCGTCACTGCCTGCGCGGCATAGAGCGCCTGCGCGCACACCTCCCCCACGTGATTGACCCGCATCAGCGCGCCGGCCTGTCGGCGCTGGGCCTCGCTCATGGGGCCGTCCAGCGCCGCAGGCCTCGGGGTCTCGCGGGTCGCGGCCGGATGGGCGAAGACGGTGCGCAACGCGTCGTCCGCGAGCGCAATATAGGAATCGATCGACCGTGTCATCACCCAATTGGACTCCAAGTGCGCAAGGATGGGATTGGCAACGGCCTGGATTTCACATCGTGGCACTCCGGCGACCTTCGTTTCTCTGTTGCACCACTGCAACGAATCGACCCGCCACATAGATATTTCGGCTGAATTCTTTTGCCCTTGCCCAGTTGCTCTGGTGCAATAGCGTCAACTTCCCAAAAGGAGGTTGGCCCGGGGTCCGGTGGGAGCACTAAGTGCCAGTCACAGTGTGAGCCCTCTGCACCGGAGCCCTATGTTTAACCTTGGAGAAACTTGCAATGAAAAAATCTCTAGTTGCTCTGGCTGCTCTGGCTGCCGCCGGTGCCGCCTCTGCGCAGTCGTCTGTCACGCTGTTCGGTATCGTTGACGCTGGCGTCAGCTACTACGAAAACAAGACCGTGAACGGCGTGAAGCTCTCGCGTACCGACCTGTCGAACTCGGGCTACAACTCCAGCCGTATCGGCTTCCGTGGCACGGAAGACCTGGGTGGCGGCCTGGCAGCTAGCTTCTGGCTCGAAGCTGCTCTGGGCAACGACGTCGGCACCGCCGGCGCCGGCAACCTGACCACGGCCAGCAGCCAGCTCTTCAACCGTCGTTCGACCGTCAGCCTGTCGGGTCGCTTCGGTGAAGTCCGTCTGGGCCGCGACTACGTGCCGACCTTCTGGAACGACACCGTGTTCGATCCGTTCGGCACCAACGGCGTCGGCACCAATGCTGTGTCCACCTCGGGTGGCGGCACGGTCCTGGGCCAAGCCCTGGGTCTGTCGAACAGCAACTACGTTCGCGCCAACAACACGGTCGGCTACTTCCTGCCCGCCAACCTGGGTGGTTTCTACGGTCAGATCATGTACGGCCTGCCCGAGCGCGTGGAATACGATCCGTCGGTGAACACGCCCGCTGGCCTGGCTGCTGACGGCCAGTACATCGGTGGCCGCTTCGGCTACGCCAATGGTCCCCTGGACGTCGCTGGTGCTTACGGCGAGACCGTCATCACCCGCAACTTCCAAGGCGGTGGCCGTGCTGAGTCCAAGATCGGCAACATCGGCGCTTCGTGGGACTTCGGTTTCCTGAAGCTGATGGGCGAATGGAACCAGACCAAGGTTGAGTCCGACCTGGCTGCCCTGACCGGCGACCTGAAGAGCAACGGCTACCTGATCGGCGGCACCATTCCCGTCGGCCCCGGCCTGATCCGCCTGTCGTACTCGTACACCGACTTCGACCTGTCGACCACTGCTACCAAGCAGAAGTCGCAGAAGTTCGCTCTCGGCTACGTGCACAACCTGTCGAAGCGCACCGCTCTGTACGCCACCGCGGCTTACCTGAAGAACGACGACATCTCGAACAACGGCCTGGCAATGACCGTGGGTGGCCCGACCCCCACCGCCGCACAGTCCGCGACCTGGGGTGGTGTCGAGAAGTCGATGGGTTACGACTTCGGTATCCGTCACTCGTTCTAATCCGATGCTGGCCTAGTGCCAGCTTGGATCAAACGATCGAAGCCACACGATGCAAGTCGTGTGGCTTTTTTCTTTGCTGATCCGTGCATGCCTGAGTGCAGAACCGGGCATATGGCTTGCTCTCCAAGAACAAGATAGATACAAACCGAAACGATGCTTGCTTTCGTTCTTCGCCGCCTGGTTCAGGCCGTCATCGTCATGGTGGTCGTGGCCTTCGTGGCCTTCCTGCTGTTCCAGTACGTCGGCGATCCGGTGGTCTTCCTGCTGGGCCAGGATGCCAAGCCGGAGCAGATTCGCCAATTGAGGGCGGACCTGGGGCTGGACCGTCCCTTCTTCGTGCAGTTCTGGCACTTCCTGATCAATGCGGCGCAGGGCGAGTTCGGCCTCAGCCTGCGCCAGGGTGCCAAGGTCTCGCGCCTCATTCTGGAGCGCCTGCCGGCCACGCTGGAGCTCTCGATCGTGGCGGCCATCCTGGCGCTGGTCATCGGCCTGCCGATGGGTGTCTACGCGGCGTTGCGCCGCGGGTCCTTCATGAGCCAGTCGCTGATGGCGCTCTCGCTGCTCGGCGTGTCGCTGCCCACCTTCCTGATCGGCATCCTGCTGATCCTGGTGTTCTCGGTCTGGCTGGGCTGGTTTCCAAGTTTCGGACGGGGCGACACGGTGAACCTGTGGGGCTGGAGCACCGGCCTCCTGACGCGCGACGGCTGGGTGCACATGGTGCTGCCGGCGATCACGCTGGCCGTCTTCCAGCTCACGCTGATCATGCGGCTGGTGCGCTCCGAGATGCTCGAAGTGCTGCGCACCGACTACATCAAGTTCGCGCGGGCGCGCGGCCTGTCGGACCGCGCCATCCATTTCGGCCATGCATTGCGAAATACGCTGGTGCCGGTGATCACCATCACGGGCCTGCAATTGGGTTCGCTGATCGCCTTTGCCATCATTACCGAGACCGTATTCCAATGGCCGGGCATGGGGCTGCTATTCATCCAGGCCGTGACCTATGCGGATATTCCGGTGATGGCGGCCTACCTGTGCCTTATTGCGCTGATTTTCGTGACCATCAACCTGATCGTCGATCTGCTGTATTTCGCCGTCGATCCCCGCCTGCGTGTTTCGGTGCGGGGAGGCCATTGAACAGATGAGTTTCCACCGATACCAGGCCTCCGGGCGCGCCTTTGCGCACATCGCCCGCTTCCATCCCGAGATTTCCGCGCTGAGACGCGACCTGCATGCCCACCCCGAACTGGGCTTCGAGGAGGTCTACACCTCTGCGCGCGTGCAGGAATCGCTCAAAGCCTGCGGCGTGGACGAGATCCACACCGGCATCGGCAAGACCGGCCTCGTGGCCGTGGTCCGCGGCCGCTCCACTGCCAGCGGCCGCATGATCGGCCTGCGCGCCGACATGGACGCGCTGCCCATGCACGAGGACAACGACTTCGCCTGGCGCTCCGGCAAGAGCGGCCTGATGCACGGCTGCGGCCACGACGGCCACACAGCCATGCTGGTGGGGGCCGCGCGCTATCTCGCAGAGACGCGCAACTTCGACGGCACCGCGGTGCTGATCTTCCAGCCCGGCGAGGAGGGCTTCGCCGGTGCGCGCGTGATGATCGAGGACGGCCTCTTCGATCGCTTCCCCGTCGAGTCCGTCTACGCGATGCACAACTGGCCCGGCATGGCGCCGGGCACGGTGGGCCTCAATTCCGGCCCGATGATGGCCGCCGCCGATCGCATCACCATCGAGGTGGTGGGCAAGGGTGGCCACGGTGCGCACGCTTACCTCACGGTCGATCCGGTGGTGGTGTCGGCACACCTCATCACCGCCATCCAGACCATCGTGTCGCGCAACGTGCGGCCCATCGACGCCGCCGTGATCAGCATCTGCGCGGTGCAGGCCGGCGACCTGGGCGCGATGAGCGTGGTGCCTGGCCGGGCCACGCTGGTGGGCACGGTGCGCACCTTCAGTGCCAAGGTGCAGGCCGATGTGGAGCGCCGCCTGACCGAGATGTGCAGCGCAGTGGCCTCCGGCTTCGGCGCCAGCGCCACGGTGAAGTTCGAGCGCATCTACCCTGCCACCATCAACACGCCCGCCGAGGCCCTTTTTGCCGGCGACGTGGCGCAGGCCCTGGTGGGCGCACGCAACGTCGAGCGCAACATGGAGCCCAGCATGGGCGCAGAGGACTTCTCCTTCATGCTGCAGAAGAAGCCCGGCGCCTACCTGCGCATCGGCCAGGGCGTGAAGGACGGTGCCTTCCTGCACAACAGCCGCTACGACTTCAACGACGAGATCCTGCCGCTGGGCGCCGCCATGCACGCCAGCCTGGTCGAGCAGGGCCTGCCCCTGGCCGAGCCGAGTCCAATGGAAAACGCCAAGGCTCAGGCATCAAAAATGCACGCATCATCCGCCGCACATTAATCAATCTTGTTTTCGAGGAGTTCCCTATGCGTTTCAAGCGACAGATCATTGCGGCGTCCGCGCTGGCCCTGGTGTCCGCGCTGGCCGGTGCACAGACGATCCGCATCGCCAACCAGGGCGACGCGCTCTCGCTCGATCCGCACTCGCTCAACGAGTCGCTGCAGCTGAGCGTGACGCAGAACGTGTACGAGACGCTCACCGGCCGCAACAAGGACCTGAGCCTGGCGCCGCTGCTGGCCACCAGCTGGAAGCAGACCAGCCCCACCGTGTGGCGCTTCGAGCTGCGCAAGGGCGTGACCTTCCATGACGGCACCCCCTTCACGGCCGATGACGTGCTGTTCAGCTTGGCCCGCGCTGGCGGCGAAGGCTCGGACATGAACAGCTACACCAACGACATCAAGGAAACGCGCAAGGTCAACGACCACACGATCGACATCGAGACCAAGGCGCCGTTCCCCATCCTGCCCGACGTGCTCTCGCAAGTGGCGATCATGAGCAAGAAGTGGTGCGAGGCGAACAACGCCACCAAGCCGGTGGACCGCCGCAAGGGCATCGAGAACACTGCGTCCTTCAAGGCCAACGGCACCGGCCCGTACCGCGTGCGCGAGCGCCAGCCCGACGTGCGCACCACCTTCGTTCGCAACGGCACCTACTGGGGCAAGATCGAAGGCAACGTGCAGGAAGTCATCTTCACCAAGATCGGCAATCCCTCCACGCGCGTCGCCGCGCTGCTGTCCGGCGAAGTGGACGTGATGGAGCCGGTGCCGGTGCAGGACGTGGCCCGCGTCAACGCGAGCCCCAATGCCAAGGTGATCGTCGGCCCCGAGCTGCGCACCATCTTCCTGGGCATGGACCAGAAGCGCGACGAGCTGCTCTACTCCAGCGTGAAGGGCAAGAACCCCTTCAAGGACAAGCGCGTGCGCCAGGCCTTCTACCAGTCGATCGACATCGAGGGCATCAAGCGCACCGTGATGCGCGGCGCCTCGCGTCCCACCGGCCTCATGGTGGGCCCCGGCATCACCGGCTTCAGCGAAGCCCAGGACAAGCGCCTGCCCTACGACCTCGAGGCCGCCAAGAAGCTGCTGGCCGACGCCGGCTATCCGCAGGGCTTCGAGGTCTCGATGAACTGCCCCAACGACCGCTACGTGAACGACGCGCAGATCTGCCAGGCCGTGGCCGCAGGCCTGGCCAAGATCAACGTGAAGGTGAACCTGGTGGCCGAGACCAAGGGCACCTACTTCCCCAAGATCCTGCGCCGCGACACCAGCTTCTACCTGCTGGGCTGGACGCCCTCCACCTACGACGCGCACAACGCACTCAATGCGCTGATGGCCACGCCCGACCCCTCGGGCACCGGCCAGTTCAACCTGGGTTCCTACAGCAACCCGAAGGTGGACGAACTCACCAAGCAGATCCAGTCGGAGACCGACAAGGCCAAGCGCGACGCGATGATCAAGGAAGTCTTCACCATCCACGCCGACGACGTGGGCCACCTGCCGCTGCACCAGCAGTCGCTGGCCTGGGGCGTGAGCAAGAAGGTCACGCTCACGCAGCTGGCCGACAACTTCATGTTCTTCAAGTGGATGAGCGTGAAGGGCGACTGATCGCCACCACCACCGCCTGACTGTCGACAAGGCCCAAGGCGGCCGGCATGCCCGCACGTCCTGCGCCTGCGGGCATGCCATTTGCACGAAGACAAGAAGTTTCCCGGCTCCCACTTGATGATCAAGCAACTCACGCGCTGGTTCGACAGCGACATCGGCTACAGCTTCCGGACCTCGCCGGTGGCCATCGGCGCGGCCATCGTGGGCGCCATCTGCCTGTTCTGCGCGGTGTTCGCGCCCTGGATCGCGCCGCACAACCCCTACGACCTGTCGACGCTCGAACTGTCCGACGCGCGCCTGCCGCCGGCCTGGATGCCCGAGGGCAGCACCAAGTACCTGCTGGGCACCGACGAGCAGGGCCGCGACATCGTCTCCACGCTCATGTACGGTGCGCGCATCTCGCTGGTGGTGGGCGTGGTGTCGGTGATCCTGTCGATGCTGGTGGGCGTCACGCTGGGGCTCATCGCGGGCTTTCGGGGCGGCTGGGTCGACGCCTTCCTGATGCGCCTGTGCGACGTGGTGCTGTCCTTCCCGGCCATCCTGGTGGCACTGCTCATCGCCGGCGTGGGGCGTGCGCTCTTTCCGAATGCGCACACCACCGTGGCCTTCGGTGTGCTGATCCTCGCCATCTCGCTGACCAAGTGGGTCGACTATGCGCGCACCGTGCGCGGCTCCACGCTGGTGGAGCGCAACAAGGAATACGTGCAGGCGGCGCGCGTCACCGGCGTCTCGCCGATGCGCATCATGGTCAAGCACGTGCTGCCCAACGTGCTCGGCCCCGTGTTCGTGATTTCCACCATCCAGGTGGCCACGGCCATCATCACGGAGGCCACACTGTCCTTCCTGGGCGTGGGGGTGCCGCCCACTTCGCCGTCGCTGGGCACGCTCATCAGCAACGGCAACCAGTTCCTTTTCTCGGGCGAGTGGTGGATGACGGTGTTCCCCGGTCTCACGCTCGTCCTCATCGCCCTGAGCGTGAACCTGCTGGGCGATTGGCTGCGCGACGCGCTCAACCCCCGACTGCGCTGAACGACATGCCCCTGCTCGAAGTCCGCAACCTCGTCGTCGAGATTCCCGGCCGCCGCGGCACGCTGCGCGCCCTCGACGACATCTCCTTCTCGATCGAGCCCGGCGAAGTGCTGGGCGTGGTGGGCGAATCCGGTGCCGGCAAGTCGCTCACCGGTGCGGCCATCATCGGCCTGCTGGAGCCGCCGGCCCACGTGGCGGGCGGCGAGATCCTGCTGGAAGGCCAGCGCATCGACCAACTGCCGCACGAGAAGATGCGGCACATCCGCGGCAAGCGCATTGGCGCCATCTTCCAGGACCCGCTCACCTCGCTGAACCCGCTGTACACGGTGGGCCGGCAGCTGGAAGAGACCATCCGCGCGCACCTGCCGGTGACGCAGGCCGAGGCGCGCCGACGCGCCATCGGGCTGCTGGAAGACACTGGCATTCCCGCTGCCGCGCAGCGCATCGACCACTACCCGCACCAGTTCTCGGGCGGCATGCGCCAGCGCGTGGTGATCGCGCTGGCCCTGGCGGCCGAGCCCACGCTGATCGTGGCCGACGAACCCACCACCGCGCTGGACGTGTCGATCCAGGCGCAGATCATCAGCCTGCTCAAGCGCCTGTGCCGCGATCGCGGCGCGGCCGTGATGCTCATCACGCACGACATGGGCGTGATCGCCGAGACCTGCGACCGCGTGGCCGTGATGTACGCCGGCCGCATCGCCGAGGTCGGCCCGGTGCACAACGTGATCCATGAAGCCGCGCACCCTTACACCGCGGGACTGATGGCGGCCATACCCGACATGAGCCAGGAGCGCGAGCGCCTGAACCAGATCGACGGGGCCATGCCGCGCCTGAATGCCATTCCCAGCGGCTGCGCCTACCACCCGCGCTGCCCGCGAGCCTTCGAGCGCTGTTCGGTCGAGCGGCCCGAGTTGATGCCGGCCGGCGCCACCCGCGCGGCCTGCTGGCTGCACGACCCTGCGGTCGCCAGGAAGAAGGAGGTGGCCGCATGAACGCCGTCGCCGCCGCCGTCGCCCACGTCGACACGAAGGCCCTGGTGCAGGTCGAGGACCTGGCCAAGACCTTCGACGTGTCGCTGCCCTGGCTCAACCGCGTGATCGAGCGCCAGCCGCGCACGCTGCTGCATGCCGTGGACGGCGTCAGCTTCTCCATCGAGCGCGGCAAGACGCTGGCGCTGGTGGGCGAATCGGGCTGCGGCAAGAGCACGGTGGCGCGCCTGCTCACCGGCCTGTACACGCCCACGCGCGGCCGGGTCGAGTTCGACGGGCAGGACGCGCATGCGGCCTTCAATTCCAGCCGCGGCCGCGCGCTGCGCAAGCGCGTGCAGATGATCTTCCAGGACCCCTACGCCAGCCTGAACCCGCGCTGGACGGTGGAGGCCATCGTCGGCGAGCCGCTGCAGGAGCACGGCCTGGTGACCGAGCGTGCCGCCCTGAAGGCGCGCGTGGGCGAACTGCTCAAGTCGGTGGGACTGAGCCCGCTGGACATGGTGAAGTATCCGCACCAGTTCTCCGGCGGCCAGCGCCAGCGCATCTCCATCGCGCGTGCCCTGGCCACCGCGCCCGAATTCCTGGTGTGCGACGAGCCCACCTCGGCACTGGACGTGAGCGTGCAGGCGCAAGTGCTCAACATCATGAAGGACCTGCAGCGCGAGCGCGGCCTGACCTACCTGTTCATCTCGCACAACCTCGCCGTGGTGCGCCACGTGAGCGATTCGGTGGGCGTGATGTACCTGGGCCGCCTGGTGGAGATTGCCGACAAGGCGAGCCTCTTCAGCGCGCCGCGTCATCCCTACACGCGCATGCTGCTGGACGCGATTCCGCAGATGCATGCCGTGGGCCGTGCGCGCACGCCGGTGCAGGGCGAGGTGCCCAACCCGCTCAATCCGCCCACCGGCTGCAGCTTCCATCCGCGCTGCCCGCATGCCAACGCGCGCTGCAAGGCCGAGCGGCCGGCGCTGCTGTCCATCGCCGGCATCCAGGTGGCCTGCCACGCGGTGGAAGAAGGCCGCATCTAGCGGCTTTGCCCGCAATGGCACGGGCCGCGGCCCGTGCATCAATTCACAGATCGCCTCTGTTCCTGGTCGTCCGTGTCACGGAGCGGACAAGTCGCGCCTTGGCGCCGATCGGAAGATCGCGCCCGCATCGCGATACCCACAACAAACCAGGAGACAAGCCATGCAGGAAGAGAAGAAGCGGGCGCTCACGCGCCGCAAGCTCATGGGCGGCATCGCTGCCGCCGGCGCAACCATCGCCCTGCCTGCGCTCGCGCAGGACAGGGCCGCCAAGGCCCCCGCGTCAGCCGGGGCCACCGAAGCCAAGGCGCCTGCGGGCGACATCGTCATCGGGCAGAGCGCGCACCTGACGGGTCCGCTCGCACCCACCTTCCAGGCGGTACTGCGCGGCCAGGACATGGCGATCAAGGAGTTCAACCGCAAGGGCGGCGTGGGCGGCCGCAACGTGCGCCTGGTGACGCTGGACGACGCCTACGACCCCGCGAAGACGGTGGCCAACGTCACGCAGTTGATCGAGCGCGAGGAAGCGACGGCGCTCTACGGTTTTGCCAACACGGCCGGCGTGGCGGCGGCGCTGCCCATCGTTGCCGAGAAGAAGGTGCCGCTGGTGAGCGTGTACACCGGCTCGCCGGTGCTGCGCGCCAGGCACAACCCCTTCTTCTTTACCACCATGGCGAGCTACGGCGACGAGGTCGATCAGATGGTGCGCAACCTGGTCACGCTGCACCGCGGCGAGATCGCGCTGGTCTACCAGAACAGCCCTTTCGGCCAATTGATGGCGCCAGTGGTGGAGCAGACCTGCAAGGCGCAGGGCGCCAACCTGGTGGCCAAGGCGCCGCTGGAGGTGAACGGCAGCGACGCCGCAGCGGCCGTAGCCACGCTGGCCGCGGCCAAGCCGCAGGCGATCATCTTCATGTCCTTCGGGCCGTCGCTGATCCCCTTCGTGAAAATTGCCCGCCAGAAGATCGCGGCGCCCATCTACTGCGTGAGCATCGCCAACTCGCGCCAGCTCATCGATGCGCTGGGCGACGAGGCGCGCGGCCTGGCCATCGCGCAGATCGTGCCCTATCCCTTCCGCCCGATCACGCCGCTCACGCGCAGCTACCACGCGGCCATGGAGGCGGCCGAGCTGCCGGTCGACTACGACCATTTCTTCGGCTACATCAACCTGCAGGTGCTGCTCGAAGGCATGCGCCGCGCCGGCAAGGGCATCACGCCGCAGAAGCTGGTCACGGCGATGGAAGGCATGCGCAGCACCGACCTGGGCGGCTACACAGTGGACTTCAGCCCCACCAACCACCACGGCTCGCGATTCGTCGAACTGGTGATGGTCGGCCCGGGTGGCCGCTACCTGCGCTGAAGAACGCCGCTCCTCTCACCAGTCCCGCACCGCGGAACCGGCGTTGCCGGGCCGCAGGTGGGGTCGCCCCCTCGGGGGGGTGGCGAACTACACGCAGCGAAGCGGAGTGAGAAGCCGGGGGGCTTTTTATTGTTCCTCGCCCCAGGCAAAGCCGTCGCGCGCGATCATCGCGCTGGATGCACTCGGGCCCCAGGTGCCGGCGGCGTAGATGCGCGGGCCGCCGTCTGCACCCCAAGTGTCCAGCAGCGGCTCGACCCAGCGCCAGGCCTCTTCCTGCTCGTCGCGGCGCACGAACAGGTTCAGGCGGCCGTCGATCACGTCCAGCAGCAGGCGCTCGTAGGCGCCCACGCGCTCGGAGCCGAAGCGCTTGTCGAAATCCAGGTCCAACTGCACCGGCGCCAGCGGCGGCGCCACATGGATGCCGCTGCGCTGGCGCTTGTCCTGTGCCTGCGCCAGCAGATGCAGTTCCATTCCGTCCTTGGGCTGCAGGTTGATCACCAGCTTGTTGGCGTTGCCGGCGGGCACGCGGAAGATGGCATGCGGCGCCGCGCGGAAGTTGATCTCGATGCGCGCATCGCGCGAGGCCAGCCGCTTGCCGGTGCGGATGTAGATGGGCACGCCGGCCCAGCGCCAGTTGGCGATCTCGGTGCGCAGGGCGACGAAGGTCTCGGTCTTGCTCTCCGGGTCCACGCCGGGTTCCTCGCGGTAGGCCACCACGCGCTCGCCATAGGCCGTGCCGGCGCCGTACTGGCCGCGGATGGCGTGCAGGCCGATCTCCTCGGCCGTCCAGGGCTTGAGCGAGCGCAGCACCTTGAGCTTCTCGTCCCGGATGGCGTCGGCATGCGAGTTGATGGGCGGTTCCATGCCGATCGCGCACACCAGTTGCAGTGCGTGGTTCTGCACCATGTCGCGCAGCGCGCCGGTCTGGTCGTAGAAGCTGCCGCGCTTTTCGACGCCCAGGTCCTCGGCGATGGTGATCTGGATGTTGGCCACGTGCTCGCGCCGCCAGATGGGCTCGAACAGCGCATTGCCGAAGCGCATGGCGAACAGGTTCTGCACCGAGGGCTTGCCCAGGTAGTGGTCGATGCGGAAGATCTGGTTCTCGTGCAGCACCTTCTGCACCGCGTCGTTGATGCTGCGGTTGCTCTTGAGGTCGTGGCCCAGGGGCTTTTCCAGCACCATCCGCGTGGCCGGCGTGTTCAGGCCCGCGGCGGCGATCTGTTCCACCACCGAGGTGAACAGGCCCGGCGCCGTCGCCAGGTACATCACCACCGTGTCCGCATTGCGCGTGCGCAGCAGGTCGGCCAGGCGCGCATAGTCGGCCGGCTTGGACAGGTCCATGCGCAGGTAGTGCAGCATGGAGGCGAAGTCCTTGAACTCCTCCGGCGTGGGGCGCTTGGCGCCTTCCACCGCCTTGAAGCGCGACTGGATCAGCTCGCGGTAGGCGTCGTCCGAAAGATCGTCGCGCGCCACGCCGATGATGCGGCCGCCTTCGGGCAGGCTGCCGTGGCGGAAGGCCTGGAACAGGGCGGGCATCAGCTTGCGCCAGGCGAGGTCGCCGGTGCCGCCGAAAAGTACGAGGTCGAAGCTCATGGTGTGCTCGTGTCGGTAAGCGGGTTACATACAAAAGGTGCAGGCCTTGCAGCGTCATGCATAGCGCTTGGCCTGCAGGTTCTTCTTCATCTCGTCCAGCATCGGCTGCAGGGTCTCGTTGCCGATGCGCAAGGCCACGCAGGTGCACAGCACGTCGATGATCATGAGGTGCAGCAGGCGCGAGACCATGGGGCTGTACTGGTCGTAGCCCTCGGGGTGGTCGGCCGCCAGGTGGATGTGCCCGGCCGCCGCCAGCGGCGCGCCACTGGCCGTGATGGTGATGGTGGTGGCGCCCGCCTTGCGAGCGATCTCGCAGGCGTTCATCAGGTCGCGCGTGCGGCCCGAGTTGGAGATGAGCACCGCGCAGTCGCCGGGGCGCAGCATCGAGGCGCTCATCACCTGCATGTGGCCGTCGCTGTGCGCGATGGCGGTGATGCCCAGGCGGAAGAACTTGTGCTGCGCGTCCTGCGCCACGATGCCCGAGTTGCCGGCGCCGAAGAATTCGACGCGCCGGCCGGCCTGCTGCGCGGCGGCCAGCGCCGCGGCGGCCTTGTCGATGGGCGCGGTGCTGGCGTCGTTGCGGTAGCGCAGAAAGGCCGCGACCGCGTTGTCGATCAGCTTGCCGAAGACCTTGCCGGTATCGTCCTCGGGCTGCACGCTGCGGTGCAGGTGCGGCACGCCGCTGCCCACGCTGCCGGCCAGCTTGCGCTTGAATTCGCTCAGGCCTTCATAGCCCATGCTGCGGCAGAAGCGCACCACGGTCGGGTTGCTGACGCGAGCCCGCAGCGCGAGTTCGCGCACCGGCAGGAGGATGAAGGCGTTGGCATCGGCCAGTGCCAGCCGGGCCACGCGGCGTTCCGCGGGCGGCAGGTTCGGCAGGGCGGCTTGGATGCGGTCGAGCATGGTCGGGTGGCGCGATCGATGTAATTATGTTCCATGCTTGGGGCCTCGAGCTGTACTTCTTTGCTCCCCCGTTGGATTCTTCGGGCTTTTCCCCACTGTCACATTTGTCATATTTGTGTCATGGTCTTGAGTAATCGAATTACAACTGGAGACCGCACGCATGCGCACGACCCTGCTGCCCCTGGCCCTGGCGGCCACCTTCTTCTCGGCCGCGGCCTCGGCCCAGCAGGTCAACGTGATCTGCTCGGTGCAGGCCGACTGGTGCAACCTCATCGCCACCACCTATGCGCGCACCACCGGGGTCAAGATCAACCTCGCGCTGAAGGGCTCCGGCGAGGCGCTGGCGCAACTGGTCGCGGAGAAGGACAACCCCAAGACCGACGTGTGGTTCGGCGGCACGGGCGACCCGCACCTGCAGGCGGCCGAGATGGGCCTCACGCAGGAATACAAGAGCGCGAGCCTGCCGCAGCTCTACGACTGGGCGCAGCAGCAGGCCGCGCAGTCGGGCTACAAGACCGTGGGCATCTACATGGGCCCGCTGGGCTTCGGCTACAACACCGAGCTGATCGCCAAGAAGAAGCTGGGCGTGCCGCGCAGCTGGGCCGACCTGCTCAAGCCCGAGTACAAGGGCGAGATCCAGGTGGCCAACCCCGCATCGAGCGGCACCGCCTACACCATGATCGCCACGCTGGTGCAGCTCATGGGCGAGGACAAGGCCTTCGACTACCTCAAGGCGCTGCACAAGAACGTGGGGCAGTACACCCGCTCGGGCACCGGCCCGATCAAGGCGGTGGCTCGCGGCGAGACGGCGGTGTCGATCAGCTTCGTGCACGACGCGCCGCAGGAGAAGATGGCGGGCTTCCCGGTGGAGACCACCACGCCTTCGGAGGGCACCGGCGCGGAGATCGGCTCAATGAGCATCGTGAAGGGCGCGCGCAACCTGGAGCAGGCCAAGAAGTTCTACGAATGGGCGCTCACGCCCGGCGCGCAAGGCTTCGGCGCGGCGTCCAAGCAGTTCCAGCTGCCGTCCAACAAGGCGACGCCGGTCGATGCTAACGTGCCGGACTTCAAGAAGATCAAGCTCATCAACTACGACTACAAGAAGTACGGCGCCAGCGACGAGCGGCGCCGCCTGATCGCGCGCTGGGAAAAGGAAGTCAACTCGCTGCCGCGCTGATGCGCAGCGGATCGCGGCCCGCAGGGCCGCTCGTTCCTGCAACCGCCTACCCATGACTTCGCGCCACCCCAACCGCGCAGCACGGATCTGCATCGCCATCGGCGCGCTGGCCTACCTGCTGCTGCCCTGGTACGCCATCCAGGACACCGCCTGGTACGCGGTGCTGCCCCAGGTGTTCAGCCAGGGCGACGCAGCCAATGGCGTCTTGCAGGCGCTGGGGCAGGGCCGATGGTGGCTGCTGTCCGGCGTGGCGGGCCTGCTCCTCTGCGCGGTGGGTGCCATGCAGCCGCCGGGCCGCGCGCAGGGTCGCTGGCTGCTGGCCGGCGGCATCGTCGGCGTGCTGGGCCTGGCGCTTGCGGGCTTTGCCATCGGGGCGCGCGGCTGGAGCGCCGGCTGGCTCAACGCGGCCTTCGGCGAACTGGCGGTGAACCAGTTCGGCCTGGGCGCGGGCGGCTTCGTGGCGATCACGATGCTGCTGATGCTGGGTGCCTTCGGCCTGGCTCGGCTGGGCTTCTTCCGTGGCGATCTGTTCGTGGCGGCCGCGGTGGTGGGCTGTGCGGCGCTGCTGCTGCTCTTCATTGCCTACCCGGTGGGCAAGGCGCTTTCAGGCGCCTTCTTCAACGAGGACGGCCGCTTCTCGATCGCGTCCTTTGCGGCGCGCGTCTTCACCGAGCGTATCTGGGGGCTGGGCTGCGTGCAGGGCGGCGGCAGCTGCGGCGTCGCCTGGCACACGCTGGTGCTGGCGCTGCTCACGGCGGCGGGCACCACCTTCCTGGGCACGGCGCTGGCACTGATGGCCGAGCGCGGCAACCGGCGCCTGCAGGGGCCGCTGCGGGTGCTCGCGCTGCTGCCCATCATCACGCCGCCCTTCGTCGTCGGGCTCGGGCTGATCCTGCTGTTCGGCCGGGCCGGCGTGGTCAACCAGGCGCTGGAGAGCTGGTTCGGCCTGCAGCCCACGCGCTGGTTCTACGGCCTGCCGGGCATCCTGGTGGCGCAGCTCTTCGCCTTCACGCCCATCGCCTTCATGATCATGCGCGGCGTGGTGCAGGGCATCGCGCCCAGCCTGGAGGAGGCGGCGCAGATGCTGCGCGCCGACCGGCGCCGCGCCTTCTTCACCGTCACGCTGCCGCTGCTCAAACCGGGGCTGGCCAATGCCTTCCTGGTGGGCTTCATCGAGAGCATCGCGGACTTCGGCAACCCGATCGTCGTGGGCGGGCAGTACGCGGTGCTGTCCACCGACATCTTCTTCGCCATCGTGGGCGCGCAGTACGACCAGGGCCGGGCCGCCTCGCTGGCCTGGGTGCTGACGCTGTTCGCACTGGGCGTGTTCGCGATGCAGCGCGCGCTGCTGGGCAGCCGCAGCTACACCACCGTCAGCGGCAAGGGCGACGCGGGCATTCCCATGGCACTGCCGGACGGCGTGCGGCGGGTCATCCACGGCGTCGCGCTGCCGTGGGTCGCGTTCACCGTGGTGGTGTACCTCTTCGCCTTCGCCGGCGGCTTCGTGCAGACCTGGGGCCGCGACTACACGCCCACGCTGAAGCACTTCGTCACCGCCTTCTCGCTGGAGTGGGGGCAGTTCGGCCTGGTGTGGTCGGGCACCGCCTGGAACTCGCTATGGACCACGCTCAAGCTGGCGGGCCTCTCGGCGCCCATCACCGCTTCCGTCGGCCTGCTGATCGCCTGGCTGCTGGCACGCAACCAGTTCCGCGGGCAGGGCGCCTTCGAGTTCGCGGCGCTGCTGGCCTTCGCCATTCCGGGCACGGTGCTGGGCGTGAGCTACATCCTGGCCTTCAACGTGCCGCCGCTGGAGCTCACCGGCACCGGGCTCATCATCGTGCTGTGCTTCATGTTCCGGAACCTGCCGGTGGGCGTGCGCGCGGGCACCGCGGCCTTCAAGCAGCTGGACCGCTCGCTGGACGAAGCCTCGATGATGCTGCGCGCCTCCACCGCGCAGACCCTGTGGCACGTGGTGCTGCCGCTGCTCAAGCCGGCGCTGGTGGCGGCGTTGGTCTACAGCTTCGTGCGCGCCATGACCACGGTGAGCGCGGTGATCTTCCTGGTGACGGCGGAGAACGAACTGGCCACCACCTACATCATCGGCCGCGTGGGCAACGGCGACTACGGCGTGGCGCTGGCCTACTGCACGGTGCTGATCGCGCTGATGTCCGTGGCCATCGCGCTCATCCAGATGCTGGTGGGCGAGCGGCGGCTGGGCCGCCGCAAGACGCCCACGCACCAGGGCCACCACAAGATGGAACGACTCGCATGAACGGCATCGAACTGCGCAACGTGACCAAGCGCTACGGCAGCGACCCCTCCGCGCCGCTGGCGGTCAAGGGCATCAGCTTCGAGGTGCCGCAGGGCACGCTGACCACCATCCTGGGCCCCTCGGGCTGCGGCAAGACGACCACGCTGCGCATGATCGCGGGGCTGGAGTCGCCCAGCTCGGGCCAGATCCTGATGGACGGGCGCGACGTCACCACGCTGGGCCCGGCCGAGCGCAACGTGTCGATGATGTTCCAGAGCTACGCGCTCTTCCCGCACATGAACGTGATCGAGAACGTGGCCTACGGGCTGCGCATGGGCGGGGTCGCCAAGGCCGCCGCGCACACGCGTGCGGCCGATGCGCTGCGCGGCGTGGGCCTGGTGGGCTTCGACGAGCGGCTGCCCAGCGAACTCTCGGGCGGCCAGCAGCAGCGCGTGGCCCTGGCGCGCGCGCTGGTGCTGGAGCCGGCGGTGCTGCTCTTCGACGAGCCGCTGTCGAACCTGGACGCCCGCCTGCGCCGCGAGATGCGCGAGGAGATCCGCGCCATCCAGCAGCGCCTGAAGCTCACCGTGGCCTACGTCACCCACGACCAGAGCGAGGCGCTGGCGGTGTCCGACCAGATAATCGTGATGGACCATGGCGTGATCGCGCAACTGGGTGCGCCGCAGGCGCTCTACGGGCGTCCGCAAAGCGAGTTCGTTGCGGGCTTCATGGGCGAGGCCATGGTCTTCGCCGCGGTGGCGCGCGAAGGCGGCAGCGTGGCCCTGGGTCCCTTGCAGTTCATGCCACGCCATCCGGTGGCGCCGGGCGCGGTGAAGGTCGCCGTGCGCCCCGAGGCCTGGCGCATCGGCGAGGGCGAGGCGTTGCCCGCCACGCTGCGCAAGGCTTCGTACCTGGGAAGCTACTACGAGTACAGCTTCGAGACGGCGCTCGGGCCGGTGTTCGTCGTCTCCGGCGACCTGGCCCGCCCGCTGGCCGCGGGGGCGAGTACCGCGCTCGGCCTGGGCGAGCACGGCGTCTCCGTCGTGGCGCAGGCGCCGGGCGGCTGAGGGCGCTTCAGGCCGCGACCGGCCGCACCACCCGATCCACGTCGAAGCCCAGGCTGCGCGCGTATTCCAGCTCGCCGGCGAGCGTCCCTTCGTCCAGTTGCTGTGCGCGCGAAAGCACCCACAGGTACTGCCGGTCGGGCGTGCCGACCAGGGCGACCTCGTAGTCGCGGTCCAGCTTCAGGATCCAGTAGTCGCCCCAGGCAAAGGGCAGCCAGCCCAGCCAGCTCGGCAGGAAGCGCACCTTCAGCCGGCCGGCACCCGGCAGGCCCGGCACGCGCACGGCGCGGGCGATGCCCAGGGCCTCGTCCGTGCGGCCGTCCTCGCGCAGGCAGCGGTTCTGCACCCGCACCGTGCCGTCCTGCAGCAGGGTGTAGTGCGCGGTCACCGGGCCGTCGCAGCTTTTCTCGAAGCGGTTGGGCAGGCGCGCTTGCTCGTACCACAGGCCCGAATAGCGCTTCAGGTCCACCGGCGCCACCACCTGCAGGGGCGCACGCATCAGCGGCGCACCGTCCGCCGGCCCCGCGGGCGGCCCGGCGCGCAGCGCCTGGGAGCGGTTGAGTGCGACCAGCGCCAGCGCGCCGCCGATGGCAAAGGCCGTCGCGAGGGTGCCCGTCGACGGACCGCGCGGTGCGGGGGGCGCGGTCGGCGCGGGCGGGAGTCTTCTGGTCATGCTTCGAACCTCCGTACGTATCAGAGTGTTCGAAGCTAACCGGGGCGCAGAGTATCGGCCGTCGGACTCGGAGCACAGCTTCTGTAGTTTCCCGGCGGGATAATGGACCGCATGAACCAGCTCGAAGCCCTTCGCCAATGGACCACCGTCGTTGCTGACACCGGTGACTTCCGTCAACTCGACGCCTTCAAGCCGCAGGACGCGACCACCAACCCGTCGCTGATCCTCAAGGCGGTGCAGAAGAGCGACTACCGCCCGCTGCTGGACGAGGTGCTCGCGAAGCACCGCGGCGAGCCGCTGGACGAGCAGATCGACCGCCTGCTGGTGCGCTTCGGCTGCGAGATCCTCTCGATCATCCCGGGCCGCGTCTCCACCGAGGTCGATGCCCGCCTGAGCTTCGATGCCAAGGCCACCATCGCCCGCGCCGAGCGCATCGTGGCGCTGTACCGCGCCGAAGGCATCGACACGCAGAAGCGCCTGCTGATCAAGGTCGCCTCCACCTGGGAAGGCATCCAGGCCGCCCGCGTGCTGGAAGGCCAGGGCGTCCACACCAACCTCACGCTGCTCTTCTCCTTTGCACAGGCGGTGGCCTGCGGCGAGGCCGGCGTGAAGCTCATCTCGCCCTTCGTCGGCCGCATCTACGACTGGTACAAGAAGTCCGCGGGCAGCAACTGGAACGAGGCGGCAAGCGCCGGCGCCAACGACCCCGGCGTGAAGTCGGTGCGCCAGATCTACGACTACTACAAGCACCACGGCATCGCCACCGAGGTGATGGGCGCGAGCTTCCGCAACACGGGCCAGATCGCCGCGCTGGCCGGCTGCGACCTGCTCACCATCAGCCCCGAGCTGCTGGCCGAAATGGCCAACCGGCCCGACAGCGACGCGCCCCTGTCGCGCCAGCTCGACCCGCAGGCGGCCAGGTCGCGAGAGATCGCCAAGCTGAGCTACGACGAGGCCGGCTTCCGCTTCGCGCTCAACGAGGACGCGATGGCCACCGAGAAGCTGGCCGAGGGCATCCGCGCGTTCGCCGCCGACGCGGTGAAGCTGGACAAGCTGATGACGGAGGCCACCTCATGACCGTCCGCTGCGACCGCACCCCCGCCTGGCAGGAACTGCGCAAGCACTTCGACGCCACGGCGCCGCGCTTCGATCTGCGCGAGGCCTTCGAGGGCGACGCCCAGCGCTTCGAGCACTTCAGCCAGGAGGCGCCGCAGGTCTTCGCAGATTTGTCGAAGAACCTGATCGATGCCAAGGCCGAACAGCTTCTGTTCACGCTGGCGCGCGAGTGCGGCCTGCAGGCGCGCATCGAGGCCATGTTCGGCGGCGAGCACATCAACGCCACCGAGGACCGCGCCGTCATGCACTACCTGCTGCGCGCGAAGACGGCGGCGCGCGGCCTGGCGACCGAGTTGGCGCAGGTGCATTCCACCCTGGACGCGATGCTGGCCTATGCCGACGCCGTGCGCGCCGACCACACCATCACCGACGTGGTGAACATCGGCATCGGCGGCTCCGACCTGGGCCCGCAGATGGCGGTGCTGGCGCTCGACGAGTTCGTGGCGCCGGGCAAGCGCTTCCATTTCGTCTCCAACGTCGACGGGCACGAGCTCGATGGCGTGCTCGAGGGGCTGGCGCCGGAACACACGCTCTTCCTCATCGCCTCCAAGACCTTCACCACCGCCGAGACCATGGCCAACGCGCACTCGGCCAAGCGCTGGTACGAGCAGTCCGGCGGCACCGACATCGCGCGGCACTTCGCGGCCCTCACGACCAACGTCGAGGCGGCGCGCGCCTTCAGCATCGACACCACCTTCGGCTTCTGGGACTGGGTGGGCGGGCGCTACTCGATGTGGTCGGCCATCGGCCTGCCGCTGGCGCTGGCGACCGGCTCGCAGGGCTTCCGTGCCTTCCTGGAAGGTGCCCGCGCCATGGACGAGCACTTCCGCAGCGCGCCACTGGAGCAGAACCTGCCGGTGCGCCTGGGCCTGCTGGATGTCTGGTACCGCAACTTCCACCGCTTCACCAGCCGCAGCATCGCGCCCTATCACAGCGGCCTCAAGCGCCTGCCGGCCTACCTGCAGCAATTGGAGATGGAGAGCAACGGCAAGCAGGTCGACCTGGACGGTCAACCGCTTCCCTACGGCACCTCGCCGGTGCTGTGGGGCGAGCCGGGCACCAACGGCCAGCACGCCTACTTCCAGATGCTGCACCAGGGCACGGACGTGGTGCCGCTGGAGTTCCTGGCGGTGCGCGACGCGGCGCACGACCTGCCGGGCCACCACCCCAAGCTGCTGGCCAACGCGCTGGCGCAGGCCCAGGCGCTGATGCAGGGCAAGAGGGACCAGGACGGCCACCGCAACTTCCCGGGCAACCGGCCCAGCACCTTCTTCGTGCTGGAGCGGCTCACGCCCGAATCGCTGGGCGCCTTCGTCGCCCTCTACGAGCACCGCGTGTTCACCAGTGGCGCCCTGTGGGGCATCAACAGCTTCGACCAGTGGGGCGTGGAGCTGGGCAAGGTGCTGGCAAGGGACATCGAGCCGCGCCTGGCCTCGGGCGACACGGCCGGGCTGGACGCCTCCACGGCCGGCCTGCTGGCCCGGTTGCGGCAGCGCTGAACGGCTTTCGCCACCATCAACAACGATGGTGGTCGTTTGCGTCTTCGTCGATATGATGCGCCGGGGAATCGTCCTGGGATCACAAGAGGAGAAGACACATGGGCTTCGTTCAAGCCGTTCAGGTCTGCCTGCGCAAGTACGTCGCTTTCGAGGGCCGCGCCGCGCGCTCCGAATTCTGGTGGTTCGCGCTCTTCCAGCTCATCGTGATGATCGTGGCCTCGATGCTGGGCCGCACCGTCTACACCGTCGTGGTGCTGGCGCTGGTTCTGCCCTCGCTGGCCGTGGGTGCGCGGCGGCTGCATGACATCGGCAAGAGCGGCTGGTACCTGCTGCTGCACCTGCTGCCTTTCATCGGCTTCCTGGTGCTGCTCTTCTTCTGGGTTCAGCCCAGCCAGACCGAGAGCAACACCTACGGCGTGCAGGCCATCTGAGGCCTGCGCCGACCCCGCCCAGGGCCGCTTCTTTGCGGAGTCGCAGTTGATGAGCGCGCCGCGCTGACACGCCAAGCGCTTGCGCATCAACTGTTATCGCTGAGCTGCCCGGCCCAGTCAAAGTTGTTGCGCGCGGACGCGCGCATGGTCAAAGTTGCTGAGCGTCCGCTTTGTGCCGCCCGGAACGCCGGCTTGGTCCCATTCCGGACATTGCACCCAGCCGAAAGCGGTCGTTGGTCCCTACAGGTTGCGAACGATTCAAGCCAACAAGTCAAGGCAGCGAAGGTCTTCCACCGCGTGTTGAATTCGTGTGAGTTGCGGCCACCAGACGTAGGCCGACATGTTCCTGGCAAAACGCGCGATTGGCGTGCGCATATGTAGAAGCACCGCGAGCCGGTAGTCTTCCTGAAGTGCCTCCCGTGAATAGTCCGTCACTCCAGAATCAGTGAGTGCCGAATGGTAGCGGTCCAGCAGGGGCATCTCGAAGCGGTAGCGCACTCCCCGGTCCCATTGAATGGCCATCATGTAAGCGAGGTCCCAGACGCCAACTCCCCAGTGCCAGCCGTCCCAATCGATAAGCTTTGGCGTCTCACTCGCGCCGTCACGAGGCAGCATCCAGTTCCAAACGTGAGCATCTCCGTGTATGAGAGTCCTCCCCTTGAGTCGCTCCGCCCGCTCGATGAGCGCTGGAAAGCCGAGCAGGAATCGCGCATAGGCATCGCGTACGCAGGCGTCCAGCGCATCGCCCGCCTGGGCGAACAGGCGCTCGCAAGCCGCGTCCAGCCATTCTGACGACCGAAGGCGTTCCCATAGAGATTGACCAGCGTCGCTCCAGTCCTGGTTTGTGCCGGCAGCATGAAACCGCGCCAGTGCTTCTACGATGAGCGCGCTTCGCTCGAACGTCGGCGGCAATGGCGCACTGCTGGGGCGCTCGTGTGAGCCTGAAAGGTCCTCCATGAGCAGCCACGTCCGTCCGGTGGAATCGTCCACTCCGCCGCAGTAGAACTTGGGGACGACGGAACAGTTCAGGCGCCTTGCGATGTGCTCGTAGAACGGCAATTCCGGCTGCCCAAATCCAACGTGCGACACCTTTAGCACGGCACTGGTCGGTGCGTCGGTCTGGTCGTCCCATGCCATCGTGACGCCGACCAAATCGGACAGATACCCGGAAGCTTCGATTTCTCGAGGAGTCACCGACAGTAGCACCGCGCCCTGTAGTTTCAAGCGCGGTGAAACTTGTTCGGACAAAAATGCAGGCGTAAGCAGTCGCTCCAAAATCAAGCTATCCAATGTAATTCCTCGATTCGTTTGAATGGCTGCTCATGGCCGAGTGCAGCCTAGCCATACAGAATGATTGCTCCGGCAAAGTAGGTGGCAATCAGCAGTGCGGCGAGAAACTTGGCGACGTGCAGGAGTCTGTCCGACGACAATTTGCTCCTCGCCGGATGCTCGTCGGGCAGGACCTTCCGAAGGAACCAAACGCCCAAATACAACACCGCGAATAGCGTCGTGCAAGCGACGAAGAACGCGCCTTCGATGATGGCTTTCCCGCTCAATTCCATAGCTGCTGAAGTTCAGGTTGCAGTGATTGTGCAGACTCAGCGATGCGAACGTCGGCTTTACGGGAGCGTGACCGAGGAACGGCTGCTACTGGCCGATACCACGCTTACGGCTTGGACCGAGCCAGTATTCCGCTGCCAAGAATCAATGGCGAATCGCCTTCCGGGCTACCAGCGCGAATTTCCTCAATCTGCCGCCACTTCAGCTTTCCGTTGGACAAAGTGGCTGTACCCATCGCAATCGCATCGTTTCGTCCGCTCGTCACAACAAGCACCGCAGTGCGTCCGACGACAACACCTCTGACGGGTCCGCCCTCATTCATGCGACCGCAACTTGCTGTTGCCATTCCATGGGAGCCTGCAATGTCGTCGCCAGTCTGGCGTAGCTCGAAGTACGCTCTGCCGCATTTCACACCGCTCTTCTTCTCAGCCGCCGTGCGCAGGTCGATGTACCAGGATCCGGTGAATTGTTCTCCAGCGACAGACCAGCCAGCACAACCTGCCGCACAAAGGACGACGGCAGCGCGCGCGAAGTAGCGACTCATTGACCGGATTTGGAGGTGGTGTTGCCTGATTCTCACTTGGAGGCCCGTCAGTGCGCACGCGCTCACCGTGGTGTCGTTGTCAGATGGCGACGAACTTCCGCTATGGGCAGGGACTCTCCAACGTCTCCTTCTGGCCGACTGCGGCCGGCTGGCCAGCATGCCATAGCCGGGCATCGGGAATGCCCGCATGCGCCGCGCGTCAGGAATTTTGACTAACGCGCAGGAATTCTGACTCCCTACAGCTTCTGCGGCCCTTTTTCATGGGCAGCCGCGTCGGCCACTGACGCCCGCTTACATCCTGAATTGCGCAATTCAGGGAAATCACTAGTCCATCGGTGCAAAGAAGTATCGGCGTTGACCATGTAAGTACCAAATCGCGAAGCCCGACTCTCCAGAATCCGGCCACGGCATGACCTCAATTGCCGACCCCAAGGAGACAAGACCATGAAGGCATTTCTGAAGGCGGGCATCACGCTCGCGATCACCGGCGCGGGCCTGGCCCACGCCGCCACCGAACTCGTCGTGGCCACCGTCAACAACGGCCACATGATCGAGATGCAGAAGCTCACGCCCTTCTTCGAGAAGGCGAACCCCGACATCAAGCTCAAGTGGGTCACGCTGGAAGAGGGCACCCTGCGCCAGCGCGTCACCACCGACATCGCCACCAAGGGCGGCCAGTTCGACGTGATGACCATCGGGCTGTACGAGACGCCCATCTGGTCGAAGAAGGGCTGGCTCAAGCCCATCGCCACCGACGCCGCCTACGACGTGGACGACCTGCTGCCAGCCATCCGCGACGGCCTGTCCAGCGACGGCAAGCTCTACGCCGCGCCCTTCTATGGCGAAAGCTCCATGCTCATGTACCGCAAGGACCTGGCCGACAAGGTGGGCATCAAGTTCCCCGACCAGCCCACCTGGGCGCAGGTCAAGGAGTTCGCCGACAAGGCCAACGATCCGAAGGCCGGCGTCTACGGCATGTGCCTGCGCGGCAAGCCCGGCTGGGGTGACAACATGGCCTTCCTGACCACGCTGGTCAACACCAACGGCGGCCAGTGGTTCGACATGCAGTGGAAGCCGCAGATCGACACCCAGCCCTGGAAGGACGCGATCGGCTTCTATGTCGACCTGATGAAGAAGGACGGCCCGCCCGGTGCCTCGGCCAACAGCTTCAACGAGAACCTGGCGCTCTTCAACGAAGGCAAGTGCGCGGCCTGGGTGGACGCGACCATCGCGGCATCCTTCATCAGCGACCCCAAGCAGTCGAAGGTGGCCGACAAGGTGGCTTTCGCGCAGGCGCCCACGGCCGCCACGCCCAAGGGCGCCAACTGGCTGTGGTCGTGGAACCTCGCCATTCCGGCCAGCTCGACCAAGGACGAGGCGGCGCAGAAGTTCATCAAGTGGGCCACGTCCAAGGACTACATCGCCCTGGTGGCCAAGGAAACCGGCTGGGCCACGGTGCCCACCGGCACGCGCAAGTCGACCTACGCCAACCCCGAGTTCCAGAAGGTCGCCAAGTTCGCCGCCGCCGAGAAGAAGGCCATCGATAGCGCCAACCTCACCGACAGCACGCTTCCCAAGTCGCCCTACGTCGGCGTGCAGTACGCGGCCATCCCCGAGTTCCAGGCCATCGGCGTGGCGGTGGGCCAGCAGATGAGCGCGGCGCTGTCGGGCAAGGTTACGGTCGATCAGGCGCTCAAGACCTCGCAGACCACGGCCGAGCGCGAGATGCGCAAGGCGGGCTACTACAAGTAAGCCGGCGGTGGCGGCAATGACCAGGGAGGCGTCGAGATGAACCGCCTGCTGCCACGCGCGCTCATGATGCCGGCGGTGTTCGCACTGCTGGCATGGATGATCGTGCCGCTGTGCATGACCCTCTACTTCTCGACGGTCAACTACAACCTGATGCAGCCGGGCGAGCGCAACTTCATCGGGCTGGAGAACTTCCACTACTTCATCACCGACCCGGACTTCTGGCCGGCGGTGTGGAACACGCTGATGCTGATCGGCAGCGTCATCGTCATCACCGTGGTGCTGGGCATCGGCCTGGCGCTGCTGGTGAACGAGCCCTTCCCGGGGCGCGGCATCGTGCGCGTGCTGCTGATCTCGCCCTTCTTCGTCATGCCCACGGTGAACGCGCTGCTGTGGAAGCACATGATGATGAACCCCATCTACGGCGTGCTGGCCAACCTGTGGAAGTTCTTCGGCGCCACGCCGGTGGACTGGCTCACCGAGATGCCGCTGTTCTCCGTGATCCTGATGGTGGCCTGGCAATGGCTGCCCTTCGCCTGCCTGATCTTCATCACCTCGCTGCAGTCGCTGGACCGCGAGCAGATGGAGGCGGCGCGCATGGACGGCGCCAACGCCGTGCAGCGCTTCTTCTACCTCACGCTGCGGCACCTGGCGCGGCCGATGGCGGTGGTGATCATGATCGAGATGATCTTCCTGCTCTCGGTCTTTGCCGAGATCGCCATCACCACCAACGGCGGCCCGGGCAACGAGAGCACCAACCTCACCTACATGATCTTCAAGCAGTCGCTGATGAACTTCGACGTGGGCGTGGCCTCGGCCGGTGCGCTGTTCGCGGTGATCCTGGCCAACATCGTGGCGGCCTTCCTGATCCGCATCATCGGCAAGAGCCTGGACTAGGAGCGGCCCCATGAAGGAAACCTCCCTGGCCATGACCGTGCGGGCGCTGGCCGCCTGGATCTGCACGCTGCTGGTCTTCTTCCCGCTGGGCTGGCTGGTGCTCACGGCCTTCAAGACCGAATTGCAGGCCATCCACGTGCCGCCGCTGTTCGTCTTCGAGCCCACGCTGGACAACTTCAGCGAAGTGCAGCGCCGCAGCGACTACCTGCTGTACGCGCGCAACTCGCTCATCACCAGCCTGGGCTCCACCGTGCTGGGCATGCTGATCGCGGCGCCCGCGGCCTACTCGATGGCCTTCTTTCGCACCAAGTGGACGCGCGACATCCTCATGTGGATGCTCTCGACCAAGATGATGCCGGCGGTGGGCGCGCTGGTGCCCATCTACGTGCTGGCGCAGACGGCCGGCATGCTGGACACGCTGACCGCGCTGACCATCGTGTTCACGCTGTCGAACCTGCCGATCATGGTGTGGATGCTCTACACCAGCTTCAAGGACATACCCAACGAGATCCTGGAAGCCTCGCGCATGGACGGCGCCACGCTGTGGACCGAGTTCCGCCACGTGGTGCTGCCGCTGGCGGTGGGCGGCTTCGCCTCGACGGGCCTCCTGTGCCTGGTGCTGAGCTGGAACGAGGCCTTCTGGGCGCTCAACCTCAGCTCGGCCAAGTCGGGCACGCTGGCCACGCTCATCGCGTCCTATTCGAGCCCCGAGGGCCTGTTCTGGGCGAAGCTTTCGGCCGCCTCGCTGCTGGCCATTGCGCCCATCGTGGTGTTCGGCTGGTTCTCGCAGAAGCAGCTCGTGCAGGGCCTCACTTTCGGTGCCGTCAAGTAGCCGGCCAGGGAGACACAACACATGGCTTACCTCGAACTCCAGAACATCACCAAGAGCTTCGGCGACGCGCACATCATCAAGGGCGTCAACCTCACCATCGACAAGGGCGAGTTCATCGTCTTCGTCGGACCCTCGGGCTGCGGCAAGTCCACGCTGCTGCGCCTCATCGCCGGGCTGGAGCCCATCAGCAGCGGCCGGCTCATGCTGGACGGGCAGGACATCACCCACGTGGCCTCCGGCAAGCGCGGCCTGGCGATGGTGTTCCAGAGCTACGCCCTCTATCCGCACATGAGCGTGTTCGACAACATGTCCTTCGCGCTCAAGCTGGCCAACGTCGACAAGGGCACCATCCGCGAGAAGGTGGGGCAGGCGGCCAAGTCGCTCAACCTCGCGCAGTACCTGGAGCGCACGCCCAAGGAGCTGTCGGGCGGGCAGCGCCAGCGCGTGGCCATCGGCCGGGCCATCGTGCGCTCGCCCAAGGTCTTCCTTTTCGACGAGCCGCTGTCCAACCTCGACGCCGCGCTGCGCGGCAACACGCGGGTGGAGATCCACAAGCTGCACAAGTCGCTGGGCGCCACCACCATCTACGTCACGCACGACCAGGTGGAGGCCATGACGCTGGCCGACCGCGTGGTGGTGCTCAAGGACGGCCTCATCGAGCAGGTGGGCTCGCCGCTGGATCTGTACGACCGGCCGGCCAACCGCTTCGTCGCGCAGTTCATCGGCATGCCCTCGATGAACATGGTGTCGGCCAGCGCGGTGCCTCCCTTCTCGGAACTGAGCGGCGGCCGGCTGCCCACCGACGGCTTCCTGGGCGTGCGGCCCGAGGGCGTGCGTGTGTACCCGCAAGGGCAGGGCACCGGCGTGCCGGGGCGGGTGGACCTGGTGGAGGCGCTGGGCGCCGACACCCTGATCCACGTGGACGTCAACGGCATACCGCTCATCGCGCGCCAGAACGAGCGCACGCCGCTGCGGGCCGGCGAGGGCGTGCAGGTGGAGATCGACCCCACCGTGCTGCACCTCTTCAATCACGAAGGCCGTGCGCTGCACGCCTGATCGCTTCTTCGCCGTCCCACTTCTTTCTGCGGAACCTTTCCCATGTCCTATTCGGCTGCATCCGAATTCGTGATGCTGCACCTCGGCCTCGGCTCCTTCCACCGCGCGCACCAGGCCGTCTACCTGCAAGCCCTGGTCGACGCCGGCGACGCGCGCTGGTCGCTGGTGGGCACCAACATCCGGCCCGACATGGCCGATCTGCTCACGGCATTGCAGAAGCAGGGCGGTGCCTATACGCTGGAGACCGTCTCGCCGGCGGGCGAGTACCGCTACCAGCGCATCGAATCGATCCGACAGGTCTTGCCCTACGAGTCATCGCTGGCGGGCGCCGTCGAAGTGGCTTCGCAGGCCTCCACCCGCATCATCTCCTTCACCGTGACCGAGGCGGGCTACTACCTCGATCCCTCGGCCCAGCTCGACACGCAGGCGCCCGACATCCTGGACGACGTGCGCAAGCTCGGCCGGGGCGAAGCGGGCAGCACCATCTTCGGTGCCGTGGCGGCCATGCTGCGCGCGCGCATGAAGTCCGACGCCGGCCCGGTGACGCTGCTCAGCTGCGACAACCTGCGCCACAACGGCGACCGCTTCCGCGCCATGCTGCGCAGCTTCCTCGAACTGCTGGGCGACGCGCCACTGTTGGCCTGGATGGAGGTGCACACGCGCTGTCCCAACAGCATGGTCGACCGCATCACGCCGCGGCCGCCGCCCGAGCTGCGCGAGCGCGTGCGGCAGGCCACCGGCCAGGACGACGCCGCGCCCGTCAGCGGCGAAAGCTTCATCCAGTGGGTGATCGAGGACGACTTCGCCAACGGCCGGCCCGAGTGGGAGCGCGTTGGCGTGCAGATGGTGGCTTCCGTGTCGCCCTACGAGGAAGCGAAGATCCGCATCCTCAACGCCAGCCACAGCTGCATCGCCTGGGCCGGAACGCTGGCGGGCATGCGCTTCATCCACGAAGGCGCGCTGACGCCGGCCATCCGGCGCCTGGCCTATGCCTATGTCACCGACGACGTCATTCCCTGCCTGGACCGGCCCGGCGCGCCCAGCCCGGTGGACCTGCCCAGCTACCGCGACGTGGTGCTGGAGCGCTTCGGCAATGCCGCCGTGCGCGACACCAACCAGCGCGTGGCGATGGACGGCTTCTCGAAGATCCCCGGCTTCATCGCACCGACGGTGCGCGAGCGGCTCGCGGCCGGGCAGTCCATAGCCAGCGTGTCTGTGCTGCCGGCCTTGTTCCTGGGCTTCCTGCAGCGCTGGCACACGGGCCAACTGCCCTACGAGTACCAGGACCAGGCGATGGACCCGGCGGTGGCCCACGTCATCTGCAGCGCGGCCGATCCGGTCGCGGCCTTCTGTGCCGACGCTTCGTTGTGGAACGAACTCGCCGGCGACCCACGGCTGACCGACGCCGTGCGTGCGGCCACGCGCCGCAATGCCGCGCTGATCGAAGGGACCGCGCCGTGAGCAGCGGCAGGCTGGCGCAACGCCATGTGCTGGTGACCGGCGGCGGTGGCGGCATCGGCCTGGCGATTGCCAAAGCCTGCCTGGAAGAGGGCGCTCGCGTCAGCGTGGTAGATCGTGCCGCCCAGGCGTCAGCGGGCGTGGGCGAACTGCAGGCAGGCAAGGCCGACACGCTGCACTACCTGAGCGCCGACGTCACGCGGCAGCAGGACATCGACCGCCTGCTGCGCGATTCCGTCCAGCGCTTCGGCCCTGTCCACACCCTGGTGAACAACGCCGCCGTCTTCGAGCTGGCTCCGCTGCTGGAGGCGGATGCGGACTCCTTCGACCGCCTCTTCGCGGTCAACGTGAAGGGCATGTTCTTCGTCATGCAGGCGGTGCTTCGCCACATGCGCGATGCAGGCAGCGAAGGCGCCAGCGTCATCAACCTGGCCTCGCAGGCGGGCCGGCGTGGCGAGGCGCTGGTGGCGCACTACTGCGCGACGAAGGCGGCCGTCATCAGCTACACCCAAAGCGCCGCACTGGCGATGGCGCCGCACGGCATCCGCGTGAATGCCATCTCGCCAGGTGTGGTCGACACCCCCATGTGGTCGCAGGTGGACGCGCAATTCGCCCGCTACGAGGGGTTGGTCCTGGGCGAAAAGAAGCGCCAGGTTGGCCTGGCGGTGCCCCTGGGCCGCATGGGCACGCCGCAGGACATCGCCGGCGCCGCCGTATTCCTGGCCAGCGACGAGGCCCGGTACATCACCGCGCAGACGCTCAACGTCGACGGTGGTAACGTGATGAGCTAATTCCGCCGAACCGAGCGAGCGAGCCTCATGTCCGCCACCGCAGCGCCACAACAACCTGCACGCCGCCTGCCGCGCCAGCGTCAGCCCGAGCTGGAACGCGACTGCTCGCGCTCGCCCGAGCTGGGCTACGAGACGCCCGAGGAAGCCGGCCTGGTGCGATGCCTGCAGCACGGCTACCCCACGCCGCTGGCGCGCTGGCACTTCCACGACGAATACGAACTTCATCTCATCACCCAGACCGCGGGCAAGGCCTTCGTGGGCGACTGGATCGGCCCCTTCCAGCCGGGGCACCTGGTGCTGTGCGGGCCGCGGCTGCCGCACAACTGGGTTTCGTTCGACGTGCCGCAGACCGGCGTGGAGGAGCGCGACCTGGTGATCCAGTTCATGCACCAGCCCTTCGAACGCGCGGCCGAGACCATTCCCGAACTGCGCGAGGTGATGCAGTTGCTGGCGCGCGCCGGCCACGGCATCGAGTTCTTCGGCATGTCGCAGGTCGCGCGCGCGCACTGGGACAAGGTCAAGGCCACGCGCGGCCTGCGCCGCTTCGGCCTGTTCTGCGAGTTCCTGGCCGACCTGGCGCAATGCACCGACTACCGGTTGCTGTCCACCGTGCAGATGCAGGGCGCCGAGGGCGATGCGCAGGTCGAGCAGATCAACGGCGTGGTCAACCGCATCATCGCCAACGTGGGCGAGCCGCTCAGCCTCTCGGAGGTGGCGCAGGAACTGGGCATGAGCGAGAGCCGCTTCTCGCGCTTCTTCCGCCGCTCCACCGGCAACAGCTTCACCGACTTCGTCAACCACGTGCGCATCAACAGCGCCTGCCACCTGCTGATGCAGACCGACCACCTGGTCACCGACATCTGCTACCAGGTCGGCTTCAACAACGTGGCCAACTTCAACCGGCGCTTCCTGGAGATCAAGGGGATGACGCCCACGGAGTTCAGGCGGCAATCCGAATCTCGCTTCTCGGGCAGCCGCTGAGCAAGGCGTGGGCGCCGCGTTGCCGGGCGGCCTCGCGATCAGGCACGGGGGTTGCATGCACCAAAGGCATGCACCCATTGCCCGTGCTCGATGCTGCGCCGATCGCCGCCGACCCCTTGTGGCAGCAACAGCTCGGCCTGCTGCTCGAATCCACCGGCGAAGGCATCTTCGGCATCGACCTGGCCGGGCACTGCATGTTCATCAACCGGGCCGGCGCGCGCATGCTGGGTTGGGAGCCGGCCGAGGTGCTGGGCCGCAACATGCACGAACTGACGCACCATTCGCATGCGGACGGCAGCGCCTATCCCGACACCGACTGTCCCATCTTCAACGCCTTCCGCCAGGGCCTGCCCTGCCGCATCGACACCGAGGTGTTCTGGCGGCGCGAGGGCACGGCCTTCGCGGTGGAGTACTCCAGCCACCCCATCATGGACGGCGCACAGGTGCGCGGCGCGGTCATCACCTTCCTGGACATCACCGAGCGCAAGCGCGCCGCCCAGGCCCTGCAAAAGGCCAAGGCCGAGCTGGAGTTGCGCGTGGCCGAACGCACCCGCGAACTCTCGGCCGCGCTGGTGCAGCTGCGCGAACTATCGGCCTACTCCGAGTCCGTGCGCGAGGAGGAGCGCACCCGCATAGCCCGCGAGGTGCACGACGAACTGGGCAGCCTGCTGGTGGCCCTGAAGATGGACGTGGGCTGGCTGGACAAGCGCCTGGGCGAGCAGCAGGCGCGCGACCCCGACGCCGCGCAGGACATGCGCGAGCGCATGCGCTGCAAGTGCCGCAACATGGGCCGCCTGATCGAGAGCGCCGTGGGCAACGTGGGCCGCATCATCACCGACCTGCGCCCCAGCATCCTGGACCACCAGGGCCTGTGGGCCGCGCTGGAATGGCAGGCGCAGGACTTCGTGCAATCGGCCGAGCTGGCGCTGGACTGGGACATGAATCTCTCGGCCGCCGCGCCCGAGCTGCCCGAGCCGGCGGCCATGGCGGTGTTCCGCATCTTCCAGGAGATGCTCTCCAACGTGGGCCGGCATGCGCAGGCGCGGCGGGTGCGCATCCGCATCGCCACCGACGCGAAGGCACTGCGCCTCTCGGTGCGCGACGACGGCCGGGGCGCGCCGCCCGAGGCCTTCGAGGCGCCGACCGCCTATGGCGTGATGGGCATGCGCGAACGGGCACGCCGGCTGGGGGGCAGCATCCACATCGCCAGCTTTCCTGGCGAGGGCTCGTTCTTCGAACTCATGCTGCCCCTGGCGAGCCGGCCATGACCGATGCCATCCGCGTTCTCCTGGCCGACGACCACCGCATCGTGCGCGAGGGCCTCAAGCAGGTGCTGGCCGACGCGCCGGAAATCGAGGTGGCGGCTGAGGCCATCAGCGGCGCCGAGGCGCTGGCTGCCGTGCGCCTGCACGGCGGACCGCCGGCGCTGCAGGTGGTGCTGCTGGACATCGCCATGCCCGACGGCGACGGCATGGACGTGCTGCAGCAGTTGCGCAAGGACTGGCCCGGCCTGCCGGTGCTGATGCTCAGCACCTACCCCGAGCGCCAGTACGCGGTGCGCTGCATCAAGCTGGGTGCGGCGGGCTACCTCAACAAGGGCGCCGACCCCGACGACATGATCGCCGCCGTGCGCAAGGTGGCGGCGGGCGGCCGCTACGTCACGCCGGCCACCGCGGAGGCGCTGGCCAGTGCCGTCGGCTCGGCCTCGGCCGGCGTGGGGCACGAGGCGCTCTCGCACCGCGAGTACCAGGTGTTCCGGCTGCTCACCGCCGGCCACAACGTGAGCGAGATTGGTGCGCGGCTCCAGCTGGCACCCAACACGGTCAGCACCTACCGGGCCCGCATCCTGGAGAAGACCGGCACCAAGAACGACGTGGAGCTGGCCCTGTATGCCGAGCGGCATGCCCGTGGCGGCTGATTTGTAGGGCTGGCACTACAAGGCCTCGAAGCTGCGGCCACGAATTGCATGGCCAGGGCCGCAGGCATGCCGGCATGGCCCGGCCCTTGCGAAGCGCAACGCATTGCTTCAACAAGGTGCCTCCATGTCCAAGCTGCTTTCCGACGACGCCCAGGTCCTGGCTTCGAGCCCGGCCACCTACGACGCGTACGACGCCGACCGCCCGCTGCTGATGCGCTGCGCCTGCGGCCAGGACCATGCGCCGTCGGAGCATGGCGCCGCCGCGGCGGTGCAGGGCCCGGAGGGCTTGTCGAACGACTTCATCGAGGCCTCGCTGGTCAAGGCCATCTTCCCGCAAGACAGCGTGCGCCGGCGCTTCCTCAAGGCGGTGGGCGCCAACACGGCACGCGCTGCCATTGCCTCGCTGCTGCCCGTGGGCTCGCTGCAGGCCATGGCGCAGGAGCGGGGCCCGCTGGAAAGGAAGGACCTCAAGATCGGCTTCATCGCCATCACCTGCGCCAGCCCGCTGATCATGGCCGACCCGCTGGGCTTCTACCGCAAGGAAGGGCTCAACGTTCAGCTCAACAAGACGGCGGGCTGGGCGCTGATCCGCGACAAGATCCTGAACAAGGAATACGACGCCACGCACTTCCTGTCGCCCATGCCGCTGGCGATCTCGATGGGCCTGGGCTCCAACCAGGCGCCGATGAAGGTGGCGAGCATCCAGAACACCAACGGCCAGGCGATCACGCTGCACCTCAAGCACAAGGACAGGCGCGACCCCAAGCAGTGGAAGGGCTTCAAGTTCGCGGTGCCCTTCGAGTACAGCATGCACAACTTCCTGCTGCGCTACTACCTGGCGGAGAACGGCCTGAACCCCGACACCGACGTGCAGATCCGCGTGACGCCGCCGCCCGAGATGGTGGCCAACCTGCGCGCCGGCAACATCGACGGCTTCCTCGGCCCCGACCCCTTCAACCAGCGCGCGGTGTACGACGAGGTGGGCTTCATCCACATCCTGTCGAAGGAGATCTGGGACGGCCACCCCTGCTGTGCCTTCGGCGTGCCCGAGGCCTTCATCAAGGAGAACCCCAACACCTACGCGGCCCTGTACCGCGCGGTGCTCACCGCCAGCTACATGGCCAGCCTGCCCAAGGACCGCTCGCTGATCGCCAAGGTGATCGCGCCCACGCAGTACCTCAACCAGCCCGAGACGGTGCTGGAGCAGGTGCTCACCGGCAAGTTCGCCGACGGCCTGGGCAACATCCGCAACGTGCCCGACCGCGCCAACTTCGACCCCATGCCCTGGCAGAGCATGGCGGTGTGGATGCTCACGCAGATGAAGCGCTGGGGCTACATCAAGGGCGAGGTCGACTACCGGCAGATCGCCGAGCAGGTCTTCCTCATCACCGACGCGAAGAAGTACATGTCGCAGGTGGGCTTCAAGCCGCCCGAAGGCGCTTACCGCAAGTTCAAGGTGATGGGCAAGGAGTTCGATCCGTCGAAGCCCGACGAATACCTGCAGGGCTTCGCGATCCAGAAGGCACCGGCCGCCTGAAGGCTTGGACATGAAGCTGCTGAACCTCAAGGCCGCGCTGGTGTCGGCGCTGCTGCTCGTCCTGTTCCTGGGCATCTGGTATGCGGCCACGCTGCCTTCGGGTGGCAACGCCAGCACCGGCGGCGCCCTGACGCCCGAGCAGATCGAGTACGCCAGGATGATGGGCAAGGACCCGGGCGGCGCGCAGCAAAAAAGCAGCGGCTTTCCGACACCGGGCCAGTTCTTCGCCACGGCGGCGCAGCAGCTGGCCAACCCTTTCTACGACAACGGTCCCAACGACAAGGGCATCGCCATCCAGCTCGCGCATTCGCTGGGCAGGGTGGCGCTGGGCTTCCTGCTGGCCTGCCTCGTCGCGGTGCCGCTGGGCTTCGTGATCGGCATGAGCCCGCTGCTGCAGCGCGCCTTCGACCCCTTCATCCAGGTGCTCAAGCCCATCAGTCCGCTGGCCTGGATGCCGCTGGCGCTCTACACCATCAAGGACAGCTCGGTTTCGGGGGTGTTCGTGATCTTCATCTGCTCGGTGTGGCCGATGCTGCTCAACACCGCCTTCGGCGTGGCCTCGGTCAAGCGCGAATGGCTCAACGTGGCGCGCACGCTGGAGGTCGCGCCGCTGCGCAAGGCCTTCCGCGTGATCCTGCCGGCGGCCGCGCCCACCATCTTCACCGGCATGCGCATCAGCATGGGCATCGCCTGGCTGGTGATCGTGGCGGCCGAGATGCTCGTGGGGGGCACCGGCATCGGCTACTTCGTGTGGAACGAGTGGAACAACCTCTCGCTGACCAACGTGATCTTCGCGATCCTCGTGATCGGCGTGGTGGGCATGCTGCTCGACCTCCTGTTCGCTCGGCTCCAAAGGCTGGTGACCTATGTGGAGTGAAGTCCAGCAACGCCGCGCCGCCGCTGCGGACGCCAGAAACGGGAAACGCCAGATGAGCCCCAGCGCCTTCCTCAAGGTCGAGAACCTCGCCAAGGCCTTCATGCTGGAGCGCCCGGTGTTCGCCGACGTGAACTTCGCGCTGGACCAGGGCGAGTTCGTCTGCATCATCGGCCACTCGGGCTGCGGCAAGACCACCATCCTCAACGTGCTGGCGGGGCTGGACACGGCCAGCGAAGGCCACGTGTTCATGGACGGGCGCGAGCTGAACGGGCCCGGCCTGGAGCGCGGCGTGGTGTTCCAGAGCCATGCGCTCATGCCCTGGCTCTCGGTGCGCCGCAACATTGCCTTCGCGGTCGAGTCGCGCTGGCCCGAATGGAAACGCGCGCAGGTGGATGCGCATGTGCGCACCTTCGTCGACATGGTGGGCCTGACCGCGGCCCTCGACAGGAAGCCCTCGGAACTGTCGGGCGGCATGAAGCAGCGCGTGGGCATCGCCCGGGCCTTCGCCATCCAGCCGCGCATGCTGCTGCTGGACGAACCCTTCGGCGCGCTGGATGCGCTCACCCGCGGCACCATCCAGGACGAGCTGATGGGCATCGTGCGCGAGACGCGCCAGACCGTCTTCATGATCACGCACGACGTGGACGAGGCCATCCTGCTGGCCGACCGCATCCTGCTGATGAGCAACGGCCAGGACACGGCCGAGGGCTACGTGCCCGGCCGCATCGCCGAGGTGGTGGCCAACCCGCTGCCGCGCGAGCGCACCCGCGCCGGCCTGCATCACCTGGGCGGCTACTACGAGCTGCGCAACCACATCGTCGATTTCCTCGTCAGCCGCGCCCGCGCCTGATCCACCCTCGCATCCCAAGAAGGAGCCACGCCATGAACCGCAACGACATCACCGAGAAGATCATCACCGTGAAGGTGGCCCAGGGACTCACCTGGGAAGCCGTCGCGAAGAAGGTCGGCCAATCGAAGGAATGGACCACGGCCCTGTGCTTGGGCCAGATGACGGCCACCGCCGAGCAGGCGGGCGTGCTGGGAGAGATCTTCGGCCTCACGGGCGAGGAGCAGAAGTGGCTGCAGGTGGTTCCCTACAAGGGCTCGCTGCCCACATCCGTGCCCACCGATCCGCTGATCTACCGCTGGTACGAGATCGTGAATGTCTACGGAAGCACCATCAAGGAACTGATCCACGAGGAGTTCGGCGACGGCATCATGAGCGCCATCGACTTCAAGATGGACATCACGCGCGAGGAAGACCCGAAGGGCGACCGCGTGAACGTAGTGCTGTCGGGCAAGTTCCTGCCGTACAAGACCTACTGAGCAGCGCTCAGCCGTCGGCGCGGGCACCGGCGTAGGCCGGCAAGCCATCCGCCAGCTGCACCCACGAAAGCCGCGTGGCGGCAAAGGTGTGGTCCCTGGGCGGCACGCGCTCAGGATCGTCCAGCGAGCAGGTGCTGACGTCGATCTCCTCGGGCAGCCGCGAAGACTCGAAGGTGAGCTGCGTGCCGCAGGTGGGACAGAAACTGCGCGTGCCGTGCTCCGACGACCTGAAGCGTGAGGTCGTGCCCTGCGTGAACCGGAAGCTCGCCCGCGGCACAGTGAACCAGGCGACCAGGGGCGCGCCGCTGCAGCGCCGGCAGACGGAGCAATGGCAGGCCGTCTCATGCGTGGGAAGCGCGTCGGCCTCCCAGCGCAGTTGGCCGCATTGACAGTGACCTGTGAGCATGTGCGATCTCCAGCCATAGGGATAAGGAGTTCAGCGTAGCGCACCAAGAGAAATTCACGACAGGCAAGCGCGCAGCGCGCAGACGCGCGGCGGAGCAACGCGTGAGCCGCGCGCCCATGAAAAAAGCCGGGCTTCGCCCGGCTTTTTGATCTGGCTGTACTAGCCACTCGAAGAGCGAAGCTCTTCGAGTGAACCCTTTACATGCCCATGCCGCCCATGCCACCCATGCCGCCCATGTCGGGCATGCCGCCGCCGGCAGGAGCGTCGTCCTTCGGAGCGTCAGCCACCATGGCTTCGGTCGTCAGCAGCAGCGAGGACACCGAAGCGGCGTTCTGCAGTGCGGTGCGGGTCACCTTGGTCGGGTCCAGAATGCCCAGTTCGAGCATGTCGCCGTAGGTGTCGTTGGCGGCGTTGAAGCCGTAGTTGCCCTTGCCGGCCAGAACCGCGTTCACCACCACCGAGGCTTCGCCGCCGGCGTTGTTCACGATTTCGCGCAGAGGGGCTTCGATGGCCTTGAGCACCAGCTTGATGCCGGCGTCCTGGTCAGCGTTGTCGCCCTTGACCTTGTCGCCCACGGCTTGCTTGGCGCGCAGCAGAGCCACGCCACCGCCGGCAACCACGCCTTCTTCCACTGCAGCGCGGGTGGCGTGCAGGGCGTCTTCGACGCGGGCCTTCTTTTCCTTCATTTCGACTTCGGTGGCAGCGCCGACCTTGATCACGGCAACACCGCCGGCCAGCTTGGCCACGCGCTCTTGCAGCTTTTCACGGTCGTAGTCGCTGGTCGCTTCTTCGATCTGCACGCGCACTTGCTTCACGCGGGCTTCGATGTCGGCAGCGGCGCCGGCGCCGTCGATGATGATGGTGTTTTCCTTGCCCACTTCGATGCGCTTGGCTTGGCCCAGGTCGGCCAGCGTCACCTTCTCGAGCGTCAGGCCCACTTCTTCAGCGATGACCTTGCCGCCCGTCAGGATGGCGATGTCTTCGAGCATGGCCTTGCGGCGGTCGCCGAAGCCAGGCGCCTTGACGGCCACGACCTTCAGGATGCCGCGGATCGTGTTCACGACCAGGGTCGCCAGGGCTTCGCCCTCGACTTCTTCGGCAATGATCAGCAGGGGACGGCCAGCCTTGGCGACTTGTTCCAGCGTGGGGAGCAGGTCACGGATGTTGCTGATCTTCTTGTCGAACAGCAGCACGAAGGGGTTGTCGAGCAGCGCCGATTGCTTCTCGGGGTTGTTGATGAAGTAGGGCGACAGGTAGCCGCGGTCGAACTGCATGCCTTCGACGACGTCCAGTTCGCTTTCCAGCGACTTGCCGTCTTCGACGGTGATCACGCCTTCCTTGCCGACCTTGTCCATCGCGTCGGCGATGAGCTTGCCGATGGTTTCGTCGCTGTTGGCCGAGATCGAGCCGACTTGAGCGATTTCCTTCGAGGTGGTGGTGGGCTTGGAAGCCTTCTTCAGCTCTTCGACCAGGGCCGTCACGGCCTTGTCGATGCCGCGCTTGAGGTCCATCGGGTTGATGCCGGCGGCCACGTACTTGAAGCCTTCGCGGACGATGGCTTGAGCCAGCACGGTCGCGGTGGTGGTGCCGTCACCGGCGTTGTCCGAAGTCTTGGAGGCCACTTCCTTCACGAGCTGGGCGCCCATGTTCTGCAGCTTGTCCTTGAGTTCGATTTCCTTGGCGACGGACACGCCGTCCTTGGTCACGGTGGGGGCGCCGAAGGAGCGCTCGAGCACCACGTTGCGGCCCTTGGGGCCCAGGGTGACCTTCACTGCGTTGGCGAGGATGTTCACACCCTCGACCATGCGGGCGCGGGCTTCGCCGCCGAAGACTACGTCTTTTGCTGCCATGTTCTATGACTCCAGAATTTCTGTGAACTGATTACTTCTCGACCACGGCGAAGAGGTCGTCTTCCTTCATGACCAGCAGCTCGTCGCCGTCGACCTTGACGGTCTGGCCCGAGTACTTGCCGAACAGGACGCGGTCGCCGACCTTGACGTTCAGGCCGATGATGTCGCCCTTGTCGGTCTTCTTGCCTGGGCCCACGGCCAGAACTTCGCCTTGATCCGGCTTTTCGGCGGCGTTGTCGGGGATGACGATGCCCGAGGCGGTCTTGGTTTCGCTTTCAATGCGCTTGACGATCACGCGATCGTGCAAAGGACGAAGTTTCAATTGCATCTCCTTGAATGAGGAAGAAAGTAGGGGGCCGACCGGACGCCAGGCGTTTCGATCGGCGAGACGAAGGGGGTGATTGCTAGCACTCGACCCCAACGAGTGCTAATGATAAGGGCTTTTGTGACGCTTTCAAGGCGGCGGGTTTGGCCGATGGGAATCCTGGCGCCTGAACCCGTTCGTCGGGGTAAACCCGATATCTGCCGGGGTGTGTGCCGCTGACTATCCCGCTTCCCAAGGCGCAGTCTCGAATCGCTGCACCAGGAAATCGATCAGCGTGCGTACCCGCAGAGGCAGCGTCCGGTTGGGCAGGTACACCATCTGGATGCCGATCTCCGGCAGCACCTGGCAGTCCCGCAGCAACTGCACCAGGCGGCCGAGCCGCAGGTCTGCGGCGGCCACGTAGGCGGGCAGCACGCCCAGACCCAGGCCCGCGAGCACGGCGGCATGCGCGGCGTCCATGTCGTCGGTCTCGAAGCGCGCGTTCACCGGCACGTGGTGGGTGTGGCCGTCGCGGCTGAATCCCCACGCGCCCTTGGGCGCCAACGGTGGAAAGAGCACGCCCTCGTGACCGGCGAGTTCCTCGAGCCGGCGCGGCGTTCCCCGCTGCGCCAGGTAGGCGGGCGAGGCGCACAGCAGCTTGCGGTTGACCGCCAGCTGCCGCGCCACCAGGCCGGGGTCGGGCGAGAGCGATGCGCGCACGCCGATGTCGTAGCCTTCCTTGCCCAGGTCGATGGTGCGGTTGCTGCACGAAAGCCGGATGCGGATCTCCGGATAGCGCGTCTGGAACTCCGCCAGCGCCGGCATCAGGTGGCGCAGCGCGAAAGCCTGCACGCAGGTGATGCGGATGAGGCCGGCCAGCTCGGTCTGGGTCTGCGTCACGCGCCGCTCGGCGAACTCGGCTTCCTGCACGATGCGCAGGCAATGCTCGTGGTACACCGCGCCGGCTTCGGTCAGGCTCAGCTTGCGGGTGGAACGGTTGAGCAGCTTGACCGACAGCGCCTGCTCCAGCGCGCTCACCTCGCGGCTCACCAGCGACTTGGACAGGCCCAGCCGGGTGGCAGCGGCCGAGAAGCTCTTGGCCTCCACCACCTGGGCAAATACGCTCATCGCGGCCAGTCGCTCTCTCATCGATCGCTTTGATTGGTCATGCTGCTGCAACAATGAGTTGAAGATATCCCAATTTATCTTCTGTGCGCAACGATCTAAGGTGTGCGCTGCCAATCCATCAACAAGGAAAGAGCAGCCCCCATGACCACCGAAAGCACCAAGAGTAGCAGCCCCATCCAGGTCGGCCAGCTGGAAATCCGCTACCTGATCGACGGCTCCAAAACCGGCGGCCTGGGTGTGTTCGAACTCACCGTGCCGCCTGGCGCCAACGTGCCGCCGGCGCACAGCCACCGCGACAACGAGGAGTTCTTCTACGTCGTCGAAGGGGCGATCAGCTACTCGGTCGACGCAGACGCCCGCGAACTGAAGGCGGGTGAGTGGATGTCCACGCCACGCGGGTCGGTGCACGGCTTTCGCAACGGCGGAACGCAGACGGCACGTGCGCTGGTGGTGCTCACGCCCGACATCGGCGCCCAGTATTTCCAGGACGTCGCGGCGGTGGTCAATGCCGGCGGTCCGCCCGACAAGGCGCGGTTGGTGGAGGTGATGACCCGCTACGGCCTCTCTCTGCCAGGGCCAGCGGCCTGAGCGACTTTTCTTCAAGGCGTCCGGGCCCGCGGCGGCCCGGGCCTTCGGGTGCTTCCGGGTGCATGGCCGCACCACGGCGGAGACATCCTGCAACCACCTCGCACCAAAGTTAAGTGTTTACTCCAATTTAATGGAGAAAATACTTACTTAACATTTGGCACGAGTCCTGCAAGACCTCCCCCATGGTGAACTTCGGATGCATCGGCGTCCGGGGCCTCGAGAAGGAACCCACACGATGAATGCCGCCTTTGCGTACGACGCCTGGTATCCCCTGGCCTGGTCGCGCGACGTCGGACGCGAGCTGGCCACGCGCCGCGTCCTCGAGGAAGACCTGGTCATCTACCGCACCGAGGACGGCAGCGTCGCCGCGCTGGACGATGCCTGCCCGCACCGCCTGGCGCCGCTCTCGCTGGGCACCTTGCGCGGCGATGCGGTCGAATGCGGCTACCACGGCCTGACCTTCGACTGCAGCGGCAAGTGCGTGTCCGCGCCGGGCATGCCGCGCCCGCCGCAGAGCGCGCAGGTGCGCAGCTATCCCACCGCCGAGAGCATGGGCATGGTGTGGGTGTGGATGGGCGAGCCCGCGCGCGCGGACCGCTCGCAGGTCTTCCACCTGCCCGAGTACGACGATCCGGCCTACAGCGTGGTCGAGGGCGACGCCCTGCCGGTGCAGGCCAACTACCTCAGCCTGGCCGACAACCTGTGCGACCCCACCCACGTGGTCTATGTGCACAAGACCACCCTGGCCAGCGCCGGCCGCGAGGAGACCCGCGTGCAGCACGAGCGCCAGGGCAACAAGGTCGTGACCTGGCGCTGGGTGATCGACGGGCCGCTGATCCCGGTCTTCCAGGGCCTGAAGGACTACGGCGGCGCCAACGTGGACCGCTGGCACTACTACCACTACCACGCACCCTGCATCGCGGTGATCGACTTCGGCTCCGCCCCCACCGGCACCGGCGCGCCCGAGGGCAACCGGGAAAACTGCATCCAGATGTTCGCCTGCCACTTCATCACGCCCATCGACCAGCGCAGCTGCATGCAGCACTGGCTGGTGCTGAAGAACTCGCCCGCCGACCCCGGCGTGGACACGCGCCTGCGCGACAACCTGCGCATGGCCTTCAACGAGGACAAGCGCGTGCTGGAAGCCATCCAGCGCAACGAGGACAAGCCGCGCGAATGGAAGCGCATCAACCTCGCGCTGGACGGCTCGTCGATCAAGATGCGGCGCATCGTCGAAGAGATGGCCGCCGCCTCCAACTCCTGATCGCCCAGCGAAGCTACGAACGAACCACCCACGAGGAACCCGCCCATGACCGCCAGCCCCATCGCCGCCGTCCGCCTCATCGCGGCCGGCCTCGCCTTCGCTTTCGCCGGCGCCGCCAGCGCGCAGGACACGCTCAAGATCGGCGAGATCAACAGCTACAAGGCCCTGCCGCAGAACCTGGTGCCCTACCGCCAGGGCTGGCTGCTGGCGCAGGAGGAGATCAACGCGGCCGGTGGCGTGAACGGCCGCAAGATGGAGACCATCTTCCGCGACGACAACGCGAACCCCGGCGACGCGGTGCGCGTGGCCGAGGAACTCATCACGCGCGAGAAGGTCGAGATGATCAGCGGCGTGACGCTCTCGCACGTGGGCGTGGCCCTCTCCGACTTCGCGCGCCAGCGCAAGGTCTTCTTCATGGCCTCCGGCCCGCTGAGCGACAAGGTGGTGTGGGACAACGGCAACCGCTACACCTACCGCCTGCGTTCGGGTACCTATGCGCTGGCCGCTTCGGTGGTGCCCGAGGCGGCCAGGCTGAAGAAGAAGCGCTGGGCCGTGATCTACCCCAACTACGAGTACGGCCAGGCCGCGGTCGCCGCCTTCAAGGAGAACCTGAAGAAGCTGCAGCCCGACGTGGAATTCGTGGCCGAGCAGTCGCCGCCGCTGGGCAAGGTGGATGCGGGCGCGGTGGCGCAGGCCATCGCGGACGCCAAGCCCGACGCGATCTTCAATGTGCTCTTCGGCAGCGACCTGACCAAGCTGGCGCGCGAGGGCAAGACGCGCGGCCTGTTCGAAGGGCGCGAGGTGGTGAGCCTGCTCACCGGCGAGCCCGAGTACCTGGACCCGCTCAAGGACGACGCGCCCAACGGCTGGGTCGTCACCGGCTACCCCTACGCGAACATCGACACGCCCGAGCACAAGGCCTTCCTGGCGGCCTACCAGAAGAAATACAACGACTACCCGCGCCTGAACTCGGTGGTGGGCTATTCCGCGGCCAAGGCGATCGCGGCCGGCATCCAGAAGGCGGGCTCGACCGACACGGAGAAGCTGATCGCCGCATTCAAGGGCCTGGAGTTCAGCTCGCCCTTCGGTCCGGTCGTCTTCCGGCCCCAGGACAACCAGTCGACCCTTGGCATCTTCGTGGGCCGCACGGCGGTCAAGGACGGCAAGGGCGTGATGCCCTCGGGCACCTACGTGGACGGCAGCAAGCTGCAGCCTTCGGAAGAGCAGATCCGCAAGCTGCGCGCCAACGCATCGTGAGCGGCGCGCCAGATTTCCAGGGGCCGGCGCTGCCGCCCATCGGCTGCAATGGCCGTGGCGCGCAGGCGTCCTCGATGCAGGCGCCGGTGTCGCTGGCCGAAGCATCCGTCGAGGAGCAGTTCCGCCTGGTGAGCGAGGCCGGCGTGTTCGACAGCTTCGACCGCCTGCCGATGGAGGGCCAGGTGGACACCTACATCCGCTGCATCGAGCGCTACTCGCTGCCGGTGCGCACCGCCAGCTGGTTCTATGCGCTGGAGCGGGACGAGGCGCTGCTTTCGCAGAAGCTGCGCCTGGCGGGCGAGGTGGGTGCGAGCCTGCACAACATCATGGTCCACTGGCATGACGCGAGCGGCCGGCCGGTGAGCGATGAAGAGGTGGCTGGCTTCTACCTGCGCGCCTACGACCTGGGCATGCCGCGCGGCGTCGAGCCCACGCTGGAGCTGCACGTCAACATGTGGAGCGAAGACCCGCGCCGCGTCGCGCCGGTGGCCGAGGCGGTGCGCCGGCGCGGCGTGCCCTTCAACTTCACGCTGGACTACAGCCACGTGATCTTCAAGATGGGCAACGTGGAAGAGCAGCGCATCTGCGGCATCGACCAGGACGTGGCGGCCGGCCGCATCGAGCTCGACCCGCGCAAGCCCGGCAGCCTGGTGGACCAGTGGCTGGACATGGGCATCGTGCGCTGGATGCAGGTGCGATCGGTCGCGCCCAACGGGCCGCGCAACGTCTGGTCGATCCTCGACCCCACGCAGCCGGTGGCGGCGGTGCCCACGCATTCGATCTTCGACTACCGCGCCGGCGAGCCCGGCCGCGGCATCCTGTACCCCTTCGAGAAGCCGGCGCCCGGCGAATGGCATTCGGACTGGAACGATTCCGCGCTGGACTGCACCCGCGCGATGGTTCGCAAGGTGCTGGCCCACCATGCGTGCACGCCCGGCTCGCGTCTGGCGGCCATCACCACCGAGATGATCAACCTGCCCGACTACGCGCACAACGCGCGCTTCTCGCTCATCGGGCAGAACGCGGCCATCGCGCGGCACGTGCGCGCGGTGTGGGCCGAGGAAGCCGGCGCGGCGCAAGGCGCCGGCCTGAAAGGCGCCTAGCTCGCGCGCCGGCGCGCCGGCGCCTTGCGGGGCGCGGGGGCCGCGTCCTTCTCCGCCACCGGCGAAAGCGAACTCAGCACCACCTCGCAGATGTGCTCGCGCCAGGCCTTGCGGCGCGCGGGCGACATCAGGTCGCTGCCCATCCAGGTCGAGCAGGTGTGCTGGTTCGAGATGTAGAAGAAGCCCAGCGACATGATGGTCATCAGCACGTGCTCGGCCGACACGTCGCGGCGGAACAGGCCCTGCGCCTGGCCCGCCTCCAGCAGGCTGGTGACGGTCTCCACCAGCGGGAAGGAGGTGCGCGTCACCTGCTGCGACTGGCGGATGTGCTTGCCGCGCAGCAGGTTCTCGTTCATCAGCACGCGCACCAGGTGCGGGTGCGACTCGTAGTGGTCCCAGGAATGCTGCACCAGCCGGCGCATGCCTTCCACCGGATCGTCGGGCGTCACGAAGGCGCGCTGCTCGCCGATCATGTCGGCGTAGATCTTCTCCAGCACCGCCTGGTACAGCCGCTCCTTGTTGCCGTAGTAGTAGTACAGCATGCGGTCAACCGTGCCGGCGCGCTGGCTGATGCGCTCGATGCGCGCGCCGGCGAAACCGTACTCGGAGAACTCCTCGATGGCGGCGGCCAGGATGCGCGCCTCCATCTGCTCCGAACGCTCGCGTTGCGCACCGCGGCGGGTGGGGCCGCCCTCGCTGGGCGGGACGGCGCTGCGCTCGGGTCGGGCAGCGGCACGGCGGGTGGTTGGCGATCGGTCGGACAAAGACTGGCAGTTCCTTGGTGGAGGACGGTGGCCGCAAGGCGGCCCGTACGGGGGCGCGACGGTCGTTGGACATTGTCTTTCATTCCCGTGCCAGCCGGCGTGATCTGTCCTGCAAACGTTCAGTGTTCGTTAATCCCCCCTTCCTAGACTGCCGGCCACGAGGCGAATGGCGCCGAGGGAGTCGTGATGGCGCGTGCTTTTTCTCCGCTGCCTGCTCGGGGAGTTCGATGATCGTCTTGCCGGAAACAAGCGCGCCGGGCGTCGCGCATTGGCCGCGCGCCAGGCGCGCGGGACAGAGCATGCCGTGGCTGCTGCCCGCCGCCTGTATCGGCCTGCTGGCCCTGGTGTGGTTCTCGACCATCGGCATGCGTGCCCTGGTCAGCCCCGACGAAGGGCGCTACGCCAGCCTGTCGCTGGGCATGCTGCACAGCGGCGACTGGATCACCCCGCGCCTGAACGGCATTCTCTATTTCGAGAAGCCGGTGCTGCAGTACTGGCTGGGCGCATTGGCCTTCAAGCTCTTCGGCGTCTCCGAATTCGCTGCGCGCTTGTGGCCCGCGCTGGCCGGCTTCCTGACGGTGCTGGCCGTCGGCTTCACCGCCGGCCGGCTCTGGGGGCGCGAGACCGGCCTGCGGGCGCTGGCGATCTGCGCGTCCATGACCTGGGTGCTGGGCAACAGCCTCTACCTCACGCTGGACGCCGGGCTCACGCTGTGGCTCACGCTGGCCCTGTGCACGATGCTGCTGGCGCGCGACCCGGCCACCGATGCCGCGGCGAGCCGGCATTGGGTGCTGGCGGCCTGGGTGGCGATGGCGCTCGCGGTGCTGACCAAGGGGCTGGTGGGCCTGCTGATTCCTGGTGCCACCCTGGTCATCCTGAGCCTGTGGGAGCGCGACCTCTCGTGGTGGCGCGGCATGCGCTGGCTGCCGGGCAGCCTGCTCTTCCTGGCGATCACCGCGCCCTGGTTCGTGGCGGTGTCGATGCGCAACCCCGACTTCGCGCGCTTCTTCTTCATCCACGAGCATTTCACCCGCTTCCTCACCCACTCCCACCACCGGGAGGGCGCGTGGTGGTATTACGTGCCGCTGCTGCTGGCCGGTGCCTTGCCGTGGACCGGCGCGCTCGCGCTGCCGGTCTTCCGCCCCGCGCAGCCGGAAGCCGACGACGTGCGTGCGGTGGCGCTTCGGTCGCAGCGCCGCGCGCTGCTGGCCTGGGCGGGCTTCGTGTTCCTCTTTTTCAGCGTGTCGGGCTCCAAGCTGCCCTCGTACATCCTGCCCATGTTCCCCGCGCTGGCCCTGCTGGTGGCCGAACGCCTTCGCACGGCCCGCAGCCAGGTGGTGCGCGGCGCGTTGCTGGTGCCCATCGCGATGTGGCTGCTGGCGCTGCTCGCGTCCACGCAGGCGAGCCGGTTCACCAGCGCCAACAGCCCCCTGGACGTGATCATGCCGATGGCGCATGCCGTGCGCGCCGGTGCCGGCCTGTTCCTGCTGGGCGCGGTCGCCGCCTGGCTGCTGCTGCGCCGCGAACGGACAACCTCGGCCATCTGGAGCCTCGCGCTGTGCCACATCGTGGCCACGCTGGTGGTGCTGCAATCGCACGACAGCTTCGGCCAGCTCAAGAGCGGCGAAAGGCCGGCCCACGCGCTGGCGTCCTACCTCGACGCGAACACTCCCGTGTTCGCGGTGCGCAGCTACGACCAGACCCTGCCTTTCTACCTTCGCCGCGACATCGTCCTGGCCGACTACGAGGACGAGTTCGAACTGGGCCAGGGCATCGAGCCGGGCAAGTCGCTGCAGCGCATCGAGGACTTCGTCGCGCGCTGGGCCCAGGCGCCCAAGGCCGCGGCGTACATGTCGCAGGCCACCTGGCAGGAACTGGCGCAGCGTGGCGTGCCGATGCGCGTCGTCTACCGCGACACGCGCCGCGTCGTGGTGGTGAAACCATGAGCACCCGCCCGGCCGTTCCGAAGGGCGCTCGCACCGCAGCCCGCAGGGCGGAGGTCTTTCGATGAACGCCTCGACCTTCGGCCTGCTGATGACCGGCGTGCTGCTCAACGCCGCCGCCCAGCTCATGCTCAAGGCCGGCGCCGCCAGCGTGGGCGCGATCTCGCTGACGGCTGGTGCATCGGCCCTGTGGCGCACCGGGCTGCAGCTGTCGTTGCACCCCGGCATCCTCGGCGGCCTGGCCTGCTACGTGCTGAGCGTGGTGGTGTGGATCGTCGCGCTCTCGCGCGTGGACGTGAGCATGGCCTACCCGATGCTCTCCATCGGCTACGTGGTCAACGCGCTGCTGGCCTGGTGGCTCTTCGGCGAGGCGGTCAACGCGCAGCGCTGGGCAGGCATCGCCATCATCATCCTCGGCGTGGTCGTGATCGCCCGCAGCGGGAGCGCCGCATGAGCACGCCGCCGGACTTCCTGCCCTTCACCCGGCCCATGATCGACGAGCAGACCATCGCCGAGGTGGGCGAGGTGCTGCGCTCGGGCTGGATCACCACCGGCCCCAAGTGCCAGGCGCTGGAAGCCGCGCTCGGCGAGCGCTTCGGTGGCCGGCCGGTGCGCCTGCTCAACTCGGGCACCGCCGCGCTGGAACTGGCCCTGCGCGTGTGCGGCATCGGCCCGGGCGACGAGGTCATCACCACGCCGCTGAGCTGGGTGGCCACCGCCAACGTGGTGCTGGCAGTGGGTGCCATGCCGGTGTTCGTCGACGTCGACCCGGCCACGCGCAACATCGACCTGTCGCGCATCGAGGCGGCCATCACGCCGCGCACGCGGGCGCTGATACCGGTCGACCTGGCGGGCCTGCCGGTGGACCGCGATGCGCTCGCGGCGATCGCGAGCCGGCACCGGTTGCGTGTGATCGAGGACGCTGCCCAGTCCTTCGGCGCGCGCTGGAACGGCCGCGAGATCGGCAGCTTCGGCGACCTGGTGTGCTTCAGCTTCCACGCCAACAAGAACATCACCACCACCGAGGGCGGCTGCATCGTGCTGAACGACGCGCAGGAAGCCACGCAACTGGAGCGGCTGCGCCTGCAGGGCGTGGAGCGGCTGGCCGGCGGCGAGCTGGAGGTGCAGGCCTGGGGCGCCAAGGCCAACCTCACCGACGTGGCCGCTGCCATCGGCCTGGGGCAGCTGCGGCAGGTGAAGGACTTCGCCTTTGCCAGGCGACTGCTGGCCGATCGCTACTACCGGCGCTGGGACGCCAGCCTGGGCTTCGAGCTGCCGCCGCGCCAGGTGGCGCCGGCCGAGGGCAACTGGCACATGTTCCAGCCCTTGCTGCCCCGCTGGCTGGCCGGGCGGCGCGGCGAATTCATCGCCGGCATGCGCGAGCAGGGCATCGGCGTGGGCGTGCACTACCCGGCCATGCACCTGTTCCAGCTGTTCCGCGCGCGCGGCCACGGCCCGGGTGACTTTCCGGTGGCCGAGGACATCGGCGCGCGGATTCTCACGCTGCCGCTCTTTCCCGAAATGCGTCCCACCGATGTGGACCGGGTGTGCCAGGCCGTCGCGGCGGTGACGCATGCGCTGCGCCAGAGGACAACGCCATGAACATGAACGACACCCCGCAGGTCGACGACGGCTGGCACCCGCTGGCGGATCCCCAGGCGAGCCCGACCGAGCTGAGCGTGGTCATCCCCGTGTACAACGAGGAGGCAGTGCTGGCCGCCCTGTTCGAGCGCCTGTACCCGGCGCTCGATGCGCTGGGGCTTCGCTACGAGATCGTCTTCATCGACGACGGCAGCCGCGACCGCTCCACCGCCATCCTGGGCACGCAGTTCGAGCTGCGACCCGACGTGACGCGGGTGATCCTGCTCAACGGCAACTTCGGCCAGCACCGCGCAATCCTGGCCGGCTTCGCCCATTGCCGCGGCGAGCGCGTGCTGACGCTGGACGCCGACCTGCAGAACCCCCCTGAAGAGATCCCGCGCCTGCTGGCCGCCATGGACCAGGGCCACGACTGCGTGGGCACGGTGCGGCGCGACCGGCAGGACTCGGCCTGGCGCCGCTGGGCCTCGCGCGCCATGAACCGGCTGCGCCACAGACTGACCGGCATCGAGATGAACGACCAGGGTTCGATGATGCGTGCCTACAGCCGCCGGGTGGTCGGCCTCATCAACCAGTGCAACGAGATGAACACCTTCATCCCGGCCCTGGCGCACCAGTTCGCCGAGAGCCCGACCGAAGTGGAGATCGCGCACGAGGCGCGCCATGCCGGCGAATCCAAGTACTCCTTCTACCGCCTGGTGCGCCTGAACTTCGACCTGGTCACCGGCTTCTCGCTGGTGCCGCTGCAGGCTTTCTCCATGCTGGGCATCGTGGTGTCGATGCTGTCGGGCGCGCTCTTCGTGCTGCTGGCGGGGCGCCGCCTGCTGCTCGGTCCCGAGGAAGGTGGCACCTTCACCCTGTTCGCGCTGCTGTTCCTGCTGATGGGCCTGGCCCTCTTCGGCATCGGCCTGCTGGGCGAGTACATCGGCCGCATCTACCAGGAAGTGCGCTCGCGGCCGCGCTACCTCATCAGCGCCATCCTGGAGCGCAAGCCGTGAAGGCACCCAGCGCCATCGTCTTCGCCTACCACGACGTGGGCGTGCGCTGCCTGCGCGTGCTGCTCGACGCCGGCGTGCAGGTGCCGCTGGTGGTGACGCATGCGGACGCACCGGGCGAGACCATCTGGTTCCAGAGCGTGGAGCGCCTCGCCCGCGAGCACGGCCTGAAGGTGGCGACGCCGGGCGATCCGCACGACGCGGACCTGCTGCGCCAGGCGGCCCAGGCGCAGCCGGACTTCGTCTTCTCCTTCTACTACCGCCACATGCTGCGCACCGAGTGGCTGACTCTTGCGGGCCGCGGCGCGTTCAACATGCACGGCTCGCTGCTGCCGCGCTACCGGGGGCGCGCGCCGGTCAACTGGGCCATCATCCACGGCGAGCGCGAGACCGGTGCCACCTTGCACCGCATGAACGAGAAGCCCGACAACGGGGCCATCGTCGACCAGTGCGCGGTGCCCATCCTGGGCGACGACACCGCCGTCGACGTGTTCGCCAAGGTCACGGTGGCGGCGGAGATCGTGCTGGCGCGCAGCCTGCCACGCCTGGTCGAGGGCACCGCCGCCGAGCGGCCGCAGGACCTGTCGCAGGGCGGCTATTTCGGCGGACGCAAGCCCGAGGACGGGCGCATCCCCGCAGGCGCCACCGCGGCGCAGATCCACGACCTGGTGCGCGCGCTGGCGCCGCCTTATCCCTGCGCGTTCATCGACGTCGCCGGGCGGCGCGTGTTCATCGAGCGCAGCTCGCTGCGCCACGCGCATGCGCCCTGGCCGCCGGGCGAGCTGCGGCTGTGCGCGGACCAGGGCCAGCTGTGGCTGGCGGCCGCCGACGGCGCGGCCGTGCACGTCCTGGCGGCACGCACCGGCTCGCAAGCGCTTTTCGCCGGCAACTTCGAAACGCTCTTCGGCGCGAGCACGGCTCGCGTCCATGCCTGAGCCACAACTACTCCAAGACACAAGGCCTTCCCATGCTCAAAGTCCTGATCCTCGGCGTCAACGGCTTCATCGGCCACCACCTCACGCGCCACATCATCGAACACACCGACTGGGAGGTGTACGGCATGGACATGCTGCGCGACCGCGTCGAGCCCTGGCTGGACAACCCGCGCTTCCACTACTTCGAGGGTGACATCACCATCAACAAGGAGTGGATCGAATACCACGTGAGGAAGTGCGACGTGGTGCTGCCGCTGGTGGCCATTGCCACGCCGGCCACCTATGTGCGCGAGCCGCTGCGGGTGTTCGAGCTGGACTTCGAGGCCAACCTGCCCATCGTGCGGCACTGCCTGCGCTACAACAAGCGCGTGGTGTTCCCGTCCACCAGCGAGGTCTACGGCATGTGCGAGGACGAGAGCTTCGACCCAGAGAACTCCAACCTCGTCTACGGACCGATCAACAAACCGCGCTGGATCTATGCCTGCGCCAAGCAGCTGATGGACCGCGTGATCCATGCCTACGGCCAGGAGCAGGGGCTGCGCTTCACGCTGTTCCGCCCCTTCAACTGGATCGGCCCGGGCCTGGACAGCCTGCATGCGCCCAAGGAAGGATCGAGCCGCGTCATCACCCAGTTCCTCGGCCACATCGTGCGCGGCGAGCCGATCCGGCTGGTGGACGGCGGCCGCCAGCAGCGCACCTTCACCTACATCGACGACGGCATCGAGGCGCTGGTGAAGATCATCGCCAACAAGAACGGCGTGGCCGACGGGAAGATCTACAACATCGGCAACCCCGGCAACAACTTCTCCATCGTCGCGCTGGCCGAGATGATGCTGGCCCATGCGAAGAAGCTGCCTGAATACCGCGATGCGGCCGAGCGCGTGGAGCTGATCCAGGTGCCGGCGCAGGCCTACTACGGCCAGGGCTACCAGGACGTGCTGCACCGCGTGCCGCACATCCACAACACCATGACGGACCTGGACTGGTCGCCGCGCGTGGACATGCGCGACGCGCTGGCCGCGGTGTTCGAGTACTACCGGGACCACGCGGCGGAAATCGCCGACCTGGAAGCCTGAGCGGCATGGCGCGCATTGCGCTCAAGGTCGACGTCGACACCTGGCGCGGCACCCGCGAGGGCGTGCCGACGCTGCTGCGCATGCTGGCCGATGCAGGGGCGGGCGCGAGCTTTCTCTTCAGCCTGGGGCCGGACCACACCGGCCGCGCGATCTTCCGCGCGCTGCGCCCGGGCTTCCTGCAAAAGGTCAGCCGCACCTCGGTGCTGTCGCACTACGGCTGGCGCACGCTGCTGTACGGCACGCTGCTGCCCGGCCCCGACATCGGCCGGCGCGAGGCCGCGACCCTGCGTGCCGTGCGCGATGCCGGCTTCGAGGTCGGCGTTCATTGCTGGGACCATGTGCGCTGGCAGGACCGCCTGCTGGCCGAGGGCGAGAAGGACCCGGACTGGGCGCTGCGCGAGATGCGGCGTGCGACCGACGCCTTCGCCGACGCGTTCGGGATGCCGGCGCGGCTGCACGGCGCCGCCGGCTGGCAGTTCGACGCGCACGCGGCGCGGGCGCAGGCCGAGCTGGGCATCGAGTACGCCTCGGACACGCGCGGCGAGCACGCCTTCCTGCCGGTGGACGAGAGCGGGACGGTGCTCGGGCCTCCGCAGCTGCCCACGACGCTGCCCACGCTGGACGAGCTGATCGGCGTGGGCGAGCTCACCGAAGCGAATGTGCACCGCCACCTGCTGGCCTTCACCGACGAGGAGGAGGCGGACCAGGTCTACACGCTGCACGCCGAGCTCGAAGGCATGCGGCTGGCCCCGGTGCTTGCGCGCCTGCTGGCGGGCTGGCGGGCGCAGGGCCACACGCTGGTCGCGCTGCGTGACCAGTACGCCGCGCTGATGCCCGGCGATCTGCCGCGGCACCGGCTGGCTCAGGGCAGCGTGGAAGGGCGCAGCGGCACGCTGGCGGTGCAGGGGCGGGCCTTCAAGCGGGCGTAGCGGCCGCGCCCACCGCCGACCTCTGCGACCGCCTGGGCGAGCAGGTGCAGGTGTGCCATGCGGCGCTGCGCCGTTATGGCGGACGCATCGCTGCCGCCGGTCCATTGCCTGCGTGCAGGTCTTCGAGGACGCCGGCCTGATTCGCGAGATGCTGGAGATGGCAGGCGGGGCCGTATCCTGGTGGCGGACGGCGGCGGCTCCACGCGCCGCGCGCTGCCCCCTGGACGACGCCACCCGATTCAGGTAGTTGCCCGGCGCACTTGCGCTGCTCTACTGGAAGGGCCGAGGCAGCAGGGCCGTTCATCGTCGACGTGCTGGCCTGCCTGGGCGCAACACCAGGAGACAGCCAGGATGACATCCCCCACCGGCCTGCGCGCCTCGCGGCGGCGCGCGCTGCTGCTTGCGCTCGCCATGGCCGCGGGCAGCGGCACGGCATTCGCGCAAAACAACTCATCGCCCATGGGGCCGGTCAGGTTGGTCGTGGGCTACAGCGCCGGCGGCCCGGTGGATGCAGCCGCGCGCCTCGTCGCGCCCATCCTGCAGCGCGAGCTGGGCGTGCCGGTGCTGGTGGACAACAGGCCCGGTGCCAGCGGCTCGCTGGGCGGCGACGCGGTGGCGCGTGCTGCGCCGGACGGCAACACGCTGTTCTTCGCCGGCAGCCCCACCATCGTCATCAACCCCAACGTGCAGCGGCGCATGGCCTTCGACCCGATGAAGGACCTGCAGCCCGTCGCCTCGCTGGTGCAGACCACCAACGTGCTGGTGGTCGGCAAGGACCGGCCCTGGCGCAGCATGAACGAACTGCTGGCCTTCGCGCGCCAGCATCCGGGTGAGCTGACCTACGGCTCCGCCGGCACCGGCGGCACCAACCACCTGAGCGCGGCGCTGCTGGAGAAGATGAGCGGCACGCAGTTCACGCACGTGCCTTACAAGGGCAACGCGCCAGCCATGACCGACCTCATCGGCGGGCAGATCGCCATGATGTTCGACGTGGTGGCCGGTGCACGGCCCTTCATCGCCAGCGGCAAGGTGCGGCCGCTGGCCGTCACCTCGCGCGATCGAAACCCGATGCTCCCGGACGTGCCGACCCTCATCGAGTCCGGCGTGAGCGGCTACGAGGTGCAGGGCTGGATGGGGCTGTACGCCCCGGCGGCCACGCCCAAGGCGATGGTCACCCGCCTGAACTTGGCGGTGCGCAAGGCGCTGGCCGACGAGGCGCTGCGCGCCAGGCTGGTGGAGCAGGGCTACGAGATCTGGGACATCGGCCCCGAGCTGCTCGCCGAGAAGGCGCGCAAGGAGCGCGCCATGTGGGCGACGGTCTCCAAGGGCATCGAAACCGACTGAACACGAAGCAAGCATGACCGCATCCGCGCAAGCCCACCTGCCGCCGCCCGCCGGCACTGTCCGAACCCTGCACGAGGCCTTCGACCACTGGCGAGCCATCGACCCCGGGCGTGCCTTCCTGCACCTGCCGCAAGGCGACATCAGCTACGCGCAGCTGGGCGACATGGTCGACCTGCTGGCGCAGGAACTGCGCGACATCGGCGTGCAGCCTCGCGACCGCGTGCTGGCGGTGGCCGAGAACTGCGCCGAGCACATCGCCCTCATCCTGGCCTGCAGCCGCGTGGGCGCCTGGTCCTGCGGCGTGAACGCACGCATGGCGCCGGCCGAGATCGAGCGCTTCGCCCGCACCAGCGACGCGCGCCTGGTCTACTTCAGCACCGCCGTGTCGGAAGACGCGCAGGCTCTTGCACGGCGCCACGATGCGCGTCCATCCGCGCTGCCCGGCCTGCAGCGCAGCGCGCCGCGCGCCGATGCACGGCCCGAGCCCGGTCCGCACGCGCAAGGCGTGATCGCCATGACCTTCAGCTCCGGCACCACCGGCCAGCCCAAGGCCGTGCTGATCCGGCACGGCGCGCTGCTGGACTTCGCCGAGGTCTCGCTGGACGTGCGCGCGCTGGGCCGCGACGACCGCTACTACGCCTTCGTGCCCATGACCCATGTGTTCGGCCTGGGCACGCTGTCGGCCGCGCTGCTCTCGGGCTGCAGCCTGGTGATGCGCTGGCGCTTCTCGGCCGAGGACCTGGTCGATGCGCTGGCCCACCAGCGCGTGTCGCTGCTGCAGGGTCCGGCCACGCTCTTCGCGCGCCTGCTCGACCATTTCGAGCGCCAGGGCGTGCGCCGGCTGGAAGCACCGCAGCTGCGCTACCTCTATGCCGGCGCCGAGCCGCTGGACCGGGCGCTCAAGCAGCGCATCGAGGCCTTCTTCGGCCAGCCCGTGCACCACGGCTACGGCAGCTCCGAGTCGCTGCTGGTGAGCCTGTCGCCGCTGGGCGAGTACCGCGAGGACGTGTCTGCCGGCCCGCTGATGAAGGGCATTGAATTGCGCGTGGTCGATGCCAAGGGCCAGGACGTGGCCCCCGGCCGGACCGGCGAGCTGTGGGTGCGCGGCCCCGGCGTGTCGCCCGGCTACTTCCGCGACGAGGAAGGCACGCGCAAGGCCTTCCTGCCGGGCGGCTGGTACGCCAGCGGCGACCTGGGCCGCATGGGCGAGGACGGCGAGCTGCGCATCGTCGGGCGCCTGAAGGAGATGATCATCCGATCGGGCTTCAACGTGTACCCCGCGGAGGTCGAGGCCGTGCTGAACGCCTTCGACGGCGTGGCGCATGCCGCGGTGGTCGGCCGGCCCGAGCCGGGCGGCAACGAGGAGGTGCTGGCCTTCGTGGTGCCGGGCCACGGCGTAGAGCTGCATGTGCCCGACATCCATGCCTTCATGCGCGAACAGCTTGCGCCCTACAAGCAGCCCTCGCGCATCTTCGTGGTCGACAGCCTGCCGACCACGGCCAGCGGCAAGGTCATGCGACAGGAGTTGCTCAAGGCGGTGCCGGCCGGCTGAGGCGGCTCAGTTCAGCCGCAGCCCGCTCCCCGCATCGAACACATGCGCCAGCGCCGCCTGCGGCTGCAGCCGCAGCAGTTCGCCGGGCCGCGCGGCGATGCGCTCGCGCAACTGCGCCACCACCTCGTGGCCGGCCACGCGCAGTGCCACCTGCGTGTCAGAGCCGGTGGGCTCCACCACGCGCACCTCGGCGGCCACGCCTTCGTCGCTGTCGCCCACCAGCGCGAAGTGCTCGGGCCGCGCGCCGTAGACCACGCGCGCGCCGTGCTTGGCACGCGGCGCATGCGGCAGCGGCAGCTTCAGGCCGTCGTCGGTCAGCACATGCGGCGCGCCTTCGAGCTGCAGCCGGCCCGGGATGAAGTTCATGGACGGCGAGCCGATGAAGCCGGCCACGAAGGCGTTGCCCGGCCGGTCGTACAGATCCAGCGGCGTGCCCACCTGCTCGATGCGCCCGTCCTTGAGCACCACGATGCGGTCGGCCAGCGTCATCGCCTCCACCTGGTCGTGCGTGACATAGACGGTGGTGGTGCCCAGTCGCTGGTGCAGCGCCTTGATCTCGGTGCGCACCTGCACGCGCAGCTTGGCGTCCAGGTTGGACAGCGGCTCGTCGAACAGGAAGGCCTGCGGCCGGCGCAGGATGGCGCGGCCCATGGCCACGCGCTGGCGCTGGCCGCCCGAGAGCTGGCCGGGCTTGCGCTCCAGCAACGGCGACAGCCCCAGGATGCCCGCCACCTCGGCCACGCGCGAACGGATCTCGGCCGGTTTGATCTTCTGCAGCCGCAGCGAGAAGCCCAGGTTGTCGGCCACCGTCATGTGCGGATAGAGCGCGTAGTTCTGGAACACCATCGCGATGTCGCGGTCGCGCGGCGCCACCGAGTCGATGCGGCGGTCGCCCAGCAGGATCTCGCCGCCGCTGGTTTCCTCCAGCCCCGCGATCATGCGCAGCAGCGTGGACTTGCCGCAGCCCGAAGGCCCGACCAGGGCGACGAACTCGCCGTCCCCGATGTGCAGGTCGATGCCGTGCACCACCGTGTTCTTCGCATAACGCTTGCTGAGTTGTCGCAGTTCGATGCTTGCCATGTCTTTTCTCTCTCGTTTCAGTCCTTGAGTCCGCCGGCGGTGAGACCCTGCACCAGCCACTTGCGCACCACCAGCGTGAACACCACCACCGGCGCCATCACCAGCGTGCCGGCGGCGGCGATGCGGCCCCACTCCCATCCTTCGTACTGCAGGAAATTGACGATGGCGACCGGTGCGGTGATGGCCTCGGTGCGCGTGAGGATCAGCGCGTAGAAGAAGTCGTTCCACGAGAACACGAAGCACAGCACCGCCGTGGCCGCCAGGCCCGGCGCGGCCAGCGGCAGGGTTACGCGCCAGAAGGCTTCCCACACGCCGCAGCCGTCGATGTAGGCCGCTTCTTCCAGCGCGGGCGGCACGGCCTCGAAGAAGGTCTGCATCAGCCAGATGACGATGGCCAGGTTGAAGGTGAGGTAGACGATGGCCAGGCCGATCACCGTGTCCTGCAGCCCCAGCCAGCGGTAGGCCAGGAAGAAGGGAATGGTGAAGGCGATGGGCGGCGCCATGCGCGTCACCAGGATCCACAGCGCCACCTGCGAGCGCGCCTTGAAGTTCCAGCGCGCGAGTGCGTAGGCCGCCGGCACGCCGATGGCCAGCGAGAGCCCGGTGGACAGCAGGCTCACCAGCAGGCTGTTGCCGAAGGAGCGCAGGAAGTTGCCCTGGAGCAGCCCGGCGAAGGAAGCGAGCGTGGGGGTGAACCACAGCGAGTCGCTGAAGATGTCGTTCTCCGGCCGCAGCGCGAGCTGCACCAGCCACAGGAAGGGGAACATCAGCACCAGCAGCAGCGCGACGGCGGCCGCGCTGCGCGCATGCCGGCGAGCGAAGCGCGCGATGCTTCTTCCAGTTGCACCGATCCATGCCGGCGGCGCGAAACGCCAGGGCGTGCCCGGTGCCACGGGTTCGGACGTGCCACCAGCGGGCAGGGCGCTGGTGAGCGGGCTCCACGCCAGGGCCTGCGCGCGTTCCAGGTCGTCGAAGCGTGGGTTAGCTGTGTTCATGGTGGCGGTTCCATCCCAGGCGGCTCACCAGCGCGGCCAGCGCAAACACGCCGGCCAGGATCACCATGGCGATCGCGCTGGCGTAGCCCCAGTAGGAGAAGTTGAAGGCCTGGATGAAGCCGTAGTAGTTGGTGACCTCGGTCACGGTGCCTGGCCCGCCGTTGGTCAGCACGTAGATCAGCGGAAAGGCCTTGAAGCTGTCGATCAATCGGAACAGCGCGCAGACCACCAGCACCGGGCGCAGGTGCGGCAGCACGATGAAGCGGAACAGCTGCCAGCGGTTGGCGCCGTCCAGGCGCGCTGCCTCGATGGGGCTTTGCGGCACCATCTGCAGGGCCGCCAGCACCATCAGCATGGTGAAGGGGAACCATTGCCAGGTGTCGGCCACGCTGAGCGCCCACAAGGCCGTGTCCGGGTTGGCGATGAGCGAGGAGAAGGGCGCGCCCAGCGCCTCGGCCGCGCGGTGCAGCGGGCTGATGTCGGGCGTGTACAGGATCTTCCAGATCAGCGCCACCACGATGGGCGGCAGCACCATCGGGATGAGGAAGGCCGCCCGCGTGGCCGCGAGGATGCGCGAGGGCCCGTGCAGGAGCAGCGCAATGCCCAGGCCCAGGGCGACCTGCAGCGTCACGCTCGATACGGACAGCTTGAGCTGCGTACCGATCGAGTCGAGGAAGCGCTTGTCCTCCAGCAGGTGGCGGTAGTTCACGAGCGGATCGTCGAAGCGGAAGCTGGCCAGCGGATCGGTGAGGCTCAGCGGCGTGAGGCTGGCCACGAGTAGCGCCACGGCCGGCACCAGCGTGATGGCGACCAGCACCACCAGCGATGGCGCCAGGCCGACGAGGAAGGCGCGGCGGCGCTCGGCCTGCCAGCTGGCGGCCGCAAGGGGCGGGGACATCGCGGCCTCCCGCTACAGGCTCAGGCCCGAACGCTTGAGCTCGGCGATGGAGGCCGCCTGCGCCTGCTGCATGGCCTGCTTCGCCGACAGCTGCTTCGTGGCCACCAGCTCGATCGCCTTGTTGATCTGCTGGTCCACCTGCGGATAGACCGACACGGTGCGGTACTTCATGTGGCCGGTCTTCGATGCCAGCTCGATGGAGTCCTGCGCGAGCTTGGCCAGGTCGGTGCCGTTGATGTTCTGGCGCGCGCGGAACTCGGGCAGCTCCAGGTCCGACTTGCGCGCCGGCGATCCGTAGCCCGCCAGCACGGCCCTGTGCGTGGTCTGCTTGGACAGCGCCCAGGCGATGAAAGCCCAGGCCGCCTCCTTGTTCTTCGAGCCGGCCGGAATGCCCAGGCCGTGCACGGCGGTGCCGGGAAAGCGCCCCGCCGGGCCCTTGGGCACCAGGCCGAACTTGACCGTCTTGATGGTCTTGCTTGTGGCCGGGTCGCCCAGCTGCGCCAGGTAGAGCTGGCCCTGGTCGGTGAAGTTGACGCGGCCCTGCTTGAGCGACTGGATCACCTGGTCGGGTGTGTAGGTGACCGCGCCATCGGGGCCGAACTCGCGCAGCAGGTTGCCGTAGTAGTCGGCCGCGGCGATGGCCTCGGGCGTGTCGAGAGTGGGAAAGAGGTCGTCCGGCGCCTTGCGGAACACGTCGCCGCCGAAGGCATGCAGGTAGGGCACGAAGGTCCAGCCGTAGTGGTTGTCGGCCACGAAGCCGGCCACGCGCTCTTTCTTGTTCACCGCGCGCAGCACCTTGAGCAGGTCGTCGGTGCTGTCCGGAAACTCCAGGCCCGCGGCCTGCACCAGGTCGAAGCGAGACGATGCGGTGAGCAGCGCCTCGGCCGTCCATGGCACGCCGTAGAGCTTGCCGTCGCGGCCCGTCTCCGGTGCGCGTGCGCCGGGCAGGAAGTCGTTCAGATCGAAGTCGGCCGGCGTGAGGTTGGGGTTGCGCAGGTAGTCGTCCAGCGGCGTGAGCCAGCCCGAGTTGATCCAGCGGCTTGAGTAGATGAAGGTGATGTTCACCACGTCGTAGGCCGAGCCGCGGGTGGAGAGTTCCAGGTCCACGCGCTGGTTGTAGACCGGGAAGGAGGGCGCGTCGAAATTCACCTTGGCGCCGGTGAGCGCCTCGAACTCCGGCAGCACCTGCTGCAGGAACTTGGGGTAGGCGGCGCTGAAGGTCGACACGTTGAGCGTGACCCCGGCGAACTTCTTGGCACCACCGCCTTGCGCGAAGGCGCGCGAGGCGGGTAGCAGGGCACCGGCGCCCAGGGCGGCCCCGGCGGCAAGGAACTGGCGGCGTTGTTGCGTCATGGCAGGCGTCTCTTCCTTCGATGGATTCAGGCGCTCTGCGCGATCACCTGGCGGATCTGCTCGTCGTTCACCGCCTCGGGCCGCGTGCGGGTGCGGCTGCGGGTGCCGTCCACCGACACGGCCGCGACGCCCTCCACCGTGACGCGGCGCACGACGCGTGGCTGGTTGCCGTAGTCGTTGATGGCGTAGTGCTGCGTGGCGCGGTTGTCCCAGATGGCGACGTCGTCCTGGCGCCAGCTCCAGCGCACCGTGTTCTCCAGGCGGATCACGCGGTTCTGCAGGATCTCGAAGATGCGCGCCGACTCGGCGCTCGACAGGCCCGAGATGCGCTTGATGAAGTGGCCCAGCAGCAGCGCACGTTCGCCGGTCTCGGGGTGCACGTGCACGATGGGGTGCTCGGCCTCGAACACCGCGGAGACGAACACCTTCTGGTGGTGCGCGATGCGGCTGGGGTCGATGTCGGCGCGCTGGGCCCCGTAGTCGTAGTCGTTGCTGTGCACCGCCCACAGGCGTTCGGCCAGTTGCTTCAGGTGCTCGGGCAGGCCTTCGTAGGCGGCGGCGGTATTGGCCCACACGGTGTCGCCGCCGTAGGCCGGAATGGTCACGCCGCGCAGGATCGAGACCTTCGGGAAGGCATCGATGAAGGTCACGTCGGTGTGCCACGAGTCGGCGCGTCCACCGCCCTTGGAGGCATCGAGCTCGAAGATGCGCGTGCCTTCGCGCGCCGGCACCGTGGGGTGCGCCACCGTCTTGCCGAAGCGCGCGCCGAAGGCCTGGTGTTCGGCGTCGTCCAGGTGGCCCTGGCCGCGCAGGAAGACCACCTTGTGCTTGAGCAGGGCCGCGTTCAATTCAGCGAAGACCGCGTCGTCGAGCGAGCCCGAGAGCTTCAGGTCATGGATCTCCGCGCCGATGCGCCCGGCAATGCGGCGCACGCCGATCTTCGTGAAGTCGCTGTCGAAGGCGGCTTCGTCGAAAAGATGTTGCGGGGTGCTTTGTTGTGCGGTGGTGGTCAAGGTGCGCTCCGAGGAAATGGGTTCGAAGCGACGGACTCTAGGCAAGGGGCCTTATCCAGGGAACGAATGAATTTCGATTAGCAAAGGACGGAATCATCCAATGGCGCCAAGGACATTTGGGTTCTTAGCTTCTGCCAATGGCATGGACGCCGGTCCACATCCTTTACGCCACCTTCACATGCCGGACAAACTTCGGGCGGCGTTCGATAGTGCAATCCCCTGCATGTCCGATGCAACCGTCTTCCTGCAGCTGCGCTTCTGGGCCCTGGTGCTGTTCTCGGTGGTGTTGCCCGCGGCCATCTTCGTCACGCTGTTCGTGAGGCGCGAGTTCTCGAAGACGACCGTGCTCGTCTTCGGGCTGCTGCTCGTCGGGCTGGCGGCCGTGGACATCTTCCTGCTGCACGCGCTGTCGGTCTCCGCGCGCAGAACGCCTTCGCTCGCCGACGACATTGCGTTCGCGTCGGAGCTTTCCATTGCGCTGTACATCCTGCCGGCGGCCTTCGGAACCCTGGGCCTGAACATGGTGTCGCACGTGCTGATGCACTACCTGAAGCAGAAGGAGCAGCGCTTCGATGCGCACCTTCCGTCTCCGGCAACTGCGGACCTGCCACTCTTGAGTGCCCCGGCGAAGCGGGGATTGCGCATGCACACGCCCAGGCGCGTGCACCGGGCGCGAAGCCGTTCCTGGTCTTCTCGAAGCAGATGGCGCAGCAGCGGCAGGACTGATCGACCTATGCCGCCGCCTACGACGACAAGGCCTTGTCCGGCTGATCAGTCCATACGCTCACGTCGCCATTCGCCTGCGACGCTCGAGCAACTCGAACATGCCCATGCCTGCCAGCATTGCGGCCACGAAGACCAGGGCCTTGGCTTCACCCATCCCCACCGATACGAGCGCCGGGCCGGGACAGAAACCCGCGACGCCCCAGCCCATCCCGAAGAGCGCGCTTCCGCCAAGCAGGCGGCGGTCGATATTGCGCGCCGAGGGAAGCCGCATGGGCGCGCCCAGCAGGGACACGGTGCGCCGGGCGGCCACCGCGAAGGCGACCAGGCCGACGGCGATGGCGCCGCCCATGACGAATGCCAGTGATGGATCCCAGCGGCCGGCCACGTCCAGGAAGCCGAGCACCTTCGCCGGATTGGCCATGCCCGAGACGATGAGCCCCAGGCCGAAGACCAAGCCGGCGAGCAGCGAAGCAAGAAGCGCCATGGCCGAAGTCCTCAGGTGCCCAGCAGGTGGCGCGCGACGAACACGGTGGCGAAGCCCGCGCCCATGAAGACGAGCGTGGCCACGAGCGAGCGCGGCGAAAGCCGGGAGAGCCCGCAGACACCATGGCCGCTGGTGCAGCCGGCGCCGTAGCGCGTGCCGATGCCCACCAGCAGCCCGGCCAGGACCAGCGCGCCGCAGCCCGCATCGATCTGTGGCTCCGGCGGCGCTGCGAAGAGCGCATAGGCCAGCGGCGCGCCGACCAGCCCGAGCAGGAAGGCGACGCGCCAGGCGACATCGCCGCCGGATGGCCTGAGCAGTCCGCCGAGCACGCCGCTGATGCCCGCGACGCGGCCGTTGAGCAGCACGAACATGGCAGCGGCAGTTCCGATGAGCACGCCGCCGGCCAGGGCGGCCCAGGGCGTGAAGTGTTCCCAGTCGATGGTCATCCATCATCCTTTTGCCAGACAAGGCCGCAAGGATATCGGCCGTTGGCGGGGCCGGAGGTGCGACGGCGCACCTCCACCCGCCACGGGGGGAGCCCGGCGCGGGGCGGGTCGCCATGATGGTCCGCATCTCCAGACCGCAGACAAGGACCTCCCGCATGCTCCCCGCCAACGCATCCCCGGCCGTGCTCGACGGCGACGCGCCCTACCGGCTCCTGTCCGACGGCCGCCTTCTGCAGACTGCCGGCACGCTCGCCGTCCTGGACCCCGCCACCGAGCAGCCCGTGGGCCAAGCGCCCGACTGCCCGCCCGAACTGCTCGATGCCACGGTGCTTGCGGGGCAGGCCGCATTCCCCGCCTGGGCCGCGCGCCCGCTGGCCGAGCGCGCCGCCTGCCTCGTGGCACTCGGCAAGGCCGTCGAGGCGAATGCCGACCCGCTCGCGCGGCTGCTCACGGCCGAGCAGGGCCGCCCCTTGGCGATGGCGCGGCAGGAAGTCCTGACCTGCGTGCACTGGTGCCGCCAGGTGGCGCGCATGGAGCAGCCGGTGGCCGAGCACACCGACCCCGCCGGCGTGCGCTGGGAGACGCGCCGCGTGCCACTGGGCGTGGTGGCGGCGGTGGTGCCGTGGAACTTCCCGCTGATGATCGCGGTGATCAAGCTGGCGCCGGCGCTGCTTGCCGGCAACACGGTCATCGTCAAGCCCTCGCCCTTCACGCCGCTGGCCACGCTGCGCCTGGGCGAGCTGGCCGCCGGCATCTTCCCGGCCGGCGTGCTCAACGTGCTGTCGGGCGGCGATGCGCTGGGGCCGCAGCTCACGGCGCACGCCGGCATTGCCAAGGTGAGCTTCACCGGCTCCACCGCCACCGGCCGCCGCGTGATGGCCTCGGCCGCTTCCACGCTCAAGCGGCTGACGCTGGAGCTGGGCGGCAACGACGCGGCCATCGTGCTGCCCGACGTGGACGTGCCCAGGGTGGCGAAGAAGCTCTTCATGGGTGCCTTCCTCAACTCGGGCCAGATCTGCATCGCGGCCAAGCGCATCTACGTGCACGAGTCCGTCTACGAGGCCTTCGCGCAGGCCTTCGCGGCCATCGCCGGCGCGGCGAAGGTGGGCCCCGGCGCGGACGAGCGCAGCCTGATCGGCCCGGTGCAGAACCGACCGCAGTACGAGCGGGTGAAGGAACTGGTGGAGGCCACGCGCGCCGCCGGCCACCGCTTCATCGCCGGTGGCGAGCTGCCGGCCGGGCCCGGCTACTTCATCCCGCCCACGGTGGTGGACAACCCGCCCGACGATGCGCGCGTGGTGGTGGAGGAACCCTTCGGCCCCATCGTGCCGCTGCTGCGCTACGCCGACGTGGACGAGGCGGTGCGCCGCGCCAATGCCAGCGAGTGGGGCCTGGGCGCCTCGGTCTGGAGCCAGGACGTGGCGCAGGCCCGCGCCATCGCCGGGCGCCTGCAGGTGGGCACGGTGTGGATCAACACCATCCACCTGCTCAACCCGCACGCGCCCTTCGCCGGCCGCAAGCAGTCGGGGTTGGGCGTGGAGAACGGCGTCGAGGGCTTGATGGAGTTCAGCGCGCCGCAGACCTTGGCAGTGGCTTGAACTGGAGCGTGGCGAGGCGCCGCGCTTTCTTCTTTCAGCGAGCCGCCGCCAGCGCCACCGCATCCGGCCCGGCCGGAAAGCGAAGCTGGCCGGTCTCGTCGTTGGCCGCCTGCCAGACGCCCTGCGCCACGTCGATGGGCCGCGTCACCTGCGCCTGCTGCCCCAGGCTTGCGAACACGCCCTGCGCGTAACTGCCGTAGGGCTCGGGCAGCAGGCCCTTCATGCGCTCGCCGCCGTTGTCGGCAAAGCGCGTGCCGGGGCCGTAGCCCGGTTCCACCAGCTTGGCCTTGACGCCGAAGGACTGCAGCTCGAAGGCAAGCGAGGCGGTGAAGCCTTCCATCGCCGTCTTGCTCGCGGTGTAGACCGCCACCAGCGGGAAGGGCGCCAGCGTGGCGCTGGAGGTCACGTTGACGATGGTTCCGGTGCCGCGCAGCCGCATGCCAGGGAGGAAGGCCTGCGTCATCGCCATGGCGCCGAAGGTGTTGGTCTCGAAGACCTCGCGGGTGGTGGCCATGGGCGTGGCCTCGAAGGCGCCCAGCAGGCCGATGCCCGCGTTGTTGACCAGCACGTCGATGGGTCCCGAATTGCGGACGGCCGCCGAGATGCTGCGTGGATCGGTCACGTCCAGCGCCATCAGGCGCAGGCGGTCCGAGGCCGGCAGCAGCCCCTCGCGCGGCGTGCGCATGGTGGCGATGACCTGCCAGCCGCGTTCGAGGAAGAGGCGGGCGGTTTCCAGGCCATAGCCCGAGGAGCAGCCGGTGATGAGGATGGTTTTCATGGGAGGACGGCTATGCGTCGAGTTGGGATGGCCAGACTTTAGGCGGCTGAAACCGGACTGACTACAATCAATAGTCCGCATTTGATTCGCAATAGTCCAAACTCATGACCGACCCGCTTTCCGAAGTCATCTCGCTGCTGCAGCCCGGCACGGTGTTCTCCAAGGGCATCAGCGGGGCGGGCAAGTGGGCCGTGCGCTACGAGGCCTTCGGCCATCCCAGCTTCTGCGCCGTGCTCGAAGGCAGCTGCCGCCTCATGGTCGACGGGCACGAGCCGCTCGTGCTGCAGGCGGGCGACTTCCTGCTGATGCCCGCCACGCCCGGGTTCACCATATCCGGCTTCGAGCCGGCGCGGCCGAAGAAGATGGACCCGTCGGTGGCGGCATCGCCCGGCGGCGAACTGCGCCACGGCCGGCAGGAGGGGCCGGTGGACGTGCGCTTGCTGGGCGGCTACTTCGTGTTCGGCTCGCCCGACGCGGCGCTCATCGTCTCCCTGCTGCCGCAGCTGGTGCATGTGCAGGGCGAGCCGCGGCTGTCGGTGCTGGTGCGGCTGCTGGCCGAAGAGGCGCGCGAGCAGCGTGCCGGGCGCGAGCTGGTGCTGGGGCGCATGGTCGAGATCCTGCTCATCGAGGCGCTGCGCTCCGGCACGGGTGCCGGCGCTTCGCCAGGGCTGCTGCGCGGGCTGGCCGATGCGCGCCTCTGCGCCGCCATCCGCCGGATGCACGAGGCGCCCGCGCAGGCCTGGACCATGGAGCAGCTGGCGAAGGAGGCGGCGCTGTCGCGCTCGGCCTTCTTCGAGCGCTTTTCGCGCGCCGTCGGCATCCCGCCCATGGAGTACCTGGTCGCCTGGCGGATGGCCCTGGCCAAGGACCTGCTCAGGCGCCGGGCATGCGGCCTGGCCGAAGTCGCCGAGCGGGTGGGCTACAGCTCGGCCAGCACCTTCAGCACCGCCTTCAGCCGGCACGTGGGGCAGCCGCCGGCCCGCTTCGCACGCGCGCTCGCGACGGCCGTCGCTGCCTGAGATCCGGCCGGCCTTGCGGTTGCCCGCGTCCGCGGGCACCATAGCCGGACCGCGGCAACCCGGCGCTCGGTTGCCGCCCGTCACTCCGCGAGCGCGCCACCCGGGCCACCCCACGCCATGTACGCCATGTACTTCCTCTGGCCGCAGTTTCTCTGGCTGTTGCTGGCGATGCCGCTGTTGCTGGCGCTGTACGTGTGGCTGATCCGCCGCAGGCACCGCGCGGCCCTGCGCTACAGCAGCCTGGAGACCGCCCGTGCGGCCGTCGCGGGGCGCCAGTGGCGCCGGCACCTGCCGCCCGCGCTGCTGCTGCTTGCGCTGGCCGGCCTGGCGGTGGCCGCGGCGCGCCCGGTGGCGCGGGTGCCGCTGCCCTGGGCCCGCACCGTCATCATGATGGCCATGGACGTGTCGCTGAGCATGCGCGTGGGCGACATCGAACCCACCCGCATGGTGGCCGCGCAGGCCGCCGCGAAGGACTTCCTGCGCGACGTGCCGCGCCACATCGAGGTGGGCATGGTCACCTTCGCCGGCAGCAGCCATGTCGCCCGCCAGCCCACGCTGGACCGCGATTCGCTGGCGGCCACCGTCGATGCGATCCAGATGCAGATGGGCACGGCCGTGGGCGACGCCATCGTGCTGTGCCTGGCCGAACTGTTCCCGGAGCAGGCCATCGACGTGACCGACCTGAGCTATGGCAACCGCGCATCGACGGGCCGCAGCCTGGATGACAAGAAGAAGCCCCCGCCGCGCGAATTCAAGCCCGTGGCGCCGGGCTCGAACAACAGCTCGGCCATCATCCTGCTGAGCGACGGCCGCCGCACCACCGGCGTGGACACGCTGGCAGCGGCGAAGATGGCGGCGGACCGCGGCGTGCGCATCTACGTGGTGGGGCTGGGCACGGTGGACGGCGTGGCCAACGCGCCCGAGGGCATGTCGATCTACCTGCAGCTGGACGAGCCCACGCTGCGCGAGGTGGCGCGCGTGACCGGCGGCCAATACCACCATGCCGGCACGGCAGAGCAACTGCGCAGCGTCTACCAGAACCTGGGCTCGCGCATGGAGATCATGACGCGCGAGACCGAGCTGACGGGCCTGTTGGGACTGGCCGCCTGCCTGGTCGCGCTCGTGGGCGCGTCGCTGTCCTTCCTGTGGTTCGGTCGCCTGGCCTGAGGCGGCCCGCCCGCCTTCAGACCGGCCGGATCAGGAAGCGCACCGGCACTTCGCGCCAGACCACGCTGCCGTCGTCGGGCGTGGGCTTGAACTTCCACTTCCACACGGTCTCGACGGCGGAGCGATCGAGTCGTGCGAAGCCACTGGACTCCTTGACCTCCACCGCCAGCGGAACGCCCTGCGGCGAGGTGCGCACGCGCAGCAGCACCGTGCCCTGCTCGTTGTTCGTGCGCGATTCGGGCGGGTAGGGCGCGCTGGGGTTGGGCGGGTTGGCGGTCCACTCGCCGCCGGGCATTGCGGGCGCCGGCGCAGTGCATGCGGCCAGCAGCGCCAGGCCCGTGGCGGCCGCGAGTGCGGCGATTGCAGCTTGCAGGTTCTTCATCATCGCTGTCTTCTCCTGTGGGTCGCGGCGCATGCTGCCACAGGCTTGTAAACGTGCGTGAAGGCGCGAATCAGTCCACGAAGGACTTCACCTTCACCGGCAGCACCGGCGGCTGCCACCGGTAGTCCGGCGCCAGCACGTTGCGCCCGGGCTCCTGGCCGTTCCAGCGCAGGTGCAGCAACTCCGCCAGGGTCCAGCCGGCCCAGTCGGCACGGAATGGTCGCTGCGCCGCCGCCTGGTGCAGCGGCTCGTTGCGCCACACCAGCGCCGGGATGCGGTAGCCCGATTCGGTGTGGGGGCTGTGGCCGGCGCGGTCGCCGCCGTGGCCCACTTCCTGGCCGTGGTCCGACAGGTACATCCAGGCGCGGTGGCCGCCCTGTCCGCGCCCAATGCTGCGGGTGAGTTGCAGCGTCTCCGACACCACGAAGTCGTGGTACAGCAGGGCGGCGTCGTAGTCCTGCCGGAAGCTGCGCACCCAGGCGGCGCGGCCGTCCTTCACCATCTGCGACTCCACCGCGTCCACCTCGTCATCGAAGGGGTTCTGGCCTCCGGGGTAGCGCAGCCGGTAGTGGGGATGCGCGCCCAGCAGGTGCACCACCACCAGCTTGCGCTCGGCCGGGTCCTCCAGCGCTTCCTGGATGCAGTCGAGCAGCTCGCCGTCCAGCGAGGCGCTGGCGCGGCCGGGCGTGCGGTTGACGAACTCGACCACGTCCGCGAGGCGCGCATGCTGCTGCTCGATCGCGACGTCGTCGTGGTTGCTCATCCACCAGACCTTGTAGCCGGCGGCCCGCGCCAGGGCCAGCAGGTGCTGCGGCTGCGCCTCTTCGGGCCGACCGAAGGCGAACATGTTGCGCAGGGCGGGCAGGGTGCTCGCATCCACCGACCAGGCATTGCGCAGCACCAGCATGTTCTCGCCCGCCTGGCGCTGCTGCACCTGCAGGCGCGGCGTGGTCGCGCGGCGGTAGCCGTACAGGCCCATGTTGTCGCGGTTGATGCTGTCGGTGATGACCAGCACCACCGTGGAAGGACCGCTGCGCGTGATGACCGGTGCCGCCTGCTTCGCGCGGGCCAGCACCTCGTCGCGCTCGCGCTGCTGGTCGGCCATGTCGGCCGCGAGCGTCTGCACCGACTGCGCCCAGTTCGACCAGAAGGCCAGGGGATGCAGGCGGCGCCAGGGCTTGCTCGCATAGGCCACGGAGGCGATCAGCAACGCGATCACGAGGGCGATCACCAGCCAGCGCGGCGTCTGCGCCGGGCCCCTGCGGCCGCGGCCGGACAGGCGCCAGGCCAGCGTGCCGGCGCCCGCCAGCGCGGCCAGCCACAGCACCACCGTGCGCCAGTGCAGCCACAGGTACTCGCCGCCTTCGCGCCCGTTGCTGTTGGCCACCGCGCCCAGCACCAGGGCGCCGTCCGGGGCGGCCTGGTAGCTGTCCAGCAGGAAGGCGCGCGCGGCGCCGTCCAGCGCGAAGAGCATGACCCAGGTCCAGAGCGCCACGCGCCGCAGTCGCATCGCGGCGGTGCTGCGAAGTGGCCATGCGAGCCAGGCCAGCAGGGGCAGCAGCAGCAGGAGCAGTTGCGCCACCCGCCGGCCGTCGTGGCCCAGGACGATGAAGACGGCCGCCACTGCCGCGAGCCCGGCCATGGCCCATCCCCATCGTTCGGGCTGCATCCGGGGGGTGGTGGCGGGGATGTTCATTCTGCGGGCGGAGATCGGGCGGGGCGTCGGCTGGCGCGCATTCTGCCGGCCATGCCGCGAGCCGCCCGGCCCATGAACCCAGGACAAGAAAGGGACATTGCCTTTGCTGCGCTGCGGCATCGACAGGGGTGGTGCGGCGCGCGACGCGGGCGCACAATGGTCCGAACCCGGCTCCAACGCCCCTTGTCCATGCTGGCTTTCGAATCCGCCTGGCGAATCCTTTCCGCAGAGCACGCGCAGATGCGCGAGCTTGCGCTGGCCTTGCAGCGCGACGCGCAAGACGGTGGGTGGCGCAGCAGTACCGCCGCGCTGTCGGCGCTGCAACGCAGGCTGCAGGAGCTTCAACAGCTGGACAACGACAGCCACCGCCCCAAGGGCGTCGCGCTGGTGGCCGCGCTGCGCGGCAAGTCGGCCGAGGTGGATGCCCTGCTCGAGACGCTGGAGTCCGACCAGTCCCGCTGCGACGACTGGCTGGCCGAGGCCATCGCGCTGTGCGAGCAGGTGCGGGCCGGCCGCGAGCCGGCCGCCGCCGAACTGCAGCAGACGCTGGGCAGCCATGCGCAGGTGCTGCTCGAACACCTGGATCGCGAGGACACGGTGCTGCGCGAGATTTCGGCCCGATGCCTGGCGCCCGAAGACTGGCCGGCGATCGTGTCCTCGATCTCGAAGGTGCTGCGGGCGTCGCGTCCGGCAGCCCCTACGTCGCGCTGAGCCGCGCGGCCGTATCGCCGGTGCCGATCCAGCGGGTGATCCGGCTGTCGCTGCGCCAGCAGAAGATCTGCACCCAGTCGGTGTCGTGCAGTTTGCCGGCGGGCAGCCGGCGGCCCCGGGTGCGTCCGATCACCGTCACGTGGTTCGTGCCTTCGAGGAATTCCAGCGGCTGGAACTCGACGATCTCGTCGGACTGCGCAAGCGTGGCGAACCACTCGGCCACCTGCTGCTTGCCCTTGCAGGTGCCGCCGAAGGGCGTGCCGGTCTCGGGCTTGCCCAGGAAGCGCCATTCGACGTCGTCGGACAGCAGTTCCAGCAGGGCAGGGATGTCGCGCCGGCCGAAGGCGGCGTAGCCCCGCATCGCGATGTCGGTGGGTGTGCCCATGGCGACTCTCCTCGGTGAAGAAAACGGGCCGAAAGTCTAGTCCTCCGGGGGCCGCTTGCAAGGTGTCTCAGCGCGTTGACACCCGTGGGGGCACGGCGATGTCGAAGTGAAGCACTTCCTCGCGCGCTCCCAGCTTTTCGTAGAGCGCGACGGCCGGCGCATCCGGCGGGTCGGCCTGCACGAAGATCACCCAGGCGCCGCGCCGCGCCGCGAGGTCCTGCAAGCAGCGGATCAGCGCCGTGGCCACCCCGAGGCGGCGCTGCGGCTGGGCCACGGCCAGGTCGTAGATGTAGATCTCGCTGCGCTCCTGCTCGAACTTGGGCAGCTCGTAGGCCGCCAGGCCGCCAACGACCCGGCCGGCGTCGTCGCAGGCGGCCAGCGCGATGAAATGGTCGCTGCCCTGCAGCTTGCGCAGGTAGTCAGGGCGTGGCCGCTTCGCGCCGTAGGTCTGCGTGTCCTCGAAGGCGTCGCCGAAGACGTCGAGCAGCTGCTGCATCAGCGGCTCGACGTCGGCCAGGAGATGGTGGACGGTGAAGGTGCTCATGCACCCCGTTGTAGCGGACGGCGCCTGCATCCGGATGCAGTGACCGTCCGCCGGCCGGGGTCATCCGGCGCTGCGCAGCAGTTCGAGCAGGGTGTAGATCGGGTCCTGCGGCGCCGCGGCACCCACCGGCGCGCGCACGCCGAAGAGCGCGGCCGGATCCTTCTTCAGCTCCGGCCGCTCGCGTTCCTCGATCCAGTCGTAGACGACGACACGGTCGGCCACGCGCCATTCGCCGCCGCGGCGCTCGAAGCGGTCGACGTAGCGGCCGCACAGGAAGGTTTCCGACTCGGGCCTGGCGGCACCGGCCTGCAGCGCGAGAAAGCTGCTCTCCACTGCCGCGCTGTTGCCATGCAGCTCGATGAGGATGTTGCTGACCTGGTGCACCCGGCGCCCGCCGGAGCGCAGCTTCGACAAGGCCTGGTCGATGAAGCCCGAGGCGCTGCCGCGCCAGGCGCCGTGGCAGTCGGTGGCGTCGGGCCAGTAGGCCGAGCGCAGCGCCTCTTCGTCGGCGCGGTCGATGCCGCGGCAGTAGCGGTACAGGCAGTCGCGGATCGCCTCGCGGTCCAGCAGCGCCTGGAGCGCGTCCCCTGGCGAGCCGCTCATGCAGCCGCCGGCGCGGCGGCGCGCTTGAACAGCTGCACCACGTTGCCCTCGGGGTCGCGCAGCGACAGCACGGCGCCGTGCGCGCCCATGTCGCGCACGCCCAGTACCTGGCCGCCGGCGGACTCGATGCGGGGGCGCAGGCCCTCCTGCTCGAAGTCGTCCACTTCCAGCACCACGACCGCGCCCGAGGTGGCGGGCGCTGCTTCTTCGGGGCAGGCCAGCGACAGGCTGGCGTTGCCCAAGTTGTACTGGACCCAGCGCTCGGCATCCCGGAACTTCAGCGGCAGGCCCAGCGCATCGGCGTAGAAGGCATCGAGCTTGCCCGGCTCGCGGGCGACGAGGTAGACGTTCTGCAGTCGCATGACGGTGGTCATGCCGCTCACCCCACCGTGGTCTGCGAGGCGCCGCCGTCGATGGCGAACACGTCGGCGTTGATGAAGCGCGAGGCGTCGCCGGCCAGGAAGCAGATCGCGTCGGCGATGTCCTCCACCGTGCCCAGGCGGCCCAGCGGCGTGCGGCCGATGCGCCTGGCATCGAGGTCCGCGTTGCGGTGCTTGGCCGTGCCCTCGGTGGGCACCGCGCCCGGCGCCACCGCGTTGACGCGGATGCGCTTGGGTCCCAGGTCGGCCGCTGCCGCGCGGGTGATGCCCAGCACGCCAGCCTTGATGCCGCTGTAGACGATGGAGCGCATCGGCGACTTCAAGCCCGCCACCGAGGCCACGTTGATGATCGAGCCGCCGCGCTCCGGGTCCATCACCTCGGCCGCGGCCTGGATGCCCCACACCACCGACTTGAAGCCGATGCCCAGCATGCGGTCCATCACGTCTTCGGTGATCTCGTCGACAGGCTGGTAGCGCACCCAGGCGGCGTTGTTCACCAGGATGTCCAGGCGCCCGGCTTCGCGCGCCAGTTTCAGCACGGCGTCGCGCATGCCTTCGCGGCTGGACACGTCCTGCGCCAGCGCGATGGCGCGGCCGCCCAGGCGCTCGATCTCGCCCACGGTCTCGGCGACGAACTCGGGCTTGAGGTCGTTCACGCCGATGGTGGCGCCCAGCTGGGCCATCGCGAGGGCGGTGGCGCGGCCGATGCCGTGGCCGGCGCCGCTGATGAAGGCCACGCGGCCGTCCAGGGAGGTGTTCATGGTCTCACTCGTCCTTCTTGTTCGCGCCGGCGCTCTCGCGCACCAGCAGTGCGTCGAGCGCCCAGGCGCCTTGGCCCTGGTCTTGCACCAGCAGCGGGTTGATGTCGATCTCGGTCACGCGGTCGGCATGCCGCGCTGCGAAGCGCGAGAGCTTCACGATGGCCTGCGCGGCGGCCTGCACGTCCGCCTTGGGGCGGCCGCGTGCGCCGTCCAGCAGGGCGAAGGCCTTGAGCGAGCGCAGCATGGCCAGGGCCTGCGCCTCGTCCACCGGCGCGGTCTCCAGCGCCACGTCGCGCAGCACCTCTGCAAAGATGCCGCCCAGGCCGACCATCACGACCGGGCCGAAGACCGGGTCCTTCTTGGTGCCCAGGATCAGCTCGGTGCCGCCACGGGCCATCTGCGCCACCAGCACGCCGGTGATGCGCGCCCTGGGCGCCTTGACGGCCACGCGCTCCAGCAGCGCGCCGTACTCGGTGCGCAGCTGCGATTCGGACTGCACGCCCACCACCACGCCACCGACCTCTGTCTTGTGGGCGATGTCGGGCGACACGATCTTGAGCACCACCGGAAAGCCGATGCCGCCCGCGAAATCCAGCGCCTGCGGCAGGCTTTGCACCACCTGCTCGCGCAGCATGGGCAGCCCGGCCTGGCCCAGCGCGGCCTTGGCGTTGGCTTCGTCCTCGAAGGCGGCGTCGGCCAGGGGCGGCAGGTCTTGCAACGAGACGGCAGCGGTCTCCGCGCGCGACTGGTTCTTGCCCAGCTTCACCAGCGCGGCCACCGTCGCGCAGGCGGCGTCGATGCCTTCCACCGTGGGCAGGCCCATGGCGTTGAGCTGCGCCAGCACCTCGCGCGGTCCGCGGCAGCACAACAGGATCAGGCGGTCCGGATGCTTCTCGCGCACCTGCCGCAGCGCGGCGATGTAGGTGTCGCGCAGGCGCGGCACGTGGAAGGCCGCGGCCGATTGCAGGATGAGCGCATCGCACACCGGGTCCTCGGCCACGGCATTGAGCACCTGGGCCAGCAGCTCGGGCTTGCTCGACACCTGCGCCGTCATGTCCACCGGGTTGGCCGGCGAGGCATAGGGCAGCACCGAGAGGATGCGCTCGCGCGTTTCCTGCGAGAGCTTGGGCAGCTCCAGCCCCTGCGCGCTGGCGGCATCCGCCAGCAGCACGCCGAAGCCGCCCGAGGCGGTGATGAGTGCGGTGCGGCCGCCGTGCGGCAGGCGCTGGCGGCCGACGACCGCGATCGCGTGGCCGACTTCCAGCAGCTGCTCGATGCTGGGCACACGCAGCGCGCCGGCGCGGCGCAGCACCGCGTCGAACACCGCGTCGGAGCCGGCCAGCGCGCCGGTGTGCGAGGCCGCGGCCTCGCTGCCGGCTTCGGACACGCCCACCTTCAGCACGACGACGGCCTTGCCGGCTTCGCGCGCAAGGTCGAGCGCCTTCACGAAGCGCTCGCCGTCGCGGCAAGTCTCCATGCAGCACAGGATGACGGAGGTGGACACGTCGCCCGCCAGCGAGGCGATGCCGTCGGCGATGTCCACGTCGCATTCGTTGCCGGTGGTCAGCAGGCGGCTGATGCCCACGCCGCGCTCGGCGGCCAGGCGCATGGTGAAGCTGCCCAGGTTGCCGCTCTGCGAGACGATGCCCACGTTGCCCGCGGCCGGCATGGCCGACTCCAGCGCGACCGAGAAGGTGGCGATGCTTTTCTCGGCAATGCCGATGGCGCCCAGGCAGTTGGGCCCCACCACGCGCATGCCGGAGTCGCGCGCCACTTGGCTGATCTGGCTTTGCAGCCGGCTGCCGGCCTCGCCCATCTCGGAGAAGCCCGAGCTGAGGATCACCGCGGCGCGCACGCCGCGCCGGGCGCAGTCGCGCACCACGTCCAGCACGCCTTCGGGCGGCACCGCCACCACGGCCAGGTCCGGCGCCTCGGGCACCTCGGCCACGCTCGCATATGCCGGCAGCGTCTGCACGACGCCGCCCTTGCGGTTGATGGGATAGATCGCGCCGGCATAGCCGTACTTCTGCAGGAACTGCAGCGGTCGGCCGCCGATCTTGGTGGCGTCGTCCGATGCGCCGAAGATGGCGATCGAGCGCGGTTGGAAGACCGCGTCCAGGCCTCGTCCGATGTCCATGCTCAGCGCCCCTTGTAGACCGGCTGGCGCTTTTCCAGGAAGGCGGTGCGCGCTTCCTGGGCGTCCTCGGTGCGCGAGAGGGCCATGGTGAAGTTCTGCTCGAAGCGGTAGCCGTCGCGCTGGGGCATCAGGTCCATCATGTTGGCGGCCTGCTTGGCATAGGCCACGGCCAGCGGCGCCTTGGAGGCGATATCCTGCGCAATCTGCATGGCCAGGGGCATCAGCTCGTCGGCGGGCACCACCTCGTCGATCACGCCGCGGCGGTACAGCTCGGAGGCCGGCACCTTCATGCCGGTGAAGAACATGCGGCGGGTGAAGGAGCGGCCCACCATCGTGCGCAGCATCGACACGCCGCCGGCCAGGCCGACGTTGATCTCGGGCATGGCGAAGGTCGCGTCCTCGCTGGCCAGGAAGATGTCGCAGGCGGCCATGAGGCCGAAGCCCGCGCCCAGCGCCGGCCCGTTGACCGCGGCGATCACCGGCTTGGCGCATTCGCGGATGGCGTTGCCGGTCTCGCGCGTCAGGCGGTTGTGGCCCAGGAAGTCGCCGGCCCTGTCGGGGTCCGGGCGGTCCTTGAGGTCGGCGCCCGCGCAGAAGTACTTGCCCGTGCCGGTGAGGATGGCCACGCGGATGTCGCTGCGTTCGGACACCTCGTCGAAGGTGTCGATGATGCGCTGGCGGGTGGCGCGGTCCACCGCGTTGACCGGCGGCTTGTCCAGCCGGACGACGGCGATGTATTCGGATACTTCGAGGCTGACGGTCATCGTGCGCTCCCGGCGAGGTTGGAAGAAAGGGAAGGGGTGGATTCGGTGGTGGCCGGCGCCAGCAGCAGCGCGGCATGCGCCAGGCGGTCGCCGTAGCGGAACTCGGAAGCCAGCAGGCGCTGCGCCAGGCGCGTGGCCAGCACTTCCTCGCTCACGCCCATGCCGCCGTGCATCTGGATGGCGGCCTCGGCGCAGGCACGGGCCGACTCGGCCAGCGACACCTTGGCCAGGCGCAGCGTGCGGCGCAGGTCGGGTGCGTCCTGCTCGTGGGCGTGGAAGCAGTGGATCACCAGGCCCTTGGCGCCCAGGTACTTCACGTACATGTCGGCCACGCGGTGGCGCAGCACCTGGAAGGTCGAGAGGCTCACGCCGAACTGGCGGCGTTCCTTCAGGTGCGTGGTGGTCTGCTGGATCAGCGCGGCCAGCGCTGCCACGGTGTCGGTGGCGGTGAGCAGCAGCGCGGCATCGGTGGCGGCCGCCAGCGCATCGCGGGCGGCAGCGCCGCGGGCGATGCAGGCGCTTTCGGGCAGCGTGAGCTTGTCCAGCACGAAGTCGGCGCCGCGGCGGCCTTCCATGGTGCGGTAGCTGGCGACCGGTGCGCCGATGCGCTCCGCGTCCACCAGGAAGAGGGCGGCCTCGCCGTCGACCCAGGCGGGCACCAGCCAGTGCGTGGCGGGCAGCGTGGCGTCGGCGCCCAGCACGCGGCCGCTCAGTTCGTAGCCGATGTCGAGGTGGCGGGCCTGCACGGCGATCTCGTCGGGCGTGGCCGAGAGGGCACACAGCGGCGCGACCTGCGCGCTGCCTTCGGCCACGGCTTCGAGCCAGCGGCCGGCGACTTCAGGCGCCGCCGATTTCAAGAGCAGCGGCACCACGGCGCAGGTTTCCACCACGGGCAGCTGCAAGCCATGCGTGGCCAGGCCTTCGACGATGGAGGCGAGGTCGGCCAGCGTGCCGCCCACGCCGCCCGATTCCTCGGCAACGAGGGTGGCGGTCCAGCCCAGCTCGCGCACCGGGTCGCCTTCGATGGTGGCGGCGCCGGCGTGGTCCTGCGCGTAGCGCTGCGCCGCGTCGAGCAGCATGCCGGGGAAGAGGGAGGGGAAGGAAACGGAGGACATGTGGATCAGGCTCCCAGCAGTTCGTTGGCCACCACGTTGCGCTGCACTTCCGAGGTGCCGCCGGCGATGGTCCGGGCGCGGGTGAACATGTAGTTCTGGATCCAGGTGGCGTCGGCCACCTCCTGGCCTTCGACTTCGGCGAGGAAGCGGTGCGCCGCGTCGGGGCCGACGGCATCCAGGGCGATGGTGGTCAGGCGCTGCGCGCAGTCGGCCACGGTCATCTTGATGGCCGAGGGCTGCACGCCCAGCGGGCGCTGGTGGATCAGGTCGTCGGTGGCCTGGGCCATCATCACGCGGGCCCCCTTCACGTCGGCTTCGCACAGCAGCAGCTTGTGGTGCAGGCCGCTGAAGTCGCGCCTGGCGCCGGCGGCCTTGGTGGCTTCCTCGACCAGGCGCGTGACCTGGCGGCGGATGAGCTCCAGGCGGGCCACGTTGGCCGGAGGCAGGCGCTCGCGCTCCAGCAGGAACTTGGCGCAGGTCCAGCCCTTGCCGACCTCGCCGATCAGGTTGTCGGCGCGCACGCGCACCTCGTCGAAGAACACTTCGTTGAGGTGGTGCCAGCCGTCGATGGTGTGGATGGGGCGCACCGTGATGCCCTTCGTGTCCATGGGCACCAGGATCAGCGAGATGCCTTCCTGCTTCTTCGCTTCCCTGGAGGTGCGAACCAGCATGTAGATCATGCTGGCCTCGTGCGCATGCGACGTCCAGATCTTCTGGCCGTTGATGACCCACTCGTCGCCCTCGCGGCGGGCGCTGGTGGTCAGCGACGCGAGGTCCGAGCCCGAGCCCGGCTCGGAGTAGCCCTGGCACCACCAGTCGGCGCCGTCCAGGATGCGCGGCAGGAAGCGCGCCTTCTGCTCGGGCGTGCCGAAGCGGATGATGACCGGGCCGATGTGGCCCAGGCCGTGGTGGTACAGCGGCGGGCAGTCGTTCTCGGCCATCACCTCCTCGAAGATCAGGCGCTGGCGGATGTCCCAGCCGGTGCCGCCGGCTTCCCTGGCCCAGCCGGGTGCGCCCCAGCCCTTGGCGTTGAGGATCTTCTGCCAGGCCTGGTACTCGCGCTTGGTGATCTTCTGGCCCGCGGCCACGACCGCGCGGATCTCCGGCGGGCAGGCCTCGCGCGCGAAGGCTTCCAGCTCGCGCCGGAAGCCGGCGTAGAACTGCGCGTCGCGCTCGGGGGTGTCGTTCTTTGTGTCGGACATGGTGTCTCCGTGAAGTCCCGTCGAATTCGTTCTCGTGGGCGGCGCCGGACGCCGCCGTGCGCTCAAGCGTCGCGGCGCAGCGTGGCGATCAGCTCTTCCAGCGCGGCCACCGCGGCATCGGCCTCGCGCCGCTTCAGGTGGTGCGCGATGCGGTGGCGGATGGGGAAGAGGTCGGGTCGTGCGCGCGAGGGCAGCACATGGGTCATGCGCTCGCGCAGAACGGTGGCCATGGTCTGCGCCATCAGCATCAGCGCCTCGTTGTGGCCGGCGGTGGCAATGGCCTGGAAGAAGCCGCTGGCCGTCTCGATGCGGCGCGCCAGGGGCGCGTCGGCCGGCATCTCCTCGATGTGGGTGGCCGCGACCTGCACCGCGTCCAACTCCTCAGACGTGCCACGCTCGCAAGCCAGGCGCAGCAGCGTGCCGTACAGGGTGCGGTAGGCCTCGTCGATGTCGGGCTGCCCCAGGCGGCCTTCGACCACCAGCTTGCGCAGCGACTCGGCCAGCATCATGTAGGCGCCCTTGTAGAAAACCAGCGCCTCGTCGGCCGGGCCGCCGCTCATGTGCCGCACCTGGCCGATGAAGACCAGGTGGTCGCCCGCGTCATGGCAGGCGAAGCGGCTGCATTCGAAGCTGGCCAGGCAGTCCTCGATGAGCGGGGTGCCCAGCGGGCCCGGGCGCCACTGCACGCCCTCGAACTTGTTCTCGATCCTGCTCGATGCGAAGCGGCCGGACAGCGCATCCTGGCTCTGCGACAGGATGTTGATGGCGAAGCTCTCGGCCTGCGTGAACACCTCGCGCAGCTTGCTGGCCTTGCGCAGGCTGAACAGCACCAGCGGCGGCTCCAGCGAGACCGAGCTGAAGGAGTTGCAGGTCAGGCCGGCGGGCTCGCCGTCGCGCGTGCGGGTGGTGATTACCGCCACGCCGGTCGGAAAGCAGCCCAGCAGCTGGCGGAACAGCCCGGCCTCGATGGGCGTGAGGCTCGCTGCCGGCGGCTGGCTCTGGGCCTGCACCGCCGGTTCTTCGCGGACGAGGGTGGCTGAAGACGACATGGCGCGGCTCCTTGCTTGCGTGCTTGCTTGCGTGCGGTGGCGCGCCCTCAGGCGGCGGCCAGCTCCGGGGCGGGCTCGGCCACGTGCGGCGGGTCGTTGGCGATCTCCTGCTGCACGGCCGGGATGATGACCTTGGCCCAGGTCTCCAGCTGGCGCAGCATGGTGGGATGGTCGAAGTCGCCCATCTGCGTCTGGAAGCAGTAGTGCACCGGCTTCAAGGCGCGGATCTCGGCGACCACGCGCTCGATCACGGTGTCGATGCTGCCCACCGGCAGCAGGGCGCGCATCTCGTCCAGCGTGGGCTCGCCCTCGACGATGCCTTCTTCCACCTGGTAGTCGTCGGCGATCTGCGCGGTGCGGCGCTTCAGGCTCAGGGCCACGCGGCGCTGGTAGCGGGCGCAGTCCAGGTAGGCCTCGACCTCGGCCTTGTCGTTGCTGGCATAGGCGGCACGCAGCAGGCCCACCGGCACTTTGGCCGCGTCCTTGCCTTCGGCCTTGGCGACCTTGTCGATGAGGGCGCGGTGCGCGTGCATCTTCTCCACGCCGCCGTCGCCGCCGGAGACGAACACGTGGTGGCCGCCCTTGACGGCACGCGACACGAAGGCCGGGTCCACGCTGGTGATCCACATCGGGGGCATCGGCTTTTGCAGCGCGCGCTGGCTGATGGCGCTCATGGGCTGCTGGTAGAACTCGCCGTCGTAGCTGAACTTGGGCTGCTTCAGGCCCAGCTCCAGCATGTCCAGCATCTCGAAGGTGCGCTGCTTGGCCGTGTCCAGCGAGACACCGAAGCGCTCGAACTCGAAGTGCTGGTAGCCCGAGCCGATGCCCAGGTTCAGGCGGCCGTCGGAGAGCTGGTCGACCATGGCGACGTCGGCGATCAGGCGCGCCGGCGTGTACAGCGGGGCGACGACAATGCCGGTGCCCAGGCGGATCTGGCGCGTGGCCGCGGCGCAGTGGGCGATCATGGTCAGCGGCGACGAGCACATGCCGTAGTTGCTGAAGTGATGCTCCGCGTACCATGCGGCGCCGAAGCCCAGCTCGTCCGCCCGGCGCGTCTGCTCGACGGCATCGCGCAGGATCTGGTAGGACGTCTTATGCTTGTTCCGTTGCTGCATCAGGATGAAGATTCCGAAATCCATCGCTGGTCTCCTAAGGGGGTGATTGGGGTTGCGATCGATGGTAGGAGCCGGGTCCGCGCGTGGCGCACCAGCATGCGCACAGCTTCTTTGCGACTTTCGAAATGAAGGCACTCGATTCCCTCCGCATCTTTGTCACCACCCTGCGCAAGGGCAGCCTGTCGGCCGCCGGGCGCAGCCTCTCGCTCTCACCAGCCACCATCTCGCGGCGCATCAGCGCGCTCGAGGAGGAACTGGGCGTGCAGCTGGTCGACCGCACCAGCCGCCACCTGAATGCCACCGAGGCGGGCGTCGCCTTTCTGGAGAGAGCCGAGCGGGTGCTCGAAGCGATGTCCGACGCAGAGGACGCGGCGCGCAACGCCAAGCTGCTGCCCGAGGGGCGCCTGCGCGTGCACTCGCGCACCCAGGTGGGCCTGCGGGTGATCGCGCCGCTGCTGCCGCGCTTCCAGCAGCGCTACCCCGACATCCAGCTGGAGTTCGAGCTTTCGGAGCATCCGGTGAACCTGGTCGACCAGGACTTCGACATCGACATCCGCACCGGCGCCTCCAGCGATTCCAGCTTCGTCATCAAGCGCCTGCTCAGCAGCGACGAGGTGCTGGTGGCCAGCCCCGCCTTCATGAAGGTGCACAAGCGCGTCAAGCATCCCAGCGACCTGCCGCAGGTGCGCTGCCTCACCTACCGGCGCGAGCGCGAGGCCACCACCTGGAAGTACATCGACGAGCAGGGCCAGCAGCAGGAGCTGGTGATCCAGGGCGTGATGAGCGCCAACAACGGCGAGATGCTGCGGCTGGCGGCGCTGGGCGGCATGGGCGTGGCGCTGCTGTCGGAGGCCACGGTGCGCAGCGACATCGAAAGTGGCTCGCTGCTGCGCCTCATGCCGCAGTACCGCTTCGCGGTGCGCGGCTTCTCCAACGGCATCTACGCGGTGTTCCGCCAGAGCACCACGCTGCCGCTCAAGGTGCGCTCCTTCGTCGACTTCGTGGCCGACGAGCTGCGCAGCGCGGACGATCAGATGGCCGCCGCGCGGGCGGCGGCCCTGCAGGCGGCAGGCTCAGGCGGCTGAGGCCGTCGCGCGCGAGGGCGCTGCTGCGGCGAAGCGCGCCGGCGCCAGGCCTGGGGCGGGCAGGCCGCGCAGCTCGAACAGGCCACCGTCCTGCGGCAGCCTGCCTTCCAGGTGCGTGCTGCGCGAGATCGAGGTCACGTACAGGCTGCTCAGGCCCGGTCCGCCGAAGCACAGGCTGGTCGGGTGCGTGGCCGGCAGCTGCACCAGTCGCTCCAGCGTGCCGTCGGGCTTGAAGCGGGCCAGCTGCCCGGTGCGGGTGAGCACGGTCCAGACGTGGCCCTCAGCATCCACGGCCGCGCCGTCGGGGCCGGAGCCGAAGGACTCGGTCTGCACGAAGACGCGCGGTGGGCCCAGCGGGCCCTGCGCCGCGTAGTCGTAGGCGTAGATGGTGCGGATCGCGCTGTCGGCCACGTAGAGCGTGCGGCCGTCGGCGCTGAAGCAGGGGCCGTTGGCCAGGCCGAAACCGGGCGCGATCTGCTCCACGCTGCCATCGGGCCGCAAGCGGTACAGCCCGCCCAGGATCGCGTCGCCTGGCTGGCGGTTGATGTGCATGGTGCCGGCGACGAAGTTGCCGAAGGGGTCGCACTTGCCGTCGTTCAGGCGCACGTCGGGGTGCTCGATGCCGATGCCGGCCAGCGTCTGCAGCTCGCGCGTGGCCCAGCGGTAGCGGGCGAAGCGGGTCTTCAGGGCCACCACCACCGAGCCGTCCTCGCACAGCGCCATCGAGCCGATGGGGGCGGGCAGGCTGTGCTGCTCCAACTCGCCGGTGGACGGCACCAGGCGGCGCAGGCTGCCCGCCAGCGAATCGATCCAGCACAGCGCGCCCGAGGCGGCGTCCCAGCAGGGGCTTTCGCCCAGCAGGTCCTTCGTGTCTCCGATCCTGTGCACCTCGACGGTCATGGTCTCCTCGCCCGGGTCCGGGGAATGGCAGTGGTTGTTGTTGCGTGAACGCGCGCAGTGTCGCAAGCCACCGGGCGCGCTCCCCGGTGTCCGGTGCAAAGCAGCTTTTCACTCCTTGCACCGTCATGGGAAAAGCCGCGGACTAGACTGGATTCAATGCCCCGTTGCCGGGGCGCACAAGGAGACAACAGAGTGATCAAGCGACTTTTCATCGGCGGGCTGCTGCTCGCCCTGGGCACCGCCTTCGGTCCCCTGGCCCACGCGGCCGACCCCGTGACCCGCTTCGTGGTGCCCTTCGCCGCCGGCGGCGGCACCGACCAGTACGTGCGCCTTCTCGCGGCCGAGCTGAGCAAGAAGGGCATCCAGGTCATCGTCGAGAACAAGCCGGGCGCCAGCGGCATCATCGCCGCCGACTACGTCGCCAAGGCGCGGCCGGACGGCCACACGGTGCTGGTGTCCTCCATGGGCACGCTGGCCACCAACACGGTGATGTACGACAAGCTGCCCTACAACCCGGCCAAGGACTTCGCCTCGGTCACGCAGATCGCCTACCAGCCCTCGGTGATCGTGGGCCGCATGGACCTCCCCTACAAGAACATCAAGGAGATGGTCGAGTACGCCAAGAAGAACCCAGGCAAGATCAACCGGGGTTCGCCGGGCGCAACCATCCTGACCAACCTGGCGCCACTGAAGTTCGAGCGCGACGCGGGCTTCAGCACCACGCACGTGCCTTTCAACGGCGACACGCCGGGCATCCAGGCGCTGCTGGGCAACACCATCGACATCCAGGGCACCTCCATCACCGGATCGCTGCAGCACGTGAAGGCCGGCAAGCTGCGCGTGCTGGGCGTGATGGACAGCAAGCGCCTGCCGCAGGTGCCCGACGCGCCCACCTTCAAGGAGCAGGGCTTCGACATCGAGGCGCTGCTCTGGTATTGCCTGTCGGTGCCCTCGGCCACGCCCAAGGACTCGATCAGCAAGCTGAGCAAGGCGGTGAACGAGGTGATCGCCGAGCCCGACTTCGTGCAGCGCGCCCAGGCCATCGGCATGGAGCCGCGCGGCAGCACGCCCGAGCAGATGGACAAGTTCATCCGCAGCGAGTTCGACCGCTGGGTGCCGGTGCTGCAGAGCCTGAACCTGCCCAAGCAGGACAGCTGAGCGAGCGCCGGTCTCTTCTCGCGCAAGGCCCGCTGTCCTACAGGGGGCCTTCTTCTTTTGGGCGCCTGATTCGTCCGTTGCAGCCGTCAGGCGGGCGGGTGTGTGCGACACGGACATTGGGGCCACCGGACGATGTCCCGCTGCCCGGCGACGGCGCACATTGGGGTTGCGCAGCACAAATCGAACAAGGCAATGAGGTCTGGCCGCGCCGAAGAACGACAACGACAACACCAAGGAGTGCGCCATGCCCATCCCGATCCCGCGCCCGGACCACGATCCGATACCGATCCCCGTGCCTTTCCTCCCGCCCGACCGCTCCCAGATGCGCCCCTACGGCGCCAAGCCGGCCTGAGCGCCGCCATTGGGCGAGCGTCCGCACCGCAAGCCTAGGGTTTGCGTCGGGGTGCAAGTGGCGCGCCGCGTTCCAGAATCGCGGCCGATGAAGGCCCCGCTCGCATTCCTAGCTGCCTCCCTGGTCGTGCCCTGTGCGGCACTCGCCCAGGACTCGGGCAGCGACACCACGCCGGCACCCTCGCTGCCGCCCCTCACCGTTACCCTGCCGCGCGGCTCCGCGCCGCCGCTGGCGGTGCCTGCCTCGGTCGACGTGGTGGACGGCGAGCAGTTGCGCAATGCCAACTTGTCGGTGAACCTGTCCGAGGCCATGGGCAGCGTGCCGGGCTTGCAGATCCAGAACCGGCAGAACTACGCGCAGGACCTCCAACTTTCCATCCGCGGCTTCGGCGCGCGTTCGACCTTCGGCGTGCGCGGCGTTCGCATCTACGTGGACGGGGTGCCCGCCACCATGCCGGACGGGCAAGGCCAGACCTCCAACATCGACATCAGTTCCGCCGACCGGGTGGAGGTGCTGCGCGGCCCTTTCTCTGCGCTGTACGGCAATTCCTCGGGCGGCGTGATCCAGGTGTTCACGCAGGCCGGCGAGGGTCCGCCGCGCCTGGGCTTCGGCGTGGCGGCTGGCAGCTACGGGACCTGGCGCGAGAGTGCGCAGGTCAGTGGCTCCACCCCCTCGGTGAGCTATCTCCTGAGCGGCAGCCACTTCGAAACCGACGGCTACCGGGACCACAGCGCGGCCGAACGCAACATCATCAACGGCAAGTTGGGCATCCAGTTGGGCGACGACAGCAAGCTCACGGTGGTGATGAACGGCGTGCGCATCCGCGCCGACGACCCGCTGGGACTGACGCCGCAGCAGTACGCCCTGAATCCGCGCAGCGCCGCCGTGGCGACGCAGTACAACACCCGCAAGACGGTCGACCAGATGCAGGCGGGCCTGATCTACGAGAAACGCCTGAACGCCGACAACGACCTGCGCCTGATGGTCTACGACGGCGAGCGCAGCACCACGCAGTACCAGGCGATTCCGCCCTCGGCGCAGGTGGCGGCCTCGAGCGCGGGCGGCGTGATCGACCTGCACCGCGACTACGGCGGCGTGGACGCGCGGTGGACCACGCGCGGGCAGTTGGCCGGCCGGCCCTTCGAGATTTCCACTGGCCTGGCCTACGACACGCTGGACGAACACCGCCGTGGCTACGAGAACTACACCGGCACCGTGGCCAATCCCACGCTGGGCGTGCGCGGCCGGCTGCGACGGGACGAGATCAACAAGGTCCACAACCTGGACCCCTACGTTCAGGGCCAGTGGCAGATCGCCGACCAGTGGAGCCTGGAGGCCGGCCTGCGCTACAGCACGGTGGATTTCGATTCGAGGGACCAGTACATCCAGCCGGGCAACGGCAACGACAGCGGCACGGCCGACTACAAGCGCGCTTTGCCGATGGTGGCGCTGCGCTATTCGCCCACGCAGGACCTGTCCTTCTACGGCACCTGGGGCCGCGGCTACGAGACGCCGACGCTCAACGAGCTGTCGTACCGGCCGGACGGCAGCAGCGGGCTGAACTTCGCGCTGCAGCCCTCGGTGAACGACAGCGTGGAGTTCGGTGCCAAGGCGAAGCTGGCCGGCGGCCTGCTGACGGCCGCGGTGTTCCAGACGCGCACCAGCGACGAGATCGTGACCAACTCCAACGTGGGCGGCCGCTCGACCTTTCGCAACGCGCCAAGCACCCAGCGCGACGGCTTCGAGCTGGCCTGGCAGCAGGAGACCGCGGGGAACTGGCGCACCCAGCTGGCCTACACCTGGCTGCGCGCACGCTACAGCGATGCCTTCTGTTCGCCGCAGCCCTGCACCGGCGCCAACACGGTGCAGGCGGGCAACGAGATCCCGGGCGTGGCGCCGCAGGCCATCTTCGCGTCCTTCGGCTACGTGCCGCCGCAGGGCTGGCGCGCCGGCGTGGAGATGCGCGCGCTGGACAAGATCCAGGCCAACGACATCAACACCGTGAGCGCGCCGGGCTATGCGGTAGCCGCGATCTACACGGGCTATGTCCTGAAGCTGGAGCACTGGGAATTCAATGCCTTTGCGCGCATCGACAACCTGTTCGAAAAGCAGTACATCGGCTCGGTGATCGTGAACGAGGGCAACGGCCGCTACATCGAGCCGGCCCCTGGGCGCAACTGGACAGCGGGGGTGGGCGCGGCGTATCGTTTCTGACGCCGGCCGGGCGCATTGCTGCGCCAGCCGGTTGTCCATATGGCATTCCAGAACCGGGAGCAGGCGGGACTCCGCCTGGCAGACGCACTGGCCGCGTGGCGCGGCCAGCCGGACCTGATCGTGCTGGCGCTGCCGCGCGGCGGGGTGCCGGTGGCGGCGGTGGTGGCGCGCGAGCTGCATGCGCCGCTGGACATCCTGGTGGTCCGCAAGCTGGGGCATCCCGGCCAGGAGGAATACGCGATGGGTGCCATCGCCAGCGGCGGTGTGCGCGTGCGCGCGGAGCCGGGCGACTGGCCGGTGTCTCCATCACAGCTCGACGAGATCGTGCAGCGAGAACAGGCGGAGCTGCAGCGGCGCGAGTGTGCCTATCGGGGCGACCGGCCAGCGCCTTCGCTGCAGGGGCGCCCGGTGCTGCTGGTGGACGACGGGCTGGCGACCGGGGCCACCATGTCGGCGGCGGTCCACGCCGTTCGCGCGCAGGCACCCTCCCGGATTGGCGTGGCTGTACCAGTGGCTTCGCGCGAGGCCCTGGCCATGGTGGGCGCGCTGGCGGACGAGGTTGTCTGTCCTTTGGTGCCTGAGCCTTTTCATGCGGTCGGGCTCTGGTATCGGAACTTCGAGCAGACTTCGGATGAGGAGGTGAAGGCGTTGTTGTCTCAGGTCGGATGAGTTCGCCTGCCGCGCCCCGTGCGCTCCGAACGATGCACCCAGACCGCTCATCCCGACAAACAAAAAGGGCGCCAAAGAATGGCGCCCTTCGCAACGAAGAAGTAGCCCTCGTGCTTACTTCAGACCAGCAGCAGCCCGCAGCACCGCCGACTTGTCCGTGCGTTCCCACGTGAACTCCGGCTCCTCGCGGCCGAAGTGGCCGTACGCCGCGGTCTTGGCGTAGATGGGACGCAGCAGGTCCAGCATCTGGATGATGCCCTTGGGACGCAGGTCGAAGTGCTCCTGCACCAGTTCGGCGATCTTCGCGTCGGAAATCACGCCCGTGCCTTCGGTGTAGACCGTCACGTTCATCGGACGCGCCACGCCGATCGCGTAGGCCACCTGGATCTGGCACTGGCGCGCCAGCCCCGCGGCCACGATGTTCTTGGCCACGTAGCGTGCAGCGTAGGCGGCCGAGCGGTCCACCTTCGACGGGTCCTTGCCCGAGAACGCGCCACCACCGTGCGGGCAGGCGCCGCCGTAAGTGTCGACAATGATCTTGCGGCCCGTCAGGCCGCAGTCGCCCTGCGGACCGCCGATGACGAAGCGCCCGGTCGGGTTGATCAGGTACTTGGTGTCCTGCAGCCACTCCTTGGGCAGCACCGGCTTGATGATCTCCTCGATGATGGCTTCGTTGAAGCTGGCCTTCATCTTGGTCGGCGTCTCGCTCTGGTCCGGGCTGTGCTGCGTCGACAGCACCACCGTGTCGATGCTGTGCGGCTTGCCGTCCACATAGCGCATCGTGACCTGGCTCTTCGCGTCCGGGCGCAGGAAGGGCAGGCGGCCGTCCTTGCGCAGCTGCGCCTGGCGCTCCACCAGGCGGTGCGCGTAGTAGATCGGCGCGGGCATCAGCTCGGGCGTCTCGTCGCAGGCGTAGCCGAACATCAGGCCCTGGTCGCCGGCACCGGTGTTCAGGTGGTCGTCAGAGGCATGGTCCACGCCCTGGGCGATGTCGTTGGACTGCTTGTCGTAGCAGACCATCACGGCGCAACCCTTGTAGTCGATGCCGTAGTCGGTGTTGTCGTAGCCGATGCGCTTGATCGTGTCGCGCGCGACCTGGATGTAGTCCACGTGCGCGTTGGTGGTGATCTCGCCGGCGAGCACCACCAGGCCGGTGTTGGTCAGCGTCTCGGCAGCCACGCGCGAGCGCGGGTCCTGCGCGAAGATCGCATCGAGGATCGCATCGGAAATCTGGTCCGCGACCTTGTCGGGATGGCCTTCGGAAACCGATTCGGAAGTGAAGAGAAAATCGTTCGCCATGTGCTGAAACTCCGTCTATGCAAAGAGTGGTTGGCGCGTTGCCGACCTCGGGGAGTTCTGGCGAACGCTTTAGCAGTGTTGTTTAACGTCGCCCTGCAAGTAGTTCCATAACTCGGCGACAATTTACATTCTATAAGAATGAGTGTGCCTGTGGTCTGCGACCTTCCAGAGCCAGCGCGCGCGTCCTGCCTATTTCATCGTCCCCCGACTTTTTTGGATGATCACCCTCTTTCGCCTGCTCGCCCGCGTGCCGCTTTCGCTGATGCAGCGCCTCGGCACCCTGCTGGGCTGGATCGTGTGGTGGGGCTCTTCCGGCTACCGCAACCGCTTCAAGGCCAATGCGCAGGCGGCCGGATTCACCCCGGATCAATACCGCCCGGCCATCGCGGCCGCAGGAGCCGCCCTGGCGGAGCTTCCTTTCATGTGGGGCCGGCCGGCAGGCGTCAGCGTGTTGCCGCACGTGGCCAGCTGGAGCGGCATGGAAGCAGTGGAGGCGGCCCTCGATGAGAAGAAGGGCGCCATCTTCATCACGCCCCACATCGGCAGTTGGGAACTGCTCGGCCAGGCGGTGGCCGAGCGCTATGCCGACAAGTACGGCCCGATGACCGCCCTCTACCGGCCGGCGCGCAAGGCCTGGATGAGCGAGCTGGTGGCCAGCTCGCGCGAGAACCGCCACGGCCTCAAGATGCTGCCCACCAACACTTCGGGCGTGCGCGGCCTGATGCGCGCCCTCAAGTCCGGCGGTTACACCGGCATCCTGCCCGACCAGGTGCCTCCGCTGGGCCAGGGCGTGTGGGCACCTTTCTTCGGCCGCCCGGCCTACACCATGACGCTGCTGCCGCGCCTGGCGCAGCAGACCGGCGTGCGCGTCTTCATCGCGGTGGGCGAGCGCCTTGGGCCCGGCAAGGGTTACGCCATCCGCTTCGAGCCGCTCGAAGGCACCGCGCTGAGCGATCCCAAGGCCCCCATCGAGGAGGCCGCCGCCGCCATGAACGCCGGCATCGAGAAGCTCATCCGCCAGCTGCCGGGCCAGTACGTCTGGGACTACGCGCGCTACAAGGAGCCGCGGGCCGAGATGGAGGTGGCCCAATGAGCGTGAGCGCGCGCATCGGCATCGGCTTCATGAAGGCCCTCGCGCATGTGCCGCTTCCGGTGCTGCGCGGCGCGGGCACGGCGCTGGGCCGCCTGCTGCATTCGGTGGCCCTGCCGCGCCGGCGCGTGGTGGATGCCAACCTGAAGATCTGCTTTCCCGAGCTGTCGGACGCGCAGCGTTCCAGCATCTCGCGCGAGACCTTCGTCTACTTCGCCCAGTCCTGGCTGGACCGCGCCTGGCTCTGGCATGCGCCGCGCGAGGTGGTGGAAAGCCGCCTGGCCGTGCGCGGCGCCAAGGAAGACCTGGACGAACTCGCCAGCGGCGAGCAGGCCGTGATCCTCTTCGCGCCGCACTTCTACGGGCTCGACGCCGGTGCCACCACGCTGACCATGCACATGGGGCGGCCGTCGATGACCATCTACACCACCCAGCGCGACCCCATGGTCGACGCCTGGGCGCGCGAGGGGCGCACGCGCTTCGGCAACGTCACGGCGCTGGAGCGCACCGATGGCGTCAAGCCGGTGCTGCATCGGCTGCGCAAGGGCGAGGTCCTGTACCTGCTGCCGGACATGGACTTCGGGCCCAGCCAGTCGATCTTCGTGCCCTTCTTCGGCGTGGACGCGGCCACCGTTCCTTCGCTCTCGCGCTTCGCGCAGCTGGGGCGGGCCATCGTGATGCCGGTGCTCACGCGCGTCACGCCCCAGGGCTACGAGGTGGAACTGCTGCCACGCTGGGAGGGCTTTCCCACCGGCGACATCGTGGCCGACACCACGCGACAGAACGAGATGCTCGAGGGCTACATCCGCACCATGCCCTCGCAGTACTACTGGGTGCACCGGCGCTTCAAGACTCGGCCCGAAGGCACGCCGACGATCTACTGAGCTCGCGGTCGCTCAGGTCGAGCGCGCGAAGGCCTCGATCTCGCGGGCGACGTAGTCGGGGCGCTCGTGCACGATCCAGTGCGTGGCGCCGGGCACCTTGCGCAGCTGCATCTTCGGCACGTAGTCCTCCAGCCCGTCGAGCAGGCCGGGCAGCAGCGCCACGTCGTCCAGGGCCCAGAGCACCAGCGTCGGCACTTCGACCACCAGGCGCTCGCGCGGAATGTCGGGAAAGACCTTCGGCCCCTCGCCCGGCGCCGCGGGCTTGAGGGGCGTGACGCGGTAGAGGTTGCAGGCGCCCGTGAGGCCTGCGCCCCACACTTCGCGGTATTGCGCCTTCACTTCCTCGGTGAGCCAGTCGCGGCGGGCCTCGGGCATGGTGAGGAAAGGCCACAGGCGCTGGTAATCGTTGGCCGAGAGCAGTTCCTCGGCGTCGGGCCGGGACAGGAAGGTCATGTAGGCGCTCGACGCCTGCTGCGCCGGGCTGTCGCGCAGTTCGCGCAGGAAGGTGCCGGGGTGGGGCGAGTTGATGATGACCAGGCGTTTCAGCCTGCCCGGCTGTGCGTTCGCCAGGCCCCAGCCGAAGGCGCCGCCCCAGTCGTGCGCGACCAGGGTGTCGATGCGGCCGTCGGGCGATTCGAGGGCTGCCAGTTCCAGGATGTCCTTGACCAGCAGGTGGGCGCGGTAGGCCTCGACCTCGGGCGGCGAGCTGGATTGCTCGAAGCCGCGCAGGTTGGGCGCCACGCAGCGGTAGCCGCCGTGCTCGGGTTGCGAGAAGTACTCGAGCAGCGGGTCCCAGATGAAGGCGCCCTCGGGAAAGCCGTGCAGGAAGACCATCAGCGGCCTTCCGGCGTCGCCTGCGGCGCGGCAACTGAGGGTGATGCCGTGCGGCAGGGTGCGCTGGAAGGTCTGGATCATGTCGTCCTCGGGTTAGGACGCGGCTTCAGGGTCTCCGGTCGAGTCTGCAGCCGCGCCTTCTTCTGCGGGATGCACCCAGCGCGATAGCAGTTCGGCGGCTTCGCCCACGCCCTGCCGGTTGAGTGCGGAGAAGAGTTTGACCTCGCCGCCGCCGGCCTGCAGTCGCGTGATGGACAGCACCTTGGCGCCTTCGGAGCGGGTGAGCTTGTCGGACTTGGTGAGCAGCACCAGGAACTTCAGACCTTCCTCGACGCGCGGGCGGATCACGTCCAGCAGGATCTCGTCCAGCTCGGTCATGCCGTGGCGCGGATCGCACATCAGCACCACGCCGCGCAGGGTGGGACGGGTCGCCAGGTAGTTGCCCATGACACGCTGCCAGCGCAGCTTGGCTTCGCGCGGGACGGCCGCGTAGCCGTAGCCGGGCAGGTCGGCCAGCACCGCGTCGTCGATGTTCTGCCTGCCCACGCCGAAGAGGTTGATGTGCTGCGTGCGCCCCGGCGTCTTGGAGGCGAAGGCCAGGCGCTTCTGCTGGGTGAGGGTGTTGATGGCGGTGGATTTGCCGGCGTTCGATCGGCCCACGAAGGCGATTTCGGGCAGTGCGAGCTCGGGCAGGTGCTCCAGTTGCGGCGCGCTGGTCAGGAAGTGGGCCGTGTGCAGCCAGCCCAAGGCCACCCGCTCGCGTTCTTCGGCGGCCTTGTCCTTGGCTTTGGCGTAGGCGGCCGGTGGGCGGGAAGGGGGGGTCATTACTGAGCTTTCGTTGTGAGTCGCTAATTGTAGAATCGCGAGGTTTTGCGCACTAAAACCAAACCCCTCGATATGAAGTCGTTTGCTCACTCCCTGCGCGCAGCCCTCCTGGCCGCGACCGCTTTCGTCAGTGTCGGTGCAAGCCTTGCAGCCGACGGCCATGCGCCCGCCGCCCCGGCCGTCGTCGTGGCCAAGCCGGACGTAGCGAAGGGAGACGCGATCTTCAATGCCACGCCGACCAACGGCCAGAGCTGCGCCTCGTGCCACGCCGCCGACGGCAACTCGTCCATCGCGGCCAACCCCAAGCTGGCGCAGCAGCATCCCGAGTACATCCTGCGCCAGCTGCAGGACTTCAAGTCCGGCAAGCGCAAGAGCGCGATCATGAAGCCCTTCGCCTCGGCGCTGAGCGACGACGACATGCGCAACATCGCCTACTTCGTGGGCAGCAAGAAGGTCAAGCCGGGCTTCGCCAAGGACAAGGACACCGTGGCCCTGGGCGAGAAGATCTTCCGCGGCGGCCTGTCCGACCGCCAGGTGCCCGCCTGCGCCGGCTGCCACAGCCCCACCGGCGCCGGCATGCCCGCCCAGTACCCGCGCATCGGCGGCCAGCACGCCGACTACACCACCGCGCAGATGATCGCCTTCCGCGAAGGCCAGCGCACCAACAACCCGGTGATGAACGGCGTGGCCGCCAAGCTCAACGACCGCGAGATCAAGGCGGTGGCCGACTACATCGCCGGCCTGCGCTGAACTATTTAGCGAACCAACCGCCAAACAACAAACCCAACAAGGCGGGCCGATCCAGGCGGATCGCCCGCCTTTGTTTTTGAGCCTTTCTTCTTCATCCCCAGCTGAGCATGTCGGTTTCCACCCACGGTCTTCGCCTCCACCGCGGCCCCCACGCCTGGCGTGTGGCGGTGGAACTGCTGTCGTCGATGCGCTTCGCCATCACGCTGCTCACGGTCATCTGCATCGCCTCGATCATCGGCACCGTGCTCAAGCAGGGCGAGCCGCTGGGCAACTACGTCAACCAGTTCGGCCCCTTCTGGTCGCAACTGTTCCGCGCGGCGCAGCTGGACACCGTCTACAGCGCCTGGTGGTTCCTGCTGATCCTGCTGTTCCTGGTCGTCAGCACCAGCCTGTGCATCTGGCGCAACACGCCGCACATCGTGCGCGAGCTGCGCACGGTGAAGGAAGACATCCGGGAGAACAGCCTGCGCGCCTTCGGCCAGCATGCGCAGACCACGCTGGCGACAGAGGCGCCCGAAGCCGCGGCCCAGCGCATCGGCAAGCTTCTCGCCGGCGGCGGCTGGAAGGTCAAGCTGCAAAAGCGCGATCTAGCCAACCGCGGCGTCGGCTGGATGGTGGCCGCACGCGCCGGTGGTGCGCACAAGCTGGGCTACCTGGCAGCGCACAGCGCCATCGTGCTGGTGTGCATCGGCGGCCTGTTCGACGGCGACCTCATCGTGCGCGCGCAGACCTGGTTCAACGGCAAGAGCTTCTACCAGGGCGGCGGGCTGATCGCCGACGTGCCGCCGCAGCACCGGCTGTCGCCGGGCAACCCGACCTTCCGCGGCAACATCCTGGTGCCCGAGGGGCAGCAGGCCAGCGTGGCCATCCTCAACCAGAGCGACGGCGTGCTGCTGCAGGAACTGCCCTTTGCCATCGAGCTGAAGAAGTTCATCGTCGACTACTACTCCACGGGCATGCCCAAGCTCTTCGCCAGCGAGGTGGTGCTGCATGACCGCGAGACCGGCGAGCAGGTGCCGGCGCGCATCGAGGTGAACCACCCGGCCAGCTACAAGGGCGTGGAGATCTACCAGTCCAGCTTCGACGACGGCGGCTCCACCGTGAAGCTCAAGGCCGTGCCCATGGCGGCGGCGGCCAAGTCCTTCGAGGTCGAGGGCACCATCGGATCGAGCGCGCGCATCACCAACGGCAGCGATGCGCTCACGCTCGAGTTCACCGCGCTGCGCCTCATCAACGTCGAGAACTTCGGCTCGCCCCAGGGCGGCAGCGGCGTGGACGTTCGCAAGGTGGATCTCCGGCAGCAGCTGGAGTCGCGCCTGGGCGCCGCCCACAAGGTCAACGGCAACAAGGAATTGCGCAACATCGGCCCGAGCATCGGCTACAAGCTGCGCGACGCGGCCGGCCAGGCGCGCGAGTTCCAGAACTACATGGTGCCGGTGGACACGGGCGACGGCGTGCCGGTGTTCCTGCTGGGCGTGCGCGAGCAGCCCAACGACCCCTTCCGCTACCTGCGCGTGCCTGCCGACGACCAGGGCTCGATGCAGGGCTTCATCCGCATGCGCGCCGCGTTGGCCGACGGCGCGCTGCGCACCAAGGCGGTGGAGCGCTACATCGCCCGCGTGGCCGATCCCAAGCGGCCTGAACTGTCCGAGCAGCTGCGGCTGTCCGCCGCGCGCGCGCTGTCCCTGTTCTCGGGCAGCGAGCGTGCCAAGGCCGACGCCGCCAGCCAGGGCGGCTGGCAGGCCATTGCCGAATTCATGGAAGCCAACGTGCCCGAGGGCGAGCGCGAGCGCGCTGGCAGCGTGCTGGTGCGCATCCTGAACGACGTGCTCTTCGAGATGCTCAACCTCAGCCGCGAGCAGGCCGGCCTGGCGCCGCTGCCGGCCGACGACAAGGCCCAGAGTTACCTGACGCAGGCGGTGCTGGCCATCAGCGACGCCTATTTCTACCCGGCGCCGGTGGCCATGATGCTGGAGGACTTCAAGCAGGTGCAGGCCAGCGTGTTCCAGGTGGCACGTGCCCCTGGCAAGAACATCGTCTACCTGGGCTGCCTGTTGCTGATCATCGGCATTTTTGCCATGCTGTACGTCCGCGAGCGCCGGCTGTGGGTCTGGCTGGCACCCGATGCGGCGCAGCCTGGCGGCAGCAGCGCCACCATGGCGATGTCGACCAACCGCAAGACCCTGGACAGCGATCGCGAGTTCGAGCAGCTGGAGCGCAAGCTGCTGGCCATCCACAAGGAACAGGCGCCATGACCACCACCACGACCACCCTGACCCTCAACGAGAGCTGGCTCTCGCGCCGCAATGCCTTCGACTGGGTGTTCGCCGCGCTGGTGCTGGCCGGCGGGCTGTTTGCCTTCGTGCGCTATGCGCATGCGATGGACGTCTACGAGAAAGTGATCCTGCTCGGTGCCATGCCGGCGGTCATCTGGCTGGGCTGGTTCTGGCGGCCGCTGGCGGTGCTGGGGCTGGTGGTCGCGGCGGCCTCGCTGCTGGGCATCACGTCCTACCAGGGCGACCTGGCGCGCGCCGAGAGCGTGTTCTGGCTCAAGTACTTCCTGTCGAGCCAGTCGGCCATCCTCTGGATGAGCGTGCTCTTCTTCATGAGCACGGCGTTCTACTGGCTGGGCTTCTTCGGTGGGAAGCAGGCCGACGCGCTGGAGGCCATCGGCTCTCGCGTCGCCTGGGCGGCGGTGGCGCTGGCGCTCACCGGCACCATGGTGCGCTGGTACGAGAGCCACTTGCTGGGCCCGGACATCGGCCACATCCCGGTGAGCAACCTGTACGAAGTCTTCGTGCTGTTCTGCTGGATCACCACGGTCTTCTACCTCTACTACGAGTCGCACTACAGGACCCGCTCGCTGGGCGCCTTCGTGATGCTGGTGGTCAGCGCGGCGGTGGGCTTCCTGCTCTGGTACACGCTGGTGCGCGAGGCCCACGAGATCCAGCCGCTGGTGCCTGCGCTGCAGAGCTGGTGGATGAAGCTGCACGTGCCGGCCAACTTCATCGGCTACGGCACCTTCTCGCTGGCGGCGATGGTGGCCTTCGCCTATCTCATCAAGCAGCAGGCGAGCGAGACCCGCTGGTACAAGCTCACGCCGATCTGGCTGCTGGGGGTGGCCCTGTGCTTCGTACCGGTGGCCTTCCGCCAGCGCGCGCAGGAGGCCGGCGGCAGCTACTGGGTGGTGTATGCGGCCATCTCGGCGCTGATCGCCGCCGGCATCCTCTTGGGCCGCAAGCGCATCGCGCAGCGCCTGCCGGCGCCGCAGGTACTGGACGACGTCATGTACAAGGCCATCACGGTGGGCTTCGCCTTCTTCACCATCGCGACCGTGCTGGGCGCCCTGTGGGCGGCCGATGCCTGGGGCGGCTACTGGAGCTGGGACCCGAAGGAGACCTGGGCGCTGATCGTCTGGCTCAACTATGCGGCCTGGCTGCACATGCGCCTGGTCAAGGGCCTGCGCGGCACGGTGGCGGCCTGGTGGGCGCTGGCGGGGCTGGCGGTGACCACCTTCGCCTTCCTGGGCGTCAACATGTTCCTGAGCGGCCTGCACAGCTACGGCACCCTGTAGGACCGCCTCGGTCATCCTTCGCGGCTTGAACCATTTCGCCGGTCCGGGTAACCAAACTCGGAAACAGTGCGAAATACAAGCAAACTGCGATTCAAAAAGCGAAAGGCGACCGATGCTGATTCATTCCCGCGACAAGGGCTTCGTCCATCCGCATGCCAGCGAAATCACGCCCCGCGGCGTGTATGAAGGGCGGCGCGACCTGCTCAAGCTGATGGCCACCGGCGCTGCCGGCGCCGCACTGGCTGGCTGGGCCGGACGCGAAGCGCTGGCCGGCGTGACGCCACCCGGCAAGCTGGCGGCCCTGCCCGGCGCTGCATCCTCGGTGCCCGGCGCGCAGACGATGGAGAAGATCAGCGACTACAAGGACGCCACCAGCTACAACAACTACTACGAGTTCGGCACCGACAAGGGCGACCCGGTGAAGAACGCCCACACCCTCAAGACCCGCCCCTGGACGGTGGAGGTCGAGGGCCTGGTGAAGAAGCCGGGCAAGTACGCCATCGAGGACCTCATCAAGCTGAGCGCGCAGGAAGAGCGCATCTACCGACTGCGCTGCGTGGAAGGCTGGTCGATGGTCATCCCCTGGGTGGGCTATTCGCTGGCGGAACTCATCAAGAAGGTCGAGCCGCAGGGCAACGCCAAGTACGTCGAGTTCGTGACGCTGGCCGACCCCAAGACCATGCCCTTCGTCGGCTCGCGCGTGCTCGACTGGCCCTACGCCGAAGGCCTGCGCATGGACGAGGCGATGCATCCGCTCACGCTGCTCACCTTCGGCATGTACGGCGAGGTGCTGCCCAACCAGAACGGCGCGCCGGTGCGCATCGTGGTGCCGTGGAAGTACGGCTTCAAGTCGGCCAAGTCGATCGTGAAGATCCGCTTCGTCGAAAAAGAGCCGGGCACGGCCTGGAACAAGGCGGCCGCCAACGAGTACGGCTTCTTCTCCAACGTGAACCCCAACGTGGACCACCCGCGCTGGAGCCAGGCCACCGAGCGGCGCATCGGCGACGGCAGCAGCCTGTTCGCCAAGCGCCAGAAGACGCTGATGTTCAATGGCTACGAGGCGCAGGTCGGCCAGCTGTATGCGGGCATGGACCTGAAGAAGTTCTACTGACGCCGGGCCCTGGCCGATGAACTCGCTGCTGCTGAACAAGGCGACCAAGCCGCTGGTCTTCCTGCTGTGCCTGCTGCCCTTCGCCTGGCTGGTGTGGGGCATCGTCACCAACAACCTCGGCGCCAATCCGGCGGAGTACCTGATCCGTGCGACCGGCGACTGGACCTTGCGCTTCCTGTGCATCGTGCTGGGCGTCACGCCGCTGCGGGTGATGTCGAAGACGCCGGCCCTGGCGCGTTTTCGGCGCATGCTGGGCCTGTTCGCCTACTTCTACGTCTGCCTGCACCTGCTGAGCTACGGCCTTTTCGACATGGACCTGGACGTGGCCGAGATCGCCAAGGACATCGCCAAGCGGCCCTTCATCCTGGTGGGCTTCAGCGCCTTCGTGCTGCTCACGCCGCTGGCCGCCACTTCGTTCAACCGCGCCATCAAGGCGCTGGGCGCGAAGCGCTGGCAGTGGCTGCACAAGCTGGTCTACCTGATCGCCGGGCTGGGCCTGCTGCACTTCTTCTGGATGCGCGCGGGCAAGAACAACTTCGCCGAGCCGCTGGTCTACGCGGCCATCATCGCGGTGCTGCTGGGCTGGCGCGTGTGGAATGCGACGCGCAAGCCGCGTGCGCCGGCGTCCGGTCCGGCAAGGCAGCGCACGCAGCTGTCCTCGGCTTCTTCGACGAAGCAGGGCGCCTAGATCAGTCGCCCGCGAGTTCGTTGCGCATCTGATCTTCGAGCGTCTCGCGGCGGCGGATGAGCGTGGCGCTGCTGCCGCTCACCAGCACCTCGGCCGCGCGGTTGCGGGTGTTGTAGTTGCTGGCCATGCTCATGCAGTACGCACCGGCCGACAGCACCGCCAGCAGGTCGCCGGCCCGCACGTCCAGCACGCGGTCGCGGCCGATCCAGTCGCCGCTCTCGCACACCGGGCCCACCACGTCGTAGGTCTTGGCCGCGTCTCCGTGCCTGGCCGACAGCTGCTCGATGCGGTGGTAGGCCTGGTACATGGCCGGGCGCGGCAGGTCGTTCATGGCCGCGTCGACGATGCAGAAGTTCTTGTCCTCGCCGGGCTTGGTGTAGAGCACCTCGGTCACGCACACGCCCGCGTTGCCCACCAGCGAGCGCCCGGGCTCGATGATGAGCTTGCGCTGGCCGAAGCCGCGCGCGTCGATGCGCGCGAGCAGCTGCTGCCACAGGTCGTCGGCCGCGGGCGGCGTGTCGCCGTTGTAGTCGATGCCCAGGCCGCCGCCGAAGTCGATGTGGTGCAGCGGGATGCCGGCCTCCTCGATGGCCTGCACCAGGTCCAGCACGCGCTCCAGCGCGTCCAGGTAGGGCGATGCCTCGGTGATCTGCGAGCCGATGTGGCAGTCGATGCCCACCACCTTCAGGCCGGGCAGCGAGGCTGCGTGCTGGTAGGCATGTAGGGCGCGGTCGTGCGCGATGCCGAACTTGTTGCCCTTCAGGCCGGTGGAGATGTAGGGGTGCGTCTTCGGATCGACGTTGGGGTTGATGCGGATGCTCACCGGCGCGCGCCGGCCAGCGGCCACCGCGACCTCGTTGAGCACGTCCAGCTCTTCCTCGCTCTCGACGTTGAAGCAGCCGATGTCGGCGTCGAGCGCCTGGCGCATTTCGGCGCGCGTCTTGCCCACGCCGGAGAAGATGATCTTCGCGGGCTCGGCGCCGACCGCCAGCACGCGCGCCAGTTCGCCGCCCGAGACGATGTCGAAGCCGCAGCCCGCCTGAGCGAACACGCGCAGGATGCCCAGCGAGGAGTTCGCCTTCATCGCATAGCAGATGAGCGCGTTGCGCCCTTCGAAGCCGCGCTGGTAGGCGGCCAGTGCATCGAGCATCCACTGCTTCGAATACACGAAGAGGGGCGTGCCGTGTTCGCGGGCGAGGGTCTGGAGCGACACCTGCTCGACGTGCAGGGTGTCGCCCAGTCGGGCAATGTGCGGCTGGCCGGGCAGCCGCGGGTTCGGTTCGCTCATCGCGAGGCTCCCGTCGGGTTGTTGTTGTTGGTGTTCGTGCCGTCGGGCTTCTTGTCTTCCGAGGGCGGCTGGCTTTGCTGCGAAGGAGTGGTCGTGGTGCTTTGCTCGCGCGCGGGGATGGGCAGCAGCGCCTGGGGCAGGGTGGCCCGATTGGCCGCGGCCGGATCGGTGGGCAGGTACAGGGGCCCGCGCTGGCCGCAGCCGGCAAGGCTGACCCCGAGCACCGCAAGGCCAATGGCCCTCACTAGAATTTGGCTGACGTTCGACATAACAAAATTGTAATGACCGACCCCGAGTACATGGACCGCGCAGAAGCCGCACTGGCTGCGATCGAGCGCGGATGCGACCGCATCAACGACGAAACCGATGCCGACATCGACAACCAGCGGGTGGGCGGCATGATCACCATCACCTTCCCCAACGGCAGCCAGCTGATCGTCAACCTGCAGAAACCGCTGCAGGAGATCTGGCTGGCAGCGCGCTCCGGCGGCTACCACTATCGCCATGATGGAAGGCAGTGGGTGGACACCAAGACCGGCGCGGAGTTCTTCGAGCAGCTCTCGCGCGAGGCCAGCGCGCAGGGCGGCCAGGCGTTGGCCTTCACCGCGTAGGCAGGCGCCCGGCGCGCAGCGCGCGCCCCTCAGTTGCGGAACAGGTCCAGGATCCGGTTGCGCTCCTCCGGCGGGGGCGGTGCCGAGGGTGCTGCGCCGTTCGTCGCGGACGGATCGGCGCTCACCGTTGCCGGCGCGGCTTCCACGCCCAGCGAGGCCACGCCGCGGCCCGGCGCGTAGTCGTCGAAGTACCACTCGCCGCCAACGTTGACCACGCCGCTGGCCGGCGGGGTCACCTCGGCCACCGGCACGCCCTTGAGTGCGGTCTGCATGTAGTTGATCCAGATCGGCAGGCTCAGGCCGCCGCCGGTTTCCTTGTCGCCCAGGCTGCGGGGCGTGTCGTAGCCCATCCACGCGATCGCGACCATGCTGGGCTGGAAGCCGGCGAACCAGGCGTCGAGCGAGTCGTTGGTGGTGCCGGTCTTGCCGTACAGGTCGGGGCGCTTGAGCTGGCGCTGCGCGTTGGCCGCGGTGCCCGAGCGGGCCACTTCCTGCAGCAGGCTGTCCATGATGAAGGCGTTGCGCGCGGAGATGGCGCGGATCGTCTCGTTGAGCAGCGGCGGCTCCTTCTCGACCAGCACCTTGCCCTTGTGGTCGGTGACCCGCGTGATCAGGTACGGATTGACGCGGTAGCCGCCGTTGGCGAACACCGAGTAGCCCACCGCCATCTGCATGGGCGTGACCGAGCCCGAGCCCAGTGCCATCGGCAGGTAGGCCGCATGCTTCTCGCGGTCGAAGCCGAAGCGGGTGATCCAGTCCTGCGCGTAGTGCGTGCCGATGGACTGCAGGATGCGGATCGACACCATGTTCTTCGACTTGGCCAGCGCACGGCGCATGGACATGGGGCCGTCGAAGCCGCCGCCGTAGTTCTTGGGTTCCCAGGGCTGGCCGCCGGTGGTGCCGGCGTCGAAGAACAGCGGGCCGTCGTTGATCACGGTGGCCGGCGTGAAGCCCTTTTCCAGCGCGCCCGAATAGATGAAGGGCTTGAAGCTGGAGCCCGGCTGGCGCCAGGCCTGGGTGACGTGGTTGAACTTGTTCTTGCCGAAGTCGAAGCCGCCGACCATCGCCTTGACGGCGCCGTCGCGCGGGTCCAGGGCGACGAAGGCGCCTTCGACTTCCGGCAGCTGGGTGATCTCCCAGGTGTCCTTGGGCGCACGCGCCACGCGGATCACCGCGCCGCGGCGGATCTTGATGTTGGGCTGCGCCTTGTCGGACAGGCCCGTCTGCACGGGCTTGAGGCCTTCGCCCGTGATGGTGATGGTCTCGCCGTTGCCGCGCACCGCCTGCACTTCCTTGGCCGAGGCCTTGAGCACCACGGCCGCCAGCACGTCGCCGTTGTCGGGGTGGTCCGCCAGCGCGTCGTCCACCGCGTCGTCCAGCTCGCGCGGGTTGTTGGGCAGGTCGACGAACTTCTCCGGGCCGCGGTAGTACTGCTTGCGCTCGTAGTCCATGAGGCCCTTGCGCAGCGACTTGTAGGCAGCGGACTGGTCGGCCGCGACCAGCGAGGTGTAGACATTCAGGCCGCGGGTGTAGGTGGTGTCGCCGTACTGCGCGAACATCAGCTGGCGCACCGTCTCGGCCACGTACTCGGCATGCAGCCGGTCGGGGTCGGAGGCGCCGTCGCGCAGGCTGGGCTGTTCCTTGCGGGCTTCCTCACCCTGCTGCTCGGTGATGAAGCCGGCGTCGACCATGCGGTCGATCACGTACAGCTGGCGCGCCCGTGCCCGGCTGGGGTTGTTGACCGGGTTGTTCGCGCCCGGCGCCTTCGGCAAGCCCGCCAGCATGGCGGCCTGGGCGATGGTGATGTCCTTCAGGGGCTTGCCGAAGTAGGCTTCCGATGCTGCCGAGAAGCCGTAGGCGCGATTGCCCAGGTAGATCTGGTTCAGGTAGATCTCCAGGATCTGGTCCTTGGTCAGCAGGTGCTCGAGCTTGAAGGTGAGCAGGATCTCGTAGATCTTGCGGGTGAAAGTCTTCTCGGAACTCAGGTAGACGTTGCGCGCCACCTGCATCGAAATGGTGGAGGCGCCCTGGCTCTTCACGCGGTTCATGTTGGCGATGGCCGCGCGCATCACGCCCTTGTAGTCCACGCCGCCGTGCTCGTAGAAGCGGGCGTCCTCGGCCGCGAGAACGGCGTCCTTCATCACCTTGGGAATGGTGGAGATCGGCGTGAGATTTCTGCGCTCCTCGCCAAATTCACCAATGAGCACCCCTTCGGACGAGAATACGCGCAAGGGCAATTTGGGCCGGTATTCCGACAGCTCGGAAATATCGGGCAGGTTGGGGTAGGCCACGGCCAGCGCGACGGCAATCACGAAAAGCACCGAGAGTGCGGCGGCAGCGGCCAAGCCAACGCCCCACATCAAGATGCGCAGCACCCACGTCAGCCATGTCGGGCGTCGGGAAGGAGGTGGTGAATTGGACTTGGAGGGCCCGGAAGGGCGATTCTTATCGGGCATGTGCGCGGGCGAAGTCGATGCCCATTATAAAAAACCGGCCCCGCCACAGGCCCCATCCGGGCGTCTAAAACCCAAGTACTCCAATTTGTGACCTAAGTTACACCAACGCACTTTTACGTCCACTTTTGACAACGAATGTTGCGGAGTGCGCACCTTGTCGCTTGGTTGCCTGCGGAGCTTGCACTAGCATCAGCCGAAGCCGGAATTTTTACGCACATTTTTCGAATCGTTACAACTCATCGGGATCGAACTTGGCTGCATTTGGTTCGCTGTTTCGCCGTCAACCCGCGCCGCTGCTCGGGTTGGACGTCAGTTCTTCCAGCGTGAAGCTGGTTGAACTCGGGCGCGACGCGTCGGGCAAGTTGGTGCTCGAGCGTTGCGCGATCGAGCCGCTGGAGCGCGGCTGGATTACCGACGGCAACGTCGAGAAATTCGACGAAGTCGCCGAAGCGGTGCGCCGCGTGGTCCGCAAGAGCGGAACGCGTACCAAGCACGCCGCCCTGGCGCTGCCCCCTTCGGCAGTGATCACCAAGAAGATCATCCTTCCCGGTGGCCTGAGCGAGCCGGAACTCGAGATCCAGGTCGAGTCCGAGGCGAATCAATACATTCCCTTCTCGCTGGACGAAGTGAGCCTGGACTTCTGTGTGATGGGGCCGGCCAACAACTCCACGGGTGACGTCGAGGTGCTGATCGCGGCCTCGCGCAAGGAAAAGGTGCAGGACCGCCAGGGCCTGGCCGAGGCCGCCGGCCTCAAGGCCATGATCCTGGACGTCGAGTCCTTCGCGTCCCGCCTGGCGGCTTCGCGCCTGATCGAGCAGTTGCCCGGCCAGGGGCAGGATGCCGTCGTTGCCCTGTTCGAAGTGGGCGCTTCCACCACCAGCATGCAGGTGCTGCGCAACCAGGAAGTGTTGTACGACCGCGACCAGGCCTTTGGTGGCGCGCAGCTGACCCAGCTGATCGTGCGCCAGTACGGCTTCTCGGCCGAGGAGGCCGAGACCAAGAAGCGCAGCGGTGACCTGCCGGACGACTATGGCACGGGGGTGCTCAAGCCCTTCGTGGCCAGCATCGCCCAGGAAATCGCCCGCGCGCTGCAATTCTTCTTCACCAGCACGCCCTACAACCGGGTGGACTACGTGCTGCTGGCCGGTGGCTCGGCTTCGCTGCCGGGCCTGACCAGCGCCGTGACGCGCCAGACCTCCTTTGCTTGCTCGCTGATCAATCCCTTCGACGGGATGGACATGGCCTCGGGCATCCGCGAGAAGAAGGTCAAGCGTGAAGCGCCGTCCTACCTGACCTCGTGCGGGCTGGCCATGCGGAGGTTCCAGTCGTGATCCTCATCAACCTGCTCCCGCATCGCGAAGCGGCGCGCAAGCGCCGGCGCGAGAATTTCTATGCTGCGCTCGGTGCCTCGGCGCTGGTGGGCGCCTTGATTGCCGGCGCGGCCTATGTCTGGTTCGAGACGCAGATCGCGAGCCAGAATTCGCGCAACCAGTTCCTGCAAAGCGAGATCACCAAGCTGGAGTCCGAGATTCGCGAGATTTCGACCCTGCAGGCTGAGATTGCTTCGCTCCAGGCGCGTCAAAAGGCAGTGGAAGATCTCCAGGGTGACCGCAACATGCCGGTTCACCTGATGAATGAACTGGTGCGCCAGCTGCCTGATGGCGTCTATCTGACAAGCATGAAGCAGGACAACCAGCGGGTGACCCTGCAAGGCATGGCGCAGTCCAACGAGCGCGTCTCGGAGCTGCTGCGCAACCTGGGCAACAGCAGCCCCTGGCTGGTGCAGCCTGAGTTGGTCGAAATCACTGCAGCCACGGTGTCGTTGTCTCCGCGAGACCAGCGCCGGGTGGCCAATTTCACGATGCGTATCGGCTTGAAGCGGCCGACTGACGCGAACAAGCCTGCGCAAGGCGCGCCTGCCGGCAAGGTGCCGGCCCCGGCGGCGAAGGGATAAGGCGTATGGCAAGAAATCGCTCAACCCAAAAAATCGACTTTGCTGGCGCAACGCGGCGGCTGGCGGACCAGTTTCGCGGCCTCAATCCGAACGACCCGTCGATTTGGCCTGCCTTGCCTCGCTATGTCCTGTATCTGGTCATCGTGGTCGGCGTGCTGGTGGCCCTGTGGTTCGCCTGGCTGACCAACTCCAACGACGAGCTCGAAGCGGCGCGTTCCAAGGAGGTGACCCTGCGCGAGGACTACAAGAAGAAGGTCGCGCAGGCCGCCAACCTCGACCTGCTCAAGAAGCAGCGCGAGCAGGTGCAGCAGTACGTGATCCTTCTGGAGAAGCAACTGCCCAGCAAAGCCGAGATGGATGCGCTGCTCTCCGACATCAACCAGGCCGGCCTGGGACGCAGCCTGCAGTTCGAGCTTTTCCGGCCGGGCCAGGTCTCGGTGAAGGACTACTACGCCGAACTGCCGATCGCCGTGCGGGTCACCGGCCGCTACCACGACATGGGTGCGTTCGCCGCCGACATCGCCAATCTTTCGCGCATCGTGACACTCAACAACCTCTCGGTCACGCCTGCCAAGGACGGTGCGCTCACGATGGATGCGACCGCCAAGACCTTCCGCTACCTAGATCCGGAAGAGCAGGCAGCGCAAAAGCGCGCCCAGACCCAGAAGGGCGGCAAGAAATGATGCGCCTTCGCCATACCGCCTTGGCCGCGCTGGCCCTGCTGAGCCTGGCTGGCTGCTCCGGCTCGGACCGCGAGGAACTGCAGCAGTGGATGAAGGACCAGCGCGCACAGGTGCGCCCCAACGTTCCGCCCATCGCCGAGCCGAAGAAGTTCGTGCCGCAGGCCTACACCGAAGGTGCTGCCTTCGAGCCATTCAACAGCCAGAAGCTGACGCAGGCCCTGCGCCGCGACTCTGCCCAGCCTTCCATGTCCGGCCTGATTGCGCCGGAACTGACCCGGCGCAAGGAGGCCCTGGAGGCCTATCCGCTGGATGTGATGGCAATGGTCGGCAGCCTGAGTCGCAATGGCCAGCCGGTGGCTCTCGTCACCGTGGACAAGCTTCTTTATCAAGTCAAGGTGGGCAACTACCTCGGCCAGAACTACGGAAAGATCACCCGGATCACCGAAACCGAACTCGGCTTGCGTGAAATCGTGCAGGACGCCGCCGGTGAATGGATCGAACGCCCGGCGACGCTGGTGTTGCAAGAGAGGTCGAAGAAATGAATCAAGGAAAAATCGCGATGGCAACGTGGCTGCGCGCCATTGGCGCCTCGGTGCTCGCGTTTGGCGTGACTTGCGCCGCTTATGCGCAGAACGCCATCGAATCGGTGACAAGCTCGACGCAGGGTGGGGCTGAGCTGATCCGCATCGACCTGGCCCAGCCACTGGCGACCGTGCCCAACGGCTTTGCGGTCGCTTCGCCGGCACGCATTGCGCTGGACTTTCCGGGCGTGACCAACGCCATCGGGCGCTCCACGATCGACGTGAACCAGGGCAACCTGCGCTCGGTCAACGTGGTGCAGGCGGGTGACCGCACGCGCCTGGTGCTCAACCTGAAGGACGCCACCACCTACAAGGCCGAGCTGCAAGGCAAGTCGGTGCTGGTGACGCTTGGCCAGGTGGCTGGGGTCGCTCAGCAGCAGTCTGCTACCTCGAGTTTCGCGGAGAACCGCAACCGCGATTCGCAACCGCTGCGTGACATCGATTTCCGCCTGGGCTCGGACAAGACCGGCCGCGTGATCGTCGACCTGGCCAACAACCAGGTGGGCGTGGACATTCGCCCGCAGGGCAAGAATCTGGTGGTGGAGTTCACCAAGACGACGCTGCCCGAGGGTCTGCGCCGCCGCCTGGACGTGGCCGACTTCGGTACCCCGGTGCAAACCATCACGACGCAGCAGCAGGGCGACCGTGTCCGCATGGTGATCGAACCGCGTGGCGAGTGGGAGCACAGCGCCTACCAGAGCGACAACCAGTTCGTGGTCGAGGTCCGCCCGCGCAAGATCGATCCGACCAAGCTGACGCAAGGCACCGGCTACAGCGGCGAAAAGCTGTCGCTGAACTTCCAGAACATCGAGATCCGCTCGCTGCTGCAGGTGATCGCCGACTTCACCAACTTCAACATCGTGACCTCGGACTCGGTCACCGGTGCCCTCACGCTGCGCCTGAAGGACGTGCCCTGGGACCAGGCGCTGGACATCATCATGCAGGCCAAGAACCTGGGCATGCGCAAGAACGGCAGCGTGCTGTGGATCGCGCCCAAGGATGAGATCGACGCCAAGGAGAAGCGTGAATTCGAAGCCCAGGCGGCCATTGCGAACCTGGAACCGCTGCGCACGCAGTCCTTCCAGCTGAACTACACCAAGGCTGCTGTCATCGCCCAGGGCCTGACCGGCCAGGGGCTGGGTGGTTCGGGCGGCGGCGGTGGCACCAGCAACACCCGCATCCTGAGCCCGCGTGGCAGCGTGATTGCAGAGACGCGCACCAACCAGTTGTTCGTGTCGGACATCCCGGCGCGCCTCGCAGACGTCGCTGAATTGATCACGAAACTGGACGTTCCCGTGCGCCAGGTGCTTATCGAGGCGCGCATCGTCGAAGCCTCAGACACTTTCGGCAAGTCGTTGGGCGTTCGCCTGGGCGGCGGCGCGGTGAACAACAACAGTTCCATCGGTACGCAACCGACGGTTGCGAATGGCACGGCGACCTTCGCCTCGCCGACCGCGGGCAACTTCGTGAGCCTTCCGGCCATCAGTCCCGGCAGCACCGGCAACATCCCCGGCACCTTCGCGGTCTCGCTTTTCAACTCCAGCTTCTCGCGCCTCTTGAACCTGGAAATCTCCGCCCTGGAAGCAGACGGCAAGGGCAAGGTGGTGTCCAGCCCGCGCGTGGTCACGGCCGACCAGACCAAGGCGCTGATCGAGCAAGGCACGGAACTGCCCTACCAGGTGGCGACGTCCAGCGGTGCGACCTCCATCGCCTTCCGCAAGGCCAACCTCAAGCTCGAGGTCACGCCGCAGATCACGCCCGAAGGCAACATCATCCTGACGCTGGACGTCAACAAGGACACGGTGGGCCAGCAGACCCTGGCGGGCTTCGCGATCAACACCAAGCACGTGCAGACCGAGGTGCTGGTGGAGAACGGCGGCACGGTCGTCATCGGTGGTATCTTCGAGCTCACCGAATCGAATGACGAATCGCGCATCCCGGTGCTGGGTGAAGTGCCCTACGTCGGGGCACTGTTCCGGACGCGCAATCGCACATTCAACAAGACCGAAATGCTCGTCTTTATCACCCCGAAGATGATTACCGACCGCAACGCCGCGCGCTGACGCGCGCCTGGCGTGCCGACCCTGTGTGGCGGTAGCACTGGTCGGCCTCCCCGGATCGGGGAAATCTGCAGTCGGGCGACGCTTGTCGCAGCGACTGCAGTGGTCTTTTGCGGACACCGATACGCTCATCGAGGAGCGTATCGGCTGCTCCATCCGCGAATACTTCGAGCGTGAGGGCGAGGCGAGCTTCCGCGACATCGAGCAGGCGGTGATCGCCGAGATGGCGCAGATTCCCCACGGCGTGCTTGCCACCGGCGGCGGCGCCGTGCTGCGCGAAGCCAACCGCCAGCAGCTGCGCCGGGGCTTCCACGTGATCTACCTGCGCTCATCGCCCGAAGACCTGTTTAGGCGCCTGCGCCACGACGTCAAGCGCCCGCTGCTCCAGGTGCAGGACCCGCTGGGCCGCCTGCGCGAGCTGCATGCGGTGCGCGACCCGCTGTACCTCGAAGCAGCGCACGACATCGTCGAGACGGGCAGGCCCACCATCGCCATGCTGGTCAACCTGATCGTGATGCAGCTGGAACTGGCCGGCATCGCCGTTCCGCCGGCCGGCGACACACCCGGCTGAGTCGCCTGTCACGGGTGCGGCTTCGGGCCAGCGCCTAAACTCGGGGGCTATGCCAGTGCCTGCTTCCCACGAGCGCGTCGAGATCGATTTCGGCGACAGAAGTTATTCCATCCTGATCGGCAGCGGCCTGCTGCAGGACCCCCAGTCCTTCGAGGGGCTGCCGCGCGCGGCCCAGGGGCTGATCGTGACGAACACCACCGTCAGCCCGCTCTACATGGCGGCACTGCGCGCCGCGCTGGCGGGGCGCCACGAGCAGGTCCACGTGCTCGAGTTGCCGGACGGCGAGGCCTACAAGGACTGGAAGACGCTCAACAGCATCTTCGACTCGCTCCTGGGCCACGGCGCCGACCGCAAGACGGTGCTGTACGCACTGGGCGGCGGGGTGGTGGGCGACATGACGGGCTTCGCCGCTGCGAGCTACATGCGCGGCGTGCCCTTCGTGCAGGTGCCGACCACGCTGCTGGCGCAGGTCGACTCCTCGGTGGGCGGCAAGACGGCCATCAACCACCCCCTAGGCAAGAACATGATCGGCGCCTTCTACCAGCCGCAGCGCGTGCTGTGCGACCTGGCGACGCTGAAGACCTTGCCGCCGCGCGAGATGAGCGCGGGGCTGGCGGAAGTCATCAAGTACGGGCCGATCCACGACCTGGACTTCCTCGACTGGATCGAGGAGAACCTCGATGCGCTGGTGGCGCGCGAGCCCGCGGCGCTGGCGCATGCGGTGCGCCGCAGCTGCGAGATCAAGGCGCTGGTGGTTGGGCAGGACGAGCGTGAGGCGGGTCTGCGGGCCATCCTCAATTTCGGCCACACCTTCGGCCATGCCATCGAGTCCGGCCTCGGCTACGGCGAATGGCTGCACGGCGAGGCGGTGGGCTGCGGCATGGTGATGGCGGCCGAGCTGTCGCGGCGGCTGGGTGGCATCGACGGCGCCTTCGTGCAGCGGCTCACCCGCCTGATCGAGGCGGCGGGCCTGCCGGTGCGCGGTCCGGCGCTGGGTGCCGAGCGCTACCTGGAGCTGATGCGCGTGGACAAGAAGTCCGAAGCCGGCGAGATCCGCTTCGTGGTGCTGGATGCGCCCGGTTCGGCCAAGGTGCGCGGCGCCCCCGACGCGATGGTGCGCGAGGTGCTCGCCGCCTGCTGCGAGCCCGCCTGACATGACGCTGGCGACCTATGCCAGCCACGCGGCCGCATCGCGCGGCCGGCGCCATCCGGAGCCGCCGGCGCCCACGCGCGACGATTTCCAGCGCGACCGGGACCGCATCGTCCATTCCACCGCCTTCCGCCGGCTGGTCTACAAGACACAAGTCTTCCTGAACCACGAAGGCGACCTGTTCCGCACCCGGCTGACCCACTCGCTGGAGGTGGCGCAGCTGGGCCGCTCCATCTCGCGCTCGCTGGGGTTGAACGAGGACCTGGTCGAGGCCATCGCGCTCGCGCACGACCTCGGGCACACGCCCTTCGGCCATGCCGGCCAGGACACGCTGAACGCCTGCATGGTGGCGCACGGCGGCTTCGAGCACAACCTGCAGAGCCTGCGGGTGGTGGACCAGCTGGAGCACCGCTATCCGCAATACGACGGCCTGAACCTCAGCTTCGAGACGCGCGAGGGCATCCTCAAGCATTGCTCGCGCGCCAATGCGCAGCGCCTGGAGGTCGTGGAGCCCAACGGAGTGGCGCGGCGCTTTCTCGAGAACACGCAGCCCAGCCTGGAGGCGCAGCTGTGCAACCTGGCCGACGAGATCGCCTACAACGCGCACGACATCGACGACGGTGTGCGTTCCGGACTGATCGGCATCGAGCAGCTGAAAGACGTGGAGCTGTTCGAGCGCTTTCGGCGCGAGGCCGTGGCCGAGCATCCGCAGCTGGCCGGCCGCCGGCTTCTCTACGAAACCATCCGGCGCATGCTCAGTGCACAGGTCTACGACGTGATCGACGCCACCCGCGCCGCCTTGGCAGATGCCGGGCCGACCGATGCCGAGGCGGCGCGCCGTTGCCCGCAACTCGTCCAGTTCAGCGCGGCGATGCGTGCCGAATCCACCGCGCTCAAACGCTTCCTCTTCGCCAACCTGTATCGCCATGCGCAGGTCGTGCAGACGACCACGCAGGCCCAGCAGGTGGTGCGTGAACTGTTTGCCGCCTACCTCGCCGATCCCGATGAGATGCCGCCCGACTATGCGCAGCGCGACGACACGCATCGCGCGGTGGCCGACTACATCGCCGGCATGACCGACCGCTTCGCCATGCGCGAGCACGAGCGGCTGACCGGGCGCACATGGACCGTCTGAGTCCATCTTCCGACGCCGAACAGCCGCGCACTGGTGCCGTGCCCATGGCGGCGTACGCCGTGGTGGCTGCGGGCGTCAGCGCCGCGCTGCACCTGGGCAAGCTGGCGCCCGCGGTGCCCGCCCTTCGCGACGCCCTGGGCATCGGGCTGGTGGAGGCAGGCTTTCTCCTGTCGCTGGTGCAGGTGGCGGGCATGACCCTGGGCCTGGCCGTGGGACTGATCGCAGACTCGTTGGGCCTGCGCCGCAGCATGCTCGGCGGCCTGATGCTGCTCACCTTGGCCGGGTTTGCAGGCGGGCTGGTGCAGCCGGGGCCGCAGGCGCTGACCTGGCTTCTGCTGTTTCGCGCATTGGAAGGAATGGGTTTCCTGCTGGCGGTGATGCCCGGGCCCGGCCTCATCCGAAATCTCGCGTCGCCGGCCGCGGAGAAGTCGGCGATGGGCCTCTGGGGTGCCTACATGCCGGTGGGCGTGGCAGCGGCCCTGCTGGTGGGGCCGCCCCTCATCGCGCGCAGCGGCTGGCCGGGCTGGTGGTGGCTGATCTCGGCGATCTCGGCGGTTGCAGCCGTCGGCGTGCTGCTGGCGGTGCGGCCGGACGCGCGCAAGGCGACTGGCGCCGCCGCGGCGCCGGCCTGGCAGGGCCGTCTGTCGCTCACGCTGAAAAAGCCCGGACCGCGCCTGCTGGGCCTGGCCTTCGCGGTCTATGCCGCGCAGTGGATGGCGGTGATCGGCTTCCTGCCGGCGATCTATGCCGATGCCGGCGTTGCGGCCACCTGGACCGGCGTGCTCAGCTCGGTGGCCGCGGCAACCAACATCGTCGGCAACATTGCCGGCGGGCGCTTCCTGCAGGCCGGCGTTGCGCCAGGGCGGCTGATGCGCTGGGGCTACGGCGTGATGCTCCTCGGCAGCGTGGGCGCCTTCGCGCAATGGGGGCATGGGGCGGATGCCTGGGCGCTGCCCTCGGGGCTGCGCTACGCTTGCGTCTGCCTTTTTTCGCTGGGAGGCGGCATGGTGCCGGCGACCCTGTTCATGCTGGCGGTGCGGCTGGCGCCCTCGTCGTCGACCGTGTCGACCACGGTGGGGTTGATGCAGCAGGCCTCGTCCCTGGGACAATTCTTCGCGCCGCCGGCCGTGGCCTGGCTGGCGATGCGGGCCGGCGGCTGGCAATGGACCTGGGTGGCGACCATGGCCTGCTCGGTGGTGGGCATGGCCGCCGCCGCGAAGCTGGCCAGGCTGAACAGCGCAAGGCTGGCGGAAAACACCCCATGATGAACCTCGACGATCCCTCCGCTGCACAAGACATGGCAGAGCACGAGCGCGTGCTGGCCGACGTGCGCCGCTGGCTCGAGAAGGCGGTGATCGGCCTGAACCTCTGCCCCTTCGCGAAGGCGGTGCACGTGAAAGCGCAGATCCACTACGCCGTGTTCCGCGAAAGTGACGATGCGGGCCTCCTCGATGCCTTGCTGTTCGAGGCGGCCGAACTGGTGGCGCACGACGCCTTGGTGCGCGACACGACCCTGCTGGTGGCGCCGCATGTGCTCGAGGACTTCCTGGACTTCAACGATTTCGTCGGCCGCGCCGAGCGACGCCTTGCCAGGGCGGGATTCGACGGCGTACTGCAACTGGCGAGCTTCCATCCCCGCTTCCAGTTCGCCGGCAGCGAGGAGGGCGACATCGGCAATGCCACCAACCGCTCGCCTTACCCCATCCTTCACCTGCTGCGCGAAGACAGCGTGAGCCGCGCGGTGGACGCCTTTCCGGACGCGGCCGAGATCTTCGATCGAAACATCGACACGCTGGAGCACCTCGGTGCCGAAGGCTGGAAGGCGCTCGGCGTCGGCCCGGGCGCCGCATCGGAAGAAAAGAAATGAACCAGGCCCTCAAGCTGTCGAAGAACGAGAAGGCGCAGGCCGAAGTGCAGCAGGAACTGCGCCCGGGCCAGTCCGTGGAGCTCCTGAAGGAACTGCACATCCTGACCCGCGAAGGCCGGCTCAACCAGGATTCGCGGCGCAAGCTCAAGCAGGTCTACCACCTGTTCCAGTTCATCGAGAAACTGCTGCTGGAACTGCCGGAAGAGGGCGCCCACGCGACCCTGGCCGACCACGGCGCCGGCAAGTCCTACCTGGGGTTCATCATCTACGACCTGTTTTTCCGCCAGCGGGCGGGAGAGGGGAAGGTGTTCGGCATCGAGACGCGGCCCGAGCTGGTCGAGCGCTCGCGCGAACTGGCCCATCGGCTGGGCTTCGAGCGCATGGCGTTCCTCAACCTGAGCGTGGCGGAGTCGACCACGGCGAGCGCGCTGCCCGAGCGAATCGACGTCGTCACCGCGCTGCACGCCTGCGATACCGCGACCGATGATGCGATCGCCTTCGGCCTGGCGAAGAAGGCGCGCTTCATGGTGCTGGTGCCCTGCTGCCAGGCGGAAGTCGCTGCGTGCCTGCGCGAGACCAAGGCGCTGGCCCTGTCGCGCACGCCGCTGGCCGAGCTGTGGCGCCATCCGCTGCACACGCGCGAGATCGGCAGCCAGCTGACCAACGTGCTGCGCTGCCTCTACCTCGAGGCGCACGGCTACCAGGTGACCGTCACCGAACTGGTCGGCTGGGAGCACAGCATGAAGAACGAACTCATCATCGCCCGCCACACCGGCCACCGGAAGGCCAGCGCGGCGGCGCGGCTGCGCGAGCTGCTGGCGCAGTTCGGGCTGGAGCCGCTGCTGGAAACGCGCTTCCGCCTCGACTGATCCGCAAGGCATTCGCCATGGCACGCCTTCCCCGCCTCACGCTGCCGGGCCAGCCGCACCATGTGATCCAGCGCGGCAACAACCGGCAGCCGGTCTTCGTCGACCGAGAGGACCGCGAGATGCTGCTGGCCCTGCTGGGCGAGCACGCCGCGCGCCTGCAGGTCGCGCTGCATGCCTACGTGCTGATGGACAACCACTTCCACCTGCTGGCCACGCCCACGACCGAGACCGGCATGCCGCAGTGGATGCAGGCCGTCGGGCGGCGCTACGTGCGCTACTTCAACGACCGGCACGGCCGCAGCGGCACGCTGTGGGAAGGGCGCTACCGCTCCACGCTGATCCAGACCGAGCGCTATTTCCTGGCCTGCATGGCCTACATCGACCTCAACCCGGTACGGGCCGGCATGGTGGCGGATGCGCGCGACTTTCCCTGGTCCAGCCACGGCCATTACGCAGGGCTGCGCATCGACCCGCTCATCACGCCGCATCCCCTCTACTGGTCGCTGGGCAACACGCCCTTTGCGCGGGAGGCGGCCTACGCCGAACTGGTGCGCGCCGGCGTTTCGCAGTCGGACACGCAGCTTCTGACCGACTCCACCCTTCGCGGCTGGGCAGCGGGCGATGCCGGCTTTGTCGAATTGCTACAAAACAGTACCGATCGCCGGGTGGTCAAGAAACGGCCGGGTCGGCGCCCGCGCGTCGAAATCACTTAGGAATCAACATCGATGCCTTTTATGTACGGGAAGGCGTGCTATCAAATTTGATGTGTCCCCAATTAATTTCCGATCAGGAAAGTAGGGAAATAATTGGAATCTGACCCCAAATAAAGTGATTGGCATTGTTTGTGCAACGCAATATCCTTGCGGTCCCTGCGAAAAAACTGTCCCTCAAGGAGTGCGCCATGACGACGGCTGCCGAAATTCAACACCTGCAAGAACACGGCCTTTACTCGGGTGCTGACGAGCATGACGCCTGCGGCGTCGGCTTCGTGGCCCACATCAAGGGTGAGAAGAGCCACAACATCGTCCAGCAGGCGCTGAAGATCCTCGAAAACCTCGACCATCGCGGCGCCGTGGGCGCCGACAAGCTGATGGGCGACGGCGCCGGCATCCTGATCCAGTTGCCCGACGCGCTGTACCGCGACGAGATGGCCAAGCAGGGCGTCACGCTGCCGCCGCCCGGCGAGTACGGCGTGGGCATGATCTTCCTGCCCAAGGAACACGCTTCCCGCCTGGCCTGCGAGCAGGAAATGGAACGCGCCATCAAGGCCGAAGGCCAGGTGCTGCTCGGCTGGCGCGACGTGCCGGTGAACGTCGACATGCCCATGTCGCCCACCGTGCGCAAGAAGGAACCCATCCTGCGCCAGGTCTTCATCGGCCGCGGCGACGACGTCATCGTGCAGGACGCGCTGGAACGCAAGCTCTACGTCATCCGCAAGACGGCCAGCGCGAACATCCAGCGCCTGAAGCTCAAGCACAGCAAGGAATACTACGTTCCCAGCATGTCCAGCCGCACCGCGGTCTACAAGGGCCTGCTGCTGGCCGACCAGGTCGGCACCTATTTCATCGACCTGCAGGACAAGCGCTGCGTCTCGGCCCTGGGCCTGGTGCACCAGCGCTTCTCCACCAACACCTTCCCCGAGTGGCCGCTGGCCCACCCCTACCGCTACGTCGCCCACAACGGCGAGATCAACACGGTCAAGGGCAACTACAACTGGATGAAGGCCCGCGAAGGCGTGATGAGCTCGCCGGTGCTGGGCGCCGACCTCGCCAAGCTGTACCCCATCAGCTTCGCCGGCCAGTCCGACACCGCCACCTTCGACAACTGCCTCGAGCTGCTGACGATGGCCGGCTACCCCATCAGCCAGGCCGTGATGATGATGATCCCGGAGCCCTGGGAGCAGCACGCCACCATGGATCCGCGCCGCCGCGCCTTCTATGAGTACCACGCCGCCATGCTGGAGCCCTGGGACGGCCCGGCCTCGATCGTGTTCACCGACGGCCGCCAGATCGGCGCCACGCTGGACCGCAACGGCCTGCGCCCCTCGCGCTACTGCGTGACCGACGACGACCTGGTCATCATGGCCTCGGAATCGGGCGTGCTGCCCGTGCCCGAGCAGAAGATCGTGCGCAAGTGGCGCCTGCAGCCCGGCAAGATGTTCCTCATCGACCTGGAACAGGGCCGCATGATCGACGACGAGGAAGTCAAGGCGACGCTGGCCAACAGCAAGCCCTACAAGCAGTGGATCGAGAACCTGCGCATCAAGCTGGACAGCGTGCAGGCCGAGTCGGTCACCGTGCCGCAGTCGGAAGTGAAGCTGCTGGACCAGCAGCAGGCCTTCGGCTACACGCAGGAAGACATCAAGTTCCTGATGAGCCCGATGGCCCAGGCCGGCGAGGAAGGCATCGGCTCCATGGGCAACGACAGCCCGCTGGCCGTGCTCTCGAGCAAGAACAAGCCGCTGTACAACTACTTCAAGCAGTTGTTCGCGCAGGTGACCAACCCGCCGATCGACCCGATCCGCGAGGCGATCGTGATGTCGCTGGTGTCCTTCGTGGGCCCCAAGCCCAACCTGCTGGACATCAACCAGGTCAACCCGCCGATGCGGCTGGAGCTGAGCCAGCCGATCCTGGACTTCGCCGACATGGCCAAGATCCGCGACATCGGCAAGTACACCCAGGGCAAGTTCAAGAGCTACACCCTGGACATCACCTACCCGCTGGCCTGGGGTGACGAGGGCGTGGAAGCCAAGCTGGCGTCGCTGTGCGCCGAAGCGGTGGACGCCATCAAGGGCGGCCACAACATCCTGGTGGTGAGCGACCGCGGCGTCAGCGCCACGCAAGTGGCCATCCCCGCGCTGCTGGCGCTGTCGGCGGTGCACCAGTTCCTGGTGCGCGAGGGCCTGCGCACCACCGCCGGCCTGGTGGTGGAAACCGGCTCGGCCCGCGAAGTGCACCACTTCGGCGTGCTGGCCGGCTACGGCGCGGAAGCCGTGCACCCCTACCTCGCCATGGAAACCCTGGCCGCCATGCACGAGGACCTGCCCGGCGACCTGTCCGCCGAGAAGGCCATCTACAACTACGTGAAGGCGATCGGCAAGGGCCTGTCCAAGATCATGTCGAAGATGGGCGTGTCCACCTACATGAGCTATTGCGGCGCCCAACTGTTCGAGGCCATCGGCCTGAACAACGAGACGGTGGAGAAGTACTTCACCGGCACTGCCAGCCGCGTGGAAGGCATCGGCGTGTTCGAGATCGCGCAGGAAGCGATCCGCATGCACAAGGCCGCGTTCGGCGACGACCCGGTGCTGTCCAACATGCTGGACGCCGGCGGCGAGTACGCCTGGCGCACCCGCGGCGAAGAGCACATGTGGACGCCCGACGCGATCGCCAAGCTGCAGCACAGCACGCGTGCCAACAACTTCAGCACGTACAAGGAATACGCGCAGATCATCAACGATCAGAGCCGCCGCCACCTGACGCTGCGCGGCCTGTTCGAATTCAAGTTCGACCCCGCCAAGGCCATCCCGGTGGGCGAGGTCGAGTCGGCCGCCGAGATCGTCAAGCGCTTCGCCACCGGCGCCATGTCGCTGGGCTCCATCAGTACCGAGGCCCACTCCACCCTGGCCGTTGCCATGAACCGCATCGGCGGCAAGAGCAACACCGGCGAGGGCGGCGAAGACCCGATGCGCTACCGCAACGAGCTCAAGGGCATCCCGATCAAGCAGGGCGACACGCTCAAGAGCGTGATCGGCGCCGACAACGTCGAGGTCGACCTGCCCCTGCAGGACGGCGACTCGCTGCGCTCGCGCATCAAGCAGGTGGCATCGGGCCGCTTCGGCGTCACGGCCGAGTACCTGTCCTCGGCCGACCAGATCCAGATCAAGATGGCCCAAGGCGCCAAGCCGGGCGAGGGCGGCCAGCTGCCCGGCGGCAAGGTCAGCAACTACATCGGCCTGCTGCGCTACTCGGTGCCGGGCGTGGGCCTCATCAGCCCGCCGCCGCACCACGACATCTACTCGATCGAGGACCTGGCCCAGCTGATCCACGACCTGAAGAACGTGTCGCCCCATGCCTCCATCAGCGTGAAGCTGGTGTCGGAAGTGGGCGTGGGCACCATCGCCGCGGGCGTGGCCAAGTGCAAGAGCGACCACGTGGTGATCGCCGGCCACGACGGTGGCACGGGCGCCTCGCCCTGGTCGTCCATCAAGCACGCCGGCAGCCCCTGGGAAATCGGCCTGGCCGAGACACAGCAGACGCTGGTGCTCAACCGCCTGCGCGGCCGCATCCGCGTGCAGGCCGACGGCCAGATGAAGACCGGCCGCGACGTCGCCATCGGCGCGCTGCTGGGCGCCGACGAGTTCGGCTTCGCCACCGCGCCGCTGGTGGTCGAGGGCTGCATCATGATGCGCAAGTGCCACCTGAACACCTGCCCGGTGGGCGTGGCCACGCAGGACCCGGTGCTGCGCAAGAAGTTCTCGGGCCGCCCCGAGCACGTCGTCAACTACTTCTTCTTCGTCGCGGAAGAAGTGCGCCAGATCATGGCGCAGCTGGGCATCCGCAAGTTCGACGACCTGATCGGCCGAGCCGACCTGCTGGACATGCGCAAGGGCATCGAGCACTGGAAGGCGCGCGGCCTGGACTTCAGCCGCCTGTTCGCCCAGCCGCAGGTGCCGGCCGACGTGCCGCGCTTCCATGTGGACAAGCAGGACCACGGCTTGGAAAAGAGCCTGGACGTCAAGCTGATCGAGAAGTCGCGCCCCGCCATCGACAAGGGCGAGAAGGTGCAGTTCATCGAGGTGGCGCGCAACGTCAACCGCTCGGTGGGCGCCATGCTCTCGGGCGCGCTGACCAAGGTGCATCCGCAGGGCCTGCCTGACGACTCCATCCGCATCCAGCTGGAAGGCACGGGCGGCCAGTCCTTCGGCGCCTTCCTGCAGCGCGGCATCACGCTCTACCTGATCGGCGATGCCAATGACTACACCGGCAAGGGCCTGTCGGGCGGCCGCGTGGTGGTTCGCCCCAGCCTGGACTTCCGCGGCGAGGCAGCGAAGAACATCATCGTGGGCAACACCGCGCTGTACGGCGCGACCACCGGCGAGGCCTTCCTGTGCGGCGTGGCCGGCGAGCGCTTCGCGGTTCGCCTCTCGGGCGCCACCGCGGTGGTGGAAGGCACCGGCGACCACGGCTGCGAGTACATGACCGGCGGCACGGTCGCGGTGCTGGGCAAGACCGGCCGCAACTTCGCGGCCGGCATGAGCGGCGGCGTGGCCTTCGTCTACGACGAGGACGGCGAGTTCGCCTCGCGCTGCAACCTGGCCATGGTCTCGCTGGACAAGGTGCTGACCTCGGCCGAGCAGACCGCCAGCGTCAAGCGCGCCGTGTGGCACGGCGGCCAGACCGACGAGGCCCTGCTGCGCAAGCTGCTGGAAGACCACCACCGCTGGACCGGCAGCAAGCGCGCCCGCGAACTGCTGGACCACTGGGCCACGGCACGCACCCGCTTCGTGAAGGTGTTCCCCAACGAGTACAAGCGCGCCCTGTCGGAGATCCACGACCGCGAGGTGGAAGCCAGCAGCGCCGGCAACAACGCCCACGTGGGCCTGGAGCCGCACGCCACCCGCGCGCCGGCCAAGGTCTGAGCCGCGGCAGCGAAGAGCACATAGAAATACAAGGAAAGCACGATGGGAAAGATCACCGGCTTCATGGAGCATGAGCGCGTCGAGGAGGGCTACAAGCCCGTCGAGGAACGCGTCAAGCATTACAAGGAATTCGTCGTCGGCCTGGACGCCTCGCAGGCCAAGGTGCAGGGCGCGCGCTGCATGGACTGCGGCACGCCCTTCTGCAACAGCGGCTGCCCGGTCAACAACATCATTCCGGACTTCAACGACCTGGTCTATCGCAACGACTGGCAAAGCGCCTTCGCGGTGCTGGACTCCACCAACAATTTCCCGGAGTTCACCGGCCGCATCTGCCCCGCGCCCTGCGAGGCAGCCTGCGTGCTGAATGTGAACGACGACCCGGTGGGCATCAAGTCGATCGAGCACGCCATCATCGACCGCGCATGGGACGAGGGCTGGGTGGCAGCGCGCCCCGCGCGCCACAAGACCGGCAAGAAGGTCGCCGTGGTGGGTTCCGGCCCGGCCGGCATGGCCGCGGCCCAGCAGCTGGCACGCGCCGGCCATGACGTCACCCTGTTCGAGAAGAACGACCGCATCGGCGGCCTGCTGCGCTACGGCATTCCCGACTTCAAGATGGAGAAGTCGCACATCGACCGCCGCGTCGAGCAGATGAAGGCCGAAGGCGTGGTGTTCCGCACCGGCGTCATGGTGGGCGCCGCCAAGGACCCGCTGGGCAAGGGCTCCAAGGTCACCAACCTGGCCAAGGAAACCGTCACGCCCGAAGAGCTGCAGAAGGAATTCGACGCCGTGGTGCTCACCGGCGGTGCCGAACAGTCGCGCGACCTGCCCGTGCCCGGCCGCGACCTGGACGGCATCCACTTCGCCATGGAGTTCCTGCCCCAGCAGAACCGCGTCAACGCCGGCGACAAGGTCAAGGGCCAGCTGCGCGCCGACGACAAGCACGTCATCGTCATCGGCGGCGGCGACACCGGCTCCGACTGCGTGGGCACCAGCAACCGCCACGGCGCGGCCAGCGTGACCCAGTTCGAGCTAATGCCCCAGCCGCCCGAAGAGGAGAACCGCCCGCTGACCTGGCCCTACTGGCCGATCAAGCTGCGCACCAGCTCCAGCCACGAGGAAGGCTGCGAGCGCGAGTTCGCCATCTCCACCAAGGAGTTCACCGGCGAGAAGGGCAAGATCACCGGCCTGACGACGGTCAACGTCGAGTTCAAGGACGGCAAGTTCGTCGAGGTTGCCGGCAGCGAGAAAACCTACAAGGCCGACATGGTGCTGCTGGCCATGGGCTTCGTGAGCCCGGTCGCCTCGGTGCTGGAGGCCTTCGGCGTCGAGAAGGACGGCCGCGGCAACGCCAAGGCCACGGTGGACTTCATCGGCGGCTACCAGACCAATGTGCCCAAGGTGTTCGCCGCCGGCGACATCCGCCGCGGCCAGTCGCTGGTGGTGTGGGCAATCCGCGAAGGCCGCCAGGCCGCGCGCGCCGTCGACGAATTCCTGATGGGCTTCTCCGACCTGCCGCGCTGAACAGGCGGGGAGGGCGGCTGGGTCCAAAGGCCGGCCGCAGCGCCCGCCATCCGGAGGGTGTCGCAAGCCTGCCACGCCGCCACACTGGGGCGGCCGGCACCATCCCTTATCATCGTGTCACCGCAAAGCCGGGATTTCCCTGATGGGACACCCGGCTTTCTTTTTTGTCCGATGACCGACCTGGCCACCCCCTCTCTCGTCGAATTCCGGAACCTCGTTTTCGGCTACGACTCGCGCGCCATCCTGGACGGCGTGTCCTTCCGCGTGCCCCGCGGCAAGGTGACGGCCATCATGGGTGCGTCCGGCGGCGGCAAGACGACCACGCTGCGCCTCATCGGCGGCCAGCTGCGCGCTTCGGGCGGCGAGGTGCTGTTCGACGGCCAGGACGTGGCCCGGCTCGACCAGGCCCAGCTCTACAAGGCGCGCCGGCGCATGGGCATGCTGTTCCAGTTCGGCGCCCTCTTCACCGACATGAGCGTGTTCGACAACGTGGCCTTTCCCTTGCGCGAGCACACGGAACTGCCCGAGGTGCTGGTGCGCGACATCGTGCTGATGAAGCTGGAAGCCGTGGGCCTGCGCGGTGCACGCGCGCTCATGCCCAGCGAGGTGTCCGGCGGCATGGCCCGCCGCATCGCATTGGCGCGCGCCATCGCGCTGGACCCCGAACTGGTGATGTACGACGAGCCCTTCGCCGGGCTGGACCCGATCTCGCTCGGCACCGCCGCGCAGCTGATCCGGCGCCTGAACGATTCGCTGGGCCTGACCAGCATCGTGGTCTCGCACGACCTGGAGGAAACCTTCGGCATCGCCGACCACGTGGTGATCCTGGCCAACGGCAAGGTCGCGGCCGAAGGCCCGCCGGACCAGGTGCACCAGAGTGCCGATCCGCTGGTGCACCAGTTCGTGAACGCGCTGGCCGACGGGCCGGTGCATTTCCACTATCCGGGTGTCAGCGTCACCGACGACTTCGGCAACTCCGCCGGGGGGCGCGCATGAATTCCCGTCCGCTCGGCCTGAAGGATGCTCCCGCCGCAGCAACAAGGGCGGAGGTCCTTCGATGAGTTGGTGGCGTCCGTCCGACGTGGGCTTCGCCGTGCGCACCAAGCTGGCCGGCGTGGGCTGGGGCGCCAAGCTCTTCCTGCGCCTGCTGGCCCATGCGGCAAGCAGCTTCCGCCGCTTCGCCCTGGTGCGCGACCAGATCCATTTCCTGGGCAACTACTCGCTGGCCATCATCGCGGTGTCAGGCCTGTTCGTGGGCTTCGTGCTCGGGCTGCAGGGCTATTACACGCTGCAGCGCTACGGTTCGGCCGATGCGCTGGGCCTGCTGGTGGCGCTGAGCCTGGTGCGTGAACTGGGCCCGGTTGTTGCTGCGCTTCTCTTCGCGGGCCGCGCGGGCACCTCGCTCACGGCCGAGATCGGCCTGATGAAGGCGGGGGAACAGCTCAGCGCCATGGAGATGATGGCCGTTGACCCGGTGCAGCGCATCCTGGCACCGCGCTTCTGGGCCGGCGTCATCACCATGCCGCTGCTGGCTGCGGTGTTCAGCGCCGTCGGCGTGATCGGCGGCTACGTGGTGGGCGTGGTCATGCTGGGCGTGGACCCGGGCGCCTTCTGGGGCCAGATGCAGGGCGGCGTCGACGTGTGGCGCGACGTGGGCAATGGCGTGATCAAGAGCCTGGTGTTCGGCTTCACGGTCACCTTCATCGCGCTGCTGCAGGGCTACGAGGCGCAGCCCACGCCCGAAGGCGTGTCGCGTGCCACCACGCGCACCGTGGTCATGGCATCGCTGGCGGTGCTGGGGCTGGACTTCATGCTCACCGCCATGATGTTCAGCATCTGAAGAAGTAAAGGGATCGAGAGATGCAACGCTCCAAGAACGATGTGTGGGTGGGCCTGTTCGTGCTGATCGGCGCGGCGGCGCTGCTCTTCCTGGCGCTCCAGTCGGCCAACCTGCTGAGCCTGAGTTTCCAGAGCAGCTACAAGGTGACGGCACGCTTCGACAACATCGGCGGGCTCAAGCCCCAGACGGCGGTCAAGAGCGCGGGCGTGGTGGTCGGTCGTGTGGAGTCCATCACCTTTGACGACAAGAGCTTTCAGGCGGACGTAACATTGGCACTGCAAAGCCGTTACAGTTTTCCCAAGGACAGCTCGCTCAAGATCCTGACCAGTGGCCTGCTCGGCGAGCAGTACATCGGCATCGAGGCCGGCGCCGACGACAAGAATCTGCAAGCAGGCGACACCATCTCCGCCACACAATCCGCGGTGGTGCTGGAAAACCTCATCAGCCAGTTCCTCTACAGCAAGGCCGCCGAAGGCAGCCAGGCTGCGGGGGCCAACAACAAGAAATGAAGCTCTTTTCGATTCGCTCCACGCTGAGCCGCGAATCCCGCAAGCCCGCCCGGCGCCTCCTGGCGGCCGCCGCGGTTGCAGCCTGCCTGGGCGGCTGCGCATCGGCCCAGCCGGCCAACAATCCGGCCGACCCGTGGGAATCCTTCAACCGCGGTGTCTTCCGCTTCAACGACGTGGTCGACGACGCAGTGATGCGCCCTGTGGCGGTGGCCTACGAGACCGTGGTGCCGCAACTGATGCGCACCGGAGTCACCAATTTCTTCAACAACCTGGTCGACGTCTGGAGCTTTGCCAACAGCGTGATGCAGCTGCGCGGCGAACAGAGCGCGCAGACCTTCATGCGCGTGAACGTCAACACCTTCTTCGGTCTTGGCGGACTGCTCGACGTGGCCTCGGAAGCCGGCATCGAGCGCCACCGCGAGGACTTCGGCCAGACCCTGGGGCGCTGGGGTGCCGGCCCGGGTCCTTACGTCATGCTGCCGATCCTCGGGCCTTCGACCTTGCGCGACACCGTGGCGCTGCCGGTGGACTACTACGGTGGCCTGATCTCCAACGTCGGCGACATCCCGGTGCGCAACTCGCTCTATGCGATGCGCCTGGTGGATGCGCGGGCCCAGCTTCTGCCGGTGGACCGCTTGCTGCGCGACGCCGCACTGGACCGCTACACGCTCACGCGCGACGTGTTTCTGCAGCGCAGGCGTAACGACGTGTTCGACGGCAATCCGCCGGACGACGAGCAACAATAGCCCTCCCGGCGAGGCCTGGGCCTACGCCGCCAGGGGAACCTGGCGCCAGATGCCGACCCCAAGGGGGACCGGAACATCTTGCGACCGCATCGAACAAGGGAATATCTGATGATGAACAAACAGCCGACCGCTCTTCTCCAACGCCGCGGATTCGCCCGCGTGCTGCTGGCCGGGGCGCTGCTGGTGGGCTCCGCCATCGGGCTGGCGCCGCTGGCCCGTGCGGCCGACGAGGCGCCCGATGCGCTGGTCAAGCGCCTCACCACCGACGTGCTGCAGACGCTCAAGTCGGACAAGTCGATCAAGGCCGGCGACATCCCGAAGATCATGCAGCTGGTCGACACCAAGGTCATGCCCAACGTCAACTTCCAGCGCATGACCGCCTCGGCTGTCGGCCCGAAGTGGCGTGAAGCCACGCCCGAGCAGCAGAAGCGCCTGCAGGACGCCTTCAAGCTGCTGCTGGTGCGCACCTACGCCGGCGCGCTGGACCAGGTCACCGACCAGGAAGTGACCGTGCGTCCCTTCCGCGGCTCGGCCGACGACAAGGAAGTGCTGGTGCGCACCGAAGTGCGGGGCAGCGGCGAGCCGGTGCAGCTGGACTACCGCCTGGAAAAAACGCCGGGTGAAGCCGGCGGCTGGAAGATCTACAACCTGAACGTGCTGGGCATCTGGCTGGTCGACACCTACCGCAGCCAGTTCACGCAGGAAATCAACTCCAAGGGCATCGACGGCCTGATCGCCGCCCTGGAGGCGCGCAACAAGTCCAGCGCCGGCGGCGCCAAGACCTGAGCGGCCGCCTGGCGATGATGCTGGTCCTGCCTGCCCGCCTCACCCACGACGAGGCGCCTGCCTGCATGCGCATGCTGCAGCAGGGCGTGGCGGCCCACACGGGCTCGTCCATCGTGGTGGATGCCGGCGGTCTGCAGCATTTCGATTCCTCCGCGCTGGCCATCCTGCTGGAGTGCCGGCGCGAGGCCACGGCCCTGGGGCGTGGCTTCTCGGTCAAGGGCCTCCCCGTGCGGCTGCGCGAGCTGGGTTCGCTCTACGGCGTGGCCTCGCTGCTGCCCGCAGCGCCCTGAGCGCCGGCCGGGCGGGGCGGCGTTGGCCGCCGCGGGCGGGGAAATTGCCAGCCCCGTAAAATCCCGGGCTCCCATGCCCGCGATCTCCTTCCAATCGGTCTCCAAGACTTTCCCCCCATCTCGCCAGCAGCGGGCCCAAGGCAAGACCGGCCTGCGGGCCCTGGATGGCGTTACGTTCGACATCCAGGAAGGCGAGTTCTTCGGCCTCCTGGGCCCCAACGGTGCTGGCAAGACCACGCTGATCAGCATCCTGGCCGGGCTTTCGCGCCCTACGGCCGGCGCGGTGCACGTCAACGGCTTCGACGTGCAGGCCCAGTTCTCCGACGCCCGCCGCCAGCTGGGTGTGGTGCCGCAGGAGCTGGTCTTCGACCCTTTCTTCAACGTGCGTGAGGCGCTGCGCATCCAGTCGGGCTACTTCGGCATCCGCAACAACGACGACTGGATCGACGAGCTGCTCTCCAGCCTGGGCCTGGCCGACAAGGCCACCGCCAACATGCGCCAGCTCTCGGGCGGCATGAAGCGGCGGGTTCTGGTGGCGCAGGCCCTGGTGCACAAGCCGCCGGTCATCGTGCTGGACGAGCCCACCGCCGGCGTGGACGTCGAGCTTCGCCAGACGCTGTGGCAGTTCGTGGCGCGGCTCAACAAGGAAGGCAGCACCGTGCTGCTCACGACCCACTACCTGGAAGAGGCGGAGGCCCTGTGCAACCGCATCGCCATGCTCAAGCAGGGCCGCGTGATCGCGCTGGACCGCACCAGCGAGCTGCTGCGTTCGGCCGCCAGCAACGTGCTGCGCTTCAAGACCGACGGCCAGCTGCCCTGGGAGATCGCCCGCAACGCCCGCATCACCGGACGCATCGTCCAGCTGCCTGCTCAGAACGCGCACGAGGTCGAGCAGCTGCTGGCCGCCATCCGCCAAGCTGGCTTGGCGGTGGAAGACGTGGAGATGCGCAAGGCCGACCTGGAGGACGTGTTCATCGACCTCATGGCCGGCGAACAGACCCCGTTGGAGGTGGCGCGATGATGATCACGGCCACCGGCTGGCGGGCGCTCCTGTACAAGGAGGTGCTGCGTTTCTGGAAGGTCGGCTTCCAGACCGTGGGCGCCCCCGTGCTCACCGCCGTGCTCTACCTGATGGTCTTCGGCCACGTGCTGGAAGACCACGTGAAGGTGTACGGCAGCGTCAGCTACACCGCCTTCCTCATCCCCGGCCTGGTGATGATGAGCGTGCTGCAGAACGCCTTCGCCAACAGTTCCTCGTCCATCATCCAGAGCAAGATCATGGGCAGCCTGGTCTTCGTGCTGCTCACGCCGCTGTCGCACTGGGGCTGGTTCTTCGCCTACGTGGGCTCGTCCATCGTGCGCGGACTGGTCGTGGGCCTGGGCGTGTTGACCGTGTGCCTGTTCTTCGCCGTGCCCGGCTTGAACGAGCCGCTGTGGGTGCTGGCTTTCGCCTTCCTGGGTGCGGCCATGCTGGGCACGCTGGGCCTGATCGCCGGGCTCTGGTCCGAGAAGTTCGACCAGATGGCGGTGTTCCAGAACTTCCTGATCATGCCCATGACCTTCCTGTCGGGCGTGTTCTATTCCATCCATTCGCTCCCGCCCTTCTGGCAGAAGGTGAGCCACCTCAATCCCTTCTTCTACATGATCGACGGCTTCCGCTACGGCTTCTTCGGCGTGAGCGATGCCTCGCCCTGGCTGAGCCTGGGCATCGTAGGCGGGGCCTGGCTTGCAGTGAGCGCACTGGCCGTACATCTCTTGCGCATCGGCTACAAGATTAGAGGCTAGAAATGTCTGCCCCCCGGCTTTTCACTCGTTTCGCTCCTGTAACGCCACCCCCCGCGGGGGAGGCGCGGCCGGCTTCGGGCGGCCCGGCGCTCGGCCGCAAACTTTCGCTTCGCTCAACATGACCGCCGAAGAACTCCAATCCATCATCGCCGCGGGCCTGCCCTGCGAGCACATCTTGCTCGAGGGCGACGGCCGTCATTGGTACGCGACCATCGTCTCGGCCGAATTCGAGGGCAAGCGCGCCATCGCGCGGCACCAGCGGGTCTACAAGACGCTGGGTGCGAAAATGCACACCGACGAGGTGCACGCGCTCTCGATGAAAACCTTCACGCCGGCCGAGTGGGCCGCCCAACCCAAGGCCTGACCTCCATCATGGACAAACTTCTGATTCGCGGCGGGCGCCAGCTCCGCGGCGAAGTACCCGTTTCCGGCGCCAAGAACGCCGCCCTGCCCGAGCTGTGCGCCGCGCTGCTCACCGACGCCCCCGTGGTGCTGCACAACGTGCCGCGCCTGCAGGACGTGGCCACCATGCTCAAGCTGGTGCGCAACATGGGCGTCAAGGCCGATCGCGACGACAACGGCACCGTGCGCCTGGATGCGCGCGACCTGACCAACCCCGAGGCACCCTACGAGCTGGTGAAGACCATGCGCGCGTCGGTGCTGGCCCTGGGGCCGCTGATCGCGCGATTCGGCCATGCAAAGGTGTCGCTGCCCGGCGGCTGCGCCATCGGATCGCGCCCGGTGGACCAGCACATCAAGGGCCTGCAGGCCATGGGCGCCGAGATCAGCGTCGAGCACGGCTACATGGTGGCGACGCTGCAGCAGGGCAAGAAGCGACTGCACGGCGCGCGCATCACCACCGACATGGTCACCGTCACCGGCACCGAGAACTTCCTCATGGCCGCCGCGCTGGCCGAGGGCGAGACCGTGCTGGAGAACGCCGCACAAGAGCCCGAGATCACCGACCTGGCCGAGATGCTGATCGCCATGGGCGCGAAGATCGAGGGCCAGGGCACCAGCCGCATCCGCATCCAGGGCGTGGAGCGCCTGCACGGCTGCGAGCACAAGGTGGTGGCCGACCGCATCGAGGCCGGCACCTTCCTGTGCGCCGTCGCTGCCGCAGGCGGCGACGTGATGCTGCGCCATGGCCGCGCCGACCATCTCGACGCCGTCATCGAGAAGCTGCGCGAAGCCGGCGCCGAGATCACGCCGGCGCCCGAGGGCATCCACGTGCGCGCGACCGGCCGCCTGAAGGCCCAGAGCTTCCGCACCACCGAATACCCGGGCTTTCCCACCGACATGCAGGCGCAGTTCATGGCGCTCAACGTGATCGCCGAGGGCACCTCGACCGTCACCGAGACCATCTTCGAGAACCGCTTCATGCACGTGAACGAGATGGTGCGCCTGGGCGCCAGGATCCAGACGGACGGCAAGGTCGCGGTCATCAACGGCGTGTCGCAGCTTTCGGGCGCCACCGTGATGGCCACCGACCTGCGCGCCTCCGCCAGCCTGGTCATCGCCGGCCTGGTGGCCGAGGGCGAGACGCTGGTGGACCGCATCTACCACCTGGACCGCGGCTACGACCGCATGGAAAGCAAGCTGCGCGGCATCGGCGCCGACATCGAGCGTGTGACGGGAGCCGCCTCGTGATCACGCTTGCCCTGTCCAAGGGCCGCATCTTCGAGGAGACCCTGCCGCTGCTGGCCGCGGCCGGCATCGAGGTCACCGAGGACCCGGAGAAATCGCGCAAGCTGATCCTGGGCACCACCCGCCCCGACGTGCGCGTGGTGCTGGTGCGCGCTTCCGACGTGCCGACCTACGTGCAGTACGGCGGCGCCGACCTGGGCGTGACCGGCCTGGACGTGCTGCTCGAGCACGGCAACCAGGGCCTGTACCAGCCACTGGACCTGAAGATCGCCGCCTGCCGCCTCAGTGTGGCGGTGCGCGCCGACTATGACTACGCCAACGCCGTGCGCCAGGGTGCGCGCATCAAGGTCGCCACCAAGTACGTGGGCCTCGCGCGCGACTTCTTCGCCAGCAAGGGCGTGCACGTGGACCTGATCAAGCTCTACGGCAGCATGGAGTTGGCGCCGCTGACCGGCCTGGCCGATGCCATCGTCGACCTGGTGTCCACCGGCAACACGCTGCGCGCCAACCAGTTGGTGGAAGTGGAGCGCATCATGGACATCAGCGCGCGACTGGTGGTGAACCAGGCGGCGCTCAAGCTCAAGCGCGAACCCATCCGCCACATCATCGACGCCTTCGCGTCGGCCATCCCCGCGACGACTTCCAAATGACCCTGAAAGCAGCCCCTGCCCGTCTGTCCACGACCTCGGCTTCCTTCGAAGCCGACTTCAAGGCGCGGCTGCATTGGTCCGAGGACGCGGATGCAGCCATCGAGAAGACAGTGGCCGACATCCTGGCCGATGTGCAAAAGCGTGGCGATGCTGCGGTGCTGGAGTACACCAACCGCTTCGACCGGCTGGACGCGAAGTCGATGGCCGGCCTGGAACTCACGAAGGACGAGCTGAAGGCCGCCTTCGAGTCGCTGCCCGCCGTGCAGCGCGAGGCGCTGGAATCCGCCGCCCGCCGTGTGCGCAGCTACCACGAGGCGCAGAAGAAGGCCAGCGGCGAGAGCTGGAGCTACCGCGACGCGGACGGCACGCTGCTGGGCCAGAAGGTCACGCCGCTGGACCGCGTGGGCATCTACGTGCCCGGTGGCAAGGCAGCCTATCCGTCCAGCGTGCTGATGAACGCCATTCCGGCGCACGTGGCTGGCGTGGGCGAGATCATCATGGTGGTGCCCACCCCCGGCGGCGAGAAGAACGCCCTGGTGCTGGCCGCCGCCTTCGTGGCCGGCGTGACGCGCGCCTTCACCATCGGCGGCGCGCAGGCCGTGGCCGCGCTGGCCTACGGCACCGCCACGGTGCCGGCGGTGGACAAGATCACCGGCCCCGGCAACGCCTACGTGGCCGCCGCCAAGCGCCGCGTCTTCGGCACGGTGGGCATCGACATGATCGCCGGCCCCAGCGAGATCCTGGTGCTGGCCGACGGCAGCACGCCGCCGGACTGGGTGGCCATGGACCTGTTCAGCCAGGCCGAGCACGACGAGCTGGCGCAGAGCATCCTGCTGTGCCCCGACGCCGCCTACATCGACAAGGTGCAGGCCGGGATCGACCGCCTGCTGCCCACCATGCCGCGCGCCGGAATCATCGCCGCCTCCCTCAACGGCCGCGGCGCGCTGATCCACACGAAGAACATGGAAGAGGCCTGCGAGATCAGCAACCGCATCGCCCCCGAGCACCTGGAGGTGAGCAGCCGCGAGCCGCAGCGCTGGGAGCCCCTGCTGCGCCACGCGGGCGCGATCTTCCTGGGCGCCTTCACCAGCGAGAGCCTGGGCGACTACTGCGCGGGCCCCAACCACGTGCTGCCCACCAGCGGCACCGCGCGCTTCTCCAGCCCACTGGGCGTGTACGACTTCCAGAAGCGCAGCAGCCTCATCGAGGTGAGCCAGGCCGGCGCGCAGGTGCTGGGTCCCATCGCGGTCACGCTGGCCGAGGGTGAAGGCCTGCAGGCCCACGCCGAGGCGGCGCGCATGCGCCTGGACGGCGGGAAATGAGCATGCGCAAGGCACGCGCCGCGGCAGCTCTCCTTCTTCTGGCTGCCGCAGGTGCGGCCCAGGCCATGAGCATCCGCGAGATGCGCACCCTGGAAGCCAACGAGAAGGACGGGAAGATCTACGCCAGCTACTACCTGGTCGGCGTGATGGAAGGCCTGAAGGAGTCCAGCGACACCGCGCTGCGCAACGGACAGAAGCCGCCTTTCTGCATCGAGGGCCGTCGCTTCGAGCCCGCCATGGCCCGCTCCCTCTACCAGAGCGAACTCAGCCGCAACGCCAGCAGCTACGAGGCCGACATGCCCGTGCAGATGGTGGTGAAGGCGGCGCTGGAAAGCAGCTTCCGCTGCACCCACTGACAGCAACACACATGAACGCCATCGTCGACAACAAGACTTCCTCGCCGCTCCAGCGCATCCGCGCCGACGTGCAGGGCATGCATGCCTACGCGGTGCAGGACTCGCGCGGCATGGTCAAGCTGGACGCCATGGAAAATCCCTTCGGCCTGCCGCCCGAGCTGCAGGCGGAGCTGGGCAAGCGCCTGGGCGCAGTCGCCATCAACCGCTACCCGGGCGAGCGCGTGGCCGAGCTGCAGCGCGCGCTGGCAAGCTACGCCGGCCTGCCGCAGGGCTACGGGCTGATGCTGGGCAACGGCTCGGACGAACTCATCTCGCTGCTGGCCATGGGCTGCGACCTGCCGGGCGCCAGCATCCTGGCGCCCGTGCCGGGCTTCGTGATGTACGCCATGAGCGCGCAGTTGCAGGGCCTGGAATTCGTGGGCGTGCCGCTGACCGCCGACTTCGAGCTGGACGAGGCCGCCATGCTGGCCGCCATTGCGCAGAAGCGCCCGGCCATCGTGTACCTGGCCTATCCGAACAACCCCACCGCCAATCTCTGGGACGACGCCGTCATCGAGCGGATCGTCCAGGCCCAGGGCGAGCAGGGCGGCCTGGTCGTGATGGACGAGGCCTACCAGCCCTTCGCCGCGCGCAGCTACATCGACCGCATCACCCGCCACGGCCACGTGCTGCTGATGCGTACCCTCAGCAAGTTCGGCCTGGCCGGCGCCCGCCTGGGCTACCTGATGGGTCCCGCGGCGATCATCGGCGAGATCGACAAGCTGCGCCCGCCCTACAACATCAGCGTGCTCAACTGCGAGTGCGCGCTGTTCGCGCTGGAACATGCCGAGGTGTTCGCCGGGCAGGCCCGCCAGATCCGTGAGCAGCGCGAGTGGATCATCGAGGCGCTGGCCAGCTTGCCCGGCGTGAAAAGCTGGCCCAGCCAGGCCAACATGATCCTGATCCGCGTGCCCGATGCCAGCAAGGCCTTCGAGGGCATGAAGTCCCGCGGTGTGCTGGTGAAGAACATTTCTAAAATGCACCCATTGCTGGCCAATTGCCTGCGCCTCACGGTCGGAACGCCCGACGAGAACAAGCAGATGCTGGCAGCCCTCGAACAATCGCTATGAACACCCCCACGGCTCCCGAAGCAGTCACCAGCGTCGCCACGGCCGGCGCGCGCACGGCCGAGGTCGAGCGCAACACCGCCGAGACGAAGATCAAGGTCCGCGTGAACCTGGACGGCACCGGCAAGGCGCAGCTGTCCACCGGCATCGGCTTCTTCGACCACATGCTTGACCAGATCGCCCGCCACGGGCTGATCGACCTGGTCATCGACTGCCAGGGCGACCTGCACATCGACGGCCACCACACGGTGGAAGACGTTGGTATTACTTTGGGCCAAGCCGTGGCCAAGGCCGTGGGCGACAAGAAGGGCATCCGCCGCTACGGACATGCCTACGTGCCGCTGGATGAAGCCCTGTCGCGCGTGGTCATCGATTTCTCGGGCCGCCCGGGCCTGGTGATGGACGTGCCCTTCACCAGTGGCATGATCGGCACCTTCGACAGCCAGCTCACCTACGAGTTCTTCCAGGGCTTCGTGAACCACGCCTTCGTCACGCTGCACATCGACAACCTCAAGGGCGTCAATGCGCACCACCAGTGCGAGACCGTCTTCAAGGCCTTCGCGCGGGCGCTGCGTGGCGCGCTCGAGCTCGACCCCCGTTCGGCGGGCGTCATTCCTTCCACCAAGGGATCGCTGTAGTCCTTTCTCGCCTTCCCCTGATGTTCCAGACTTTCGCTAGCAGCACGCATGGCTAATACCGTCGCGGTCGTCGATTACGGCATGGGCAACCTGCGCTCCGTGTCGCAAGCCGTCCAGCACGCCGCCGACGAGGTCGGCGTGCAGGTCTTCGTCACCTCCGACCCGCAGGTGGTGCGCGATGCCACCCGCGTGGTGCTGCCGGGGCAGGGTGCCATGCCCGACTGCATGCGCGAACTGCGCGAGTCGGGCCTGCTCGAATCCGTGCTCGAGGCGGCGGCCAGCAAGCCGCTCTTCGGCGTTTGCGTGGGCATGCAGATGCTGCTTTCCCACAGCGACGAAGGGGGCACCGACGGGCTCGGCCTCATCCCCGGTCGCGTGGTGAAGTTCGAGCTGGAAGGCCGCCTGCAGCCCGACGGCAGCCGCTTCAAGGTGCCGCAGATGGGCTGGAACCAGGTGCAGCAGGCGCAGCCGCATGCCCTGTGGGCAAAGGTGCCCGACCAGGCCTGGTTCTATTTCGTGCACAGCTTCTACGCCCGGCCGACGGATGCGCGCCACAGTGTGGGCGAGGCCGACTACGGGGATCGCTTTACCGCCGCCGTGGCCCGCGATAATATTTTTGCAACCCAGTTCCACCCAGAAAAAAGTGCGGACTTCGGGTTGCAGCTCTATCGAAACTTTCTCCACTGGAACCCCTGAGCTCCCCACCCGGGAGCCTTTTCCTTGCCTGCCATGCTGTTGATTCCCGCAATCGATCTCAAAGACGGCCGCTGCGTTCGCCTCAAACAGGGCGACATGGACCAATCCACCATCTTCAGCGAAGACCCGGCGGCCATGGCACGCAAATGGGCCGACGCCGGCGCGCGGCGCCTGCACCTGGTCGACCTGAACGGCGCCTTTGCCGGCAAGCCGCAGAACCACGCGGCCATCAAGGCCATCCTGCGCGAAGTGGGCGATGACATCCCGGTGCAGCTGGGTGGCGGCATCCGCGACCTGGACACCATCGAGCGCTACATCGACGACGGCCTGCGCTACGTCATCATCGGCACCGCCGCGGTCAAGAACCCGGGCTTCCTCAAGGATGCCTGCAGCGCCTTCGGCGGCCACATCATCGTCGGCCTGGACGCCAAGGACGGCAAGGTCGCCACGGACGGCTGGAGCAAGCTCACCGGCCACGAAGTCGCCGACCTGGGCAAGAAGTTCGAGGACTACGGCGTCGAGTCCATCATCTACACCGACATCGGCCGCGACGGCATGCTCTCGGGCATCAACATCGAGGCGACGGTGAAGCTGGCGCAGGCGCTCACCATTCCGGTGATTGCATCGGGCGGCCTGGCGGGCATCGCCGACATCGAGCAGCTCTGCGCGGTCGAGAAGGACGGCGTGGAAGGCGTGATCTGCGGGCGCGCCATCTACACGGGTGATCTCGACTTCACCTCGGCGCAGGCGCGCGCCGACCAGCTCGCGGCCTGATCTTTCCGGCTGGCCTACTCGGCCGGCTTCACCGCCATCGCCTCGATGATGCTGGTGAGCTGCGCGCTCATCGGCAGATCGATGCTTTCGCCATTGGGCAGCTTGCGCAGGAACCAGCGCTTGTACTGGCGCTCCATCTCGCCGTCCTCGGCCAGGATCTGGAAGGCGTCCTTCACCACCTTGGCCAACTGCGGATCGTTCTTGCGGAACATGATGCCGTAGGGGTCGTAGGACAGCTCGTCCCCCAGCACCGTGAATTCGCTTTTCGCGCCGCGCTGCGCGATCAGGCCGGCGAGCAGCACGTCGTCGGTGGCGAAGGCATCGGCCTGGCCCTTGGCCACCATCTCGAAGGACTGCGAATGCTCGGGCGACACGATGATGGCCATGCCCAGCTTGAAGCGCGCATCCAGGTCGCGCAGCGCCTTTTCGTTGGTGGTGCCGGCCGTCACCACCACCTTCTTGCCCGCCAGGTCGCGGAAGGAGGTGACGGGCGAGCCCTTCCTGACCATGAGCCGCGTGCCCGAGACGAAGATGGTGGGCGAGAAGGCCACGCGCTTCTGGCGTTCCAGGTTGCTGGTGGTCGAGCCGCACTCCAGGTCGACCTGCCCGCTTTCCACCGCGTCGATGCGCGAGGCCGCTGTGACGGGCACCCAGCGCATCGTCAGGCTCTTGTTGATCGCGTCCTCGATCGAGGCCACCAAGGCCCTGCACAGCTCCACCGAGTAGCCGATGGGCTCCTTGCGCGGCGAGAGGAAGGAGAAGGGCACGGAGGACTCGCGGTAGCCGAGCGTGACGGTGCCGCTGTTGCGCAGCTTTGCCAGCGTGCCCGACAGCTGGGCGGGCGCGGATGACACGGTCGGTGCGGTCGCATCTTGTGCCCGCCCCGCGGACGCCGCCAGCAGCAGCGCGACCGTCACGAACGCGACCCGGCTTACGCGGCCGGCCAACGGTGGATGCGCCTGAACCTTCATGCCTGCACCTGTTCAACCGTGCGCCGGCTGTGCCAGCGTTGCGGCCGCTTCCTTGTCCAGCTGCCGCGCGTTGGCATCGGCTTCGCTTTCGGGCAGCAGCTCGCCTTCCCACTTGGCGACCACCGCGGTGGCGATGGAGTTGCCCACCGCGTTGGTGGCCGAGCGGCCCATGTCCAGGAAGGTGTCCACGCCCAGGATCAGCAGCAGGCCCGCCTCGGGGATGTTGAACTGGTTGAGCGTGGCCGCAATCACCACCAGCGAGGCGCGCGGCACGCCGGCCATGCCCTTGGAGGTGAGCATGAGGATCAGCAGCATGGTGATCTGCGTGCCGATCGACAGCTCGATGCCGTAGGCCTGCGCGATGAAGAGCACGGCGAAGGTGCAATACATCATCGAGCCGTCCAGGTTGAAGGAGTAGCCCATGGGCATCACGAAGCTGGAGATCTTGCGCTTGACGCCGAAGCGGTCCAGCGCGTCCAGGATCTTCGGATAGGCCGCCTCCGAGCTGGCCGTGGCGAAGGAAAGCAGGAAGGCCTCCTTGATGAGCACCAGCAGCTTGAACACGCGCCGCCCCAGGAATGCGAAGCCGGCCAGCACCAGCAGGCCCCACAGCAGGAACAGGCTCAGGTAGAAGTCGCCCATGAACACGGCGAACTTCAGCAGGATGCCCAGGCCGTTCACCGCCACCGTGGCGGCCATGGCGGCCAGCACGGCCAGGGGCGCCAGCTTCATCACGTAGCCGGTGATCTTGAGCATGGCGTGCGAGAGCTCGTCGATGGCGCTGATGAGCGTGCGGGCCTTCTCGCCCAGCGAGGCCAGGGCCACGCCGAAGAACATCGAGAACACGACGATCTGCAGGATCTCGTTGTTGGCCATGGACTCGGCGAAGGACCGGGGCACCAGGTGGCTGACGAAGTCCTTCAGCGTGAACTTGGAGGTGGCCAGGTTCGCCGAGCTGCCGATGTCGGGCAGCGGCAGGCCCAGGTTGTGGCCGGGCTGCAGCAGGTTGGCCATGATCATGCCCAGGATCAGCGAAACCAGCGAAGCCGTGATGAACCACCCCAGCGCCTTGCCGAACACGCGGCCCACCGAGGCCGCGTCGCCCATGTGCGCAATGCCCACCACCAGCGTGGAGAACACCAGCGGGCCGATCAGCATCTTGATCAGCCGCAGGAACACGTCGGAGAACAGCGAGATGTAGCCGGCGATCTGGGCCGCGACCTTGGGGTCGGGAAAGCTGATGTTGACCAGATGGCCCAGGATGATCCCGATCACCATGGCGATCAGGATCCAGCCCGCGGGTGGCAGCTTCTTCATGAGTCGATTCCTCGTCGAGTTGCTTCTTTTCGAGCCTGCGCGCCGCGCCTGGCCGGCGGGCCACCGCATTTCATGCCATTTTTCAGCCGGCCGCAATGGCGAGCCGCGCATCCATAGAATCGAGGCATGTCGATCCAAGCCCTTGAATTCCGCGGCCTGCCGGCGCTTCGCCTGGCGCTGCCGGAAGGCGACGCCGTGGTGGTGGCGCTGCATGGCGCGCAGGTGCTGTCCTGGACCAGCGGCGGCGCCGAGCGGCTTTACCTGAGCCCGCAGGCGCTGATGGACGGGCACAGCGCCATCCGCGGCGGCGTGCCCATCTGCTTTCCCCAGTTCAACCAGCGCGGGTTGCTGCCCAAGCACGGCTTCGTGCGCAACCTGGCCTGGCAGCCAGAGAAAGGCCGCGAACCGGCGCCCAACGAGCTGGCGCTGGTGCTGCACGACGGCGACGCCACCCGCGCCGTCTGGCCCCATGCCTTCCGCGCCGAACTGCGGGTGGCGCTCAAGCCGCGCAGCCTGCGCATGAGCTTCACCGTCGACAACACCGGCTCCGCCCCCTGGGCCTTCGCCGCCGCGCTGCACACCTACCTGCGCGTGGACGAGATCGCCGATGTGCGACTGGAGGGGCTGCAGGGCGCCAACCGCTGGGACGCGGTGCGCGACGACCGGCACGTGGAGATGGCGCCGGCCCTGCGCTTCGACAGCGAGTTCGACAGCGTCTACGCCGCGCCCGCCCACGGCCTGCGCCTGGTGCAGCCATCCGGCACGCTGGGCATCACGCAAAGCGCCAGCTGCACCGAGACCGTGGTGTGGAACCCCGGTGCGCAACTGAGCGCCAAGCTGGCCGACCTGCCCGACGACGGCTATCGCCACATGCTGTGCGTGGAAGCCGCCCGCATCGACGAGCCGGTGCAACTGCAGGGCGGCGCCCAGTGGAAGTGCTGGCAAGAACTCAGCCTCGCCTGAACCCGATTTCCTTCAACTCATCATGCTTGCCAAGCGAATCATTCCCTGCCTGGACGTCACCGGTGGCCGTGTCGTCAAGGGCGTCAACTTCGTCGAACTGCGCGACGCCGGCGATCCGGTCGAGATCGCGGCCCGCTACAACGGGCAGGGCGCGGACGAACTCACCTTCCTGGACATCACCGCCACCAGCGACGGCCGCGACCTGATCCTGCCGATCATCGAGGCGGTGGCCTCGCAGGTCTTCATTCCCCTCACCGTGGGCGGCGGCGTGCGCACCGTGGCCGACGTGCGGCGGCTGCTCAACGCGGGGGCCGACAAGACCAGCTTCAATTCGGCGGCCATTGCCGACCCGCAGGTCATCTCCGATGCCTCGGCCAAGTACGGCGCGCAGTGCATCGTGGTGGCCATCGACGCCAAGCGCCGCAAGACCGAGGATGAACAGCGCCCCGGCGCCGACGGCCAGCCCGTGGGCCCCGGCTGGGACGTCTACAGCCACGGTGGGCGCAAGAACACCGGCCTGGATGCGGTGAAATGGGCGGTGGAGATGGCGCGGCGCGGCGCCGGCGAGATCCTGCTCACCAGCATGGACCGCGACGGCACCAAGAGCGGCTTCGACCTGGCCTTGACCCGCGCCGTGAGCGACGCGGTCAGCGTGCCGGTGATCGCCTCCGGCGGCGTGGGCAACTTGGACCACCTGGCCGACGGCGTGCAGCAGGGCGGGGCGGATGCGGTGCTGGCCGCCAGCATCTTCCACTACGGCGAATACACCGTCGGCCAGGCCAAGGAATGCATGGCCGGCCGCGGCATTCCGATCCGCCGGTGAAATCCCCGCGGCGGGCCGTGGCGCCCGCGGATGGGACAATGGCGCCATGACCTGGCTCGATGATGTGAAGTGGGACGCGAACGGCCTGGTGCCGGTGATCGCGCAGGAAGCGGGCAGCGGCGACGTGCTGATGTTCGCCTGGATGAACCGCGAGGCCCTGGCCAAGACGGCCGAGCTCGGCCGCGCCGTGTACTTCAGCCGCTCGCGGAGCAAGCTGTGGTTCAAGGGCGAGGAATCGGGCCACGTGCAGACGGTGCACGAGATCCGCATCGACTGCGACAACGACGTGGTGCTGCTCAAGGTGACCCAGCTGGGCCACGAGCCCGGCATCGCCTGCCACACCGGCCGCCACAGCTGCTTCTTCAGCAAGTACGAGAATGGCCAGTGGGTCGCGACCGAGCCGGTCCTCAAAGACCCCGAAAGCATCTACAAGTAATCAAGCATCGAATGAGCAGCAACGATTCCCTGGCCCGCCTGGCCGCCGTCATCGAAAGCCGCCTGCCCGCGCAGGGCGGCGACCCCGACAAGAGCTATGTCGCCCGCCTGCTGCACAAGGGCCCCGACGCCTTCCTCAAGAAGATCGGCGAGGAAGCCACCGAGGTGGTCATGGCCGCCAAGGACGCGGACCACGGCGGCGACCGCCAGAAGGTGGTCAACGAGGTGGCCGACCTGTGGTTCCACAGCATGATCGCGCTGGCCCACTACGGCCTGGCGCCGGCCGACGTGCTGGCCGAGCTGGAGCGCCGCGCCGGCACCAGCGGCATCGAGGAAAAGGCCCTGCGCAAGGCGCAGAACCGCGAAGCTTCCAACGACTGACACCGAGGAGGACGCCCACCATGGCCAACGAGATCGTTCCCGTGCCCGCCGACGGATCCCTCAAGACCTGGGGCTGGGTGAGCTACGTGATGCACCTGGTGGTGGCCGTGGGTGCGGTGCTGCCGGGCGCGCAGGCTTCCATCGCGCTGCTGCTGGTGGCGCTGGTGATCGACCTGGTCAAGCGCGACGACGCGGCCGGCACCTGGCAGGCCTCGCACTTCAGCTGGCGCATCCGTTCGGTGCTGTGGGCGGGCGTGGCCTACGTGCTGACTTCGCCGCTGTGGCTGCTGTTTCTCGTCCCCGGCTGGATCGCCTGGGGCATCGTCTCGCTCTGGTTTCTCTACCGCATCGTCAAGGGGATGGTGCGCATGAATGCCGGCCAACCCATGGAGCCCGCCAATGTCGTCTGACCCGAACTGCATCTTCTGCAAGATCATCGAGGGCAAGATTCCCTCGAAGAAGGTCTACGAAGACGAGGAACTTTTCGGCTTCCACGACATCGCTCCCTGGGCACCGGTTCACTTCATGCTCGTGCCCAAGCGCCATATTCCGTCCATGGCCCAGCTGACGCCGGAGGATTCGGCGCTCATGGGCAGGATCATGACCCTGGCGCCCAGGCTGGCTTTGGAGAACGGCTGCCGTCCCTATCCGGAGGGCGGCTTCCGTGTCGTGGTCAATACCGGTGCGGAAGGCGGCCAGGAAGTGCAACATCTCCATGTTCATGTCATGGGCGGTCCACGCCCCTGGGCGCGGGGCTGACATCTTCCCCCGTCTAAAATTGCAGCAAATCTTCAGGAGCTTTCCATGGGTTCGTTTTCTATCTGGCACTGGCTCATCGTGCTGCTCATCGTCGTCATGGTGTTCGGCACCAAGAAACTCAAGAACATGGGCTCCGACCTGGGCGGCGCCGTGAAGGGTTTCAAGGACGGCATGAAGGACGGTTCGGGTTCCGCGACCGACCCGGCTGCCACGCCGACCCAGCAGGTGACTTCGTCCACCGCTGCCGACAAGCCGACCATCGACGTCGAAGCGCGTCAGAAGTCCTGATTTCCAGGCTGACGCGCACGTGCTCGAACTCGGCATTTCCAAGCTGGCGCTGATCGGCGCGGTGGCGCTGGTCGTCATCGGCCCGGAAAGACTGCCACGCGTCGCCCGCACCGTCGGCACCTTGCTGGGCAAGGCGCAGCGCTACGTCAACGACGTCAAGGCCGAGGTCAACCGGTCGATGGAGTTGGACGAGCTGCGCAAGATGAAGGACACCGTCGAGAGCGCTGCCCGCGACGTGGAACAGAACATCCGCACCGGCGCCGAAGAGGTGCAGCACAACCTCGAGGGCACCGACACCTCCGCCGGCGTGCCCTTCACGCCGCTGGAGACGCCCGAGAGCTATCCGCAGTACAAGCATCCACGCAAGAACTGGCGCCTGAAGCAGGGCGCCACGCCCCAGTGGTACAAGGCGCGCAACGGCGTGCGCACCAAGGCGCTTTCCGGCGCCGCGCGGGTGGCCCGCTACCGTCCCCACAAGATCAACTAGCAACCCAGCGCGCGCCGCGCACGTCCAACTTCGCGTCCCGACGCGTTCCGGATACCGGCCGACCCACGACCCATGGCTGATTCCGACAAGAACAAAGACGACGAACTCGCCGGCACCGAGCAGCCTTTCGTCGCGCACCTCATGGAGCTGCGCGACCGGCTGCTCTACTGCGTCTACGGCCTGGCGGTGGCGGGCGTGCTGCTTTCCATCTGGCCCGGGCCGGCCGGGCTGATCGACCTGATCGCAGTGCCCATCAAGGCGCACATGCCGCCCGACGCCAAGCTGATCGCCGTGGGCGTGTTCTCTCCCTTCTTCGTGCCGCTGAAGGTGCTCCTGATGGCCGCGGTGCTGCTGGCGCTGCCCTGGCTCATGTACCAGGCCTGGATGTTCGTGGCACCCGGCCTGTACAGCCACGAGAAGCGCTTCGCGCTGCCGCTGATCTTCTTCGGCAGCTTCCTGGCCTACGCCGGCATCGCCTTCGTGCAGTTCTTCGTGCTGGACAAGATGTTCGGCTTCATCCAGCGCTTCACGCCGGCGAGCGTGGCGGCCACGCCGGACATCGCGTCCTATGTGGAGTCCATCCTTTCGCTCTACATCGCCTTCGGAGTGGCCTTCCAGGTGCCCATCGTGGTGATGCTGCTGGTGCGCTTCGAAATGGTCACGGTGGAGAAGCTGCGCAGCTTCCGCGGCTACTTCGTCGTGGCTGCCTTCGTCGTCGCCGCGGTGCTGACGCCGCCGGACGTGATCTCGCAGCTGGCGCTGGCGGTGCCCATGTGCATTCTTTACGAGGTGGGCATCGTCGCAGCGCAGTACTTCGTGAGGATCTCGAAGGCGCCCGAGGAAGAGGGCGAGGCCTCCGAGAAGGCCGACTCGGCCTGACGCCAACCGGGAAAAACGAAAGGGCCTCCACGGGCCCTTTTCTCATTCCTTCTCGGGGGCGCGCCTCAGCGGCGCCTTGGGTCGCAGGCCCGCGGTCACATCGAGCTCCATCCGGTCGCCGCCGCGCTGCAGCGAAAAGCGGGTGGCGGCGCCAGGCTTCAGGCCGGCCACCGCGGTCAGCAGCTCCTGCACGTTGTCGATCTTGTTCTCGCCCACGTTGGTGATCACGTCGCCCGGCCGGATGCCGGCGCGCGCCGCCGGTCCGTTCTGCAGCACGCCGGTGATGATCACGCCGCTCTTGGCCTTGACGCCGAAGGTCTCGGCCAACTCGGGCGAGAGGTCGTTGGGCTCCACGCCGATCCAGCCGCGCGTGACCTTGCCTTCCTTCACGATGTCCTCCAGCACCTGCTTGGCGGTGGAGACCGGGATGGCGAAGCCGATGCCCATGCTGCCGCCCGAGCGCGAGTAGATCGCGGTGTTGATGCCTTCCAGGTTGCCGTTGCCGTCCACCAGCGCGCCGCCGGAGTTGCCCGGGTTGATGGCGGCATCGGTCTGGATGAAGTTCTCGAAGGTGTTGATGCCCAGCTGGTTGCGGCCCAGCGCCGAGACGATGCCGCTGGTCACCGTCTGGCCCACGCCGAAGGGATTGCCGATGGCCAGCACCTGGTCACCCACCTGCAGCGTGTCGGAATTGCCCAGAACGATCGTGGGCAGCTTGTCCAGGTCGATCTTGAGCACCGCCAGGTCGGTGTCGGGGTCGGTGCCGATCACCTTGGCCTGGGCTTGCCGGCTGTCGTTCAGGGTCACCGCGATCTCGTCGGCACCTTCCACCACGTGGTTGTTGGTGAGGATGTAGCCCTCGGGGCTGACGATCACGCCGCTGCCCAGGCCCACCTGCGGCTGGTCGTCCTGGTCGCCGAAGAAAAAGCGGAACCAGGGGTCGTTGCTGCGCGGATGGCGCGGCGCCGCCTTGCTGGTGTTGATGCTCACGACGGCCGGTGCCGCGCGCTTCGCGGCGGCGCTGAGGCTGCCGGGCGCGACCGCCTGCGGCCCGGCCACCGGCGCCTCGATCACCGAGACCACGCCGCCCAGGCTGGTCGGCCGCTGGCGGATCCACTCGGGCTTGAGGGTGGCGATCACGAAATAGCCCGCCAGGAAGACCGTGACGGTCTGGGAAAAGAGCAGCCAGAAACGCTTCATTTGAGATGGAGGAGGTGAGGGCGAGGATTGTCCCTCAGCCTGCATGCCCGGAAATCCCGACGCGAGGGTCGAGAATGTGGGCACTCGCCAGCACGACCAAGGGATAACCCTTAGCATTTCGTTTGTGGCCCCACCCAGGCTGCGCTTTCCGGCCTGGCGAGGCGACTACCCGTCATCTTCGGCCCGGCACTCCGCCCGACGCGCCTGATCCCTCCCCGCACCCGGAGGGGCGGCAGCAGCGTGGCCCCGAGATCGACCGACACGCCATGACCACCCCAGCCCCCACCCTCACGTCGCCGGCGCCGCAGCGCCTGCTGAATTCGCGCGACTACAAGACCCTGGCGCTTTCCGCGCTCGGCGGCACGCTCGAGTTCTACGACTTCGTCATCTACGTCTTCTTCGCCACGGTGCTGGGGGGCCTGTTCTTCCCGGCCGACATGCCCGACTGGCTGCGCCAGCTGCAGACCTTCGGCATCTTCGCCGCCGGCTACCTCGCCCGTCCCCTCGGCGGCATCGTGATTGCGCACTTCGGCGACAAGCTGGGCCGCAAGCGCATGTTCAGCCTGAGCATCTTCCTGATGGCCGTGCCCACCCTGGTGATCGGCCTGCTGCCCACCTACGCCGCGATCGGCGTGGCGGCGCCGTTGCTGCTGCTGGCCATGCGCGTGCTTCAGGGTGCGGCCATCGGTGGCGAGATGCCGGGTGCCTGGGTCTTCGTGGGCGAGCACGTGCCGGCGCGGCGCTACGGCCTGGGCGTGGGCACGCTCACCGCGGGCATCACCGGCGGCATCCTGCTGGGCTCGTTGGTGGCGGTGGCCATCAACACCCACTACTCGGCGGCCGACATCCACGACTGGGCCTGGCGCGCGCCCTTCATCCTGGGCGGCGTATTCGGCCTGGTGTCGGTGTACCTGCGGCGCTTTCTGCACGAGACGCCGGTGTTCAAGGAACTGGCGCAGCGCCGCAGCCAGGACGCCGAGCTGCCCCTGAAGACCGTGCTGCGCGAGCATCGCCTGGCCTGCGTCTACGTGGCGCTGCAGACCTGGGTGCTGTCGGCCGCCATCGTCGTGGTGGTGCTCTACACGCCCACCTACTTGCAGAAGGTGCACCACGTGCCAGCCGCGCTGGCGCTGCAGGCCAACTGCCTGGCCACCCTGACCCTGACGCTGGGCTGCGTGCTCGTGGGCTGGGCCAGCGACCGCTTCGGCACGCGTGCGGTGATGCTGGTGGGGTGGACGGGCCTGTTCGCAAGCTCCTACCTCTTCTACACGAGCCTGCCGTCGGCCCCGTCGACGCTGGTGTGGCAGTACGGCCTGGTGGGCCTGTTCGTGGGCACCATCGCGACCGTGCCGATCGCCGGTGTGCGCGCCTTCCCGGCGGCGGTGCGGTTCTCGGGGCTGTCCTTCGCCTACAACATGTCCTATGCGGTCTTCGGCGGCCTGACGCCGGTGATCCTCACCCTGTGGCTGCAGCGGGATCCGCTGGCGCCGGCGCACTATGTAGGCGCGCTGGCCATCCTGGGCGTGCTGCTCGCGCTGATGCCGCTGGCCCGGCGTGGGCATGGGATGCGAGACGGCGCGGCGAGGGCGACAATGGTGCGATGAGCACCACGCGCCACGAACTCCTCACCGCCTTCGACCTGCTGCTCGCACCCGAGCGCTTCAAGGACTACGGACCCAACGGCCTGCAGGTGGAGGGCCGCACCACCATCCGCAAGATCGTCTCCGGCGTGACGGCCAGCCGCGCGTTGATCGAGGCGGCGATCCACGCCGATGCGGACGCCATCTTCGTGCACCACGGCCTGTTCTGGCGCGGGCAGGACGGCCGGGTCACCGGCTGGATGCGCCAGCGCCTGGGGCTGCTGCTGGGCGACGACGTCAATCTCTTCGCCTACCACTTGCCGCTGGATGCGCACCCTGAGCTGGGTAACAACGCGCAACTCGGCTTGCAGCTGGGTCTGGTGGCGCACGCCGGCTCGGCCGGCCGCTTCGGCGAACAGGAGATCGGCTTTCTGGGCGCGCCTGAAGACGGTGCTACCTTTACCAGCGGCAAGAAGCTGGCCGCGCACGTGGAGCGTGTGCTCAAGCGGCCGGTCACCTTGATCGAAGGTCAGCGCCCGATCAAGAACGTCGCCTGGTGCACCGGCGGTGCACAGGGCTATTTCGAAGCCGCCATCGCGGCCGGCGCCGATGCCTTCATCACCGGCGAGATCTCCGAGCCGCAGGCGCACTACGCGCGCGAGACCGGCGTGAGCTTTCTGGCTTGCGGGCACCATGCCACCGAGCGCTATGGCGCGCCGGCCGTCGCGGCGCACGTCGCCGCGCAACTGGGCCTGGCGCACGAATTCATCGACATCGACAACCCCGCGTGACGGCATCCGATTCCAAGGGTCTGCGCATGCCGCTGGCCATTACCATGGGCGATCCCGCCGGGATCGGCCCTGAAATCGTCGTCAAGGCCTTCCGCGAACAGGCGGATCTGACGCGCGGTGCCTTCGTGGCCGGCGACGTCGGCTGCATGCGGCGCGCTGCTGCCCTGCTGGCCCGGCCAGGCGAGCCGGCGATGCCTGTCGCGGTCCTCGACGCTCCCTCGGAGGCCCTGGACGCACCGCCGGGCAGCGTGCCCGTGTTGCAGGTGGTGGATGCGATGCCCGAACTGGTGCTTGGCCAGGTCAGCGCGGCCGCGGGCCGTGCGGCGGGCGATGCGGTCACGTGGGCCGCGCGCGCGGCGCTGGCGGGCGAGGTGTCGGCCATCGTCACCGCACCGCTGCACAAGGAGGCGCTCTCCGCCGCGGGCTTCGACTTTCCGGGGCACACCGAGCTCCTGCAGCACGAGGCCGCGCGCCACCTGGGTCGTCCGGTGGAGCAGGTGCCGGTGCGCATGTTGCTGGCCAACGACGAGCTTCGCACCGTGCTGGTCAGCATCCATGTCTCCTTGCGCCAGGCCATCGAGGCGGTGAGCTTCGATGGCGTGCTGCAGACGCTGCGCATCACGCATGAGGCGCTGTCCAGGGCCATCGGTCACGCGCCGCGCATCGCGGTGGCGGGGCTCAATCCGCACGCGGGGGAGGGCGGGCTCTTCGGTTCCGAGGAGCAGGCGGTCATCGTGCCCGCCATCGAGGCGGCGCTCGCCGAAGGCATCGTCTGTAGTGGCCCCTACGCGCCCGACACCGTCTTCATGCGCGCCCGCAAGGGCGAGTTCGATGCGGTGATCGCGATGTACCACGACCAGGGACTGATCCCGGTGAAGTACCTCGGGGTGGAAAAGGGCGTGAACGTCACCTTGGGGCTGCCGCTGGTGCGCACCAGTCCCGACCATGGCACCGCCTTCGACCTGGCGGGCACCGGCAGGGCCGATGCCGCCAGCCTGATCGAGGCGATCCGCGTCGCGCGCTCGCTGCTCAGGCCCGCTTGAGGCTGTCGCGGATCTCGCGCAGCAGCGCGACTTCTTCCGGCGGCGCCGGCGGCGCCGGCGGCTGCGCATTGCGCAAGCGGTTGATCTGCTTGACCATCAGGAAGATCACGAAGGCCAGGATCACGAAGTTGACGGCGATGGTGATGAAGTTGCCATAGGCCAGCACCGGTACGCCGGCCTTCTTCAGGTCCGCGAGGTTGTTGGCCACGCCCGCCGGTATCGTCCCGAGCACCACATACATGTTGGAGAAGTCCAGCTTGCCGAACACCAGGCCCACGATGGGCATGATGATGTCGCTCACCAGCGAATCAACGATCTTGCCGAAGGCCCCGCCGATGATCACGCCGACCGCCAGGTCGACCACATTGCCCTTGACCGCGAACTCCCGAAACTCGCTGATGAAGCTCATGTAGTTCCCCGCTGCCTGTTGTTGATGGAGGCACGCAGTATAGGGAGGCGTGGGCGCAACACAGGGTGCAAACCCGCCCCGTCTTCGCGTTGAGTTCGCCATTTACGCTCCGCTACAATGATTCGTTGACCCCTGCAAGCACCCCAACGAAGAAGATTGAGGACCCCATAAATGAGTGAGACCACCGTCGGCCAGCCCCGGGTCGACAGCAGCAAAAGGACCTGGTTGATCGCATCCAGTTGTGCCGGTGTGGTGGGCGGCGCAGCAGTCGCCGTCCCATTCGTGAGTACGTTCCAGCCTTCCGAGAAGGCCAAGGCTGCGGGGGCACCGGTCGAGGTGGACATCAGCGGCCTCAAGTCCGGCGAGAAGATGACCGTCGAATGGCGCGGCAAGCCGGTCTGGATCCTCAAGCGCACCCCAGAGCAGGTCGCCGAGCTTCCCAAGCTCGACCCTCAGCTGGCCGATCCGCTGTCCAAGCGCAATCCCGACGAATTCACCCCCAAGTACGCGCAGAACGAGCACCGCTCGATCAAGCCCGAACTGCTGGTGGTGGTGGGCATCTGCACCCACCTGGGCTGCTCGCCCATCGACAGGTTCCAGACCGGGCCGCAGCCATCGCTGCCCGACAACTGGGAGGGCGGCTTCCTCTGCCCCTGCCACGGCTCGACCTTCGACCTGGCCGGCCGGGTCTTCAAGAACAAGCCCGCGCCCGACAATCTTCCTGTTCCACCGCACATGTATCTTTCCGACACGCGCCTTCTGATCGGCGACGACAAGAAGGCCTGAGGAAAAGAACATGGCAGAACTCAAGGAAATCTCCCCCAACGCGGCGTACAGCGAGAAGCTTCTGAACTGGGTGGACAACCGCTTCCCCCTCAGCAAGCTCTACAACGACCACTTGGGCGACTACTACGCGCCGAAGAACTTCAACTTCTGGTACATCTTCGGCTCGCTGGCCCTGCTGGTGCTGGTGATCCAGATCGTCACCGGCATCTTCCTGGTGATGCACTACAAGCCCGACGCGAACCTGGCGTTTGCATCGGTCGAGTACATCATGCGGGACGTGCCCTGGGGCTGGCTGATCCGCTACATGCACTCCACGGGCGCGTCCGCCTTCTTCGTGGTGGTGTACCTGCACATGTTCCGCGGCCTGCTCTACGGCAGCTACCGCAAGCCGCGCGAGCTGGTGTGGGTCTTCGGCTGCGCGATCTTCCTGTGCCTGATGGCCGAGGCCTTCATGGGCTACCTGCTGCCCTGGGGCCAGATGAGCTACTGGGGCGCCCAGGTGATCGTCAACCTGTTCGCGGCCATCCCCTTCGTCGGCCCGGACCTGGCCCTGTTGATCCGCGGCGACTACGTGGTGAGCGACGCCACCCTGAACCGCTTCTTCAGCTTCCACGTCATCGCCGTGCCGCTGGTGCTGCTGGGCCTGGTGGTGGCGCACATCATCGCGCTGCACGAAGTGGGCTCCAACAACCCCGACGGCATCGAGATCAAGAGCAAGCTGGACGACAAGGGCCATCCCCTGGACGGCATTCCCTTCCACCCCTACTACACGGTGCACGACATCCTGGGCGTGGTGGTGTTCCTGCTGATCTTCTCGGCGGTGATCTTCTTCGCACCCGAGGCCGGCGGCTACTTCCTGGAGTACAACAACTTCATCCCGGCCGACTCGCTCAAGACGCCCAACCACATCGCGCCGGTCTGGTACTTCACGCCCTTCTATTCGATGCTGCGCGCCATCACCAGCGAGATGATGTATGCGCTGATCGCCTGCGTGATCGCAGGTGCCGTGTTCGGCGTGTGGAAGACGCGCCTGATCACCCCGATCAAGGCCGTCATCGTGATCGTCGCCGTGGCGGTTGCCGCCGCCATGCTGTCGATCGACGCCAAGTTCTGGGGCGTGATCGTGATGGGCGGCGCCGTGATCATCCTGTTCTTCCTGCCCTGGCTGGACCACAGCCCGGTGAAGTCGATCCGCTACCGCCCGAGCTGGCACAAGTGGGTCTACGGCGTGTTCGTCGTCAACTTCGTCGTGCTGGCCTACCTGGGTGTGCAGCCGCCGTCGCCCACGGGCGAGCGTGTCTCGCAGGTCGGCACCCTGTTCTATTTCGGATTCTTCCTGCTGATGCCCTGGTGGAGCCGGCTTGGCGAATTCAAGCAGCCGCCTGAACGCGTGACCTACGCCCACTGAGCAGGAGACAACAAGAAAATGAAGAAGATCATCCTCACGCTGATCGCCGCCCTGGGTATCGCGGCGGGTGCCCATGCCGCGGAAGGCGGCATCGTCTGGGACAAGGCGCCCAACAAGACGACCGACATGGCCTCGCTGCAGAACGGCGCCAAGCTCTTCGTCAACTACTGCCTCAACTGCCACTCGGCCGCCTTCATGCGTTACAACCGCCTGCAGGACATCGGCATCAGCGAGCAGCAGATCAAGGACAACCTGCTGTTCACCACCGACAAGGTGGGCGAGACCATGCAGGCCAACATCAATGCGCGCCAGGCCAAGGAGTGGTTCGGCACCGTCCCGCCCGACCTCACGCTGGTGGCGCGCTCGCGTGCCGGCCACGGCGGCACGGGCCCGGATTACCTCTACACCTACCTGCGTACTTTCTACCGCGACGAGAGCAAGGCCACGGGATGGGATAATCTGGCTTTCCCGAGCGTGGCCATGCCCAACGTCCTGTGGGAACTGCAGGGCGAGCGCCGCCCGGTCTACAAGGAAGTCGAGCAGCACGGGCACAAGGTGCGCGTGGTGTCCGGCTTCGAGCAGATCACTCCCGGCAGCATGACGCCCACGCAGTTCGATCAGGCCATTGGCGATCTGGTCAACTACATGCAGTGGATGGCCGAACCGGCGCAGAACACGCGGATCCGGGTCGGCGTCTGGGTGCTGCTGTTCCTGGCGCTGGCCTTTGTTTTCGTGTGGCGCTTGAACGCCGCCTATTGGAAAGACGTCAAGTAGTTCCAGATGCACAGGGGGTGGCCAGCCGCCCCTCGGTCCCGCAGAGTGGGTTGCCAGAACGCAACCCACTCTTTTTGATTTTTAGGAGTCTCTCGCCATGATGGTGCTTTATTCAGGAACCACCTGCCCCTTTTCCCACCGCTGCCGCTTCGTGCTGTTTGAAAAGGGCATGGACTTCGAGATCCGCGACGTCGATCTCTACAACAAGCCCGAAGACATCAGCGTGATGAATCCCTACGGCCAGGTGCCCATCCTGGTCGAGCGCGACCTCATCCTGTACGAGTCGAACATCATCAACGAGTACATCGACGAGCGCTTCCCGCATCCGCAGCTGATGCCCGGCGACCCGGTGGACCGCGCCCGCGTGCGCCTGTTCCTGCTCAATTTCGAGAAGGAGCTCTTCGTGCACGTCTCCACGCTGGAGAACCGCACCGCCAAGGGCAACGAGAAGGCGCTGGAAAAGGCCCGCTCGCACATCCGCGACCGCCTCACGCAGCTGGCCCCGGTGTTCCTGAAGAACAAGTACATGCTGGGCGACAACTTCTCCATGCTCGACGTCGCCATCGCCCCGCTGCTGTGGCGCCTGGACTACTACGGCATCGACCTGAGCAAGAACGCCGCGCCGCTGCTGAAGTACGCCGAGCGCATCTTCTCGCGCCCCGCCTACATCGAGGCATTGACCCCGTCCGAGAAGGTGATGCGCAAGTAAGCTGTAGAGTTGCGATCAGGCAACATTTGCAGCACGAGTACCGATGATCAGCGCGATCGAATCCTCTTCCACCCGCCCGTACCTCATCCGGGCCCTGTACGAATGGTGCACCGACAACGGCTTCACGCCCTACATCGCGGTGCAGGTCGACGATGGCGTGCAGGTGCCGCGCGAGTATGTGAAGAACGGCGAGATCGTGCTGAACATCAGCTTCGATGCCACCAGTTCGCTCAAGCTGGGCAATGACTTCATCGAGTTCAAGGCCCGCTTCGCCGGCAGCGCGCGCGAGATCATCGTGCCCGTGGGCCGCGTGATCGCCATCTACGCGCGCGAAAACGGCCAGGGCATGGCCTTCCCGGCACCTGCTGCCGGCAGCCAGGCGTCCACGCCGGCGCCTGTGCCGGTAGTTCCAGTGACGTCTTCGGGCGCCAAGAGCACGTCGCGGCAAACAGCCGAGACGGATCCGGCGCGCGTCGTGCACCTGGTCACCGGCGATGCCGAGGCCGGCGCAGCGACGCCAGTGGCTTCCGGCCCCGCCGGCGACGACGAACCGCCCAAGCCCCCGGCCAGCAGCGGTGGCGCGCGGCCCTCGCTCAAGCGGGTCAAGTAGGCCCCATTTCGCCGGCAGTGCGGCGCCCGGAGCCCTCCGGAAGCGCTCGCGCAAGGCGACTTGCGCGCCGCGACGGTTTTCGCCGACCGCATCGTCGTTGACGTGTTCGTTGGGAGCGAGGTATGTGTTTGGTGCCGAGTGTCCGAATCGAACGGACGACCTACCGCTTACCGTACCACTTCGGCTTTCGCCGCCAGTTGTTCGTGGTCTGGACTATCCCTTGACCATAGCGAAGGCGCTTTAGGTCCCCCCCGTCTAGTCTCTACACCTTCCCTTGCAAGGGCTTGGCTCGGGATCAGCTTGGCCTGGATAAGGGGCTTTAGCCTTCCCCGAATTTGAGGGGTTCTGCACCCGCCGTTTCCAACGGGGCACTCGCATCTGACGATTCAAGGCGGTTGCTCTACCAACTGAGCTAACCCGGCACTCGGGCAAGAGTATACCTAGCCGTCGTTGCTGCTGCCCCTCGGCGTCGAGGCCGTCATCCTGCCGACCGACCGCCGCCCGCAAGCCCCATCACAACAGTGGATTTCGCGGTAACGCAGGTGCCTCGCGGGCTGCCGACCTGCCGACTTCGTCTCGACGAAGCTCCATCCTGCTGCGCAAGGACCCGGGCGCACGAATGTTTCAAAAGCGCCAAAGCGGCATTGTCGCGTTGCAGCTTTTTCAAGATCGCGGCGGCTCCTAGAGTGCAGTCGTCGTCCAGTGCGACGCTTCGCAACTTCCAAGGAGTCAACATGCATCCGCTTCGAGAACTACGGGAATCCGGCAAGGCCACGGCCGAGCAGGTCGGCAAGCTGCTCGCCGACAACGTGGTGTTCAACAGTCCCATCCTCGTGCGCCCGATCGCGGGACGCGAGCACGTCGCCGCGATCTTTGCCCAGTCGAGCGCCACCCGCGGCGACGGCAGCTACACGGCCGAATTCAAGCTCGACGAGCGCACCACCTTCCTGCGCTGGGTGGGCACGGTCAACGGCCGAAAGCTGGAAAGCCTGGAGGTCATCGTGGACGACGAGCAGGGCCTGATCGTGGAACGCACGATCGCCCTGCGTCCGTACCCGGCGCTCAAGCTCTTCCGCGACGCCATGTATTCGTCGCTCAAGGACAAGCTGCCGCCCGATGTCTGGGAATACCCGGACTCGGGCGCCGCAGCCTGAATCAGAGCCGCTCCAGCACCGTTGCAATCCCTTGGCCGCCACCGATGCACTGCGTGGACAGTGCATAGCGGCCGTTTTCCCGGACCAGCACGGAAGCCGCCTTGCCGGTGATGCGCGCGCCCGTGGCGCCAAGGGGGTGGCCGATGGACAGACCGCCACCGTCGAGGTTGACCGTGGCCATGTCCAGGCCCAGGTCGCGGATGCAGGCCAGCGCCTGCGACGAGAAGGCCTCGTTGATCTCCACCACGTCCAGGTCGCCGACGGTCAGGCCGGCGCGCTTCAATGCCTTCTGCGTCGCCGGGATCGGGCCGATGCCCATGATGGCCGGATCGACGCCCACGGTGGCAAAGCTGCGGATCCGGGCCAGCGGTGCGAGGCCATGGCGGGCGGCAAATTCGTCGCTCGTGACCAGCACCACCGCCGCGCCGTCCGTGAGCGGCGAGGAGGTGCCGGCGGTCACCACGCCATCGGCACGGAAGGCGGGCTTCAGCGCAGCAAGGGCTTCCAGGGTGGTTGCGGGGCGGATGCAGCCATCGGCATCGACCACCTCGCCGCTGGCGAGCGTGATCGGCACGATCTCTCCCGCCAGGCGGCCCTGCTCGCGTGCCGCAGCCGCTTTCTGGTGAGACTGCAGGGCCAGCAGGTCCTGGTCTGCACGGCTGACATTCCAGCGCTGCGCCACGTTCTCGGCCGTCTCGCCCATGGACAGGTAGGCGGCGGTGCTGGCCTTCAACTCCGGATTGGGCGAGAAGTTGAAGCCGCCCTGCGGAACCATGCTCATCGACTCCACCCCGACGCAGAGGAAGGCCTCGCCCATGCCGGCCTCGATCTGCGCGGCGGCGATGTGCACCGCCTGCATCGAGGACCCGCAGAAGCGGTTCACGGTCATGCCGCCGACCGACTCCGGCAGGCCGGCCAACAGGCCGACGATGCGCGCCAGGTTGTTGCCCTGCGCGCCTTCCGGGTAGGCACAGCCGAGGATCACATCCTCGATCAGTGCCGGGTCGAGGTCGGTGCGCTGCAGCACGCCCTTGACCACCTGCGCGGCGAGCGTGTCGGGCCGCACCTCGGCCAGGCGGCCCTTGCGGGCGAAATGAAACGGCGAACGGGCATAGGCGCTGATCAGTGCTTTCATGGGAGGTTCTCCTTGGGTCGCGACGCACTGCGAATGAAGCACGTCCGGCGATCCTGATGTGGTGATGAGGTCAATGTTGCGCCTGCACCTCGATGGCGTAAAGGACGTATATCGTCATGGTTCAGGACATCGGACAAGCGAAACCAAGCATGCACCGCATCGGCTATGTATTCCCGGACGGCTTCCAGGTCATGGCCTTCAGCACGCAGGCCGTGTTCGAGTTCGCCAACCTGCTGGCGGGCAGGCCGGTCTACGCGATCGAGAACTACGCGCTGGGCGGCGGTGCGGTGCGCGCTTCGGTCGGATTGAGCGTGCAAGCCCGTCCGCTGACGGTGCGCAGCAGTGCCGACACCTGGATGGTGGCCGGCGTGGTCACGCCCATCGCGCAGCCGACCGATCCGGAACTTCTGCGCCTGATCGCCAGGCTGGGCGCCCGCGCGCGGCGCACTGCCGGCCTGTGCACCGGCGCCTTCCTTCTGGCGGACGCCGGCCTTCTCGATGGCCATCGCGCCACGACCCACTGGGCCTGGGCCGATGCGCTCCAGCGGCGCCATCCTGCGATCCAGGTCGAGGCAGACCGCATCTATGTCAACGACGGGCCGCTGTGGACCTCCGCGGGGATGACGGCCGAACTCGACCTGGCACTGGGACTGGTCGAGAACGACCTCGGTGCCGAGCTCGCCCGCTCGGTGGCGCACAGGCTGGTGATGAATCAGCGTCGCTCGGGCGGCCAGTCGCAGCACTCCGAGATGCTCAAGCTCGCCCCCAAGTCCGATCGCATCCAGCAGGTGCTCGAACATGCAAGGCAGCGCCTGGCCCAGTCCCTGAGCGTCGAGGAACTGGCCGAGGTTGCGCACCTGAGCCCCCGCCAGTTCAGCCGCGTGTTCATTGCCGAGACGGGCCAATCGCCGGCCAAGGCGATCGAGGGGCTGAGGCTGGAAGCGGCCCGCGTCATGCTGGAGAGCGGGCGGCATCCGCTCGAAGTGGTCGCGAGGGAAGCGGGCTTTCGCGACCGGCGTCATCTGCGCGAAGTCTTCGTTCGTGGCTTCGGCGTGCCGCCGCAGGCGGTGCGCCGGGAGGCGCGGTTGCCACGGGCCTGATTCCCGATCTTTGCGATCGCGACAAAGCACTGGTGCCGCGCGGCGGGTTTTTCCATGGCGCCGCCGACCCCAAACTTCCTCTTGACCGGCCGGTCGTTCCATCCACACCCGTCAAAGGAAACCTGCAAATGAACCCATTGAGCCCAAGCGCTTCGCGTGCCTCCAAGGCGCTGCGCATTCTCCAGTCGACCGGCGTCTCGCTGGCACTTGCCGTCCTGTCCGTGCTTCATGCGCCGGTGCATGCGGCCACTGCGGCAGCGCAGAAGCCGACCATCCTGCTGGTGCACGGCGCATTCGCCGAGTCGCTCAGCTGGGAGGCGGTCATCGAGCGCCTGCTGGCGGACGGCTATCCGGTCGTCGCGGCTGCCAATCCCCTGCGTGGGCTGACCAGCGATTCGGCGTACGTCGCGAACCTGGTGGACACGATTCCCGGACCCGTCGTCATGGTGGGCCACTCGTACGGAGGCGCCGTGATCTCGAACGCTGCGCTCGGCAAGCCCCGGGTGAAGGGGTTGGTCTTCGTGGCGGCTTTCGCGCCGGACAGCGGCGAGGCACTCGGCGAGCTGGGCGAGAAGTTTCCCGGCAGCACGCTGGGCTCCGCGCTGGCACCGCCAGTGAAATTGCCCGACGGTCATGTGGACCTCTATGTGCAGCAGGCGAAGTACCGGGACCAGATCGCCGCGGACGTGCCCGAACGCGTCGCGGCCCTGCTGGCGAGCACCCAGCGCCCGGTTGCCGCAGACGCCTTCAGCGACAAGGCAGGCAGCCCGGCGTGGAAGCAGATCCCGTCGCGATTCATCTATGGCACGGCCGACAAGGCCATCGCGCCGCCGCTGCTCGAGTTCATGGCACGGCGCGCGGGCTCGCGGCACACCGTCGCGGTCCAGGGCGCATCTCACGCGGTCCTGGCATCGCATGCCGCGGAGGTTGCCCAGCTCATCGAGGAAGCGGCGGCCAACTGAGGCCGGGCCTTGGCGACCGAACCGATGGAGCACTCGCAATGCCGGTATTGCCCATGTCCCTCGCGAAGCGTTCACGAGCGATGACAAGAGAGCGCTTGCCGATGCGCTGAACCTTGCCCTGCACGAAGCGCTCGCCACGCCCATGGACGACCGCTTCATCGTCATCAGCGAACACGGCGAAGACGAACTGTTCATCCACCCGGGCTTTCCTGGCCTGCAGCCCTCGCCGCCTCGTGCTGCGGGGGCTGCGCCTTGTGGCCTTGCGACGATGCGATGGATGCCGGTCACCGCAAGCTGACCGCATCGTGCACGGTGTATCGCGTCCGCTGCCAGGGCGGTGCGGGGCGCATGAGCGGGGCCGCAGCCCCTAGCACTCGGGTTGCAGCGAGAGGCTCAGCAGGGTGTAGATGGCGGCGCCGGGCTCCCGCGACGGCCTGAAGCCGAAGCTTCGGCCCAGCGCGATCATTCCCTTGTTCTCCGACATGGTGGTGCCGACCAGCTTCCTGACGCCGGACTGCCTGGCCAGGTCCACGAGCGCAGTCAGCAACTGCCTGCCCAGCCCCATGCCCTGCCATTCGTCGGCGACGACGATCGCGAAATCGGCCTGCGCGTCCGGCTGGTCGATGAAGTAGCGCGCCACACCCACCTGCCGTTCAAAGCCGTCGATGTCGACCGTCGCGACCACCGCCCCCTCGCGCGAGCGGTCGACGTCCGTCCAGCGCCGCAGTTCTTCGGCGCTGGGGGTCCGGGCCGACATCAGGCGCTGGTAGCGGGTGCGCGGTGACAGGCCGTGCACGAACTCGCGCTCACGCTCCAGGTCGCCGGGGGCGATCATCCGCAGGTGGACGGCCATGCCGTTCGCGACGAGGTGCACATCCGGCCATGCCGCGATGGCGCCGCTGGTTGCAGGCGGGGCGTAAGGGGTAGGGGCAGCGGTGGCCTGAAGCTGTGCCGGACGAAGCATGGTGCTCTCCTGGATGCGGTCAGACGGTGCCGATGTCCGGCAATGCGAATTCGCGGCCCACCATCGCCCGGGCGAAAAGGTAGTTGCAGCGGCCGCGCTCCGAGAGGGCATGCAGGTCGACTTGCCCGGTGGCGTCGCAAGGAAATGCAAAGCCGCGGCCGTGGTGGAACAGCGATCGGAAGCGGATCTGGAACTGGCCGCCCGACGAGACCGAAATGCGCTGGGACATGGTGGCTACCTCCGGTGGGTTGGCATGCCTCCAATCTAGCCACGCGGTGATGCCGGAGAAAGGCGTTCCACGACAACGCGCCATTGCCGCCGCCGCAACAATGCGTGGTCATCGTCCACCTGCGGCAGTGCGGTCCGCTGTTGACGAATCCGCAAAAGGCTTCTGCGGGCCAGGTGCTTACCAAGGCGGTCTGCCCTGCCTAGAGTCATGTCATCTTCTTCCCTCGCGCAAAAGGATGGCGATATGACCCAGCAGCCTCTCTACTTCGACGACCTCAGGATCGGTGACCGGTTCCAGAGCCCCACCTACGCGCTGGATGCCGAGGACATCAAGCGCTTTGCGGCCGAGTTCGATCCCCAGCCTTTCCACCTGGACGAAGAGGCCGCCCGCGGCACGATCTTCGGTGGCCTGGCCGCCAGCGGCTGGCATACCGCGGCCATCACGATGCGCCTGCTCGTCACCGGCGGCCCGAAGCTGGCCAACGGCATCGTGGGCGCCGGCGGCGACATCGAGTGGAAGACGCCCGCCCGTCCCGGCGACGTGCTGCACGTGGACAGCGAAGTGGTGGAACTGATTCCCTCGCGCTCCCGGCCGGATCGCGGCCTGGCGGTGCTGCGTGCCACCACGCTCAACCAGCGCGGCGACACGGTGCAGGTCGTGAACGCCAAGCTGATGGTGAGCAGGCAGTCCGCTGCGTGAAGCTTGCGCAACAACCCAGGAGAAGCGCATGGTCCAACGCAGGAATGTGGAGTTCGAGGTCGACGGTGGCGTGAAGCTGCGCGGCTGGCTCTTCGTGCCGACGGGCTCGGCGCCGCGGCCCGCCATCACGATGGCGCACGGCTATGCCGGTGTGAAGGAGCATGCGCTCGAGCCTTTCGCCAAGGCCTTCGCGGAGGCTGGCTTCGTGGTGCTGCTGCACGACCACCGCGGCTTCGGCGCGAGCGACGGCCTGCCTCGACATGATGTGGACCCCTGGCGGCAGGTGGCGGACTGGCGGCGGGCCATCAGCTACCTGGAGAGCCTGGACATCGTCGATCCCCTGCGCATCGGCCTGTGGGGCACCAGTTATGCGGGTGGCCATGCCATCGTGCTGGGCGCGACAGACCGGCGGCTGCGCTGCGTGGTGGCGCAGGTGCCCACCATCAGCGGCTTCGAGCAGAGCCTGCGACGCGTCGCGCCGGAGAACGTCAGGCTTTTCGAGGAACTGCTTGCAGACGACGACCGCGCACAGTTGCGCGGCGAAGCCCCGCGGCGCCAGGCGGTGGCCAGCGCCGACCCTTCCCAGCCGGCCTCCTACCGCGCCAGGGATGCCGTCGACTTCTACCTGCAGCCGCTGTCCGGTGGCGTGTGGGAGAACAGCGTGACGGTGCGCTCCACGCGAGCCGCGCGCATGTACGAGCCCGGCCACTGGATCGCCCGCGTGTCGCCGACGCCGCTGCTGATGGTGGTGGCGACGCACGACACGATCACCCTGACCGACCTGGAGCTGGCCGCCTACGAACGCGCCCTGGAACCCAAGCGCCTCGTCAGCATCGAAGGTGGCCACTTCGACCCCTACGTGAGCGGCTTCAGCCGGTCGAGCAGGGCAGCCGTCGAGTGGTTCACCCAGCATCTGGGGTGAGCGTGCCGGGTCTATGATGCCCCTCCGCATCCGAAACGGAGGAGCACCATGGACCGCATTTCGGCGATGAATGCCTTTGTCCGTGTGGTCGAGGCAGGCACCTTCACCAAGGCCGCCGATACGCTGGACGTGCCCAACGCCACCGTCACGCGCCTCATCCAGAGCCTGGAAGAAGACCTGAAGGTGCGGCTCCTGCATCGCACCACCCGCTCCGTCACCGTCACGCCCGAGGGAGCCACGTACTACGAACGCGTCGTTCGACTATTGGCCGACCTGTCGGACATCGAGTCCTCGACGCGGATGTCGCAAGGCAAGCCGGCAGGGCGGGTGCGCGTGGAGGCTGCCGCCGCCATCGGGGCCATGATCATCGTGCCCTCGCTGTCAGACTTCTATCGCCAGTATCCGGAGGTCGAGGTGGACCTCGGGGTGAGCAACCGGCGCACCGACGTGGTGGCCGATGGCATCGACTGCGCCATCCGCGCCGGCGAGGTCAGTGACCAGCAGATGGTGGCACGGCGGATCGGCGTGTTCGACTTCACCACCTGTGCATCCCCTGAATTCCTCAAGGCCTGCCGGGCGCCCCTGGCGCCCCAGGACCTGGCGAAGTGCCCGACCATCGGCCTGGCCTCGACCCGCACGGGGCGCGCCCTGACCTATCAATTCCTGGACGCAGATTCTGGGATCGAGCTGAACCTGGAGCACAAGCTGGTCGTGGACGATACGAACTCGTACGTGGCTGCCGGCGTGTCGGGCCTGGGCATCATCCAGTCGCCCAGCTACGCGGTCGCAGGCGCCATCCGGGCGGGGCAGCTGGTGCCGCTGCTGCAGGACTGGCGCACGCCCACCAAGCCCCTGAGCGTGCTCTACGCGCCCAACCGGTACCTGAGCGCGAAAGTCCGTGTCTTCATCGACTGGACCATCGCGCTCTTCGAGCGGCATCCCGACATGCGCCGGGACTGAATTCAGCCCGCGCCGAGCGCCTGCTGCGCCTGCAGGACGGCCGTGCGCAGGCGCGCCATGCCGGCGTCCCGGATGCCGTGCTGGTCCAGCGCCCGGACCATGGCGTCGTAGTAGGCGCGGGATGTGCCGATGACGCCCCGGCCGGTGCAGATCAGCCGGGCGACGTCGGCTGCCGGGTGGCCACCGATGTAGCGCTCGTGCTTGCGGTTGACCACGAAGGCCAGGGCCTTCGGCCCATGCGGCGCATCGTCGACCGCCACCCACCGCGCGTCGTAGGCGCCGGCAAACATCTCGCGCCGCCAGAGCAGCTGCAATTCCGCACGCGCCTTGCGCGCCTCGATGCGGAACAGGAGCCCGCGGCAGGCGCCGCCCCGGTCCAGGCCCAGCATGGCCCCAGGCTCCTGCGGTGTTCCCCGGCCGATGAAGGTGCGCAGGCAGAAGCTGCGATGCCAGCCGCGTACCCGGGCCGGGCGCACTTCCGCCGCGTCCATGGCCGGGTTCCACATGAGCGAGCCATAGCCGAAGACGTGGACGTCCTGCGTCGGGTCATGCTCGCTGAGCGCTTCCTCCAGCGTCTGCTGCAACTGCTCGTCGCTGCGCACCCTCACGCCCGGAGATGGGTTGGCGCGCAGCGTGTCGACCAGCGTTCCGAGGGCCAGCCGCTGGCGCGTCAGTTGCTGCTCACTGGCGTCGAAGCCGGACAGCGGGATGTCCATAGGCAAGTCCTCGGGCGCGTTCACGCCGCCGCACCTTGCGCGGAGCGCAAGGACCTGAAACTCGCGCGAAGCTCCTCCGTGAAGACCTTGGGTTGCTCCCACGCCGCGAAGTGGCCGCCCTTGGCCAGCTTGTTGAAGTGAATCAGATTGGGGTAGGCCTTCTGCGTCCAGCTGCGAGGTGCCGCGTAGATCTCGTCCGGAAAGACGCTGACCGCCACCGGGATGGTGACCTTCTTCACCGCGAAGAATTCCAGCTTGTTCTCCCAGTACAGGCGGCCGGAGGACACGGCTGTCCTGGTCAACCAGTAAAGGGTGATGTTGTCCAGGATGTCGTCACGCGTGAGCCCTTCTGTCTTGCCGTCGAACACGCGGGCGATGAGCGCCTGGCTTGCCGCGTCATGGTCGAGCATCCAGGCGGCCAGGCCGATGGGCGAATCCTCCAGCGCGTAGAGCGACTGCGGCCGGTTCGACATCTCGATGGCGTAGCCCAGGCCATGCTTGTAGAACGAATCCAGCTGGCCGTAGGCATGCAGCTCGTCGGCGGCGAGGCCCGCGGGCGCCGGCTTGCCCAGCTTGAGTGCCAGTGCAATATCGTCCGGCACGGTGGCGGGCATGTTGACGTGGATGCCCAGCAGCTCCGGCGGCGCCAGCAGCGCGAGCTGTTCCGACACGGCGTCGCCCCAGTCGCCGCCCTGCGCCACGTAGCGCGTGTAGCCAATGCGCCGCATCAGCACGGACCAGGCGCGCGCCACGCGCACGGGGTCCCAGCCGGTGCCCGTCGGCTTGCCGGAGAAGCCATGGCCAGGAATCGAGGGAATGACCACGTCGAAGGCGTCCTCCGCACGTCCGCCGTGGGCCGTCGGGTCGGTCAGCGGGCCGATCACCTTGAGCTGCTCGATGATGGAACCTGGCCAGCCATGTGTGATGATGACCGGCAGTGCATTCGCATGCCTGGAGCGCACGTGGATGAAATGGATGTCGACGCCGTCGATCTCCGTGAGGAATTGCGGCAGGGCGTTCAGTTTCGCCTCGGCCTTGCGCCAGTCGTGGTCCGAGGTCCAGTACTCGGCCAGGCGCTGCATGGTGGCCAGTTGCACGCCTTGCGATTCGTCCGTCACCGTCTCGCGCGTGGGCCAACGGGTCGAGAGAATGCGCCAGCGCAGGTCGATGAGCGCCGTTTCCGGAAAGGACACGCGAAAGGGCCGCAGCGCATCGCCGAAGCCGGCCGGCGTGCTGTTCGCAGGCAAGGCGGACGCGAGACCCGGCACGGCCATCAGCCCGAGGCCGGCGGCGCCGACACCCAGGAGGCTGCGCCGGCTGAGAAGTCGCTGCCCTTCATGCCGGGCGATGGATTCAGAGGAAGACATGACGAGTACTCCGTGTTCTTGATGCGTGTTCAGCTGCGATAGCGCGGCGCCGCATTGGCGTGCGAGAGGTTGGGAGCCAGCGCCTGCCGGGCCGCCTCGAAGCGGGCCCAGTCGCTTGCATCGGGCAGCGCGGGGATGGTGACCAGTTCCTTCTGGTCGAAGCCGGCCAGCGCCGCGTCGACCATGTCCTCGGCACTCATCACGATCTCGCCCGGCAGCGCTTCGACCGGCACGCCGGCCAGGGCCCAGAAATCGGTGCGGGTGGCGCCCGGCAGCACGGCCTGCGCCTGGATGCCGTGGGGGCCCAGTTCGCTTGCCAGCGATTGCGTGAAGGCCAGCACGAAGGCCTTGCTGCCGCCGTAGGTGCCGTTGAGCCGTTCGGGCGTGATCGCGACGATGGACGCGATGTTGATGATCGCGCCCTGGCCGCGTTGGACCATGCCAGGCGCGACCGCACGGGTCAGGCGCGTCAGGGCCGTCACGTTGAGCTGGATCATGTCGTCCAGCCGTTCGGGGTCGGAATCGACCAGGGTGCTGGTCGCCCCGAGCCCGGCGTTGTTCACGAGCACGCGGATGCGCTCGTCGGACTGCAGCACCTTCTCGACGCGCAGCACGTCGGTGCGCACGAGCAGGTCGGCAGGCAGCACCTCGACCTTTCGGCCGGTCTCGGCACGCAGGCGCTGCGCCAGGGCCTCGAGCTTGTCGGCGCTGCGCGCCACCAGGATCAGGTCGTGGCCGCGGCGTGCCAGCCGGTCGGCGTAGATGGCGCCGATGCCGGTGGATGCGCCCGTCACCAGGGCCACGCCTTTGGAGTTGTCAATCGTTGTCATGGGAAAGTTCTTTCAGTTTTGGGGGCGGTGCGGCAGCCGGAAGCTGCCGCTGAAGTGCTGTGTTTGGTGGAGGCTCAGAACGGGTCCTGCGGCGAACGTGCGGCCAGGCGGGCGTCGGCGCGCACCTTGGCGCGATCGACGAAGCCGGGCGACACGACGGCAACGCCCTGGCCGTAGCTGTCGGAGTAGCGGTCCGGGCCGTGCGAAGTGGCCACGGCTTCGTTGCGCACGCCGCCACGGTCCGCGGGCGAGGAGGGCAGCGCGGTCACCCGCGACTGGGCCAAGTCCGAGTAGGGGTCCTCGCTGTGCGCGGCGATGACGGCCTCGGCGCGCACTGCTGCGCGGGAGTTGGCCGACACGGAGGGCGTGACGCCTTCGTAGGTTTCGGCATGTGCGCCGATGGCGGCCAGGAGCGACAGGGCTGCGGCGGCGACGATCTTCGAGCTGTTCATTTCGGTTTCCTTGGATGGTTGAGTGAGCGATACAGAACGTCGAATGACTGCCCTGTGGGACCAAGTTTGTGGGCTGCCATCGCAAAGAAAAACCACCCGATCCGGAGAGGCGCGTTGTCGAGATCGCAACAATGGCTGCGCATGGCTGGCACCAGCCGATATTTGCGAAGTGCGCAACAACGCATTGACGATTGCCGTCTTTTTCCGCAGCCCGCAGCTTCCTAGAGTGCTGTCCAAGAGGTCCTCTCTTCGAGTGGCCTCGATGAAACGGAGACCCGCCATGTCCATCTCGATCAAGGCAAGCGCCACTACCTCCAGGACCCACCAGGGCCAGCGCTTCGGATGGCTCATCAAGCTCGCGCAGGCGGTGGTCATCGTCCTGGGCATCTGCAGCGGGTATTCGATGGCCGTCAGCCACCAGGAAGCGCTGAAGGCGGCCGATGCCAGGAAGCCGGCGGTCTCCAAGCCTGTGCGTGCGTTGCGGATGGCGTCGGCCGAGCAAAGCGGCCCCGTCGTGCGGCCGATCACTCACTAACGCGTCAAGACAAGAGGCCTCGCCGGAATCACTCCGGCGAGGCCTCTTGCCTTGCGTGCCCGCTACGACCGCTGCGCAACGTCGCCCCAGCCACCCCCCAGGGCCAGGAACAGACTGACCTGGTCCGCGGCGACGCGGGTCTGCGCGGCAGCCACGCTCTGCTCGACCGTCGCCAGCGTGCGAAGCGCATCCAGCACCGCGAGATAGCCGATGCGTCCGGACTCGTACAGGCGCTGCGTGTCCTGCGCGGCCTGCTGCGCCTGCGTGCGGGCGGCCTGCAGGGTGGCCCAGCGCTCCTGGTCGCGTGCATAGACCTCCAGCGCGCTCTCGGTCTCCTTGAGCGCAGACAGCACGACGCCGTCGAATCGCGCAAGGGCGGCTTCACGTTCGGCCTCGGCCGTATGGATGCGCGCATGCGCACGCGTCCTGTCCGGGAACTCCCAGGTGATCAGCGGGCCCAGCGAGAACTTGAAGCTGTCGTCGCGGAAGGCGTGCTCCAGGGTGCCGACCGAGGCGATGGATGCGCCCAGGGCCACCTTGGGATAGAGGTCTGCCTTCGCGACGCCGATCCGGTCGCCAGCGGACAAGGCTTCGAATTCGGCGCGCCGGATGTCCGGGCGGCGCTTGAGCAGGCTGGCACCATCGCCCACGGGAAGCGGCTTGCCAAGCAGCGGTTCCTGCACGCAATCCTCCAGCTGCCGGGGCAGCTCCTGCGGTGCCTTGCCGGTCAGCGCTGCCAGGCGGATCCAGGCCACGCGCTTTTGCGCGAGCAGGGTGGGGATCGTGGCGCGGATCTGTTCTTCCTGCGCGGACGAACGCGCCACGTCCACCGACGAAGCGCGGCCGTTGGTGGCGAGGCGCCGGGTGAGCCCCGTGCTCTGCGCCTGCAGGTCGACCTGGCTCCTGGCGATGAGGATCTCGCGGCCGGCGGAACACATCTCCAGGTAGGCGCGCGTGGTCTCCGCGACCACCGTGACGCGGACGGCGTCGCGCGCGCCGGTCGCGGCGCCCACGTCGGCTTCCGCCGCATCGAAGCTGCGCTGGATCTGCCCGAACAGGTCCAGCTGGTAGGACACGCCGAAGCCCGCGCCATAGACCCACTTGCTGGGCAGCGGCTTGCCAGGGTGCAGCTCTTCCTGCGCCGAGCGGCGGGCAAAGCCGGTGTTGGCGCTCAGGCTGGTGGTGGGTTCCTGGGCGGCGCCCGCCAGGTCGAGCGCTGCCTGGGCCTTCTGCAGGTTGGCGGCGGCCACGCGCAGGTCGGTGTTGGCTGCAAGCGCCTGCTGCACCAGCTCGTCGAGCGCGCGGCTGTCGTACAGGTGCCACCAGTCGTTCGGAACAGGTTCCTGTGCGACGTTCGCGTGGTGCTCGTCCATGAAGGCACCATGCGCCGCCGGCTTGTTCACGGCCGCGTCGTCCGGCATGGCCGGCGGCGCGCTGACGCTGGTACAGGCGGCCAGCAAGGCCGCGGCAACGAGGCCGAGCCACCGGAGCCAGGGACGGGATGTCATGGCTGCACTCCTTCATGTTCGTTTGCCGCAGGCCGGCTGGAAGCCACCACGTCGACGCTCACCGTGCGGCCCATGATGAGGCGCCGGTCGTCGGGCAGGGTGTCCAGGCGCACGCGAACCGGGATGCGTTGCGCGAGGCGCACCCAGTTGAAAGTCGGGTTGACGTTGGCCAGCAGGTTCGAGCTCGCGCTGCGCTCCCGGTCCTCGATGCCGGCGGCAATGCCTTCGACGTGGCCGGTCAGCGCATTCGCCTCGCCGATGAGCCGCACGCGCACCGTGTCGCCGACGCGCACGCGGGCGATCTTGGTTTCCTCGAAATAGCCCACGACGTGGATCGAGTCCTTGTCGACCAGGGCCATGGTCGGCCGCCCGGTGGTGGCGTAGGTGCCGGGGCGCAGGTCCAGGTTGGTGACCCAGCCATCCACTGGCGCCACCACCTGCGTGCGTGCCAGGTTGACCTTGGCGTTGTCGACGGAAGCGGCCGCCTGCGCCAGCGCGGCGTTGAGCTGCTCCAGCTTCTGCGAGCTCTGCTCGCTCACCTCGGCGGGCACCAGTTCGCCCAGGGCCCGGTTGCGCCGGTTCTCGCGCTGCGCCTGGGCAATCTGCGAGCGCAGGCCGCGCACCGAGGCTTCCGCCTGGTCCAGCGCGATGCGCGGGCGCACCGGGTCGATGGAAAAGAGCAGGTCGCCCTTGTGTACTTCCTGGTTGTCGTGCACCGCGATCTTCTCCACGATGCCCGACACGTCGGGCGCGATCTGCACCACGTCCGCGCGCACGCGGCCGTCGCGCGTCCACGGTGCCTCCCGGTAGTGATGCCACAGCGCGACGCTCGCCCAGGCGCCGGCGGCGACGAGGACGGTGGTGATGCCTACCTTCACAATCTTCTGAACGGGAATGGTCATGGTTCTTTACCCCAGCAGGTGGCCCAGGGAGTACTGGAATTGCGCCGCCGCAGAGGCCAGGGCCAGCCAGAGCACGGCAAACAGCGCGAGATTGAACAGCGGCGGATGCCAGATCCACCGGTAGCCCCCGGCCGCGGCCAGGAGGCGATGAAGGACCCCCAGGACCACGGCGGCCAGGAGCGCCGTGGCGAGCGCCACGTCGATGAACATGCCAAAGAGATTGATGTCGGCGATCACGATGCGGCTCCTTGTGCAGCGGTGGCCACGGCGGCGTTGCCCGGCGGAAAAAGACCCAGCCGCAGGCCTGCGGCGGCGGCCAGCGCCTGTGCCCGGCGGGGACTGGGCGCGGCGGCGATCAGCTGCGAGATGGCGCGGTCGATCGAGTCCTGTGCGGCCGGCGCGGGCAGGGCGTCGGGGCGGGTGAGCCGCTGCCGGAAATGCGCGGCCACCTCCTTGAGCGCGGCGTCGATGGCCGAGCGCATGGATGCATCTGACTGCGAGGCGACATCGCGAAGGTCGAGCACGTTGACTCCCATCCTCAGGTCGTCCATGGCACGCTCGGCCCTCGCACGGATCACGCCTCGCGCTCCGGCCATGCGGGGCAGCAGCAGGCCGATCCGATCCATCATGCGGCTGCCCCATTGGAAGCGCAGGGTCGCCGAGCGCCCCTCGGCCATGGCCGCCAGGTCCTGCCACGCCGCATGCATGAGCCGGCGCACGCTGGTTTCGGCGCTGATGACACGGGTGAGCGAGGTGACGACGAGTGCGATGACGACACCGAGCTCCGTGCCGATGGCGGTGGACACGAAGCTGCTGAAATCGCCGGCTTGCTGCGGCTGGACCGAGATCAGGGTGACAGCCACCAGTTCGAAGCCGATGGCCGGCACCGCCCACTTGGGCATCGAGAGGAAGAAGGCGTCGATGAACAGCAGCGGGGTCAGCGCCAGGGCGAGCGAGAGGTAGCCATCCAGGGCCGGCAGAATCGCGAACACATACAGCGCCGCCACCGGCACGGCGGCAGTGCCCGCCATCAGCATCAGCTTCTGGAAGGGCCGCGGATCGTCGATGAAGGCGAACAGACAGCACCCGACCGCGGCGATGCCCATGGTCACCGTGCCCTGGTCCCACCCCAGCAGCCAGCACAGCGCGCCGGCTGAGGTCACTGCGCCTGCGGCGGCCAATCCGGAGATCGCCGCCACGCCGCGATCGACGTGCAGCACGCGATGGGACGCCTGGGAAAGGAGCGCACGAACCATCTCGTCCGGCGCGGCTGCGGGGTCTTCCAGGTGGTGCATCAGCGCCAGGCATTCGTCCCACACCTGCACGAGTTCGGCCAGCCGCTCCATGGCGCCGAGCACCAGCAGGTCGCGGTCCTGCAGGTCGGGCCGCGCGGTGTCGACAAACGCGCGCAGGCCGGCGATCAGGCGCTTGCCTTCCTCCGCATCGAAGGGCTGCGCCAGATGGCGGCGCACGCCTTCGAGATGCGCTTCGATGCCGGCCAGCGTGCGTTCGTCCGCGGGGCCGACGGCAGCAAGGCGGTCTTCCACGCCGGCCAGCAGCGGCAGCAGGGCGAGCAGGCGTTCTTCCAGGGCAGTGGCCAGCCCCAGCTCCTGCGGCGTGATGCCCGGCTCGAAGCGCAGCACGGCGGCCAGGGTGCGGGCTTCGGCGAGGTCGGCCCCCAGGCGTGCCCGGGCCTTGGCGGCCAGGCCGTCTGCCGCGTTGGCGCCCAGCCCCTGGATGATCCAGTGCCTTGCATCCACGATGGTGGCCTTGAACCTGGCGGCAAGCACCGGCTTGACGCCGCGGGGCGCAGCGATGGAATGCACCACCATCGAGATGACCGCTCCGAGGGCGACCTCTTCGACGCGCCACAGCGACAGATCGAAGGCCGACTGCGGCGAGTTGGCCAAGGGCATGCCGATCAGCGGCAGGGTGTAGGCGGCCAGCAGGAACACGTAGCTGCGCGGGCTGCGGTCCAGCAGCGACGCATAGAGAAGCAGCGCGACCCACGCGGCGACCCCGAGGATGAGCACTTCCGGTGCCACGTTCAGGACCGGGATGAGCAACAGGATGCCGAAAGCCGCCAGCAGCGTGCCCAGCACCCGGTAGGTGGAGCGGGAGATGACCGAGCCGGAGACGGCACCCAGCTGCTGGCTGGTGAGGAACACGGTCAGCGCCGCCCAGCCGGGGTTGGGCAGGTTCAGCCAAAGCGCGGCCAGCATGGCGGCAAGCGCCGCACCTGCGGTCTTGGACGCAAAGACGAGGCTGCGTCTGTGGGTGGGAAGCATCGGGTTGTCTCCGCCTGGGTCATCCAGGCATGCCGAGACTCTAGGAGGCGCCGTCCTTTGGAGTTAGAGGCCTGGCGGCAAAGGGCTCTTCTTCCGGTTGCAACAATCCGCGGCCGCCGCCGCAGTGAAATGCAGTTTTGACGCGAACGCCGTGGCGGACCGGTCCGGCCGCGACTACCTTGGATGGGTCACCCATTCGAAAGGACGCGAAATGAACAATCTTCTGCAGGACGTGCTGGAGGCACATGGCGGCCTGCGCCGCTGGAACGAAATGAACACCGTGCGGGCACGGATCGCCACCGGCGGTGGCCTGTGGGCGCTCAAGGGCCTGGTCCAGGATGCCGCGCCGCGGCAGATGCAGGTGTCGCTGCACGAGGAGTTCGCCTCGGTCGCACCCTTCGGCCAGCCCGACTGGCGCACCAGCTTCAGGCCCGGTCGCGTGGCCATCGAGACGACCGCGGGCGAGGTGGTGCGCGAGCTGGCCGATCCACGTGCGTCCTTTGCGGGCCACACCATGAATTCCCCCTGGAATCCGCTGCACCGCGCCTATTTCAACGGCTACGCCATGTGGACCTACCTCACCACGCCCTTCTTCATGGCGATGCCGGGCTTCGAGGTGAGCGAGATCGAGCCGATCGCGGAGGGCGAGGAAACCTGGCGCGGCCTTCGCGCGAAGTTTCCCAGGCACCTTGCCAGCCACAGCGACGAGCAGGATTTCTACTTCGGCGACAAGGACTTCCTGCTGCGCCGCCACGACTACCACGTGGACGTGGCCGGCGCCTTCCCGGCGGCACAGTATGTCGACGGCATGGTGGAGGTCCAGGGCTTCAGGATGCCCACGCGCCGGCGTGCCTATGTGCGCGGGCCCGACATGAAGCCGGTGCGCGACCTCCTGATGGTTGCCATCGACCTGAGCGGCTACCGCTTCTCCTGAGCGCGTGCGCCTGCGGACCGCGGCTGTTCATTTTCAGATGCAGCAATAGAACGTTTCGCGGAGCGCTCTTTTTCCAGGCGAGCAGCTTCCCTACATTCGAATCAACCGATTCAACCAGGAACTGACATGAACACCGATCCGATCCAAGAGGCTGGCCGAAGGGCCCCGGTCGGGTCGGCGTTTCACCTGCTGCCCACCGCCGATGCGCTGGACGCGCTGTACGGCATCTTCTTCTCGCTGGGCTGGTGGTGCACGAAGACAATCATCGCCAGCCAGCCGTCACTTCTGGGCAGCCTGCTGATCGGAATGCTCCCCCTGGCTCGTTCGGCTGCGCAAACAGCCGCCCGTCGCGTCGACTGGCGTGCTCGCGCTACGGGTTCGAGAAAAGCGCCGTCCGGACGCGCGGCGGGCCACGCCGAACTGGTGCCCGGCCTGCTTGCCCTGCGCTACCTGGCGTTCAGCCTGCCTGCCTTCGCCGCATGCCTTCTGGGCGGCTATTTCGGACTGCAGGCGATCTCCATCGGCTATGGCCTGGCCACCGCGTCCCTCGCCCTGACCACCGCGTGCCCCAAGGGGCAGGGCGCTCCGGCCGGCGCCGGCACGCGCTCGCCGGCCCGGATTCCATGCGCCTGCGCGCGGCTTCATGCCTGAGCGGGCCCACCTTCTTCACAGACAACAGCGACTCCAGGAGCCCGCATGAACTCCCAAGCCCCACGCACCAACGTGCTGATCCATCACCCGGACCCAATCCTGTCTGCAGGCCTGGTGGCCGCATTGCGCCAGCACGGCATGTTCGAGGTGTTCGTCCACGGCGTCGACAACCTGGGGGCCGACGGGCCCGTCATCGACGTCGTCATTGCCGACTACGAGGGCGCCATGCGGCATCTCGAGTCTCCCGGGCCCCGGTCCATGAGCCTCTGGAGCAGGGCCCGGGTCCTCGCGCTGACGGCCAACGATCGCGAGAACGACATCCGGCGCGCCATCGAAGCGGGAATCCACGGCTACGTGCTCGTCGGCGGCGCGATCGACGAGCTGGTCGACGCGGTCAGCCATGCGGCCGGCGGTTTGCGTTTCATGAGCCATTCCGTGGCCCAGCGCATGGCGGACAGCCTCACGCGGGCCGTGCTGACGGCCCGCGAGATCGAGGTGCTGACGCTGGTTGCGTCGGGGCAGCCGAACAAGTCCATCGCGCGCACCCTGTCCATCGAGCTGACGACGGTGAAGTCCCACATCAGTGCCATCCTGGGCAAGCTGGGCGCCACCACGCGCACGCAGGCCGCACGAATCGCCGCCTCGCGCGGGCTGGTCGGCGACTACGCACTGGCGTCGCCGCTTGCAGCCTTGCCGCTGGGTGTGCCTCACCACGGGTCGGCACTGGCGGTGTAGCCGCGAACCAAGCGTGATTCGCCGGGCCCCGCGCGAACGTATGTCGCGCGGGGCCTTCGTTCGTCTGCACGCTTGCTGCGGCGCTCCCCCTTCCGGCGTAGATGCGGCCCCTGCATCTGCCCGTGCCGCCGGATGCCTTGCGCCTCTACGCTGGAGCCGGATCCCGATCCTTCCTCTTTTTTCTTCAGATCCCAGGAAACATCATGACCACAGCACTTCATTCGAAGAAGGTTCTCTACACCGCGCGTGTCCATACCGCCGGCAACCGCGACGGCGGCGTTTCGCGCAGCGATGACGGCCGCCTCGACATCACGCACACCGCGCCGGGCAAGGCCGCCCCGGGCACCAATCCCGAGCAGTTGCTGGCCGCCGGCTGGTCGGCATGCTTCCAGGGAGCCATGGCACTTGCGGGTGCGCAGCTGAAGGTGGCACTGCCGGCGCAGACCGCCGTCGATGCCGAGGTGGACCTGGTCCTTGGCGAAGACGGCTATGCCCTGCAGGCGCGCCTGAAGGTCAGCCTGCCCGGCCTGGATCGACAGGTGGCCCAGGCCCTGATCGATTCGGCGCAGAAGACCTGCCCGTATTCGAAGGCCGTGCATGGCAACGTGCCGGTGGAGTACACGCTCGCCTGAGGGCGCGGCGCACGGAGGCCCGGCATGAACCACCATGAACCAGACGAGAGCGCAGTGGCGGAGCGGCGCCGCTTCTTCGGTCACGCGGCGGCCGTTCTCCTGACGACGCAAGTCGGCGTCAGGAGCGCGATGGCGAGTCCGAAAGACGACGGCAGCGTGGCCGCGAGGCCGGTGGGGAAGGCTGCGTCGCAGGCTTCGTTCGGCCGGTTGAAGCAGATCGATGCGGGCGATCTCAATGTCGGCTATGCCGAGCTCGGACCGGCCAAGGGGCCGGTCGCGCTGCTGCTGCACGGCTGGCCCTACGACATCCACACCTATGCCGACGTGGCGCCCCTGCTCGCGGCCAAGGGGTACCGGGTCATCGTGCCCTTCGTGCGGGGCTACGGCACCACGCGCTTCCTGTCGGCCGATACGGTGCGCAACGGGCAGCCCGCGGCGCTGGCGCTCGACACCATCGCCTTGATGGATGCCCTGCGCATCGAGCAGGCCGTCGTCGGCGGCTGCGACTGGGGTGCACGAACCGCCGGCGTCATGGCCGCGCTGTGGCCCGAGCGGGTCAAGGCCCTGGTGTCGGTCAGCGGCTACCTGGTCACCAGCCGCGAGGCCAACAAGGCGCCCCTGCCGCCCAAGGCCGAGCTGGCGTGGTGGTACCAGTACTACTTCGCCACCGAACGCGGACGCCAGGGCTACGAGAAGTACCGCCGCGAGTTCGCGAGGCTGATCTGGCAGACGGCCTCGCCGCAGTGGCGGTTCGACGATGCGACTTTCGAGCGCAGTGCCGCGGCCTTCGACAACCCGGACCACGTGGCGATCGCGATCCACAACTACCGCTGGCGCATCGGCGCGGCCGACGGCGAGTCGCGCTACGACGAGGTGGAGGGCAGGCTGGCGAAGTTTCCCGCCATCCGTGTTCCCACCATCACCATGGAAGGCGACGCCAATGGCGCGCCGCACCCGGAGCCCGAGGCCTACGCGAAGAAGTTCACCGGCCCCTACGAGCATCGGCTGATCCCCGGTGGCATCGGCCACAACCTGCCGCAGGAAGCGCCCCAGGCTTTTGCGCAGGCCATCGTCGACGCGGATCGGCTCTCCTCGCGGGGGTGAGCACGCGCGCGCGGTCAGTACGCCTGGTCGTCGATGACGCGCCGTACGGCCTGGAGCGCTGCCCGCAGCGCCTCCATGCCGACGGAACCCAGTGCCAGCCGAAGCGCATGCGGCACATGCGCGGTGGTGGCATAGGGTTCGGCGGTGGAAACCGACACATGTTCGGACATCAGGGTCCTGGCGACCCGGTCGGCCCGCACCTCCTCCGGCAGCCAGACCCACACGAAATAGGAGGCCGGGTGACGGGTGCATCGCCGCCCGGAAAGAACGTCGCCCGCGACCGCCTGGCGGCTGATCGCATCCTGGCGCTTCTCGGCCTCGAGCCTGGCGACGGTCCCGTCGTCGATCCATGAGCAGGCCATGGACGTGAGGATGGCCGGGGTGTTCCAGGTCGTGGCGCGGATGGCCCGCTCGATCTTCGGCAGCCATGCGGCCGGTGCAGCGACGAAGCCCACCCGCAGGCCCGTGGCCACGCTCTTGGAAAGTCCAGACACGTAGACCGTCAGCTCCGGTGCCAGCGCGGCCAGGGGCGGGGGCGGGTCCGCCTCGAGAAAGGCGTAGGCCGCATCCTCGATCAGGACCAGCCCATGGCGCCGGGCCACCGCCACCAGCTGCCGCCGCCGGCTGGCGCTCATCACCCATCCGAGCGGGTTGTGAAGCGTGGGCATGACGTACACGGCCTTGACGCGCCGGCGCTTGCACAGCGCTTCGAGCGCATCCACGTCGGGCCCCGCGCCTGCGGCCGGAAGCGCTGCGATCTCGAGATGCTGGGTCTCGGCGACCAGCTTGAAGCCTGGGTAGGTCAGTGCATCGACCGCGACCACGTCGCCCGGCTGGAGCAGCGCCATGGCCGTCGTCGCGAGGCCGTGCTGCGTGCCGTTCACGATGGCCACCTGGTCCGCGCCGATCGCTAGACCCCGGCTGCCCAGGTGGCGCGCCACGGAAGCCCGCTCGGGCGCGCGGCCACCGTGTGGCTGGTAGCGCAGGAGCGCCTCCAGGTCGCCGCCGCCGGCCAGCCGGCGCAGCGACGCGCGCAGCATGTCGGCCTGGCCGGGGAGCGATGGGTAGTTGAAGCTCAGGTCCGTCATGTCCACCGCGGTGGCGTAGGCATCCATGCCCGGATTGCGCGGCAGCAGGGTTTCGCGCACGAAGGTGCCGCGGCCCTTTTCCCCGCTCACGAGGCCCATGGCCTCGAGCTCCGCATACACGCGGGTGGCCGTGACGAGGGCCAACCCTTCGCGCGCGGCCAGCTTGCGGTGCGTGGGCAGGCGAGTGCCCGGGGTCAGCCGGCCCTCGCGGATGTCAGCCGCGAGCCGGTCGACCAGTTCCTTGTATCGGGCGAGGGCCATGGGGCAGTGTATTCATGACAATTATTTGATTGTATTGGGATGGCGTCCTACCATGCAACGCATCGACCAGCCAGCCAACGCCACCGGAGATCGCCATGCACATCGCCATTCTCACTTTCGAAGGCTTCAACGAACTCGACTCGATCATCGCCCTGGGAATCCTGAACCGGGTCAAGCGGCCGGATTGGCGGGTGTCCCTGGCGTGTCCCGCGCCGCGCGTGCGCTCCATGAACGGCGTCGTGCTCGAAGCGCAGGCAAGCCTGAGCGAGGCACGGTCGGCCGACGCAGTCATCGTGGGCAGCGGACGGCTGACGCGCGACGTCGTGGCGGATGCCGGGCTGATGGCGCAACTGCGCTTCGACCCGGAGCGGCAGTTGCTGGGTGCCCAGTGCTCCGGAACGCTGGTGCTGGCCAAGCTCGGCCTGCTGGACGGCGCCCCGGCCTGCACGGACCTCACGACCAAGCCCTGGGTGCAGGAGGCGGGAGTCGACGTGGTCGATCAGCCCTTCTTCGCCAAGGGCAACATCGCCACGGCCGGCGGCTGCCTGTCATCGCAGTACCTCGCGGCTTGGGTCATCGCTCGGCTGGAAAGTGTCGACGCTGCGGTCGAGGCCATGCACTACGTCGCACCGGTGGGCGAGAAGGAAATCTATGTCGAGCGTGCGATGCGCAACATCGCGCCGTACCTTCAGCCAAGCCTGGTGGCCGTGTAAGCGTTCCGCGGCCCCTTCGGGCGCGCTTTGGCTTGGGAAACATCGAGTTCGACTCAACGCGTCGCCTGTGGTGCGTCGAAGCTTCTGTCTTTCATGCCCGGCTCGAATGCGTAAGGCTGAAGCCCTCGACATCTTCAAGTTGGGACAGGTCTTCCCCGATGGCGCTCAGCGCGCTGCCGCGCGAGCTCGAACTCGAACTCGCGAAGATCAGGCACTGGATCTCGAAATGCGTGCCGTCGAAGCTGATGGAGACACTCTCGGGTGGAACCCGAAGTCCGCGTTTGACCAGGAAGCGATGGACTTCTTCGGGCTCGGGTCGGTGGCCCTTGCGAAACCGGAACGTTCCCGTCATTGCCGCGTGGGCAGGCAGGCGATGCTCGACGCGGGGCACGATGGCCGTGCAGACCACGAACAACGCCGTCAGCCCGATGGCCGGTACGTAGAACCCCACACCGACCAGGATGCCGATCGCCGAGGACCCCCAGATGGATGCAGCGGTCGTCAGCCCACGCACGTTGTGACCGCTCTTCACGATGAGCCCGGCACCAAGAAAACCAATGCCCGTCAGGATGGCGCCGATGACTTTCGTGGGGTCGGCTGCAATGACAGTGTCGTGGCTGCCCCAGTACCAGATCGAGGGATAGCCAGCCACCAAGGTGACGGCACAGGAGGTCGCGCAGACCAGGCAATAGACCTGGCTGCCCGCAGCGCGTCCGCTGAAATAACGCTCGTAGCCGACAAACCAGCCCAGTAGCAGCGCACCCGCCATGTTCAACACCATCCACACGCCAGCGCCATGCCAGCTGTTGATCATGCCAAGTTGGGACACATCCCCTCCTTGCTGCCATGAAGGCACTGGGCCGGAAGTCGTGCTCTCATGTCGGATGGATTGGCTGGTGGGATTGCTTGTCGCTGCGTCCAACCGACTCTAGGCGAATCGCGGCCGATCGATAAGGCAACGCTTCGCAAAACGCTGTTTCTGCTGAGTCAAAAGAACTTCGGCAAGAAGTAGCTCGCGCACGACTGGCGCTTTGTGCCCGACCCGGCGCTCGGGGTCTGAGGCAGCCGGGGGTGGGCATGCCAGGGTCGCTCGCGCGGGGGACATCAGGCGCTGTTCCTGGAAGCCCTTTTCGGAAGGTGCGATGTCCTACAGGCGTCGCCAGGTTTGGTTGCAAACTGCGCATATGCACCTCGAAAAGCTGCAAGTGCTTCGCGTCTCGTACGAGCAGACGAGAGGCGAGTACTTCCGCGTGCATCGGGCATTGGTGGCGCGGTTGGAAGCTGCCGTAGACGGGTGTGGCCCCTGGCCGGACGCCGCCGAATATGCGCTCGTGGCTGCACTTGGCAGGAAGATGCTGAGCGCCCTTCGGGAGTACCTGGACTGCTCGAACGTGCGGCACACATCTGTGCGGTCCGTGGAAGAGAAGATGCAGCTCATTCAACGCTTGTCCGCCAACGAGCGCCTGTGGCAGCCCAGCCCGGAGCACTGGCTGGAGATGCAGGTCATCGCAGGATTTCTGCGCGACGACGGTCAATAGCGCGCGCGCCAGCCGGCCCACACGGCATGCCCGCTGACAGTATTCAAGCCGATGGCGTCCTACAGTCAGGGAAGCTCCCCGGACGAAGCGCGACTTGCGACCCGCGTGAACGAGATCGGCACCAGACTTGGCGCCAGCACGTAGGTGGTGAGCCGTCGCCCATGACAAGTACAGGGACTATCGATGAAGGAACCTTATGTCGTGGTGATCGGCGCCTCGTCGGGCGGTATCCCGGCCCTGCTGGAACTGGCATCCGCGTTGCCCAGGGACTTCGCAGCGCCTGTGCTGGTGGTGCAGCACATCGGCGCCAATCGGAGCATTCTTCCCGAGCTTTTGAGCAAGCATGGTCCCAATCGCGCGGTGCATGCAAGCGACGGCGACAGATTGCAGCGGGGGACCATCTTCATTGCGCCGCCAGACCACCACATGCTGCTGGAAGGCGATCGCATCACCCTGAATCTGGGCGCCAAGGAGAACCACGCGCGCCCGGCCATCGATCCGCTGTTCCGTTCGGCCGCGCTTCACTGGGGCCGGGGCGTGATCGGCGTGATCCTCTCGGGCCACCTCGACGACGGTGCCGCCGGGCTGCAGGCGATCAAGTCATGCGGCGGCCGGGCGATCGTGCAGGATCCGAGCAGCGCGCTGGAGCCCTCGATGCCACGCAGCGCGCTGGCGAGCGTGGCTGTCGACCTGTGCGTGCCGCTGCCCGAAATCGCGCCGGCGCTGGTGCGGATGGTTGCCGGCGCTCCGTCGCCGGAGGTCGGCGCGCCGCCGGATCTGGTCTTGCGCGAGGTCGAGATCAACCAGGGGATCGAACGCATGGAAAACCTTCTGCGCATCGGTACGCCCTCGGGGCTGACCTGCCCGGACTGCGGTGGGGCCCTGTTCGAACTGGAAGGCGCGCGGCCCGTGCGCTTCCGGTGCCACACGGGCCACGCGTTCTCGGTGAGCAGCCTGGAGCAGGCGCAGGACGACAACACCGACCAGGCGCTGCGAAGCGGCGTACGCGCCTTGCAGGAGAAAGAGATATTGCTGCGCCGGCTCGCCGCGGTTGCGCGGCAGACGGGGCAAACCAGCGAGGCGGCGGCCGGCGAAAAACGCGCGAACGAGTTCCGCCAGCAGGCGGCGATCTTGACCCGACTCATCGAAGAGGAAGACTTCCGGAGCGCATAATTCCTTCCTTCATTGGGAAGGTCGATGAGTCAAGCAGATTCGGAGAGGGAAAACCCTTTACCGCCAGAAGAGCTGAACGGCGATCTGTCGGATAACTTCGTGCCCGCGGGCGGCTACCAGACGGTTCCCGTGGTCGGGCTGGGTGGCTCCGCGGGCGGCATCGCGTCGCTGGTTTCGTTCTTCAAGACGGTTCCGGCCGATCCTGGCCTGGCCTTCGTGGTGGTGCTCCACCTGTCGCCGGAACACGAGAGCACCCTGCCCGAACTGCTGCAGCGCTGCACCGAGATGGATGTGTTGCAGGTGCAGGACACGCTGCGCATCGAGCCTAACCGGGTCTACGTGATTCCGCCGCGCAAGTCGCTGCGCATGGTCGACGGCCATGTCCAACTGGCCGAGCCACAGTCCGATCGCGGCCGCCACGTGGCGGTCGATCTGTTCTTCCGTACCCTCGCCGACACCCACGGGCCGCACTCGGCCGCGGTGGTGCTTTCCGGCGCGGACGGCGACGGCGCCATCGGGATCAAGCGCATCAAGGAACGCGGCGGCCTGACGGTGGCGCAGGATCCGGACGAGGCCGAACACGGCGGCATGCCGCGTTCCGCGATTTCCACCGGCATGGTGGACTGGGTGCTGCCCGTCGGCGAGATCGCCGCCAAGCTGCTGGAGTACTACCGGCTCGAGCCGCTGGTTCGCCTGCCGCCCGTGATCGGCCCGCAGCCCACGCATGCGGCGCGCCCGCCGGGCAGCGCGGACGAAGCGGCCCTGCGCGACGTGCTCAGCTTCCTGCGCACGCGCACCGGGCGCGACTTCTCGTACTACAAGCGCGCGACCATCCTTCGCCGCATCGGGCGGCGCATGCAGGTCAACGGCATCGACGACCTGCAGTCCTACCTCACCTGCCTGCGCACGCGCGCGGGCGAGTCGGGCGCGCTGCTGCAGGACCTGCTCATCAGCGTCACCAACTTCTTCCGCGACAGCGAATGCTTTGCCGCACTCGAGCAGCAGATCCCGATGCTGTTCGCCAACAAGGGCCCCAACGATGCGCTGCGCGTCTGGGTTGCGGCCTGTGCCACCGGCGAAGAGGCGTACTCGATCGCCATACTGCTGAGCGAGCACGCACGCACGCTGGAGTCACCGCCGCTGATCCAGATCTTTGCCACCGACCTGGATGAGGAAGCCATCCAGGCGGCACGCGAAGGCATCTACCCGGCCGCCATCGAGGCCGACCTGTCCGAGGAGCGGCTGCGCCGCTTCTTCATCAAGGAGCACCGCGGCTACCGGGTGCGCCGTGAACTGCGCGAGATGGTGCTGTTCGCGATGCACGACGTGCTCAAGGATTCGCCCTTCTCGCGCCTGGACCTGGTGAGCTGCCGCAACCTGTTCATCTACCTCAACCGCGAGGCGCAGGCGCGCGTCTTCGACACCTTCCACTTCGCCCTGCTTCCCGGCACGCGCCTCTTCCTCGGGTCCTCCGAGTCGGTGGAGGACGGTAGCCAGCACTTCGGCGTGATCGACAAGAAGCACCGGATCTACGCGCAGCGGCCCACCCCCCGCGTCGGCCTTCCGGTGCCCAGCGGGCCGGGGACCCTGGCGATGGCGCTCGAGGCCCAGCAGGCCGCTCGCGATGGCCCGGTGGTGGCGGGCAACGCCTTCGAGCAGTCGACGAACTCCATCAGCCGCGTGGTACGCACGGGCGAGCCGCGGCAGACCTCATGGAGCGAGCTGCACCTGCGGCTGCTCGAGCATCTCGCGCCGCCGTCGATCCTGGTGGACAGCGAATACGAGATCGTCCATCTCTCGCCCAGCGCTGGCCGCTTCCTGCAGTACAGCGGCGGGGAACCCAGCCGCAACCTGCTGCGCGCGGTCAATCCCAGCCTGCGCATCGAGCTGCGTGCGGCGCTCTACCAGGCCGCACAGACAAAGTCCGACTCCGAGGTGCTCGACGTCGGCGTTGACATCAACGGCGAGAGCCTGTCGATCTCGATCCGCGTGACGCCGGCCAGCGACCTGGGCGCCGACATGTACCTGGTCGTGCTGCAGGCCAACGCGCCCGCCTTGCCGCTCGGGCCACCGGAAGGGGCGGCGCCTCGGCCGGAACCCGATCCGGTGGCACGCCACCTGGACCGGGAGCTGGAGCGGCTCAAATCGCACCTGCGCGACACGGTCGAGCAGTACGAGGCTTCCACCGAAGAGCTCAAGGCCAGCAACGAGGAGCTGCAGGCCATGAACGAGGAGCTGCGCTCGGCCACCGAGGAGCTGGAGACCAGCCGCGAAGAACTGCAGTCGATCAACGAAGAGCTGACCACGGTCAACCACGAGCTCAAGAGCAAGGTCGACGAGCTGGGGCATGCCAACAGCGACATGCACAACCTGATGGACGCGACGGCCATCGCCACCGTGTTCCTCGACCGCGAACTGCGCATCACCCGCTTCACGCCCTCGGCGGTGACGCTGTTCAACCTGATCCCGACCGACGTTGGCCGCCCGTTGACCGACCTCACCACGCAGCTGCACTACTCCGAGCTGGGGGAAGACGCGCAGCGCGTGCTCGAGCGCCTGGTGCCCATCGAGCGCGAAGTCGGCCAGGCCGACGGCAGCTGGTATCTGGCGCGGCTGCTGCCCTACCGCACCATCGAGGATCGCATCGCCGGCGTGGTGCTGTCCTTCGTCAACATCACCGAGCGCAAGCAGGCCGAGGAGATGCGCCTGTGGCTCTCGGCCGTGGTGAACTCGACCACCGACGCCATCGTCAGCTTCTCGCTCGAACGCACCATCCTGAGCTGGAATGGCGGCGCCGAGCGTGTCTTCGGCTACACGGCCGAGGAGGCGATCGGGCAGCCCGTGGCCATGCTCTCGGCCGATGGCGAGAGCGAGGACACCATGTTCCTCGCCACGCTGACCGCCGCGCTGCCGCTCGAACACTTCGAGACCGTGCGCCGCCGCAAGGACGGTGCCGAGATACAGGTTTCACTGACCGTCTCGCCCATCCGCGACGACAGCGGCAACGTCGTCGCCGGCACCGCGATCGCGCGCGACATCACCGAGGCCAAGCGCATCGAGGCCGCACTGCGTGACAGCCGCGAGCAGCTTCGCATGGTGATCGAGAACGCCAGCGAGTTCGCCATCTTCTCGACCGATCTGGAGCGGCGCGTGACCGTCTGGAACGCCGGCGCGCAGCGGCTTCTCGGCTTCACGGAGGATGAAGTGCTTGGCCAGCCGGCCGACATCATCTTTACCGACGAGGACCGTGCCGCGAAGGCGCCCCAGCGCGAGTCGGAGCAGGCGCTGCGCGAGGGGCGCGCCGGTGACGACCGCTTCCACCGCCGCAAGGACGGAAGCCTGTTCTGGGCCAGCGGCGTGATGATGCAGATGCGCGATGCGGATGATCGCGCGGTCGGCTTCGTCAAGATCCTGCGCGACCAGAGCGCGGCGCGCGAGGCCCAGCAGGCCATTGAGCGCAGCCAGGCCGACCTGGTGCTCGCGCTGAACGACGTCCGAGCCTCGCGCGATGCGCTGGAGGCGGCCGATGTCGCCAAGGACCGCTTCCTCGCGGTGCTTTCGCACGAGTTGCGCAACCCGCTCACCTCGATCACGGCCGCCGCACGGCTGCTGGACATCGCGCCCGGGAGCGGCGGCGACCTGCAGCGTGCCGCCGAAGTGGTTCGGCGCCAGGCCGGCGCGATGGCTGCGCAGCTCGACGACCTGCTGGACGTCTCGCGGCTGCGACTTGGGCGGCTCACCATGCAGAAGCGCCCGGTCGGCATTTCCTCGGTGATCGAGGCGGCACTGGAGGCGACGCATCCGATCATCGAGGCCGCGGGCCACGCCGTGGCGGTGCGGATGCCGACCAACGAGCTCGAGGTCGATGGCGATCCGGTACGCCTTGCGCAGGTCGTGAACAACCTGCTGAGCAACGCAGCGAAGTACACGCCGCCGGGGGGACACATCGATATCTCGGCCGAGCTGTCGGGCAACCAGGTCATCGTGAAGGTGGCCGACGATGGCATCGGCATGGTGCCCGCCGAGATCGAGGCCATGTTCGACATGTTTTCGCAGGCGCCGCAGGCTCGTGAGCGCGCGGGCGACGGGCTGGGCATCGGCCTGGCATTGGCGCGCAACATCGCACAGCTTCACGGAGGGTGGATACGCGCCACGTCCAACGGGCCTGGAAGCGGCAGCGAGTTCCAGTTCGGGCTGCCCGTACTGCGCGTGCTCGGTGCACGCGAATCGCGTGCATTGCCCGTGACGCCGGACATGCAGCGCCCGGCCAGCGACGTGCTGGTCCTGGTGGCCGACGACAACGAGGATGCTGCGTGGAGCATGGCCAAGCTGCTCGAGGTCTCCGGCTATCGCACCATGACCGCCGCGGGCGGGCGGCGCGCACTGCAGCTGGCGGCGGAATTCAATCCGGCGGTTCTGCTGCTGGATGTGGGCATGCCGGACATCGACGGTCACGAAGTGGCCCGCCGCCTGCGCGCGACCCATGGCGGCGCGAACCTGATCCTGCTGGCGATGACCGGCTGGGGACAGGAAAGCGACGTGCGCCGCTCGCTCGAAGCCGGTTTCGATACGCACTTGACCAAGCCGATCGACTCCGATCAGGTCGCCAAGCTGATCGAGGAACAGCTCGCGCTGCGGCGAGGCGAGCGTTCGGCTGCATCCTGATTCGCGTCCGGACGGGCGGCATCGCGCAACGGGAACCACGCGGCAGCGCTGCACGGTCGTGCTGGGGCAGGCGGGTAGCGGCAAGACCACCGCGCTGCTGGCTTGGCGTCGTGAACGCCTGACGCTCGAGCATTGGGTGATCTCGCTGGTACAGGTTTTGGCCGTTCGGCAGCGAGAGCTGGTCATCATGCTCGACAAACAACCTGCACCAGTCTTCAGGCTCATCCAGCGGCTGCTCGACTACGCGCCCGGAGCGTCTGCACCTGCCGCTGAGTTCACGCAGCCCCTTACCGCTTTACTTGGAGCGCATGCGATCCAGGGAAAGGGCGACCGAGCCGGACATGCGCGACTTGCGCTTCAGCCCCGATCAAGAATTCGCTCAACCGCAGCTTCGACAGCAACTACGGGACGCTGGCCGAAATCGAGGCGCACCAGCAGGCCGTGGCCATGTCGCTTCCCTTTCGTGCCGATGCGCTGTAGCGCTTCCTGCACAAGCGACCGCTGGCTTACGACTGGGACCGGCCGGGCGAGTGCGGCGGTGAATGATGGTGCCTGGGCCGGGCGCGGCCCAGGCTGCCGGGAGAACAGTTTCGCCTTGCGCTCGGACCGGGGTGCTCGGGCGCCTTGAACTGTATCCCGTCTGCACCGATAACCGAACCACGGGTCGAACAAGGAGACACGTGTGACATCGGCAGTGCAGACGAGCCTCGCAGCCCTCGCGGCCCTGGCGGCCGCCGGAAGTGCCTCGGCGCAGTCGCGCGTGACGGTATTCGGCGTGCTGGACGCCGGCGTGAGCTACTACCAGACCAATAGCAAGGACCGCGTCGGGACGCAGCCCAATCTGCGCCAGAGCCAGTGGGCCCTGTCCACCGGCAACTACGCCGGCAGCCGCCTGGGCTTCAGCGGCACCGAGGACCTCGGTGGCGGCCTGGCGGTGGGCTTCTGGCTGGAGGCGGGCTTGGCCAATGACACCGGCTCGGCCATCTCGCCTGTGGCGCTTTTCAATCGGCGCTCCACCGTCAGCCTGACAAGCCGTTTTGGCGAACTGCGCCTGGGCCGCGACTACACGCCCACCTTCTGGAACGACACCGTCTTCGACCCCTTCGGCACGGTGGGCGTGGGCGCCAGCGCCATCAGCATGCTGCTGGGGGGCTCGGGCAGCCCGGGCACCATCAATGCCCTGCTGGTCAACCCGAACTATGTGCGCGCAGGCAATGCCGTGAGCTATTTCCTGCCGGCGGGCCTGGGTGGCCTCTATGGCCAGGTGATGTACGCATTCGGCGAGAACACCAAGTACGACCCCGGCACCAGCACGCCCCCCAACGCCTTGAACACCGCACGCACGGGCCGCTACGCAGGCGGGCGACTGGGCTGGGCCAACGGCCCGGTGGACGTCGGCGCGGCCTACGGCTCCAGCACCGTGGGCGACAACTACTACGCGGGCAGCACAAAGTACTTGAATACCAGCAACGTGGCGGGCTCCTATGACTTCGGCCCGGTCAAGCTTTTCGGCGAATACTCGTACGTGCAGCTGAAGAACGACTATGTGAGCACGCCGCAGCCCACGGGCGACGCCAGGGTCAAGGGCTACCTGCTGGGCGCGAGCGTGCCGGTGGGCGTGGGGCTGATCCGCGTGGCGTATTCGCACCTGCAGGCGAACGTCGACCAGGCGGCGGCAAACACCTCAGGGCAGGATCTGCCGGAGCCCAAGGCCGACAAGTTCTCGCTGGGCTACGTGCACAACCTGTCCAAGCGCACGGCGCTGTACGCGAGCTTCGCCTACACGAAGAACAAGAACGGCGCGGCACTGCCGCCAGCGCTGCCGCCCAACGGCTCGGTGGGCTACGCCAGCCCCACGCTGGCCGACCTGAATCAGACCGGCTATCGCGCGGATATGGGCTACGGGTATGACTTCGGCATCCGGCACTCGTTCTGATCGTTGGTCCCGCGCGTGACCGCGGGGTAGCAGCACTTGCCCTGTGGGTTCCACGATCGGACGCGTTGAGAATCTTTCGCAGCGTGTGCAGGGCGGCACGCCGCCCTCCTTGCGAAAACCCTGACGCCGGCGCGCCGCGCGCTGCCTGTCAGGATGCGCGTGGCGGCTTGCCCGAAGCGGTCGCATGCAGATGGAGGTTGCGCCATGAAAGGCTTGTGTCTTCGTGCCTCCGCCTTGGCCCTGGCCCTGGCTGCACTTTGCGGCTGCGTGGCCGTTCCCTACGACGGCTACTATGCCGCCGGCTATGGCTATCCGTACGGCTATGCGTATCCCTACGGCTATGGCTATCCCTACGGCTATGGCTACGGGTACGGCTATGGGTACCCCTATCCCTACGTGTCTTCGTCCGTCTTCATCGGCGGCGGCTACGGCTGCTGCTGGGGCCGAGGCGGGTGGGGGCGCTATCCCTACTATGGAAGCCGCCCTTACTACGGCGGGCACGGCGCGTGGGCGTCCCGCGGCTACGGCACTTACGGAGGAGGAGGCGCCCGGGGCGGGTGGGGTCGCCGCTAGCTCACCCCGTCGCTGCAGCAGGGCGATGTCGCCCAGGTCCTTCGGGGGTGCCGATCACCTCGCGCAAGCGCTGGTGGGCGGCGCCTTCCCATTCAATGGGCTGTTGATTCTTCGCACGCAGGTAGTGATGGGTGAATACCGCAAGATAGGCTTGCAGAGTTCGCTCGACAAGGTGCTCGCCCGCCAGATTCATGCACAGGGCGGCCACCTCGCTGGTACACAAGTGGTCGTCGCGGCCGGAGTGGCGCAGCTTGTATTGCGATACCTGGCCAGGTTCCAGACTCAGCACCGGGAGTTGGTCGAGGTAAGGGCTTCTTCGAAACATCTTGCGCGCCTCGGTCCACGTCGCGTCCAGGAAGATGAAAAGCGGGCGCCTTGCGGCAGCACCACGCAGGCTGTCAGGCAATTCAACCGCGCGCACGACCCGCTCGGGCGCCGCATACTGGCCCGGGAACACCACATAGGGTTGCCACTGCGGGTCGCCGAGCAAGTTCAGAAGGGCGGGATCGACTTCGGTTCGCGTCCAGCCGAAGGCAAAGGTATCGGGCACCACATCGGCGACCAGCCAACCCGTGTTGCTCGGCTTGAGTGGCTCGATGTCGGCCATGAGCAGGCACACCCCTGCGCGCGTGGTCAACGAAGGGCGCAAGGCACACATGCAGTGGCTGGGGGCGAGGCGGCAACCGGCGCAGCGCTCGCGCTTGAAGCCACCGCGGGCGAGAAAGGGCTTGGCGCTGCGCGCCAGACGCGCGGCACGCAGGTCGGACACGGCGTGGGGCATCCGGAGATTCTCGGTCATGCGCACTGGCGCTGGGCAACAGCCCGACTGTCGGCTGCCCGGCGTGATTGGTGGTGTTCCTGGACGAACTGGGGCGACCCGCGGCACGCCCATCCGCCTTAACCATAGCTCCTCCTCACCCCGACGAGAAAATGACTGGCCTCGTAGGCGCCGCGTGCCGCGAGCTTCAGCGCTTCGATCGACGCCTTGATCTGCAACTGCGCTTCCTTGTCGGAGCTGTGGGAAGGATCGTCCATCAGCGCGGTCGCGACCGCCAGGAGCTTCTGCGCTGCCGCCAGCGACTTGCGTGCCGCCAAGCGCTGCTGCGTGAGGGCCTGCCCGCCTTCCTTGTCTCCATGGGCACGCAAGATCAGGTATTGGCCTTCGTCGCCGCACCGGAGCAGGACTTGTTCGATGCGTTCCAGCGCATGCTCGACCTCAAGAAGTTCCAGGGTCTTCATTGTTGAAGGCGCCAGCAGCGCTGCTGATGCTCCCGCTCAAGACCGGTGGGCCGCATGGGATTCTCCGTGGATTCAGCTGGCGCTGACGTCGGGCAGCGCGAACTCGCGTCCGACCATGGCGCGAGCGAACAGGTAGTTGCAGCGGCTTCGCTCCGACAGCGTGTCCAGGTCCACTCGACCTGCGGAGTCGCACGGGAACACATAGCCCCGGCCCTGGTGGAAAAGCGAGCGGAACCGGATCTCGAAGCGCCCGTCGCGCCGGGACTGGCTGATGAGGTGGAACATGGTGGCGACCCTCGGGAGAGACTGCGTGTCTCCAATCTAGTCGCCGGCTCGTCCCGGAAAAAGGTGCTGCGGGACAATGTGGCATTGCCTCCGGGGAAACAATGGTCAGTGGCGGCCCAGGGGGCCAATCGTGCGTCCGAGGCATGCAAGCTCAGTGCAGATAGCCCCCGACGCCGTCCCACAGCAACTTCATCGCCGTGACGACCAGCAGGCCATAGCAGACCCTGTACATCTGGCGCTGGTCCAGCCTGGCATGCAGGCGCCAGCCGAGCCAGACGCCCGAGGGTATGGCCAGGAGACTGATCGCCATCAATGTCCAGACCGAGCCCGCTGGCCTGGCCAGGGCCAGCCACGGCGCGGCCTTGACGATGTTGCCCACTGTGAAGAAGAGGCTGGTCGTTCCGGCATAGACCTGCTTGCCCAGGCCAAGCGGCAGCAGGTACATCGCCAGTGGGGGGCCGCCGGAGTGCGCGACCATGGTCGTGATGCCCGAGGTCAGGCCGGCGGCCACGGCCTTGGGCGGGGAACGAGGCTGCACCACGACCTCCCGCCGCGCGGCACAAGCGCATGTGTCCGTCCGACCTGCTGTCGCGCATAATGTTCGTATGCGAATAAATTGCCGCTTGGGCGGCCCGTCCCGCACATGCAGCATCGCCTCGTCTATCTCCTGAACGTCGGCCAGCGACGGTTGCAACGCTGGTCGCAGGCGCGCAGGACCGCAGGCGGCGTGACGGCCGCTCAGGCCGGCTTGCTCTTCATCCTGGAGAAGAGTGACGGCGCCCTGATGAGCGAGGCCGCCGCGCAGCTGCACATGGGTGCGCCCGGGATGAGCGGGCTTGCCGATCGGATGGAAAGAGCGGGCCTCATCGAGCGCCGGGCGGACGACACCGATGGGCGCGCGTCGCGCCTGTGGCTGACCGACGCGGGCCGTGCGGCTCGGCAGCGCTCGCAGGCGGGCATGAAGCCATTGAATGCCAAGCTGACCGAAGGCTTCACCGCGGCCGAGATCGATGTGGTGGCGCGGTGGCTGACCAGCCTGCAGACGAAGTTCCCGCCTACGGACGAAGACGACGTGTAGCGCGCGGAGCCGCCGGGACGACGAAGCATTCGATTCAGTGCGGGGCAAGCTTCGTGAAGTCGGGCTTGCGCTTTTCGGCAAAGGCCGAGAATGCTTCCCTGGCCTCCGCGCTGGCCAGCCGGTCTTCGAACCTCGCGCTCTCGCGGGTCATCTGCGCAATCAGCCGCTGTGCGTCGCGCATGAGTTCTTTCATCGCGCTCAGCGAGCCTGCGGGCTTGGCAGCGAGCCTTTCCGCCACCTTGCGCGCATGCGTGCGCAGTTGATCAGCATCGCACACCTTGTTCGCGATGCCCCATGCCAGGGCGGTCTGCGCGTCGAGCGGCTCGCCCATCGCGAACATCTCGAAGGCCCTGGCGTGCCCGATGCGCAGCGGAAGCAGGTAGCTCGATGCTGCCTCGGGGACCAGCGCCAGGTTGACGAAGGGCGTGATCAGCTGCGCATCCTGCGATAGCAGGACGTAGTCGCAGTGCAGCAGCATCGTGGTACCTACGCCGACGGCCTTGCCGTTGACCGCGGCGACGATCGGCAGCGTGGAGCTTGCCAGCGAGTGCAGGAATCGATGCACATGGCGCACACCCGGGTCCTCTCCGGCAGCCATCGCGGCGAAATCACCCATGTCGTTGCCGGCAGTGAACATGTCACCGTCTCCCTGGAACAGAAGCACGCGGATGCCGGCGTTCAGCCGCGCCTGCTCGACGGCGTCGGCCAAGGCAGCGTACATCTCGTTCGTCAACGCATTCTTCTTTTCAGGCCGGGCAAACGTAATGGTGAGCACGCCGTCGATCAGGTCGGTGCGGATTTCAGAGGACATGGTGTGTTTCCGGTGAGTGGCTGGCAGCCGTGAATGAAGTTCGCATGCAAAGTATAGAAGTAATTCGCATGCAAAGTAAATCCACCGTCGTTCAGCCCTTGGGGCTGCAGCGAAGCCGATCCTTCGGCGGATGTGCCGTGGGACGTTCGAGAGGACAGTGGTCGTGTCTCCAACAAGCAATCGAGGTGGACCATGAGACTTCCCGAGTACCCGCATCCCTGCGTGGCGGCGCACTTGCGGCCTTTCTAGGGCTCGGCGCACCGACTGCGCGAGCTCGAGTACGCGCGGATGCAGCTTGCCTTCCAACGCACCGGTGGCCTGCTGAGCGGCGACGAGTTCGCCGATCGGCTGCGAGAGCGTGTGCTTCAGCCCGTATCGCACGTGGCTCGCTGGATCGTCTCGAACCGGGTGCTGAGCTTTTCCTGGAGATCTCAGACGCTGCTGCCCATCTTCCAGTTCGACCCTGTCGACATGACGCCCTCGCCATCTGCCACGGCTGTGGTGCAAGAACTGGCTGGCACGCTCGGCGACTGGGACACGGCGCTGTGGTTCATCGAGCCCAACCATCTGCTGAACGACGCCGTGCCCATGGATTTGCTGCAGGCAGGTGCGGCATCGGTCCTCTCGGCCGCACGGGCCGAGCGCTTCTTCGCTCGCGGCTAGGGGACGTTGCCGTCGGCCCGACCAGGTCGCGCTTGGCGATCCGGACCCACGCAGGCGATCGCGTCCTTTCGATCCTCAATTCTGGGGAGCCTGGACCTGCGGGCAAGTCCGAGAATTCCCCTCCACCTTCTGGAGGGAACGATGCTCATCTTCACAAACAGGGTGATGACGGCAAGCTCGAATGAATCGGCGTTCGGCACGGCCTACAACCAGGGCTCCGAGAGGTTGGGCATGGCCACGGTGAGCGCCAAGTCTGCTGGGTGGAGGGTCACCGCCGCGGACGACGACGTCGAGCAGGCCGAAGCCAAGTCGGCGCTGGACCCGATCTTCAAGGGCGCTCGCCCCGTGTTGGTCTACATCCACGGGAACAACAACTCCCCGGCCCGATGCTTCGAGCGCTGCGCCAGACTGGAGGCGCTCTACAACGTCGAGGTGGTGGCCTTCTCGTGGCCGTCGGAGGGTTACCTGCCGGACGGCCAGCGCTATCCAGGAGTCGATCCCGCTGAGACCGATGGCGACGAAGACGAGTTGAGCGCGGTGGATGCATCCAACCGCGATCAGTCCGGCATTCGCTCCAAGATCTACCGCTATCACCAGGCAAGCCTCAACGGAAAGCACGCCGCCGATGCGCTGGCACGCTTCCTTCGGCTCGTAGGCGCAGCACGCCTGGACGCCAACGCACAGTCGTTCACTGTCGCTGCCCACAGCCTGGGTGCGCAGTTCCTGCAATACGCGCTGGACATTCCCGGCGCCGCGGACTCGCTCTCCATCGCGCAGAACGTTGTGCTGCTGGCGCCCTGCGTGCGAGCCAGCGATCACCGCAGTTGGCTGGGCAAGATCAGACCGAAGAGCCAGCTTTTCGTGACCTTCAACAAGGGCGATGTGGTGCTGGCGGCCGCCAGCATTGCCGACAATGGGCTGACCGGCGACACCCAGCAAAAACTCGGCACGGACCCCACGCCCGACCGGCTTCGTGTTCCCGCCATGCGCTACATCAGTTGCACCGGGGCGAAGGTCGGGAGCGGCGGGCATGGGTACTTCGTGCAGAACAAGATGCCCAAGCGCATGAAGAACGTGTTCGGCCGCATTCTGCGTTCCGAGCGGGACCTGCAGCCAGGCGAGATCGACCGGACGGTCTACGGGATGAAGGGCGACGAAGACGGCTTGACCTGCTATTTCAACGTTGAGCCCTGACTTCGACAAATTCAATGACAGTGGCCTCGCTCCAGCGAAATCAGGCATGCTTCATTGAGCTACCAGCTCCATACAAAAACTGCGTGGCGCCCTCGTGAACTATGGGAGGGCCAAGTCCTTGCTTAGGCGATCGACCAGATCACCGGGCGTTGCAACGAAGCGAAGAAAGGGATCAATCTCGTCCTGGCGCACGACCCTTCTAGCCACCAAGTCCTTCAAGCGCGCGTTCAAGCCAGCCCAATAGATCGAGCGATCACCCAAGAAATACACGGGAACCGGCGTCTGCTGACGGCTCTTGATCGTCTCAATGGCTTGATAGATCTCCCACTCTGTCCCGGACCCACCGGGGGTAAACACGATCGCAGCAGAATGGCGGATCATGGCTGCCTCCCGCTGGGCGATGCTAGTGAAGACCAGACCGTCAGAGACAAAGGCATTGAACGCCTTGGACGGATCACCAACATACGGACGCACCGAGTTCGCCGGCGCCGGTGGGTCGGGGCGATCGTAATACGTCGTGTACCCGACGCTCGGTCCACCTGCCGCCGCAGCGCCTTCGTTTCCGGCGCTCATGAGTCCTGGTCCCGCACCCGTCAGAACCGGCAATGCTCGACCGTGCCGGCTGGTCCAGATGGCGGCGAAATCCTTCACTGCCGCATACATTCGGTCGTTCTGTTGCAGCACTTCATCGCACTTGCCCTGCGCGTCGCACGCCCTGTTGTCCTTCTCGATACGCGAACTCCCGAAGATGGTCACGAATCCGCGGGGATACTTGCTCGCCTTGAACGCGTCTGCGCAGTACAGATCGCGCGCCGCGTCACGGGCAGGCACCGCGTTCTCCATTCCCGCATACGCACCGACGTACCAGGCTTTGGGCGCAGCTGAGGAACCCGTGCATGAGAACTGAAGCGTGACCGGACTGGCACCCGCAACTACGTCTTTGGGAGTCGTGTGACACCCCGCAAGCAGACAAGCAGCCACCACCATCGATATCAGTTTGCACATCCACTCACCTCCAAGTTGTCGTCCTCGCTTGATGCATGCCCCAACAGCCGACCCTGCGAGTGTGTTGCGACTGTGCCCCTTCACACACCAGTCGTCTAGCAGCAGCAGTCATCCAACGACTCAGCCGGCGCAGATGCGACTCGAAGTAGTCGTTGTTCCAACCCTCCCTCGCCACGCCTCCTCAAACTTGTGGACGTGACAAAGGTTCCGGTTCGAGGAAACTGGAGACAATGCATTTGGCGCCTTGCGCTCCGATGCCACTCAAAGGGACTTGCCTATCGCGGGCAAGCTGCGATCGGAGGGAACATGCGGAAATCAGCATCGGGCCTGGTCAACGTACGCGCCATCAGCGGTACCCACGTCGTATTTCTCGCTCTAGACATGCGTGAACAGGACGCTCGGGGGCTCATGGGCTTTGCAATCCAGCGAACGGACCTGACCGAGGACGAAACTGTCTGGCTACGCGGCAACAAGACATTTGCGAGCATCCGCCCCCCGACCGGGTTTGAGGACGCGAGCAGCAGGCAGCATCCGTTCCAAGTTTTCCAATGGGCCGACTACACGGCGAAACCTGGCTATCGATACAAGTATCGCGTCATCCCGATGTTCGGACGCCCCGGAAAGCTGGAAGAGAAAACACCCACTGACCTGACAATTGAGGCCGAGCCCTTGAGTGCAGGCAAGCACGACTTGCACTTCAATCGTGGTGCGATCGCATCGCAGGCGTTTGTGCAACGCTTTCCAGGGCAAACTTTGAATGAAGCGGGTGCCCCCGCCTATTCCTGGCTTGCGCGTGATCTGGTCCCTGCGCTCATCAATTTCATCGGCTTGGCGAAGAACGCCGACTACAGCTTGCATGCGGCGATCTACGAGCTCAATGTACCCGGCGATCAACCTTGGCCGGATGTGCTGGCCGCGTTCAAGGCCGCGAGCGAAGCAGGCGCTGACGTCAAGCTCATCTACCACGCTGGCAGCGACGACACAGGAGTGAAGAACGGCAAGGTTCTCACGAAGGTCAAGTTCAAGGGCGGAGTGGCCATTGCGCGCAGGAATGCCAAACTGATGCACAACAAGTTCATCGTGATCAGTCGCAAAGGCAAGCCAGTGGCTGTCTGGACCGGATCCACGAACTTGAGCCGCAATGCCCTATACGGTCAATTGAACTTCGGACACGTCGTTCGAGACAAGGACGTTGCAAAGCGCTTCCTCGCGTACTGGGAGAAACTGCGCGGTGACCCGAGCTCTGAGGAGCTCAAGGACTGGACCGAAACAGAAAACGCACTGCCTCCTGTAGACGACGGGGACGAGATACTTCCAATCTTCTCACCTCATCGAGGCGAAAGCGTGTTCAAGTGGTGGATCGAACTGGCGTCCGCAGGCCGTCCCTTGTTCATGACCTTCCCGTTCGGAATCGTCAAGGATTTCCGGCCGCCATTCGACGTCAGCGACCAAGTGCTTCGCTTCGCCTTGCTGGACAAGTACGTCAATGGCGGGAGCAAGGCGTCGCGGGATGCAGCCATTCAGGACATCGAGCGAATTCGCCGACACCCGAATATCGGCATGGCGCTGGGCAATCACATCTATGTCGACTGGATCGATGGCTGGCGCAAGGAGAGCGACCCCATCGGAGTGAATGTCAACTGGATTCACACGAAGTTCATGCTGATCGACCCCTTGGGAAGGAAGCCGGTCACCCTCGCAGGCTCTGCAAACTTCAGTTCGGCCAGCGTGACCGACAACGACGAGAACATGCTCTTGATCCGGGGAGACACACGGGTTGCCGACATCTTCTTCGGCGAGTTCATGCGGGTCTTCGCGCACCACCGATTTCGCGAGTCGGTCAAGCGGCACATCGAGGAGCATGGAAGTGCGGCGCGTGACACATGGAAACCACAAGATCTGTTCGAGACATGGACCGAGTGGGTTCCGTCGCACTTCAAACCAGGCTCTGAGAAGGACATCAAGCGGCGATACTTCATCGGTGCATGAACGACCAGGAGCGATCTGAGATCGACAGGGGTTCGAAAGGTAAACGTTGTGACCTGTCCGTATCGGCGGGTGATGCCAGTGTTGCCATCTGGCTCGCGCCTTCTGTGGTGGCAGCGCTCGTGTCAGTATGCGGCGCGTTCGTCGGAATGGTCTGAGTCGCCCCGGCCGTGGCATCCGCTCAATCGATATACGACAAGGGCAGCGCGGTCGTGAACTTGAGTTCCTCCATGGCGAAGCTGGAGGACACGTCGAACAGTTGCGTGCCCGCGATCAGCCGCTTGTAGACCTGGTCGTAGGCGGCGATGTCGGGCACCACGACGCGCAGCAGGTAGTCCACGTCGCCGCTCATCCGGTAGAACTCGACCACTTCGGGAATGGCCTCGATGGTGGCGCGAAAGCGGTCGAACCAGGCCTGCGAATGGGTGTTGGTGCGCACCGAGACGAAGACGGTCACGCCCACGTTGACCTTGTCGCGGTCCACCAGCATCACGTTGCGGGTGATGACACCTGCTTCCTTGAGGCGCTGCACGCGCCGCCAGCAAGGCGTGGGCGAGAGCCCCACGGACTCGGCGAGTTCGGCGACCTGAAGCTCGGCGTTTTCCTGCAGAAGGGCCAGAAGCCTTTTGTCGATGGAATCCAATTTTACTGATTTGCTCATATGTAGAAATGGATGCTAATACGTGAGGCGTGCGAGGGTAATTTAGCACGTCCATTCCCTCCGAGCGTCTGCACAATTCCCCGGATGGAAATCTATCTCGACGCCAACGCCACCACCCCGGTCCTGCCCCAGGCGCGCTCTGCCGCGCTCGCCGTCATGTCGGAAACCTTCGGCAACCCGAGCAGCATCCACGGCAGCGGCCTGCGGGCCCGCGCCCTGCTGGACCAGGTGCGGGCGGCCGCGCGTCGCGTCCTGGGCGCGCCGAGTGGGCAGTTGATGTTCACCAGCGGCGCGACCGAGGGCATCCAGACGGCGGTGCTCTCGGCCCTGCATGCGTTGCGCCAGCGTCGCGTGTCGGGCGAAAGCATCCCGGGCCAACTGCTCTACGGTGCCACCGAACACAAGGCGGTGCCCGAGGCACTGCGCCACTGGAACGCACTCCTGGGCCTGAACCTGGAGATCCGGGCCATCCCGGTGGGCATCGACGGCCGGCATGACCGGGGCTGGCTGCGCGCCCATGCTGGCGATGCGGGCCTGGTGTGCACCATGGCCGCCAACAATGAAACAGGCGTGATCAGCGACCTGGACGGCATCGCCGACGCGCTGGCGCAGAGCCCAGCACTCTGGCTGGTCGATGGCGTGCAGGCCCTGGGCAAGCTGCCCTTGCGGCTGGCCGAGCGGCGCATCGACTACGCACCCTTCTCGGGGCACAAGCTCTACGCGCCCAAGGGCATTGGTTTGCTCTATGTGCGCGAGGGTGCGCCCGTCACGCCGCTGCTGACGGGTGGTGGGCAGGAGGGCGCGTCGCGTGCCGGCACCGAGAACATGGCGGGCATCGCCGCCCTCGGCGCGGTGCTGGCGGCGCTCGAAGCGGGCGACGTGTTCGCGAGCGGCGATGTGCTGCGCGCGCAGCGCGAACGGCTGGCCGACGCCCTTGGCGAAGCTTTCCCCGGCGTGGTGTTCAACGCACCCTTCGATTGCAGCCTCCCCACCACCCTGAATTTCTCCGTGCCCGGGCTGAGCGCGCGCCTCCTGCTCGATCTCTTCGATGCCGCCGGCCTGCGCGTGAGCGGTGGCTCCGCCTGCAGCGCCGCCAAGGCGCAACCCAGCTACGTGCTGCAGGCCATGGGCCTGCCGGCTTGGCAGACCGCCTCGGCGGTTCGCCTGTCCTTCGGCGCGGCCGACACGCCTGCGCTGATCGACGAGGCCTGCGCGCGCTTGCGCGACTGCGGCGAGATGCTGCGCGCCACCTGCCAGGGTGCCGAAGCGTCTGGCGCGGCGGGACCGCTGGACCCGCTCACCCGATTCGTCGTCGATGGCGCCTGCTGCTACGTCGTGGCCGATGCACAGAGCCGCCGCTGCGTCGTCATCGACCCCTTGCCCGAACTGACCGAGCGCCTGGCGCAATGGATCAGCTGCCGCCAGGGCGTGCTGGCCGCCGTGCTCGACACCCACAGCCACGGCGACCATGTCTCGTCCGCGCAGTCGCTGATCGACGCGCTGGCTCCGGCGCAGGTCGATCTTTTTCCCGTACGCGACGGACTGGGCTGGCCTGCGGAAGCCGCAATCGTTGCGCTGGGCGCGCATCGGCTCACGCGGCTTCACATCCCCGGCCACACGCAGGATTCCACGGCCTACCTGCTGCACGATGCGCAGGGCCTGCGGCTGGCCTTCGTCGGCGACATGGTGATGCCGGGCGCGCTGGGACGCAGCGACTTCGAACAGAGCGCGCCGCATTCCTTCGCCGCCTCGCTCAAGACGCTGGAAGCCGCGGTCGGCCCGCACACGCTGCTGCTGCCGGCGCACGACTACGACAACTTCTTCGCCACCACCTTGAGCGTCGAGTGCGCGGCCCATCCGCTGCTGGCCGGCGCCTTGACGGGCGTTGTCGATGCACAGGCTTTCGCCATGGAAAAGGCTGCGCTGGAGCGGAACCTCGCGCCGACCGAGTACCAGACCCTCGCCTGCGGCGCGCGCACCGCCTGCGCGCTTGCGATGGAAAACGTCGAGCTGCCGGCGGAGCAAGTGCGAGAGCAGTTGCGCACCGGCCAGGCGCTGCAGCTCATCGACGTGCGCGAAGCCTTCGAGGCGCGGATGGGAACCGCCGGTTCTCTGGACGCCGAGCCGGTGCCGCTGTCGACCCTGGTCGGCGCACTGCCGCGCTGGGGCGCCCTGGCCGCCGACGTGCCGCTCGTCTTCGTCTGCCGCAGCGGCAACCGCAGTGCCCAGGCCGCGCGGGCCCTTCGCCGCCTTGGCCATGCGCAGGCCTGGAGCCTGGCGGGTGGGCTCGCGCTGTGGCCGGTGGATGCACAAGCGGTACCGGGTGGCGAAGCGCTTGCGATCTGAATCTGCCGCCTGACGCGGCGCCGTGCCTGCCGATCAGAGCAGGGATTCGATGGGCAGCACCTTGAGGAAATTCACCCACCCGCGGCGCAGGGCGCTCGTGCCGGGTTCGTCCGAAAACACGGTCTCCTTGCCGCCCTCGTTCTCGACCCATTCGAGCTTCCCCTCGGGCGTGAGCCGCACCTGGTAGGCCACGTGGGGCAGGCGGCCGTCGAGCTGGCTCGACAGCTGCCCGGCCAACTGCGGACTGTCGATGACCACGCCCATCTCGGTGTTCAGCCGCGCCGAGCGCGGGTCCAGGTTGAAGGAGCCGACGAAGATGCGCTGGCGATCCGCCGCGAAGGTCTTGGCGTGCAGGCTCGCCGCGGAGCCGCCGCCGGTCGAGCCGCTGCCCGGCAGGCCGCGCGGCCTGCTTTCCTCGCTGGGCGGCGGAACGGCCGCGCCCGGCTTGAGTTCGAAGAGCGTCACGCCGGCTTCGAGCAACTGCTTGCGGTACTTGGCATAGCCGGCATGCACCGGCGCCACATCGGTGGCCGAGAGCGAATTGGTCAGCACCCGCACCTTCACGCCGCGCCGCGTCAGTTCGCCGAGGGCGGCCGTGCCGTCCTTGCCCGGCACGAAATAGGGCGAGACCAGGTCCAGTTCCTTCTGCGACTGGCCCAGGGCCCGCTCCAGCCGGGGCAGCATCTGCAGGTCGGTCCGGTCGGCGGGCTGCAGTGCCTTGGCCGGGTCATCATGGACCACGTGCGCGGTGGTCCACTCGAAGTCCACCTGGCCCTGGATCACCTGCGCGACCAGGGGCGTGCGCTGCGTGGTTTCGATGTACTCGCGCGCCTCGGACCGGCCGCGGTTTGCTTCCCACTCGGCCTTCAGCGTGTCCGCGCTCTCGGGCGTGACGCCCGACAGCATGCTGGCGGCCGGATAGGCCGAGGCGCTGTTCCAGAACAGGTCGAACTCCTGCGACACCTCGCGCACCACCGGGCCCACGGACATCACGTCCAGGTCCTGGAAACCCACTTCCATGTTGGCGCCGAAGTATTCGTCGCCGATGTTGCGCCCGCCCACGATGGACACCTGGTTGTCCGCGGTAAAGGACTTGTTATGCATGCGGTGGTTCACCCGCGTGAAGTCGCTCAGGAAGTCGCCGGCCCGGAAGCCGCGGTTGGCGAAGGGATTGAACAGGCGCAGCTCGATGTTCGGATGCGCATCGAGCGCTGCCAGCATCGGGTCCTGCCCGGCGGTGTTGGCATCGTCGATCAGTATCCGCACGCGCACGCCGCGCTCGGCCGCGCGCCACACCTCTTCCCACAGCAGCAGGCCGGTGGTGTCGCGGTGCCAGATGTAGTACTGCAGGTCCAGACTGCGCTGCGCGCCCCGGGCGAGCAGGATGCGCGCGGCGAAAGCCTCGTTGGCCTCCGGCAGGGCGCGGATGCCCGACTTGCCCGGATGAGCGGCCGTCATGCGGCGCACGCCCTGGCCCAGGCGCGTGTCGTCGGTGCTCGCGAGGGCCTTCGACTCGGCTTTCGGAACGTCGGCGGGCAGCGAGGCACAGCCGGTGAAGAGAAGCACGAGGGTGCTGGCGAGGGCGGCACGCAGGATCGACTGGGGCGACACGGCTTCTCCGGACAACGAGGGTGCCGCAAATTCTAGTGCGGCACCTCCGCCGGAGCGCCCCCCGTCTGCGAGCGCCGCGGACTGCGGATCAGCAGCAGCAGTGGAATCGCCAGCACGGTCACGAGCATCATGACGCCGAAGTCGTTGAGGTAGCCGATGAGCGCACTCTGGCGCGTCACCTCGTTGTTGAGAACCGCCAGCCCGGCCAGTGTGTCGGGGCTGATCATCGCGGGCAGGTTCGCCAGCCCGTGGTTGCCCGGCCCGACCAGCGCCGACAGCTGCGCATGCGCCTTGCCCGAGCCTTCGGTCAGCAGCGCCTGCACGATCGAGATGCCCACGCTGCTGCCGATGTTGCGCAGCAGGCTGAACACCGGCGTGCCGTCGTGCCGCAGGTGCGGTGGCAGCGTCGCGAAGGTGGCGGCGGACAGCGGCACGAAGGTGAAGCCGATGCCCAGGCCCTGGATGAAGCCGGAGGTGACGATGAGCGTGCTGTCCATCTGCAGCGTGAGCTGCGTCATCTGCCACAGCGAGAAGGCGGTGAGCCCGAAACCCACCGCCATGATGGCGCGCACGTCCACCCGCTGCACCAGCCGCCCGACCACCAGCATCGCGAGCATGGTGCCGATGCCGCGCGGCGCCGTGACCTCGCCGGTGTAGATCACCGGGTAGCCCATCAGGCCCTGCAGGAAGCTGGGCAAGAGCGCCATCGTGGCGAACAGGATCATGCCGACGATGAAGGCGAACAGCAGGCCGGTGACGAAGTTGCGGTCCTTGAGCAACTCGCGGTTGAAGAAGGAGGTGCCGCGCGCGGTGGCCGTGTGCACCACGAAGAAGGCGAAGGCGACGAGCGCGGCAGCGGCCTCCAGCTTGATCTCCCAGGAGTCGAACCAGTCCAGCTGCTCGCCGCGGTCCAGAAAGAGTTGCAGCATGCCGATGGCGATGCTGAGCGTGACGAAGCCGAAGACGTCCAGCCGCTCGCCCTGCGGCCGGCTTTCCGGCAGGTAGCGGGCGATGCCCCACCAGGCGAACACGCCCACCGGCAGGTTGATGAAGAAGACCCAGCGCCAGTCGAAGTTCTCGGTCAGCCAGCCGCCCAGCAGCGGGCCGAGGATGGGGCCGACCATGATGCCCGCGCCCCAGATGGCCATGGCCTGTCCCACCTTCTCGCGCGGGTTGATGTCCAGCAGCACCGCCTGCGACAGCGGCACCAGCGCCGCGCCGAACACGCCCTGAAGCAGGCGCGCGGCGACGATGCCCACCAGCGAGGTGGCCAGGCCGCACAGCGCTGAGGCGATGGTGAAGCCCACCACCGAGATCAGGAAGACCTTGCGCCGCCCGAACTGGCCGCACAGCCAGCCGGTGAGCGGCAGTGCGATGGCCGAGGCCACGATGTAGGAGGTCAGCACCCAGGTGATCTGGTCCTGCGAGGCCTGAAGGCTGCCCTGCATGTGGGGCAGGGCGACGTTGGCGATGGTGGTGTCCAGCGCCTGCATGATCGTCGCCAGCATGATCGAGACGGTGATCATCCCGCGATGCGGGAAGCCGCCGGGTGCCTGCGCAGCGGCGGTGCTCATGGCTGTTCCTCCCCGGCAACTGGCGTCATCAGGCCCTGGCGGGCCTTGTTGAGCAGGGCGACCAATTGGCTGCGCTCCCCCGGCGACAAGGCGGCCAGCGCACGGTCCTGGACGCCGTCGCTGATCTTCATCGCCGCGTCGAGCGCCTTTTCGGCGCCTTCGGCCAGCTGCACTTCCTTCGCGCGCCGGTCGCTGGCGCTGGCCGTGCGGCGGACCCAACCCCCTGCTTCCAGGCGCTCGCACAGGCCGCCCACGGTCATCGCGCTCAGTTCCACTTCCTGCGCCAGTTCCGCCTGCGACATGGGTTCGCCGCGCATGGCCAGCGCCCCTAGCACTCGGCACTGGGCGCGCGAGAGCCCGATGCGCTCGCGTGCCAACCGGTCGAACTGGGCGCCGTACAGGCGCGCGACGTCATTGACCAGGAAGCCGAAGCGCTGGGTGAAATCTCTTTTCATAAGCCTACTTATTATAAGCAGGCTTACTAAATGGGCGCAGGCAGACCGTTGGGCACCGCAGGGCGCTCAGCGGCGGGAGCGGACCTTGATGCGCACGGTTTTCACCTGCCAGCCGCGCATGCGCAGGCGACCGACCAGCATGGGCGCCATCTGGCGCAGCTTGGCCGCTGCGGCGTTGCTGCCGACCAATACGCACCATTCGTCGTCTTCGACCGGTCCGGGCTGCATGCCGGCACGCATCTCGCGCGGGATCAGGTCCTCCACGGCACGCAGCCGCTCGGCCGAGTCGCGGGCGCGCTCGGCCAGGGCCGCCAGGGTGGGCGAGGCCTCGGTGGCCTGCAGGACGGTGAGGGGATTGAAGCGCCGGTTCACGGAAGAAATGCGGACAGACAAGGTGGCTAAAATCAACGGTTTGCCGGCAATCCGGCGGCCTGGGCGCCTTGCGAGCCTTGCAATTGTGCAACGCACGCCCAAGTGTTGATTTTGACTATCTTTAGGAATTCAGGTCCAAGCGCCCGCGCGCGTATACGGCGTATATAGCGCGGGGGTCGACCTCCACTCATGGCCACCAACTTCCTGACCCAGCTCTTCGGCAGTCGCAACGACCGCCTCCTGAAGCAATACCGCAAGACGGTGGCGCGCATCAACGATCTCGAAGCGCAATTCGAGAAGCTCAGCGAAGACGAGCTGCGGGGAAAGACGCAGGAGTTCAAGGACCGCATCGCCAAGGGTGAAGCCCTCGACGACCTGCTGCCCGAAGCCTTTGCCGTGGTGCGCGAGGGCTCCAAGCGCATCATGAAGATGCGCCACTTCGACGTGCAGCTCCTCGGCGGCATGGCGCTGCACTACGGCAAGATCTCGGAAATGCGCACCGGCGAGGGCAAGACCCTGACGGCCACGCTGCCGGTCTACCTCAATGCGCTGACCGGCAAGGGCGTGCACGTGGTCACGGTGAACGACTACCTCGCCAGCCGCGACGCGCAGTGGATGGGGCGCCTGTACAACTACCTGGGCCTGTCGGTGGGCATCAACCTGCCGCAGATGCCGCGCGAGGAGAAGCAGGCGGCCTACCGCTCCGACATCACCTACGGCACCAACAACGAGTACGGTTTCGACTACCTGCGCGACAACATGGTCTACGAGACCGGCGACCGGGTGCAGCGCGGCCTGAACTACGCCATCGTGGACGAGGTGGACTCGATCCTGATCGACGAGGCGCGCACGCCCCTGATCATCAGCGGCCAGGCCGAGGACCACACCGACCTGTACCTGGCGATCAAGAAGGTGGTGCCGCTGCTCACCCGCCAGGAAGGCGAGGCCGACCCGCGCACCGGCGAGGGCATCACCAAGCCCGGCGACTTCACGGTCGACGAGAAGACCCACCAGGTCTTCCTCACCGAGGACGGCCACGAGAAGGCCGAGCAGCTGCTGTCCGAGTTCCAACTGCTGCCCGAAGGCGCATCGCTGTACGACCCGGCCAACATCACGCTGATGCACCACCTGAACGCGGCGCTGCGGGCCCAGCACCTGTACCACCGCGACCAGCACTACGTGGTGCAGCAGGGCGAGGTCGTCATCGTCGACGAATTCACCGGCCGCCTCATGACCGGCCGCCGCTGGAGCGATGGCCTGCACCAGGCCGTGGAGGCCAAGGAAGGCGCCAACATCCAGCCCGAGAACCAGACCCTGGCCTCGATCACCTTCCAGAACTACTTCCGCCTGTACGGCAAGCTGGCCGGCATGACCGGCACGGCCGACACCGAGGCTTACGAGTTCCAGGAGATCTATGGCCTGGAGACGGTGATCATTCCGCCCAACCGTCCGAGCAAGCGCGACGACCAGCTCGACCGCGTCTACAAGACCACGCGCGAGAAGTACCAGGCGGCCATCGAGGACATCCGCGAGTGCTACGAGCGCGGCCAGCCGGTGCTGGTGGGCACCTCGTCCATCGAGAACTCCGAGATCATCTCGGGCCTGCTCACCGAAGCCAAGCTGCCGCACCAGGTGCTCAACGCCAAGCAGCACGCCCGCGAGGCCGACATCGTGGCCCAGGCCGGCCGGCCCAAGATGATCACCATCGCCACCAACATGGCCGGCCGCGGCACCGACATCGTGCTGGGCGGCAACGTGGAGAAGGCCATCGAGGCGCTGGAGCACGACGAATCCGTCGACGCATCCGCCAAGCAGGCCGAGATCGAGCGCCTGCGCGCCGAGTGGGCCAAGGAGCACGCCTTCGTCACGGCGCAGGGCGGCCTGCGCATCATCGCGACCGAGCGCCACGAGTCGCGCCGAATCGACAACCAGCTGCGCGGCCGCTCGGGCCGCCAGGGCGACAACGGCTCCTCGCGCTTCTACCTGAGCCTGGACGACCCGCTCATGCGCATCTTCGCGGGCGACCGCGTCAAGGCGATCATGGACCGCCTGAAGATGCCCGACGGCGAGGCCATCGAGGCCGGCATCGTCACCCGCAGCATCGAGAGCGCCCAGCGCAAGGTGGAGGCGCGCAACTTCGACGTGCGCAAGCAGCTGCTCGAGTACGACGACGTGTCCAACGACCAGCGCAAGGTGATCTACCAGCAGCGCAACGACATCCTCGACGCGAGCGAGCTGTCGGCGCAGATCGCCGCGCTTCGCGAAGGCTGCATGACCGACCTGGCGCGCCAGTACGTGCCGGCCGAATCCGTGGAAGAGCAGTGGGACCTGGACGGCCTGGAGCGCACCCTGTCCAACGACTGGGGCATCGAACTGCCGCTGCGCGCGGAAGTGGAAGCCGCCACCGCCATCTCCGATGAGGAAGTGGTCGACAAGGTCGTGAATGCGGCCAACGCCGCCTTCGATGCCAAGGTCGAGCAGATCGGCAAGGACAACTTCATCCAGTTCGAGCGCATGGTGCTGCTGCAGAGCATCGACACCCATTGGCGCGAGCACCTGGCGTCCCTCGACTACTTGCGCCAGGGCATCCACCTGCGCGGCTATGCGCAGAAGCAGCCCAAGCAGGAATACAAGCGCGAGGCCTTCGAGCTCTTCGGCCAGCTGCTCGACTCGGTGAAGACCGAGGTCACCCGCCAGCTGATGACGGTGCGCATCCAGTCCAGCGAACAGCTCGACGAGGCGGCGCAGGCGATGGAAGAGCGCGGCGAGAGCCACATCAACATCACCTACACCGCGCCCACCGAGACCGGCGAGCCGGAGGTGCGTGTGGACGAGGAAAGCCTGCGTCGTGCCGCCACCGGCGGCCTGTCAGCCGGTGCGATGGCCTTTGCCCGCGTCGGCCGCAACGATCCCTGCCCCTGCGGCAGCGGCAAGAAGTACAAGCAGTGCCACGGGAAGCTGAGCTGAGCTGATCCAAGGAGCCCCGCGCCCACCTGCACGACGCGCCCGCGCCAGCCGGTCTCCTCCGGCGCCGCGGGCGCATTTTTTTGTCATCATCGATAGCGCACGTTTCCCAAGGAGCAAGACGATGCCCGTGAACCTTTCCGCCCCCGATCCGGCCTCCCTCTTTGCCGTGCCCGGCGTTCGAATCGGCGTTGCCGAAGCCGGCATCCGCAAGGCCAACCGCAAGGACCTGACGGTGGTGCTGATCGACGAGGGCGCCGCCGTGGGCGGCGTCTTCACGCAGAACCGTTTCTGCGCCGCGCCGGTGCAGGTCTGCCGCGAGCACCTGGACAAGAACTTCGGCATCCGCGCCATGCTCATCAACACCGGCAACGCCAACGCCGGCACCGGCGAGGACGGCCTGGCGCGCACCCGCGCCACCTGCATCGCGCTGGCCCGCCACCTGGAGATCGCGCCCGAACAGGTGCTGCCCTTCTCCACCGGCGTGATCATGGAGCCGCTGCCCATCGAGCGTATCGAGGCCGGCCTGCCGGCGGCGCTGGCCGACGCCAAGCCCGGCAACTGGGCGCGCGCGGCCGAGGGCATCATGACCACCGACACCCTGCCCAAGGCCTTCAGCGCCCAGGTGCAGATCGGCGGCGCCACCGTCACCATCAGCGGCATCAGCAAGGGTGCCGGCATGATCCGCCCGAACATGGCCACCATGCTGGGCTTCATGGCCACCGACGCGCGCATCGACGCGTCGCTGCTGCAGCCGTTGTCGAAGAAGCTGGCCGACGGCTCCTTCAACCGCGTGACCATCGACGGCGACACCTCCACCAACGATTCCTTCGTGGTGATCGTCACGCAGAAGGCGGCCAATCCCGTCATCGCTTCGCTGGACTCGGCCGACGGCCAGGCGCTGCTGAAGGCAATGCAGGACGTGGCGCGGCTGCTGGCGCAGGCCATCGTGCGCGACGGCGAAGGCGCCACCAAGTTCATCACCGTGCGCGTGGAAGGCGGCAAGACCGACGCCGAATGCCGGCAGGTGGCCTACGCCATCGCCCACTCGCCGCTGGTCAAGACCGCCTTCTTTGCCAGCGACCCGAACCTGGGCCGCATCCTGGCGGCGGTGGGCTACGCCGGCATCGAGGACCTGGACCAGACCGGCATCGACCTGTACCTGGACGATGTGCACGTGGCGGTCAAGGGTGGGCGCAACCCGGCCTACCGCGAGGAAGACGGCCAGCGCGTGATGAAGAAGAGCGAGATCACGGTGCGCGTGGTGCTGGGCCGCGGCAACGCCGCCGACACAGTATGGACCTGCGACCTGAGCCACGACTACGTGTCCATCAACGCCGACTACCGTTCCTGATTCCACGAGCGATGAACGAGAAATTCGAACACCTGATCGAACGCGCCGAGCAGCTCATCTCGCGCATCGAATCCATCCTGCCGCAGCCCTTGGCCGCGCCGGCCGACTGGAATGCCTCCATCGCCTGGCGCTACCGCCGCCGCAGCTCCGGCCACGGCACGCTGGAGCCGGTGCGTCACGTGGCGACGATGGCGCTGGACGACCTCAGGGAGATCGACCCGCAGAAGGAGAAGATCGAGCGCAACACCCGCCAGTTCGTGCAGGGCAAGCCGGCCAACAACGTGCTGCTCACGGGCGCGCGCGGCACCGGCAAGTCCTCGCTGATCCGCGCCTGCCTGCACGCCTACGCATCGCAAGGCCTGCGCCTGATCGAGGTGGACAAGGCCGAGCTGGTGGACCTGCCGGACATCATCGAGGTGGTCTCGCAGCGGCCGGAGAAGTTCATCGTCTTCAGCGACGACCTGAGCTTCGACGAGGGCGAGCCTGGCTACAAGGCGCTCAAGTCGATCCTGGACGGCTCCATTGCGGCGTCCACGCCCAACGTGCTGATCTACGCGACCAGCAACCGGCGGCACCTGCTGCCCGAGTACATGAAGGAGAACCTCAGCTACACCCACACGGAAGATGGCGAGGTGCATCCGGGCGAGGTGATCGAGGAGAAGATTTCCCTGTCGGAGCGCTTCGGCCTGTGGGTGAGCTTCTACCCCTTCACCCAGGCCGAGTACCTGGCCATCGTGGCGCAGTGGCTGTCGCATTTCGGCGCGAATGCGCAGGCCATCGAGGCGGCGCGGCCCGAGGCCCTGGTGTGGGCGCTGGAGCGCGGATCGCGCAGCGGCCGCGTGGCCTACCAGTTCGCGCGCGACTACACGGGGCGCGCGACGGCATGAGCGAGCAGGCGCGCAAGCACACCGAGGTCGCGGTCGGCATCCTGATCCGCGCCGACGACGCGCTGCTGTTGTCCACCCGCCCCGAAGGCAAGCCCTACGCCGGCTACTGGGAGTTCCCGGGCGGCAAGATCGAGGCCGGCGAGACGGTGGAAGAAGCGCTGCGCCGCGAGTTGCACGAGGAGCTGGGCATCAGCATCGGCGACGCCGAGGTCTGGAGGACCACCGAGCACGATTACCCGCATGCGCTGGTGCGCCTGCACTGGTGCAAGGTGCGCGAGTGGCAGGGCGAGTTCGAGATGCGCGAAGGCCAGGCCATGCGCTGGCAGCAACTGCCCCTGGACGTGACGCCGGTGCTGCCCGGCGCGATGCCGGTGCTGCAATGGCTGGCGGAAGAACGCGGCCTGGCGGCCTGAGCCGCAGCGCGTTTTTTTACTGGACGCGCGGATCGCCGAAGGGCTCGTCGTCCGGCGGTGCCTCGGTGGGCAGCGTGAATTCCTCGCTGGCCCAGGCGCCCAGGTCGATGCCCTTGCAGCGTGCGCTGCAGAAGGGCCGGTAGGGGTTGCTGGCCGCGTAGACGCTGTCCTGCCCGCAGGCCGGGCACTTCACGATGCGCGCGGCAAAGCCCTTGTCGTCGGTCGTCACGGCCACCTCAGGCGCAGAGCGTGAGTTCGAATGCGGCTTCGTCGGTGCTCTGGTGCAGCCGGTCGTCCGCTTCATGGCGCATCAGGCGCACCGAGACCATCAGCCGGTTGCCGCTGATCTCGGGGATGAGGCCCAGAGAAGGATCGATGCGCAAACGCAGCAGCTGGAAGCTGCGTCCCTGCGGCAGCGTCTGCTGATAGGTGCCGTTGGTGGCAATCACCTTGTAAGGCACGTCGGCGTCGCGCAGCAGCTTGAGCAGCAGGTACACCGACTCGGCCATGGGCGCTAGCGTGGCGGCCCAGCGCTCGATGTCGGCGCGGCGCGCGGCCGCGGGGTGGTGCTGCCAGGCGTAGTAGGCGGGCAGGTCGAATTCGCAGGTGCCACCCGGGATGTTGGCGCGGCTGCGGATGCTCATGAGCCATTCGCTCTCGGTGAGCGCCTGGCCGGCCTTGCCCTGGATGGCGTTGAGCGTGTTGAAGTTGCGCTCGAGCTGCCCGATCACCTGCTCCAGCACCGACTCCGAGATGGCCGGGTTGCCGCGGTAGCTGGCGAAGATGGTCTTGTGCTTCTCCAGGTCGCGCATGACGTCGGACTTGAGATCGGCGCGCGCAGACACGTCCATGATCTCGAAGATGGTGACCAGCGCGTAGTGGTGGGACAGCGGCGAATCCGCCGGCACCAGCTCGCCCAGGCGGCGGAACAGATGCTCCAGACGCAGGTAGGTCCGGATGCGTTCGTTGAAGGGGTACTCGTAAAGGATCACGCGGCTCCGTTTCCAGTCGAGGTCATCATAGCTTCCCGAATGGCGGCTGGTTCAATTGCTGCTGCTGCCGGTCCACAGCCGCCACAGTTGGCGCACCTCGTCTTCGAGTTGCGCGAGGCTCAGATTCTCGTTGTAAATCACCGCATCGGCAGCACCCCGGCGCAATGGCCTGCCCGCCTGCTGGGCGATGACGGCGCGCACCGCGTCGGGCTCCCACGCGGAGCGGGCGACGACTCGTTGCAATTGAATCTCTTCGCTTGCATCGACCACCAGCACCCGGTCGACGATCGCGCGCCAGCGGCGGGACTCGACCAGCAGCGGTACGTCGAACACGACCAGCGCGCCGGTGGCTGCCTCGGCCTGCCGCTCGCACTCCTGGCCGATGAGCGGATGCAGGATGGACTCCAGCTTGCGCTTGGCCTGCGGGTCGCCGAAGACCACCGCGCGCATCTGCGCACGGTCGAGGCTGCCATCGGCCGCGACCATCTGCTCACCGAAGGCCGCGCCGATCGCCGGCATGGCACCGCCACCCGGGCCGGCCAGGGCGCGCGCGATGGCATCGGTGTCGATCAGGCTCGCGCCATGGCCCACGAGCATGGCGGCCACGGTGCTCTTTCCGCTGCCGATGCCACCGGTCAGGCCGATGCGTCGCATGACGGAGAAAGGCTCAGGGCGCGAGCGCGCCCAGGGGGAAGGCGAAGGGGATCCATTGGCGCACAGTATCGGGCCCCAGCGCCAGGCAGACGAGCCCGGCCCCGGCCAGGAAGGGGCCGAAGGAAATCGGAATGTCCTTGTGCTTGAGCTTGCCGGCCACCAGCAGGATCGAGCCGAGCACCGCGCCCACCACCGAGGACACCAGCACGATGGCGATCAGGTAGTCGGCGCCCAGCCAGGCGCCCATGGCGGCCAGCAGCTTGAAGTCCCCGTAGCCCATGCCTTCCTTGCCCGTGGCCAGGCGGTAGGCGTGATAGATCAGCCACAGGGCCAGGTAGCCGAACACCACGCCCCACACCGCCGACTTGAGTGCAACGCCAGTCAGCCCGGTCGCCGCGCCGATCAGGCCCAGCCACAGCAGCATGTAGTTGAGCGAGTCGGGCAGGTACTGCGTGTCCAGGTCGATGAGGAACTGGCAGATCAGCAGGGCCGCGAAGGCCGCCCACAGCGCGCCCGCCGGCGACAGGCCGTAGCGCCAGGCGCACAGCGCGAAGAAGGCGCCGGTGACCAGTTCCACGATCGGGTAGCGCGGGCTGATCGGCGTCTTGCACGAGCCGCAGCGGCCACGCAGGAAGAGGTAGCTGAGCACCGGCACGTTCTGGTACCAGCGCACCGGCGCGCCGCAGTGGCCGCAGCGCGATGCCGGGCGCGACAGGTTGAAGGGGGGCAGGGCGTCGAGGGTCCTGGCGGCCTCGTCGGCCGCGGCTTCCAGGGCGGGCGGCGTGTTCGCCTTGGGACCGAACACGAGGCTCCACAGCGAGGGAATGCCTTCCACCCTGGCCAGGTTGCCCACTGCGTCGCCCAGCCACTGCCGGTACATCATGACCGGCGTGCGGTAGACCACCACGTTCAGGAAACTGCCCACGAGCAGGCCCAGGACGCCGGCCAATGCGGCGTCGAACCCCTGCGAGACGAACATCAGACGACCTGGCCGAGCTTGAAGATGGGCAGGTACATCGACACCACGATGCCGCCGATGATCACGCCCAGGAACACGATGATGATCGGCTCCATCAGGCTGGACAGGCCCGCCACCATGTCATCGACTTCCTGCTCGTAGAAGTCGGCCGCCTTGCCCAGCATGTGGTCGATGGAGCCCGACTCCTCGCCGATGGCCGTCATCTGCAGCACCATCGAGGGGAAGAGGTTGGCGTTGGTCATCGCGCTGGTCAGGCTGGTGCCGGTGGACACCTCCTGCTGGATCTTGCTGGTAGCAAGCGCATACACAGAGTTGCCCGAGGCACCGCCCACCGAATCCAGCGCTTCGACCAGCGGCACGCCGGCGGCGAACATGGTGGCCAGTGTGCGGGTCCAGCGTGCGATGCAGGACTTCTCGATCAGGGCGCCGAAGATCGGCACCCGCAGCATCAGCCGGTCCATGACCTGCTGCATGCGCTCGTTGCGCTTCCAGGCCTGGAAGAAGAAGTAGGTGCCGCCGCCCACGACGCCGAAGATCAGCCACCAGTAGGAGACGAAGAATTCGCTCATGCCCATCACGAAGAGCGTGGGTGCGGGCAAGTCGGCGCCGAAGGAGGTGAACACCTGCTTGAAGGCAGGGATCACGAAGATCATGATGATCGCCACGACCACGAAGGCCACCACCACCACGGAGGTGGGGTACATCAGGGCCGACTTGATCTTGGACTTGATCGCCTCGGTCTTCTCCATGTAGGTGGCCAGGCGGTCCAGCAGGTCTTCCAGGATACCGGCCGCTTCACCCGCTTCCACCAGGTTGCAGTAGAGGCTGTCGAAGTACTTGGGGAACTTGCGGAAGGCAGACGACAGCGAGGTACCGGTCTCGACGTCCGCGCGGATGTCGTTGAGCAGCTTGCCGACGCTCGGGTTGGCATTGCCGCGGCCCACGATGTCGAAGGACTGCAGCAGGGGCACGCCGGCCTTCATCATGGTGGCCAGCTGGCGGGTGAAGATCGCGATGTCCTTGGGCTTGATCGACTTGCCCGAGCGCATCTTCTTCTTCTTGATCTTGGTCGTCAGCACGCCCTGGCGGCGCAGCGAGGCCATGACCTGGTTCTCGCCGGAGGCTCGGACCTCGCCGCGAACGATCTTGCCGTTGCGGTCCTTGCCCTCCCATTCGTAGAGGTATTCCTGGTGCGAAGTGGGTCGACGGGACGATGCTGCGGTGGCCATGGATTCTTCTCCGGTGCGCCGTGTTATTCGTTGGTGACTGCCACCACTTCTTCAAGTGATGTCAGGCCCTGCATGACTTTCTGCAGGCCCGATTGGCGCAGGGTTCGCACGCCTTCGGCCTCGGACTGCTTGGCGATGTCGAGCGCGCTGCCGTCGCGCAGGATGATCTCCTGGATCTTCTCGGTGATCGGCATCACCTGGTAGATGCCTACCCGGCCCTTGTAGCCACCGTTGCAGGCCGAGCAGCCGACCGCGCGGTAGGGCTTCCAGGTGCCGTTGAGATCGCTGGCCTTGTAGCCGGCGTCCAAAAGGGCTTCGCGCGGCACGTCGTGCACCTCGCGGCAAACCATGCACAGCCGGCGCGCCAGGCGCTGGGCGGTGATCAGGATCACGCTGGACGCGATGTTGAAGGGCGCGATGCCCATGTTGCGCATGCGGGTGAGCGTGGTGGGCGCGTCGTTGGTGTGCAGCGTGGAAAGCACCAGGTGGCCGGTCTGCGCGGCCTTGATGGAGATGTCGGCGGTTTCCAGGTCGCGGATTTCACCCACCATGATGATGTCCGGGTCCTGGCGCAGGAAGGCGCGCAGTGCCGCCGCGAAGGTCAGGCCCGCCCGCTCGTTCACGTTGACCTGGTTGACCCCTGGCAGGTTGATTTCCGAGGGGTCTTCCGCCGTGGCGATGTTCACGCCCGGCTTGTTCAGCAGGTTCAGGCAGGTGTAGAGGGACACCGTCTTGCCCGAGCCGGTCGGGCCGGTGACCAGCACCATGCCATAGGGGCGGCCGATGGCGGACAGCAGGCGCTCTTTTTCGGTCGCGTCGTAGCCCAGCGCATCGATGCCCAGGCGGGCGCTGCTGGGGTCGAGAATACGGATCACGATCTTCTCGCCGAACAGCGTCGGCAAGGTGCTCACGCGGAAGTCGATCACACGCTCCGGGCCGATCTTGAGCTTCATCCGGCCGTCCTGCGGGATGCGCTTCTCGGAAATGTCCAGGCGCGAGATCACCTTGATGCGCGAGGCCAGCTTTTCCTTGATGACCACCGGCGGGGTGGCCACTTCGCGCAGTTCGCCGTCGACGCGGAAGCGCACGCGGTAGTTGTGCTCGTAGGGCTCGAAGTGGATGTCCGAGGCCCGCATGCTGAAGGCGTCCAGCAGCATCTTGTGCAGGAAGCGCACCACCGGCGCGTCTTCCACCTCGGCGCTGGCCTGCTCGTTGCTCTCGGGCGTCTCGGCAGCGGAGTCGTCGAACTCGAACTCCACACCGACGATGCTGTCGATGGTTTCGGAGGCGCTCACCGCCGCCGCCTCGATCATGCGCGACAGCTTGTCGTACTCGGCGATGACCCAGTCCACGCCCATCTGCGAGGCGAACTTGATCTTCTCCACCGCCTGCTGGTCCGACGGGTCGGCCGTGGCCACGATCAGGCGGTTGTTGCGCTTGCTCAGGACCACGATGCGGTAGGCCTGGCACATCTTGGGGTCGAGCAGGTCCTTGGGCAGGCGCTGCGAATCGACCGCGTCGAGGTCGAGCAGGGGTGCGCCGAAGGCGCTCGAGAGGGTGTGGGCGAGGTCGGCCGGCGACACGGCGCCCGAGCCCGTCAGCTCTGCGATGAAGCTGCTGCGTGAACTCTGCGACTTCTGGTAGATCTCCTCGGCGACCTTGGCCTGGAGCTTTCCTGCAGAAATGAGCGCACGCGCCAACCCCGGCAGTGCGACAGGCGCGTTGTCCTTAGCGAGGGGTTCCGCAGCAGCAGCCATTCAAGGGATCGTAAAAAGAGTCACTAATTGATTCTTGATCATCGCTGATCGACTCCGGGGCGTAAACCGCCGGCCTTGCTCGGATCGCGCAACATTTGGCACTACAACGCCAAATCTGTCCCGGAGAATGAAGACCTTTGACCCACAGAGGCAGTCAATGCGCCCGAGCTTTCAAAAGGATAGCGCACAAGGGGCGGGACGGACCCGCCGCCGAAGGGCCATTCCCCCAGGTGTTGACTCTGCGCCACGTTTGTCCGCAAGTGCAGTCCGGATGGATTAATCAGAAAGCTTTGCCGGGCCGGAAAGCCGGGGCGGGGCATTTGCACCCCATGCCCCGCCGGCCAAAGAAAAAGGCCAGCTGTCCGGATGGAAAGCTGGCCTTCTGTATTGTTGGTGGGCCCTGAGTGACTCGAACACTCGACCTACGGATTAAGAGTCCGCTGCTCTACCAACTGAGCTAAGAGCCCCCGAAATCATTGCTGGTTTCAGGCAATCCAAAAATTATAGCACAAGCAATTGGCGCCATCCAGGGCGGGGCAGCGAATGCTGCGTTTTCGTGCGCGCTGCCGTCTCGACCGGCCCGGACGCCGGTGACTACACCAAAGGTTTTCATCTTTCGCCCTGTGCATGCGGCGGTGCGTTGCGAGCCCGCAGCAATCCGCGAAATAGTCTCCAAAGTGTGAACTCTTTCTCCGCCGAGTGCCGCGGGCCGAACCTAGGATGCAACCCGGCTCAGCAAGAAAAAACAGGTCAAGCCAATGCATTTCGTACGCATCTCCCGCGCCGCTCTCGTCCTCGCCCTCGGGGCTGCAAGCTTTGTCGCCAGTGCGCAGATCCATCGCTGCAAGGACGACAAGGGACAGACCATCCTGTCGGACCGCCCGTGCGCCACCGCCGATGCCGCGGTTCAGCAGGGCAGCAGCGGCAGCAATGCGGGTGCGGTCGACCGCATTGCGGCCCCGCAGATGGTCAACGTCCGCATGCGCGACATGTCCGCCCAATACGACTTCATTCCCGACCAGGCAACGCGATCCACTGCCGGCAGCCGCCCGGGCAAGTGAGGCGAAGCGGCCGATCGTGGCCGCGGCCAATACAGCTGTTTGAATGCCTGCCGGCCCGGATGCGGCCGGCGCCTCGGCTCCCCAGTCTCCTCCGAATTTCCTCGCGCTTCTCCGCGGCCATGCCGCTGCGACATATCTAAAAGTGCGCCGGCTGCGTAGCGGCCAGCCGCCCTCGCGGGAATAGTCCGGATCCGCCGCTGCTGCGCGAGCAGCGGCGTGCCTTCCAGACAAATCGAACGAGGAGATAAACCCATGAATCCGCGCGCCCGTGCCTGCCTGGCCGCAGGCCTTGCCATTGCCGCTGCCCTTCCCGCCCTGGCCCAGAACGCCGCCGCCTCGCGCGACAGCGTGAGCGTCTATGGCGTGCTCGACGAATATGCCGGCTCGATGCGCCGAAGCGACTCGCCAGGCCGCACCACGGTCCTGAACAGCGGCGGCATGACCACTTCCTACTGGGGCGTGCGTGGCACGGAGGACCTGGGTGGCGGACTGAGCGCCTTTTTCACCCTGGAGAGCTTCTTCCAGGTGGACACCGGCACCAGCGGCCGCACTGCCGCCGACCCGCTCTTCTCGCGCAATGCCTTCGTGGGCCTGGGCGGGCGCTACGGGCGACTGAGCCTGGGGCGCCAGACCAACCCGATGTTCACCGTCACCGGCACCTTCAACCCCTTCGGTGTCTCGGCCAACCTGAGCCCGGTCATGCTGCAGATCTGGAGCGCCAACTACAACCGCGCCGTGCTGGGCGACAGCGTGTGGAACAACGCGGTGCAGTACAGCTCACCGGCCTTCGCAGGCTTTCGCGCCTCGGCCACTTACGGCCTGGGCGAGGTGGCGAACGATGCCGGCGTCCACAACCTCAACGCGACCCTGAACTACGACAATGGCCCGTTCGCCGCCGTCGTCTCCGCGCAGCAGGGCGAGTACGGCCCCGGCTTTACCACCACCATCACCAGGCAGGACGCTCGGATGGCGGGCCTGAGCTACGACTTCGACTTCGTGAAGGTCTTCGGCCAGTACTTCCACACCGACACGCCCGACATCCGTACCAGGACGCGCACGGGCCAGCTCGGCTTCGCGGTGCCTGTGGGTCCGGGCCGCATCATGGCCACGGTGGCGCGCACCGAGCGAGATGCAGCGGGTACCGATACCAGCCGTACGACAACGGGCCTGGGCTATGACCACTTCCTGTCGAAGCGCACCGACCTCTATGCGGTCTACCTGCTGGACAAGCTCACATCCTTCGACCGCCAGTCGAGCGTTGCCCTTGGCGTGCGGCATCGCTTTTAAGCGCCATCCAAACCGGAGATCTCCATGCACTCACTCGCTTCCGCATTCGTCCGCCCCGTGGCTGCGGCTGCGCTGGCCGCCCTGGCCCTCGCGGCCGGACCGGCGCTTGCGCAGCCCTCGGCCTCCGCCACCAAGCCCATCCGCGTGGTGGTTCCCTTCGGCCCCGGCGGCGTGGCCGACCTCACGGTGCGCACCGTCGCGCACAAGATGTCCCAGTCCATGGGGCAGAGCATCATCGTGGACAACAAGCCCGGCGCCGGCGGCGTCGTGGCAGCCGACGCCGTGGCCAAGGCGCCGCCGGACGGCCTCACCGTGTTCCTGATGTCCAACGGCACCGCCGTGACGGCGGGCCTGTTCGAGAAGCTGCCTTTCGACACGGTCAAGGACCTGGCACCCGTCTCCACCCTCGGCTACTTCGACATGGCCGTCGTCACGGCGGCCGAGTCGCGCTTCAAGACGATGAAGGAGTTCCTGGACTATGCCAAGGCCAACCCGGGCAAGGTGAACATCGGCAGCATCAACGTCGGCAGCACGCAGCACCTGGCGGCCGAGCTCCTCAAGCGCAGCCTGGGCATCGACGCGCAGGTGGTGCCCTTCAACGGCTCGCCGGCGATGATCACCGCTCTGCGCGGCGGGCAGATCGATGCGGGCGTGGAGATCCTGGCGCCCATCCTGGGCCAGATCGCCGGCAAGGCGATCCGGCCCATCGCCACCATGGGTGCCAAGCGTTCCTTCGCGCTTCCCGACACGCCCACGGTGGCCGAAAGCGGCGCCCCCGGCTTCAACGTCGCCTCGTGGAATGCCTTCGCGGTGCCGGCCAAAACCCCGGCGGCTGTCATCGAACGCCTCAACAAGGAAGCGAATGCGGCCCTCGCCTCGCCCGAGGTGAAGGAGCAGTTGCGCAAGCTGGGCGTCGAGGCCCAGGGCAGCACGCCCGAGCAGCAGGCCGCCTTGCTCAAGGGCGAGATCCAGCGCTGGTCGGAAGTGATCCGCCAGGCCGGCATCCCGAAGCAGTGATTTCGCCTGTCCCGACCGGATGCGGGTGGGCGGCTGTCAACCCGCCGGGGCGGGAAAAGCCTGGCTGACCACTTCCTGGATCAGCTTGTGGGTGGCCTGCTGCGTCAGCGTGGCGGGCCGTTGAGAACTCACCGCCAGTGCGAGCCGGCTGCGCAAGGGCGGGTTCACGATGCGCCGCATCGAGAAGGCTTCCGGCCGCGGCGCCGTCATCACCGCATTGGATGAAAGCACCGCGTGGCCCAAGCCTTCGGCCACCAGGTCCAGGATGGCGGCCACGCCGTCGATCTCCATGGCAATGGCGGGCCGGCGTCCGATGTTGGCCAGTTCGGCCTCCACCAGCATGCGGATCGAATTGGCCCTGGTGGGAATCACCAGGGGCAGGACGGCGACGTCTTGCAGGTCCACCTCGGGCGGCGACTGACTGTCCCGTCCCGCCGGCCCGACGAGAAACAGCTCCTCTTCCAGGATCACCGTGCTGTCGATTTCCGCTGAAGGCGCGGGGTTGTAGATCAGCGCCAGGTCGATGCGCCCCGCCACCACCGATTCGTGCATTGCGCCGGAGAGCGCCTCGGTGATCGAAAGTCCCGCATCGGGAAGCTGCTGACGGAAAGCCCGCGTGAGCGGTACGGCCAGCCGCTTGGCAATGCTGGGCGGCATGCCCACCGCCACCTGGCCGGCCAGCGCGCCGCGCAGGCGTCCCAGGTCTTCCTTGGCGCGCTCGACCTGGTGCAGGATGCCGCGCCCGTGCTCCAGCAGCAGCTTCCCGGCCTCGGTGAGCGTTACGCCACGGCCATTGCGCGTGAGCAGGTTCTGCCGCAGCTCCACCTCCAGCTGGCGCACCTGCCGGCTGAGCGCAGGCTGCGCCACGTCGATCACGATGGAGGCGCGGGTGAAGCTGCCCAGCTCGGCGACGCGGACGAAGTACTCTAGCTGCTTGAGGTCCATGGCGGCTAGTCTAGGCGCCGCCCGCCGGGGCCCGCTCGATGCGCGCCGCAAGCCCGGGCGGGCTCAGGCCCAATACAGGCGCATCGGGTTGTCGACCAGGAGCTTGTGCTGCAGTTCGGGCGTGGGCGCGATGCGCGGGATCATGTCGACCAGCTCTCCGTCGTCGGGCATGTGCGACTTGAGGTTGGGGTGCGGCCAGTCGGTGCCCCAGAGCACGCGGTCCGGGAAGCTTTCGACCAGCCGGCGCGCGAAGGGCACCACGTCGTCGTAAGCGGGCGGTCCGCAAAGCGAGAGCCGCTCCGGGCAGCTCACCTTGGACCAGATGTTCGGGTGCTCGCGCAGCAGTTGCACGAAGCGCTCGAACTGCGGGCCGTCCACCGGTTGGCTCACATCGGGGCGGCCCATGTGGTCGACCACGACAGTGGTGGGCAGGCTGGTGAAGAAGTCCCACAGCTCGGGCAGGTCCTGCGCCTCGAAGTAGACGACCACGTGCCAGCCCATCGGCGCGATGCGCTGGGCAATTCGCATCAGCACCTCGCGCGGCGTGAAGTCCGCCAGGCGCCTGAGGAAGTTGAAGCGCACGCCGCGCACGCCGCCTTCGTGCAGCGCCTGCAGTTCCGTGTCGCTGACATCGGCCGACACCGAGGCCACGCCGCGCGCCCGTCCGCCCGAATGGGCGATGGCCTGCAGGAGGGCACGGTTGTCGTTGCCGTGGCAGGTGGCTTGCACGATCACGTTGCGCTCGAAGCCCAGCAGGTCGCGCAGGGCGAAGAGCTGGTCCTGCGATGCATCGCAGGGCGTGTACTTTCGCTCCGGCGCAAAGGGAAACTGCGCCGCCGGGCCGAAGACATGGCAGTGCGCGTCCACCGCACCGGCCGGCGGCCTGAAGCCGGGCCTGGAGGGATTCGGGTGGAAACAGATCCAGCCCGGGTCCATGGTCTGGATTTCGGTGTCAGCGGGCATGCTGCGCCCCTGGAGTCGATGTGTGCATGGGCGAGGATCTTGCGCGCAATCCCCTCGCCCCGCGAGCCCCAGCGCGAGCTAGCAGCTAGCGCGTTCCGGCATGGCAGATCCCCGACTCGGCCGGGATCGTCGGGCTCGCTCAGGCCGTGGCCTGCAGGTGGGCGAGGTTGCCCAGCATGTCCTGCGTGATCTCCGGCAGGCCATAGCGCGGTGCCCACTGCCAGTCGCGCCGCGCCACCGAGTCGTCGATGGAGGCGGGCCAACGGCTCGCGATGCCCTGCCGGAAGTCCGGCGTGTAGCGGATCTCGAAGTCGGGCACATGCGCGCGGATTTCTGCAGCGATCTGCGCGGGCGTGAAGCTCAGGCCGGCCACGTTGTAGCTGCCGCGCTCGGAGATGCGCTCGGGCGGTGCCTCCATCAGCTCGAGGGTGGCGCGCACCGCGTCCTCCATGTACATCATCGGCAGCGCCTCGTCGCTGTCCAGGAAGCAGGCATAGGCCTCGCCCTTGAGTGCGCTGTGGAAGATGTCGATGGCGTAGTCGGTCGTGCCGCCTCCCGGCGCCGTCTTGTACGAGATGAGGCCGGGGTAGCGCATGCTGCGCACGTCCACGCCGTGGTTCTCGTGGTACCAGCGGCACCAGCCTTCGCCGGCCAGCTTCGAGATGCCGTAGACCGTCCGCGGGTCCATGACGGTGGCCTGCGGGGTGCGGTCGAAAGGCGTGCCGGGCCCGAAGGCTGCGATGGAGCTGGGCCAGAAGACCCGGTCGAGCTTGAACTGGCGCGCGACTTCCAGCACGTTCAGCAGGCCCGACATGTTCAGGTTCCAGGCCCAGGTCGGTGCGCTTTCGCCCGTGGCCGACAGCGCCGCTGCCAGGTGGTAGATCTGCGTGATCCGGTGGCGCTCGACGATGGACTTGAGCTGGCCGATGTCGGTCACGTCGAGCATCTCGTGTGCGATGCCGGCGTGGCGGCCGGTGGGCACCCTGTCGCTGCTCACCACGCTGCCTTCGCCATGGCGCCGGGCGAGGGCAAGCGTGAGCTCGGTTCCCAGTTGCCCATTGGCGCCGATCACCAGGATCCGGGACGCCGCGTTCATGCCAGCACCCCGACTTCCTTGCCCGCCTGGGCGAAGGCGGCCAACGCCGCATCGAGCTGTTCGCGCGTGTGCTGCGCGCCCAGTTGCACGCGGATGCGCGCCAGCCCCTTGGGCACCACCGGGTAGGAGAAGCCGATGACGTACACGCCCAGTTCCAGCAGGCGGGCCGACAGCTTCTGCGCTTTGGGCGCGTCGTAGATCATCACGGGGATGATCGGATGGTGCCCCGGCTTGACGTCGAAGCCCAGGCGGTCCAGCCCCTGGCGGAAGTAGTCGGCGTTGGCCTCCAGCCGGTCGCGCAGCTCGGTGCTGGCTTCGAGGATGTCCAGCACGCGCAGCGTGCCGCCCACGATGGCCGGCGCCACCGTGTTGGAGAACAGGTAGGGCCGCGAACGCTGGCGCAGCAGTGCGATCGCCTCGGCCCGCCCACTGGTGAAGCCGCCCGATGCGCCGCCCAGTGCCTTGCCCAGCGTGCCGGTGATGATGTCGATCTTGCCGAACACGCCGCGGTACTCGTGCGTACCGCGCCCCCGCGCGCCCAGGAAGCCGGTGGCGTGGCTGTCGTCCACGCCCAGCAGCGCGCCGAACTCGTCGCAGACGGCCCGGACCTGGTCCAGCCGCGCAATGGTGCCGTCCATGGAGAACACGCCGTCGGTGAACACCAGCTTGAAGCGCGCGCCATCGGCGCAGGCCTGGCGAAGCTGCTGGCGCAGGTCGTCGATGTCATTGTTCCGGTAGCGATAGCGGCTGGCCTTGCACAGGCGGATGCCGTCGATGATCGAGGCGTGGTTCAGCTCGTCGCTGATCACCGCGTCCTGCTCTCCCAGCAGGGTTTCGAACAGGCCGCCGTTGGCGTCGAAGGCCGAGCCGTAGAGGATGGTGTCCTGCGTGCCCAGGAAGGAAGAGAGGCGCTTTTCCAGCTGCTTGTGCAGGTCCTGCGTGCCGCAGATGAAGCGCACCGAGCTCATCCCGTAGCCGCGAGATGCCAGCGTCGCCTGCGCCGCGGCAACCACCTCGGGATGCGAGGACAGCCCCAGGTAGTTGTTCGCGCAGAGGTTGATGGCCGAGCGCCCGTCGTCGGTGACGACGCTGCTGCCCTGGATGGAGGTGATGATCCGTTCCGACTTGAAGAGGCCCGCAGCGCGAATGGCCTCGAGTTCCTGCCGGATGGACGTGTAGAAGTCTTCTGTTGAATGCATGGTCCCTGAGCGTTGGTTGTTATGTATGTGGATCGTTGTTCTGTATAACGAACAACATGTTCACTATAACGAACGGACCGGGCGCACGCAAGTGCGAGCTGGCCCGTCGGCCTCCTCAGAACCTGGGGGATTGGCTGAGGTATTCGACCACCAGCAGGGCCACGGCGGCGGTCTTGGCGGGGTTGCGGATCGCGTGCTGCACGTCCACGGCGTAGCGCGCTGTCTCGCCGTGCCGCACTTTCTTCTCGCTCTCGCCCGACTGCACGACCAGGCTTCCGGAGACCACTGACAGGTGCTCGCGCGCGCCGCGCTCGTGCGCATCGGAAGCCAGCACGCCCCCGGGCTGGAAGCTGAGTTCGTACCACTCCACCTTGCCGGCCAGCTCGATGGTTCCCAGGATGCGCAGCTCGCACTTGCCATCCGGGCTCTTGATCACCGGCGTGCCGTGCGATGGCGTGACGGCTACGTCCACCGCCGCCTCGGGCGGCGACACCGAGAGAAAGTCGGCCAGGCTCACGCCCAGCGCATTGGACAGCCGCCACAGCACGGCCACCGTCGGATTGGCGTTCTTGCGCTCGATTTGCGAGAGCATGGACTTGGACACCCCCGCCCGCCTTGAGAGTTCGTCCAGCGACACCTTCAGGGCCTGGCGCCGCATCTGGAGCAGTGCGCCCACGGGCGGGGGGCCGCCGGCGGCGGAGTCGGGCGATGCAGCTTTGTTCATTGTGGATTCCTTCTCGTGGCTGGTGGCCTCAGTGCGCGCACGCGTTCGAGTCGTAACACGCCATTGCCGCGCAGGCAGGTGCAACCCTACAATGGCCGCTGTTCAGTATATCGAACACGCGTTCGATATGGTGAACAAAGGTTAAACAGAAAAATCGACAGGGAGTAAGCGCAATGCGCGTGGGTATCTTGGGTGCCGGGGCCGTAGGCTTCGGCACAGCCGCGTTTCTCGCGGAAAAAGGGCATGAGCCGCTGATCTGGTCGCCATCGGGCGACCGCACGGCTCGTTTTGCGCAAGGGGCGCGGCTGGTGGCCAGCGGCGCCATCCATGGCCAATTCGAGGTCGGGGTGGCGGAAAGCTGCCATGACGCGGTCTGCAACGCGGAGATGGTGCTGCTGGCGCTTCCCGGTTACGCCCACCGCGCCACGCTGGAAGCGGCCGCGCCGCACATCCGGGCCGGGCAGCCGGTCATCATCAGCTCGCACATGTCCTTCGGCGCCCTCTACCTCGAGCGGCTGCTGGAAGAGCGCGGCGTGCGCGCGCCCGTCATCGCCTGGGGCACCACGCTGGTCACCGGATCGCAACCGTCCTCGACCGAGGTCAAGGTGGTCTCGGTGCGTGGCCGCATCGACCTGGCGGCCGTACCTGCGGCCAGCGTCGGCGAAGCGCTGGCCCTTTGCACGCGGCTCTTCGGCGATCGCTTCGTGGCACGCGAGGGCCTGCTGGCCATCGCGCTGAGCAACCTGAACCCGCAGAACCACCTGGCCATCGCGATGATGAACCTCACGCGCATGGAGCGCGGCGAGACCTGGAGCCAGAGCGAGAACGTCACGCCCGCGGTGGGCCGCCTCATCGAAGCGCTGGATGCCGAGCGGCTGGCCATCGCGCGGGCCTGCGGCGTGTCCGTGAAGACGGTGCGCGAGCATTTCTCGCAGTCATTCCATGTGCCGCCCGGCGGCGTGTTCGAGATGAACCGGCAGATGTTCGAGCAGGGCAACACGGCCTTCGGACCCCGGAGCGCCGACAGCCGCTACGTGCTGGAGGACGTGCCCTTCGGCCTGGTGGCCACGGTGGAGCTGGCCCGCCTTTGTGGCGTGCCGGTGCCCTTGCACGAGGCCGGCGTGGCGCTGTTCTCCGCTGCCTACGGCCGCGACTTCGCTCACGAGAACGACCTGCTGCGGGCCCTCGGCTTCAAGGCCATGGGCCTGGCGCAACTGCAGCAGACCGCGCGCAACGGCAACTGAAGAACATTTCACACAGGGAGACCCGCAAATGCAAAGAAGAACCGCGCTGATCGGCCTGGCCGGCATCGCCGCCGGCGCAACCACCACCACCACCACCTGGGCCCAGGGCCTGGTGTGGCCCGGCGCCACCGTGCGCATCGTCGTGCCCTACGGGGCGGGCGGCGGCACCACCGACCCGCTGGCACGCGTGTTCGCCGAGGAACTCGGCAAGGAGCTGGGCACCAGCTTCATCGTGGAGAACAAGCCCGGGGCCAACGGAAACATCGGCGCCGTGCTGGTCAAGCGGGCGCCGGCCGATGGCAGCGTCTTTCTCTTCACGGGAACCGGAACGCTGGCCACCAACATGGCGCTCTACAAGGATCCTGGCTTCGACACCCTCAAGGACTTCGACCCGGTCGTCCTGGTGGGCAACGTGCCCAACGTGCTGGTGGTGAACCCCTCGCTCAAGGTGAACAGCGTGAAGGAGTTCGTTGCCTACGCGCAGAAGAACCCCGGTGCGCTGACCTATGCCTCGACCGGAAACGGCAGCTCCATGCACACGGCCGGCGAGCTCTTCAGCCAGTCCACCCACGTGAAGATGCTGCACGTTCCCTACAACGGCGCGGGCCCCGCCACCACCGACCTGCTGGCTGGCACCGTTCAGGCCATGTTCCAGCTGGTGCCCGGCATCGTGCAGCAGGTGAAGGCGGGCAAGGTCCGGGCGCTGGCCGTGATGGCGGCCAGGCGCTCGGCCAGTCTTCCGGACGTGCCGACCATGGCGGAGGCCGGCTATCCCGGCCTGGAGTCCTCCACCGGGCTGGGCTTCGTGGCGCCCAGGGGAACGTCGCCGGCCATTGCCGCGCGGATGAATGCGGCCGTGAACACGCTGCTTCAGCGCCCGGCGTTCCGCGCCCGGGTGGCCGAGATGGGGGTGGAGCCCATGGGGGGCAGCCAGAAGGAATTCGCGGCCTTCCTCGGCGTGGAGATAAAAAAATGGGGCGATGTGGTGCGCAACGCCGGCATGGCCATCGAGTGAGCTGGCTTGCAGCTCAGGCAAAGCAAAACGGGCCCCGCGGGGCCCGTTTTCGATTGCATGGGTGCGAGATGGTGGAGAGGAGGAGGATCGAACTCCCGACCTCCGCATTGCGAACGCGGCGCTCTCCCAGCTGAGCTACCCCCCCACATCGCGAAGCAAGTCTAACGCGAATCGCCAGGGGCCGGGTGTCCGTGCCGTGTCAAGATTGCGGCCTTCCGACACCCCCGATGGAGCCCCGACCGATGCCGCTGGACGACCCCGAATGGCTGGAGCGCATGTACAACAACCGGGCGCGGGTGCCCGAGCATGGCGAGTACTTCGCCCGCTGGGCCGCCGACTCGGCGCGCGTGCGTGAATCGCAGCCCTGCAGCATCGACGTGCCCTATGGCGACGGGTTGAACGAGACGCTGGACATCTTTCCGGCCGACGGCGGCACGGAACGCGCGCCGGTGCTGGTCTTCATCCACGGCGGCTACTGGCGTTCGCTGGACAAGCGCGACCATTCCTTCGTCGCGCCCGCCTTCACCGGGCGCCGGGTCTGCGTGGTGGTGCCCAACTACGCGCTGTGTCCCGGCACCGACGCGGCGCCGGTGAGCATCTCGCACATTGCCCTTCAGATGGTGCGCGCCCTGCACTGGACCTGGCGCAACATCGCCATGCACGGCGGCGATCCCGGGCGGATCACGGTGGCGGGCCACTCGGCCGGCGGACATCTCGCCGCGATGCTGCTGGCATGCCAGTGGGAGAGGGTGGCCGGCGACGTGCCGGACCAGATGGTGCGCAATGCCCTGGCGCTCTCGGGCCTGTTCGAGCTGGAGCCGATGCGCCGCACGCCGTCCTTCCAGGCCTCCCTGAACATCACGCCCGAAGAGGTGCCGCGCATCAGCCCCGCCATGTGGCCAGCGCCCGCAGCCGGCACGCTCTACGCGGTGGCCGGCGCGAAGGAAAGCGAGGAGTTCATCCGCCAGAACGAGGCCATCGCCGAAGCCTGGGGGCCGAAGGTGGTGCCGGTGTGCGAACTTGCGCCGGGACTGGACCACTTCAGCATCGTCGATGCGCTGGCCGACCCGGCGCACCGGGTGCACGAACTGGCGGTGGGGTTGCTGGAGCGCCGCGGCTGACGATCGACGGCGCGCGGCGCGCCGCTGCCCTTACATGAGCAGGTGCTCGCCGGCGTTGTCGCCGCCCAGGGTCACGTAGTTGACCTTGCGGATGTCCATGAGCTTCTTGCCGCCCGCGTAGCTGATGGAGCTTTGCACGTCCTGCTCCATCTCCACCAGCGTGTCGGCCAGCTTGCCCTTGACCGGCTCCAGGATGCGCTTGCCCTCGACGTGCTTGTACTCGCCCTTGTTGAAGTCGCTGGCCGAGCCGTAGTACTCCTTGAAGAGCTCGCCGTCGACCTCCACGGTCTTGCCGGGCGATTCCTCGTGGCCGGCGAAGAGCGAGCCGATCATCACCATCGAGGCGCCGAAGCGGATGCTCTTGGCGATGTCGCCGTGGTCGCGGATGCCGCCGTCCGCAATGATGGGCTTGGTGGCCACGCGCGCGCACCACTTGAGCGCCGACAGCTGCCAGCCGCCGGTGCCGAAGCCTGTCTTCAGGCGGGTGATGCACACCTTGCCCGGGCCGATGCCCACCTTGGTGGCGTCGGCGCCCCAGTTCTCCAGGTCGATCACGGCCTCGGGCGTGCCCACGTTGCCAGCGATGACGAAGGACTTCGGCAGCTTCTGCTTCAAGTAGCCGATCATGTTCTTCACCGTGTCGGCATGGCCGTGGGCGATGTCGATGGTGATGTATTCGGGCACCAGCTTCTCGGCGGCCAGGCGGTCGACCGTGTCGTAGTCGGGCTTCTTCACGCCCAGCGAGATGGAAGCGAACGCGCCCTTGGCGTGCATGTCGCGCACGAACTTCAGGTTGTCGATGTCGAAGCGGTGCATCACGTAGAAGTAGCCGTTCTGCGCCAGCCAGAGGCAGATGGATTCGTCCACCACCGTCTTCATGTTGGCCGGCACGACCGGGATGCGGAACTTGCGCCCGCCCAGCTCGACGCTGGCGTCGCATTCGGAACGGCTTTCCACGCGGCACTTGCGCGGAAGAAGAAGGATGTTGTCGTAGTCGAAGATTTGCATGAACCAGGCTCCAGATGGAAGTCGTTGAAAAAACGAGTGAGCGCTTGGTCCGGCCGGTTTCTTCGCGCCTGCCACAAAGGCTTCGGCCACAAAAAACCGGGCGCAAGAATCTTGGGCCCGGTGACTGATTCTACGCCATCGCACCATCCCGCGCAGGCACAGGAATTCATATGGAGTCCATACGGCGCGCTTTCTACGGCGCACTTTCTACAATCGGTCGATGCTGACTGATCTCGAGGCGTCTGCCGCCCCATCGCCTCTGCTCCAGAACCTCAATGCGGAGCAGCGCGCCGCCGTGACGCTGCCGCAGGGGCATTCGCTCATCCTGGCGGGTGCCGGCTCGGGCAAGACCCGTGTCTTGACCACGCGCATCGCGTGGCTTCTGCAGACCGGCCAGGTATCACCCGGGGGCATCCTGGCGGTGACCTTCACCAACAAGGCCGCCAAGGAGATGCTCACGCGCCTGTCGGCCATGCTGCCGGTGAACGTGCGCGGCATGTGGATCGGCACCTTCCACGGACTGTGCAACCGCTTCCTGCGCGCGCATTGGAAGCTGGCCGGGCTGCCTTCCACCTTCCAGATCCTGGACACGCAGGACCAGCTCTCGGCCATCAAGCGGCTGATGAAGCAGTTCAACGTGGACGAGGAGCGCTTTCCGGCCAAGCAAACCCAATGGTTCATCGCCGGCGCCAAGGAGGACGGCCTGCGCCCGCGCGACGTCGAGGCGCGCAGCGAGGACGACCGCAAGAAGGTCGAGATCTACCAGCTGTACGAAGAGCAGTGCCAGCGCGAGGGCGTGGTCGACTTCGGCGAGCTGATGCTGCGCAGCTACGAACTGCTGCGAGACAACGACTCGATCCGCGAGCACTACCAGCGGCGCTTCCGCCACATCCTGATCGACGAGTTCCAGGACACCAACCGCCTGCAGTACGCCTGGATCAAGATGCTGGCCGGCAACACGGTGGAAGGCCGTTTCGTCTCCGGCGACAACAGCGTGCTGGCCGTGGGCGACGACGACCAGAGCATCTATGCCTTCCGCGGCGCGCGGGTGGGCAACATGGCCGACTTCGTGCGCGAGTTCGACGTGCAGCACCAGATCAAGCTGGAGCAGAACTACCGCAGCTTCAGCAACATCCTCGATTCGGCCAACCACCTCATCAGCCACAACAGCCAGCGCCTGGGCAAGAACCTGCGCACCGACCAGGGGCCGGGCGAACCGGTTCGGGTGTACGAATCGCCCACCGACTTCGCCGAGGCGCAGTGGATGGTGGAGGAGATGCGCCAGCTGGTGCGCGAGGATTTCGAGCGCAAGGAAATGGCGGTGCTCTACCGCAGCAATGCGCAAAGCCGCGTGCTGGAAACCGCGCTCTTCAATGCCGGCGTGCCCTACCGTGTGTACGGCGGCCTGCGCTTCTTCGAGCGCGCCGAAATCAAGCATGCGCTGGCCTACCTGCGCATCCTGGAGAACAAGGACGACGACACCAGCTTCCTGCGCGTGGTCAACTTCCCGCCGCGCGGCATCGGCGCGCGCACGCTGGAACAGTTGCAGGACGCGGCCCGCGCCGCCGGCACCTCGCTGCATGCGGCCGTGAGCTCGATGACCGGCAAGGCCGGCGCCAACCTCTCGGCCTTCGTCGCCAAGCTGGACGTGTTGCGCGAGCAGACCCAGGGCATCACCCTGCGCGAGATCATCGAGCTGGTGCTGCAGCACAGCGGCCTGGTGGAGCACTACCGCGCCGACCGCGAAGGCGCCGACCGGGTGGAGAACCTGGAGGAACTGGTCAACGCCGCGGAGAGCTTCGTGACGCAGGAAGGCTTCGGCCGCGACGCCGTGGCCATCCCGCTGGACGAACTGCGCCAGTCGCCCGCCAGCCAGGGCATCGACACCTCGCGCCCGCTGCTCGACGACCTGCTGCCGCCTCCGCCCGACGCCGACACCGGCGAGACGCTGAGCCCGCTGGCCGCCTTCCTCACGCACGCCGCGCTGGAAGCCGGTGACAACCAGGCCCAGGCCGGGCAGGACGCGGTGCAGCTCATGACCGTACACGCGGCCAAGGGCCTGGAGTTCGACGTGGTGTTCATCACCGGCCTGGAAGACGGCATCTTCCCGCACGAGAACTCCATGAGCGACCGCGAGAGCCTGGAGGAAGAGCGCCGCCTGATGTACGTGGCCATTACCCGGGCGCGCAAGCGGCTGTACCTGAGCCATTCGCAGACCCGCATGCTGCACGGCCAGACGCGCTACAACGTCAAGAGTCGCTTCTTCGACGAGCTGCCGGAAGAGGCGCTGAAGTGGCTCACGCCCAAGAACCAGGGCTTCACCCCCTCGGCCTTCGGCTATGGCGGCGGCTACGGCTCCACGCGCGGGCAGGGCGGTGGCGGCGGCTACAGCAGCGGATACAGCGGCGGCTATGGCGGGTCGAGCGGCCGCAACGAGACCTTCTCCAGCCCGCCGGTCCCGCCCCAGAAGGCGGAGCCTGCGCATGGCTTGCGCTCGGGCATGCAGGTCTTCCACAACAAGTTCGGCGAAGGCACCGTGCTGGCCCTGGAAGGCACGGGCGACGACGCGCGCGCGCAAGTCAAGTTCAGCCGCCACGGCGTGAAGTGGCTCGCGCTGAGCGTGGCCAAGCTCACGCCGATCTGAGCGAACTGAGGACAGCGACGCGGCCGGGGCGCTCAGTCCTCGCTGAACGAATCCCTGAAGCTGAACCAGAGCGAGGCGAAGAACATCGCCGCCATCACCAGCGCGCCGCCCACCATCAGCACGCTGCCGATGGCCGAGCCGGCGTCGCCGCCGCCCATCGCGCCCGCGGCCACCATGATGCTGGTGACCAGGCTGATGACGATGCCGGCGCCCACGAAGACGCCCAGCCAGACGATGCCGAACAGGGTCAGCGCGCCGAAGTTGCGGAAGCACGCCACCGCGCTGAAGAAGATGCTCTTGACCGGCGGCACGCGGTGCCAGTGCATCAGCGCCGGCGCATGCCAGAAGGCCAGCGACAGCGGCAGGTACAGCGCCATGGCGATCCACAGGGCGAGCTGGAAGTCGGTTTCCTGCGCCGCCTCGCGCGTGAGCGGCCGGCCGAGCAGGTAGACGCCGGCGAACTTGCCACCGTCGGCCAGGGCCGAGATCGCCATCACCAGCAGGAAGCCCACGGCATAGAGCCCGCCCAGCACGAGCAGCGGCCGGATGTCCTGACGAACGGCCCGGATGGCGGCCATGAACACGCTGCCCGCCGGCGCCCGCACGCCGGGCACGGCCTGCGTGCTGGCGCTGGCGGCCATCAGGCCCAGTGTCATGGTGGGCAGCAGCACCAGCGCCACCGTGCCGCCGATGACCGGCAACTGCGAGGCGATGGACACCGCCGCCATGAAGAAGAAGAACAGCGAGACGAAGGCCAGCGGCTGGCGGAAGAAGGTCTGCAGGCCCTGGCGCACCCAGAGGGAGCCGTTGCGGGCGGGGACGATGTTGAGTTTCATGTCAGGCCATCCGCCGGGCCGCCCCAGCAATGGGCTGTGAGCGCGCGGCGTGGTGAGCGTAAGGTTTCATGTCAGGCCGCCATCTCGGCCGGCGCCTGGGTCGTGTTGTACAGGTCGAATGCCGGCAAGGCGCGTGCGCGGTAGCGCAGCACCCGCTCGAAGTGGCGGGGGTCGTGCGGCTTGAGCATGGACGCCTCGCGCGGCAGGTGGAAGTCCCACAGGCGCGAGATCCAGAAGCGCAGTGCCGCTGCCCGCAGCATGCCCGGCAGCAGGTGGCGCTCGGCCGCGCCCAGCGGCCGCACCGACTGGTAGGCGGCGAGCAGGGCCTCGGCCCGCTCGGGGTGGTCCTCGCCCGTGGGCAGGTCGATGGCCCAGTCGTTCAGGCACACCGCCAGGTCGAAGAGCCAGCTGTCCGTGCCGGCGAAGTAGAAGTCGAACACGCCCGACAAATGCGGCGGGTGGCCCGGCTCCTCGTCGCGGATGGCGAACATCACGTTGTCGCGGAACAGGTCGGCATGCACCGGCCCGCGGGGCAGGGCGGCATAGGCGGCCGATTCGGCCACGTGGTTCTGGTAGGCCAGTTCGCCGGCCAGCAGCGCCGCCTGGGCTTCGTCCAGGTGGGGCATCACCACCGGCGCGGTTTCGTTCCACCAGGCCAGGCCGCGCAGGTTGGGCTGGATGCGCGGGAAGTCGCGCCCCGCCAGGTGCATGCGGGCCAGCAGGCGGCCGAGTTCGGCGCAGTGGGCCTCGGTCGGGTCCAGCTCGCTCTTGCCGGCCAGGCGGTGCACCACCGCCGCCGGCTTGCCGGCGACCGTGTGCAGGAACTCGCAGGGGGCGTTGGCGGGAATCTCCAGCGCGTGGCCGTTTGGCGGCGCGACGGCCGGGTCGGCAAAGGGCTCGGGCACCGGCAGGCCCTTGGCCGCCAAGTGCTTCATCAGGCACAGGTAGTAGGGCAATTGCTCGGCGCGCAGGCGCTCGAACAGCGTGAGCACGAACTCGCCCGTGTCGGTGCTGGCGAAGTAGTTGGTGTTCTCGATGCCGCCCTGGATGCCCTTGAGGGCCTGCAGTTCGCCCAGGCCCAGGCGCGCCATCAACTCGCGGGCTTCGTCGAACCCGACTTCGGTGAAGACAGCCACCGGCTGCTCAGAACTTGAAGATGTTCCAGAGCGTCGGGCCGGTGCCCCCGCCCGCGTCGCCGCCGCCCTGCTGGCCGGTGCGGCTGTTGTTGTTGTTGGGAACAACCTCGTACTGGGGCATGCGCTCGTTCTTGGGGGTGACCGTGATGCTCTGGGTCTGGCCGCCGTAGCGCAGCTCGTCGACCTTGGCGCCGCCGTCGTCGACATGGATGCGTTCGATCTTCTGGTTACGCCGGCCTTCTTCGCGCTTTTCCGCCTTGGTCAGGCCGTCATCGGGTGCCGGGGAGGGGGCGGGCGCCTGCGCGTGCGCCAGGCCGGCAATGATGGCAAGGCAGGCCAGGCTCAGCGAGGCGATGCGAACGAAGGAGGTGGTTGGGGCGGCCATGATGAAGATATTGTAGGTGGCGCCAATCGCCTTTAGTAGCTTCCTTTCGCCCCTGCGGACGGGTTGTGGCTGGCAGGCAAAATGCCTGGATGACCGACACCAAGACCTTGCTGCTCGTGGATGGCTCGAGCTACCTCTATCGCGCCTTCCATGCCATGCCCGACCTGCGCGCGGTGCCCGGCGATCCTTCCAGCCCCGCGACCGGTGCCATCCGCGGGATGATCAACATGATGACGGCGCTGCGCCGGGAGGTACGGGCCGACTACGCCGCCTGTGTATTTGACGCGCCCGGAAAGACCTTCCGCGACGAGTGGTATCCGGCCTACAAGGCCAACCGCTCGCCCATGCCGGACGACCTGCGCAGCCAGATCGACCCCATCCACGAAGTGGTGCGCCTGCTGGGCTGGCCGGTGCTGCACGTGCCCGACGTGGAGGCCGACGACGTCATCGGCACGCTGGCGCGCATCGGTGCCGCGCAGGGCATGGAAGTGATCGTCTCCAGCGGCGACAAGGACCTGAGCCAGCTGGTGACCGAGCACATCACCATCATCGACACCATGAACGGCAAGAAGCGGGACGTGGCCGGCGTCACCGCCGAGTTCGGCGTGCCGCCCAGCCTCATGGTCGACTACCAGACCCTGGTGGGCGACACCGTGGACAACGTGCCCGGCGTGCAGAAGGTGGGCCCGAAGACGGCGGCCAAGTGGCTGCTCGAATACGGCTCGCTGGACGCCCTGGTCGCCCGGGCGGCCGAGGTGAAGGGCGCCGCCGGCGAGAACCTGCGCCAGGCACTGGACTGGCTGCCGCAGGGCCGCCGCCTGGTCACCATCCGCACCGACTGCGACCTGAAGGAGCACATGCCCAGGCTGCCGTCGCTGGACGACCTCGAGCTGGGTGGCCAGCAGGTCGAGGCGCTCAAGGCCTTCTACGATCGCTACGGCTTCAAGAGCCTGGTGAGGGCGCTGGAATCGCAGGAGTCTCCACCCGAGCTGATCGGGGAAGTGCCCGGTCTCAGCGCGGGCTCCGGCGGCATCGAGGCATCGGCGCTGCGCGCCGCCGCCCCGGCCAGCAACCTGGTCTACGACACGGTGCTGACCTGGGAAGCCTTCGATGCCTGGCTCGCGAAGCTGGAAGCCGCCGAGCTCACCGCCATCGACACCGAGACCAGCTCCCTGGACGAGATGGTGGCCGAGATCGTGGGCCTGTCCTTAAGCGTGACGCCTGGCGAGGCGGCGTACGTGCCGCTGGGCCACAACTACCCGGACGCACCGGCGCAGCTGCCGACGAACGAGGTGCTCGCTCGCCTGAAGCCCTGGCTGGAAGATGAAAGCAAGAAAAAGCTCGGCCAGCACATCAAGTACGACCGCCACGTGTTCGCCAACCACGGCATCGAGGTCAAGGGCTATGCGCACGACACCATGCTGCAGAGCTACGTGCTCGAAGTGCACAAGCCCCATGGCCTGACCAGCCTGGCCGAGCGCCACCTGGGCCGCACCGGCATCGAGTACGAGGACCTGTGCGGCAAGGGCGCGCACCAGATCGCCTTCTCGCAGGTGGACATCGCCAAGGCGGCCGAGTACGCCTGCGAGGACTCCGACCTCACGCTGGACGTGCATCGCTTCCTGTGGCCGCAGCTGCAAGCCAACGAGCAGCTGCGCTTCATCTACCAGCTGGAGATGGACAGCAGCGAGGCGCTCTACCGCGTGGAGCGCAACGGCGTGCTGATCGATGCGCCCACGCTTGCCGCCCAAAGCCACGAACTGGGCACCCGCATCATGGCGCTGGAGCAGGAGGCCTACGCGCTGGCCGGCCAGCCCTTCAACCTGGGCAGCCCCAAGCAGATCGGCGACATCTTCTTCAACAAGCTGGGCCTGCCGGTGGTGAAGAAGACACCCAGCGGCGCGCCGAGCACCGACGAGGAGGTGCTGGAGAAGCTGGCCGAGGACTTTCCGCTGCCGGCCAAGATCCTGGAGCACCGCAGCCTCTCGAAGCTCAAGGGCACCTACACCGACAAGCTGGGCCAGCTGGCCCATCCGCGCAGCGGCCGGGTGCACACCCACTACGCGCAGGCGGTGGCCGTCACCGGGCGCCTGTCGAGCAACGACCCCAACCTGCAGAACATCCCGATCCGCACGCCCGAGGGCCGGCGCGTGCGCGAGGCCTTCGTGGCGCCGGCGGGCAGCCAGATCGTGAGCTGCGACTACTCGCAGATCGAGCTGCGCATCATGGCCCACATCAGCGGCGACGAGGCGCTGCTGCGCGCCTTCACCGACGGCGTGGACGTGCACCGCGCCACCGCATCGGAAGTGTTCGGCGTGGCGCCCGAGCAGGTGAGCAGCGAACAGCGCCGCTACGCCAAGGTGATCAACTTCGGCCTGATCTACGGCATGAGCAGCTTCGGCCTGGCGCGCAACCTGGGCATCGAGAACGCCGCGGCCAAGAGCTACATCGACCGCTACTTCGCGCGCTACCCCGGCGTGAAAGCCTACATGGACGACACGCGCCAGTCGGCCAAGGAGAAGGGTTACGTGGAGACGGTGTTCGGCCGGCGCCTGTACCTGCCCGAGATCAGGTCGCCCAACGGCCCGCGCCGCGGCGCTGCCGAGCGGGCCGCCATCAACGCGCCCATGCAGGGCACCGCGGCCGACCTGATCAAGCTGAGCATGGTGAAGATCCAGGACGTGCTCGACGCCGAGAAGCGCGCCACCCGGATGATCATGCAGGTGCACGACGAACTGGTTTTCGAAGTGCCCGACGCCGAGATCGAATGGGCCCGCACCGAGGTGCCGCGCCTGATGGCGGGCGTGGCCGAGCTCAAGGTGCCGCTGCTGGCGGAAGTCGGCGTGGGGCCCAACTGGGACAAGGCGCACTGACCCGACATTCAATGGAACAAGCAATCACAAGGAGACTCCCGAAGATGAAGTTTGCGCACACGACATTCGCCCCACTGGTATTCGCCATCGCCGGCTTCGCCGCGATGGCGCCGGCCCAAGCCGCCAAGGACGCACAGGTCCTGGCCGAAGCGGCGAAGCAGAAGCGGGCGCTGCTCGAGACGCTGAAGGAATACGTGTCGATCGAATCGGGCAGCCGCGACCTGGAGGGCCTGGACAAGCTTGCGAACCTGATTGCCGGCAAGCTGCGCGCCCTGGGCGGCAAGGTGGAACTGATCGAGCCCACCGGCGACGCGGTCTACCGCATGGAAGACACGCCCGAGAAGATCGGCAAGGTGGTGCGCGCCACCTTCACCGGCACGGGCACGAAGAAGATCATGCTGATCGCGCACATGGACACGGTGTACCAGCGCGGCATGCTGGAGAAGCAGCCCTTCCGCGTGGAAGGCGACAAGGCCTGGGGCCTGGGCATCGCAGACGACAAGCAGGGCGTGGCAGTCATCACGCACGTGGTGGCGCTGCTCAAGGCGCTGGACTTCAAGGACTACGGCACGCTGACGGTGCTGGTCAATGCCGACGAGGAGATCAGCTCGCCGGGCTCGCGCTCCCTGATCACCAAGCTGGGCAGCGAGCAGGATGCGGTGCTGTCCTTCGAAGGCGCGTCGATCAAGGAAGACAAGCTGTCGCTGGCCACCGCCGGTATTGCCTCGGTCACGCTCAACGTAAGTGGCAAGGCCTCGCACGCGGGCTCGGCGCCGGAAGCGGGCGTGAACGCGCTGTACGAACTCTCGCACCAGATCCTGCAGATGCGCGACCTGTCGGATCCGGCCACGGGCCTGAAGATGAACTGGACCATCGCCAAGGCCGGCACCAACCGCAACGTGATTCCGGCGAGCGCTTCGGCCGGCGCCGACGTGCGCGTGCTGAAGGTGAGCGACTACGACCGCATCGAGAAGCAGGTGCAGGAGCGGGTGAAGAAGCAATTGGTGCCCGAGGCCAAGGTCGATATGCGCTTCGAGCGGCGCCGTCCGCCGCTGGAGGCCAACAACGCATCGCGTGCGATGGCGGCGCATTCGCAGGGTATCTACAAGGAACTCGACCGGCCGCTGGGCGCCGACGCGGTGGCCGCAGGGGGCGGCACCGATGCGGCCTTTGCCGCCCGGCAGGCAAAGGGCGCCGTGGTCGAGCGCTACGGACTGCAGGGCTTCGGCGCGCACTCGGCGGACGCGGAGTACGTGCTGATCGACTCCATCGAGCCCCGGTTGTACCTGGCGGCCCGGCTGATCATGGACATCTCGCGCGGGCAAGTGCCCGGGATGTGAGCAGTGGTTTCGGGGCTAGCCCCGGGCCAGCGCCTCGGCCACTCGAATCGCCGAACCAAATGCCAAGGTGAAACCCAGCGCCCCATGCCCTGTGTTGAACAACAGGTTGGACGGCGCATCCGGATGCCGGCCGATGATCGGCCGCCCGGTGGGCGTCGCCGGACGCATCCCCGTCCAGGGGTGCAGCTCCTCGAACCGGCTCGCATGCGGAAACAGCTCGCGCGTTGCCGCCTCCAGCGTCTCGATGCGCTCGGCCGGAATGCTCGCGTCATGGCCCACCAGCTCGGCCATGCCCGCCACGCGCAGGCGCGAGCCGATGCGCGCGAACACCACCTTGCGGGCGCTGTCCGTCACGCTCACATGCGGCGCTGTCGCCCGGCCCTCTTCCACGTCCACCGTGATGCTGTATCCCTTGAGCGGATACACCGGCAGGTAAGCGCCCAGCTGGCGCGCCAGGCGCTGCGAAGTGCTGCCCAGCGCCAGTACGTAGGCGTCGGCCTCGAAGGGTCCCGCGCTGGTCCGCGCCGCGACCACGCGTCCACCCGACTCCACGAAACCCTGCACTTCCACGCCCAGTTGGAAAGCCACGCCACGCTGCGCCAGGGCGGCCTCGAGCTCGGTGCACAGCTTCAGGCAATCGGCCGCGCATTCGCCGGGCGTGTGGATCGCGCCGGCCATGCGCTCGCGGTAGTGGACCAGCGCCGGCTCGATCGCGACGCATTCGTCGGGCGTCACCAGCCGTTGCGGGCTGCTCCCCAGTTCGCGCTGCAGGTCCAGTTGGCGGCGCGCGGATTCGAGCGAGGCGGCGCTGCTGTAGAGCACCAGCTTTCCGGTGGTGGAAAAGTCGCAGGCCGGCTCTAGCTCCAGCATCATCTCTTCGAATGCCTCGCGGCTCTGCGCGGCCAGGGCCAGCAGCTGCGAGGTGGTCTCGCGAGACGTGTCGGCATCGCAGGCCTCCAGGAAGGCCAGGCCCCATCGCCACTGCAGCGGATCGAGCGCGGGCCGAAGCTTGAGCGGAGAACTGGGCGAGAGCAGCAGCTTGGGCAACTGCTTCCAGATCGACGGGTCGGCCAGGGGCTGGACGTACGAATAGCTCAGCTGCGCGCCATTGCCGCCGCTGGCCCCATGGCCAGGCGCATCGCGCTCGATCACGCTCACCTCGTAGCCCTCGCGGTGCAGCTGCCAGGCGGTGGCCAGCCCGACGATGCCGGCGCCCAGGACGCAAACATGCTTTGGTTTCATTGAAGCCCCATTGTGTTGGCAAACGCCGGACCCGCGCCTGGAAAGGTCTGCATCGGGTCTGCCGCCATTGCGCGGCTGCGAAGCTCCTTCCTACACTGGCCCCGCTCTTGCTAAAGCCAAGGCCACGTCCATAAATAGTCAATCGAAAGGTTCGAATGAAGAAGAAACTATCCGTCCTGTTCGCGACCCTGACCCTCGCCGCCACCGGCGCGCACGCCGCCGACACGCTGGCCAAGATCGCCCAGAGCGGCAAGATCACCCTGTCCTACCGCGAGTCCTCGGTGCCCTTCAGCTACCTGAACGGGCCGAGCCAGCCGATCGGCTTCTCGGTCGAGCTGTCCAACGCGGTGGTCGATGCGGTCAAGAAGAAGCTGAACAAGCCCAACCTGGAAGTGGCCTGGATGCCGGTGACCTCGCAGAACCGGATCCCGCTGATCAGCAACGGCACCGTCGACCTGGAGTGCGGCTCCACCACCAACAACAGCGCGCGCGGCAAGGAAGTGAGCTTTGCCATCAACCACTTCTACACCGGCACGCGCCTGCTGGTGAAGAAGAGCAGCAAGATCAAGGACTACGCCGACCTGGCCAAGAAGACGGTGGCTTCCACCACCGGCACCACCAATGCGCAGGTCATGCGCAAGTACAACAACGACAAGGGCCTGGACATGGACATCGTGCTGGCCAAGGACCATGCCGATGCCTTCCTGCTGGTGGAGTCGGACCGCGCCGTGGCCTTCGCCATGGACGACATCCTGCTGTTCGGCCTGATGAGCAACGCCAAGACGCCCTCCGATTTCGAAGTGGTGGGCGAGTCGCTGCAGGTGGAACCCTACGCCTGCATGCTGGCCAAGGACGACACCGCCTTCAAGAAGGTGGTGGACGACACCATCATCGGCCTGATGAAGAGCGGCGAGTTCGAGAAGATGTACAACAAGTGGTTCCTGTCGCCCATCGCGCCCAAGAACACGCCGCTGGGCCTGCCCATGAGCCAGCAGCTGCGCGACAACATCAAGGCGCCCAGCGACAAGCCAGCCACTTGACAGCGTTGCTAAGATGACCGGAAGTGCTGCCACCCCAGTGGCAGCGCAGGTCACCTTTCCTGGGATGAAAAGCCGGCCCGCGCCGGCTTTCCCTTTTTCTGCATCGTCATGACTCTTCTTGCCATCCTTGTGGCGACCCTGGTCGCGGGTATCGGCAGCGTGTGGATCGCCGCCTTGCTGATGCGCCTGCGCCGCAGCGGCAGCAGCGCGGCCGATGCCGCCAGCGGCGCGCAGTCGCTCCTGAGCCTGGCCGCCGGTGCCTTGCTGGCCACTGCCTTCATGCACCTGCTGCCCGAGGCCTTCGAGAGCGGCCTGGCGCCTGGTGCGCTCTTCGCCACGCTGCTGGGCGGCCTGGTGCTGTTCTTCCTGCTGGACAAGGCGGAGCTGTGGCACCACGGGCATGAGCACCATCACGGCGGGCATGCGCATGGCCACGAGGACCATGCCCACGATCATCAGCATGACCACCACCACCAGCATCATCACCACGCGCCGCGCTCCGGCGGTGGCTGGGCGGTGCTGACGGGCGACAGCGTGCACTGCTTCGGCGACGGCGTCCTGATCGCCTCGGCCTTCATGGCCGACCTGCGGCTGGGTGCGGTGGCGGCGCTGGCGGTGCTGGCGCACGAGGTGCCGCACCACATCGGCGACCTGGTCGTGCTGCGCCGCAGCTCGTCCGACGCGCGTGCCGCGCTGATCAAGGTCTCGCTGGCCGGCACCATGACGGCGCTGGGCGGGTTGGCCGGCTGGTGGCTGGTCGACCAGCTGCAGGCCTTCCTGCCGTACTTTCTGGTGCTGGCCAGCAGCAGCTTCATCTACGTGGCGCTGGCCGACCTGATCCCGCAGCTGCAAAAACGCCTGAGCGCGCGCCAGACGGGCGCCCAGGTCGCCTGGCTGCTGGCCGGCATCGCGATGGTGACGCTGGTGAGCCTGGCGGTGCACGGCGGGCATGACCATGACCACCGCGACCACGGGCAACACGACGAGGCGGATCACCGTCACTGAATCGCCACGGCCCGGCGGCAAACTTTCTGACACGCACTGGCCCTAGAAAAAGCGCGCGAACGCGCGCAACATCGGGTTTTGCCTTGCCCGCCTAGGAAGTCCCGACCATGAAGCGCCAAGAAGCCAAAGTTCAGCCCGCCAAAACCGCCGCCACCGAAGCCAAGGGCCGCAAGCCCCTGCCGGGCGACGGCGAGGTCTTCGATCCGCCCGAAACCGAAGTCGACGACGAAACCGATGCCTTCGACGAACTCGAAGAGGAAACCGGGCTCGACCTCAGCGACGCCAGCGAGCTGGATGCCGACAACGTGACCGCGGACGAGGAATTCGACCGGGTGATGCAGGCCCCGGACTGAGCATTCGGTTCAGGCCCGTGCCCTGGATCAGGGCTGCGCGCCCTGGCGCGTCGGCAAGCCCGGCGTGTTGCTCCACTCGCTCCAGCTGCCCGCGTACAGCGCGGTCCCGCCCAGGCCGGCGATCTGCATGGCCAGCAGGTTGGGCACGGCGCTCACGCCGCTGCCGCACTGGTGCACCACCGTCGCAGGATCGCGTCCGCCTAGCAGGGCTTCGAACTCGGCGCGCAGTTGCGCGGCTGGCTTGAAGCGCCCGTCGGGCCCGAGGTTCTCCGCAAAGGGCCGGTTGAGCGCGCCGGGAATGTGCCCGGCGATCGGGTCCAGCGGCTCCACCTCGCCGCGGTAGCGCGGCGCGGCCCGTGCGTCGATCAGCGTCTGGGCCGGGTCCTCGAGCCGGTCGGCCACGGCGCGCGTGCCCACCAGGGCCACCAGCGGCGTCCCAGTCACGAAGTTGGAGCGGAAATGTGCAGGCTCTTCCGCGCTGCCAACCTCGCCGCCGGCGGCCTGCCAGGCGTGCAGCCCGCCGTCGAGCACCGCCACCGCATCATGGCCCATCCACTTGAGCATCCACCACAGGCGCCCGCAGTAGTTGGCGCCGTTGCGGTCGTACACCACGGCCTGCATCTCGTTGGAAAAGCCCACGCTGGACAGCCACGCGGCGAATGTCTCGCGGCTGGGCAAGGGGTGGCGCCCGCCGGACGCGGGCGCGCCGGCTTCCTTCTGCGCGATCACCACGCCGCCCTTGCCGGGCATGCCGTGCTTGGCGCTCAGTGCGGTGTCCAGGTTGGCGTAGACCGCACCGGGGATGTGGGCCTCCCGGTAAAGACGTTCGCCCGCGTCGGGCTGCATGAGGTCGAAGCTGCAGTCGAAGACCATGAGCGGCGCCTTGGCGTCGCGCAGGGCCATCAGCTCGTTGACGGAGATCAGGGTGGTGTAGGCCATGGCAGGACTTGCTCCTGATGAACGAAGGGGTTTCAGTGTTCCTCGGCGGGGGCCTTGGGCACGGCACGCTGGCGCAGCACCGTGGCCGCGATGCCGCTGGCCACGATCAGCCCCATGCCGCTCCAGCCCATCGCGTCGATGTGGTCGTTGAAGATGATGAGACTGTAGATCGCCGCGAACACGATGCCGGAATATTGCAGGTTTGCGACCACCAGCGTGGCCGCCTGGGTCTTGGCGGTGGCGTAGGCGCGCGTCATGCACAGCTGCCCCAGGGCGGCCAGCACGCCCACCGGCAGCAGCCACAGCGCATGGCCCCAGTCCCAGGCGGAGACGCCGGTGAGCAGCGTGGCGATGCCACCGGCCACCAGGGAGCCCAGGGCGAAATAGAAGACCGTGCGGGTCTCGGGCTCGCCGATGCGCGACAGCGCGATGACCTGCATGTAGGCAAATGCGGCCGTCAGGCCCGACAGCAGCCCCATCAGGCCGGCGAAGCCCTCGTTGGCGCCCATCGTGGGACGCAGCATCAGCACCACGCCGCCGAAGCCGACGAGCACGGTGAGCACCAGCGGGGCCTGCAGCGGCGGGCGCTGGGCCCGGCCGTCGCGCCCCGGAATGGGCACCCAGGCAAGCAGCGCGCCGCCCACCAGGAAGGCGGCGATCCACACGCTGCTCATGTAGTTGAGGGTCATGGCCGTGGCCAGCGGCATGTTGGCGATCGCGTAGAACCAAGCGGCCAGCGAGAACACGCCGATCAGGCTGCGCCAGGCGTGCATGCCCGGGTAGCGCGTGGCCAGCGACACGCCTTGCCGGCGCGCCAGCAGCCACAGGAAGACGACGCCGATGGCGCCGCGCCAGAACACCAGTTCGGCGCTGGTGAACCAGCTGGACGCGAGCTTGACGCACACCCCCATCGAAGCGAAGAAGAGGGCGGCCAAGACCATCCAGAGGGCTTGCATGTGCTGCTGCGTCCTAGAAATGAGCTCCGGCGCCGCAAGCATGGCGCCGGAGGATGGAAGAAGAAAGAAAGCGGATCAGGCAGCGCCGGAATCGTTCGCGGCCGTCTGGGCGCGGTACCACTCGTGGAAGTGCTGCATGCCGTCTTCCATGGGGCTCTGGTAGGGGCCGGACTCGTCGTCGCCGCGCAGCATGAGCGCGCGGCGGCCGGCGTCCATGCGCACCGCGATCTCGTCGTCTTCCACGCAGGTTTCCATGTAGGCGGCACGCTGCGCCTCGACGAACTCGCGCTCGAAGGCGACGATCTCCTCGGGGTAGAAGAACTCCACCATGTTCAGCGTCTTCTGCGGCCCGATGGGGTGCAGCGTGGAGACGGTGAGCACGTGCGGATACCACTCGATCATGATGTGCGGGTAGTAGGTGAGCCAGATCGCGCCGAACTTGGGCGGCTTGCCCTCGCGGTACTTGAGCAGCTCCTCCTGCCAGCGCTGGTACACCGGGCTCCCGGCGCGGCCCAGGCGGTTGGCCACGCCCACCGTCTGCACCGAGTAGTTCTTCTTGAACTCCCAGCGCAGGTCGTCGCAGGTGACGAAGCTGCCCAGGCCCGGGTGGAAGGGGCCCACGTGGTAGTCCTCGAGGTAGACCTCGATGAAGGTCTTCCAGTTGTAGTTGCACTCGTGCAGCTCGACGTGGTCGAGGGTGTAGCCGCCGAAGTCGAGTTCGGCACGCGGCCCCAGGCCCGCCAGGTCGGCCGCCACGTCGCGACCGTTGGCCTCGAACAGCAGGCCGTTCCATTCGGTCAGCGGGTAGTTGTGCAGGTTCAGGCAGGGGTCCTGCGAGAAATGCGGCGCGCCGATCAGCGTGCCGGTGGTGCGGGGGTCGGCCGCGGCGTAGGTCCAGCGGTGCAGCGGGCAGATGATGTTGCCGCCGCTCTGGGCGTCCAGGCTGCCGCGGCCCTGCAGGATCACGGCCTGGCGGTGCCGGCAGACGTTGGAGACCAGCTCCACGCCCTTGGGCGTGTGCAGCAGCGCCCGGCCCTCGTGTTCCTGGGGCAGGGTATGGAAGTTGCCCGGTTCGGGCACGGCCAGGCGATGACCGACGTACCGGGGGCCCCTGGCGAACAAGGTCTGCATCTCGCGGGCGAAGAGCGCCTCGTCGAAGTACGCGGACACATGGAGTTGGCTGGAGGCCTGCTGCAGTTGAAGACTTAAATCAGACATGGGCGACCTGACCAAGCTCCCCACAGGGAGACGACGCTAAGAAAAGCTGGGCAGTGAGCAAGCCCGGCCGCGTGGCGCACGCACGCGAAAGGCACGTTGCACGAAAAAAGAGGGGCAATTGTACCCGGCACCCGGCAGGGCGGCCGAGCCCTAAAATCCCCTGTTTGACCGCGAGAGAGCATGCCCAAGGCATCCCCATCCATTTCCCCCGAAACGAGCGAGCTGCCGGCCACCTACGAGGCCGGCCTGGCCGAACTCGAGCAACTGGTCTCGGCCCTCGAATCGGGCCAGCTTCCGCTCGACCAGCTGCTGGCCAGCTATCAGCGCGGGGCCGCCTTGCTGGGCTTCTGCCGCGACAAGCTGCAGGCCGTGGAGGACCAGATCAAGGTGCTGGACGCGGGCAGCCTCAAGACCTGGGCACCCGAGTGATGGCCGCCGTGATGCAAGAAGAAGACGAGCGCTGGGACGCCGCCCGCCTGTCGGCCTGGAGCGATCCGCAGCTGGCCCGCGTCGAGGCTGCACTTTCGGACTGGGTGGGCGTGAACGCCCCCGTGCTGCTGGGCGACGCCATGCGCTACGCGGTGCTCGACGGCGGTAAGCGCCTGCGGCCCCTGCTGGTGCTGGCCGCCAGCGAAGCCGTGGGCGGCAACGGCGACGCCGCCCTGCGCGCCGCCTGCGCGGCAGAACTCATCCACGCCTATTCGCTGGTGCACGACGACCTGCCCTGCATGGACAACGACGTGCTGCGCCGGGGCAAGCCCACGGTGCACGTCAAGTTCGGCGAGGCCGACGCCCTGCTGGCCGGCGACGCCCTGCAGGCCCTGGCCTTCGAGCTGCTCACCCCCGAGGACGCGAGCTTCGCCCCCGCCGTGCAGGCGCGCCTGTGCCGCCTGCTGGCGCGCGCCGCCGGCAGCGAAGGCATGGCCGGCGGCCAGGCCATCGACCTGGCCAGCGTCGGCGTGGCCCTGGACGAAGAAAGCCTGCGCCGCATGCACCGCTTGAAGACCGGCGCGCTGCTGCAGGGCAGTGTCGAGATGGGGGCGGCCTGCGCCGAGCAGGTGCCCGCCGTTGCGCTGGCCGGCCTGCGCGACTATGGTGCCGCCCTGGGGCTGGCCTTCCAGATCGTCGACGACATCCTGGACGTGACGGCCGACTCCCTGACCCTGGGCAAGACGGCCGGCAAGGACGCCGCCGCCGACAAGCCCACCTACGTTTCCCTGCTCGGCCTCGAAGGCGCACGCGCCGAGGCGGCGCAGCTGCACCGCGAGGCCCTGGCCGCGCTCGATCGCAGCGGCCTCTTGCAGACCGGCGCCCTGCGGGCCCTGTCCAGCATGGTGGTCGAGCGCGATCGATAACTACACAAACCCACCGAACTGATGGTTCCGCTCCTACCCACGATCAACGACCCCTCGCAGCTGCGCGGCCTGGACCGCGCTCAGCTCATGCAGCTGGCCGACGAGGTGCGTGCCTGCGTGCTCGACAACGTCTCGCGCACCGGCGGCCACCTGAGCTCCAACCTGGGCACGGTGGAACTCACGGTGGCCCTGCACCACGTGTTCGACACGCCGCACGACCGCGTGGTGTGGGACGTGGGCCACCAGACCTACCCGCACAAGATCCTCACCGGCCGGCGCGAGCGCATGCCCACGCTGCGCCAGCTCGGTGGCCTGTCGGGCTTTCCGCAGCGCAGCGAGAGCGAGTACGACACCTTCGGCACCGCGCATTCGTCCACCAGCATCTCCGCCGCCCTGGGCATGGCCATGGCGGCCAAGCAGAAGGGCGAGAACCGGCATGCGATTGCCGTCATCGGCGACGGCGCCCTGACCGCGGGCATGGCCTTCGAGGCCTTGAACAACGCCGGGGTGTGCGACTGCAAGCTGCTGGTCATCCTCAACGACAACGACATGTCGATCAGCCCGCCGGTGGGCGCGCTCAACCGCTACCTGGCGCAGTTGATGAGCGGCAACTTCTACGCCGCCGCCAAGAACGTGGGCAAGACCGTGCTGCGCAAGGCGCCACCGCTGTTCGAGCTGGCCAAGCGGCTGGAGGAGCAGGCCAAGGGCATGGTGGTGCCGGCCACGCTGTTCGAGAAGTTCGGCTTCAACTACGTGGGCCCCATCGACGGCCACGACCTCGACTCGCTCATTCCCACGCTGGAGAACCTCAAGCACCTGGACGGCCCGCAGTTCCTGCACGTGGTCACCAAGAAGGGCCAGGGCTACAAGCTGGCCGAGGCCGATCCGGTGGCCTACCACGGCCCGGGCAAGTTCGATCCGTCCGTGGGCCTGGTCAAGCCGGCCAGCGCGCCCAAGACCACCTTCACCCAGGTCTTCGGCCAGTGGCTGTGCGACATGGCCGCGCAGGACGCGCGCCTGGTGGGCATCACGCCGGCCATGCGCGAGGGCTCGGGCCTGGTGGAATTCGAGCAGCGCTTTCCCGACCGCTATTACGACGTGGGCATCGCCGAGCAGCATGCCGTGACCTTCGCCGCCGGCCTGGCCTGCGAGGGCCTGAAGCCGGTGGTGGCCATCTATTCCACCTTCCTGCAGCGCGCCTACGACCAGCTGATCCACGACGTGGCCATCCAGAACCTGCCGGTGGTGTTCGCACTCGACCGCGCGGGCCTGGTGGGCGCGGACGGCGCGACGCATGCGGGTGCCTACGACATCCCCTTCCTGCGCTGCATTCCCAACATGAGCATCGCCTGCCCGGCCGACGAGGCCGAGTGCCGGCAGCTGCTCACCAGCGCCTTCGAGCAGGACCACCCGGTGTCGGTGCGCTATCCGCGCGGCGCCGGCGTGGGCAAGGTGCCGCATGCCACGCTGGATGCGCTGCCTCTGGGCAAGGGCGAGATCCGCCGGCAGGGCTCGCGGATCGCGGTGCTGGCCTTCGGCACCATGCTCTACCCGGCACTGGCCGCGGGCGAGGCGCTGGGCGCCACGGTGGCCAACATGCGCTGGGTCAAGCCGCTGGACCGCGAACTGCTGCTGGAGATCGCGCGCACGCACGATTGCCTGGTGACGGTGGAAGAGGGCGCCCTCATGGGCGGCGCCGGCAGCGCCGTCTCGGAGGCGCTGCAGGAAGCCGGTCTCATCCGCCCGATGCTGCAATTGGGCCTGCCCGACCGCTTCATCGAGCATGGCGATCCGGCCAAGCTGCTCTCGGCCATCGGCCTGGACGCGCCGGGTATCGAGAAGTCCATCCGCGAACGCTTCGGACACCTGCTCGATGAGGGTTTTTCCGGGGGAAAGTCCCGAGCCAGCGCTGTGTAAGCGCTTTTTACAATCGTTCGGCTGAAACAAGTCGTCAGCGCGGCCACGAGCCGCGTTTTCTTTTGTCCCTACCCCAAGTTTCTCGGAGTCAAATTCAATGGATCGTCGTTCCCTTATCAAGAACGCTGGCATCGCCGGCGTCCTGGCTGCCGGCATCGCGCCCGCCGTTCACGCGCAGGCTGCGGTCCGCTGGCGCCTGGCTTCCAGCTTCCCGAAGCCGCTGGACACGATCTATGGCGGTGCCGAAGTCTTCGCCGCTGCCGTCAAGGCCATGTCGGGCGGCAAGTTCGAGATCTCGGTGCATGCAGCCGGTGAACTGATGCCCGCCTTCGGCGTGGTGGACGGCGTGCAGCAGGGCTCGGTGGAAATGGCCCACACGGTGCCTTACTACTTCTACGGCAAGAACCCCGCCTTCGCGATCGGCTCGGCGATTCCCTTCGGCATGAACGCGCGCCAGATGAACGCGTGGATGATGCACGGCAACGGCCGCAAGCTCATGGACGAGTTCTATGCCAACTACGGCATGCTGAGCCTGGCCGGCGGCAACACGGGCACCCAGATGGGCGGCTGGTTCCGCAAGGAAATCAAGACCGTGGCCGACCTCAAGGGCCTGAAGATGCGCCTGGGCGGCGGCCTGGTGGGCGACGTCATGACCAAGATGGGCGTGGTGCCCCAGAGCCTGCCCGGTGGCGAGATCTACCAGGCGCTGGAGAAGGGCACCATCGACGCGGCCGAGTGGGTCGGTCCTTACGACGACCAGAAGCTGGGCTTCAACAAGGTCGCCCCGAACTACTACTACCCCGGCTGGTGGGAAGGCGGTCCGGAAGTGGACTTCTACATCAACAAGAAGGCCTTCGACGCGCTGACGCCCGAGTACAAGGCGATCGTCACTGCCGCCGCGGCCCAGGCCTCGGTGGACATGCTGGCCAAGTACGACGCCCGCAACCCCACCGCGCTGAAGCAACTGCTGGGCGCCAAGACCAAGCTGCTGCCCTTCAGCAAGGAAATCCTGGACGCCTCGTACAAGGCCTCGCAAGAGGTCTATGCCGAGAACAGCGCCAAGAGCCCCGAGTGGAAGAAGATCTTCGCCGACTTCCAGGCCTTCCAGCGCGACCAGGTGGCCTGGTTCCGTGTGGCCGAAGGGCGCTTCGACAGCTACATGCAGAGCATCAAGCTCTGATGACGGCATCGGCCGCCGATGGCGGCCGGGATCGGATGAAGAGAGCCGCACGCGATGTGCGGCTCTTTTTTTTTGGGGAGAGCCCTTCGCCTTTGCACGCTGGCGAGAGCTTGCGTTGCAGCAGTGGCGGTTGTGTGGGCCCAGCCGGCGCGGCGTCGCGACCGCCAAAAGCCATCGCCGGATGCGCCATCCGATGGCGTGCAACGTCGGCCTGCGCCGACAGTCGGAATCATCGGCAACGGTTAGAAGTCTTAGTGGCGAACGGCGCCGGCGGCCCTTGCTTCCATGGGCGCCTGCGCCTCGCTCGATGCGCCGAGCGCGGCCTCCACGGCTTCGCGCCTTGCCCCTGCCAACCGCTGTCGAGGGACCTGCTGTGATGAGACTTGGATTTTTGGGCCCCGGCGATCTACCGCTGGCCAATGCCGAAGTCACCTTGCTCGGCGAATTGAGAAAGGAACTGCTGCAACGGCCCGGCATCGTCGAAGACCGCAACTTCGAGACTGCCGACGCGTTGGTCCTGCACGAGCCGTGGGCCTTCAGGGAGTGGCGCTACATCGACCGGCTGATCGCCGATCCGGTCATCGGCCGCTTTGCGCACAAGGTCTACACCGTCAACAGCGACGACGCGGGCACGGGCCTGCTGCGCGGCGCTTACTGCTGCCTGCCGACGCGGCGCTTCGAGCCCGGCCTGCACGCGGCCATTCCCTTCTTCACCCGGCCCAACGAGGAAGTGCTCGCCCAGGCCGGCACGCCCCGGCCGCGTGCGCCTCTCCTTGCCACCTGGCGAGGCAACCCGAAGTCCAACCGCCGCTTGCGCGGCCACCTGCTGGAGATGCTGGCCCGCAATCCCTCCTTCCAGGTGGAGTCGACCGAGAGCTGGCTGGACCATGGCGAAGAGGAGAAGCTGCACTACGTGCGGCTGCTGCGCTCGGGCAAGTTCTCGCTGTGCCCAGCCGGTTGGGGAGCCGCTTCGATCCGGATCTTCGAGAGCATGGCCCTGGGCGTCGCGCCGGTCATCATCGCCGACGAGTTCGTGGAACCGGCCGGCCCCGACTGGCGCTCCTTCTCCTTACGGGTGCGCGAGGCGGACCTGGGGCAGCTCGAAGACATCCTGCGCCGCCACCTCGGCCGGCACGAGGCCATGGGCGAACGCGCCTACGAGGCCTGGCGCAAGTACTTCCAGCCCAGGCACCTGATGGGCTTCTATGCCGATGCGCTGCTGGGATGCATGCGCGCGAATGCCGCGCCGGGATCGCCGAAGGCGGAGATCGAGCGCTGGCGCTCGCACCGCATGTACCAGACCAACGGCTGGACGGTGCCGCAGCGCCTGTCGAACCGGCTCAGGCGGATGATGAAGCAGTAGCTGGAATCGGCACTAGAGCGCGCGCGCCTTGCGCAGCTCTTCGACCAGCCGCTCGAACTCGGCCAGCATCTGCGGCGAGGCCGCATAGAACACCGCGAACTTGCCCATCAGCGTGCGCGCATAGAGCCGCGGCGCGACGAGCCAGTCGAGCCCGCGGATGCGGATCAGCTTGCCGAAGGCCAGGTCGTCCAGGGCCATGTGCTTGTCCCAGATCCAGCGCTGGTGCAGGCCCTTGTCGTCCAGGCGGGTGGTGCTGGTCATGATGGAGAACCAGGTCCACACCATCAGCGCCATGCCGGCCAGGAACCAGCCCAGGCCGCTGGACCTGGCGCTGCCCAGCGCGCCGGCCGACCACAGTTGCCCCAGCCAGATGGCGCAGCCACCCACGATCACCGTGGCCAGCAGCTTGAAGGGCCGGGAGAATGCCGGCCCTTCGATGAAGCCCTCCGGGGTGGAGGGCACGAAACGAAACGGAGCGGGACCCAAGCGATGCCGTGTCAGTTCTTGGGCGCATCGCTCTTCGGCGGATCGCCGAAGGGATTCTCGCCGGTGCTGGCGCCTTCGCCTTCCTTCGCCGCGCCGTCCTTGGGCGCGTTGTCGAAGGGGTTCACGCCGCCCGAATCCTTGTCGGTCTCGGGCTCCGCATCGGGCACCACGATCTGGATCTTGTCGGTGTCGATCACCTCTTCCTTGGGCAGGAACATGGTCACCGTCTGCGGCACGAAGATCACGATGGCCACCAGGATCAGCTGCATCGCCACCCAGGGAATGGCGCCCATGTAGATGTCGCTGGACAGCACCGGCTTGTCGATGCGCTTTTCCTTGAACAGCGTGTCCGCGATGCCCCGCAGGTAGAACAGCGCGAAGCCGAAGGGCGGATGCATGAAGCTGGTCTGCATGTTCACGCACAGCAGCACGCCGAACCACACCAGGTCGATGCCCAGCGTGTGGGCCACCGGGCCCAGCATGGGCAGGATGATGAAGGCGATCTCGAAGAAGTCCAGGAAGAAGGCCAGGAAGAAGATGAACAGGTTGACCACGATCAGGAAGCCGATCTGGCCACCCGGCAGGCCGGTGAGCAGGTGCTCCACCCACTTGGCCCCGTCCACGCCCTGGAACACCATCGAGAACACGCGCGCGCCGATCAGGATGAACACGACCATGGCCGTCAGGCGCATCGTGCCCACCATGGCTTCCCACAGCAGCGCCTTCGACAGGCGCTTGTGCATGGCGGCCAGCAGCAGCGCACCCACCACGCCCATGGCGCCGGCTTCGGTCGGCGTGGCGATGGCGGTGTCGATGCCCGGCAGGCCACCCATGGAGCCCAGCACGGCGAAGATCAGGATGGCCGAGGGGATGATGCCGCGCAGGCACTTGGCCCACAGCTTGGGGCCGCTGAGCGTGCGCGCTTCCTTCGGGATGCCCGGGATGTGATGGGGCCGGAACACGCCCAGCAGGAAGGTGTAGAGCGCGAAGATCAGCACCTGCAGGATCGAGGGACCCCAGGCGCCGCGGTACATGTCGCCCACCGAGCGGCCGAGCTGGTCGGCCATCACGATCAGCACCAGCGAGGGCGGCACCAGCTGCGTGATGGTGCCCGAGGCCGCCAGCACGCCGGTGGCGTAGCGCATGTTGTAGCCGTAGCGGATCATCACCGGCAGCGAGATCAGCGCCATGGCGATCACCTGGCCGGCCACCGTGCCAGTGATGGCACCGAGGATGAAGCCCACGATGATCACCGAGTAGCCCAGGCCGCCGCGCACCGTGCCGAACAGCTGGCCCATGGAGTCCAGCATGTCCTCGGCCAGGCCGCACTTCTCCAGGATCGCACCCATGAAGGTGAAGAAGGGAATGGCCAGCAGCAGCTCGTTGGAGAGGATGCCGAAGATGTTGATCGGCAGGTTCTCCATGAACACCGCCGGGAACCACCCCATCTGGATGGCGAAGAAGCCCGAGGCCATGCCCAGCGCGGACAGCGAGAAGGCGACCGGGAAGCCGATCAGCATGATCACCACCAGCCCGGCGAACATGATCGGCGCGAAATTTTCCATCTGCATTTTGTTGTTGTCCTTCTGCGCGCTTTACTGCACCGGCTTCTCGTAGTGCGTGTCCATCTCGATCAGGCCGCGCAGGTAGGCCACGCGCTTGATCACCTCCGACACGCCCTGCAGGAACATGAGCGCGAAGCCCAGCGGCAGCAGCAGCATCGCGGGCCAGCGGATCAGGCCGCCGGAGTTGCCCGACATTTCCTTGGTGACGTACATGTTCACGAACAGCGGCCAGCAAAGCCAGGCGATGATGCCCATCACCGGCAGCAGGAAGAACAGCAGGCCGAACAGGTCGACGTACACCGGGCCGTGGCGCTTGAGCTTGCCGTAGAAGATGTCCACGCGGACGTGCTCGTTGAGCTTGAGCACCACCGGCGCGCCCATCATCACGGTGGCCGCAAACAGGTACCACTGGATCTCGAGCCAGGCGTTGGAGCTGGTGTTCAGGCCGAAGCGCACGAAGGCGTTGCCTGCCGAGATGAGGGCGGCGGCCAGCACGGCCCAGGCGGCGAACTTGCCGAGCTGGGTGCTGATCCAGTCCATCCAGTATGAGAATTTGAGAAGCACAGACAAGGTCTTGTCTCCGGGTCTGGTGAAGGCGAAAAAAAGGCGCGCGATTGCCGCAGCGCACAAAGCCCGCAATGGTAACGCTCTGTGCATGCGGCTCCGGGGGTGGCGGCAGGGGGCTTTCCCTGAGCACCACGATGAAGCACGGGCCTTTCATTTGGCTTTCATCCAGGCCTGGAATTGCGCTCGCGATAATGGCCGGAGAATGCCCTCGACCACCCCCGTGCTGCCCGCGCCGGGCCTGCCGCACTCCATCGACTCGCCCGACATGCGGCGCGCCGGCCGCGAGTTGCTGTCGCTGGCCCTGATCGACGCGCGCAACCACACGCTGCACCTGCTGGGCTTGCACGAGCAGGCGATGCAAAAGGCCGGCATGGCATCGGTGCCGCAGGTGGCCGGCGTGATGCCGCAGGCCTGGCTGGCCGGGCACATCGGCTGGTTCGCCGAATGGTGGATCGCCCGCAACACGCAGCGCGCCTTCGGCCTGGATTGTCCCGCCCGGCCGACGCGGCTGGCCGCCATCGAGCCCATGGCCGACAGCTGGTGGAACCCGGCGCAGCGAGGCGTGGCCGATCGCTGGTCGCAGGATCTTCCCGACCTGGCGGCCACCAGGGCCTACCTGCTGGAGACGCTGGAGAGCACGCTCGAGCTGCTCGAACGCGCGGCGGAGACCGATGCCGGCCTGTACTTCTATCGCCTCGCGCTTTTTCACGAAGACCTGCGCGGCGAGCAACTGGTGGCGATGGCGCAGACCCTGGGCCTGCAGCTGGGCGCCGAGCTGCCCCCGCCGGGCGCGGCGCGCGAGCCGATCTCCATGCCGGCCACGCGCTGGCGCCTGGGCCTGGTGCCGGGCGAGGGCAGCGGCTTTGCCTTTGCCCAGGAGTGCGGCATCGAGGAACTGGAGGTGCCCGAGTTCGAGATCGACGCCCAGCCCGTCACCTGGATGCAGTTCGTCGAGTTCGTGGAGGACGGCGGCTACGACCGCGAGGACCTGTGGTCGCCCCAGGGCTGGGCCTGGCTGCAGGCCGAGGGGCGTCGCGCGCCACGCCACGTGGAGCAGATCGGCGCCGCGCACCGCGGCACCGGCGGCTCGGTGCTGCAGCGACGTTTCGGCGTCGCCACCCGGGCCGCCGGCCATCAGAGCGCCATGCACGTGAGCTGGTGGGAGGCCGAGGCCTGGGCCCGCTGGGCCGGCCGGCGCCTGGCCACCGAGGCCGAGTGGGAGATCGCCGCCCATGGCGCCTCGCGACGGGGCTTTCGCTGGGGTGAAGTGCACGAATGGGCCGCGGGCACGCTGCGCCCCTGGTCAGGCTTTCGCCTCGATCCGTGGAGCGCCGGGAGCGACTTCGATCCGCTGCCTGCCTTCGGCCATGCCCGCGTGCTGCGCGGTGCCTCCTTCGCCACGCGGGCACGCCTGCGCTCGCTGCGCTTTCGCGGCTTCGCTGCGCCCACGCGCGACGATCTCTTCGTGGGCTTCCGGACCTGCGCGATCTAGGCGGCGCGCGCTGCCGGCGTGTCCGCCTTCTCCGACTTGAAGTTCCACCAGGGCAGCAGGGTGCGCAGCGACTGCACCTCGCCGCTGGCCACCGCCTGGTAGCCCGCCAGCGTGCCCAGCCGGTGCTGCCAGGCCTGGCTGCGCAGCACCGCGAGCAGCGCCTGCGTGGCGGGCTGCTCCAGCGCGGTCTTCAGGCACACCAGGTGGTAGCGCTCCTGCACCAGCGGCACGAAGTCCAGGCCCCCGGCGAGCGCGGCCGACTCGAGGCCCAGGCCTGCATCGGCCTGGCCGGACTGGATGGCATGCGCCACCGCCGCATGCGAGGGCTCGTGGCGGTCGTAGCCCTCGATGGCGCGCGGCGCGAGCGCCTGCTGGTCCAGCAGTTCGTCCAGCAGCACGCGGGTGCCGGTGCCCAGCGCGCGGTTGACGAACCTGGCACGTCGCCGGGCGACGTCCGCCATCGATTGCAGCGCCAGCGGATTGCCCGGCGCGACCATCAGGCCCTGCGTGCGCCTGGCGAAGCCGATCACCTTGTGCTGGCCGGGCTTGAGCAGCGGCTTGTAGGTGCGATGCGAGAGCGAGCCCACCGGCGGATGCTCGCGCGCGTGAAAGCCGGCCATCACGCAGCGCCCCTGGTTGAGGGCGCGGATGGCGTCCACGCTGCCGCTGAACTGGATGTCCAGGTGCACCTGCGCCGTCGCGGCCGCGTAGGTTCGAAGGGCCACCAGCGCATCGTCATAGCTGGCATGCAGGCTCAGCACGTGGGTGCTGTCGTCGAAGGCGAGGGCGAAGGCGCGCTCCAGGTCGGCATGCAGCGCCTCGATCTGCGCGGACAGCCGAGCCTGGGCCTGGCGCTCCGCCCACAGCAGCTTGTCACCGAACTCCGAAAGCTGCGCCGACTGGCCTGCATCGCCGGCCACGAGCCGGTGGCCCAGCAGCTTCTCCCAGCGCTTGAGTTCACCCCACACGTGGCGGTACGACAGGCCCAGCGTGCGTGCCGCGGCGGAGATGGAGCCGCTGTCGCGCACCGCCTGAAGCATTTCCATCAGCGCATTGCGGATGCGCGGCGCGCCGACGCTGCGCGCCCCGATGGCATAGGAGAGTTCGATCTGCTGGGGCTGCACGCGGCGATTATGCAGACCACCCTCAACCTATGAAATGAATTGCATAGGTCCGAATTGTCACAGATCGATACTTGCACCGTCATTTCCACTACGCCGGTCCAAGGGACTACGAAGCATGAACACCTTCGCGCAGAGCATCACCGCTGCCTGGCACCTGCTGGTGTCGGACGACGCCGTGCTCTGGACCATCGTCGGCCGTTCGCTGTGGGTCAGCGCCTGCGCCTGCGTGCTGGCCTGCGGCCTGGGGCTGCTGGCCGGCGCCTGGCTGGGCGTGGCCCGCTTCCCCGGCCGCGGCGCGCTGCTCACGGTGCTCAACACGCTGCTCGCGCTGCCTTCCGTGGTGGTGGGCCTGGTCGTCTACCTGCTTTTGTCCGCCTCGGGTCCGCTGGGCTTCCTGGGCTGGCTCTTTTCCTTCAAGGCCATGGTGCTGGCGCAGGCGGTGCTGGTGCTGCCGGTGGTCACCGCGCTCACGCGGCAGGTCGTCGAGGACGCCGAGCGGGCCCATGGCGAGCAGCTGCGCTCGCTGGGCGCGCCGACCGCATCGCGCGCCGTGCTGCTGGTGTGGGACGAGCGCTACGCCCTGGTCACCGTGCTCATCGCCGCCTTCGGCCGCGCCGTGTCCGAGGTGGGCGCGGTGATGGTGGTGGGCGGCAACATCGACGGCTTCACACGCGTGATGACCACCGCCATCGCGCTGGAGACCAGCAAGGGCGACCTGCCGCTGGCGCTGGCCCTGGGCACGGTCCTGCTGCTGGTGGTACTGGTGCTCAACCTGGCCATCTCCTGGCTGCGCGCCTGGCGCGAGCGGGTCGATGGCGGCGCGGTGCAGGCCGCGGCCCGCGGAGCCATGGCATGACCCGCGCACCCGCCGCGCCGCTCTTCGTGCTGCGTGGCGCCGGCGTGCGCTACGGCGGCATCGAGGCGCTGCACGAGGTCACGCTCACCATCCTTGCCGGCGAGCGGGTCGCGCTGGTTGGCGCCAACGGCAGCGGCAAGAGCACCCTGCTGCGCCTGCTGCACGGCCTGCTGCCCGCGGCGACGGGCGATGTCGCCAGCCTCGCGCCGGCGCGCGATCAGGCCATGCTCTTCCAGCGCCCGCACATGCTGCGTGCCAGTGCGCTGTCGAACGTCGCGCTGGCGCTGTGGCTGCGCGGTGCGCGCTGGCGCGACGCACAACGCTGGGCCGGCGCGGCGCTGGCGCGGGTGGGCCTCGAGCAGGTGGCGCGGCAGAACGCGCGCACCCTGTCGGGCGGCCAGCAGCAGCGCCTGGCGCTGGCGCGGGCGTGGGCGCTGTCGCCCGCCGTGCTGCTGCTCGACGAGCCCACCGCGAGCCTGGACCCCACCGCCAAGCGCGACGTCGAGGCCCTGATCGGCGAGGTGGCCGACGGCCGCACCCTGGTCTTCGCCAGCCACAACCTCGGGCAGGTCAAGCGCCTGGCCACGCGCGTGATCTACCTGGAACACGGCCGCGTGCTGGCCGACCTGCCGGTCCACGATTTCTTCCATGGCGCGCTGCCCAAGGAAGCCCAGTTGTTCGTCAAAGGAGAACTTGCATGACGATGAAGGAGACGAAGCGAAGCCTGTGGATGCTGTCCGCGCCCACGCTGGCGCTGGCCGCCGCGCTGCTGGCCGCTGCGGCGCCTGTGGCACAGGCCGAGGAGATCACCATGGCCTCCACCACCTCCACAGAGCAGTCTGGCCTGTTCTCGACGCTGCTGCCCGACTTCAAGAAGGCGACGCAGATGGACGTGAAGGTGGTGGCCGTGGGCACCGGCCAGGCCATCGACATGGCACGCCGCGGCGATGCCGACGTGCTCTTCGTGCACGACACGGCGGCCGAGGAGAAGTTCGTCGCCGAAGGCAACGCCGTCAAGCGCTTCCCGGTCATGTACAACGACTTCGTGCTCATCGGCCCGGCCAAGGACCCGGTGGGCGTGAAGGGCAAGGACATCGTGGCGGCGCTCAGGAAGATCGCCGCGGCCAACGCGCCCTTCGTCTCGCGCGGCGACAAGAGCGGCACCGACGCGGCCGAGCGGCGCCTGTGGTCGCAGACCGGGCTGGCCGAATCGGGCCAGCAGGTCGCCAACGAGAAGAAGGGCAGCGGCTACAAGGAATGCGGCTGCGGCATGGGCCCGGCCCTCAACATCGCGGCCTCCACCGGCGCCTACGTGGTGTCGGACCGCGGCACCTGGCTGTCGTTCAAGAACAAGGGCGAACTGGCGGTGGTGGTGGAGGGCGACAAGCGCCTGTTCAACCAGTACGGCGTGATGGTGGTGAACCCGGCGAAGTTTCCCAACCGCAACACCGCCGGCGCGCAGAAGTTCGTCGACTGGGTGATCTCGCCTCAGGGCCAGGCCAGCATTGCCGGCTACAAGATCGGCGGCGAGCAACTGTTCTTTCCGAACGCGACGGCCAATTGATCGGCAACCGCGCGCCGGGCCATGACCTCCCACGTCATGGCCTGCCAGCGCGCAAGTGGCGACCATTCCTTCACCCGCCAACCGGCGGCATCAACCAAGGAAAGGAATCGCCATGAACACCGCCCTCCAGGCCCACCTCGCCGACGACATCGCCGCCCGCTACATCTCGCTGTGGAACGAGACCGATGCGGCGCGCCGCCTGGGCATGCTGGCCGAAGGCTGGACTGCCGATGCGAGCTACATCGACCCGCTGGCGAAGGCCTCGGGCGCCGAAGGCATCAGCGCGCTGATCGCCGCGGTGCAGGCGCGCTTCCCGGGCTTTCGCTTCAAGCTGCTGGGCAAGCCCGATGCGCACGGCGAGCACCTGCGCTTCTCCTGGACGCTGGGCCCCGAGGCCAGCCAGGACCTGATCCAGGGCACCGACTTTGCGCAGCTGTCCGACGGCCGCCTGCAGGCGGTCACCGGCTTCCTGGACAAGGTGCCGGCCGCCGCCTGAGCCGATTCAGGCCAGGGGGGCGGCCACGGCCGGCGCCTCGGCCACGCGGCCATTGGCGATGCGCACCACCGACTGCGCCAGGGCCCGGACGTCCTCCGGGTCGTGGCTGACGAGCAGCGTGGGCACCTGCACGCGCTCCAGCATCTCGGCCAGTTCGTCGCGCAGGCGCACGCGCAGGTCCAGGTCGAGCGCGGACAGCGGCTCGTCCAGCAGCAGCATGCGCGGCTCGGTGGCCAGGGCACGCGCCAGCGCCACCCGCTGCTTCTGCCCGCCCGAGAGGTGGCGCGGCAGCGCGCGGCGCACCGGCTCCAGGCCGAACTGCGCGAGCAGGGCCGACACGCGCTCGCGCGCCCCCGCCGGCATCGCGTGGCCCATGCGGCGCACGCCGAACATCAGGTTCTGCTCCACGCTCAGGTGTGGGAAGAGGGCGTAGTCCTGGAACACGAAGCCCACCCCGCGCTCGCGCGCCGGCAGGTCGATGCCGCGCTGGCTGTCCAGCAGCGTGCTTCCGCCCACGCGGATGTGGCCGCTCGCATGGGGCGCCAGGCCGGCGATGGCCAGCAGCACGGTGGACTTGCCGGCGCCGGATGGGCCCAGCAGCGCGGTGCGTGCGCTGTTTGAGCGCAGCGCCACGTCCAGGTCGAAGTGGCGGTCCTCGGAGCGCAGGGTCAGTCGAAGGTGCAGGTCGAGCATGTCTTGCATTCCTTCAGTGCTTCGCCTGCAGCAACCGGCCGGCGATCACCAGCAGCACGATGCACAGCAACGAGATCACCAGCGTGAGGCTGAAGGCCAGCGGATCGTCGCCCGCCTGCACCGCGCTGTACACCGCCACCGACAGCGTCTGCGTGCGCCCCGGCAGGTTGCCCGCGACCATCAGCGTGGCGCCGAACTCGCCCATGGCGCGCGCGAAGGTCAGGGCCAGGCCGGCGGCGATGCCGCGCCGGGCCAGCGGCAGGCTCACGCGCCAGAACAATTCCCACTCGCTGGCACCCAGCGTGCGGGCCGCCTGCGGGAAGCGGATATCGATGTCCTCGAAGGCCGCGCGCGCAGCCTTGTAGACCAAGGGAAAGGCCACCACCGCCGCCGCCACCACCGCGCCCTGCCAGGTGAAGAGCAGGCGGATGCCGAAGAGCCGATCCAGCCAGACGCCGAGGAAGCCGTTGCGGCCGATCAGCACGATGAGGTAGTAGCCCAGCACGGTGGGCGGAAGCACCATGGGCAGCACGAGCACGGCATCCAGCACGTTCTGGCCGGCGAAGCGGTGGCGTGCCATCCAGTGGCCGGCCGCGATGCCCAGGGCGCCGGCGACCAGCGTGGCCAGCAGCGCCACCTGGAGCGTCAGCACCAGCGGCTGCAGCATGGCCGATGTGAACGGACTCACGGCGGCGAGAAGCCGTGGCGCTGCAGGATGGCCTGGCCACTGCTGCCGCGCACGAAGGCGATGAAGTCACGGGAAGCCTGCGCATTCCTGCTGGCGGCCACCTGCGCGATCGGGTAGCGCACCGGGCTGGCCGTGGGCACGGTGAAGGCGATGCGGGTCTTGCCGGCCTCGATCATCGCGTCGGTGCGGTAGACGAAGCCGGCGTCGACCTCGGCGCGCGCCACGTAGTTCAGCACCTGGCGCACGCTCTCGCCGAACACCCAGCGCTGCTGCAGCGCATCGGCCAGGCCGGCGGCGGCCACTGCGTCGGCGGTGTACCTGCCGGCCGGCACCGAGGCCGGCGTGCCGCTGGCAATTTTGGCGAAGGCCGGGTCGCTCAGGTCCTTCAGTTCCTTGGGCGACTTCGTACTGCTTGCGGGCAGCACCACCACCAGCGAGTTGCGCGCGAAGTCGGCGCGCGTGCCCTCGGCCAATAGCCTGGCGGCGGCGGCGCGGTCCATGGTGGGCTGGTCGGCCGAGGCGAACACGTCCACCGGCGCGCCCTGCTGGATCTGCGCCAGCAGCGCGCCCGAGGCCGCGAAGTTGAACACCACCTTCTGGCCCGGGTGCGCCTTCTGGTACTCGGTGGCGACGTCCTGGAAGGCCTGCGTCAGGCTGGCGGCGGCGGACACCACGATGTCCTGCGCCAGAGCTGGCAGCACCATCGCCAGCGCGGCCAGGGGCGCGGCCAGGCGGGCGAGGCGGCGGGAGGCGGTGGTGCTCATGGCGCTTGTTCGCTATTCATGGACGGAATAGCGCCTAGTGTAGCGGCCGCACAATCGGCGCATGAGCAGCACGCACCGCTACATCGACGCCCTGGGCCACGGCCTGTCGGACAAGCGCATCGACATCCTGCGCGGCATCGGCCGCACCGGCAGCATCTCGCAGGCGGCGCGCGACGCGGGCGTCAGCTACAAGGCCGCCTGGCAGGCGATCGACACGCTGGGCAACCTGGCGGGCGTGGCGCTGCTGGAGCGCGCGGTGGGCGGCGCGGGCGGCGGCGGCGCCACGCTCACCGGGCCGGGCCTCGAACTGCTGGCCCTGGCCGATGCGATGGAGGCGGCGCGCCGCGAGGTGCAGCAGCGCTTCACCTCTGGCGCTGCGGCCGTACCGCAGGACGCCCCGCGCGGCGCCGGCCCGGCGCTGGGCTGGCTGGCGCTGCGCACCAGCATGCGCAACCAGCTGCCGGCGCGCATTGAACAGCTGGAGGGCAGCGGCCCGGTGGTGCGCGTGGGGCTGCGCCTGGGCCAGGACGGGCACATCGCCGCACGCATCACGCAGGAAAGCGTGCAGCTGCTGGGCCTGGCGCCTGGCATGGCGGTGATCGCGCTGTGCAAGGCCACCGCCGTGCAGGTCAGCCGCGCCGCGCCCGGTGCGAAGCCGTCGCGTGCAGCAGCCAACCGCCTCGAAGGCAGCGTGATCCGCGTGGCGCGCGGCGACAGCGGGGACGAGATCACCCTGGCGCTCGCGCCCGGCCTGCAGCTGGTCGGCTTCGCGCCGTCGGGCAGCGGGCTGCGCGTGCGCCAGCGGGTGCGCGCTTCGGTGGACGAATCCTCGGTGGTGGTGGCGCTGGGCGCCTAGTGATCGCTCAGGGCTCGCGCCGGCGTGCCTGCCAGAGCTTGCGGTAGACGGTCGCCCGGCTGATGCCCAGGGCGCGCGCCGCCTCGGCCACGTTGCCGCGGGCCTCGTCGACGGCGCGGCGGATCAGCTCGCTTTCCATCTCGCGCAGCCTGGGCTTGCCGGGCGCCTGGCCGTGGGCCGCGGACGCGCGGCCGGCATGCTGTACCCGGGCGCGCACGCGCAGGCCGGACCACAGCGGCACTTCAAGCGCCGGGTCCGCGCGCTGCGCGGCATCGAAGAGCATCGCCAGCGGCATGGCGAACAGGTCGTTGGAATGCAGCGCGCCCCGGCCCGCCAGCAAGGGCTGGTGCAGCATCTGGCGCGCCGCGGCGTTGGCGCCCGTGACATAGCCTTCCTCGTCCAGGCCCAGCAGGCCCATCGCTTCCGCCCCCACGCTGTAGCCCGGCCAGGCCAGGTGCAAGAGCAGGGCGCAGCGGTGCTGCAGCACCAGCGCGTTCTCGATGGCGCGCGCCGAGGTGGCGGCCAGGTGCTTGAGCTCGGGCCGCTCCTGCTCGTTCACGCCGGTCAGGTCCAGCATGCCTACGCACTCGCCCTGCGGATCGAACAGCGGTGCGCCGGCGCAGCTGTAGACGCTGGTGGCGTCGAAGAAATGCTCGCCGCGATGCAGCCACACCGGCTCCAGCTCGGCCAGCGCGGCGCCGATGGCGGAGGTGCCCACCGCGCCCTCGGACAGGTCGACGCCCACGCGCGCCAGGTCCAGCGCGCGCCGCTCGGCGCTTTCGCTCAGGCTGGGCAGCGCGCCCACGTCGACAACGATGCCGCGCGCATCGGTGAGGATGGGGAAGTAGCGCGTGTCGGCCAGCGTGCGGGCCAGGTGTTCCAGCACCGGCCGCGCGGCGGTCGCCAGCCGGCGGTTGCGCTCGCCCACCTCGCGCGCCTGGCCCCGCGAGACGGCGTCGAAGCTGATGGTTTGGTGCGGCCGTTGCCCGGCGCCCAGGCAGCGCTGCCAGGAGCGGGTGATCCATGGCTCGATGCGAAGCTGCGGCGCGAGGCTGGGGGCGGCGGCGCCCTCGATCCATTCGCGGCGCGCCTGCGCAATGAGTTCGCCGCGTTCGGGCCGCGGCAGGGAGGGGGTGGAAGTCAGCATTCGCTCTGTTGTCTCGTGCCTTGTGCGAAGGGCGCGTGGGGCGCCCTGTTTCATTTTGAGAATTTCAGGCCCGGCGCGCAACGCGTCTAGGGTTTTGCCTAGCATCCCACAAGTGGGTGGCGTCCAATATCGCCAACCGCCCCCAGGCCTCTCGCGCTGGCACGCGCGCGGGCAGACCCCAGCCATCACCAAACTTTGGAGACAGCCACATGCAGGTCAAACTCAAGGTCAACGGCCAGGCCGTCACGGTCGACGCGCCGCCCAACACCCTGCTGGTGCAGGCCATCCGCGAGAACCTGCGGCTTACCGGAACCCACGTCGGCTGTGACACCGCCCAATGCGGCGCGTGCACCGTCCACGTGAACGGCAAGGCGATCAAGTCCTGCAACGTGCTGGTGGCCCAGGTGGATGGCGCCGAGATCACCACCATCGAGGGCATCGCCGCCACCGACGGCACGCTGCACCCGATGCAGGCGGCCTTCAAGGAGTGCCACGGCCTGCAATGCGGCTTCTGCACGCCGGGCATGGTGATGAGCGCCATCGACCTGTGCAAGAACCATCCGAATGCCAGCGAGACCGAGGTGCGCGAGCTGCTGGACGGCAACCTGTGCCGCTGCACCGGCTACCAGAACATCGTCAAGGCAGTGATCATGGGCGGCAAGGCCATGGCCACGCCCAACGTCTGAACCCGGGAGCAACGACCATGGGTGCCAACGATTTCGCCAGCCTCCCGCACATCGGTGAGTCCCTCAAGCGCAAGGAAGACGCGCGCTTTCTCACCGGCGCCGGCCAGTACACCGCCGACGTGTTCCTGGAGCGCCAGGCCCACGCCGTGTTCGTGCGCTCGCCGCACGCCCACGCCAATGTCAACAGCATCGACATCTCGGCCGCCAAGGACATGCCCGGGGTCATCGGCATCTTCAGCGGCAAGGACATCGATGGAAAGATGGGCGGGCTGCCCTGCGGCTGGCTCATCAACAACCCCGACGGCACGCCGATGAAGGAGCCGCCACATCCCATCCTGGCCATCGGCAAGGTGCGCTACGTGGGCGACCACGTGGCGGTGGTGGTGGCCGAGACGCAGGAGCAGGCGCGCAACGCCGCCGAGGCGGTGCAGGTCGACTACGAGGTGCTGCCGGCCCTGGTGAGCGTGGCCGACGCCGCGAAGAAGGCCAGCGGCGTCACCATCCACGAGCAGGCCGCCGACAACCAGTGCTACAAGTGGGCGCTGGGCGACAAGGCGGCGGTGGACGCGGTCTTCGCCACCGCGGCGCACGTCACCACGCTGGACCTGGTCAACAACCGGCTCATTCCCAACGCCATCGAGCCGCGCGTGGCCGTCGCGGCCTACAACCGCGCGAACGAGGAATACACCCTCTACGTCGCCAACCAGAACCCGCACGTGGAGCGCCTGCTGATGACGGCCTTCGTGCTGGGCCTGCCCGAGCACAAGGTGCGCATCATCGCGCCGGACGTGGGCGGCGGTTTCGGCTCCAAGATCTTCCTGTACGCGGAAGACGTGGCGCTGACCTGGGCCTCCAAGCAGCTCAACCGCAGCATCAAGTGGGTGGCCGACCGCTCCGAGTCCTTCCTATCGGACGCGCATGGCCGCGACCACGTGAGCCATGCCGAGATGGCGATGGACAAGGACGGCAAGTTCCTGGCCATGCGCGCGCACACCGACGCCAACCTGGGCGCCTACCTGTCGACCTTCGCGACGGCGGTGCCCACCATCCTGTACGCCACGCTGCTGGCGGGCCAGTACACCACCCCGCTGATCTACATCGAGGTGGATGCCTGGTTCACCAACACCGCGCCGGTGGATGCCTACCGCGGCGCCGGCCGGCCCGAGGCCACCTACCTGCTGGAGCGCCTGGTCACGCGCTGCGCCTGGGACATGAAGCTGGGGCAGGACGAGATCCGCAAGCGCAACTTCATCACCCAGTTCCCCTACCAGACGCCGGTGGCGCTGCAGTACGACACGGGCGACTTCCATGCGTCCATGAACAAGGCCCAGCAGCTGGCCGAGGTCGATTCCTATGCGGCCCGCAAGTCCGCTTCCGAGGCCAAGGGCAAGCTGCGCGGCATCGGCTACTCCAGCTACATCGAGGCCTGCGGCATCGCGCCCTCGAACATCGCCGGTGCGCTCGGTGCGCGCGCCGGCTTGTTCGAATGCGGCGAGATCCGCGTACACCCCACCGGCAGCGTGACGGTGTTCACCGGCTCGCACAGCCACGGGCAGGGCCACGAGACCACTTTCGCGCAGGTGGTGGCGGCGCGCCTGGGCATCCCGGTGGAGAACGTGGACGTGGTGCACGGCGACACCGGGCGCGTGCCCTTCGGCATGGGCACCTACGGCTCGCGCTCCATCTCGGTGGGCGGCGCGGCCATCATGAAGGCGCTGGACAAGATCGAGGCCAAGGCCAAGAAGATCGCGGCCCACCTCATGGAGGCCAGCGACGCCGACATCGACTTCGCGAACGGCGAGTTCAGCGTGAAGGGCACCGACAAGAAGCTGCCCTTCGGCTCGGTGGCGCTGACCGCCTACGTGCCGCACAACTACCCGCTGGACAAGCTGGAGCCGGGCCTGAACGAGACCGCCTTCTACGACCCGACCAACTTCACCTTCCCCGGCGGCACCTACATCTGCGAGGTGGAGATCGACAAGGCCACGGGTGAAGTCACCGTCGACCGCTTCACCGCGGTGGACGACTTCGGCACCATCATCAACCCGATGATCGTGGAAGGGCAGGTGCAGGGCGGCATCGTGCAGGGCATCGGCCAGGCGCTGCTGGAGAACTGCGTCTACGACAACGAGACCGGGCAGCTGCTCACCGGCAGCTTCATGGACTACGCCATGCCGCGCGCCGCCGACTTTCCCAACTTCAAGCTGGACACCACCTGCACCCCCTGCACCCACAATCCGCTGGGCACCAAGGGCTGCGGCGAGGCCGGCGCCATCGGCTCGCCGCCCGCGGTGATCAACGCAGTGCTCGACGCGCTGGGACCGCTGGGCGTCAAGGACCTCGACATGCCCGCATCGCCGCACCGCGTGTGGGAAGCCATGCAGCGCGGCAGCACCACGCCCACGCAGCAGCCGCAGATCCCGCCATTGACCGCCAGCACCCAGGGCCGTCCGACCGCCTGACGACAAGGAACGCACCATGTACGCATTCACTTTCGAACGTCCCGCCTCGCTGGCCGATGCGGTGAAACTGGCCGGTGCCGGCGGCAAGCCGCTGGCCGGCGGCCAGACCCTGCTGGCCTCGATGAAGCTGCGGCTCTCGGCGCCCGAGCAACTGGTGGACCTGGGCGGCATCGCCGAACTCGCCGGCATCAAGAAGGACGGCAACCAGCTGGTCATCGGCGCGATGGCGCGCCATGCCGAGGTGGGCCGCAATGCCGACGCGAAAGCGGCCTTCCCGGCGCTGGCCTGGCTGGCCGGCCACATCGGCGACCGCCAGGTGCGGGCCATGGGCACCCTCGGCGGCTCGCTGGCCAACAACGACCCGGCCGCCTGCTACCCCAGCGCGGTACTGGCCAGCGGCGCCACCGTGGTCACGACCCAGCGCGAGATCGCCGCCGACGACTTCTTCCAGGGCCTGTTCGCCACGGCGCTGAAGGACGGCGAACTCATCACCGCCGTGCGCTTCCCGCTTCCCAAGCGGGCAGCCTATTCGAAGCAGCGGCAGCAGGCCTCGCACTTCCCGCTGGTGGGCGTGTTCGTCGCGCAGTTCGACAACGGCGTGCGCGTGGCCGTCACCGGTGCGGGCAATGGCGTGTTCCGGCACAAGGGCCTGGAGGACGCGCTGTCCAAGGACTTCACTGCGCAGGCCGCGGCCGGCGTGAAGATCGATTCGAGCAACCTCAATGCGGACCTGCATGCTTCGGCCGCCTACCGGGCCAACCTGATCAGCGTGCTGGCCCAACGCGCGGTCGCGAAGGCCCTGGAGTAACCTCGGCCGATGACTGCCACGCCTGACGCCACCGCTCCCTGGTCCTCCATCGACGCGGTGGTGCAGGCGCTGCAAGGCGCGGGCTACTACGCCGACCGGCGGCTGGCCACGGCGGTGTACCTCGCCCTGAAGCTGCAGCGCCCGCTGCTGCTCGAAGGCGAGCCCGGCGTGGGCAAGACCGAGCTGGCCAAGGCGCTCGCGCTGGCCCTGAGCCGCGAGTTGCTGCGCCTGCAGTGCTACGACGGCCTGGAGCAGCGCGAGGCGCTCTACGAGTGGAACTACGCCGCGCAGCTGCTGCACATGCGCGCCGCCGAGGCGCAAGGCGCAGCAATGGCCCCCACGCTCGGCACTGGCGTGTCCTCGCTGCCCCCCGAGGGGGCGCTCGCGTCTTCGGGCGGCCGTGCGCCGCTCGTGCGCGACATCGAGTCCGAGGTCTACCAGCCGCGCTACCTGGTGCGCAGGCCCCTGCTGCAGGCGCTGGAGACGCCGGTACCGGGCGCGGTGCTGCTCATCGACGAGGTCGACCGTGCCGACGAACCTTTCGAGGCCTTCCTGCTGGAGTACCTGGGCGAGTACCAGGTGAGCATTCCCGAGCTGGGCACCATCCGCGCCCAGGTGCCGCCGGTGACCCTCCTCACCAGCAACCGCACGCGCGACCTGAACGACGCGGTCAAGCGCCGCTGCCTCTACCACTGGCTGGACTATCCCGAGCGCGATCGCGAACTCGCGATCGTGCGTGCCCAGGTGCCGCAGGCCAGCGACGTGCTGTCGCGGCAGGTGGCCGACTTCGTGGGCCGGCTGCGGTCCATGCCGCAGTCCACCGCCTTCCAGCGCGTGCCCGGCATTGCCGAAAGCGTGGAATGGGCGCGCGCGCTGGTGGCGCTGGACACGCTGGAGCTCGACCCCGAGGTGGTGGTCGACACCGCCGGCATCCTGTTCAAGCAGCGCGACGACGTCGCGGCCCTGGACAGCGCGCTGGCCGGCGAACTGCTCAAGCCGGCCGAGGCCTGAGCCCCGGGCAGGCAACACGGCAAGCACCATGGCCTCCGTCCAGCAGCTGGGCGATGCCCGTCGCGGCAAGCTCGCGGGCAACATCGCCGCCTTCGGCCGTGCGCTGCGCCGTGCCGGCGTGCCCATCGATGCCGCCCGCATCGCACTGGCCGCGCAGGCCGCCATGCTGGTGGGCGTGCACACGCGCGAGGACCTGAGCGCCGCCATCGAGGCGGTGATGGTCAGCCGCGAGCAGGACCGCATGGTGTTCCGCGAACTCTTCGAGGCCTGGTTCCAGGACCCGGAGCTGGCCAACAAGATGCTCGCCCAGATGCTGCCCAGCAGCGAGGGCAAGGCCGAGCCGCCACGTCGCCGCCCGCGTGTGCGCGAAGCCCTCGCGGCCCCGGCCGTGGTCAGCAAGCCCGCGGCGCAGAACGAGAAGGAAGTGCAGTTCGACGCCGCCATGACCGCCAGCGAACGTGCCCGCCTGCACCATGCCGACTTCAACGCGCTGGGCGCGGGCGAGTACCAGCTGGTCGAGCGACTGGCACGCGAGATCGCGCTGCCCGTGCCCACCGTTCCGGCACGCCGCCTGCGCCATGCCGGCGCGGGCCGAGCCCATTCGCGCATGCACTGGCCCGGTGTGCTGCATGAAGCCGGCCGCACCGGCGGCGAACTGGTCTGGCTGCCGCGGCTCATCCGGCGCCAGCAGCCGCTGCCGCTGCTTGTGCTGGTGGATGTGTCGGGCTCGATGGAGCGCTATGCGCGCCTGCTGCTGGCCTTTCTGCATGCCGCCACGCGGCGGGCCGGACGGCGCGACGTGTTCGCCTTCGGCACGCACCTCACTGATCTGACGCCGGCATTCCGCCTGGCCGACACCGACGAGATGCTGATGGCCGCCGGCGCCGCCATCGACGACTTCGCCGGCGGAACGCGCCTGGGCGAATCGCTGGCGCAGCTTCGCGCAGGGCATGCGCGGCGCCTGACCGGCCGGCGCAGCCTGGTGCTGCTCATCAGCGATGGCCTGGACACCGGCGAGCCGCAGGTGCTGGAGCAGGAGCTGCAGTGGCTCAAGCGCCATTCGCGGCGCGTGCTGTGGCTCAACCCGCTGCTGCGCTTCGAGGGCTACGCTCCCCTTGCGCGCGGTGCGGCCATGCTGGACCGGCATGCGGATGCGATGCTGGCGGTCCACAATCTCAATGCACTCGAACAGCTGGCCCGCAGCCTGGCCGCGCTGATGAAGACCGGCGGCGCACGCTGACGCGCTCGCACCCCCACTCACGAAACAACCTCAACAAGGAAGAACCAGCATGGACATGCAAGGCACGCGGCAACTGGCCGTCACGCAGCAGCAGGCCTGGGATGCGCTCAACGATCCCGAGATGCTGAAGAAATGCCTGCCCGGTTGCGACCGCTTCGAGAGCACCGGCGAAGGCCAGTACACCGTCGGCATGGCGGTGAAGGTGGGCCCGGTGTCGGCCAAGTTCAGCGGCAAGGTCACGCTCAGCGACATCACGCCGCCCACCGGCTACAAGCTGGCCTTCGAAGGCCAGGGCGGCGTGGCGGGCTTCGGCAAGGGCGCCTCGGAAGTGAGCCTGGCGCCCAACGACGCCGGCTGCGAGCTGGGCTACACGGTGCAGGCGCAGGTGGGCGGCAAGATCGCGCAGCTGGGCCAGCGCCTCATCGACGGCGCGGCCAAGTCGATGGCCGACGACTTCTTCAAGCGCTTCGACCAGGAGCTGCAGGCCCTGCACGCGCCTGCGGTGGCCGACGATGCGGCGGCGGGCGAAGACAAGTCGGAAGAGGGCGAGCCGGCCAAGCGCAGCTGGCGCGAGCGGCTGGGCCTGGGCGGCGGCGGCGACAACAAAAAGGACTGACGGAGCACCTGCTCTCTCGCTTCGCGCGATATTCGGAACCGATATGGAAAACTTGGACGTGATGGTGCTGCGCACCTTGCGCGACTGGCGCATGGCCGGCCGGCGCGCCTTGCTGACGACGGTGGTGCGCACCTGGGGCTCGTCGCCGCGGCCCATCGGCTCGATCATGGCGCTGGCCGAGGACGGCGCGGTGGTGGGCTCGGTGTCGGGCGGCTGCATCGAGGACGACCTGATCGCGCGCTACAGCCGCGCGCATGGCGCCACGGAGGCGATGCCCAATGGTGCGCCGGTGCTGGTGAAGTACGGCATCACCGCCGACGAGGCGCATCGCTTCGGTTTGCCGTGCGGTGGCACGCTGGAATTGCTGATCGAGTTCGATCCCGATCCTGAATCGCTGAAGACGCTGGTGGCCGAGCTGGAGCAGGGGCGCCTGATGCAGCGCACGGTGTCGCTGAAGGACGGCAGCGTGCAGCTTGCGCCATCGCACGCGCCGGCCGAGCTGACGGTGGACGACGAGCAGCTGGTCAACACCTTCGGCCCCGAGTACCGCATGCTGCTGATCGGCGCGGGGCAATTGGCGGAGTACCTGGCGACGATGGCGCGCTTCTCCGGCTTTGCGGTGACGCTGTGCGACCCGCGCTCCGAGTACCGTAGCACCTGGGAGCTGCCGGGCGTGGCCATCAGCACCGAGATGCCCGACGATGCGGTGCGCAGCTTCAAGCCGGATCGCCGCACCTGCGTGGTGGCGCTGACACACGATCCCAAGCTGGACGACCTGGCCTTGCTCGAGGCGCTGGAGACCGACGCCTTCTACGTCGGCGCCATCGGTTCGCGCCGCAACGCACAGGCGCGGCATGACCGCATGATCGAGCACTTCGACCAGACCGAGGCGTCGCTCGCCCGTCTTCGCGGGCCCATCGGCATCTACGTGGGCAGCAAGACGCCGCCGGAGATTGCGGTGAGCGTGATGGCGGAGATCCTGGCGGTGAAGAACGGTGTGCCGCTTCCTCGGGAAATGGAAGTGGGGCACGCGAAGTCTCTGCTTTAGGTCTTCTGTTCTTCTGTTCTTCTGTTCTTCTGTCCGTCTGGTTCACGGTTCAAGGTTCAAGGTTCAAGGTTCAAGGTTCAAGGTTTGGGGCGCACGGGGCGCGGCAGGCGGTCTGGGCTGGGGGCTCATCCGGGGCGGTCGATGCTTCGCATCGACTCCGTTGCGGTGCTCGCGCTGGGGCTTGTGCGGCAGAACTCGCGACTCCGTCGCTCAGACAGCTGCCGCAAGTCAGTTCACGAGGTTTTGCCTGTCCTTCGGCAGGCAAAACCAAGCCCCAGCGCTGCGCTCCTCACCGCCCCGGAAATCGCCCCCAGCCCAGACCGCCTGCCGCACCCCGTGGGAAACGGTGTGACGGTTTCCAGAACGGCCGACCCACCCACCGCTTGAAGTGGTCGCGCCCGCTGTGCACAACGGTTGGATCACCACCGCCGTGTGCAGGCCTTTGACCCGCCCCGAACAAGTCCCGACACAGGCCGTCAAACGGAGGCGTCCAAAACAAAACCTGATATCGCATTCGACTATGGGCCCATTCTCCGATCGAGAAGATGGGAACGCACGACGTGCTGCACACTCCCACCCATTTGCACGACGCACGCCACTGGCTCCCGGCCAGGCATCGCACCGGCGCCGCGTCGAAAGATAGACAGGAGACTTCCCCCATGACCCCCACTAGCAGACTGCTGCTCTCCGCGGCCGGCATGGCGCTGGCCCTTTCCGTGCTGCCCGCCCACGCCCAGGGCGCTGCCGCCAGCTACCCCGCCAAGCCCATCCGCCTCATCGTGCCCTTCCCGCCCGGGGGCGGCACGGACATCCTGTCGCGCCTCGTCGCCACCAAGCTCACCGAAGTCAGCAAGTGGACCGTCGTGCCCGACAACCGCGGCGGCGCGGGCGGCACCATCGGCATCTCGGAAGCCGCGCGCGCCGCGCCCACCGGCTACGACATGGTCATGGGCCAGAAGGACAACATGGTCGTCGCGCCCTGGCTGTACAAGAACCTCAGCTACGACCCGACCAAGGACCTCACCGCCGTCGCCCACGTGGCCTACACGCCCGTGGTCATCGTCACCCGCGCCGACTCCAAGTTCAAGACACTCAAGGACGTGGTCGACGCCGCGCGTGCCCAGCCCGACGCCATCACCTTCGGCTCGCCCGGCAACGGCACCACCATCCACCTGGCCGGCGAGATCTTCAAGTCGGCGGCCAACATCAAGATCCGCCACGTGCCCTACAAGGGTTCCAACGCCGCCATGATGGACGTGCTGGCCGGCAACGTGGACCTGCTGGTGTCCTCGCTCCCCTCGGCGATCAGCCAGATCAAGTCCGGCAAGCTGCGCCCGCTGGCCGTCACCTCGGCCAAGCGCAGCACCTCGCTGCCCGACGTGCCCACCGTCGCCGAGCAGGGCTACAAGGACTTCGACGTCAGCACCTGGTATGGCCTGTTCTTCCCGGCCGGCACGCCGCCCGAGATCGTCGCCAAGGTCAATGCCGAAGTGAACAAGCTCCTGGCCCAGCCCGACGTGAAGGAAGCCATCCACGCCCAGGGCGCCGAGCCGCAGGCCATGACGCCTGAGCAGTTCGGCAGCCTGCTCAAGACCGACTACGCCAAGTGGAAGGGCATCGTGCAGGCCTCGGGCGCGACGATCGAATAAGAAGACCGCTGCCGTTCACGCGGCATGCAGATGACAAGGCCCGGCCTCAGCTCCGGGCTTTTTTCTCGTTGGCGCCGCTGCTTCCGACGAAGTCGGCCATGAACTCGACAAAGCTCTGCGCCGCCGGCGACAGCGAGCGCGCCGCGGCGCTGAAGATGCACACCTCGCGGTAGAAGACCGGGTCCACCAGCGGACGCATCACCAGCCCGTGTCCTTGCACCAGCGGCGCGGCATACGAAGGCACCGCGCTCACGCCCAGGCCCGCGGCCACCAGGCCCAGCGCGGTCGTCATGTACGACACCTGGTGCACCGGCAGCACCATCGGCGCTTCGAGACCCGCTGCAGCCAGTTCGGGTGCGAGCCGGCGCATGAAGTCGTGCGTTGGCGCGATGAAGGGCAGACCTGCCAGCTCGCGCCAGCGTACCTGCTTCCTGCGCGCCAGCGGGTGGTCCGGCTGGCAGATGAAGTGGTGCCGGTCGCGCAGAAGCGGGCGGCGCTCCAGCTCGGGCGGGGCCGCCACGTCGGGGCCCACGGCCAGCTCCACCTGGGCCGACAGCACGCGTTCCAGCATCAGCTCAGGCACCGTGTCCGACAGTTGCACCTCCACCTGTGGATGGCGCTCGCGGTAGGCGGCGATCACCTGCGGCATCAGCGTGCAGGCCATCATCTGCGGCGCGGCCACGCGCAGCAGGCCCTTCTTCTTGTCGCGCAGCTCGCCCACGCTGTGCACCGCATCTTCCAGCTCGCGCAGTACGCGCTGGGCGAAGGGGTAGAGGTCGCGGCCAGCTTCGGTCAGGTCGACGCGGCGCGTGCTGCGGTCCAGCACGCGCACGCCAAGCTCCGCTTCCAATTCGCGCACCAGCACGCTCATGGCGGCCTGCGTCAGGTGCAACTGGCGCGCGGCCTCGGTGAAGCTGGCGCAGTCGGCCACCGCGAGGAAGGCGCGAAGCTGGCGCAGGGTGAGGTTCATGCCGCCACCGCGCCGCCCATGCGAGGCCTCACGCCTGCGGCGGCTCGCTGCTGCTGCTGACCTCGCGGCGCGAGGTGGAGGCAGGCGGCACCTTGTGCAGGCCGATGTCGGTGGTGCGCGCGCGGAACAGCGCCGCACGCACCAGGAAGATGGTAGTGATGGGCGCAGTGAGCGCGACGAAGCCGGCGATCAGCACCGCGTGCAGAAAGAGGCTGTGGCCCTGCACCGAGAAGTAGACGATGGTGGCGATGGTCAGGCTCCACACGCCCACCGTCGCGCCCAGCGTAGGGGCGTGGATGCGCCTGAAGAAGGTGGGCAGGCGCACCAGGCCGAAGGAGCCCACCGCCGCGAAGAAGGCGCCCACGACGCAGAACACGCCGGTGATGATTTCGGCCCACAGCGGAAGCGGCCCGATGATGAAGTCCTCGGCCATTACTCGATGACCTCCCCGCGCAGCAGGAACTTGGCCAGCGACGTCGAGGCCACGAAGCCGAAGAGCGCGATCATCAGCGCCGCCTCGAAGTACACGGCACTCGCGTAGTTGATGCCCAGCACCAGCATCATCAGCATGCCGTTGATGTAGAGGCAGTCCAGCGCGGTGATGCGGTCCTGCGCGGTGGGGCCGGCCAGCAGGCGGAACAGGGCGCACAGCATCGCCACCGCCAGGAGGAACAGCGCGAGCTTCAGGCACCAGAAGAGCACCGGGGTCATGACTCGAAGATCTCCATGAGGGGGCGCTCGTAGCGGGACTTGATGAGCGCAATGAAGGCCGCGTCGTCCTGCAGGTCGAACACGTGGATGATCAGCGTGCTGCGGTCCAGCGAGAGCTCGGCCCAGGCGGTGCCCGGCGTCAGGCAGAAGATCATGGCCAGCACGGCCAGGCCGCTGGGGTCGCGCATGTCCAGGGGGATGTGGATGAAGTGCGAGGCGATGTCCTGCGTGCGGCGCGTGAGGATCAGGCGGCCCACGTCCCAGGCGGACTGCAGCAGGTCCTGCATGACGTGGCCGCCCAGCTTCAGCGCCACCAGCGGGCGCCGCACGCGGGCATCCTTGGGACGCAGGCTGCGCGTGAGCACCGGAACCACCAGCGCCAGGATCGCCGCGAACACCAGGGTGGCCGGGTGCAGCGACTGGTTGAGCAGGATCCACACCGCGAACAGCGCGATCGACAGGGTGGGCGAGGGCAGCCAGCGCTTCACGGCCTGGCCTCCGCCGGTGCAGCAGCCGTGCCGGCGGCAGGAGACGGCTTCTGCCGCGCCGTCAGCACCGCGCGGCGGTAGTCGTCAGGAGTGCGCAGTTCGCGCGCCGTGGCCTGCGCATGGCTCATGGCCGGGCCGGCGCCGATGGTGAGCGCCAGGGCAGCGCCCAGCAGCGCCGCCACCGGCAGCACCTCCACTGCGCGCAGCTTGATCTGCCCGCCTTCGGGCGTGGTCCAGAAGGTCCGGATGCCGGCGCGGCTGAAGGCCACCAGCGTGAAGAAGCCCGAGACCAGGATGAGCGCCAGGAAGATCCAGCCCGCGGATGTCAGCGTCGGCGCCCGCATCACGCCCGAGAGCATGGCGAACTTGCCGATGAAGCCCGACAGCGGCGGCAGGCCGGCCAGCAGCAGCGTGCAGAAGACGAAGGCCAGGCCGAGAAAGGCGACGCCCGCCGGAATGGCACGGCCGTAGAGCGCCTGCTCGTCGTCGTCCAGGTTCACTTCGCCCAGCGGCTTGAGGTCTTCCGCCAGGAAGGGCGCGGCACCGGCGCTCTCGAAGGCGGCGATGCTCGCGCCCGCGTTGCGCCAGCGCTCGATCATGTCGATCAGGAGGAAGAAGCCCGCGGCGGCCAGCGTGGAGCTGAGCAGGTAGTAGAGCGCCCCCGACCACACGCCCGGCTGCGCCAGGCCGATGGCCGCGAGCAGCGTGCCGGCCGACGTCAGCACGGCGAAGCTGGCCAGGTTGGCCAGGCGCTGCGTGCCGATGGTGCCCAGCGCCGCCACGAAGAGCGTCGCCAGGCCGATGGCGATGAGGGTGTTCTGGCCGAAGTAGCCGGCGCCGAGCGGCGAGCCGGCGACGAAGAAGAGCGACCACAGGCGCAGGATGGTGTAGACGCCCAGCTTGGTCAGCAGCGTGAACACCGCGCTCACCGGCAGCACGGCCGCGCTGTAGGCCGGCACCAGCCAGAAGTTCAGCGGCCACGCACCGGCCTTGGCGAAGAAGGCCACGGCCAGGATGGCACCGGCCGCATGCACCAGGCCGCGGTCGGCCACGGGCAGCTGCGCGATCTTCACGCTCAGGTCGGCCATGTTGAGCGTGCCGGTGATGCCGTACATCATCGCGGCGCCGATCAGGAACAGCGCCGAGGCCGCGAGGTTGATCGCGATGTAGTGCAGCCCGGCGCGCGCGCGCAGCTTGCCCGATCCGTGCAGCAGCAGGCCGTAGGAGGCGGCCAGCATCACTTCGAAGAAGACGAAGAGGTTGAACAGGTCACCGGTCAGGAAGGCGCCGTTCAGGCCCATCAGCTGCAGCTGCAGCAGCGGATGGAAATGCACGCCCGCGCGGTCCCAGCGCGAGGTGGAGTAGATGGACGCGGCGAAGGCCACGACACCCGTCAGCGCCACCATCATGCTGGAGAGCCGGTCGGCCACCAGCACGATGCCGAAAGGCGCGCGCCAGTTGCCCGGCAGGTACACGCCGATGGAGCCCGCGCCGCCGCCCGTGCTGGGCGCGTTCACCCAGCGCAGCAACGCCAGCGCCACCAGCAGCCCCACCAGGCCGGAGACGACGGTGAGCACCGACTTGATGCGGCGGTGCCGTTCCTCCAGCGTGAGCATCAGCGCGGCGGTGAGCAGCGGCAACAGGATGGGCGCCGCCACCAGGTGGGGCATGGTGGCTTCGAGCAGCCGGTCCAGGAGCGTGAAGAACTGGTTCATCGCTCGCCGTCCTCGCCGTCCACGTGGTCGGTGCCGTGCAGGCCGCGCGAGGCCAGCAACACGACCAGGAAGAGGGCCGTCATGGCGAAGCCGATCACGATGGCCGTGAGCACCAGGGCCTGGGGCATCGGGTCGGCCGTGTTGGCCAGCGTCGAGTTCACGCCGGCCAGCAGGATCGGCTCGCTGTCGACCTTGAGCCGCCCCATGCTGAAGATGAAGAGGTTGACCGCGTAGGACAGCAGGGTCAGGCCCATGATGACCTGGAAGCTGCGTGGACGCAGCAGCAGGTACACGCCCGAGGCGGTGAGGATGCCGATGGCGATGGCGAGCACGGCTTGCATCAGGCGGGGTCCTTCTGCACGGCGACGGCCTTTGTCGACAACGCGGCTTGCTCTTCTGCGGCGCGCTCGCGCTGCTCTTCGGCCCAGCGGTGGCTGCGCACGGACTGGTGCGCCAGCGCGGTGAGGATCAGCATGGTGGAACCCAGCACCAACGTGAACACGCCCATGTCGAAGAAGAGCGCACTGGGCAGGTGGATCTCGCCCAGCACCGGCAGGTGCAGGTGCGCGGTGTGCGTGGTCAGGAAGGGATAGTCGAGCAGCTCGGCGCCCAGGCCGGTGGCCAGTGCCAGCAGCAGGCCGGTGGCGATCCAGCGGCGCGGGTAGATGCGCAGGTGCTCTTCCACCCACTCGGTGCCCGAGACGATGTACTGCAGCAGCAGCGCCACCGACATCACCAGGCCGGCGACGAAGCCGCCGCCCGGCTGGTTGTGGCCGCGCATGAAGAAGTACACCGACACCAGCACCGACAGCGGCAGCAGCAGGCGCACCAAGACCGCCGGCACCATCAGGTAGCCCACCGCGGTGTCGTGCGCCAGGCGCGGGTTGACCAGGTCGCTGTCGCCGTCCTGCGGTTGCGCCAGCTGCTGCGGTGGCAGGGCCATCGATTCCACCGCCGGGCGGAAGCGCCGCAGCAGCGCGTACACGGTGAGCGCCACCGCGCCCAGCACGGTGATCTCGCCGAAGGTGTCGAAGCCGCGGAAGTCCACCAGCATCACGTTGACGACGTTGGTGCCGCCGCCCTGGCTCAGCGCGTTGTCCAGGAAGAAGCCGGAGATGCTCTGCGGGAAGGGCTTGGTCATCATGACCCAGGACAGCGCTGCCATGCCGCAGCCGGCCGCGCCGGCGATGGACAGGTCGCGGCTGCGGCGGCCCCAGCGGCGCACGCGCGAGCCCACCGGCTCCTCGCCCTGCTTGCGCAGCGGCAGCCAGCGCAGGCCCAGCAGCATCAGCACGGTGGTCACCACTTCGGCGATGAGTTGCGTCAGCGCCAGGTCGGGCGCCGAGAACCAGATGAAGGTGATGCAGCACACCAGCCCCGCGCCCGAGCTGAGCATCAGCGCCGCGAGCCGGTGGAACTTGGCATTCCAGGCCGCAGCCAGCGCGCACACGCCGCCCAGCAGCCAGATCATGGCGAACATCGGCGAGAAGGGCAGCAGCTCGATGGCCTGGTGGCGTGGTGGCTGCAGGTAGATGGAGCCAGCGGCGCCGGCCACCGCCAGCGCGGTCATGAACAGCAGCTGTGTCTGCAGGCGGCGCGTGCCCAGCACGCGGCGACCGCGCCGGCCGGCCTCGCTCAGGCGCGCCAGCGAGTTCTCGAAGATGCGCTGGCCGTCGAAGCGGTGCAGCAGCGGCGTGACCTCCAGGCCTCCTTGTCGGCGTAGCCCACGTTGCACCAGGTAGATGAGCGCGCCGCCCACCAGGGCCACACCGCTCATCAGCAGCGGCAGGTTGAAGCCGTGCCACAGCGCCAGCGTGTAGTCGGGCAGCGTGCCGCCCACCACCGGCCGCGCCGCTGCGGCCAGCATGGGACCGACCGACCAGGCCGGTGCGATGCCCACCACCAGGCAGATGGCCACCAGCACCTCGCCGGGCACGCGCATCCAGCGCGGCGGCTCGTGCGGCACCTTGGGCACGTCGGCCGTGGTGCAGGACGGGCCGAAGAACACATCCACCACGAAGCGCAGCGAGTAGGCCACGCTGAACATGCCCGCCAGCGTGGCGACGATCGGCAGGCCCACGCTCATCCAGGGTGCGGCCTCGATGTAGACCGTCTCGGCGAAGAACATCTCCTTGGACAGGAAGCCGTTGAGCAGCGGCACGCCCGCCATGGCCGCGCTGGCGATGATGGCCAGCGTGCCGGTGATGGGCATCAGCCTGAACAGGCCGCTGAGCTTGCGGATGTCGCGCGTGCCGCTCTCGTGGTCGATGATGCCCGCCGCCATGAAGAGCGAGGCCTTGAAGGTCGCGTGGTTCATCACATGGAAGACCGCCGCCACCGCGGCCATCGGGCTGCCCAGGCCCAGCAGCAGCACGATCAGGCCCAGGTGCGAGATGGTGGAATAGGCCAGCAGCGCCTTCAGGTCGCGCTGGAACATCGCCACGTAGCCACCCAGCAGGAGGGTGGCGGCGCCGGTGCAACTCACCACCCAGAACCAGGTCTCGGTGCCCGAGAGCACCGGCCACAGCCGCGCCAGCAAGAACACGCCCAGCTTCACCATGGTGGCCGAGTGCAAGTAGGCCGACACCGGCGTGGGCGCCGCCATGGCGCGCGGCAGCCAGAAGTGGAAGGGGAACTGCGCGCTCTTGGTGAAGGCGCCCATCAGCACCAGCAGCAGCGCCGGCAGGTACAGCGGGCTGGCGCGCACCTCGTCGCCGGCGGCCAGCACGTCGCTCAGCTCATAGCTGCCGGTGATGCGGCCCAGCACCAGCACGCCGGCCAGCAGGCACAGCCCGCCCGCGCCGGTGACGGTGAGCGCCATGCGCGCGCCGCGCCGCGCGTCGCGGCGGTGGTGCCAGTAGCCGATCAGGAGGAAGGAGAAGAGGCTGGTGAGTTCCCAGAACAGCACCATCTGGATCAGGTTGCCCGAGAGCGCCACGCCCAGCATCGCGCCCATGAAGGCGAGGAAGAAGCTGAAGAAGCGCGGCACCGGGTCCGAGGCGGACATGTAGTAGCGCGCATACAGCACCACCAGCGCCCCGATGCCCGAGACCAGCATGGCGAAAAGCCAGGCGAAGCCGTCCAGCCGCAGCGCGAAATCCAGTCCCAGCGCTGGCACCCAGGTGAAGCGCTCCTCGATGACCTGGCCTTGCGAAATCTGCGGGAAGAGCCAGGCGATGGAGACGGCACAGGCGAGCGCGACCAATCCCGCCAGCGTCGATTCCCGGTTGCGTGCGTCTGAAGGCAACAGGGCCGCAAGGATGCTGGCGATGAAGGGCAGCGCGACAACGAGGACCAGCGACATCGCGGCCGATTCTATAGACCGGCCATGCCGACCCCGAGGCACCGCAGCGCGGCGAAGGGAGATCGGGGCAGCTTCAGGCGGTGAAGGCGCGCACCGTGCGCACGCCCAGCCAGGTGAGCACCAGCGATCCGGCCAGGTGCGTGCTGGCGGTGACCAGCGCGGTGCCCAGCTGGCCTTCCATGAGCATCGTCGTTACCTCCATCGAGAAGCTCGAGAAGGTGGTCAGGCCGCCCAGGAAGCCGGTGACCAGTGCCAGCCGCCAGATCGGCGAGATCTCGGGCATGAGCGCCAGGGCCGCCACCACGATGCCGATGAGGTAGCCGCCGATCAGGTTGGCCGCGAGCGTGCCCCAGGGCATGGCGCCCACGCCCAGCCACAGCGTGAGGCCCCAGCGGGCGAGGGCGCCCAGGGCGGCACCGATGCCGATGGCGAGGATGGGAAGAAGCATCCCCTATTTTTCCACGCCCATCACCAGGTTCGGCAGCACCGTCACGATGCTGGGGAAGACGGTAATGATGGCAATGCAGGCCACCAGGCAGAAGAAGAAGGGAATGGCCGCCCGCGCGATGACGTTGCTGTCCTTGCCGGTCATGTTCTGCAGCACGAAGAGGTTGAAGCCCACCGGCGGCGTGACCTCGGCGATCTCGACCAGCAGCACCACGAAGATGCCGAACCACACCAGGTCGAAGCCGGCCTTCTGCACCATGGGCAGCACCACCGCGCTGGTCAGCACGATCATCGAGATGCCGTCCAGCGCCGTGCCCAGCACCAGGTACACCAGCACCAGCGCGCTGATGAGGGCGTAGGGCGACAGGTGCATGCCGTCCACCCATTCGGCCAGTTCGCGCGGGATGCCGGTGAAGGCCATCGTCTTGGTGAGGAAGGCCGCGCCCGCCAGGATGAACATGATCATGCAGCTGGTGCGCGTGGCGCCCATCAGCCCGTCCTTGAAGTTCTGCCAGGTGAGGCTGCGGCCCCAGGCCGCGATGGCCAGCGAGCCCAGCACGCCGAAGGCGGCGCACTCGGTGGCGGTGGCCCAGCCGGCCACCAGCACCCAGACGATGAAGATGATCAGCAAGGCGCAGGGAATGAGGTTGCCCGACAGCCGGATCTTTTCCATGAAGGTGGTGGGCGGATCGGCCGGCGGCACCTGGTCGGGGTGGCGCAGGCTCCACCAGCCGATGTAGCCGGAGAACAGCAGCATCAGCAGGAAGCCCGGCAGGAAGCCGGCCAGGAAGATGCGGATGATCGAGGCGTCGGCCGCCACCGCGTACACCACCATCGTGATCGAGGGCGGGATCAGGATGCCCAGCGTGCCGGCCGTGGCCAGCGAGCCGATGGCCAGCTTCTCGTTGTAGCCGCGGCGCTGCAGTTCGGGCAGCGCCACCTTGGCGATGGTGGCGCAGGTGGCGGCCGAGGAACCCGACACCGAGCCGAACACGCCGCAGCCCAGGATGGTGGTGTGCATCAGCCGGCCCGGCACGCGGTTCAGCCATGGGCGCAGGCCCTCGAACATTTCTTCCGACAGCTTGGTGCGGAACAGGATCTCGCCCATCCAGATGAACAGGGGCAGGGCGGCCAGCTCCCAGCTCGCGTTGCTTTCCCAGAAGGCCGAGAACAGGTTCTTGCCTGGAATGGTGTTGGTGAAGAAGGCCTGGCCGACCCAGCCGACGATGGCCAGGGTCATGGCGATCCACACGCCACCAGCGAGCAGGACCAGCATGATGGCGAGCAGCAGCGCGCCCATGAGAAGGGTTTCGATCACGTCAGGGCTCGTTGTTGTGGTTGTTGTTCAGACGTCGGAGGAGAAATCGCCCGCCGCGTGCCGTTCTTCCACCGCCCGCTGGTAGCTGGGCTTCTCGCCGCGCAGCACGCCCACCAGCTCGTCGAGCATGGCGATGAGCAGCAACCAGCAGCCGACCACGAAGGTCGACTGCGGAATCCAGATCGGAATGACCAGCAGCCCGGTGGCCATCTCGTGGAACTCGTAGCTCTCCCACGTGAAGCTGGTGGCCCAGTAGGTGAGGTAGGCCACCGACGCTGCGGCGATCAGCAGGCAGGTGACGTCGAGCGCGCGCCGCACCTTGGGCGGCACCGCCTCCAGCAGCAGCGTCACGCGCACGAAGTCGCCGTGCCGGAAGGCATGGGCCATCGCGAAGAAGGCGGCGGCCGCGCACAGCCAGGCCACCGCGTCGTTCAGGCCGCTCACGTGCCAGTTCATCTGCCGGCCCACGCCGGCGACGATCATCAGCACGAAGATCAGGAAGACGCAGAAGCCGCCCAGGGCGCCCGCACCGTTGTAGAGGCCGTCCAGCAGGCGCCGCATGGATCAGGCCTTCCGCCGGGCGGCCCGAAGGGAGGCCTGCGCCCCCTCGGGGGGCAGCGATACGCGAAGTGACGAGCGTGAGGGCTTCATCAGTTCTTCTTGTAGGCGTCGACGATGGCCTGGCCGTCCGCGCCGGCCACCTTGAGCCAGTCGGCCTGCATGATGCCGCCCACCTGGCGCATGTCGGCGTCCAGCTTGGCCGAGGGCTTGTGGATCTTCATGCCGCGCTCGGTCAGCAGGCGCTTGTACTCGTCGTTCTTTTCCTGCGCCACCTTCCAGCCGCGCGCTTCCGCATCGGCAGCGGCCTTGGTCACCGCGGCCTTGGTGGCCGGGTCCAGCGCCTCGAAGGCCTTGATGTTCACCAGCACCGCGTTCTTCGGGATCCAGGCCTGGGTGTCGTAGAAGTTCTTGATGTGCTCGTAGGTCTTGGTGTCGTAGCCGGTGGAGCCCGAGCTCATGTAGCTCTCGATCACGCCGGTGGCCATGGCCTGCGCCAGCTCGGCCTGCTGGATCTGCACCGGCTGCGCGCCGATCAGCTCGGCGATCTTGGCGGTGGCCGGGCTGTAGGCGCGCCACTTGATGCCGCGCAGATCGGCCACCGAGGCGATCTCCTTCTTCACGTAGATGCCCTGGGGCGCCCACGGCACCATGAACAGCACCTTGATGCCCTGCGCGGCCAGCAGCTTGTCGGTCGCGGGCTTGGACACCTCGTAGAGCTTCTTCGCCTCGCCATAGGTGGTGGCCAGGAAAGGCACGCCGTCGAGTGCGTAGATGGGGTTCTCGTTGGCGAAGTTGGCCAGCAGGATCTCGCCGGCCTGGGCCTGGCTGCTCTGCACCGCGCGCTTGATCTCGGGCGCCTTGAACAGCGAGGCATTGGCATGCACCGCGATCTTGAGCTTGCCGCCGGTGGCCGCTTCCACGTCCTTGGCGAACTGAACGATGTTCTCCGTGTGGTAGTTCGCCGGCGGGTAGGCGGTTGGCAGGTCCCACTTGGTCTGCGCCAGGGTGGTGGAGCCCAGGCCCATGCCCAGGCTGAGTCCGGCGAGCGCGACGCGAAGCTTGCGATTCATGTGTTCTCCAACAAAGGCTTGCGAAAAGAGAAGAGGCGAGCTTACGTGCAAGTTATGGGCCACGGCCTGGGGCATTTCCCTGCCTGCGCCAGCGCCGCAGACCCTTGCAACGGGCCGGCGCCGGCCAAGAAAAAGGGCCGCGCAATGGCGGCCCCTGGCATGCGTGAGTGAATGGCTACTGCTTGGCGGGCGCACCCTTGGGCGCCGCCGCGGCTGCGGCCTGCTTGCCTGCCGCCGGCGCCGCACCTGCGCCCTGGAAGGGCTGGCCGTTCACCGTGAGGCCTTCGCCCGAGAGCTTGGCGGCTTTCTTGGCCTTGACGCCCTTCACGCGTGCCATGAAGTCGTCCCAGCTCTTGAACTCGCCCTGCTTGCGCGCGTCCACGATGCCTTGCGACATGGCCGGGCCCACGCCCTTGAGGCCATCGAGTTCGGCGGGCGTTGCCTTGTTGGCCTCGACCGCGGCAAATGCGGTGGCGGCCGCAAGCATGGCCAAGCTGGCCACAATCTTCTTCAACATTGATCTTCTCCCTGAAAACTTCTTGCGTTGGAAGCAACCTTGCATTGCTTCGCCGGAGGCGGAATGCGCCCGGCTCATGCGCAACGGTGGGAAGCGTGCATCCGTTGACAGAAGGGTCGCTAGGGGCGAGCGGGCACTCGAGCAGCAGAGCGAGGCCATTCGCCTGCGACTGCAGCCTACTGATAGGACATCGTGAAAGTTACCGACGTATTGGCCGTGCCCGGTGCGATCGGGCTCGACGTCTGGTAGTAGCGCGCGTTCAGCGGAATGGAGAAATTGCCGCCGGCGGTGTCGTATCCCGCGAAAGTCATCGCTGTGCCCACCGGGAAAGGGTTGCCGCCAGCGTCGAGCAGCTGCACACCGATGCCTTTGGCTGTCGAAGAGGAATCCAGAGCGACAACCGATGAATCCGTGGTGGGACTCGGTGTCACGGAATCCAATCGATACTTGATGACGTTGATTCCGGTCGGGCAACTGTTGAGCGAAATGGTGAAACCCTTGGACGAGGCATGGCTGCCGACCCCGGCGAACTCGCTCGTCTTGTGCTTGCCCAGGTCGACGGACACGTTCGGCGTGGCGCAAGCCGCCATGCTGACCGAGCCGTTGAAGGCGCCGGTGTACATGATGGTGAGCGGCCAGGATCCAGCCTGGTTGTTCAGCGAATAGGACATCGTGACCGCTGGCAGCGAGGTCAGCGAACCCGCGGAAATCGTCCCGGTCTTGATGAACTCCACGGAACTTCCCCATGACCAGCTGAAGGTGGTTCCCGCAAGGATGTGGCAGGTGATCGCATAGCTGGAGTTCGAGATTGTCTGGTCGAACGGCATGCCGCAACCGGTACCGGAATTGGTGGCAAAGTGGTACTTGACGCCCAGCCCCGCGAGGTTGGTCGGGTACACGTCCGAATATCCGGCGACGGGCGCGGAGACAACTTGGAAGGTGACAAAGGCATCGCGGTCCTGGTTGCTGTCGCCCGGGCAAGCCATCGAATAGGCGGTCTGCGTTCCGATCTTGGGGATGACGATGCTGCCCACCGGTGCATCCGGTGGAATCATTCTCGTGCCTGCTGCCACGCTGAAATTTCCGCCACCGCTTGAACAGGTCGCAGCCAGTACCGGCGCGCACAGGCTGCTCAGGCACAAAAGAATCATCAGGCGTCCGCTGGCCCCTAAGCGCGCGCGAAGATGGCCGCAAGCAATGTTGAGGAAAGTGGTCGCTACTTGCATTGGAATGCTCCCTGTCTGGATTTCTTGTGGCGCACATTTTGGCCGTCAGAGATCCCTCGAGTGCCGTGCTCGAGCAGGAACTATCCGAGGTACGACGCGTTTCCTCGCATCCGTCGTGACGTACCAACGGAATGCTTCCTGGAGTTCACGAAGTCAAGGGCAGAGCTTCGCGATGAGCGCCGCGCGCCCCGGACGCGCCGGGCTGATCAGAGCTCTTCGACCCGTCGGGGCGGATAGCTGTCCCATGCCTGGCAGCCGGGGCAATGCCAGAAGTACTGGTGCGCCTCGAAGCCGCAGGCCGCGCAGCGATAGCGCATCAGCGGGCGCACGGCCTGGTCGAGTGCGCGCTGCACCGGCGGGTGCAAGGCCTCGCGTTCGAAGCGTTCACCGGCCAGCCAGCGGCTGGCGGCAGCCAGCGAAGGCTGGTTCTGCAGGTGGGCGATGTAGCTGTCGCGCGGCGTGGTCGCGGGCGCGGCTGCGTCGTTGCCGGACTCTGCAGCCACGGTCGTTCCACCCAGGGCCACGATGGCTTCCACCACGTCGATGGACGGCGCCGCGGCATAGCGCCGCTGAAGCAATGCCAGGGCCTCGCCTGAGCGCTGCGCCGCCGCGCCTGCCTGCTGCAGCAGCGAGGCATAGAGCGGCAGTGCAAGTGGCGCAGTCTCCGACAGGGCTACCAGCGTGTCGAAGGCCTTGCTGGCCTCGCCGTTGCGAAGCTGCAGCGTGGCCGATTCGATGGCCGGGCGCGGCGCGGTGGGCGCGGTTTCCATCGCCTGATGAAGCAGCTTGCCGGCTTCTTCCAGTTCACCGCGGGCGACGTGCTCGTTCGCCTGCTCGCACAGGTAGTGCGCACGGCGCGTGCCGTAGCTGGCCTGGTCGGATTCGTCGAGCCGGCGCGCCACCTCGGACGCCTGCGTCCATTCGCGCGAGCGTTCGTAGATGGCCAGCAGCGACAGGCGCGCCTCGTTCTCGTAGCGCGTGCCTTCCAGCTTCTGCAGCGCGGCCTCGGCCCGGTCGAGCAGGCCGGCGCGCAGGAAGTCCTGTGCCAGCGCGTGCTGGGCGCGGTCGCGGTCCGCACGGCTGAGGTCGCCGCGCGAGAGCAGGTGCTCGTGCACGCGCACGGCACGCTGGTACTCGCCGCGGCGGCGGAACAGGTTGCCCAGGGCGAAGTGCAGCTCCTGCGTGTCGGGGTCGTTCTGCACCGCCTCGATGAAGGCGTCGATGGCCTGGTCCTGCTGCTCGTTGAGCAGGAAGTTCAGGCCACGGAAGTAGGCCTTGGGTGCCTGCCGGTTCTCCAGCCGAAGCTGGCGCAGGTCGAAGCGCGAGGCCAGCCAGCCCAGCACGAAGGCGAGTGGCAGCCCCAGGAGGAGCCAACTGAGATCAAAGTCCATGGTGGCGAGCGACGGTCAGGTCGGTGCTGCCGTTGTTGTTGCTGTCGTCGTTGACGATGAGGGCGTTGCCGCTCACCGGGCTGCCGCCTGTGGTGCCCGTCGGGCTCGCCACCGGCATGGTGGCTGGGGCTGCGGGAGTCCGTGCCGCGTTGCTGCGGTGCCGCCACCAGCCGGGCAGCATGCCCAGGGCGCCGACCACGATGCCGCCGGCAAAGGCCACCAGCACCACGATCACCAGCGGCGCGCGCCAGTAGGTGCCGAAGAAGAAGTTGACCGTCGCATCGTGCTGGTTGTTCAGCGCGAAGGCGAAGAGGGTAAAAAAAATGGCTGCCTTGAGCAGCCACAGCAGGTATTTCATGGGCGCTTTCCGGTGGACCGGAAAGATTCTACGTATGTCCTCAGTCCTTGCGGACCGGCGGCTCGTCCATTTGCGCACTGCGCTCGTCCACCGCCTCGCGCAGGGCCTTGCCCGGCTTGAAATGGGGAACGCGCTTCTCGGGCACTGCCACGCTCTCGCCCGAGCGCGGGTTGCGTCCGATGCGCGGCGGCCGGCGGCTGACCGAGAAACTGCCGAAGCCGCGGATCTCGATGCGGTTGCCTCGAACCAGCGCGTCGCTCATCGCGTCAAGAATGGTCTTGACGGCGGACTCCGCGTCGCGGTGCGTGAGCTGCGCGAAGCGTGCGGCAAGTTCTTCAACCAGATCGGAACGGGTCATGGCGGCGAATATAAAGAAAAAAAGGGACAGGGAGCCCCTGCGGGCCGGCCCTGTCCCTCTGTGGCGGCTTACTTGTCGCCGTTGTTGTCCAGCTTGGCGCGCAGCAGGGCGCCCAGGCTGGTGGTGCCGGCGTTCTCGCGCGACGACTGCTGGCTCAGGTTGGCCATCGCGCCTTGCTCGTCGGCCATGTCCTTCTGCTTGATCGACAGCTGGATGTTGCGGGTCTTGCGATCCACGTTGACCACCACGGCCGTGACTTCGTCGCCTTCCTTGAGCACGTTGCGGGCGTCTTCCACGCGGTCGCGGGAGATTTCCGAAGCGCGCAGGTAGCCGAGGATGTCGTTGCCCAGGTCGATCTCAGCGCCACGCGGGTCCACGGTCTTGACCTTGCCGGTCACGATCTGGCCCTTGTCGTTCACCGAGGTGAAGGTGGTGAACGGGTCGCTGTCCAGCTGCTTGATGCCCAGGCTGATGCGCTCGCGGTCGACGTCGACAGCCAGCACCAGCGCCTCGACTTCCTGGCCCTTCTTGTAGTTGCGCACGGCGGTTTCGCCGGGCTCGTTCCACGAGAGGTCGGACAGGTGCACCAGGCCGTCGATGCCGGCAGCCAGGCCCACGAAGACGCCGAAGTCGGTGATCGACTTGATCGGGCCCTTGACGCGGTCGCCGCGCTTGGTGTTTTGCGCGAACTCTTGCCACGGGTTGGCCTTGCACTGCTTCATGCCCAGGCTGATGCGGCGCTTGTCTTCGTCGATTTCCAGGACCATGACTTCGACTTCGTCGCCCAGGGAGACGATCTTGTTCGGAGCAATGTTCTTGTTGGTCCAGTCCATTTCGGAGACGTGCACCAGGCCTTCGATGCCGGGTTCGAGTTCGACGAACGCGCCGTAGTCGGCGATGTTCGTGACCTTGCCGAACAGGCGGGTCGATTGCGGGTAGCGGCGCGAAACGCCCATCCACGGGTCGTCACCCATTTGCTTCAGACCCAGCGAGACACGGTTCTTCTCGGTGTCGAACTTGAGGATCTTGGCGGTGATTTCCTGGCCGGCCTGAACGACTTCGCTCGGGTGGCGGACACGGCGCCATGCCATGTCGGTGATGTGCAGCAGGCCGTCGATGCCGCCGAGGTCCACGAACGCACCGTATTCGGTGATGTTCTTGACGACGCCGCGAACCACGGCGCCTTCCTTCAGCGTTTCCATCAGCTTGGCGCGCTCTTCGCCCATGCTGGCTTCGACCACGGCACGGCGCGACAGCACGACGTTGTTGCGCTTGCGGTCGAGCTTGATGACCTTGAATTCGAGGGTCTTGTTCTCGTAGGGCGAGAGGTCCTTGATCGGACGCGTGTCGATCAGCGAACCCGGCAGGAAGGCGCGGATGCCGTTGACCAGCACGGTCAGGCCGCCCTTGACCTTGCCGCTGGTGGTGCCGGTGACGAACTCGCCGGACTCGAGAGCCTTTTCCAGGCTCATCCACGAGGCGAGGCGCTTGGCGGTGTCGCGCGACAGGATGGTGTCGCCGTAGCCGTTCTCGACCGAGCCGATGGCCACGGAAACGAAATCGCCGGCCTGGACTTCGAGTTCGCCCTTGTCGTTCTTGAATTCTTCGATCGGCACGTAGGCTTCGGACTTGAGGCCAGCGTTGACGACGACGTGGTTGTGCTCCACGCGAACGACTTCAGCGGTGATGACTTCACCGGCGCGCATTTCAGAGCGCTTCAGCGATTCTTCGAATAGGGCGGCAAAAGATTCAGACATTGTGTTCCTTTCCGTCACGCAGGTTTCCAGTCGCACCATTGCGACTGTTTCTAGGGCTGGAGACGGCGGGTTTGGGCAGGTGCCCGGTTGGTTGAACAACCCATCAAGGCCGGTGCGCTGACGCGCGGCGGGGACCCGATGGACGGTAGGCCTTCAGCTTGGGGCCGAAGACCAGCTTCTCAAGACGCCTTGCTACCTGGCTGGTGGCGAGGCCGCCCCGAAAGGCTGCGCTTGCTGCCACCAGTCCAGCACCTGATCGACCGATTGCGAAACCGTCTGATCGGAGTTGTCCAGGAGGCGAGCATCCTGCGCCGGTTTCAAGGGAGCCGTGCTGCGGGACATGTCCCGGGCATCACGCGCCTCCAGATCCTGGCGAAGACTGTCGAGTGTAACGGAAATTCCCTTAGAAATCAATTGCTTATACCGCCGCTCGGCGCGATGGGCAGCGCTGGCGGTCAGGAAGACCTTCAGGGGCGCGTCGGGGAAGATCACCGTGCCCATGTCGCGACCGTCGGCCACCAGGCCGGGCAGGCGGCGCAGGCGCTTCTGCAGCTCGACCAAGGCCTGGCGCACTGCCGGCAGCGCGGATACACGGGAAGCGTCCATGCCGGCCGCCTCGCTGCGGATGGCCTCGGTGACGTCCTCGTCGCCCAGCATGACCCGGCCGGTGGAGAAGTCCAGCGGCAACTCGCGGGCAATTGCGGCGATGCGGGCCTCGTTTTCGGGCGTCGCCTCGAGGCCGGCGCGGCGCATGGCCAGGCCGGTGACCCGGTACAGCGCGCCCGAGTCCAGGTAGTGGTAGCCCAGGCGGTTGGCCACTTCCAGCGCCAGCGTGCCCTTGCCCGAGGCGGTGGGTCCGTCGATGCAGATCACCGGCACGATGCCCGGCTCGCTCACCGCGAACAGGGTCTCGAAGTAGTCGGGGAAGGTCTTGGCCACGCACTTCGGATCGAGGATGCGCACCGGAAGTCGGTCCGGGTTGAAGGCAGCCAGCGAGAAGCACATGGCCACCCGGTGGTCGTCGTAGGTGCGGATGCTGGCGGCCTTCCAGCGGCCGGCGGGCAGGGGCTGGATGCGGATGAAGTCGGAGCCCGTTTCCACCTGCGCCCCGAGCTTGCGCAGCTCGTTGGCCATGGCGTCGATGCGGTCGGTTTCCTTCACCCGCCAGCTGGCGATGTTGGTGAGCTGGCTGGGACCATCGGCGTACAGGGCCATCACCGCCAGCGTCATGGCGGCATCCGGGATGTGGTTGGCATCCAGGTCGATGGCGCGCAGCGGCCAGGCGCCGCGCGAGATCTGCAGCCAGTTGGGGCCGCTTTCCACCCTGGCGCCCATGGCCTGCGCCGCCTCGACGAAGCGGATGTCGCCCTGGATGGAGTCGGCACCGACGCCCTCGATGCGGATGCCTGCCGGCTGCCCCTCGACGGGCGCGGCAATGGCGCCCAGCGCAATGAAGTAGCTGGCCGAGGAGGCGTCGGACTCGATGTGGATGCTGCCCGGCGAGCGGTAGCGGCTGCCGGCCGGGATGACGAAGCGGCGCCATTCCTCGCGCCGCACCTGGATGCCGAAGCGCGCGAGCAGGTTCAGCGTGATCTCGATGTAGGGCTTGGAGATCAACTCGCCGATCACGTCGATGGTGATGTCCTGGCGCGCGCAGGCCAGCGGCAGGGCCAGCAGCAGGGCGGTGAGGAACTGGCTGGAGACGTCGCCGCGCACGCGGATCGGGGTGTCCAGACGCAGCGAATCGAGCGACACCGGGTGGATCTGCAACGGCGGGTAACCGGGGTTGCCCAGGTAGTCGATGTCGCAGCCCAGGCCGACCAGCGCGTCCACCAGGTCGCCGATGGGGCGCTCGTGCATGCGGGGCACGCCGCTGAGCTTGAACTCGCCGCCCAGCAGGCTCAGTGCCGCGGTAAGAGGGCGCATGGCGGTGCCGGCGTTGCCCAGGAAAAGCTCGGCCTTGCGCGCGCCGTCCTTCAGCTGCCCGCCCAGGCCGGTGATGCGCGTGAGGCCCGACTCCTGCTCGACGCCGCAACCCAGTTGGCCGAGCGCAGCCAGCATCACGCGGGTGTCGTCGGAGTCCAGCAGGTCGTGCACCTCGGTCGTGCCCTCGGCCAGGGCGGCGAGCAGCAGCACGCGGTTGGAAATGCTCTTGGAGCCGGGCAGACGGACCGTGCCGCCGGCGCCACGCAGCGCGGGAAGGTCGAGAAAGACGGTGTCGTACATGGAGGGGCGCCCTTCAGGCGTCCAGCGATTCGGTGCTGCTGCCCAGCTTCCACTGGCCGCGCAGCACACTGGCTTCGGTGATGGCCTGTTCCAGGTCGGTGAGGTTGCCGGTGCGCATCATGGTCTCCAGCTCTTCCAGCGCCTTGCGGAAGTGCTGCGACTGGCGCAGCACCTGCTCGCGGTTGGCCAGCAGCACGTCGCGCCACAGGGTGGGCTCGCCGGCGGCGATGCGGGTGAAGTCGCGGAAGCCCGGGCCCGCCAGGTCCATGAAGGCCTGGCCGTCGGGCTGGGAGGTGATGCCGTTCATGTAGGCGAAGGCCAGCAGGTGCGGCAGGTGGCTCACGGCGGCAAAGGCGCTGTCGTGGGCCTGGTGCGTCATCTGGCTCACATGGGCGCCGATGGCCGTCCAGACCTGGGTGGCCCGCTGCACGTTGGAGCGCAGCGTCGCCTTGACGGGGGTGAGCACCACCTGGCGCCCGGTGAACAGGTCGGCCTCGGCGTGCTCGATGCCGGCCACTTCCTTGCCCGCGATGGGGTGCGCGGGCACGAAGGTCTTGAGCTTGCCCTCCAGGCCCAGCTGCGCGGCCTCGATCACGTCGCTCTTGGTCGAGCCCACGTCCATCACCAGCGTCTCGGCGCCGATGCCGTGGCGGATGGCCTTGAAGGTGGCTTCCGAGGCGGCCACCGGCACCGCCAGCAGCACCAGGTCGGCGCCCGACACGGCCAGCAGCGCCGACGGCGCGGCCACGTCGATCACGCCCAGTTGCTTGGCGCGCTCGGTGGTGGAGGGCGACTTGCTGTAGCCGACCACGCGCTTGACCAGCTTGGCGCGCTTGAGCGCCAGGGCGAAGGAGCCGCCCATCAAACCGCAGCCGATGAGTCCCAGTTGTTCGAACATCGTGCCGGAACCCTAGGCCTTGACCGGGTAGGCGCCGAGCACCTTGTAGAAGGCGCACAGCTGGCGCAGCTCCGACAGCGCAGCCGCCACGTGGGGTTGCGAGGGATGGCCGTCCAGGTCGATGTAGAAGTAGTACTCCCACTGTCCGGTTCGCGCCGGGCGCGATTCGAAGCGGGTCATGGAGACATTGTTGGTCTTCAGCGGCACCAGCAGGTCGTGCACAGCGCCCGGCCGGTTGGGCACCGACAGCACAAGGCTCGTGCAGTCATGGCCCGAGGCCGGCGGCATGGCCAGCGTGGCAGGTAGCGTGATGATGGCGAAACGGGTGCGGTTGTACGCGTCGTCCTGGATGGCGTGGGCCACGATGTGCAGGCCGTACTGCGTGGCGGCACGCTCGCTGGCCAGGCCGGCCCAGGCCGGATTGGTGGCGGCGAGGCGGGCGCCCTCGGCATTGCTGGAGACCGCGCGGCGCTCGGCATGCGGCAGGTGCTTGGACAGCCAGGCCTGGCACTGGGCCAGCGCCTGCGGATGGGCCAGCACGGCCTCGATGCCGTCCAGCGAATTTTCCTTGCGCAGCACGTTGTGGCGGATCAGGAGGCCCACCTCGCCCACGATGTGCGTGGGCGTGTGCAGGAACATGTCCAGAGAGCGCGTGACCACGCCCTCGTTGGAGTTCTCCACGCCGACCACGCCGTACTGGGCGCTGCCGCTGGCGGTGGCATGGAAGACCTCGTCGAAGCTGGCGCAGTAGATCAGGTCGGCGGCGCCGCCGAAGTACTCGATGGCGGCCTGCTCGCAGAAGGTGCCCTCGGGGCCCAGCACCGCCACGCGCTGAGGCGATTCGAGCGACAGGCAGGCCGACATGATCTCGCGCCAGATGGCCGAGATGTGCGCGTTCTTCAACGGGCCAGGATTGCTCTGCGTCATCTTCTCGATGACCTGGGCCACGCGGTCGGGGCGGAAGTAGGGCGTGCCCTCCCGCTTCTTCACTTCGCCGACCAGCTCAGCCACGTGGGCGCGGTCGTTCAGCAGCTTGAGCAACTGCTTGTCCAGCGAGTCGATCTGCACGCGCAGATCGGCCAGGCTGGAAGAAGGATCGGAAGGAGGAGTGGGCGCGTCGGGGGAAGTCATGCGGTTCAAGCGTTCAGGCGCTCGAATTCTCGCATGTACCCCACCAGGGCCTGCACGCCTGCCAAAGGCATGGCGTTGTAGATGCTCGCGCGCATGCCGCCCACGGACTTGTGGCCCTTGAGCTGCAGCAGCCCGGCTTCGCGCGCGCCGGCCAGGAAGGCCTCGTTGCGGCTTTCGTCTGCCAGGAAGAAGGGCACGTTCATGCGCGAGCGGCACTCGGGCGCCACCTTGTTCGCATAGAAGGGCGAGGCATCGACGAAGTCGTACAGCAGCTTCGCCTTGGCGACGTTGCGCGCCTCCATGGCAGCCACGCCGCTCAGCCCGCCTTCGGTCTGCTCGAGCAGCCACTGGAAGGTGAGCCCGGCCACGTAGATGGCCCAGGTGGGCGGCGTGTTGTACATCGACTGGTTGTCGGCCACCGTGCGGTAGTTGAAGGCGCTCGGGCAGATCTCCAGGGCGTGGCCCAGCAGGTCGTCGCGCACCACCACCAGCGTGAGGCCGGCCGGCCCGATGTTCTTCTGCGCGCCGCCGAAGGCCAGGCCCACGCGACTCCAGTCGACAGGCCGCGAGGCGACGTGCGAGGAGAAGTCGATCACCAGCGGCGCCGAACTGCCCATGGCCGCCAGGTCGGGCAGCTCCTGGAACTCGACGCCGTGGATGGTCTCGTTGGAACAGAGGTGAACGTACGAGGCGCCTTCGCTCAGCTGCCAGCTGGCGGCGTCCGGCAGCCGGGTGTGGCCGCTGTCAGCATTGCTGGCCGCCACGTGCGGGGTGCAGTAGCGCTGCGCTTCCTTCAGCGACTTCTGGCTCCAGGAGCCGGAGACGACGAAGTCGACCGTCTTGCCGCGCGACAGGTTGAGCGGAACGATGGCGTTCTCGCCCAGCCCGCCGCCCTGCATGAACAGCACATGGAATTGCGAGGGAATGGCCAGCAGCTGGCGAAGGTCGGCTTCGGCCTTGGCCAGGATGACGCCGAACTCCTTGCCGCGATGGCTCATCTCCATCACGCCCATGCCGCTGCCCTGCCAATTCAGCATCTCGGCGGCGGCGCGTTCGAGCACCGCTTCCGGCATGGCGGCCGGGCCGGCAGAGAAGTTGTACGGGCGCGGGCCCTGGGCCGCCGCGCTCACTTCTTGGCGGGCGCCTTGGCCGGTGCGTTGCCGGACTGGGCCGGTGCGGCGCCGGCGGTGGGCGCGCCCAGGGCCTTGGCCACGCTGGCGTCGAGCGCGCGGATCTTGGGCTCGATGGAGGCACGGGTGTCCTCGACCACCTTCTTGGTCAGGGCGGTCTGCATCTGCGGGTTCATGTCCTGGTACTTCTTGGCCAGGGGCGAGCTGATCCAGGCGACCAGCTGCTTGAGTTCTTCTTCGGTGAAGTTCTGCTCCAGGATCGGGCCCAGGGTGGTGGGGGCCACGGCCAGGGCCTTGTCGCGCACCAGCGGGAAGGATTCGTCGAAGTACTTCTTGAGTTCTGCGTCGGCAGCCTTGGCCGCGGCTTCGCGCTTCTCGGCCGGCACCTGCGTCTGCAGGTAGCCCGAGCCTGCCTGGGCGATCGGGTCGCTCGCCTGCTGGACCAGTGCGCGCGCCAGTGCCTCGATGCCGGGACGTTGGAGGTCGACGAACTGCTTGACCAGCGCGGCCTTGCCGTCTTGTGCCCAGCTGAAGGACGAAGCGGTGAGGGCTACAGCGAGCACGGCAAGTTTGATCTTTTTCACTGAGGGTTCTCCGTAGAAGTTGAAGTGTCGTCGCCACCTGTTTCGGTGTCGCCGTTGGCGTCGTTCTCGACAATGCGTTGCAGGCCACTGAGCTTCGAGCCTTCGTCCAGGCCGATCAGCGTCACGCCCTGCGTGGCCCGGCCGAGCTCGCGGATTTCGGCAACCCGCGTGCGGACGAGCACGCCCTTGTCGGTGATCAGCATGATCTCGTCGTCCGCATGCACCAGGGTGGCCGCAACGACCTTGCCGTTGCGCTCACTCTGTTGAATCGCAATCATGCCCTTGGTTCCGCGGCCATGTCGGGTGTACTCGGTAATATTTGTGCGTTTCCCGAAGCCGTTCTCGGTGGCCGTGAGAACGCTCTGCTGCTCGTCCTCGGCCACCAGCATGGCGATCACGCGCTGGCCTTCTTCCAGCGTCATGCCCTTTACGCCACGCGCATTGCGGCCCATGGGGCGCACGTCGTTCTCGTCGAAGCGCACCGCCTTGCCGCCGTCGGAAAACAGCATCACGTCGTGCTTGCCGTCCGTCAGTGCGGCGCCGACAAGGAAGTCGCCATCGTCCAGGTCCACGGCAATGATGCCGGCCTTGCGCGGGTTGCTGAATTCATCCAGGGCGGTCTTCTTCACCGTGCCCATCGAGGTGGACATGAAGACGAACTGGTCTTCCGGGAAGGTGCGCTTGTCGCCCGTGAGCGGCAGCACCACGTTGATCTTCTCGCCTTCCTGCAGCGGGAACATGTTGACGATGGGGCGTCCGCGCGAGCCGCGCGAGCCGGCCGGCACTTCCCAGACCTTGAGCCAGTAGAGCCGGCCGCGGTTGGAGAAGCACAGGATGTAGTCGTGCGTGTTGGCGATGAAGAGCTGGTCGATCCAGTCGTCTTCCTTGGTCGCCGTGGCCTGCTTGCCGCGCCCGCCGCGCTTCTGCGCGCGGTATTCGCCCAGCGGCTGGCTCTTGATGTAGCCGCTGTGCGAGAGCGTCACCACCATGTCGGTGGGCGTGATCAGGTCTTCGGTCGAGAGGTCGAAGGCGCTGTGCTCGACCTGGCTGCGGCGTGCGCCCAGCTTGGTGTTGCCGAACTCCTGCTTGAGCTGGGTGAGTTCGTCGCTGATGATGGTGGACACGCGTCCCGGCTTGGCCAGGATGTCGAGCAGGTCCTCGATCTCGGACATGACGTCCTTGTATTCGGCGACGATCTTGTCCTGCTCCAGGCCCGTGAGGCGTTGCAGGCGCATCTGCAGGATTTCCTGGGCCTGCGTGTCCGACAGCCGGTACAGGCCGTTGTCGCCCATGCCGAATTCCTTCTCGAGGCCTTCGGGGCGGTAGTCGTCGGCGTTGACCGTGCCGCCGTCGGCGCGGGTGCGGGTGAGCATCTCGCGCACCAGCTTGCTGTCCCAGCTGCGGGCCATCAGCTCGGCTTTCGCCACGGGCGGCGTCGGCGCGTTGCGGATGATGGCGATGAAGTCGTCGATGTTGGCCAGCGCGACGGCCAGGCCTTCGAGCACGTGGCCGCGGTCGCGGGCCTTGCGCAGGTTGTACACGGTGCGCCGCGTGACCACTTCGCGGCGGTGCTGCAGGAACACCTGGACCAGGTCCTTGAGGTTGCACAGCTTCGGCTGGCCGTCCACCAGGGCGACCATGTTGATGCCGAAGGTGTCCTGCATCTGCGTCTGCTTGTACAGGTTGTTGAGCACCACCTCGGGCACTTCGCCGCGCTTGAGCTCGATCACCAGGCGCATGCCGGACTTGTCCGATTCGTCCTGGATGTGGCTGATGCCCTCGAGCTTCTTCTCGCGCCACAGCTCGGCCATGCGCTCCTGCAGCGTCTTCTTGTTGACCTGGTAGGGCAGCTCGTCGACCACGATGGCCTGGCGCTGGCCGCGGTCGATGTCCTCGAAGTGCACCTTGGCGCGCATCACGACCTTGCCCCGGCCGGTGCGGTAGCCGTCCTTGATGCCGTTGATGCCGTAGATGATGCCGGCGGTGGGGAAATCGGGCGCAGGAACGATTTCCATCAACTCGTCAATGGTGGCTTGCGGATTGGCCAGCAAATGCAGGCAGGCATCCACCACTTCGCCCAGGTTGTGCGGCGGAATATTGGTGGCCATGCCCACCGCAATACCGCCCGAGCCATTGACCAGAAGATTGGGAAGGCGGCTGGGCAATACCAGCGGTTCTTTTTCGCTGCCGTCGTAATTCGGCCCGAAATCGACGGTTTCCTTGTCGATATCCGCCAGCATTTCATGCGCGATCTTGGCCAGGCGGATTTCCGTGTATCGCATCGCAGCGGCGTTGTCGCCGTCGACCGAGCCGAAATTGCCTTGGCCGTCAACCAGCATATGCCGCATGGAAAAATCCTGCGCCATCCGCACGATGGTGTCGTATACCGACTGGTCCCCGTGCGGGTGGTACTTGCCGATGACGTCTCCGACGATACGCGCCGACTTCTTGTAGGGGCGGTTCCAGTCGTTGTTGAGCTCGTGCATGGCGAACAGCACGCGCCGGTGCACCGGCTTGAGGCCGTCTCGGGCGTCGGGAAGTGCACGGCCCACGATCACGCTCATCGCGTAATCGAGGTAGCTGCGGCGCATCTCCTCTTCGAGGCTGATGGGTAGAGTTTCTTTGGCGAACGAGGTCATGAAGAGGAGTGCCGGCGGCGAGGACCCGAAATTTTACGCCCTCGGCGGTGTAGCAGCGCCGCAACACATGGGCCGTATTCGGCGTCCGAGCGGCGATTGGGGCCCCGTATCCGGCCTGTTTGCTAAAGACCCTATGGCACAATCGTCTCAGCGTTTTGGGTGGTGGTCACTTAAAGCGTCCTTGTTTCGCAGCGCGGCTGCGGCTTTTTCCCCAAGAGGAGAACCATGAAGAAACTGAATAAAGTGGCGATGATGTTTGCAGTCGCTGCGCTCGCCACTGCCGCAGGCGCGCAGACCCGTGTCACCGCCGCGGACGGCGGTCCGACCGTTGACAACTGGCAGAACGGCACCGGCGAACTGGTTTGGAAGAACGGCACCAACGAACTGTGCTGGCGCGATGCCACCTGGACGCCTGCTACGGCCGCTGTGGGTTGCGATGGCGCACTGGTTCCCGCCTCCGCTCCCGCTCCGACCCCGGCGCCCCCGGCTGCCGCGGCTCCCCCGGTCGCGCCCATCGCTTCGAAGGTGACCTTCGCTGCTGATGCCTTCTTCGACTTCGACAAGTACGTCCTGAAGCCCGAAGGCCGCGCCAAGCTGGATGACCTGGTCAACAAGATCCGTGGCATCAACCTCGAAGTGATCATCGCCGTCGGCCATACCGACTCGATCGGTACCGTCGAGTACAACCAGAAGCTGTCGGTGCGCCGCGCTGAAGCCGTGAAGGCCTATCTGGTCAGCAAGGGCATCGAACGCAACCGCGTCTACACCGAAGGCAAGGGCAAGAGCCAACCTATCGCGGACAACCGCACCAAGGAAGGCCGCGCCAAGAACCGTCGCGTGGAAATCGAAGTGGTTGGCACGCAAGCCACCAAGTAATCCCGCAAGGAATTACGACCAACCCCGCTTCGGCGGGGTTTTTTGTTCTTGGGGCCTCGCTACAAGCGGGGCCTTTTTCTTGGCATTCGCGCCAGATTCATAATCTCGCAATGAGCAGCAATAACGTGAACGCGGATCCGGCCGAATTGGCCAAATTCTCCGAACTCGCCCATCGCTGGTGGGATATGGAAAGCGAGTTTCGGCCCTTGCACGAAATCAATCCGTTGCGCCTGGAATGGATCGATGGCCTGGCGCCTCTGTCCGGCCACCGGGCGCTGGATGTGGGTTGCGGCGGCGGGATCCTGGCCGACTCGATGGCCCGCAAGGGCGCGCAGGTGCTCGGCATCGACCTGGCCGACAAGGCGCTCAAGGTGGCGCAGCTTCATGCGCTGGAAGCCGGCACGAAGAACATCAAGTACCGCCATGTGGCCGTGGAAGACCTGGCGGCCGAGGAACCGGCCAGTTTCGACGTCGTCACCTGCATGGAAATGCTGGAGCATGTGCCCGACCCCGCCTCGGTGGTGCAGGCCTGCGCCAGGCTGGTCAAGCCGGGCGGCTGGGTCTTCTTCTCGACCATCCACCGCAACTTCAAGTCCTTCCTCCTCGCCATCGTGGGCGCGGAGTACGTGATGGGCATGCTGCCCAAGGGCACGCACGAATACCGCAAGCTGATCCGCCCGAGCGAACTGGCCGGCTTCTGCCGCGCGGCCGGACTGGACCTGCGCCACACCCGCGGCATGGAATACAACCCGCTCACGCGGCGCTACTGGCTCAGCGGCAACACCAGCGTCAACTACATGTTCGCGACGCAGCGGCCGGTGGAGGCCTCGAAGGCATGAGCGCTGCACCCTCCTTCGACGCCGTGCTGTTCGACCTGGACGGCACCTTGATCGACAGTGCGCCCGACCTGGGCGCTGCCGCCGACAAGATGCGCACCGATCGCGGCATGGAAGCGTTTCCGCTGGACCGCTACCGTCCCATGGCCGGGTCCGGGGCGCGCGGCATGCTGGGCGTGGCTTTCGGCATGACGCCGGACCATCCGGACTTTCCCACGTTGCGCGAGGAGTTCTTCGTCAATTACGAGCAGGCCATGACGGTGCGCACCCGTGCATTCGACGGCGTGCCGGAAATGCTGGCACAGCTGCAAGGCTGGGGCATCCGCTGGGGCGTGGTCACCAACAAGTCGGTACGCTTTGCCGCGCCGCTCACTGCGGCCATGCCCTTGTTCGCCACTTCCGGCGCGCTGGTTTGCGGCGACACCACGCCCTTTTCCAAGCCGCATCCGGAGCCATTGCTGGAGGCCGCGCGCCGCCTGGGCGTAGCGCCGCAGCGCTGCCTGTTCGTGGGCGATGACGAGCGCGACGTGATGGCCGGGCGAGCCGCCGGCATGCGCACCGTGGCCGCCGTCTACGGCTACCTTGGCGACCGCGCCGACACCACGCAGTGGGAGGCCGATGCCAGCATCGACAGCCCAGGGGCGCTCTTGACCCTGATCGAATCCGCGAATTCCGACGGCGCCCTCTTTAAATCTGCGCTGAAGGCCTAAAATGCAGTTTCCTGGGGCTGCATTGGTTTCGACGTGGGTTCGGAATCGCAGCGGGGCATGTCGAGCTGAATGCGCTCGTAAAACAGATTCAAACAAACTAACTGCAAACGACGAACGTTTCGCACTCGCTGCTTAATAACCAGTGAGCCTTGCAACAGTTGGCCGATGGGCTGGGCAAGGGGGCACTAGAGCAATCTGGCGCCTCCCGGCTGCAAGGTAATCTACATGGGCTGGCTTCGATCCGGGTACCTTGGGTCGGGGCGAGAAAATAGGGTGCTGGCGGCCGGTGTAGCGTGCGACTGCGCGACACCGGTGGCGAGATCCAAATCAGATCGCTAAACATGTAGAACTGCGCGAAGAAGGCTTGCGGACGGGGGTTCGAATCCCCCCAGCTCCACCACTTTTCCGGCTGTCCGCCCTCTCGCCGAGGGGTGGACACGCTATGGCCCGCCCCAGTTGGCGGTGAACCTCCCTGATTACAAAGCGGCAGTAGCGGCCTGCGCGGCCGCGACGTGCCGTTATGCCAGGACGACGATGGCGTCGACCTCGAACAGCATGGGGTCGATCGCAAGCTTGGGCACCGGAATGAGTGTCTGGGCGGGCAGTGCGTCGCCGAACATTTCCTTGACGGTCTGCGCCAGGACCGCCAGCTTCGACATGTCGTGATTGACCACGAAGATGCTGAGCTTGGCAACCTGGTCGGGCCTGGCGCCCAGCGCATCGAGCGCGGTGCGCAGATTGGCGTACGCCTGCCTTACCTGATCGGCGAAGTCGGGCGACAAGGCTCCCCGGCTGTCCTGGCCGCCTTGCCCCGAGATATAGGCCGTTCTGGCTCCGCGTGGCGTGACGACGGCTGTGGTGTATCCATTTGGGGTTGGATCGTAGAGCTTGTCGGGGTTGACGTAAGTCAGCGTGAGATGAGTCTCTTTTGCGGTCGGCACAGTGGAAATTTCGTTGTTCATGATGTTCAGCCCTCCGATGGCTTTGCTTGATTGCGCTTGATGAGTTCCCTTGACTTGAGGCCCGATTTGGATGCGCCGCAAGTGACTCGTACGATGTACGAGTCGACTATCGTACAATGTACGACAACCAAGGGCAAGGCTCGAAGCCCCGGGCCGGCTGACAAAATGCACGTCCCAGCAGCAAGGAAGACGATGGCAGGCAAGCGCACCGGTGCCCAGGGCAAAGAATCTCGAAGGACGGGCGGTCCGGCCCACGCCGTGGAAGCGCCGCGCACTGAGTCACCTCTGTCCAAGGAAAGCATCGTTGCCGCCGCGATCGAACTGCTGGACGAGCACGGCGTCGCCGGGTTGACGATGCGTCGGCTCGCCGATCGCGTGGGCGCGGGTGTAATGAGCATGTATTGGCACGTCGACAACAAGGAAGATGTTCTCGATCTGGCGCTGGATGCGGTGCTGGCACATCGCGGACCACTACAGATCGCCGAGTCCCGGGACTGGCGCGGCGAAGTCGTTCGCATGCTCGAAGACTGGCGCGCCGGCATGCTGCGACATCCCTGGTCGGCCTCGCTGCTGTTGCGCCGAGCGCTGGGTCCGAACATCCTTGTGCGGCTTGAACTGTTGGGCCGGACCTTGTCCAGCGCCGGCGTGGCAGCCGTGGACCTGAATGTCGCGATCTGGTCGCTCTGGAACTACGTCATGGGTGCGACCGTCACCCGGGCGAACTTCGACTTCGTGGACCGCGACGGCGCGGCCGCGCGGCAGCGATTGGCGAGCCTCAGGGAGCACTACCCCACCATCGAGCGCTCGGGCCTGTTGCGGGATGACGATTGGGAAGGCGCGTTCAGCAGGGGCCTTGACTTCCTGCTCGACGGTCTCGTCCCGAAACGGTGAAGCCGTTGCGCGCGGCTGTTTCGCATGGGCAAGCCGCCAATTCAATGAAGGACTTTCATTCGGCGATGCACGATCGGCGCGCAAGCCCACACGTATAGTGGCGAGCCACCCGTCCAAGGCCCAAGCCACCATGCCGGATTCCGTCACCACCCCGCCCAGCAACTACTACGACCAGGTGCCTTACGAGTCGCACCCGTTTCCGCAGACGGCGGCGGAGCACCTGGAGGCCATCGCCTTCCTGTTCGGGCTGGAGGCGCCCCCGCCGGCCACCGCCCGGGTGCTCGAACTGGGCTGTGCCTCGGGCGGCAACCTGATTCCCTTTGCCGCGCGACATCCGGGCGCTGCGGTGGTCGGGGTGGACTTGTCGGCCGGCCAGGTCCGCACGGGCCAGGATGCGGTGGAGCGCGCCGGCGTCACGAACCTGCGGCTGCGCCACCAGGACATCACCGGAATCGACGAGTCTTTCGGCCAGTTCGACTACATCATCTGCCACGGCGTCTACAGCTGGGTTCCGCCCGCGGTGCAGGAGGCCATCCTGCGGGTGTGCTCGCGCAACTTGGCGCCACAGGGCGTCGCCTACGTGAGCTACAACGTCTACCCGGGCTGGAAGTCGCGCGAGATCGTGCGCGACGCCATGATCCTGCGCGGCTCGCCGCGCGGTGAGCCGGACGAGAAGCTGTCCTACGCACGCGGCATGTTGGAGTTTCTCGACCAGTCGGCCCGGCCGGGCAGCGTGCTCAAGTCCACGCTGGACGAGATGCTCCCGGTGGTGCGCACGGCCAGTCCCTCCTACCTCATGCACGAGTTCCTCGAGCCGCACAACGCGCCCTGCTACTTCAAGGAGTTCGTGGCGCGCGCAGGCAACGCGGGCCTGGCGTACTTCGCCGACGCGGAGCCGGCCACGATGTTCGTGCAGAACTATGGCGAGCAGGTGCGCGGTCCCCTGCTGCGCGAATGCGGCGGCAGCCAGCAGATGATGGAGCAGTACCTGGATTTCCTGGTCAACCGCAGCTTCCGGCAAAGCCTGCTGGTTCGGCAGGAGCGTGCCTCGCAGATCCGCTACCGGCTCGACCCCGATCGCCTTCGTCAACTGGAGTACGCCGGCGTCTTCTTCGCCGAAGACGGCGGCGCGCTCACGCTCGACGCCCGCGAGCAGCCCTGCCATGCGCTGCGCAACCTGAAGGTCACGCTGCGCCTGCCAGTGCACAAGGCGGTGGCGCTGGTGCTGGACGAGCGCTATCCGGCTTCGGTGACGGTGGACGCCCTGGTCCAGGCGGTGGCCGATCGCACCGGCGAGCCGCGCGCCACGGTCGATGCCTTCGTGATGGCCATGCTCGAGGAACTGCTGATCCTGGGCGCGGTGCGCATCCGTCGTGCGCCGGCGGATGCGGCGGTGCACGTGCCCGAGCTTCCGCGCGCGCTGGCCTCGGTGCGCAGCGCGCCCGATCTGGCGCTCAGCGCCGGCGCGCAGGCCTACGCGTGCAATCAGTGGCACGAACAGGTGCCGCTGTCGGTCATCGAGCGCTGCCTGCTGCCGCTGCTCGATGGCGAGCATTCGCACGAGGCGCTGGCCGAGTTCCTGGCCGGCGAGGCCCGGGCCGAGCGATTGCGATTCATCAAGGACGAGCAGCCTCTCACCGAGGAAGAGGCGCTGCGCGACTTCACCCGGCAGCAGGTGGCCCTGGCACTCAAGGACCTGAGGCGCAAGGGACTGTTGACCGCTGCCTGACCACGGCGGCGTTTTTTTCATCCAAGTCAAAGAACGACATCAGGAGAGATCAGATGAGAGCTATGCAACCCCGACTTCGTACCGTCCTGGGCGCGGTCCTGGCCCTGACGGCCCTCGGCGGCGCACAGGCGGCCTCGCGCGCACCCGTCGCCTCGGAGAACGGCATGGTCGTGAGCGCGCAGCACCTAGCCAGCAAGGTGGGCGTGGACGTCCTCAAGCGCGGCGGCAACGCGGTGGACGCCGCGGTCGCCGTGGGCTATGCGCTGGCAGTGGTCTATCCGGCGGCCGGCAACCTGGGCGGCGGCGGCTTCATGACCATCCAGCTGGCCGACGGGCGCAAGACCTTCCTGGACTTCCGCGAGAAAGCGCCGCTGGCGGCCACGGCCGACATGTACCTGGACAAGGACGGCAACGTCATCAAGGGCGCCTCCACCAAGGGGCACCTGGCGGTGGGCGTGCCCGGCAGCGTGTCGGGCATGGAGTACGCCCGCGAGAAGTACGGCACGATGAAGCGCGCGCAGCTGCTGGCGCCTTCGGTGCAACTGGCCGAGAAGGGCTTCGTGCTGGAGCAGGGCGACATCGAACTGCTGCTCACCGCCACCAAGGACTTCGGCGAAGACCCGGCCACCGCCGCCATCTTCCTGAACAAGGCCGGCCAGCCCTACAAGGCTGGCGACCGCCTGGTGCAACGGGACCTGGCGCGCACGCTGCGCGAGGTCAGCAACAAGGGCACCGACGGCTTCTACAAGGGCTGGGTGGCCAAGGCCATCGCCGATTCGAGCAAGGCCGGCAAGGGCATCATCACCACGGAAGACCTGGCGCAGTACCAGACGCGCGAACTTCCCCCGGTGGAATGCGACTACCGCGGCTACCGCGTGGTGTCGGCGCCGCCGCCGAGTTCGGGTGGAGTGGTCATCTGCGAAATGCTCAACATCCTGGAAGGCTACCCGCTCAAGGACCTGGGCTGGAACTCGGCGCAGAGCGCGCACTACATGATCGAGTCCATGCGCCACGCCTACGTGGACCGCAACAGCTACCTGGGCGATCCGGACTTCGTGAAGAACCCGCTGGACCGGCTGCTCGACAAGGGCTACGCCGAGAAGGTCCGCGCGGTGATCGACCCCAAGAAGGCGGGCGTGTCCAAGGACATCAAGCCGGGCGTGGCGCCGCATGAGGGCAGCAACACCACCCACTACTCGATCGCCGACAAGTACGGCAATGCGGTGTCGGTTACCTACACGCTGAACGACTGGTTCGGCGCCAAGGTCACGGCCGCGAAGACGGGCGTGCTGCTCAACGACGAGATGGACGACTTCACCGCCAAGATCGGCGTGCCCAACCTGTACGGCCTGGTGCAGGGCGAGGCCAACAAGATCGAGCCCGGCAAGCGCCCGCTGTCGTCGATGAGCCCGACCATCCTCTCCAAGGACGGCAAGCCGGTGATGGTGGTGGGCACGCCCGGGGGCAGCCGGATCATCACGGCGGTGCTGCAGACCATGGTCAACGCCATCGACTACGGCATGACGGTGCAGGAAGCCGTGGATGCGCCGCGCTTCCACCAGCAGTGGCTGCCCGACGTGACCAACGTCGAGACCTTCGCCTTCTCGGCCGACACCCGCAAGATCCTGGTGGACATGGGCCACAACCTGGGCGCGCCGCAGCCGGCCAACCACCTGGCGGCCATCATCGTGGGTGCGCCTTCGCTGGGCGGCAAGCCGGTGGCCAACAACCGCTTCTACGGCGCCAACGACCCGCGCCGCAATACGGGGCTGGCACTGGGCTACTGATCGATGCAACTGCAGGAGATCTTGTATACGCAGGGCTTCGGCACCCGGCGCGTCTGCGCCGGGCTGGTCCAGCAGGGCTATGTGACGGTGGAGGGCGCGCCGGTGGACGACGCCTTCGCCGACTTCGATGCCGTCGACGGCCTGGCCTACACCGTCCAGGGCACGCCCTGGATCTACCAGTCCAAGGCCTACCTGATGCTGCACAAGCCGGCGGGCACCGAGTGTTCGCAGAAGCCTTCGACCTACCCCAGCATCTACACCCTGCTACCCGCGCCCTTGCGCCAGCGCCCCAACAAGGGCGCGGTGCAGGGCGTGCAGGCCATCGGACGCCTGGACCAGGACACGACCGGGCTGCTGCTGCTCACCGACGACGGCCAGTTCATCCACCGGATGGGCTCGCCCAAGCACCACGTGCCCAAGGTGTACGAGGTGAGCGCCAAGCATCCGGTGGACGACGCCCAGGTGCAGAAGCTCCTGGCCGGGGTGGTGCTGGACGACGATCCCAAGCCGGTGCGGGCCGCCGCCTGCGAGGCCACCGGGCCGAACGCCCTGCGCCTGACCCTGACGGAAGGCAAGTACCACCAGGTCAAGCGCATGCTGGCCGCCGTCGGCAACCGGGTGGAAGGCCTGCACCGCTCCAGGATCGGCGACCTGGCCCTGTCCGGCGAGCTGGCCCCCGGCCAGTGGCGCTGGCTGGCACCGAGCGAAGTGGAGGCGTTGCGCCAGCGCAAATAGCCGCCGAAAGGAGGGCCTGCGAGTCATCGAAAACCAAGGGTGGAACGTTAGACTCGGTGCCATCCTTTTCGGAAATTCCAGTGCGTTTCCCATCTCACCTGAAAGGCCGCTTCGCGGCCTTTTTCCTGTCCGCCGCAGCGGCTTCCAGCGCCTTCGCCGTCCCGGCAGCGTCCGATCTGCCGCCGGCCCCGATCCTTGTCCTCAATTCCCTGGACGCTTCCGTCAGCGTGATCGATCCCGTCAAGTGGACCGAAACCCAGCGCATCGGCACCGGCAAGGAACCGCACCACATCTACCTGACGCCCGACGAGAAGTCGGTCATCGTGGCCAATTCCGCCAGCGACTCGCTCACCTTCCTGAACCCGCGCACCGCCGAGGTCCAGCGCGTGGTCAGCGGCATCGTCGACCCCTACCACCTGCGTTTCTCGCCGGACATGAAGTGGTTCGTCACCGCCGGCAACCGCCTCAACCACGTGGACGTCTACAGCTGGGACGGCAAGGACGTGAAGCTGGTCAAGCGCATCGCCACGGGCAAGACCCCCAGCCACATCTACATCGACGGCAAGAGCACCACCGCCTTCGTCACCATGCAGGACAGCGACGAGCTCATTGCCGTCGACCTGGCCAGCCAGAGCATCCGCTGGCGCGTGAAGACCGGCCCGATGCCGGCCGACATCTTCGGCGTGCACCAGGACAAGACCCTGCTGGTGGGCCTGACCGGCGGCGACGGCGTGCAGGTCTTCGACGTGGCCGGCCCCGAGCCCAAGGCAGTGGGCATCCTTCCCACCGGCAAGGGCGCGCATGCCTTCCGCTCCATGGGCGACGGCAAGACCGTGCTGGTGAGCAACCGGGTGGCCAACACCATCAGCCGCATCGACACCGCCAGCCTGAAGGTGGTCGACACCTTCGCCGTGCCCGGCGGCCCCGACTGCATGGACGTGTCGGCCGACGGCAAGACCCTGTACGTGACCTCGCGCTGGGCCAAGAAGCTCAGCGTCGTCGACATGACGACGCGGCAGGTGGTGCGGCAGATCAACGTGGGCCGCTCGCCGCACGGCGTCTGGACGCTGGACCATGCGAGCCGCTAGGCGCCTCCTCGCCACCGCCGCGCTGAGCGGGGTGGCGGTTCTGGCGCAGGCGCAGGGCACTTGCGCCAAGCCGGTCTACCTCACCTTCGACACCGGCCACATGGGCGTCGCTTCCCTGGTGGCCGAGGTGCTCAAGCGCCAGGACGTGAAGGTCACCTTCTTCGTGGCCGCCGAGCGCACGCAGACCGGCGGCGACAGCCTGGACAACAGCTGGAAGCCCTGGTGGGCCGCCCGCGCTGCCGAGGGCCATGAATTTGCTTCCCATACCTACGACCACGTCTACTGGCGTGGCGATGTGAAGGGCGTGGAGCCGCGCTTCCGCGTGCGTCCCACGGCTGGCGGCCTGGCCAACCGCGAGTTCACCTGGACCGCGGCCCAGTACTGCGAAAACATCACCAAGGCCTCCGAGCGCATCGAGTACCTCAGCGGCAAGAAGCCGCTGCCGCTGTTCCGCGCGCCCGGCGGCAAGACCTCGCCGCGCTTCCTTGCCGAGATGAAGAAGTGCGGCTACGAGCACGTGGGCTGGGCGCCGGCCGGCTTCCTGGGCGACGAGTTGCCCAGCGAGACCCACAGCAATGCAGCCCTGCTGCTGCAGGCACTGCAGAACATCCGCAGCGGCGACATCCTGCTGGCCCACCTGGGCATCTGGTCGCGCCAGGACCCCTGGGCGCCGGCCGTACTGGAGCCGCTCATCACCGGCCTGAAGCAGGAGGGCTTCTGCTTCCAGACCCTGCGCCAGCATCCGGCCTACCGCGACTGGATCGCGGCGCACGCCGTCAACTGAGGCAAGGCAGGGGACGCGCACATGCTGCTGGACGCCTTCACCGACGAGTTCGCCGCCATGCAGGGCTGGCTGTTCGAGCACGCGGTGGAACCGGCGGTGTTCCACCTGGGCTTGAGTGGCTACCTGGAAGACGCCTTCGACGCCACCGGGTGGCTGCTGGTCGGCCTGATCCAGATCGCCATCCTGCTGGCCATCATCGGGCCGCTGCAGCGCTGGCGGCCGGTCGATGCCGTGACGGACCGGGCGGCGATCCGCACCGACATCCTCTACACCCTGCTGCACCGCCTGGGCCTGTTCCCGCTGGCGATGTTTTTCGCCCTGCAGCCCTTCTTCGACGGCGTGGTCGGCCCCATGCGCACGGCCGGCTGGAGCGGATGGCAGCTGGACGCCATCCTGCCGGGCGTGACGGACATCCCCTGGGTGTCCTTCCTGCTGTACCTGGTGGTGCTCGATTTCATCGACTACTGGATCCACCGCGGCCAGCACGGCTTGCGCTGGTGGTGGAGCCTGCATGCGCTGCACCACTCGCAGCGGCAGATGACCATGTGGTCCGACAACCGCAACCATCTGCTGGATGACGCACTGCGCGACTGCATCATCGTGGTGGTGGCGCAGCTCATCGGGGTGGCGCCGGGGCAGTTCATCGCGCTGGTGGCCATCACCCAGCTGTCCGAAAGCCTGCAGCACGCCAACCTGCGCCTGTCCTTCGGCGCCATCGGCGAGCGGCTGTGGATCAGCCCGCGTTTCCACCGCCTGCACCACAGCGTGGGCATCGGGCACGAGTCGTCTTCCGACCCGGTCGTGTCCCAGCGCCTGGGCGGCCACAACTTCGGCGTGCTGCTGCCCTGGTGGGACGTGCTTTTCGGCACCGCCAACTTCGAGATGGACCGCTACGACCCCACCGGCATCCGCGACCAGGTCGAGCCTGATGCACAAGGCCGCCTGCGCAACTACGGCAGCGGCTTCTGGGCCCAGCAGTGGCTGGGCCTGATGCGGCTGGCCGGCCGCGGCTGACCGCCGGTAGCCGGCGCGACACCGGCTCGCGCTATCCTCGTCGATGATGCGATCTTTGCTCGACTCCTTCTGGCGCGCCGTCGCCTACTGCCTGCATCCTCGCGTGATCGTTCTGTCGATCGCGCCGCTCATCCTCATGGTGCTGTTGGCCGCGGGCCTGGGTTACTTCTACTGGGAGCCGGCCGTGGCCTGGATGCGCGAGGCGCTGGACGCCTGGCCGATCCTGTCCAGCCTCTGGGGCTGGATCGAGCGCGCCGGCGCCACCGACGTGAAGGCCGTGCTGGCGCCACTGGCGGTGGTGTTCGCCGCCACGCCGATCATCGTTGTGCTGTCGCTGCTGATCGTCTCCGGCCTGATGGCGCCGGCGCTCACCCGCCTGGTGGCGCAGCGGCGCTTTCCGGCGCTGGAGGAGAAGAAGGGTGCCTCCTTCATCCTCAGCATGTTCCGCTCGCTGGGCATGACGCTGCTGGCCGTGGTCGCCCTGGTGGTGTCCATGCCGCTGTGGCTGGTGCCGCCGCTGGTGCTGGTGCTGCCGCCGGTGATCTGGGGCTGGCTGACCTACCAGGTGATGAGCTTCGATTCGCTGGCCGAGCACGCCAGCCGCGAGGAGCGCCACACCGTCCTGCGCATCCATCGCTGGAATCTGTTCGGTATCGGCATCCTGTGCGGCCTGCTGGGCGCTGCGCCCAGCGTGGTGTGGGCCTCGGGCCTGCTGTTTGCCGCTGCCTTCTTCGTGCTGGCGCCGCTGGCGATCTGGATCTACACGCTCGTGTTCGCCTTTTCCGCCCTGTGGTTCGCCCACTACTGCCTGGACGCCCTGGCGCAGCTGCGCGCAAGCCGGGCGGCCGCCCAGCCGCCCCAGGGCAGCCTGCCGGCGCAGGAGATCGGCCCCGCCGCTGCTGCCCAATGGGGAGCCCCCTGATGAGCCAAGTTCAAGAAAATTCCAATCCCCAGCCCTTCGGCCTGATCGTCATCGGCGACGAGATCCTCTCGGGCAAGCGCATCGACAAGCACATGCCCAAGGTGATCGAACTGCTGGCCGCGCGCGGTCTGCCGCTGGCCTGGGCCGAGTACGTGGGCGACGACCCGCAGCGCATCACCGAAGCGCTCAGGCGCGCCTTTGCTTCGGGCGACGTGGTGTTCTCCACCGGTGGCATCGGCGCCACGCCTGATGACCACACGCGGCAATGCGCCGCTGCCGCGCTGGGCGTGCCGCTGGCGCTGCACCCGCAGGCCGAGGTGCTGATCCGCGAGCGCATGCAGGACACCGCCCGGGAGCAGGGCGTTGCCTACGAGGCCGACCGCCCGGACAACATCCACCGCCTGAACATGGGCGTGTTCCCGGAAGGCGCCGAGATCATCCGCAATCCCTACAACAAGATTCCCGGCTTCAGCGTCAACAAAGTGCATTTCGTGCCGGGTTTTCCGGTCATGGCCTGGCCGATGATCGAATCCGTCCTGGACGGGCTGTATTCGCACCTTTTTGCGGCGCCCCGGATCAGTGAAAAATCGATCATCGTGTTCGGGGGCATGGAGGCCACCCTGACCCCGCTGATGGTCGACATCGAGACCCGCTATCCCGGCATCAAGGTCTTCAGCCTGCCCAGCGTGGACCACCCGCAGTACGGTCGCCACATCGAATTGGGCGTCAAAGGGCATCCGGATCGGATCGAAGCGGCCTACACTTCGCTGCTCGACGGTTTGCACGGCTTTGACGCGAAACTCGGACCCGAATTGGTGCGCTGAAAGCCTAAGCACCGTTTTGGGATTTCACAGCACTTTATTGGTGCATTGAACCCGCGCCAGCCCGCTGCCCGACCCCGGACCCAATGGCACAGAACCTGCATTCTGGGCCTTCGTTTACTCACTACCCATCCAACCAGGAGAATTTGATGGCCAAGACCGTCGCCGATGTACTCAAACTCGTGAAGGAAAACGAGGTCAAGTTCGTCGACTTCCGCTTCACCGACACCCGCGGCAAGGAACAGCACGTGACCGTGCCGGTCTCGCACTTCGACGAAGACAAGTTCCAGTCTGGCCATGCCTTCGACGGCTCGTCCATCGCCGGCTGGAAGGGCATCGAAGCCTCCGACATGCTGCTGATGCCCGATCCGAACACGGCTGTCATCGACCCCTTCTTCGAGGAAACCACCCTCAACCTGACCTGCGACGTGCTGGAGCCGGCCGACGGCAAGCCTTACGAACGCGACCCCCGCTCCATCGCCAAGAAGGCCGAGGCCTACCTGAAGGCATCGGGCCTGGGCGACACCGCCTTCTTCGGTCCCGAACCCGAGTTCTTCATCTTCGATGACGTGCGCTGGAAGGCCGACATGTCGGGCAGCTTCGTCGAGATCGACGTTGATGAAGCCCCCTGGAACACCGGCAAGAAGTACGAAACCGGCAACTCCGGCCACCGTCCCACCGTCAAGGGCGGCTACTTCCCGGTTCCCCCGGTCGACAGCACGCAGGACATCCGCGCCGAGATCTCGCTGGTGCTCGAATCGCTGGGCATTCCGGTCGAGGTGTTCCACCACGAAGTGGCCGGCGCCGGCCAGAACGAGATCGGCACCAAGTTCTCGACCCTGGTCGAGCGTGCCGACTGGACGCAGAAGCTCAAGTACGTGATCTGGAACGTCTGCCACGCCTACGGCAAGACGGCCACCTTCATGCCCAAGCCCATCCAGGGCGACAACGGCTCGGGCATGCACGTGCACCAGTCGATCTGGAAGGATGGCAAGAACCTGTTCGCCGGCGACGGCTACGCCGGCCTGAGCGATACCGCCCTGTACTACATCGGCGGCATCATCAAGCACGCCCGTGCCCTGAACGCCATCACCAACCCCGGCACCAACAGCTACAAGCGCCTGGTCCCCGGCTTCGAAGCCCCGGTGAAGCTGGCCTACTCGGCCAAGAACCGCTCGGCCTCGATCCGCATCCCCTTCGTGAGCAACCCCAAGGGCCGCCGCATCGAAGCGCGCTTCCCCGATCCGCTGGCCAACCCCTACCTGTGCTTCTCGGCCCTGCTGATGGCCGGCCTGGACGGCATCGAGAACAAAATCCACCCGGGCGAAGCCGCCACGAAGGACCTGTACCACCTGCCGCCGGAAGAAGACGCGCTGGTGCCCACCGTCTGCCACAGCCTGGACCAGGCGCTGGAGTACCTCGACAAGGGCCGTGCCTTCCTGACCAAGGGCGGCGTGTTCACCGATGCCTTCATCGATGCCTACATCGACCTGAAGATGCAGGAAGTGACGCGCTTCCGCATGGCGCCGCACCCGGTCGAGTTCGACATGTACTACTCGCTGTAACCGGCGCCCACTTCGGGTAAGAAGAAAGAAGGACGGCGTATGCCGTCCTTCCTTTTTTGTGGGGCTTTGCCTCTGGCGCAGCGAGCGAATTGCATCAAAATGCGTCGATTGCGGACCCACTGCCCAAGACCATGAACACACGTCACTACACGCTCCTGTTGGCCGTTTCGCTGGCTGCCCTGGCCGCGCAGACCCATGCCCAGAGTGGCCGCGTCTGGCGCTGCGGCAACGAGTACACCAACGACGCCAACGTTGCCCAGCAGCGCGGCTGCAAGATCATGGAAGGCGGCAACGTCACCGTGGTGCAGTCCCCGCGCTCCACGGTGACGGCCTCCAGCCGCAGCAGTTCTGCCGCCAGCTCGCCTCCCGGCAGCCCGCGCGTGGACAGTGCCGACCAGCGTGCCCGCGACACTGATGCCCGCACTGTGCTCGAGTCGGAGCTGCGCAAGGCCGAGTCCAAGCAGACCGAGCTGCTCAAGGAATACAACAACGGCCAGCCCGAGAAGCAGGGCTCCGAAGGTCGCAACTACCAGAAGTACCTGGACCGCACGGCCGAGATGAAGGCGCAAATCGACCGCAACGAGAGCGACATCGCCGGCATCCGGCGCGAACTCGGCCGCCTGGCGCCGCCCGCGGCGGCGGCGCCCACGCAGAACTGATGACGAGGGCGCATGCGATTGCGCCGAGGGCCTGAGATGGCATTCGGCAAACCCTCTGCGCCCACCAAGCGCTTCCAGGCCTTCGACCTGCTGGCGACCTTGATCGCCGTGGTGAAGACCGACGGCTCGGTGCTCTTCGCCAACGCCGCGCTGGAAGACGCGCTGGGCACTTCGCGCCGCACGCTCGAAGGCTCGCAGTTCGGCGCCTGCTTCAACGAGCCCCAGGTGCTGCGCACCGCCATCGAAGGCGCGCGCGCCAACGACTTCGCCACGCTGCGCTACGAGGCCTTCCTGCGCCGGGTCAACCACGAGCTGCTGCCGGTGCAGGTCACGCTCGCGCAGGCGGAAAAAGCGGGCGAACTGGTGGTCGAGATGTCGGCGCTGGAGCAGCAGGTGCGCCAGGACCGCGAGGAGCGCCTGCTGGACCAGGCCAAGGCCAACAAGGAGCTGATCCGCAACCTGGCGCACGAGATCAAGAACCCGCTGGGCGGCATCCGCGGTGCGGCCCAACTGCTGCAGATGGAAGTGGAATCACGCGACCTGATCGAATACACCCAGGTCATCATTCACGAGGCCGACCGGTTGCAGACGCTGGTCGATCGCCTGCTGGCGCCGCATCGCAAGCCGCACGTGGTGGGCGACGTGAACATCCACGAAGTCATCGAGCGGGTGCGCTCGGTGATCCTGGCGGAGTTTCCGCGCGACCTGTACATCGATCGCGACTTCGACCCCTCCATTCCCGAGTTCCGCGGCGACCGCGAGCAGCTCATCCAGGCCACGCTGAACATCGCGCACAACGCGGCGCAGGCGCTGGCCGAGCGCCGCGCGGCGGGCGATGCGCAGATCACCTTCCGTACCCGCGTCGCGCGCCAGGTGATCTTCAACAAGCAGTGGTATCGATTGGCACTGGAATTGCATGTCATCGACAATGGACCGGGTGTGCCGGATGCCATCAAGGACCGGATCTTTCTTCCCCTCGTCTCCGGGCGGGATGGTGGAACGGGGCTTGGACTGACACTGGCACAGACTTTCGTGCAGCAGCATCACGGCGTGATCGAGTGCGACAGCGTTCCGGGCCGAACCGATTTCAAGATATTGATACCGCTGCCCTAGCAGCCCAGGCAACAAGGAACTAAATGAAGCCGATCTGGATAGTTGACGACGACCAATCGATCCGCTTCGTACTCGAGAAGGCGCTGCTGCGCGAAGAGCTGCCCACCCGCAGCTTCACCAACACCCGCGAAGTCCTGGCCGCCCTCGATGCGGCCGCCGACGACGAGAGCCAGGGCCCGCAGGTCCTGGTCAGCGACATCCGCATGCCGGGTGGTTCGGGCCTGGAACTCCTGGACAAGATCAAGCAGAAGCACCCGGGCCTGCCGGTCATCATCATGACCGCCTACTCCGACCTGGACAGCGCGGTTTCCGCCTTCCAGGGCGGCGCCTTCGAATACCTGCCCAAGCCCTTCGACCTGCCCCGCGCAGTGGAGCTGATCCGCCGCGCGGTGGACGAGAGCCAGCGCGAGGAAGTGGCCGAGGAACGCATGGTGGAAGCGCCCGAGATGCTCGGCCAGGCGCCCGCCATGCAGGACGTGTTCCGCGCCATCGGCCGCCTGTCGCAGAGCAACGTCACCGTGCTCATCACCGGCGAGTCGGGCTCGGGCAAGGAACTGGTGGCGCGCGCACTGCACAAGCATTCGCCGCGCGCGAGCGGTCCCTTCGTCGCCATCAATACCGCGGCCATCCCCAAGGACCTGCTGGAGAGTGAACTCTTCGGCCACGAGCGCGGCGCCTTCACCGGCGCGCAGACCATGCGCCGCGGGCGCTTCGAGCAGGCCGAGGGCGGCACGCTCTTTCTCGACGAGATCGGCGACATGCCCTTCGATCTTCAGACGCGCCTGTTGCGCGTGCTGTCCGACGGGCACTTCTACCGCGTGGGCGGCCACAATGCCGTGAAGGCCAACGTGCGCGTCATCGCCGCCACCCACCAGGACTTGGAGCAGCGGGTGAAGGTCGGCGGCTTCCGCGAGGACCTTTTCCATCGGCTCAACGTCATTCGCCTGCGCCTGCCCGCGCTGCGCGAGCGGCGCGAGGACGTGCCCGCGCTCACGCGCCACTTCCTGCAGCAGAGCGCCAAGCAATTGGGCGTGGACCCCAAGCGCATCTCCGACGCGGCGCTGGCCCAGCTTTCGGGCTTCGGCTTTCCCGGCAACGTGCGGCAGCTGGAGAACATCTGCCACTGGCTCACGGTGATGGCGCCGGCCCAGCTCATCGAGCCCAAGGACCTGCCGCCCGAAGTGCTCGTTGGCGCAAGCGGTGAGGCGTCCCTGCCTTCGCTCACTGCCGCGTCGGCCAGCCATGTGCTGGCGCCCGAGCGAGAGCTGGTCGGCGAGCTGCCGGCTTCGCTGACGGCCCCTGCCCAGGTCGTTCCGGCCATGAGCACGCAGTCTCCGTCCGCGTCGTCGGCCTCATGGGAAAGCGGCCTGGAGCAGGAGGCGCAAGCCTTGCTGGCCGCTGGCCGGCACGATGTGTGGGATGCGCTGACGCGCCGCTTCGAATCGCGCCTGATCCTCACCGCATTGGCCAACACCCGAGGCCGGCGCATCGAGGCCGCGCAAAAGCTCGGCATTGGCCGCAACACCATCACACGCAAGATCGCGGAACTGCACCTCGACCGCGACGCGACGGCCGAGTAGCTGAGCGCCTTCAGCGGCTGCGCTGGCCCTTGGTCAGCGTATCCAACTGGAAGCGCCCGCTGCGGTCCCACAGCCAGGTCTCGACGTAGGTATGGGCGCCCACGTTGCTGGGCGGGGCGGGCAGGGGTCCCGCATCCATCACCAGTTGCGCGATCATCGGCGGCACCTCGGGCGCGTGCGAGGGCGTGCGGCTGAAGGTGACCTTCTTGATCGTGCCGTCGGCGTTGACGTGCGTCTCGACCACCACCACCGCATACACCAGTGGCGGGATCTTGCCGGGGTAGATGCGCTTGGGGTACTTCTTGTAGATCGCGTTGGCGCCCACCTTGCGGTAGGCCTTGATGGCCGGCGACTGGACGGTGATGGTGCTGTCCTCCGGCGCGGCGGGCACCTCGTCCGCCTTGGCACCGGGGGGTGTCGCTTCGGCTGCACCCTGTTGCTGCTGTTGAAGAGCCGTGCAGGCCGACAGGCCCCAGGCCAGCACGAGGGCCGGCACCAGCAGACCCAGAGGTTGGTGTTTTTCGTCGTTCTTGCTGCGCATGGTGCGCGGCATTGTGCGCCGACTGCGGCCCGTTGAACATGCGCGCCGGCCTACGGCGCGCTCGCCTTGCGGCCTACAGTTCGAGGATCACCGGCGCGTGGTCGCTGGGCTTGGGCCACTTGCGTGGCACCCTGTCGATGACGCAGGACTTCACCCTTGGCACCAGCGGCTGGCTCACCAGGATGTGGTCGATGCGAAGGCCGCGGTTCTTCTGGTAGCCCAGCATGCGGTAGTCCCACCACGAGTAGCTCTTCTCGGGCTGCTCGAAGAGCCGGAAGCTGTCCACCAGGCCCAGATCCAGCAGCGCCTTGAAGTGATTGCGCTCCTCGGTCGTGTGGTGGATGGTCTCGCGCAGGCCCTCGGGGTCGAAGCTGTCGCGGTCTTCCGGCGTGATGTTGAAGTCGCCCAGCAGCACCAGTTCGGGATGCGTGGTGAGCTCGGTGCGCAGCCAGTCGCGCAGCGCGTCCAGCCAGCGCATCTTGTAGGCAAACTTGTCGCTGCCCGGTTCCTGTCCGTTGACGAAGTAGCCGTTGACCACGCGCAGCGAGCCCTCGGGCGTGTCGACGGTGGCGCTGATCACGCGCGAGTGCTCGTCGGTGAGGCCACCGATGTTGCGCAGCACGTCTCGCGCCGGCGTGCGGGTGAGAATGGCCACGCCGTTGTAGGTCTTCTGTCCGAACACCGCGGCCTGATAGCCGGCGGCGCCGAGCTCCATCAGTGGGAACTTGTCGTCGCTGAGCTTGAGTTCCTGCAGGCACAGCACGTCGACCGGATTGGCCGCAAGCCAATCGAGTACGTGTTGCAGGCGGGCAGTGAGGGAATTGACGTTCCAGGTGGCGATTCGCATGAGCGGTTCGAGTGGTTGTCGGGCAGCTTGCCGCTGCCTGTCGTGAATGGATCTACTGTTGCGCAGGCCGTCGCCGGGCTGCGCCAAGAGGCGCTAGCGTACCGCAGCGGCCGCTGTACTGGCCACGATCCCTGCGTTCTAGAATCCGGCCCAGCCAGCGACACTGCCAAGAGGGTGCTGCCAGCCAGGCAGATCAACACAACGACACTGAATTGGCGATGCGACAACCGCCTTCACGGGGCATGGCCGCGTGGAGCGCAGGGCAGAGCCCGCAAGGAGTTCACAGCATGAAGCCTCATATTGGCGCCCTCATTCTGGCCGGCCTGCTGGCCGCCTGCAGCAACACACCGACCGTCAAGACGGACTCCGATCCGGCGGCGCGCTTCAGCGCCTACCGGACCTACACCTGGATCGCCAAGCCCACCGGCGGCTCGCCTCTGACGCAGCAGCGGATCGCCGACGGCATCGACGCCAAGCTCAAGGCCAAGGGCTGGCAGCTCGCACCCGACGGCGATGTTCGCATTGCAGCGCACGTCGCCACGCAGGAGCGCAGGGACTACACCACGTACTACAACACCATGGGCTACGGCTGGGGCTGGGGTGGCTTCGGTCCGGGCGTCGCGACGACGACCGCCTACACCTACGAGGTCGGCACCCTCGTGGTCGACATGTTCGACGCGGGAACGAAGCGTGCCATCTGGCGGGGCACCGCGACTGCGACGCTGCCGGACAACAGCGATGCAACCCCGGCGCTGCTGCAGGCTTCGCTCGACAAGATGTTTGCCGACTTCCCGCCCGGCTCGGCACCGGCCAAGTAGGTAGGCCTGCGACTGCCTTTCGTTCGGGCCGCTGCGGACGAATCGGGTGGCTGTGTCGCGGACGTCCTTCTTCAAGCGGCACATCATCCTGATCCAGCCCATCCATGGGCATTCACGATCACGACAGCCCTCCACGGGTCGCCGCGGTGGAGCGCGTTCCTTTTGATTTGCCCAATGAAGCAGCCGATGTTGCGCATCGCAGAGCGCCACCGATGGCCCCGGCTGCTAAAGCAGGAGCGCGGATTGCGGTATCAGCCAATGCCTACACGCGCCGTCACGCGCTTGGACGCATGTCCTACCTGCCTGCGCGTCCGATCCTTGCGGAGAGTGGCTGCCGCGCGGCCCATCCTTGCTCCACCCTCATTCCAACATCAGGAGCATTGCCATGTCGAATCTGCTAACACGCCGTCGTCAACTCATCGCCTATGGCGCTGCCACCTTGGGAGGGGCATTGTTCCTGCCGGGTTGTGGTGGCGGCGGAGACGACAAAACCATCGGCACGCAAGTCAATGAGGCCAAGAGCATCATGAACCAGGCCGAGTCCCGGCCCAATCTCAGCATCTTCGTGGAGGCGGTCAACGCTTGCGGCCTGCACGACCAACTCGACAAGTCCGGCAGCAACACGGCGTTTGCACCCACCAACGATGCCTTCACCGCCCTGCTGGGCGAACTGGGCCTCAGCAAGGACCAGCTCTTTGCCGACAAGACGACGCTCACTGCGGTGGTGAAGTTCCACATCCTGGGCCGCGTCTTGTTCACCGAGGCCGTCGTGGAAGGTCACGCCATCGACAACATCGGTGGCGGCTTCTTCAAGATCGACAAGACGAACAATGTCTTCACGGCCACCGATGGCCGCAATCGCGTCTGCACGCTCATCGGCACCGACGTGACGGCGCTGAACGGCGTGCTGCACACCCTCGACAAGGTGATGCTGCCGGCCAACCTGGACATCGTGCAGACCTGCCAGCAGAGGCCCAGCATTGCGCCGGAATGCACGACCGCGCTGCAGTGCATCCAGGCAGCGGGCCTCACCGATACGCTCAAGCAACCCGGTGCAGTGACCTTCTTCTGCCCGACCAACGCCGCCTTCACGGCCGTGCTCGTCGAGCTGAACATCACGTTGGCTGTCCTGCTGGCCGACTCCGCCCGGTGCAGGAAGATCATGACTTGCCACATGGTGCCGCAGCGCAAGTTCAAGAGGGAGTTCGTCGCTGGCCAGGCCGTGGCCACCGTACAGGGCACGACCATTCAGGTCAACGCCAACTTCCAGGTCATCGACGTGCGCGGTCGCGTCTGCAACCTGTCGACGCCGGACGTCATCAACACCAACGGTATCGTTCACGTGTGCGACAAGGTGATCCTGCCGCAGGACGCCTGAGCAGCGAGATCCTGACTCCGCTTGGCGCCTGAGGCGAGGCGCCAGGTTGCGGCTCGACGCTTGGGGCGGTCGATGGGCCCGAAAGGCACCATGGGCCGCCCTATTTGCGTTGAGCGGATGCGGCGCAACGTACCCGCACCAGTGATCGATGCGCGCCGCCCCAGAACTTTCTGCGCAGACCCTCGGAAAGTTCGCTGAATGCCGTTGTCTTCGGGAATCTGGTGAATTCATCACAACGCTCCCGCCACCGCTCGCTATGCTGATCAAAAACACATAGGAATAGCGGCAGGGAGGCCGATGAACAGCGAACATTCATTGCGAATGCTGCAGTGGACCGGGCGGCATGAAGCTGCACGATCCGGCGCGAGCAAGACGTCGACCTGAGGGGGCACGATGGCCATCTCACGTCGAGCGCTCTTCGGCAAACTCAACACGACCCTCTTCAGGGCCATCGAGTCGGCCACTGCTTTTGCCAAGCTGCGCGGCAATCCGTACGTCGAACTGGTGCACTGGCTGCATCAGCTCTGGCAATCGGGTGATGGCGACTTTCAGCGCATCTGTCGCCACTACCAGGTCGAGCCGCAGCGCCTGGAGCGCGACATGGCGCAGGCCCTGGCCGAACTGCCGTCGGGCGCTGCGTCGCTGAGTGACTTCTCACACCACCTGAGCCTGGCGGTCGAGCGTGCCTGGATCCTCTCCAGTCTCGAGTTCGGCGGGCGCTGCATTCGTGGTGGCTGGCTGATGGCCGCAATCTTGCAGACGCCCGAACTGCGCAGCGTCCTCACGGGCATCTGTCCGGCATTCAGGTCGATGCCAGGCGACCAATTGATGGACGTGCTTCCGGCCGTCACGGCGGGTTCGCCCGAACAGGACGAAGGCCCTCATGACGGCTCGGGCCTGGATGTCGTGGCGCCGGGTGAAGCCAGTGGGGCCTTGGTGCAGCCGTCTGCATCCGGACGATCCGCCCTTGTCGCGTACTGCCTGGACCTGACGCGTCAGGCGAAGATCGGAAAGATCGATCCGGTGATCGGCCGCGATCATGAGATCCGGACGATGGTCGACATTCTTCTGCGCCGGCGCCAGAACAATCCCTTGCTCACGGGCGACGCCGGGGTCGGGAAAACAGCCGTCGTCGAAGGGCTCGCCCTGGCCATTTGTTCGGGAGAGGTGCCAGAAGCGCTGCGCGGCGTGCGACTGCTCAGCCTGGACTTGGGCGCAATGCTCGCAGGCGCCAGCATGCGCGGCGAATTCGAGTCCCGCCTGAAAGGCCTGCTGGAGGAGGCCGGTCAGTCGCAAGAGCCGGTGATCCTCTTCATCGACGAGGTCCACACGCTGGTCGGTGCAGGCGGGCAGTCCGGCACCGGCGATGCGGCCAACCTGCTCAAGCCCGCGCTCGCCCGCGGAAACCTGCGGACCATCGGCGCGACCACCTGGAGCGAATACAAGCGCCATATCGAGAAAGACCCTGCGCTGACACGCCGATTCCAGGTGCTGCAGGTGCCCGAGCCCGAGGAGCCCGGCGCCATCGAGATGGTGCGTGGCCTGGTCCCGGTCTTCGCGGCACATCATGGCGTGGCGGTGCTCGACGAGGCGGTCCGCGCGGCAGTGAGCCTCTCTCACCGCTACATTCCCGCACGTCAACTGCCGGACAAGGCGATCAGCCTGCTCGACACAGCCTGTGCGCGTGTCGCCATGTCGCTTCAGTCGCCGCCAGCAGCAGTGATGCATTGGCGCCAGCAGATCGCCGCATTGGAAGCCGAGCGCTCTCTTCTGGCGCAGGAAGGCGTGCTCGCGCGTGGCAGCGAGGAGCGGGCCGTGCGCCTGAAGGCCCTCGGCGAGCGGGCCGGTTCCGCTGCCGCCGCGCATCGCGAATTGGAAATGAAGTGGCATGCCGAACTCGCGCTGGTTCGCAGGATGCAGGAATTGCTTGGCAAGCGCGAGTCCAGTGCGCCGACCCCGGCCGAGGGACTGCCCGTGCTCGAGCGTCGTCTTGCCGAACTCCAGACAGAAGCACCGTTGGTCTTCCCGCTGGTCGACGAAAGCGTGGTTGCGGCGGTCGTTGCGGACTGGACTGGCATTCCAGTGGGGCGCATGGTGCGCAACGAGCTTGCCGCGGTTTCAGGCCTCCAAGGCACGCTGGCACAGCGTGTCATCGGCCAGCCGCATGCACTCGCGCAGATCGCGCGGCGCGTTCAGATGGCGCGGGCGGGATTGACCGATCCGCACAAGCCGGTGGGCGTCTTCATGCTGGTGGGGCCCTCGGGGGTCGGGAAGACCGAGACGGCGCTTGCCCTGGCCGAGGTCATCTACGGCGGCGAGCAGAACCTGATCACCATCAATATGAGCGAGTTCCAGGAGCCGCACAGCGTCTCCACGCTCAAGGGAGCCCCGCCTGGGTACGTCGGCTATGGTGAAGGCGGGGTGCTCACCGAAGCCGTGCGGCGCAAGCCCTACAGCGTCGTGCTGCTCGACGAAGTGGAGAAGGCGCATGCGGATGTCCACGAGATCTTCTTCCAGGTCTTCGACAAAGGCTGGATGGAGGACGGCGAAGGCCGCCGCATCGACTTCAGGCACTGCACCATCCTGCTGACCAGCAATACGGGCTCGGAGTTGATTGCGAGCCTGTGCGAGGACTCCGCCCTGGTCCCCGAGTTCGACGCTCTGCAAGAGGCGTTGCAGCCGGCCTTGCGTGAAGTCTTTCCTGCTGCATTCATTGGGCGCCTGTGCGTTGTGCCCTATCTGCCGCTAGGCGCTTCGGCCTTGGGCGACATCGTGTCCTTGCACTTGAACCGCGTCGCGGACCGCATGCACGAGAACCATGGGATCCAGTTCGACTACACGGATGCCCTGGCGCGCCATGTCATCGAGCGCTGCGGCACCCATGAAAGCGGCGCGCGACGCCTGACGGGCTACATCGAGCAGAAGGTTTTGCCCGTTCTGGCGGGACATTGGCTCGACGCGCTCCAGAACCAGCAAAAGATCGTTCGATTGGTCGCGGACCTCGCGCCGGTTCCAGTCGACTCGTCCAGCAGAGGAGGAGGCGTCATCACCTGTCAGATCGAGTTCGCATGACTGCTCTCCTTGAAGCCGGCAGCAGCGCTGCCGCCAGGGACCCCACCTATCCGTCAACCGCCGTTTCAACGACCCAACCAGGACTTCAACCCAAATGGCCAGCAGCAACAGTCAGAAATTCATTGCCCGCAACCGGGCGCCGCGTGTGCAGATCGAGTACGACGTGGAAATCTACGGCTCCGAAAAGAAGATCGAACTGCCCTTCGTCATGGGCGTGCTCGCCGACCTGTCGGGCAAGCCGGTCGAGCCATTGCCGCCGGTCGGTGAGCGCAAGTTCCTGGACGTCGACATCGACAACTTCGACGAGCGCATGAAGGCGATCCAGCCGCGCGTCGCTTTCGCCGTGCCCAACACGCTGTCCGGTGAAGGACAGCTCATGGTGGAGATGAGCTTCGAAAGCATGGACGATTTCTCGCCGGCCGCCGTGGCGCGCAAGGTGGAGCCCTTGCGCCAGTTGCTCGAGGCGCGCACCCAACTCTCCAACCTGCAGACCTACATGGATGGCAAGGCGGGTGCCGAGGCCTTGATCAACAAGCTCATGCAAGACCCCGCGCTTCTGAAGTCGCTGGCTGCGGCGCCCAAGCCGGAGGGCGCCGTCCACGGTGAAGCGCCCGCGCCGTCGATTGCCAACTGATCACGGTCGATCAACAACAAATTTCCAGGGAGGAAATCATGCAAACGAACGCACAAGGCCAGGCAACGAGCCGCGCTGTCCACGCAGACATTTCGGACTTCTCGTCCTTGCTCGACAAGGAGTTCAAGCCCAAGACCGACGAGGCCCGCGACGCGGTCGAGGGCGCCGTGCGCACCTTGGCCCAGCAGGCGCTCGCCAACGCGGTGACCATCAGCGACGATGCCTACAGCAGCATCGAGGCCATCATCGCGGAGATCGACCACAAGCTCTCGGAGCAGATCAACCTGGTGCTGCACAAGGAGGAGTTCCAGAAGCTGGAGTCCGCGTGGCGCGGCCTGCATCACCTGGTGTTCAACACCGAGACCGACGAGCAACTCAAGATCCGCTTCATGGACATCTCCAAGGACGAGATGCGCCGCACCATGCGCCGCCACAAGGGCATTGCGTGGGACCAGAGCCCCATCTTCAAGCGTGTGTACGAGGAAGAGTACGGCCAACTGGGCGGCGAGCCCTACGGTTGCCTGGTGGCCGACTACTACTTCGACCACACGCCGGCGGACGTCGAGATGCTGGGCGCCATGGCGAAGATTGCTTCTGCGGCCCATGCACCCTTCGTCGCAGGGGCGGGGCCATCGCTGCTGGGCATGGAGTCCTGGCAGGAACTCGCGAACCCGCGAGATCTGGCCAAGATCACCTCCAACCTCGAGCACGCGCCGTGGAACTCGCTGCGCGACACGGAGGACGCCCGCTATGTCGGCCTGGCCATGCCGCGCTTCCTGTCGCGGGTGCCCTACGGTGCCAAGACGAATCCCGTGGACGAGTTCGACTTCGAAGAGCAGACCGACGGCGCCGACCACCGCAACTACGTCTGGAGCAATGCGGCCTACGCCATGGCGGTCAACATCAACCGCAGCTTCAAGCTCTACGGCTGGTGCACCATGATCCGCGGCGTCGAGTCGGGCGGCACGGTCGAAAGCCTGCCCTGCCACACCTTCCCCACCGACGACGGCGGCTTCGACATGAAGTGCCCGACCGAAATCGCGATCTCCGACCGCCGCGAAGCCGAACTCGCCAAGGCCGGCCTCATTCCGCTGGTGCATCGCAAGAACACCGATCACGCGGCCTTCATCGGCGCGCAGTCGCTGCAGCGTCCGCAGGAGTACATGGACCCGGATGCCACGGCCAATGCCAACCTGTCCGCGCGCCTGCCCTACCTGTTTGCCAGCACGCGCTTTGCGCACTATCTCAAGTGCATCGTGCGCGACAAGGTGGGCAGCTTCAAGGAGCGCGACGAGATGCAGACCTGGCTCAACGAGTGGATCATGAACTACGTCGACGCCGACCCCGTCAACTCCTCGCAAGAGACCAAGGCACGCCGGCCGCTCGCTGCGGCTGAAGTGGTGGTGGAGGACATCGAAGGCAATCCGGGCTTCTACAGTGTTGAGTTCCATGCAATCCTGACCCGGCATTTCCATCCAATATTGACCCACCCTCTTTGCGAGCCTGGTGGCTCACGGTGTGGATAAGTTCTTG